>DASXEY010000130.1:0-1647 GCA_036489835.1 Bryobacteraceae bacterium | reverse complement strand
ATTTGGCCGTCGCGACAGGCAACGATTCGCGCCGGGTACCCGCCCGAGGTCACTGTCGTCATGAATCCAAAATCAATAATGCTCGACGCGGTTCGAATCCGACCAGCCTCCGTGAGAGGATTCGAACTTGGATGGCATATTTCGCATGCTTTCCATTCCCTTAACGGGCGGCGGCGGCTTCCTACGAGCAGGATCGCTCACGAGAACCCAATTCTCATACCACTTCCGGAGCTGGTTGAATCGGCGGCTTTACGGTAGCTGGGTGCCGAATCTTGAGGGGGGCGGTGTGGTTCTCTGTGACTATCTGATTCGGGGGGCCAGATGGTCAAATGCACGAAGCGGCAGATACGGCAGTTGAAGACAGCATTGCGGTGGAAAATACCAGAGGTGCAGCGAGACCGCATCCGGATGGTATTGCTGCGTGAAAGCGGGATGGCGCAGCCGGCGATTGCGGCGGCGATGGGGGTTTCGCTGAGCACGGTCAACCGCGCCCACATGGCTTACGATCACGGCGGGCTCAAAGCGCTCAAGCCGAAGCCGAGCGGCGGCCGCACGCGCGAGAACATGACGATTGCGGAGGAAAAGGCGCTCCTGGCGCGCTTTGCCAAGGCCGCCGGGGCCGGCGAGATGTTGAACATCCATGATCTCAAGCTCGCTTATGAGCAGGCAGTCGGTCACGAAACCGGCAACAGCACGGTTTATGATCTTCTCGACCGACATCGCTGGCGCAAGCTGATGCCGCGGCCGTTTCATCCGAAACGGGATGTCGAAGCCCAGACGACTTTTAAAAAAGCGGCTTTCCACGCGCCGTAAGGCGAGCGCGGCGGGCCGCTGAGCGGCGAGGCCGCCGGCTGCGGATCATGTTCGCCGACGAAGCGCGGTTCGGACGAATGAACCGGCCACGGCCGTGCTGGTCGCCGCTCGGCATCCGGCCCAAGGTCGCTGCCCAACTCATTCGCCAATACGTCTATCTCTATGGCGCAGTCTCACCGAAGGACGGCACCTGCGTCTATCTGATAATGCCGACTTCGGACACGGCCTGCTTTCAGGCTTTCCTCGACACACTATCGCGCAAATACGCCAGGCAGGATATTCTGTTGGTGCTCGATGGTGCTCCCAACCACCGCAGCGGCCAACTGGCGGTTCCCAAAAACGTCACGCTGTTCTTCCTGCCGCCCTATGCACCGGAACTCAACCCCAAGGAAAATCTCTGGGACGAAATCCGCGAAAAAATCTTCAAGAACTATGCCCTGAAATCCATCGACGATGTATGCCAAAAGCTCGCCGACGCTATCCTCTACATCGAGCGCAATCCACAGGTCGTCAAATCCATCACCTCTTTCCCATACATCGCCAAGTCATTCTGATCCGGAAGCGGTATAATGCCTCGTTCCCGACGGAAACCCTCCGATCCCCGGATCACCTTCCAGGGCTTGAGGGTGCTCGATGTCTTCATGGAGAACGTCGCGCAGAAGTATTCCGGCGCTGATGTCGCGCAACGGACGGAATTGCTGTCCGGCAGCCTTTATCCGATTCTTATTCGCTACGAACAGGCTGGCTGGCTGACCAGCCGTTGGGAAAAGGAAGAGCCTGCCGTTCTGGGGCGGCCGCGTCGGCGGCTATACCGGATTACGGGCGCCGGTCAGT
>DASXEY010000052.1:0-4440 GCA_036489835.1 Bryobacteraceae bacterium | reverse complement strand
AGTCAGCTTGACATAAACTAGCAAGGGTGAGGAGCAATGTCAAGCCAGCTTTACGTTTCGCTCGGGAGGCGAGCCCAAATCCCCGTTGCCGAGACAGAGTTCTGATTCGCTACGCGACGCTGGTTTTGCCAAGTGGCGTTTCGAACGTGGCGAGCATGCCTGCCGCCAAAAGAGCCTGCCGCGGTTGGACATCCGACGCCATGAGCTGGACGTCCAGTCCCAACTTATGGGCTTCGGCCTGGGCGCGCTCCAGTTGATCCTTCCGCCTGATCGAGAGCGGGATTTTGGGCGCAGCAGTGTGCCAGCTCAGGATCGTAGACCACGCCATCGGTAGGAACGGTGAGAACCGTCGGTCGCTCTACAGAGCCGCCGACCTTGGGCAGGCCTTTGAGAGCAGCCTCGATCGGGGTATCCGGAATTCGAGAGGCTCAGCAGCCCTCGCCATGTGGATACTCGTGAACCCGCGCGAATAGGCGTTTCGCATTCAGGCGAATTTGCCGGACATCCACCTCCATGGGATCGGATTTTTTCAGGGCCCGGAATGGATGATGGTGAGAGGGATTCCGACCTCCTATGGCGCAGCCGGGGAATTTTGACGCGAAATAAAACTGTGCTATTCTCAAAAAGCTGTCTGTCACATGCTTTTTCTACCTGTTAGCAGTGGGGTGGGAGACGGGGCAGCGCGGGCGTGAGGCCGGAAACGGCAGCAGGATTCACGACCGGTAACATCGCATTCGGAGCCTGCGACACCCGTCACCTTGGCGGACTATGCGGGCCGGAACCTCGAAACGGAACTGGCTGTTCCAAAGGCCCTGTAGAGATGCGGGGCGGCAGGCACGCTCGGTCACCGTCGCAGGTTCTCGTCTGAAGCAGTGAAGTTGGAAGCGGACGCGAGGCAGATTGCCCTTCGCGCGAATCGAGTCCCCAAAAGGGGATTTGGAATCGCGAACGAAGCAGGCGAATTTTGCGCGCGTGTGTGAGTTTGAGCGGTACGGGCAGGGCGAAGGAGATTTGGTTTGCCGACATTTAATCAGTTGGTGAGAAAAGGACGGACGGCGCCCCGGTACAAGACGGCGTCGCCAGCGCTGCAGGGATCCCCGCAGCGGCGCGGAGTTTGCACGCGCGTGTACACGCAGACGCCCAAGAAGCCGAACTCGGCGTTGCGCAAGGTCGCTCGTGTGCGCCTGACGAATGGGATTGAAGTGACGACCTATATTCCCGGGATCGGGCACAACCTGCAGGAGCACTCGATCGTGCTGATTCGCGGGGGCCGCGTGAAGGATCTTCCCGGCGTGCGGTATCACGTGGTGCGCGGAACGCTGGATTCAGTGGGCGTCGCGGGCCGGAATCAGAGCCGCTCGAAGTATGGAACCAAGCGCGCCAAGGGCGGAGCAGCGAAGAAATAGCGTTCAGCGTTCGGCGATCGGCGTTCAGGACGAACGCGGCGCGAGCGAATGAGCGGCAAAGATTAAGGAATAGAGAGCATGCCGAGAAAAGGACATATCGCGAAACGGGAAACGGTGTCGGACCCGGTGTACAGCTCGACGCTGGTGACGAAGTTCATCAACTCGATGATGTACGAGGGGAAGAAGTCGACGGCGCAGGGAATCTTCTACACCTCGATGAAGAACCTTGAGGCGAAGGGCGGCGGCACGGATGCACTGACGCTGTTCAAGAAGGCGGTGGAGAACTGCAAACCGCTGCTCGAGGTCAAGACGCGGCGCGTGGGCGGCGCGAACTATCAGGTGCCGGTGGAAGTAAATCCGGAACGGCGCACCTCGCTGGCAATTCGCTGGCTGGTGAGCTATGGCCGGGCGCGCGGCGAAAAGGGCATGATCGACAAGCTGACCAACGAGCTGCTGGATGCGGCCAACGGGCGCGGCGCGGCGATGAAGAAGAAGGAAGACGTTCACCGTATGGCCGAGGCCAACAAGGCCTTCGCTCACTACCGCTGGTAGAGAAGCAGGGTTCAGGGATTTTGGGTTTTGGGGAATAGGACCCCAGAACCGGAAACAAGCAACAACCGCGGACTGATGAAGTCCGCAAGAAGCAAAGAGAGAGTATTGTGCCGCGACAAGTACCGCTGAATCGTTGCCGGAATATCGGAATCATGGCGCACATCGACGCCGGAAAGACGACGACGACTGAGCGCATCCTCTATTACACGGGGATAACCCATCGTATCGGCGAAGTGCATGAAGGCACGGCGACGATGGACTACATGGAACAGGAGCAGGAGCGCGGAATCACGATCACATCCGCGGCGACGACCTGCACCTGGAAAAATATCCGGATCAACATCATCGATACGCCTGGCCACGTGGACTTCACGGCCGAGGTGGAGCGGTCGCTGCGCGTGCTCGATGGTGCGGTGGCGCTGTTCGACTCCGTCAGTGGCGTGCAGCCCCAGACCGAGACGGTGTGGCGGCAGGGCGATAAGTACAAGGTTCCGCGCATTTGCTTCGTCAACAAGATGGATAAGGCGGGCGCGGACTTCGAGCACGTGATTGAGACCATCCGCAAGCGGCTGGGCGCGCGCCCGGTCGCGACACAGATCCCGATCGGCGCGGAAGCGAAGTTCAAGGGCGTCGTCGACCTGATCGAGATGAAGGCGATCCTGTGGCACGACGAGACCATGGGCGCGGAGTACAGCGAAGAGGAAATTCCGGCCGACCTGAAAAAGAAGGCGGAAGCCTTCCGCATGCAGCTGATCGAAACGGTTGCTGAGAATGACGACGCGATGCTGCACCAGTTCCTCGAAGGCGAGACGCCGACGGCGGAAGAGCTGAAGGCTGCCTTGCGGCGGGCCACCATCGAAATGAAGGTCTTCCCGGTTCTGTGTGGATCGGCGTTCAAGAACAAAGGCGTCCAGACCCTGCTCGATGCGGTGGTGGATTATCTGCCCAGCCCGCTCGATGTTCCGGCGATCGAAGGCATCGATCCGTACCATGCGGGCGTGGTGCTCAAGCGCGAAGCGAAAGACGAGGAGCCGTTCTCCGCGCTGGCGTTTAAGCTCATCAACGATCAGTACGGCAAGCTTGGCTTCATCCGCCTCTACTCGGGCAGCCTGAAGACTGGCGATACCGTTCTCAATCCCCGCTCGGGCCGCACGGAGCGCGTGGGTCGCCTGGTGAAGATGCACGCCAACAAGCGTGAAGAGATTACCGAGATCTACGCCGGCGATATCTGCGCCTGCGTCGGACTGAAAGAGATTAAGACGGGCGACACGCTGTGCGATCCGCATCATGCGATTGCGCTGAGCGCGATTGATTTTCCGGAGCCGGTCATCTCGGTCGCTGTGGAACCGAAGACGAAGACCGATCAGGAAAAAATGGGTGTGGCGCTGGCGCGGCTGGCCGAAGAAGATCCGACCTTTAAGGTCCGGACCGATATCGATTCGGGGCAGACGATCATCAGCGGCATGGGCGAACTGCATCTCGAGATCCTTGTCGACCGCATGAAGCGCGAGCATAAGGTCGAGGCGAATGTCGGTGAGCCGAAGGTTGCGTTCCGCGAGACCATCCGCAAGCATTCAGAAGCCGAAGGCAAATACATCCGGCAGACGGGTGGGTCGGGCAACTACGGTCACGCGAAGATTCGTCTGGAACCGAACGAGACGGGTAAGGGCGTTGAGTTCATCAACGAGATTCGCGGCGGCACCATTCCGAAGGAGTACATCAAGCCGATTGAGCATGGCATTCGCGAGGCGGCGCTGGGCGGGATTCTTGCCGGCTACGAACTGGTGGACTTCAAGGCGTTCCTGTACGACGGCAGCTATCACGACGTCGATTCGAACGAAATGGCCTTCAAGATTGCGGGTTCGCTGGCCTTCAAGGAAGCGGCGCGGAAGGCGTCCCCGGTACTGCTGGAGCCGGTGATGGCCGTGGAAGTGACGGTGCCGGAAGAGCACATGGGCACGATCATCGGCGACATCAACTCGCGGCGCGGCCGGATTGAAGGCATGGAGCACGTGGGCGGTTCGCAGGTGATCAAGGCGATGGTGCCGCTCAAGGAGATGTTCGGATACGTGAACGATATCCGGTCATCGACGCAGGGGCGCGCCTCCTACAGCATGCAGTTTGCGCGGTATGAAGAAGCGCCAAGGATGATTTCCGAAGAGATTATCGGACGGAATCAGGGGAAGTAAAAGATTTGCAGCAGGAGCTGCGACAAGCATTCCGTTGCGGTCGCAGTTACAAATTGAGTTTTGGGGCTGGAGCCGGATAGCCGGCGCTCTGAGTATGAAACGAGCAGTACAAGCTACGAAAGGGAATCAGGACTTTTATGGCGAAGGAAAAGTTTGACCGGTCCAAGCCGCACGTGAACGTGGGGACGATTGGGCACATCGATCACGGGAAGACGACGCTGACGGCGGCGATCACGAAGGTGCTGCAGAAGCACAATCCGAAGAACACGTTTCGTTCGTTCGATTCGATCGAC
>DASXEY010000034.1:0-5344 GCA_036489835.1 Bryobacteraceae bacterium | reverse complement strand
AGCACCCAGCGCCATGCGGATGCCGAATTCGTTGGTTCGCTGGACGACGGAGTAGGAAACAACACTGTAGAGGCCAACGGCGGCCAGGACAAGCGCGAGGATAGAAAAAGCGGCGAACAGGACAGACACGAAACGTCCCCGGGCAACAACCGGCTGATTATGGATCCATGATTCCAGAATGCCATCGTCCCAGAGTGTAGCCTGCTGGTCAGGATTCACCGCCACGATCTGTTGCTTGATGCTGTGAACGATCGTCCGCGGATCGACACGGGTGCGCACCACGATCTGCGTCCACATCCACATGTGAAGCGAGTAGGGCAGATAAATCGCCGGCATTACCGGTTTATCCAGGCCGTCATCCAGCGCATCCCCGGTCACTCCGATGATTTGCAACCAGGTGTCGCTGCCGGGCGCGTCCAGGGTGTCAGAAGAATCGCTCTTGAGTGTGGGAATTCTGACGAAGCTGCCAAGAACATCACCTTTCGGGATGTAGTGCTTCGCGAATGCTTCATTGACGACAGCCATTAAAGCTCCGCGCTCAAGCTCCGATTCGTCCCACAGCCTGCCTGTCCTGAGCGGAATTCCCAAGGTGCGAAAGTATCTCGAATCGACGAGATTGATGCTTGCCTTCTGGCTTTCCGATGCTGTTTTGCCCCGGAGTTCGAACGGCTGCTTCCAGCCGCTGTCAGGAGGAGTGGCATTGGTCGAAATGCCGGTGGAGATGACATCCGGCAGAGTAGCGATCTGGTCGCGGAGCTGAGTGAAGTAATTTGCGCGCTGAATTCGTGTGGGGAAGGTCTTTTCATGAAGCGGAATTCCGATGGACATAGCATGATGCGGGTTGTAGCCCAGGTTTACGCGCATCATGCGCACGAAGCCCTGGATAGCCGCTCCGGCAGCGCTCAATAAAAGCAGCGTCAGGGCGATCTGGCCGGCGATCAAGACCCGGTGAATTCGTTTTCCGCGCACGCTGCCGGCAACTTTTCGCGTACTGGATTGCATGACCTGGCTGACATCTGGCCGAGCAAACTGAAGCGCCGGAAAAAGCCCAAAGAGTACGCCGGTGAGGATGGCAAGCCCGACGCTGAACAACAGAACCGGCACGTGGATATGGATGTCAGCTTCGTTTGGGAAAGACCCTTTAGGCAGGCGGGCGACGATAAATCCAAGGCTCTGATAGGCGAGAAGCACCCCGAGCCCCGCCCCCGTGAGAGCGAGAATGAGCGATTCGGTGAGAAGCTGGCGGACGATGCGGGCCCTGGTAGCTCCAACTGCGGAGCGAACGGCAAATTCGTGCTCGCGAGCGGTGCCCCGCGCGAGCAGCAGAATGGAGACGTTGCTACAGCCAATCGCCAACAGCAGCCCAACGGCGCCAAAGAGTAAATAGAGCGTTTTGCTGATGCTGTGGAGAACCCAATAACTCAGGTTCTCTATCGCGATTTTCTTGTACTCCTTTGGATAGTGATCGGGTGTCTGTTTTGCAAATTCGCGGAAATATGGCTGCAGTTCTGCCGCAGCAGCTTCCTGCGTAACTCCAGGTCTGAGCTTGACGAAGGTACCGTACTGCTCACTGACAGAATTAGAAAGTTTGAGTGGGAGATAGACATCCGGGCCGAGAAATCCAAAATGGGATGGCATGACGCCGATTACCGTGTAGGTCTTGTGCACAAGCTGAATGGTCTTGCCTACAACCGACCGGTCGCCGTTGTAGTGATGCATCCAGAACTTGTAGCTCAACACGACGACAGGCTGCGGATCCTGTCCGTCGGGAGCGTCCGATGGCAGGTAATAGCGGCCTAACATGGCGGGAACGCCAAGCATCTGAAACACGTTGCCGGTGAAATAGAACGCCTGGACATCTTCCGGCACGTCGCTGCCGGTGACGGTAAGATTCCAGCCGTTGAACGCAACGACATATTCCAGCGACTGAGCTTTCGCCAGTTCACGGGTCTGCGGGCCATTGAGGCCGTACCCCTGCTCGTTTCCAGACTTGTCTAACAGTGCGACATTTGCGATACGATCCGCTCCCTGGTAGGGCCACGGGTTCATGAGCACGGCATAGATGATGCTGAAAACGGAGACCGTCGCGCCGATACCCAGGGCCAGGGAAAAAATCGCCGTCAGGGAAACACCTGGGTTCCTGAAGAGCTGCCGCAGTGAATAGCGGAAATCCTGAAGAAACGTCGACATGGGCACACCTCACGGCGCGACTCGCTGCAGACCATGATCGCATGTGCTTGCTGCGCCGAAAGATTTGGTCAGACGCGAGTGACGAATGGCGCCCGAATCGCCAAGTCGATCATTCAATTCGCTCATTCAATTCGCTCATTCACGTCACTCATTGAGGAGCCGATTGGTATCCACAAGTCAGCTTCCCGTCGCCAATTCATCGCTAGGGAGAAACGCTTTTTCGGCACCCGTTCCGGTGTCGGATCCCACGTAGAACTCAATGCATGTATCTCTCAAGTGCCTTCGGACTCGAGTGGTCGCAAAGGAGCGGCAGAAATCTGGAGAACATCGTAGAGGCCTTCCGAGGCGACCTCAGTCTGCAGACGATCGACTACCTCCGCAATTGTCCGGACAAGACGCAACAGTGCGCGTTCGCGTTCTGAGAACTCAGCTTCGATCTCTGTCTCTGATGAATCAATACGATTCAGGAGGCTTGCCACCGAGTCTCCGTGGTAGGTGTGGGTTGCCGACTGTTTCTCAAGGCTCTCTGCGATATGGAGGAAGATGCGCGAGCATTCAAGGCGAAAGTCATTCTCAAATGCGGCGAACGAACGCGACCTGGAATCGTCGCTGGCGAAGATGCGGAACTGGAGGAGCGGAGCTTCGAGCAGATAGAAGCTGCGCACGAAGGCTTGCCAGTGGCGGATTCGGTCCCGGGCAGCCAGATCGCCCGGGCGCCCGGGGCCGGTTTCGAAAGGAACGGCGTCGGACTGCGCGGAGACTTCGCCGAAGTGGCGATAAATCTCTTCCCGCTGTCGACGGATCTTGAGAATCGAGGCCGGCTCATCGGCGCGAGCAGTCGACGAGGCGAGAGCGCCCAGCAGGCGAAGATTGACGACAAAAATACGCACCATCTCATCTGCTGCGGAGCGGGGAAAGAGCCGCTCAAAGACAAGCCACATCATGGTGACGCCGAGCAGCACGCCCAGGACGCGGTCGCGCGCAACCGTGAGATCGGTCTGGATGGAAAAATCGCTCAGCTGGACCAGATAAAACGAGAAGGCAATCTGCACCCCCGCGTAGGAGAGCCGGGTACTGGACGTGGCGATCCATGCAGCTACCGCGGTCACGCTGGCGAAGAGCACGGTGAATCCGCTTATGGAGTCGATCTCGGGGAGAATAAAAATCTGGGCTCCAATCCCGGCGATGACGCCGCCAAGGAGGAAACCGGAAATGCGCAGGACCTGCTTCTGGCGAGAGGATCCGATGGAGGTAAGCGCGGTGAGGACGCAGGTGGTGATCGAGGTGGAGAGGTTGCGCCAGTCCAGCGACACATAAAACACGTAGCAGAGCATCGACGCCAGCGTTCCGCCAAGAATAAAGCGGAGGTGCTCGGGATTGGAGAAGGCGTCGAGAATGAAGATGCGGGTGGTTCCGGGCGCGTCCTCGAGTGGTTCGAGCCTCGGATCGACGGCATGCTGGTCGCTGAAGATGGAGGGCATCAGCGACACCATCGATTCAATCTCCGACAGGAGCGGAGTGTCGGGACTGGGCTTTGTCTCCAGGGTTGCCTCGACGGGTTGCTGTCCGTGGGTGCGAAGACAAAGGCGAATATCGGCGAGGCTTCGCTGGAGGCGCGCGGCGCGCTCTTGATTCCCATCCGACAGGGCTGGAAAGGCGTTGGCGAGAGCGGCAGCGAAATCAATCGAGCGCCCTACGAGAGCCACCAGCGCGCCCATGCGTGCGCGATAGAGCTGGGTGTAGCTGGCGCGGGCGATATGACGGCGGAGAGAGCCGGCTCCCACGACGGCGAATTGCGCAAGACCAGCCTGTGTGGCCGGCGAAACCGGACCGCCGGCGGCGTAATCGGCCATGAGTCGCTCAATGATTGCCAGGCGGGTATCGAGGCCTTCTGAGAACTCATCGCGCCGACGCACCGCGTAAAAGACAACCTCGACGCCCAGCGTTACAAGTGCGCCGAGGGAGGTGCCGGCGACCTGCCAGAGGGTAAGTTCAACGTTTCTTCCTGGAGGCCCGGGTAGATACCAGATGCCGACAATGTTGGCGATAACAATCGCGAGGGCGGTCCCCGCGGCGAAATTAGTGAGGCAGCGCAGCAGAAAGAACGCGATAAAGAGGCTGCAAGCGATCCACAGGAAATGCGTTTCAGGAGGGGAGGCGAGCAGACGGGCGCCGATCGGGATGCCGAGTGCTCCAATGAGGAACGCCCCAATGAAAAAAACCGTCGAACGAGCGGTTGCGACGAGATTCTCGCGCGAAAAAAGAAAAGCGGTCAGCGCACCGACGTAGCCTCCCGGAATGCGGAAGGTGACGATCAGGATCATGGTCAAAGTGGCGGAGATGACCATACGCGCCACCAGCGCATCACGGCCGGGATAGGGCGCGAGTTCCTTTTTCAGAAAATCGGGAAACCAATCGGTGAAGCGTTCGAGATGTGGGAGATGAATGGGCTCAGAGGCCATGTCTGTTTCCGGGTACACGACTTAGAGGCCCACTGCATACAGGCAGGTCAGCGCGAACGACACATCACCGCATGCCACGCCACCACAGACTCACAGTCGTCATCATAGGGTTCCTCGCCATCTTTCGCTCCAGAAACCGGATTGGTACGGAACCATCGGCAAATCGGCCGTATCGTCGGCAACCCGGACATGAGCTGCGCAGCAACAATCTCGCCTTCGCGAGCCGTCGTCCTTGAAAAACAGAACTACAGGTAATTTCGCTGCGTTGTTGGGCATCCTCTGCTCCCTGTTCGGCTGCGATTGGCGGCAAATCGCCGAGTCACTCATTGACGAGTCGATTGGTATCCACAAGTCGGCTTCTCGTCATCGTCAATCTTCATAACGGCGCCGGACTGCAGCGGTTCAGTTTGAAACCGCGGCCCGGGTCTATTGGATTTGTGTCATCCAGATGCCGACGTGCCATTGCACCAGGCTAACGATGATCTTGTCCCGAGCGACACTCAGGTCCCCGTCGCTTGACCAAAATCCTTCAAGATCCTTCTGCGATGCATCGTGGAAGTGCTCGTAACCGAAAGCCTCGCCGATCGGCCGCTTGGTAGCCGGATCCAGCCGTTGCGCCCATATACAGTGATAGCCGTCGCGATTGGAGATGAAATACGCCATGCTTCCATCCGGGGAAAACTGCGGAAGGT
>DASXEY010000027.1:0-61950 GCA_036489835.1 Bryobacteraceae bacterium | reverse complement strand
GCGACCGGCCCTTTGCGGCTCCTAAGGAACATCCCGCAAAACGGAGCCTGGGGTCGCGGCCACGAGCCTGGGCGTTGCTTTCGGGGATCGAGGGCCTGCGACCGGCCCTTTGCGGGCTCCTAAGGAACATCCCGCAAAACGGAGCCTGGGTCGCGGACACGAGGCGGGGCCTTGCTTTCGGGGATCGAGGGTCGGCGACCGGCCCTTTGCGGCTCCTAAGGAACATCCCGCAAAACGGAGCCTGGGGTCGCGGCCACGAGCCTGGGCGTTGCTTTCGGGGATCGAGGGCCGGCGACCGGCCCTTTGCGGCTCCTAAGGAACATCCCGCAAAACGGAGCTTGGGTCGCGGACACGAGCCTGGGCGTTGCTTTCGGGGATCGAGGGCCCGCGACCGGCCCTTTGCAGGCTCCTAAATAACATCCCGCAGAACGGAGCCTGGGGTCGCGGACACGAGCCTGGGCGTTGCTTTCGGGGATCGAGGGCCCGCGACCGGCCCTTTGCGGGCTCCTAAGGAACATCCCGCAAAACGGAGCCTGGGTCGCGGACACGAGCCTGGGCGTTGCTTTCGGGGATCCAGGGCCCGCGACCGGCCCTTTGCGGGCTGGTTAGCGGCCTGCCGCAAAACCGGAATGGTAGGCGGTACCGCCTGCCCCACCAAGCAAAATCAACAGTTTAGGCCCTGTGGCGCAGGTTTTGGGCTACAGCTTACGGCCGGTAGGTCGCGCTCTGGATGTCGGTCTCCCAGACCTTAACCTCCCTTACGCGAACGGGGACTGGATTCGAGACCAGGCCGCTGGTCATCTCTTCGTAGAAGTACTCGGCTATATTTTCGGCGGACGGGTTCTTGACGTCGAAGGGCGGGACGTCGTTCAAGAACTTGTGATCCAGCCGCGCGATCACCTCGCGCATGGACTGTTTCACGTCCAGAAAATCCACCAGCATCCCGGTCCCGTCCAGTTCCTGGCCCTCAATGGTCACCT
This sequence comes from Bryobacteraceae bacterium, assembly GCA_036489835.1. GTDB lineage: Bacteria > Acidobacteriota > Terriglobia > Bryobacterales > Bryobacteraceae > Palsa-187. Next base: position 60,970 of record DASXEY010000027.1, on the reverse strand, counting down.
GGATCTTGAAATTGTGGCCATGGACGTTCTCGCAGGCGCCCTTGTAATTGCGCAAGGCGTGGCCCGCGGCGAAAGTCTGTTCTACGGAGACTTCAAACATGTTTGAAAAACTTCCCTATTTCCCGGCGATCCGTCGTGAACCCGTACGGCGGCAAACTATCAAAAAAAATCTGCCCGTAGCGAGCCTTCGTAATCCGGTTGTCCAGCAGCGTCAGCACCCCTCGGTCCCCTCGGCTGCGAATCAGGCGTCCGAAGCCTTGCTTCAGCGCAATCGCGGCTTGCGGAACCTGATAGCCGTAAAAGGCGTCTCCGCCTTCGTTCTTGATCGCGGCGATCCGGGCTTCCACCACTGGATCGCTTGGAACCGCAAACGGTAGTTTATCAATAATAACGCAACTCAACTGCTCGCCCGGCACATCCACTCCTTGCCAGAATGACGAAGTCGCGAACAGCACGGCGTTGGGCGTGGAGCGGAATTCCTCAAGCAACGCACTGCGAGGTCCAGTGCCCTGCATCAGCGTCTGGTAGGGCACGTCCAGCGAGACTCGATCGTAGATGAGACGCATTTGCTGATAGCTGGTGAAAAGCACAAACGCGCGTCCCCGGCTGAGGGTCAACAGCTCAATAATCTCGTCCGCGGCCGACGCTGTAAACGCCGGGCTGCGTGGATCCGGCAGAGATTGCGGGACATAGAGAAGCGCCTGCTTGGCGTAATCGAAATGGCTGGGCACCACCAGACCGCGAGCGACGCGCAGGCCCAGACGCTCCTTGGTATAGTCGAAGCCGCCTGAGACGGCCAGCGTCGCGGAGGTCAAGACCACGGTGTCGACAGAATCGAACAGACGCTGGTCCAACAATTGCGCAACTTCGATCGGAGTGGCTTGCAGGAACGTCCCTCGGCCGCGACGCTCGATCCAATAGACATAGCGGCGATCGCCGGATTCCATCCAGAATTCCAACCGGCGCGCCAGATCGCGGGCACGCGCTACAAGCAACAGGGACTCCTCAGGCGGCGATTTGAGTAATTCGAGCTGCAGCGCCGCCAGTTCCATCGCCCGCAGCACGTCGCGATACGTGTCCTCGTTTTTTTCTAAGAACGCCTCGTGCGAGCGAAAGCCGGTGCGGCCTTCGCTAGCTCCAAAGAGGGCCAGGAATCGCGCCGCGCAATCGCTGAGAGCGATCAGAGTGCGGTCCAATTCCTGCGATCCGAAATTCTTGCGGTGCGCCAGCGCGGAGATGTCGCGCACCAGTTCCTCAAACTGATAACTCGAAACCGAGATTCCGAAATACTGGCTGGCGACATCCTCAACGTCGTGGGCTTCGTCGAAGATTACCGCGCCGTAGTCGGGGATGATGGCGCCGCGGTCGTTGCCTTTCACCGCCATGTCGGCGAAGAACAAGTGGTGATTGACGATGATGATGTCGCTTTCCTGGGCCCTCTGGTGCATCATCGTGATAAAGCAGCGTTCGAACTGCTGGCACTTCTGGCCCGTGCAGAGATCTGAGCGCGCATCCACCTTAGCCCAGGCCGTCGACTTTTCGGGAAGCGTCTTGATTTCCGCGCGATCGCCGCTTTGGGTGGTCTTCTCCCATTCGCGGATTACCTGAAAATCGGCGGTTTCTTCCAGGCCTTCGAGCACCGGTTCCTTCTCGGCATCGTAGATTTTCTGGCGGCAGGCGTAGTTGGCGCGGCCCTTCATGTACGAGACCCGCAAAGGACCAAGGTGCTGCTCCAGGAACGGAATGTCCTTGAAGAAGAGTTGTTCCTGAAGATTTTTGGTGCCGGTGGAGATTACGACCCGCTTGCCGGAGAGGATCGCGGGAACCAGATACGCCAGCGTTTTCCCGGTGCCAGTGCCGGCTTCGACGATCAGGTGTTTCTTTTCGGCAAGCGCGCTCTCAACCGCTTCGGCCATTTGAAGTTGGCCGTCGCGGTATTCGTAGTTCGGGTGCCACTGCGAGAGCAGACCCTTTTTCCCAAAGAATTGGCGGACAGTTAGAGCTTTGGTGGGGGAGGACACCTTCGTGACGATTCTACCGCTTGGTCACGCAATTCGTACAGTCGCTGTCAGGATCTCGCGTTAAAGATCAGGCTGGTTCTTCCGGTTCGATCACTTCTGGTTCAAGAAGTTCCGGTTCAACCACTTCTTGCGCCGGGCCAGCTTCCTTGCGAGCCTGCTCAAAGAGCATGGCGAGGGTTTTTTCGGTGCGGATATTGCCGGCGATTTTCGGAATCACGCCTTCCTTCTGGAGCTTGGCGCGGGTCACAGCCACCGCTTCACGCTGCTGGCGGGCGATGCGCTGCACCTCGCGGTCAACCTCTTCCTGAGTGGCCCCGATGGCTTCGCGCTCGGCGATTTTATCGAGAAGCAGCGAGGCCTTCACATCGCGCGTGGCGCGTTCCTTCTGCGATTCCTTGACCTGCTTCCAGTCCAGCTTCAGATCCTTGACGTCCATGCCCTGCGCGGCTAAACCCCGCAGTTGGTTTTCGACGTTGACCTGAATCTGACGATCGACGTAAGCTTCCGGCACCGGGAAATCGTGCGCGTCCACCAGCTTGTCCAGCAACTGGCGCTTGGCGTCTTCCTGGGCGTGATGCTCGCGCTCACGATAAATGTTCTTGCGGATGGTTTCCTTCAGCTCTTCCAGGGTCTGAAAATCGCCCAGATCCTTGGCGAATTCGTCGTTCAGCTCCGGCAGTTCCTTGCGGCGAACGGCCTTTACAGTGGCGCGGAATTTGACCGTGCGGCCGGCCAGATTTTTGCGCTCATAGTCTTCGGGATAGACAACTTCGAATTCGCGCGATTCATCCGGCGACGCGCCGCGCAGGTTCTCGGTGAACACCGGCATGGTGGCTTCATCGCCAATCTTCAGCACCAGTTCATCCTGCGAAATCTTTTCATCGACGCCTTCCAGGCTTTCGAGCGAAATCACCGCATGATCCCCATCCGCCAGCGGGCGGGGCTCTTCGTTGACAAACTCGGCTTTTTGATTGCGAATCTGATCGAGGCGCTCGGTGATGTCTTCTTCGGTGACTTCGGGCTCGGTATAAGTGATGACCACGCCGCGATAGTCGCCCAAGTCAAAATCCGGCGCGACTTCGAACTCGGCTTTGAAGCGCAATGGCTCGCCTGCGTGGAGGTGCACGTCCTTGATATCCGGCCGCCCCACCACGCGGAGATTGTCCTTTTCCACCGCGGCGTGGAAGAACTTCGGAACCAGCTTTTCGATGACTTCCTGACGGATATCGCCGGCGAAGCGGGTTTTGACCAGGCTCAGCGGAGCCTTGCCTGGACGAAAGCCGGGCAGGCGCACCTTCGCCTGAATCCCGGCTACCGCGACTTCCGTTTCCTTCTCGACCTCAGAGGCGGGAATCGTGATCTCTATAGAATGCTTGCAGCCTTCGATTAACGCCACTGTTGTTGTCGGTCCTCGCCCTTCATCATCGTTTCTTAAATGGTCACGGCTCAGAGTCTGCGCTCTGAGCCGTGACCGTCGTGACTATTTAGCCGCGCGCCGCTGCGGCGGGCTTACCGGCTTCCGCCAGCGCGGCAGCTTTGTCGGTAGCTTCCCAGCTAAACGTGTCTTCGGTGCGGCCGAAGTGTCCGAAGGAGGCGGTCTTACGATAAATCGGACGGCGCAGCTTCAGCGAGTCGATCATGCCCTTCGGCGTCAATTGGAAGTGCGCGCGCACCAGATCCACCAGGCGCTCTTCCGGCAGCGAGCCGGTTCCGAACGTGTTCACCATCACGGAAACCGGTTCCGCCACGCCGATCGCGTAGGCCAGCTGCACTTCGCAACGCTCCGCGAGTCCGGAGGCCACAATGTTCTTGGCGACGTAACGCGCCATGTAGCAAGCGGAACGGTCCACCTTCGTCGGATCCTTGCCCGAGAACGCGCCGCCGCCGTGCCGGCCCATGCCGCCGTAGGTGTCGACGATGATCTTGCGGCCGGTTAGGCCGGTGTCGCCATGAGGTCCGCCGATTACGAAGCGGCCGGTGGGGTTGATGTGATACTTGGTGCCGGAATCCACCATGGCGGAGGGAACCACGGCATCGATGATGTGCTTCTTCACATCGGCCCGCAGTTGCTCCGTGGTGACATCGTCGTCGTGCTGCGTCGAAACCACCACGGCATCGATGCGCGCGGGCTTGCCGTCGATATATTCGATGCTGACCTGGCTCTTGCCGTCGGGGCGCAGATAGCTGAGCTTGCCGAAACGGCGGATCTCGCTCAATTGCCGCACCAGCTTGTGCGCCAGCATGATGGGCAGAGGCATCAGTTCCTCGCTCTCATCGCAGGCGTAGCCGAACATCATGCCCTGATCGCCGGCGCCGCCCGTGTCGACACCCATAGCGATGTCGGGAGACTGGGTCTGAATCATGTTCAGGACGCCGCAGGTTTTGGCGTCGAAGCCCATCTTGGCATCGGTGAAGCCGATGTCGGCGATCACTTCCCGCGCCAGCTTGGGGACGTCCAGAATCGAGGTGGTGGTGATTTCTCCCGCCACAACGCAGATTCCGGTTGTCACAAGAGTCTCGCAGGCCACGCGACCCGTCGGGTCACTGGCTAATACGGCGTCGAGCACCGCATCCGAAACCTGATCCGCCATCTTATCCGGGTGGCCTTCGGTCACCGATTCGGACGTGAAAATATGCCGCATACGATCTGCCACTTCGCCAAACCTCCACACGGGGAATTTACTAAAGGTTTACAGTGAGAAACCCAAAACGATCAGCTTAGCACAGCGTTCTGCCCGCTGCTGTACTAAACTGGAGTTTTATCGCCAACAAGGAGCTTGAATGAGCACTGCCACCGTACCGAATACGACTGCGGAATACAAAGTCGCGGATATGTCCCTGGCCGACTGGGGCCGCAAAGAGATCTCGATCGCCGAGTTTGAAATGCCTGGCCTGATGGCCATTCGCAAGAAGTACGCGGCCCACAAACCGCTGAAGGGTGTGCGCATCACCGGGTCATTACACATGACCATTCAGACCGCGGTGCTGATCGAGACCCTGGCCGATTTGGGCGCCGATGTGCGCTGGGCCAGTTGCAATATTTTCTCCACGCAGGACCACGCCGCGGCTGCGATTGCTGCGTCCGGAGTGCCTGTTTTCGCATGGAAAGGCGAGTCGCTGGAAGAATATTGGTGGTGCACGTATCAGGCGGTCAGTCATCCGGGCGGCAAGGGTCCGGAACTGGTGGTCGACGACGGCGGCGATGTCACGCTTCTGATTCACAAGGGATATGAATTGGAGCATGGCGACAAGTGGGTGGACTCGCCGAGCGGAAGCCATGAAGAGAAGGTGATCAAGGATCTGCTGAAGCAGGTTCACGCCGAGCATCCGCACCGCTGGACCGAGATGGTGAAGCACTGGCGCGGCGTATCGGAAGAGACCACGACTGGCGTGCACCGGCTTTACAAAATGCAAGAGGCAGGCAAATTATTGATTCCTGCTATCAACGTAAATGATTCGGTTACGAAGTCGAAATTCGATAATTTATATGGCTGCCGCGAATCGCTGGCGGACGGAATCAAGCGCGCGACCGATGTGATGGTGGCCGGCAAGGTCGCGGTGATTTGCGGATACGGCGATGTGGGCAAGGGCTCGGCGCATTCGCTGCGGGGCATGGGCGCTCGCGTGGTGGTGACGGAGATCGATCCTATTAACGCGCTGCAGGCGGCGATGGAAGGCTTCGAAGTGACTACGGTCGAAGACACGCTGGGGCGCGGCGATATTTATGTCACGTGCACCGGCAATCTGGACATCATTACTCTGGAGCACATGAAGCACATGAAGGATCAGGCCATCGTGTGCAACATCGGGCACTTCGATAACGAGATTCAGGTGGACCTTCTGAACGAAGCCAAGGGCGTGAAGCGCACCAACATCAAGCCGCAGGTGGATATGTACACGTTCGCCGACGGGCACAGCATCTTCATGCTGGCCGAAGGCCGCTTGGTGAACCTGGGCTGCGCCACCGGCCACCCCAGCTTCGTGATGAGCAACAGCTTCTCAAATCAGACTCTGGCGCAGCTCGACCTGTGGAAAAACAAGGATGTCTACAAGGTCGGTGTTTACACCTTGCCCAAGAAATTGGACGAAGAGGTCGCACGGCTGCACTTGGAGAAGATCGGCGTGAAGCTGACTACATTGTCGAAGAAGCAGGCAGATTATCTTGGCGTCGCGCCGGAAGGTCCGTACAAGCCGGATCATTACCGATACTAATCGCATAGTTGTACTGCAACCGCTCCCTCGGGTCGCGGCTCAGAATGTGGCGATCTGAGCCGTGACCGCGGGGAGCGGCGCGCATTTTGGGCGTGCTTTTCAGCCAGACCCGCGCATGAGAAAGATCGAAGAGGCGCCTCTTGCCCAGGTGATATCGCTCACCGGGAAGCGCCGTTAATACTTCAACGGCAAAGCCCATCGTGTGACGCCCCATCGGTAAGGATGGCGCGGGGTGACTCGAGTACTCTCCGCGTTGGCGTGATCCGGATGCGATGAGACATCCGAACTCTTACGATTTCAAAATAAGCGGCGCAGCGCCAGAAGTAGGGCGAGCGAAAACTCCAAGTGGCGGAATCGGCAGGAAATAGACTTTTGAGATTTTTAGTGTTCCCCCGGGAATGATTGGCCAATCCGCAATCTAAGAAGCGGCGCCCTTCACGATGTCAATGAGTTCCAGCGCGGTCTTGCGCACGGGCCGCATGAGGGGGAGTGCTGACACACGAATCAGAGAGGTAACGCTCTTCGCGCCAAGCGTGAGGAGTTTCTTACTGCGCGCTTGGCCGGGTGATTCATCAATGACCCAAAAAAAGATCACGCCCATTTGGAAAAACCAGAGAATATCCGGCAAGTGCGGCGCAAGGTCCCGTGGTATTCGCACATCGCTATCGGTTACGGCGCGACGAAACCAGGCGATGTCAGTATCCCGAATCTCACTGGTCTGAGGGCTGAAGGGCGAGAGTGGATGTTTTGGGTCCGCACCGTTTCTGAGGAGCGCCCGCAGGATTTCGCGGTTGGTTGCGAAATGCGCCAGCTTCACGAGGATCAACTCGCGCAATCGCTGCTCCAGACCGCTCGCGTTTTCCAAGGCAAGCTCGATCTTGGGTTGCATTTCCGCGGAGGAGCGCCGGTAGAACTCCATAATGATGGCGTCCTTGGAGGCGAAGTAGTAATAGGCGGCTCCTGTGGCTACGCCAGCCTCTGCGGCTATATCCCGCACGGTGGCCGTCTCGAATCCGCGCCGGTGAAACAAGGCCAGGGCGGCGTTGAAAATCCGCTCGCGGGTCTCCTCACTTTTCGGGGCGGCCCTTAGTTCGGTCCGCTGTGGCATTTTGGTGCAATCACCTTTCTGAGCTGCTGCTCCAGTTCCCGTTCGCTTTTCAATCCGAGCATGACCGAGAGTGCAGAGCGGCTCTTGGACAGAACCACGAATGCCTCCCGAGCCATCATCAAGAGCAGCGGACTGGTTAATCTGAAGGCGAGATCGCGGTACCCGCGCAGAGCCCACAGGCAAACGATCCAGGCGCTGTTGCCGAGCCAAACCTCTCCGGTATTCGCGACGACGGCAAGCTCACCGGCGGGCAATTGCGGGAATCTGCTTTTTGCTTCCGGCGAGCCGGATGCTACGAAACCGATCCCAACGAAGGGGTCCTGCCGGCCGATCCAATCCTTGGTGCGGGTGCAGAGGCCGCAGTCCGCATCGTAGACAATCATGAGGCTGGTGACGGGTGACATCACAACCCCGGCTGAACCGAAATGCGCGCATCGGGTGGCAACGGCGGCCGCAGATCCGCCTGCCCTCTCAGCCTTAAACGATTGAAAATGTACAGATTGAAGAAGTGCATCGCGCCCAGTACGAGCAATACGATGCCGACCTTATCACAAACCAACTCGATGGCCGACCTGGCCGTCTCCACCTGGGCGCCGGTTCGCAAGGCGAGCGACACATAGCCGATGTTGACAAGATAAAAGCCGACCACAAGCAGGTGATTGACGGAATCAGCCAACTCGCCGTTGCCATGAAAGGCATCGAGCAGGAAACTCCGTCCATTGTGCCGGAGCGTCTGGGCCACCCAGATCGTCACAGCCAAGCTGACAGCAAGATACGCGACATAGCAAACAACGATGTACATCAAAGGCCTCCATCCTGAACGCGGTAAATAATCTGAACGCGTTCAAATATGATTTTGGGGCTTGGCTCCGCCGTTGTCAAGAATATTCTGAACGCGTTCAAAACGGGCCGATCCGGAGGAGGAGTGACTTGCACGGATGGTCCCATCTCGGAGGCTGGCCTACTCCTTCGTTTACAATTCCTGCGCGTGCCCGATCGCCGAATCCATAACGCCGGTGGTTCGTGGGCTCCGCCCGAACTGTTATTCTGCGAGATACGATGAGCCCATACTTTCTGGTGGCGCTGGGGGCGGCGGCGGGAGGGGTGGCGAGGTACGTCATCGGGACGGCCATCATGAAGCGCGCCGGCGGAGGGTTCCCGGTGGGCACCCTGGTCATCAACGTCACCGGCTGCTTCCTAATCGGCCTGCTGATGACCATGCGGGAGCGGGGAACGCTGGCTTCGAAGTGGCAGCCTCTGCTGGTGGTAGGCGTGCTGGGCGGCTACACCACTTTTTCCAGCTTCGGATGGGAAGCTTATCGCAGCGTCCGCGAAGGCAATGCCCTTATGGGGCTTGTGTACGTGCTGCTTAGCGTGGGTCTGGGCTATATCGCGGTCTGGTGCGGAGCGTTGCTGGTAAAGCGCTGATCTTCTGGCATACGTAACAGGCTGGATGCGGATTCTCTCTTAAGGTTGGAGGTCAACTATATGCGAGGATTTGCATTTCTAGTGCTAGCCGGTGTTGCCGGAATCGGATTCACGGCCACCGCTCCCAAAGCTCAGGCTCAGGTTAACATCGACATCGGAGTGGCCCCCGATTGCCCTTACGGATACTACGACGTCGCGCCCTATGCTTGCGCGCCCCCTGGATATTACGGGCCAGAATGGTTCAATGGCGGCGTTTTCATTGGCGCCGGTCCGTGGTTTCATGGTCCCGCCGGCTTTCACGGTTACGTGAATAACAAATTCCATCCGGAGCACGGCTACAAAGGGCCGATGCCGCAGCGCGGTGAGAAAGCAGTTGAGTCAAAGCGTGTCGATGCGGCGCACTTCAAAGGCAATGAAATGCGGGATGGAAAAGGCAACGTCGTGAAGAAAAAATAGCTGGCCTGCAAAGGACCGGTCGCGCCCTTCCACTCCCGAAAGTAACAGCCCCGCTTGTGGCCGCGCCCCAGGCTTCGTTTCGCGGGCTGTTATTTGGGAGCGTTACGAGCCGACGCCAAGGCCTGCGAGAAGGCAGGATTTTCGAAGATTCCGACGTCCACGTCTCCGAACGTGTGGAGTTGCCGGTTGCCCCATCCGCGCAACTCCGGCTTGGAGGCAAAGAAACTGCGCCAGACGAATACGTTTTTATCCCCACCATAGATCAAGAATCGCGGAGACGCGGATAAAGCCGGTAGCAGCCCTGTGGCATAGCGCTCACCTTGAGGCGATCGCTCAAAGGGCAGCAGATACGGCGTGCCGGAGATTTTGTAGACCGGCAGATAGCAGTACAAAAATCCGGGAAGCGGATAATCCGGACGCCATACGGGCGGCTTGGCCTCGATAAAGGGGCTCGGCAGAAGCACGGGTGTGTCCACATTTACCGTCCATTTATTGATGGTTCGTGCGGCGGCGCGCCAATCGGAATTGTGGTGAACGGGCCAAAGTTCGCCTTGCCAGACATCGGGCCACTGCCCCAGGGCGACGAATACGCAAACCCCCAGGCCGGCGGCGCATAGTCGCCAATCCCGCGTGTTGGCCGATTCATTGAGCGAGAAGGCGGCGGCGAGCGTTGCGGTCAGAGCCGCTCCAGGCAAGGCCAGCGATAGATAGCGGTCCACGTAAACGCTGTTTCCGGTGAGAAGCGAGAACGCGAACAGCGCGAACGGGTGCCATAACCACCATCCCAGGATCAAGACCCAGGAAGACAGCTCCGGAAGTGCGATGGCCTTCCAGGAAATGACGCGATGGCGCAAGAGGAAAGCGGCGATCAAAGCTCCGATTCCACATTGCGCGATCAGCAGGAATTTGAGAGTGCGGCGTAAATCCCGTAGCGTGGGCAGATCGACGATAACGTGGGAATGGGCTTCGCGGACCAGTTTGATGGCGTCCACGGCGACAGGAATTAGAGTAATCGACAGCAGCCCGAAGACTTGTGCGGCTTCCTTCCACTTAACCGTGGTCTCTGAGCGAAAGATACGCACCGCCACGTAGATGGCGAAGATGGCGTAGAAGGGCCAGAACACCAGGTGCACTCGCCACAGCACGGCGGCGAATACGATGAACAGCAGTGCCTCGCGCCAGCGCGCAGTATCCAGCCAGCGGACTAAAAAGAAGAGGCTCGCGGCGGCGACGCAGGTGCCCAAGGCGTAAGGCCGGGCGTCGTCGGCCTGGTAGTTAAAACCCTTGAGCGCCAGACAGGCGAACACCGCGAACCATGCGGCTTGCGGATGAATCAGCCGCGCGGCGAGCTTTGCGATCAGCCACAAGGCAATGCCCAGCACGATCAGTGAGGGCACGCGGTAGACCACTTCCGAGAATCCGAAGATCGATTCGGCGGCGCGCGGCAGCCAGTAATAGATGGTCTCGGTGACCTGCGGCGCAACCGCGAGCGAAGGGTGCAGCGGGCCAAAGTGGATCACGAAGGCGCTGACCATCTCGTCGACCCAGAAACTGGAGGGTAGCGGCATCAGCCACAGCCTCGCGACGCATAGCGCCAGCACCGCAACGAGTACAGGGGTCGAGCCGAGCTTTTCGCGCACTGTCTTTTGAGCCTACACCACCAAGGTTGGCATGACGCCAAGCTGTACCGGTAAACGACGTGTATCGAGGACCGCTCCTTGCGGTCGCGGCCCAGCTTGGGGGCTGAGGGCTGGTACGACCGACAAAGCGGCCTTCGCGGATAATGGGCGTGCCCTGCCCATTCAGCAGTCGCGGCACTATCCAGTTTTGTTATACACTGCTGCTCATATGTGCCGTTTTCTGCCGTTGTGTACAAGTGTCTTCGTGCTGCTCAGTTCCGTGACGCTGGCCGCGCCTCCAGGGGATCCGCCGCAGGAGGGGGCCGGAGACGACACCACCGCCGGATTTCAGAAAGGTTTTCTGTCATCCTTGGCGAACGGGCCCAGCGAGTTTCCGCATATTTGGAATCCGTACCGGCAAAAGCCGATCTCCCTTCCGGTGCTGGTAAATTCTCCGCGCCTGAAGAGTCTGATTCACGACGGGAAACTGGAGTTATCGCTATCGGACGCGCTGGCGTTGACACTCGAAAACAACCTGGACATCGTGGTCCAGCGGTATGTGATTCCGTTCGCGCAGACCGATCTGCTGCGCTCCAAATCGGGGCAGGCGGCGCGGGGATTCACCGGGGCTTTGTACCCCAGTGAGTTGAATTCCGGCGCCATCGGAGCCGGCGTAACCAGCGCGGGCGCGACCGGAGGCACCGGCAATGCCGGAGGCTTCACGGGCGGGGGCGGCGCGGTTTCGATCGGCGCGGCAGGGGCGTTCGATCCGAGCGTCAGTTTCTCCACCAGCTTCGATCGGGTGACCAGCCCGCTGAACTCCGTGATTCTCTCGGGAATCCCCACCACTACCAGCGACGCTCTGGCGTATTCCGCCTCCTATGCGCAACTGTTTACCACCGGCCTCAGCTATTCTGTCTCGCTGAGCACTCTGCGCCAGATCACCACGCAGCAGAACGTCCTGTACAATCCCGACGTCACCTCCCGGCTTTCGATCGGCGTGAACCAACCGCTGCTGGCGGGCTTCGGACGCCTGGCCAATGAGCGTTTCATGACCGTCGCCAAGAACGACGTGGGCACGGCGGATGAGGTATTCAAGCAGCAGGTGATTACCAGCATTGCGCAGCTTGAGGACGCTTACTACAACCTGAGGGCGTTTCAGGAAAACGTGCAGGTGGCGCAGGAGTCGCTGACGGCCGTGCAGAAGCTCTTGAGCGATACGCAGAAACAGGAAGCCGCGGGCGTTTTATCGCGCCTGGACGTGGTGACGGCGGAGTCTGAAGTGGCTTCCAGCCAGAGGGATTTGCTGGTGGCTCAGACCAACCTCGACCAGCAGGAGACCACTCTGAAGCAGTTGCTGAGCAAACGCGACGACCCGGAGTTGGATGCCGCGGTCATCGTGGTCATCGATCCGTTGCCGGAGCCTCGGGAATCCGATTTACCCGCGTTGGAAAAGGCGGTGGCATCGGCGCTGGCCAATCGCCCAGAGCTCAAGGAAGCCGGGAACAATCTGCAGAATCAGGGCATCGCGATTCAGTATGCCAAGAATAATATGATGCCCAGCCTGGCGGTGTTCGGATTGTATGCCGCCTCCGGGTTGCAGGGCAACTCAAAGCTGCAGACCAGCGGAGCCCTGGACGCCTTGGGGCAAAGCTTCGGCGGAACCTACCCGGAAACCGCGGTCGGGCTGAGCTTTGGCGCATCCATTCGCAACCGCTCCGCGCAAGCCGACAACATCCGTTCGCAACTGGAACGAAACCAACTCGAGATCAGCCTGCAGAATACGCGCAATCAGATTCGTCTGCAAGTGCAGCAATCGCGGATCGGGTTGATTCAAGGTAAGGCGCAGGTGGAGGCGGCGAGGGAAGCCACGCGCCTGGCGCTGCAGTCGCGCGATGCGGAGCAGGAGAAGCTGCGGGAAGGTCTCTCGACTGCCTACAACGTGATCTTGAAGGAGCGTGATCTGGTGACGGCGCAGTATGCCGAGGTTCAGGTGGACGCGGCTTACGCGAACTCGCTGGTGGGGATGGATCAGGCTACGGGAACGACGCTGGAGCAGAATGGAATCCGGCTGGAGGATGCTGTCAGCGGAATCGTGACCACCCAGCCTACGCCTCCGTTTCATGCGGGGGCGGTGAATCCGAGTCAGCAGGGCAATCCTAAATGAAGGCGCTACTTAGGATAACTGGCGGCGTGGCGCGGGCAGCGGTGTTGCTGGGATTTGCGGCTCCGGCTTTGGTGCTGGCGCAGAATCCGGCCCCTAGTTCAATAACGGCAGCGGACGCGGCCATCGCTCCGGACTACAGTGCGGCTGCCAAGGTCTTCCCAAACATAATCAAACCCTACGTAAATCGCTATGTTCCCGAGCCGAATCTCTCCAATGCGGCCAATGTGCCGCTGGAAGTGCAGGATGGGAAGTTGCGGTTGTCCCTGGCCCAGGTGGCCGCGGCCGTGGTGCAGAATAATTTAACCGTGGCCGGAGCCCGCTACTATCCGGCGGCGGCGCAAACCGATCTGTTGCGAGCCAGATCCGGGCAGTCGCCGCGCGGCGTGGATCAAAGCTCCATCCCCAGCGGAGTGTTTGCGGGTGCCACGGGAAGCAGCATTCTTGGATCGGCGGGCGGCGGCGGAGGCGGCGCATCGAACGCCGGCGGTATCACGGGGTCGGCTTCGCAGGTCAACGTAGGGCCGTCGGGCGTGTTCGATCCGAGCTTTAACGTGAGTTTCAGCCTGGACCGCACTCCCAGTCCGCTGAACACTTTGATCGTCGCTGGAGTTCCGCAGGTGACGACGCACACCGCGGCTGCCTCCGTGCGCTACAATCAGGCCTTCCCCTCCGGCACCAGCATCTCGGCTTCCTTCGGATTTCAGAGGCAATCCTCCACGCAATTGCACCTGCTCTTCGATCCTGCCTTCACGCCCGGCTTCACATTTACCGTAGCTCAGCAGTTGATGAATGGCTTCGGCTACAAAGTGAATCGGGCGCTGATCAAGGTGGCGGAGAATGAACAGGGAATCGAGAGGGAAGCCTTTCGCGAGCAAGTCATCACCGCGCTGGCCAGCGCCGAAGACGCGTACTACGATTTGATCAGCGCGCGGGAGTCCGTGCGCACGGCGGAGCAGGCCTTGACCGTGTCGCAGCAGTTGTACCAAAACAATCTGCGGGCCTTCGATGCCGGAGTGATGGCCCGGCTCGACGTGGTGAACGCGCAAGCGCAGGTTGCCGCCAGCGATCGGGACCTTGTGATCGCCCAGACCAACCTGCAGTACGCCGAGCTGACATTGAAGAGCATGATCAGCGTCAATCTTGAGGAGCCTTTCGAATCGGCATCCATTGACACCACGGATTCCTTTCCGGAGCCCGACACCGACAAGCTCCCGAGTCTTCAGGAGGCGGTCGCAATCGCCCAGAAGAACCGTCCGGAAATTTCCATCGCCGACGGAAATATCAAAAGCGAGCAGGATGTCATGCCGTTTCTGGACAACGCCCTGCTGCCGAACGTCAATGTTTTCGGGTTGGTGAACACAGCCGGGCTGTATAACGTCTTAGGCAACGCCTTCGTCGATAATTTCGACTTCAAATACCCGCAATTCGCCGTCGGCCTCAGCATCAGTTTCCCGGTGCGCAACCGGCAGGCGCAGGCGGACGAGGTTCGCTCCAGGCTGGAGTTGAAGCAATCGCAAGACACGCTGGTGAGGACCAAGAGCCAAATCGAGGTCGATGTACAAAACGCTTTGATCGGGGTGACGCTGGGGCGGGCACAGGTGAACGCCGCGCGCGGAGCGGTCCGCACCAACGAACAGAAGACGGACGCGGAGAAGAAGCGCCTTACCGCAGGACTTTCTACTTCCTATAACGTGATTCTGGTGGAGCGGGATTTATTCGCGGCGCAGCTTGCGGAGGTGCAGGCTCGGGATACTTACGCCAAGGCGAAGGTGGCTCTGGATCAGGCGATGGGGATCACGCTCGACACGAATCACATCAATCTTGACGAGGCTCTTAAAGGTTCGCTGAAGACGGCTCCGGGGATTCAGTAGAGCGCGCCACCGCGCGGGATGGCGGCGCTGGTTCCGGCGTCCAGACGGTGCGCAGATTTTGACATAACCCCCAACCTACCGGCGGGCATCGCCGGATTGGACGTAGACAACTCCACGCTCGGCAGAACAACGTTTGCGTTTAGTACTAATGTGATAGTATTACCTCTATCGGCAGTTAGCTGCGTGCCGCAACGAAGGAGCTCCGATGGAAAAACAGCGCGTGTATGACGGATTCACCATGCGAATTGGTTTGGCCCTGTCGGCGATCGTCACAGGGGTAGTTGCGCAGCAGCCCCCTCCTCAAAGCGGTCCCAGACCTTCGGTTGAAGTCGCATCTGAGAGGTTCGACGTAGCCTCCATAAAACTGCACGTTAGCGGGTCGGGCTATGAACCGCAAAGCTGCTCCAATGGGCGATTCGTTTCTATTGGTCTTTCGCTTATCCCGATCATTGCCTGGGCGTACGATCTTAACCAAGGTCAGATGATCGAGATGCGGCAGCGGCTACCGAAGGAAGGCGGTAAGACGACCTTGGCCTACGACATTCAGGCCAAATCTGAACGCGCGTTGACGAAATCGCAATGCAAAGGGGCGTTGCAGGCGCTGTTGGCGGACCGCTTTAGGCTTGCTTTCCACTGGGAGTTCAGGGAAGGGCAGGTGAGCGATCTGGTGATCGCTCGGGGAGGTCCGAAAATGCCGAGGTGGTCAGAGACGGACACCGAGAGCGGATTTAACCTCACATTGAATGGAACGCCGGCGGGAGCCGCTCCCGGAGCAGCTAGACCAACCGGCATGACGATGCAGGAATTCGCCCTCTCCCTGACGAACTTGGCAGCCATCTCCTCCGGAGGGGGAGACAGGCAAAAGCCAGTCATCGATAAAACGGGACTCGACGGAAAGTACAAGATTGACCTCAAATTCTCGAACCGTCCGCCGGGAGGCGATCAAGTGTTTGAAGATCCCGATCTGGAGACCGCTCTGCAGCAGCAACTTGGACTCAAGCTCGAAACACATAAGGGAATACTCAAGACTTTCCTGGTGGATCATATCGAGCCGCCAAGCGCCAATTGAGCCCTGCAGGAAGTGGCTCCAAGCTGAGCCGCCATCAAATGGCCGCGTCACTACGCGTAGCGCCCTCGCGGGGCGGCTTCGGGCCTGGCGCGCCCACTGAGCGGTCCGCACGAATGGACAGAAGACCGATGCGGAGAAGAGGCGGCTCACCGCGGGTCTTTCGAACTTCGTATAACGTGATTCTGATGGAGCGGGATTTATTCGCGGCGCAGCTTGCGGAGGCGCAGGCTCGGGGACACCTATGCGAAGGCGAAGGTGGGTTGCTGAGGACGGCTGTGGGCATTCGTAGGCCGCGCCAAAACGCCAACTATTCCCCCGAATTGTCCGACAAGGTCAGGTTTTGGGCCGAGGCGTGCCCCCGAACTCAAATAAATTCGCCAAAAGCCGCAACATTGACTGGTTTGCCGCGTCTATAACTGGAAGTCGAGTCCATCTGTACAGGAGGCTACATGCGGCGAGCAATGCGAGAGATCGGTTTGATTGCCCTGGTTTCGGGCGCGATATTCGGGCAGGGGACGACGTCAGTTCCCGCGGCTTTCGATATCGCGGACGTCCATATCAGCCCCAAGACGCTGAATGCCCGGATGAGCGGGGGAGTGCCGCGGGGTACGCGGTTCGAAATTAAGCAGGGGACGATGGTGGACCTGGTTAGAATTGCCTATGGCCTGGATGCGGACAAGGTACTGGGAGGTCCGAGCTGGGTGGAACTGGACCGGTTCGATGTGCTGGCCAAGGTTCCCGCGAATACGTCGCCGGAAACCGCGAAGCTGATGCTCCAGGCCCTTCTCGCGGACCGCTTCAAGCTGGTGGTCCGGCAGGAGAGCAAGCCGATGCCGGCGTTCGTGTTGTCGCAGGGCAAGACCAAGCCGAAGATGAAGGAATCCGATGGATCGGGTGAGCCGGGATGCCGGCCGCAACCCCAGACGGCTCCCGTTGAGCAGGGGGAGATTCCTCAAATCCATTACAGTTGCCGGAACGTGACTATGGACGCGTTTGTGGCGCAGGTTCACAACTACGCGAACGGTTATATGACCAGGCCGGGGATAAATGCGACCGAACTGAGCGGCTCCTGGGACTTCGACTTGACGTGGACTGGCCGGGGCAACCTGGTGGCGGCGGGTTCCGCGGGGATCAGCCTGTTCGATGCGATCGATAAGCAGCTCGGAATGAAGATGGAGCCGAAGGATGTGCCGATGCCGGTAATTCAAATTGTGAGCGTGAACCGGACGCCCACGGAGAACCCTCCGGGCATCACCACGGCTCTTCCGCCGCCTCCGCCGGCCGAATTCGAGGTCGCCGATGTCAAGCCGTCGGCGCCGGGGGCGACCGGAGGAAGACTCCAGCTTCAGCCCAGCGGACGCCTCGACGGGGCGAATATCCCGCTAAAGTCGTACATTACGCTTGCCTGGAACGTCAACAGCGACGACATGATCGTGGGGATCCCGAAATTCGCCGAGTCTGAAAAGTTCGACATTATCGCGAAGGCCTCGACGGGTGGCCCGGGTGAAGTTCCGCAGTTAGATATCGATACGGTGCGGGCAATGTTGCAAAAGCTGCTGAAGGACCGGTTCAAGCTGGCCGTGCACACAGAAGAGAAGCAGATGAACGGGTATGTCCTGACTTCCGTGAAGCCGAAGATGCAGAAGGCGGACCCTTCGGGACGAACGGGGTGCAAGGTGCCGCCTCCGGGATCGGCGGACTCGAAGGACCCGCGGCTTACCAATCCGGTGCTTAACTCGTATTTTGTCTGCCAAAACATTACGATGGCGCAGTTTGCCGAGCAACTTTCCGGGTACGCGAACGGCTACTTGACGATTCCTTTGCTGGATCAAACCGGGCTGACGGATGCTTACGACTTTTCATTGAGTTGGAGCGCGGTCGGCATATTCCGGGGCGGCGGGGTTCCTGGTGGACAAGCTGCAGGAGCGGCAGGAGCGTCCGAGCCGAACGGGGCGATTTCGCTAATGGAGGCGGTATCGAGGCAACTCGGGTTGAAGATGGAGATGCAAAAACACCCGCTACCGGTGCTGGTCGTGGATCATTTGGAGGAGAAGCCGACGGACAATTGAAGGGCACTCGGAGGACTTGGAGCGGGGACGCAGCTTGAGACGGAGAGGAACTAGCCTTGCAGCAGGTCTTCTCGACTTCCGCAATGCGATGCGCTGACGCTGGGGATCCGGATCGGCGTTCTATCGATGGGTGGCGACCACGGCGCCGGTCAACTGGTCCACGAAGATGGACGTAAACCGTTCGTGCGGCATCGAAGCCGCCGAGGCTCCGTCGAAGACTACGTAGTCGCCGGAGACCAAGGTAGTGTCGCCGTTCGGGCTTTCCACGGGAGCCCATTCTGTCAGGCGGTACATTTCGCGATAGAAATTCAGACACGATCGCAGAGTCCACGTGGCGATGATCCGGGTGGGGCGCGGCGTGGCCGGTTGCGTCGCAAGAAAGCGCGCGATTGGGCGCGTTCCCGCATCGAAGGGCCAATGGCCGTAATAGGTTACGTCGAGTTGAGCGATGAACTGGGCGAAGAGCAGCACCTCCAGTGCGCCGAACGGCACCCATACGAAACGCAGCTTCGATCCGGTTGAGAGATCCCGTAACATTGCCGCTATCGCCAGCACGAGAAGAGGGCCGGCGTAGATGGCAGTGCGGGCGACTGGATAGGGAATTCCGAAGCATCGATGTGCGGCGACCAGCAAGGCAATCGTCGCAATCAGCAGAGCGCTGAGGAAACACGTCTCGCTCCGGAGAAAGCGTGTCCGTTTGACTGCCTGCGCGCCAAGGAGCACGGCAGCCATGATCAGGATCAAGAAGACGGCGATGCGGGAGGCGGGATAGAGCCATATGAGGGGATAAATCCGCCACCGAAAAAAGACAAATTCCGAAGGATGGTTCTGAAGAAATGGAAAGAGGGAATTTTTCAGAGTTTCAAAAAGGGAGCCGAAACCGATCACGAAACTGCCGGGAGCGGCTTGGCTCAACGGGCCTAAGTTCACGATGAATGCCACGACGACCGCGGAGCCGCCGAGCGCGGCCACATCCGCGATGCGCTGTTTATAGATGTCATGGGCATGCCGCAATGCGGGAATCGCGAAGACGCAAACGGACGCGGCGACCGGAAAAACGAAGGTCAGAACGGAGGAGATCGAAAGGCCCAGGGAGACTCCGCAGAGCGCCAATTTCCAGCGCGAGAATTTCGCGGAGTTCGCGCGGAGTTGTCGCAGAAGCCCCAAAACGCCGAGAAAGAGGAAGCCCAATCCGAGGCTATAGCCTCTGGCGAGCGACGAGAAATCCAGGGTAAGCGGATTCAGGATCAGGACGGAAAGGCACAGCAAGCTGGTCCATCGGTCGCCCAGGAGAAGCCGGCATATCTGGAAAGCGCAGAAGCAATATAGAAGGCCCCCGGCGAGGGAAGGCAGCCGCAATGTAAACTCGGAGACGCCGAATAAGCTGGTGGTGGCTTTGCAGAGCAGGCTGTGCAAGACGTGGTGATTGGCATCATAAGTTGTCAGGATTTGAAGCAAGGGAGGCTGGACGAAGGCGAGGTACGTATTGGCCTCGTCAATGGTGATCGATTGGGTGGCAGCACGATATACGTTGATGGACAGGAAGCCGGAGATTAAAATGAGGCTCGCGATTTTTAGACATATTTTATTCATTTCACCAATCATATTCGATAGGTTTCCGTTTATGAACGGGGAGTTTTTGAGTGCCGCCCTTCGACAGCCCCGGATTCCACCCCGGTGAGCGGCCGAGTGCCGGGTTTGAAATAATATGCATGAATTGACGAATCGCCAATGCGGCGCGAAAGTGAGCGTGGTTGCCAGCTACAACGAGGACGGGAAGGATGGGTCCACCCTGGCGAGGTCTTCTTCGATGAATTGGCCGACGCCTTCCTTCTTCATGACCTCCGCGAAGATCTCGCCCTGTGGCCGAAGAGGCCGAGTTCGCCATGCGATTTCCCGGGCATCGATCAACTAAGGCTGTTCCTGGAGAATTAAGATCATGCGACTTGCAGGCAAGACCGCCATTGTCACTGGGGCGAGCCGGGGCATCGGGCGGGCCATCGCGCTACGGCTGGCTCGGGAAGGCGCGCGGGTGGCGCTCTGCGCGCGCGATGGTGAGGCGCTAAAGCTTGCGGTGGAGGAGATTGAAGCAGCGGCCGCGGGCTCCTCAAAAAGTCCGGCCGCGGCCATCGCTCTCGATCTTCGCGAGCCAGAGAGTCCGGCTCGGCTTGCTGAATTCGCTTTGAGCCGGTTCGGTGCGATCGATATCGTGGTGAACAACGCCGGCGCCACCAAGCGCGGCGAGTTTGAAGCGCTCACGGACGAAGACTGGGCGGACGGATTCGCGCTGAAATTTTTCGGCTCGGTGCGGCTGACGCGCGCGGCGTGGCCGCATCTGAAGCGCGCCTCGGGGTCGTTGATCTTTATCTCCGGCATCGGCGGCCGGACGCCGGGCAGGCAATTCACAATTGGAGGCTCCGTGAACGCGGCGTTGCTGTCCTTCACGAAGGCGATGGCGGAAGCCGGCCTGCGCGATGGCGTACAGGTAAATGCAATCAATCCGGGGACGATCCGGACGGCGCGGTTCGAGAAACGCCTGCAAGCCTTTGCGGAGGAGCGGAAGATCGCTGTATCCGAGGCGGAGCAACGCTACGTCCAAGAAGAAAATATCAATCGAGTTGGCGAGCCTGCCGACATCGCCGCGCTGGTTGCGTTTATCGCCGGCCCGGAGGGGCGTTTTCTGCACGGGTCGCTGATCGACATGGACGGGGGCGCGACGAAAACCATCTGATGCTGCTTGAACCATTCCCCAACGCCAGCTTATGCTTAAAGATTGGGTTCTTGAAAACGGCCCAATCCCTATACATGAGGAAATCGTGAAACCGGCCGCCGCGAAGCCGATCGTCTTGAGGACGCTCGGTACGGCGAGCTTGATGTGTGCGCTGACTTCGCTGATGTACGGCCAGCAGACGCCGCCCCCGCCGGAGCAGCCTCCGGCCCCGCAACAGCAGAATCCGGCTGCCACCACCGCTCCGCCGGAGATCAGCGTAGACGACCCGGACTATGGCGAGCCGCTGGGAGTGTACTTTTGGCTAACGCGCGGCAGTCCGAACCTGAACCCCGGCATCAAGGCCGCGGTTCCGGTGGATCAGATCTTGGCGATGCCCGATGCGCGGCCCCGAACGCCGGGCGCCTCCATCTCGATTCCGGCGGGGAAATTCAACCATGTCGAAATATCGTACTTTCAGGTGGACGGCAACGGGACGGGATACGCGAAAGTGCCTCTGAGTTTGTTTGGCAGCAATTTTGCCCAGGGCGATTTCCTTTCCACCACTTACCGTATACGCAGCGCCCAGCTTACCTGGAACTACCTAAGCTGGCCGGCCCCTCCGGAGGATTCGAAGTTTCGGCTGCGAACCCTGTGGTCCTTCAACTACACCAGCGCCAGCCCGGTGATCGACGCTCCATTTGAGGCCAATATCAACTTCACGGCGGCGCATGCCACCAAGAATATTTTTCTCCCTGACTTCGGGGTTCAGCTGGAATATATTCCAAACAAGATCTTCTATTTCGAGGCTCGCACCTGGGGGTTCTGGATCCCGCATCGTGCCGACATCGCGGATGCAGAGGCGAATCTGGTGGTGCGCATCAAGCACCTGGAGATATTCGGAGGGTACAAATTCTTCCACTTGAAGACGTCGCCGAACAGCGATCAATACTTTGTGGGAACCCTGACCGGGCCGCTGGCAGGCGTTCGCTGGGTGCTTAAGTAGGCCGACACCGCTGCGCCTACCGAGCCGCGACCGCAGGGAGCGCGGTCGGCGTATTACTTGTCTTCGCCCGCGGGCTTTAGGAACAGGCTCTTGCCATCCATGTACGTAAGCTTGGCGCCGACGCCGCGGTTGGCTCCGTCCTTGGCCTGATAGCCTTCGATGATTAACTCAGTGCCCTCGGGCAGCGAGTTCTTGGTGAATCCAAGCCGGAAAAGAGCGTTGGGGCTCCCGCCTTCGATGGTCCATGCGGTCACAGTGCCATCGGGATTCTTCACGTCCAGATGAATCCAGGAATGCGGATTCACCAACTCCCACTTGGTGACGACGCCGTGCAGCTTCAGAGGCTTCTTCTCGTCGAATTCGGACGCGAAGGCATGATGCGCCCACATGGGTGCGGCGGACAACAGAAGGCCCACACTGGCGACTAGGACAGCTAATGTTTTTCTCATGAAATGAACTCCTTCTACTTCTGCTCGGCAGCCTTCTTTTCGACGGCGCGCTGGCCGCTCAGGTTATTCGCCATGCCGTAGTTTCCCTCGTGGCAGGCGTACTCATAAAGCGGACTATCGATCTTGGTCATGTTGAGCTCGCCCGACCACGGCTTGGTCCAGGTGCCGGGATCGTCGACTGTGAACTGGTACTTCACTGTGTTTGCGTCCACGCGGGTGAATCGTTCCGTCACCTTCATCTTGTCGGTGGTGGGGGCCTGCTGAAGCGTGGTCCGGTTGGTGAAATTGGTGGTTTCAACCACGAGCGTATCGCCTTCCCAGTGGCCGCGAGGGTCGCCGAACCACTGCTGGACGTTCGCCGGAAGGTGCGGGCGGCCGTCGGTGGGAATGATGCGGGTGTCGTGGATCATCTCCTGGGTCACGGCCACATACCCGGGACCTTGCGAAATCTGAAGATCGCTATTGTAGCCTTCGGGCATCATGGGCGGGCCTTCCGCGGGCCACATAATGCAGCGCTCGCCGAGCGGCCGGCTCTCCGGGCCGTCCCATTGATGCTGAGCGTTGTAGGCCCGAAGATCGGCCTGGCGCTTCTGGGCTTCCGGCGTCAGCGGGGGAAGCTTGCCTTCAGGGCCGGTGATGATGGAGGTACGCAGGCTGGCAGCGCGAGTCGCATGGGTGGCATCCAGTCCGAACTGGCTCACGTCATAATGGACCTGCAGCGCAGGCTGCCCGGTTTCGGGATCGATGTTCGCTGCGCCGCGCCCAGCCGCTCCGCGCCCTGCTCCGCCTCGTCCTGCGCCGCCGCGTCCGCCGCCGGCTGCCGCAGCCCCGCAGCCGCGTGCACCGCCCATGCCCGCAGCCAGATCCTCAGGCGTGTAAACTTCCTTGGTTCCGCAGTTGGCGGGACGCGCCACGGGGACGGCGGATGCGTTGGAGAAAACGCCCGAAAAATCCGGATGACCGTCCGCAGTGCGCGGAATCGCGGTTGCCGCCGCAGCGGGTGTCTTCACGGCGGCGGCGGGCGCGGTCTTTGTGGAGGCCGCCGGGGCCTGGGCGAATAGGGGGGCCGCCAGCAACACCGCCGCGGCCAGCGTGGAAGCGAGAACTCGATGATTCATCTGCATCTCCTTAGAACAGGTCACTGTATACACGTCACTTCACTGCATCACTTCGAGGACTGCTTACGATACTTTCCGTAGAGAACTTCCTCGGCAAACTCATTACACTTATATTCCATTATCTGCGCGTTCTTTTCCACATGCCGGTACAGCGGAACGCTGATCTTCCAGGGCCGCGAAAAAGTCTTGGGATCCTCAATGGTTGCCTCATACATCAAGACGTCTGTACTGCGCGGCGTATAACGTTCCGTCACCTTGAGCGCATTGCTATGGAAATCGCCAGCGCGGTCGAACCAAGTCTGGTCGTTCTGATCGGTGACCACCACCACCAGCGTATCGCCTTCCCAATGACCCGTCGACCACCCCATCCAGCTATCGGCGGGAGCCTCGGTCGGCTTCTCCATATTGATAGATCGGAAGGCGCCCGCAAACTCATAATGCATCGTAATCGTCTTGGGCGATTGGATGATTTGAAACGGGTAGGGCATGTAGGTGGAGCGCGGGACTCCGCCCATGTAACACTTGACTTCGGGATCGAGCGCAAGGCGATTGGCGAAATTCTTCTTTTGCTGCTCCGCCGCGGCGGGCAGATAGGGGATCTCGCCGTCGCCCTCGATCACGCCGGGCCCAGGCGGTATCGAAAATTCCGCTCCCAGCGAAAGCACAGGCCCTTGTGCAGCGGCATGGGCTCGGAGGTCCCAGTTGGCGGTGTCGATCGCCTCCCAGATTCCGTTCAGATCGGCCTTGCCATCCTTGGTGCGAGGAGCTTTATAGGCCGGCGCAGGCGCTTGTCCGGAAACGGGAATCACGGAAAACACGAGGCACGCCGCTACAGCGGAAGCAACCACAATCAACCCTCCGAACCAGCGTTCGAACCAACCTCGCATTCAGCCTGATCTCCTCTTTAAGGTCCCTTAAGAAATAGCCGCTTCGCCGCGCGGGGACTTGGGCTCGCCCGTTGAGCGGACGCAATACATCGCTTTAGATGCTACATTCAATTCGGTCCGGTGTCAACGATCTCTAAGAAACCACTCCCAGGCGTCGTTACTCAGCCCCGGCTTTCGAATTCGCCGCTCGATCGGTCTCTGATTACAGAGCCGCGACCAGGGGAAGCGGTCACACCTATTTCAGGTAGTCCAGGAGTCGCTGGGCCCGCTGCTTATCGGCTGGACTGCTCTTGGGAGCGTCCATCAGTTTTCCGGCGAGCACGCGCGCCTGATCGCGGTCCCCAAGACCGAGCGCCACATACGCCGCCACTGAGAAATAGCGAGGGGCGTCCTCAAAGCTCAATACCCGCGGCAGAGCAGTGAGTATCTTTGCCGCCTCAACCGGTTGCCCGCCGGCGAGAAGCGCGGAGGCGAGCTCGATGGACACCTCCGTGCGATCCGGTTCCATGGCCAGAAGCTGCCGGAATGCCTCAGCCGATTCCCTGGGCTGGCTGCCCTCGATCATGCGCCCGTAATCCCACATCATCTTCGGGCTGCGGTCGCCGAGGGCGAAGGCCCTCGCGAACTCCTTCTGGACTTCGCTTTGCGCTTGCGGATTCGACCGCCACAGGAGGTAGCCGAGTTGCACGTGGGGCTCCGGCCGGTTCGGCTGCTCCGCCGCGAGCGCTTCCCATTGCTGTTTTGCCCCGGGATCGTCGGGAGCATGCCTTTGGGTGAGCTCGGCCAGAATCAGCCGCACGTCGAAGCCGGAGGCGGGTTGGGGCGCGGCGGATACGTCGCCGGTCTGCATCCCGGCTGCGAGCACCATCGCGCGAAAACGGGTGCCGCGCAAGTAAACCTGGAGATCTTTCTCGATGGCTTCGACGGGTTTGCCATAGACGGAGGTCAGGGCCTCGGCGGAATCCTTGCCCACTGCGATGGCTATGAGCAAATCGGCGAAGCGGGGACGGTATTCCGGGCTCAGGTATAGCATGTGGGTGAGCGCCCAGCCCTCGTCATACAGGCTGCCTGCCTTATTCTTCTCGTTGTAATAAGGCGAACGGGAATCGGCCGCCAGGATCGTCTGCAAGGGCACCCATTTGTTCTCCCGAAGAGCGCGCACGCGGCTTGGAATCAGCTCTCCCAATATGGTGCGGCCGCCCAGTGGGTGCAGCGTCGAATACAGCTCCGCCATCCCCTCGCCGAGCCAGGGCGGCAGCTTCAGCCCCAGGTGCTCCATCGTGAGATGAAAGTACTCATGAATGGCGACTGGAAACGCTTCGGCGCCGGCGTGGCTCATGACGATGGTGTCGCGCTCGATCCCCGGGAAATAGAAGGCGACGGCGAACTGATTGGGGCGGTAAGGCTCGTACTCCTTCGCCGTGCTGAAAGCCACGATGCGCACCGGCGCCTGCTTCTCCGTCCGATGCATTTCATGAAGAGACGCAAGGCTCTGAAAGAAAGAGCGGACCTGCTCGAATTCCAGGAGCGTATCGCTCACGCTCGCTTCGTCCGCGGTGGAGTAGACCTCGAAGTTGGGATTTTGCGCGCAAATCCAGCGCGGACCGGCTCCCGCTGCCGGGATGGCCGGGCTCAACGCCAAGGCCAGCACTGTCAGGAGCCAACTCCGGTGGCCCATGGGAGTCCTTGCGGTCTAATGAGTCGGAGGCTTTGCGGGCGACGCCACGCCGAGCTTAATGGAGTGCGCGACCATATCCTTGCTGCCCTCCGGCACATCCACGACAACTCGCGTACCGATTTTAAGGTCGGCAACCTGAGCTTTCTGATCGTTCTTCGAGATCTCCGTTTTGCTGTCGAGTTTCACATCAACGTTGCCCTTCGCGGTCTTGACCGTAACCACGTTTCCGGTAACCTTCGCGATGGTTCCGGTGACGTGATCGAAGCCTTCGTGCGCGAAGACCGCGAACGCGAGCAGAAAGACGCTTAGCACGGTTCTAAGGATGGTGGTGTTCCTGGTGTGACGCATCGGTATCTTCTCCCCTCAAAAACTTTTCTTCCGCCGCTTCTTCCTCGCGATCCTCCGGACCCTTGGGATTCAGCTTCTCCATTTCCTTCTTCTCTTCGAAGGTCAATTGGGGCAGGTGCCGGATGAAGTGCACCAGCTTCCAGGAGTCCTCTTCGTCGTGGGCCGAAGCCTCTCCGCCGGAACCACCCCATGCGGGCATGCCCGTCAAACGCACTCCGTTCTGAATTATATAGAACAATTCGCCGTCGGTCATCTGCTGCGTCTCGGGACGGCGCATATCCGGCGCGGGAGGATACATGTTCCGTCCCATGGGTGCGTCGCCGCTGCCGTCGTTCGCATGGCAGGTAGCGCAATGATCGGCCCAGTGCGCGCGAGCTTCCGCCAGCACCTCCGGACTTTGCGCGATCGGGTTCGCGCGAGCCTTGGCCTCGGCCGGCATCGCTGCGCTTCGCACCCGGCGCGCGATCCAGGTTTCAAGGGCCGTGGGAGGTTCATGCGCGCTAAAGCCGCCGGCCTGCCGCAGCCCGGCCGCACCAGCGGCAAGAAGGATCGCCAGCATCGCAACGGCTCCGAAGAGGAACCAGCGAGCTCTGTTCATGATTTCTATTTTGAACTATTTGGCTTTAGACTATTTAGCCGCCGCAACCGCGGGCGCGTTGGGCACCCTCTTGAAATGGACCGTTTCGGTCTTGCCGTCCGGAGCGACAGGGATCACTTCGAGTTCAAGCGTGTCG
The DNA here is from genome assembly GCA_036489835.1 of Bryobacteraceae bacterium. GTDB lineage: Bacteria > Acidobacteriota > Terriglobia > Bryobacterales > Bryobacteraceae > Palsa-187. Next base: position 34,023 of record DASXEY010000027.1, on the reverse strand, counting down.
CCAGTTTCCACGGCTCCGAAGCGCTTCTTAACGACTTCATCGCCCCTGGTTTCCAGCACTACCAGCTTCGGGCCGTTGAAGAAGAGCGTTACCTTGACCTTTCGTCCGGCGTCCTTCACTTCGCATTCCTTGCCGAGGCTACACACAAACTCGACGACTTTCTTGTCGCCCTGCGAATTGGTGATATGGAATCCGTCGCCTTGGCTTTCGAGAATCCAGACGGCTTTGACGGCGCCGTTACTTTCCCAGGTTCCGGCAAGCTTTGCACGGTCCGTGGAGTCGTCCGCGAACGCGATCGAGCCAAGCGACGCACCGATGAACCCAATCAGACACACGATACGGAAACTCATGTTCGTCACCCCTTCTTAACCTGCCTCAGTATATATCAAACCTCCGCGCGATGCTCCGGGGCTATCCCGCCAATACGGTAGATTGGCCAAATGTGCTACGATCCGAGATGAACTGCAACTGCACCGCCTCGCGGAGAGGTGGCTGAGTGGTCGAAAGCAGCGGTTTGCTAAACCGTCGTAGGCCTTTAAAGTCTACCGGGGGTTCGAATCCCCCCCTCTCCGCCAGTTAATCGAAGATCTTCTCTACCGGTACAATCTCGACATCGTCAGGCCTCAAGCCGATATCGAAAGCCCCGACGATCTTATCTTCTGCGAGAATCTCAGCGGGTTTGGGCGAGTTGTACTCGATCGTCGACGGGCCCGTACCCACGATCTGCCGCTTCAAATCCGCGGCATGGTCGGTGACAGCGACGATCTGCAAACGATCCGTTCGCAAATGTTTGCGAATCGCGGCGTTGACCTGATCCCGCGTCAGCTTCGCGAGCGCATCCTTGATGTACGTGTTGTAGTTGGGAATGCCATAGTACATGCTGTCGATGGCATAGGCGAGCTCGGCGCGCTTGGTCTTGGTCAGCACGTTGACGAATTTGCTCAGGAATTCCTTGGTGCGGTCGAAGTCCTCCTGAGGGATGCCTTCCTTGACCAGCTTGTTCAACTCAAAAGCGGCCAGGCGCAGAGTGAACGCCGCTTGCGGAGGCTCCGCCGGACGTATCCAGATTTGAAACGCTTGGCTGCCTCGCGCCACATTTGGCGGAGGCTCCATCAAATTTCCGCCACGCGGGAAATATTCGATGTAGTCGTAGTCGCCGTAATTGATTCCGCGAATTTCGCGGATGCGCTGGTACAGGCGTCCGCCACTCGCGCGATGCTGCCCGAAATAGGACTGCATCACCAATAGAGCCGGATAATCCGGATCGCCTCGCTTTACGTCAATCGGGAAACCGAAGGAATACGCCACGGAGCGTGTATTCTTTTCCACAATGGTCGCGCGAGTATGCGCGATCGCAGGCGGATGGATCGCCAGAGCGGGCGACGAGTCGGCCGCGGGCAGCGTGCCGAAATCTTTCTTTAGGCGCTCCAGAAATTCAGGCGTGTAGGCGCCGGCGATTCCCAGGATCAGGTTCGATTGCGTGTAGTGCTGTTTATAGAACTGCTTCACATCGTCGAGCGTGATCTTCTGAAGCCCCGAAACCGACCCGCCAGTGTAGTGGCCATACGGAGTGCCGCGATACAGCTCACTCAGCAGCACCTCCTTGCCCAGTTCTTCGTCGTTGTTGCCGCGAAGTCCGACGCGCAGCGAATTCAGCGCGCTGTCTTTCAGACGCTTGAAATCGTCTTCGCGCCAGCCCGGCTCCAGCAGCATGGCGCGAAACAGTTTGTAATACGCGTCCAGGTTGTCGACATGCGTCGCGCCTGAAAACGTGGTCATTTCCAGATCAACCTGGCTGCCCACCGATGCTGCCATCGGGAAAAGCGCATCGACAATTTCTTTGTAGGTCAGGTCTTTGGAACCGCCGCCCGCCAGCATCTCGGCGGTGAGGCGCGCCAGCCCGGGCTTATCTTCCGGATCGCGGGCGCCTCCGGTGGTGAACACCAGGCGCAGTGTGACGACAGGAGAGTTACCGGGAAGCGCAACGATTCGCATTTGTGATGACCGGCTTTGCGCGAAGACGCACAAGCTGACGGCTTGCAACAGAATCAGCCATTTCATTTGGCCGCTCCCGCTGGTGCTGCGCCAGTAAGACTCACGATGGTCCGGCCGCTCTCAATCAAATACTTGCGAGCCATCTCGCGCAGGTCTTCCGGCGTAAGTGATCCATACTGCGCGTACAGCTTGTCGATGGTATCGGGAGTGCGCCGCAATGCGACGTACTCGGCGACGGTCTGCGCGACGCTCTCGCTATTGTCCAGCCGCATCGTGAACCCATACCGCTCCCGCTTCTTGACGGCTTCCAGTTTGTCGGCAGGCACCAACTCGTCCTGAAATCGCTTCACGGCAGCCAGAATTTCTTCGCGGATCGCGGGAAGATCCTCCACGTGTTTGAGTCGTGCGCGGATGCTGAACAAATCCGGATCGACGCTCGACGGTGAGTTGGCGCTGAGGCTATCCAGCTTCTGCTCGCGAACCACCAACTTCTGGTACAGCTCCGAATTCTGCCCGAAGACCAGAGTGGCGAACGCATCCAGCGCCGCGGTGTCCTTGGTCGTATCCGAGTAGGCCGGGCCCTTATACGCGATGGTCAGTAGCGGCAAGGTCGGCGACGGCCAATCGACGTGGGCCTCGCGCGGGCCCTGCTGCTTGGGCTCAACTGGAATATCGGCGTGATAGCTGCCGCGCTTCCAATCGCCGAAAGATTTCTCCACCAGCGCCCGAGCCTGCTTCGGATCCACGTCGCCGGTCACGATAATGGTGGTGTATTCGGGCCTGTAGTAGCGATCGAAAAACTTGATGCTGTAATCGTACTGGCTGGGCATATCCTGGACATCTTTCAGGAATCCCATGGTGGTGTGCTTGTAGGTGTGCCGGTCAAAGGCGGTATCTACCAGAACTTCTTCGAGCTTCTGCCCCGGATTTGCGCTGTTCTTGTTGTATTCGCCCAACACCGCACCCGTCTCCGTCTTGAACGCTTCCAGCGGATATTTGAGATTCTCAAACCGGTCTGCTTCCATGGCTAGAATCGCCGGAAGATCTTCTTTCGAAAACGTCGTGTGGAACGTGGTGCGATCGTTGCTGGTGTCGGCGTTCGAAGCCGCACCAGCGCGTTTGAGAATCTCTTCGTACTTTTCGGGAGGATACTTGTCGGTGCCGCGGAACATCATGTGCTCGAACAGGTGCGCGAAGCCGGTTTTGCCGGCCTCCACCTCATTGCGCGAGCCGGTCTGCACCACAATGTAGACGGAAACCAGGTTGGGCGAATCGGTGGGGATGGTGACAAGCCGCAGGCCGTTGGCTAGATCCTCTTGCGTGTAGGGGAACGGAAACGTCTTTGAAGGAGGGTCGGCAGCTGAAGCCATCAAGACCGCGCAAAACAAAAGCAGGAATCGCGAAATCATACTTGAGAATAACAAAGCCGGAAATATCCAAGGAGGACCGGTCGCGTTCCGGAGACGCCGCCTTCAGACCCGCCAGCACCGGAGCGGCAATAATATTCTGGTGCGACGGGCCCCTTGCTAGCCCGCAAAGGGCCGGTCGCGGACCTCGATTCCCGAAAGGAACGCCTCCACGCGCGGCCGCGACCCAGGCTCCGTTTTGCGGGCGGTTACTCTAGAGCCCGCAAAGGGCCGGTCGCGGACGTCGATTCCCGAAAGGAACGCCTCCGTGCGTGGCCGCGACCCAAGCTCCGTTTTGCGGGCGGTTCCTTAGGAGCCCGCAAAGGGCCGGTCGCGGACCTCGATTCCCGAAAGGAACGCCTCCGCGCGTGGCCGCGACCCAGGCTCCGTTTTGCGGGCTGTTACTTAGGAGCGGCAAGTCGCGGGCGTCCTGCGCATTCCGAACGACAGGGGACACCGCCTGTCCCACCCCGAAACATCAATAGTCTCGAAGCCGGTTGGTGCAGGTCCTCAGACTGCCGGGTCTGTTGCGCGCGATCGCTAGCCATCCTTCAGGATTTCACGCGCCGCATTGTGCCCCGGAGCGCCCATGACGCCGCCCCCGGGATGCGCTCCGGACCCGCATAAATACAGCCCCTTGACGGGAGTGCGATACCGCGCCCATCCCGCCAGGGGCCGCAGCACGAACATCTGGTCCAGTGCCATTTCGCCATGAAAGATGTTGCCGCCGGTGATGCCGAAGCGGCGCTCCAGGTCGAGCGGCGTCAGCGTCTGCTTGTGCTCAGTGATGGAACGGATATTCGGACAATACTCCTCGATCACGTCGAGAATGCGCTCCGTGTAGCGCGTCCGCTCGCGATCCCAATTGGAATCCTTCAGCGTATACGGAGCGTATTGCAGAAAGATCCCCATGATGTGCCGCCCTTCCGGCGCCAGCGACGGGTCATACATGGTGGGGATGGTCATCTCGATCAGCGGCGATTGGGAGGGGCGTCCGTACTTGGCGTCGTCCCAGGCGCGCTCAATGTACTCGACGCTGGGACATAAATGCATGGTGGCGCGGTGCTGCGGACCGGGCGTCTCGGGGTAAGCCTTGAATTCCGGCAGACCATTCAGCGCCAGGTTCATTTTGAGCGAAGTTCCCTCGGAGCGGAACTTGCGGATTCCGTCCAGGAACTCGCTTGGAAGATCCGCCGCATCCATGGAATCGAGGAAAGTCCTTCGGGGATCCAGATTGCTGGCAACAATGCGCGCGATAACCTCCTCGCCATCCGCAAGCACGACGCCTCGCGCACGACCATCACGCACGAGAATTTTGCTTACCGAAGCGTTGGTGCGAATGATCACGCCGCTGCTCCGCGCCGAATCGGCGATAGCGTTCGATACTGCTCCCATGCCGCCGCGCACGAAACCCCACAGGCCGCGATGGCCGTTCACTCCGCCCATGCAATGATGCAGCAGGATGTAAGCCGTGCCGGGCGAGCGTGGTCCGCCGTTCGCGCCGATAACGCCGTCGGTGGCGAGCGTGACCTTGATTTGCTCGGACTCAAACCATTCGTCGAGGAACTCTGCCGCGCTCTGCGTGAAGATCTTGACCAGTCCGACAATTTCAGAGCTTGATAGGCCGCGGAAGCGTCCCGCGAGCTTGAGATACTCGATGTAATCGCCCATTCCCGAGGGCGGAAAGTTAGGAGGCGTCGTGAGCAATAAGGATTCGACCACCTGCGCCAGACGCTCCAGATGATCTTCATACTTGGGATATGCGGCGGCATCGCGGGCGGAGAACTTGGCGATCTCAGCCAGGGTGCGATTCCGATCCTGCCACATGAAGAAGTGACGGCCATCGGGAAAGGGTGAAAAGAAGGCTGGGTCCTTGGCGTCGACGACGTAGCCGAAGCGGGCGAGTTCCAGGTCGCGGACGACCTTCTCCTGCATCAGGCTTGCGAGATAGGAAGCGGTGGAAACGCGATAACCGGGCCAGATCTCTTCGGTCACGGCGCAGCCGCCCACCAGATCGCGAGCCTCCAGCACCACAACCTTGCGTCCCGCGCGAGCCAGATACGCGGCCGTCACCAGGCCGTTATGACCACCCCCGACGATGATGGCATCGAATGTTTGCGCCACAGCCTTCCATGATAGCGGTCGCGTGGCCGGCGAATTCTAAGGCCGAGCCGCGACCAAAGGGAGCGGTTCAGTCACGGGCACGTGATCGGCGACATCATCGCTGCGTGGAAGTTGTCGCGTTGCGAGATCACCTGGCCGGCGCGGCAGCCGCGTTGTTCCAGCATCTGCGGAGGCGTCAGCTTCTCCTGCCAGGAAGAATCCGTCCAGGCCACCCAGAAGTAAGAGCCCTGCGCTTGGCCGATGTTGTCGGCCTTGATCGGCTCGAAGCGCGCCGCTTTGACGCCCAGCTCCGCCCCGTCGTTCCTCGAACTGAGCCGCGGCCCCAGCGGCCCGCCATGGCCGGTCTTCAAACAATCCAGATAAAACTCGAGCGGGTAGTGCAGATACGGGTCGATCGCATAGATGGGAATATGCGGTGCATCCGTATGCTCCGCATCCAGCATTTCAAGCGTGAGAACGTCCCAAGGAAGTTTACGATTATCGGTAGCGTGGAACGCGGCGGCGTACATGCCCCAGACGCCGGCGGCGAGCATCACCGCGTAGGAAACCAAGCGAGGCATCCGGCAGACCGCATCGGCAAAGAGGAGGAAGAACGGCCAGATGGCGAACAGCAGGTGCCGATGGCCCCAAATGGATTGCGGCAGCCATTGCGAGACGGCGAACGCAATGGGAGCCGGTGCAATCCATAAGAGCATTAGCCAGTGCACACGGGGCTCGCCGTAGCGGCGATAGCACAGGAAGAGTAGAGTCAGCACGGCAAGCGCTAGGTTGGTGGGGTTTGCGTTTCCATGAAATTCCGCGAAGCCGGTCAGGTCCACCCAGAACCAGTTCAATTCGCCGAACATGGGCTTCGAAATCCAGCTCAGGTTTTGCGCCAATCCGCGGGCGTGCAGTACTCTGCCGGCGTACCAGGCCCAGGGCGCAAAAAGAATTGCCACCGGCGCGGTCGCGATGAGAAACGCGACGGCGTTCCTTATTCGCGATTTCCATAATAAATAGACGAACTCCAAAAGAACAATGCACCATCCGTAATACTGCGTGTAGGCCAGGAACAGATTCGCGGTGCTCAACAGGACCAGATTGCGAACCGAGGATCGATCCAGATAGCGTTCAAAGCACAACGCCGAAAGCAGCCCCGCCAGCATCAGCAGACAGTACATCCGCAGATGTTGCGAATAATACATGGCGTACGGATGCACGGCGACGATCGCGATCGCCAGATTCCGCGCCGCCGGGGAAATCTTTAAATCGCGGCAAAGCGCGAAAACCGGAAACAGGCACAGCACCGATACCGTAAACGGAAACAGGCGCAGCCACAAAAGCGATTCCCCGCCCACACCCATCCACAGCTTCAAGAGAACGTACAGCAGAGGCGGATGAATCGCGTCGTTCCCGGCTCGCGAAATCAGGCCGTGCCAGTGATCGCGAGCCAACTGGACGCTGAAGATTTCATCGCCGTCCAGCGCGAAGTCGGTCAAACGCCACAACCGCATACCGACAAACAGCAGCACCACCGCGAAAGTAGCGATGGTCACGGGTGATAGCCTTGAAGCGGCACGTGCCGGAGCCGTCGAAAGTGGTGCCGTCGCGGCGCTCATGAGCCGGAAGAATCCTTCACGGCCCACGATAGCAGGCCCGGGCAGCCGATCGCTAGAACATCAGCTTCAGGCCGAATTGAATCTGCCGCGGCGGATACGTCGTGGTGATCGTTCCGAAAGCCCCGCTGGTGCTGACGTTATTGGGGTTCCCGAAATTCGTATGGTTCAGGATGTTGAAAAACTCGCTTCGGAACTGAACCCTGATCTTCTCGCCGATGTAAAAGTTCTTGTCGACACCCAGGTCCCATTGCTCCAGACCCGGCGTCCGGAAGGCGTTGCGGCCCAAGTCCCCGAAAGGGGCGCTGGCCAGCGGCGTTGTAAAGGTGTAGCCGGCGAAATAAGTCAACAGGCTCTGCGCCGTGCTCTGGCTGGCTGCGCTACCGGAAACGTTCGGCCGCAGCAGCGCTACGCCTCGATAATCGGCGTTCTGGGGAAGACCTGTTACGTCATTGGCTGCCGACGGACTGTAGTTGATGCTGACCGGCAATCCCGTGTTGGCTGTGTTGATGGCGTTCAATTCCCATCCGCCCACGATCGCGTTCAGCGCCGGATTCAGGTTCGATCCAAACTGGCGGCTCTTTCCGAATGGAAGATCGTAAACCAGGCTGGTGACGTTCAGAAGCTTGACATCGAAATCGGTCGGGCCGAACTCGTTGTGGAGATCGCGGATGTTCTGCGGATTCGCGGCCTGATAAGAGTTGAGAGCTTCCAGGACCTGTTCGGAATCGCCCATGGCGTGAGACCAGGTGAAGGAATTCAGGAAATACAGACCGTGGCCGAAGCGGTGTTCAAATCGAGCCGACAAGCCGTTGTAGTTGTTGTTTCCCGCAGGATCCACCCAAGTGATCGGACCGAAGCTCGGATCCGGCACCCGCGCCTGCACGTTCAGCGTCTGCCCAGGAAGGTTGGGATTGGCCTGATTCCAGTCGCCGATAATCGGCAGCCGCACACTATGGTTGCCGTTGTAAGCCACCTCCAAGACTGTGTCTCGATTGATCTCACGCTGAATCGCAAACACCCAGGATTGGATCATCGGCCAGGCAGTATTCGGGGGAATGTACAAGTTGTTGGAAGTGATTGGGTTGAAATTCGCCGGGTTGGCGATGCCGGTGGTGAATGCGTTTTGCGTTGTGAGAAAGGAGGGGCTTAACGGATTGCTCGGCTGGCTGATGCTTCCGAAGATAGCCTGCGGGCCATTGATTAATTCCGACGGGCTCCCCATGCGGTTGAAGAAGTCATAGCTGATTCCGTAGCCCGCGCGAATCACGGTTTTCGGCAGGACACTGTAAGCCAAGCCGATCCGCGGACCGAAATCCTTGTAATCCGGGTTCACCAGAGCGCGATCATAGATTCCGCCGTTGGTGGCGGGCACCAGACTATTGGTCGCGGGATTAAAATTCGACCAGTGATTGTCGCGCTCCCAAGCCGGTGTTGCATATTCCCAGCGCAGTCCCACATTTACGGTTAACTTCGAATTCACGCGCCAGTCGTCCTGGGCGTACATTGAGTTGACGTGCTGCCGGACATTGGTGACAAAGTCGGTGCCCAGTCCAATGGCGCTGGGCAGACCGAAATAGAAATCGGCCAAATCGTAAGCGTTTGTGCAGTTTGCCGCACTTGAAGTGCAATTGATCAGCCCCGCCGCCGGGGCACTGTAGGCCCCGCTGTAGGTAAGTTGGCCGTACAGCGGATTGACGTCCAGCACCTCGGTGCGAATCGCCAGAAACTCGTACCCGACCTTCAGCGTGTGGCTGCCCTTCACCATCGAATAGTTCAGCTTCGGACTGAACGACGTCGGATTCTGAAACTGCGGATTGGTGGATGCCCGTCCGACAGTGGGATTCGTGAAGCTGCCGATCACCTGGGTCGGGAAGCCGCCCTCAAGTGCGGAGGGAAGGCCCTTGATCCCAAACTCTTGAGCAATGTCGGGTCCGCCCAGATAGGGCGGTACCTTCCCGCCCAGCGCGTGATCGAAGCCGAAGCGCACTTCAAACAACGACGTAGGCGTCACGGTCCAGGTGTAACCGGCGGCGGCCTGTTGCTGGATCGAGTGGATGAAACCGTTCCCGTCCCCTCCCGAGGGCCCAGGATCGGCGGGCCCAAAATATTGAATGTCCTTCTTCTGGCTGAAGCGCAGGAACGACGTCATCTTTGAATTGATGTCATAGTCCAGTTTGGCGTCGTATTTGTCGCTGTAATCGCGGATGGGGATGGTCTCTTCTAGATTGTTCCCCACCAAGCCGGGCGTCGTCGCAGGGGCTATGCCGGCCAACGCCGCCATCGCGAACGGAGTAATTTGACCGACAGGGATCTGGGTATTGGCGGGATAGACCGCGCCGGTCAGAGGATTCATCACCGTCGCTGGCAGGATGCCTGTCCGCTCGGCTGCGTCGGGGAGAGTGGCGAGGTTGACGTAACCTTGCACCTGCCGATAGCCTTCATAATCGCCGAAAAAGAACAGCTTGTTCTTGATAATTGGGCCGCCGATGGTGACGCCAAACTGATTGCGATGCAGAGTTGGTTTTTGGAATGTCGCCGGTCGCAGGCCGAACTGATAACCGATCGCGTTCAGGTCGGTGTTGCGCAGGAATTCGTACAAAGTGCCGTGGAACTCATTGGTGCCGGACCGCAGCGCGGCAGTCACCACTGCGCCGCCCACGCGGCCGTACTCGGCGCTGAAGTTGCTGGTGACCACTTTGAACTCCGAGAGTGCATCCGGAGAAGGCTGCACCACCTGGCTTGAGTAACCCTGGTTGCTGGTTCCGTAGGAGTTGTTGTCCATTCCGTCCAACTGGAAGTTGTTGAAGGTATCGCGCATTCCGTTTACGTTGATGGCGCCCTCGCGTGGCGTAGCGGTGGGCCCGAAAGCGAGCGCTTGCGGAGAGACATGAACATTGGTGGCAAGCAGAGCCAGATTCGCGTAATCGCGTCCGTTCAGGGGCAGTTCCATGATCTCCTGGGTGCCGATGACCTGGCTATGATCGCTGGTGTCGGTGTCGAGAACTTCCGCCGCTCCAACGACCGTCACCGCCTCGGTCACCTGCCCGACCGCGAGCTTCACATCTACGCGCTGCCGCGCGGTGACATCCACTTTTACGTCCGCTGTCGTGAATTTCGAAAAACCCGCGTGCTCCACCGTTACCGTGTAGCTTCCCACCTTTACGTTGAAGAAGCCATAATTGCCAGCTTCGTCTGAAATGGTCTTGGTTTCGACTCCGGTATCCTGGCTTGTGAGCGTAACGGCCGCACCCGCGACCACGGCTCCCGTGTTATCGCGGACAGTGCCCAATACCTCGCCGGTCTCGAACTGCGCGAGCAGCGCCAACGGCATCAATAACAATGCAAACCCCAGCAATGAAAGCCTCATGTGCGTCAGAGTAGCGGGCCAATGCTGAAGGGCGATATCATTTCAGTTACATTTCCGCTACAATTCGGCGTCACGCGACTGTAAACACGATCGGGTATTCTGGGCGTGTATGCGCATCGTGGGTTTATTCTGTGTAGCGATGTTATGCATGGCGCAAAGCGTTCCCAGTAGAATCCTGGTTCACGGCCACCGCGGCGCGCGCGCGTTGCGGCCGGAAAACACTCTGCCCGCGTTCGAATATGCCATCGCCCAAGGCGTAGACGCGTTGGAACTCGATATGGCGGTCACCAAGGATAACGTCCTGGTGGTCTCGCACGATCCGATGCTGCATCCGCCCGTGTGCAGCGGACCGGTGCCGGAGGCGGTGATTCACGAACTGACTCTGGCTCAGGTTAAGGAATGGGATTGCGGCAAAGTTCAGAACCCGGCCTTCCCGCGCCAGCAGACGATTCCCGGCACGCGCATGCCCACGCTGGATGAGGTGTTCGCGCTGGCGCCTAAAGGCAAGTTTCTATTCAACGTGGAGACCAAGATTTTCGCGGACCATCCCGAGCTGACGCCCTCGCCCGAGGAGTTCGTCAGGCTGGTTCTGGTTGAAGTTCGCAAGCATCATCTGGAATCGCGCGTAATTTTGCAATCCTTCGATTTCCGGACGCTGCACGCGATGAAGAAGGCTGCGCCGGAGATCGCCCTTTCCGCGCTCTATTCGGGAGATCCCAAGGATTTCACGGCGATCGGCAAGGAATCCGGAGCGGGCATCATCTCACCCGAATTTCATCTGGCCACGCCCGAACAGGTGCGCGCCGCGCATGCCGCTGGTTTGCAGGTCGCGCCCTGGACGGCGGACACTCCGGAGGACTGGGACCGCCTGATCGCTGCCAAAGTCGACGCGATTATTACGGACGATCCCGCAGGCTTGCTGGAGCGTCTGGGACGCCGCCGGACGGCTCCTTGAGACCTCCAGATTTTCCAATTTCCTGAGATATAATTTGCTCGTGGAGGACAATGAGCAAAGAAGACTGTATTGAAGTCACTGGAACAGTTGTTGAGAAATTCCCCAGCGGTCTGTTCAGCGTTCAGCTCGATCAGGAGCGCAGTGTCTTGGCCCACTTGGCTGGAAAGCTCCGCCGCAACCGCATCCGCGTGCTGGCGGGAGATCGCGTCACTCTAGAGCTTTCCCCGTACGATTTGACCAAGGGCCGCATCACGTACCGCCATCGCTAACTTAAATTTCGAATCCTTTCGCGAGTTTAGCGGTTTTTCCTTCCCTTCCCCCGCCAAGTAGCGCGCAACAATCGGAGGCGAGAGGAGCACCAACCGCTTGCCAGGCCCCCCCGTTCCCATCCGGCCCCGCCGCCCGCCCGCCAATCTGTACGAGCAACTTGCAAACCGCGTCATCGGCCAGCCGCAGGCGATGACCCAAATCGTGCCCTACGTGCAGATGTTTCGCGCGGGCTTGGCCGCGGAGGGCCGTCCGGTGGGAGTGTTTCTCCTGCTGGGGCCCACCGGCACCGGTAAAACCAAAACCGTTGAGGCTTTGGCGGACGCGCTGCACGGCAGCGAAAAGAGCATGCTGAAGGTGGATTGCGGCGAGTTTCAGATGGAGCATGAGGTCGCCAAACTCATCGGCGCGCCGCCGGGCTATCTGGGACATCGCGAAACCCAGCCCATGCTCTCGCAGCAGAAGCTGAGCGGGGTCACCAGCGAAGGCTCCAACCTATCGCTGGTGCTGTTCGATGAGATCGAGAAGGCTGCGCCCAGCATGACGCGGCTCCTGCTGGGCGTGCTCGACAAGGCTGTCCTGCGGCTGGGCGACAATACCAGCGTCAATTTCGAGCGATCCATGATCTTCCTTACCAGCAACCTGGGAGCGGCGGCCATGCGCAAGGAGCTTTGTCCCGATTTCGGCTTCGAGTCGATGGTCCAAATCGCAGCGCGCGGAGGTCTCTCGAAGCTGGCCAGTATCGGCATGGGCGAGGTGCGGCGCAAATTTTCGCCGGAATTCGTCAACCGTATCGATGCCGTAATCACGTATCAGCCCTTGTCGGCGGATTCGCTGGTGACGATCTTCAACCAACAAATTGCCGCGCTCGAAAAGCACATCCATGTCCGGCTGGAAGATCGCGCCTTTGCGCTGGACTTGAGCGATGAAGCGCGCGAATTGCTGTTGAGGCTAGGAACCAGCGCGGAATTCGGAGCGCGCGAGCTGAAACGGACCATCCTGCGGAAGCTGACCCAGCCTCTGGCCGCGCTGCTGGAGAGCGGCGGGATTCCGCCGGACTCGTCCGTGCGCGCGGAGTTGTCGGCGGACGGTGAAAATCTTGAATTGGTCGTCGAGGGCGATTAGCGAGCCTGCAAGGGCGGCGGTGGGGTGGGCGATCTTGTCTAGTTGTGAAAAGGCTCTAGTCGCAGAAAAAGCGCAGAGACCGCGCGATGTAACTCTTTAGCTCCGAGCGCTTCACCACCGCGTCCAGAAAACCGTGCTCCAGCAGGAACTCGCTCCGCTGGAAACCGGCCGGGAGCTTTTGGCGAATGCTCTGCTCGATGACGCGGGGTCCGGCGAAGCCGATCAGCGCTCCAGGCTCAGCGATATTCACGTCGCCCAGCATGGCGAAGCTGGCAGTGACGCCTCCGGTGGTGGGATCGGTGAGCACGCTGATGTACGGGATTTTGGCGTTATCCAGGCGCATCAGCGCAGCGGAGATCTTGGCCATTTGTATAAGGCTGACAGCGCCTTCCTGCATCCGCGCCCCACCCGTGGCGGAAACAACGATCAGCGGCGCACGGCTGCTGAGGCTGCGCTCCACGGCGCGCGTGATCACTTCGCCCACCACCGCGCCCATGCTGCCGCCGATGAACTTCGATTCCATGGAACAGATGTTGACGGGGCGTCCGGCCAGGGCCCCGGACGCGGAGATCACCGCATCCGAGAGTTGGGTGGCTGATTGGGAAGACGCCAGCTTTTCCGAGTACGGACGCGAATCCTCGAACTTCAGCGGGTCGGTGGAGCGCAAACCCCCGTCGAACTCCTGGAATTCGCCGTCCAGAAGCAGAGCCAGACGCGCGCGGGCATCCAGCCGGAAATGATGATCGCATTTGGGGCAACACTGGAAGTTTTCGTCCAGTGCTTTCTTCCAGATAATCTGCGAGCAGCTTTCGCACTTCAGCCACAGGCCCTCGGTGCGAATCCGTTTTTCCTCGCCCTCGGCCGACCCCTCAACTCCAGGCTTCTCCCTCGTGAACCACGCCATAGCGAACACTTTAACTACCGTAGCAGACTCGCACGAGGGAACTGAAGTCCGACGTTCTCAGAATCCGGCGCATCCTTCGCAGCCGGCAGGATCAGGGGATCTGCATCTGCTGGCAGGTCTTCAGGAAAAAGCCGTCGGTCATGCCCGCGATATAGTCGCAAACCCGGCGATGCAAGGGGCCGGAAGCCGAGTCTTGGCGGTGCGCGGCCGGCATCCTGTCCGGATGATCGAGAAAGAATTGAAATAGAGCGGGGATGTGTCCTGCTGATTCGGTGCGGGCTCGCACCAAAGCCTCCGAGCAATACACCGTTTCACGGAGAAAGTGCTTGAGCTCGCAGGTCCCGGCGGAGGCTGATGCTGTGAACCGGGCAATCCTGGATGGATGCTCGCGGACATCTTCTACTCCGGTAAGGTCTTCAGCTGCAGCCACTGTACCTTCGATCAGCCCGGAGACCAGCCAGTTGATCAGGCCGCGCACGACTTCCTTCACTCGCACCGCCTCCGGCGCTCCGGGGAACTGCATTTCGACGGCTTCCCAAAGCTCGCGGAACCGGGTGACGCCGGCGCAGGCGGCCTCCGGGTGGACCAAGCCGGCGCTGTAGCCGTCGTCCAGATCGGCCGTGTTGTAGGCGATTTCATCGCACAGGTCGATGATCTGGGCCTCCAGGGGCGGCCTCAATCCCGGAAGATATTCGTCCAGCTCCGGAAACTCGCCGGGCCCGAAGTCGCGCGAATGCTTCACGATGCCCTCGCGCACCTCAAAAGTCAGGTTGAGCCCGGGAAAACGAGCGTAGGGGTTTTCGAAGGACTCGACGATGCGCAAGGCCTGGCGATTGTGCTCAAAACGCTCGCCGAAGCCACGCATCAAACGATCCAGCTCTTCTTCCCCGGCATGGGCAAAAGGAGGGTGTCCGATATCGTGCGCCAGAGCCAGAGCCTCGGTGAGGCTTTCCCCCAGCCCCAAGGTCCCGGCCACCGTTCGGGCGATTTGAGAAACCTCAATGGTGTGGGTCAGGCGATTCCGAAAGTGATCGGAGAGCCCCGGAGTGAAAACCTGGGTCTTGTTCTCCAGACGGCGGAAGGCGCGGGCGTGGACAATGCGATCGCGATCGCGCTGGAACTCATTGCGATAAGGATGAGGAAGCTCGGGATAGCGGCGGCCCTGGGCCCGCTCCACAGGAAACCGCAAGTGCGAGAGGGCGGCCAACGGGCTGGTTACTGGCCGCTGGAGATTCTGCCGTACTCGGAGAGAGCTACTTTGCTGACGGCCGTGCGTGCGCTCCGCAGGGGCCCGACCAGCTTTAAGGCCTCATCGCGGTTGGTGGGCGCCAGAATGTCAGCCAGCTCAAGCGTCGCCTCGTCCTTGGAAACCAGCGCAGTGGGGTGGTCAATCTGGTAGCGCATCAACTTCTCGGCTTCCGCCGTCTTGCCTTCGGCAGCATATACGTGCGCCAGGGAGATGCGCGCTTCTGAAGCGTAATCGTCGGGGGCCGAATCGACTACGTCCTTATACATCTTCTCCGCAGCGGCAAAGTTTCCCTTGTCGGATTGCTCCGCTGCAACGTAGATGCCGCCAATCGCGCCCTCAACGGTGCCGTGATACTTCAGAGCTAGATCGGTGAAGGCTTTGGTGCGGGCTTTGTCCTTCTCCGCCTGGGTGGGAAAATTTATGTTAGTTGGACTCGGACTGGGCCCAATAATAGCTTCGTCAACCTTCATCGCGTCCGTCAATGCCGCCTCCCGGGCGGTAGCCTGGTAGCGGCTGTAGAAATAATACCCCACCCCAAGGATTACGACAGCCAAGCCGATCAGTCCGTAGCGGATAGTCTCGGTGCGGTGTTCGTTCAAAAAGCTGAACGTCAGGCCGACATCCTTGGCAAAATTGTCAGTTTTTAACTGCTTACGGGTTTGTCGTTTCACGCGAAATACTCCAACGGCGCCTGTGGCGCGCCTACTTCGAGTTTAACATGGGCCCTGGAACAGGGGGTATCGCCGAGAAGTTACCGGTCAAATAGGCGGTGGTTTGAGCCGGAGCGGTCAGGAAAACGTGGGTGACGCCCGTATTCGTGTCGAAGGTTTCAAGGGAGATCGTAAGGGAGCAGAGATTCGTTGAAGGGAGGGTTGAGGTTCCTTGAACGCTGGCCAGAATTTCACCCCGGAAACCCGAGTACCCGGTCATCGAAAAGGGGAGCGGAGCGGAAAAGATTTGACCGGTAGCAACTGTAAACGGAACGGAAGCTCCAATCTTAGTCCCGGCGGAGTTTGTGAACGTGATGGTTCCCGTACAAGACGTGGCGATTGCCGAAGCCGAGGTGGTTGGGATCTGAAAGGTAGAGCAGAGGCTGCAGCCGTTCGGGGAGATCACCTCAAGTAGGGCCAAAGGCTGATTAACCAAATTGACCTGAAGCGTCTCCGGAAAGGCCAAGCCAACGGGAGGGAAACTGTAGCTCCATGAATACGAAGTTGGAGTTGGGACCGGTACCGGAATTGAAATTCCTTGCGCAGCCGCCGAGACGGCTGGCAGGATGGCGAGAATACTGAGGCCGAAGAGACGGATGCCTGGAAGAAGCATGAAGCAAGCGTAACATTGAACGGAACGCTGCAGCAGGGCGAACGCGGCAGTACGGCGAATCCTGCAACGAGACGAATCGCGAAACAGGAGAATCGCCAGCCACCGCCCCGGGGATCTCAGCGCGTGGAAGTAAGATCGCGTTGAATTGCGAACTTCACCAGACCGGCCACGTCGTGGATATCCAGCTTACGCATCAGACTGGCGCGGTAGGTATCCACTGTTTTGGGGCTAAGTTCCAGGCGGGCGGCGATTTCCTTGGCCCTGACGCCATCCACCAGCAGCGTAAAAACCTGGTATTCGCGGGCGCTGAGCGCTTCCAGCGGGTCGTCGGGCGACGATTTATTGCCGGCGCTGAATATCTTGCTGAGCTCCAGTTGCGGGGACACGTAAATGCCGCCGTCTAGGATCTGCTCAAAAGCCTCCAGCAATTGCGAGGAAGGCGCCGTCTTGAGCAGAAAGGCGTTCACTCCGCAGCGCAAAGCCTCAACCACGGTCTTGCGATCCCGGCGCATGGAGAGCACCACGACCTTGGTCGCAATCTTGGCGTCCCTGATCCGCTTGACGATCTCAAGCGTAAACAGATCCGGAAGGTTAAGATCCAGAACGGCGATATCAGGCCGCTCGCTCTCGATAAGCCTCAGCGCAGTCGCCCCCTCTGAGCACTGGCCCACTACGCGATAAGACGGCTGCGCCGAGCATAACGCTGCCAGGCCTTCTCTGACCAGGGTCAGATCGTCGGCGAGCAGGATACTGTAAGTCTGGGGCTCTAGAATTGGAACCATGAATGGCCACGAAGTAGCCCGCCACACCTCGGCAGGGTCCGAACTTCAGACTGTAAGTGAGTTCCCGCGGCCCTAATTCTCCTAATTTGAACGCCATGTGACGAACAAGAGGTCCCGAAACTGCATCGGCCGCCTGGCTAGCAGAACCAAAATGGTCCTCAAGCCCAACCCAAATCCTCAAGCCAAACACTCAAGCCAACCACTCCAGCACGAAAAACTTAACCGCAAAAAATTAAGCAAAGCTGCTGACTGCCGGCGCCTCGTCGTCGAATACTTCAAAAACCGTGTACAGCTTGGTAATTTGCAGCAGATCCTTCACCCGTTTGTTCAGGTTCAGCAATTTCACCACGCCGCCCTGATTGGTAATCGTGGTGAAGCCGGAAACCATCTCGCCAATACCCGAGCTATCGATGTAGGACACCTCGGCGAGGTTCAGCAGGAGCTTCTTATGTCCGGCCGCGGCCAAATTGCGGACCGTATCGCGGAAGGTGCTGGCGCCATCACCTAATGTGATTCTCCCCACCGCATCAATTACTGTTACGTCGCCCACCTGACGGGTGGTCATTTTGACACTCACGTACTCCTCCTTTTTGAACGCACACTCGTGTGCGGTGTTAACTGGCCTGCGCCACGCGCTTCACTAACCGGACTTCCGTGCCCTTCGGCTGGCGGGGCCGGATCTGAAACTCATCCATGAACGCCTGCATCAGCAGGATTCCGCGCCCGGAATGACGCAGCAGATTCTCATCCGCCAGCGGATCGGGCAACTGGGATATATCGAAATGATCGCCTTCGTCGGCGACCCGGATTTCCAACTCGCCGGGACTGCGGGTGACCACAAGGTACACCTTTTTGCGGGAGTTGTAGCGATTGCCGTGCACCACGGCGTTCACCATGCACTCGCGCACGGCAATACCGATCTTGTGCTGGTCGTCCTCGTCGAAACCCAGCCCCTGGGCTTCCTTGAGAACGACGGCTTCGGCGGCATCCACGCTTTCCAACGTGGAATCGAAAGTGTGCTCTTCGGTCCTGGTATCCACACTCGAAATAGAGGCGCTCCTCGTGTCCCGAATCCTTCCCGCGGGGCCCAGTCTGGGCTCGACTTGAATCGTTCAAAGGTAAACCGAACGCACCCGTAAAGTCAAGGCGCATCGTAAAGATACATTGAAAGCCCGCCAAAATACGCTCTCGCCGCTCCCGGGGTGGACGGCTGTCAAATTGCACCTAAGGCCGGAATGTTAGCTCTCGCCGCCATGGCCCTGGCGATTCCTTTGCATTTCGAACCGAATCAGGGACGATCAGACGCGCAGGTGCGCTACACCGCTGTGACGAACGGTTACACACTGGAGCTTTCCGACACAGCCATA
Organism: Bryobacteraceae bacterium; assembly: GCA_036489835.1. Lineage (GTDB taxonomy): Bacteria > Acidobacteriota > Terriglobia > Bryobacterales > Bryobacteraceae > Palsa-187. The sequence continues at coordinate 15,561 of DASXEY010000027.1, read as the reverse complement.
GCCGTCCACTCCGGCAGCGGTTCGGTGGCTTTGAACCTTCCTCGAACGAAGCCGGCGGGCGTGCATGAGTTAGCGGCAAAATCGAACTACTACGTCGGGGCCGATCCATCCAGATGGCGCGCAGGGATTCCGAATTTCGCGCGCGTACTCTACCGGAATGTATTTCGGGGCGTGGATCTCGCTGTCTACGGGAACGGCCAGCAAATCGAATACGACTGGATCGTCGCGCCGGGCGCCGATCCGCGCTCGATCCGGTTCTCCTTTACGGGCGCATCGAAAATGCGCGTCGATCCCGAAGGCGATCTGATCCTGGCGACGGAGGGAGGCGAGGTGCGGCATACACGGCCGCGCATTACTTAATCCGGCCGCGAGATTCAGGGACGTTTCCTCTTGACCGGGCGGGAGGTTGGCTTTGAGATTGGGCCTTATGACCGGCAGAAGGCGCTGATCGTCGATCCGGTGCTGGTGGTCAACGCGGGTTTCGGCGGCAGCGGCATCGCATTCGATTTTCCGGGACTGCACGGCTCCCTTAACGACACGGGAACCGGAATCGCCACCGATTCCGGCGGAAACATCTACGTCACAGGCACTACCTTCTCCACCAACTTCCCGCTGCTGAATTCCCTCCAGGGCGCGCCATCCCAAGGATGTAGCTCGAATTGCAGTTTCAGTTCGGTTTTCGTGACGAAACTCAGCCCGGACGGCAGCACCCTTCTCTTTTCAACGTACATTGGCGCGCCCTCCGCCGCGACTCAGAGCTTTGGATCGGCTGCACTGCTGCCGGCTTCGATCGCGGCCGGCCCAGGCGGCACGGTGTACGTCACAGGAACAACAGCAGGCGTGAATTTTCCCGGTATCACGACCACGGCTGGCGGAAACGATGCCTTTCTCTTGAGGCTCAATCCGCAGGGAGAGTTCCTTGGCACTTTGCTGTTCGGAGGAAGCGGTGACGATGCGGGCACATCCGTCGTGCTCGGCGCCGATGGATATATTTATCTCGCGGGCACGACGCAATCGTCGAATTTCCCGGTCACGCAGAACGCCTATCGGGCCACTTCGCCTGGCCCAGGCAGCGTGTTCTTAGTCAAGCTGGGTTTCACGTCTGCGTTTGGTCCGACCAACGGTACAGTGATTTATTCGACGTATGTTGGGCCGGGAACCTCGGCGGCCATTGCCGCGGACTCCGGCGGCAATGCGTACATCGCAGCGGGGACAACCTCGGCTAGTTGGCCGACGACATCCGGAGCCGCGCAGCTCACATGCGCGGGCGCGACCTGCGCGGATATCGCAGTCGCGAAGCTCGACCCGCTCGGTCAGAAGTTGATTTACGGGACGTATCTCGGCGGATCGGAAGCGGAAACCCTCGGCGGAATTGCGGTGGACGCTTCGGGCGGCGCTTATATCGCCGGCGCGACCAATTCAGCAGATTTTCCGGTGACTGCCGGCGCGCTTGAGACCAGCTCGAACGTAGATTTCCCGTACCCTTACTCCACCGGCTTTGTCGCGAAGCTCAGCCCGGATGCGGCCAAGTTCGCCTACGCGACGTATCTGGGCGGATCGGCGAGCGATCGAGCGAACGCGATCGCGGTAGATGCGTCGGGCAACGCGTATGTTGGAGGCGCAACCACGTCACCGGATTTTCCATTGTTCCAGGCGCTTCAATCCACCCCGCTCAACAGCATCTGCGGGGCGTACTCGCCATCCGGTTCCATTCCCCAATATCAATACGACTGCGCGAGCGGCGGATTTCTCAGCGTTTTGAATCCGAACGGAACGGCTCTGGTCTGGTCGACTTATCTTGGCTCCGGATCGGTCGACGCTGTGGCACGCGACTCGGCAGGGAATGTCTATGCTACCGGCCTGTCCATTGGGGTGAATCTCCCGGCAACGAATGGAACCGTCGGGGTCGTAAAGATCGCTCCAGGAGCCTCGGCTCTCGATGTGCCGGCAAGCTCAATCGTCAATGCGGCGTCGTATGCGCCGGGATTACCTCTTCCCGGCGGCTTGGCGAGCGTGTTCCTGCGCGGCCTGAATCTTCCTGGCACACTGATCGCATTCGGCTCGCCGCTTCCAACGGAGTTGGCTGGAGTAACGATCCTGGTGGGCGGAGTTCCCGCACCGATTCTAGCCGCCGCGCCCCTGCCATCCGGGCTGCAACAGATCAACTTTCAAGTGCCCGTCCAAACACCCTCAGTTTACCCCTCCGACCCACCGAGGCCCGTAGAGATTCGCTACCAGGGATCCTCAAGCTTCGCGTTTCCGCAGGTTTCCCCTCCAGGGATCTTCACGCTGAGCGACGGGACTGCGGCGATCGAGCATTCTGCCGACTACAGCCTGGTGACGCCTTCCAATCCTGCGCACCCCGGCGAGGTGATTCTTGTATACGCAACCGGCCTGGGCGCGGTTTCCCCCGCCGCTGTGTCTGGGGTCTCCGCGAGCGGGCCCGCGGGGGTCGCCCAATCGTGCGGCGGCCTGGTCGCCTTCCAGCCGGCCGGTCCCTACCCGCTCGGATCGATTTTATACGCCGGGCTGACGCCGGGCTTCGTTGGGCTGTATCAGCTGAATATTCAGCTTGCGGAGACCTTACCGGCCGGCACCGTGCAATTTTTGATCGAGGACAATATCTGCGGTTTGTTGCTGCCGGCCAGTTCCCTGCAAAGCAACACGGTTAATCTGCCCGTGCAATAACTACATCCGGCAGATGAGCAGTTCCCGCTCATAGACCATCTCCGACGGCAGATGGTCGTGCAGCATCAGGAACAGCTCCTCATGCGCCATCACCTCGGAGCGCCAAGCGGCCCGGTCGAAAGCCTGCAGATCGTCGAACTTCTCTTGCGGAAAGCCCTCCAGGCCTTTCCACTCGATGTCACTGTAGCGCGGCATCCAGCCGATCGGAGTCTCGCGTCCTAAGGCACGGCCGTGGGCGCGGTCGACAATCCATTTCAGTACGCGCATGTTCTCGCTGAAGCCGGGCCAAATAAACTTGCCGGTCGAGTCCTTGCGGAACCAGTTCACGTGGAAGATACGCGGAGTCTCGGTCAACGTGCGCTGCATCTTGATCCAGTGACGGAAATAATCGCCCATGTGGTAGCCGCAGAAGGGCAACATGGCCATGGGATCGCGGCGAACCTGCCCCACGCCGCCGGTGGCTGCGGCAGTGGTTTCCGAACCCATGGTGGCGCCAATGTAGACCCCGGCGCTCCAGTTGAACGCCTGATATACCAGAGGCATCGTGGTGGCGCGGCGGCCTCCGAAAATCAGGGCGCTGATGGGAACTCCTTCGGGAGCCTCCCATGCCGGATCGATGGTGGGGCATTGCGAAGCGGGCGCGGTGAAGCGCGAGTTGGGATGGGCGGCTTTCACGCCGGTCTCTTTGGCGATCTGCGGAGTCCACACGTTGCCGCGCCAGTCCAGACACTCGGCCGGCGGCTCATCGGTCATGCCCTCCCACCACACCCCGCCATCGGGCGTGAGAGCCGTGTTAGTGAAGATGGTATTGCGCGCCAGCGACGCCATCGCATTGGGATTGGTCTTGGTCGAGGTGCCCGGAGCGACGCCAAAAAACCCGGCTTCCGGATTGATCGCGCGCAGGCGTCCAGTGGCATCCGGCTTAATCCAGGCGATGTCGTCGCCCACGGTCCAGACTTTCCAACCGTCGAAGCCCGCCGGAGGAATCAGCATGGCGAAATTGGTTTTGCCGCAGGCGCTGGGGAATGCCGCAGCCACGTAAGTCTTTTCGCCCTTGGGATCTTCGACCCCGAGGATGAGCATGTGTTCCGCCATCCAGCCCTCATCGCGGGCGATGTTGGAGGCGATGCGCAGCGCGAAGCACTTCTTGCCCAGCAGCGCGTTCCCCCCGTAGCCGGAGCCATAGGACCAGATCTCGCGCGACTCCGGAAAATGCACGATGTACTTGTCCGGATTGCAGGGCCACGGAACGTCGCGGTCGCCGGGCGCCAGCGGCGCGCCCACGCTGTGCATACATGGCACCACGCGCTTGTAGTCCTTGTCAATTTCGGCGTAGATCGGCAGGCCAATGCGCGCCATAATGCGCATATTCACGACCACATACGGCGAATCGGTAAGCTGCACGCCGATCTGCGACATGGGCGACCCCACCGGCCCCATGCTGAACGGCAGCACGTACATGGTCCGTCCGCTCATCGCGCCCTTGAACAGCTCCTTAAGCTTGCGGCTCATTTCATACGGGTTCACCCAGTTATTGGTAGGACCCGCATTGTCTTTCGAAAGCGAGCAGATGAAGGTGCGATCCTCTACGCGCGCAACATCGCTCGCATCGCTGCGGGCATAGTAGCAGCCCGGCCAGAGCTCCTCGTTCAGTTTGATGAATGTTCCCGATTCGACCATCTGTGCGCAAAGATCGTCGTTCTCCTCCTGAGATCCATCGACCCAATGGATGGAGGCGGGCTTGGTCAACTCAGCCATCTTCTCGACCCAACGCAGAAGATGTTTATTCTCGCTGAGAGGAACGCTGGCATTCCGGCTAGATTTTAGAATTGCGGTTGTGGACATAACCCTCCATTATTACGCAGCACAGTCTATCATGGGGATGTATGGTGTCGCGAACCTTTCCGTTTACGGCTTGGATACTCGGGGCCACGGTTGTGACAGGTCTGGCCCACGGTCAGGCGGCGATTCCTTTCGAGAACAACGGCCTCCACTACAGGGCCCTGACGCGCGGCGGCATGACCATCATGATCGCCAAGCTGGACACCCGCGTTCGCGATTGGGAGGTTTTTCAAATCGCGATTACGAACGGCTCTCCGGTGGCCTGGGAAGTGAAAGCCGAGGACTTCAGCTTCCAGCGCGAGACCGGCGCTCCGATTCCGGCGTTGTCCTCGCATGAAGTGGTGGAGACGATGCTCAAGAAGGCCAGCCGGAACGATACGACCAGGCTGGTGGTGGCCTATGAAGCGGCGCTGTTTGGCAATATTCAGCTTCACACCACCAACGGCTACGAAAACCGGCGGCAGGACGCCATGGCATTCGGATCCACCAGGCTGAGTGCCGCGGGCGCGGCGTCGGCGATCGTCCTGGCGCCGTCAAAGCTCGCGGCGGGGCAATCCACCGATGGGGCGATTTTTTATCCCGACGGAGGAAAGCCGCTCGGGGCGGGGAAGCTGATCGCCAATATCGCCGGAGAGGAATTCGTGTTTCCGGTTGAGGTGGAAACGCCTTCACACCGCTAGGCGCGGGGTTGAGATTCGAGCCGGAGCGGCGCCGCAAGACAATTCTGTTCCCGGTTTGTCGAACTGGATGCGCACATACGCCATCGCGGCCACGCGTTCCATGGCCGGGGAATACACGGCGCTGACGATCTCTCCGGCATCGGCCTCTCCCGAAGTGAGCCTGGCTCCAACTGCGGGAACTTCCGAAGTGTCGATTTCAATGCCATGGAGCAGCCGGTGGATCTGTGCGCGGCTGCGCACGCGCTCCACGATCTCCTGTCCCAGATAGCAGCCTTTGTTGAAGTTGACGGCTTGAAGCTGCCCAGTTTCCTGGACCAGATACCGCTCCGTGATCTCCTCGCCGTAGCGCGGGTGGCCATGCTCGATGCGGACGGTGCGGGCGTCATCGGGCGTGGCTTCCATCAGGCCGTCTTTAGTCGCGCCGGCGAGCTGGGTCAGAAAGGCGGGCTTGTCCCCGGCCGCGGTGAAGATGCAAAACCCGGGCGATCCGGTGGAACTGACTCGTGCAACCGTCCGCTCGCCCCACGAGGCCCAAGGAAGGGGCTCCAAGGGACTGTGCGCGGGAATCTCCGCGCCCAGAGCCGCCAAAACCGCTTCGGCTTGCGGTCCTTCGACGGCGATGGCCGCGGTCGTTCCGGTGACATCCTCGACCGTGACGTCGTCGGCGATAATGTAGCGGTCCAGGTGCTCCGATAGCTTCTGGCGCGTTTCCGGCTCCGTGTCCAGCAGCAGATGATCGGCGAAGCAGAAGATATTGGCGTCGCCCAGAATACGGCCCTGCGCATTGAGGAAAAACACGTAACAGCCCTGGCCCGGCCTCAGGCTCTGGACCTGATTCGTGGTCATGGCATTCAGCAGGCGCGCCCGATCCTCGCCCGTGATGCGCAGCCTCCCGCGCTTCGAAAGGTCGATCCACGCCGCACTCTGCCGAAGCGCGTCATAGCCAGAAGTCAGGCGGGCGCCTGCAGCGAACCCGGAACCCGTAGTAAGAAGGTCCGGCACTAGCGCGTGATCCATCGCAGATACCCTGCAATCCCCACGATCACTCCACCCGTAATCGCCGCTCCAGTCAATAATCTCGGTTTGCCCTTGTAAAGAATCGTCACGGCGAACACGTGCAAGGCCAACAACATTTTGATTCCAAACCACATCTGATAGTCGGATGAGAGCGGCCCCTTGCTCAAAAAAATATAGAGCCCGGAGACAAGGATTCCACCGATTGCCGCATAGGCCACTGGCTTAAACCCTTGCGCCATGTCGCCTACAGCCACCCGGGCATAGAAAATTCCCCCAAGCAGGACGATCACGGACGCCAGATGCAGCCAGCGCATGCCAATCGGGAGAATCGCATCCATGTCCCAAGTATACAATCCAGATGTATAAAATCGAGATGCGATGATTCATGAAATTCTTCCCGTCGGAATGCTGCAATGCAACTGCTCCATCTTCGGAGACGAGGCCACTCGTGAGGCCATTGTTATCGATCCGGGCGACCAGATCGATGACATCCTGGCGGTGCTGAAGCGGCATCGGCTCACGGTCAAGGCCATTGTGATCACCCACGCGCACATCGATCACATCGGAGGCGCCGCGAAGATGAAAGCGGCCACGGGCGCTCCGGTCTATATGAACGCGAACGACCAGGAGTTGTACGATCACCTCGACATGCAGGCGTCCTGGCTGGGCATGCCCACTCCGGAGCGAACCCCGATCGACACGGCCGCAAAGGAGGGCGGATCGCTATCGCTTGGCCAAGCCGGATCGCAGACGGCGTTCCATTTCCTGGACACGCCCGGCCACACCCAAGGCAGCATCTCGGTTTGGATTCCGGCAGAGAACAAGCTGATTGCCGGCGACACCCTCTTTCGCGACAGTATCGGGAGAACCGATCTGCCCGGAGGAGACTCGCGCCAGATTCTGCGATCCATTCACTCGAAACTTCTGACGCTGCCGGAGACGGCGGTGGTGGTGCCCGGCCACGGCCCTAACACCACTATTGGGCGCGAGAAAGAGCACAATCCATTCTTATCGGGTCTTTGAACGCTTCAGCTCGGTCATGACGCTCGCGACCAGTTCCTTGGCGTCGGCGAGGCATTTACCGATAATCTGAATGTCCATGGCCGGTTTGCCCGGCTGCCTTGCGCTCTGGCAGTAGACTCCGTGCTGCCCCACCAGCACCAGCGCATCGGTCAGCAGATCCAGTGTGACGGCCAGCCGTCCTCGCTCCAGTCCCATGCGGAACTCGTGCTCTTCGAGGGCGTCTTTGCGATCGTCATAAACGGACATGTACCTCTATCGTAGCTCCGGCTCCGTAGCGCTGATTCGTGCCAAGAGATCCTACGGAGTCCAAGTGCCGATGGAGACCCAGCCGGAGCTGGTGTTCGGCTCCAGGGCGTTCAGGTACACGCTCTTAGGCCCGGTGAAGGTTCCGGTGAAGGACAGGTTCGCCTGGAGAACGACGGACGTCCCCGAGGAATACACAAGCGTATAGCCCACCGCGCATTGGCTGTTCGAAAGCGTCGCCGATGAGCCAATGCCCTTGGAGCTAATGGTGGCTCCGGCATTGTCATAGAGGCCGATAGACGATGTGCCTGCCGTATACACCAGGTAGCAGGCATTGGCCGTGCTCAGCGGTGAACCGAGCGTGATGAGCATGGCCATTCCGGAGATGTTCAGGGCCGAAGAGGAATCCGATACCGTGAATATGAAATTGGGCGTCGTGCCCGCGCCCGAGGCCGGGCTCACGGAATTGGCTTCGGGAGCGCCGCCACTGACGGTCCAGCTGCCGACCTGCACCCAGCCCGAGGTAAAGCCCGGTTCGACGGCTTCAAGATAGGTGTTTTTGGCTCCAAAGTACTCCGCATTGAACGTAAGATCCAAGGTAACCACTACGGAGGTGACGCCGATCACTACGGTCGAGTCGGAAGCCTTGAGAGTGCATTGACTGTTCGAGACCACCGCGGAACTGCCGGGTGTCACGGGCGATGCGCCATTCAAGGGATTGTCGTCGGCCAGCGAGATAGTGTTGGCCGTGCGGTCATAGATCACGTAGCAGGCCCCCGTGGTGCTGAGGGAGGTCGACACCAGCGCCGCCAAGCCGGTGAGGAAACCGGATCCCCCCAGATCGGAGACGGTAAAGCTGAAGCGCTGGCTGGGGCCTGTTCCGGCATTCGGCGCCACCGAATTGGCTACCGGGACCCCACCCGCGGCGACATCGTAGGTGCCCAGTTCAACCCATCCGGTTGTGTACAGGCCGTTCTCCGATCCGAACATGTAAATATTCTGGAGGCCGCTGAAGGCCCCCGTGAACGTGACCGCCACGGTGAGGATGTCGGAGAGCCCGGAGAGCGTGAGTGTGGCCGCACCCACCGTACATTGGCTGTTCTGAAGCAAGATGGCGGAGGAGAAGGGCTTGCTGTTCGACCCCAAGCCGCTGTTCCAGGCCAGGGCGATGGTTCCCTCGATACGGTCGACAATGATGTAGCACGCGTTGGTGAAACTCACCGAGGTATTAAACAGCATCGCCATGCCGGTGATGTTCAGGGGGTTTTGGGTGTCCGAAAAGACGAACGTGAAGGTCTGGCTGGATCCCATGCTGCTGTTGGGCGACACCGAGCTAGCCGAAGGCGACGGCGGGGGCACCGTGGCCGTCCAGGTTCCGCTCGAAACCAAGCCAGTGCTGTTGCCGCTGGTGTCCACGGCGGACAAGTAGACCGTATCGTGCCCCGTGAAGCCGGGCTGGAACGATACGGAGACAACGATTGTAATCGCGCTCCCGGCAATGGTCACGTAACTGCCCGAACCGTTCAAGGTGCACTGGTCGTTCTGGGCGCTGCCGCCGCCAGGATTGACCAGAGCCGAACCCGAAGACGCCACGTCATTCGCCAGAGCGAATTGGTTGGTGGAAAGGGTATAGGTCACCTGGCATCCGTAGTTCGGCGTAGCCGAGGCGTTGATCAGCAAGGCGACGGAAGATAGCGACAAGATCCCCGAGGAATCCGAGTACTGGGCGGTGAACGTCGCCGTGTTTCCGCTACCCGAAATCGGCGAAAGCGAAACCACCGAGGGCGTCGGCGTCAGAATCGCAGTCACCCCCAGCCGCGCCAGCCACCCGATGGCGTATCCCGCGTTGCTGGCTTGAATGGGGTTGAGCAGCGGCAGATTGAGCGAGTTGGTCTGACCGCCGAGATACATGTTTCCGCTGGAGTCCACCGCGAAGGCGTTGGCGTCGTCCGAGCCGGTGCCTCCATAGAAGGTCGAGAAACTCAGGGCATTGCCGGTCGCGTTGAAAACCGATACAAAGGCGTCATACAACCCTCCAAACGTTGCTTGCACCGGGGCGGCGACAGGAAAATCGAACGAGGATGTATAGCCCGCGACATACACAATACCGCCGGCTGTAACCGCCAGCCCACTGGCCCAATTGAAAGCGGAGCCCCCGAGATAAGTACTATAAACCAATGCACTTCCGGAGGGGTTCACTTTCGCCACGAAGGCATCTTGTACCGCGCTAAACGAGGCCTGAAACGCGCCCGTCGTGACAGGGAAATTGGTCGAATTGGTAGTGCCCGCGAGATAAGCATTGCCCGCAGCATCGACGGCGACGGCGTTGGCTTCCTCGGGGTTTGCGGCCACCCCGCCCCCTCCACCCAAATACGTGCTGTAGGTGAGCGCCGAGCCGGTGGAGCTTAGCTTGGTGAGAAAGGCGTCCTGACCTCCGCCGCTCACCCCTTGAATCGCTCCCAACACCGGGAAATTGGTGGAGCTGGTTCCTCCCGCGATGTAGACGTTGTGGCTGGAATCAAGGGCGATGCCGCCCGCATGCTCGACGTTCGATCCACCCAGAAAGGTGCTGAACACGATTGCTCCAGCCGCGCTCAGCTTGGTCACGAACGCGTCCTGATTGCCGCCGAAAACCGGTTGCTCCGCCCCCAAAACCGGAAAGTTCGCCGACAGAGTGTCGCCCGCAATGTAGGCATTGTCCAGGGAGTCCACCGCGATGGCGTTGCCCGTATCTGTACTGACGCCGCCCAGATAAGTGCTATACAACAGCATGTTCCCGAGGGCGTTCAGCTTGAGCGCGAACGCGTCGCGTCCTCCGCTGTTGGCCGCGTGGATCGCGGCTACGACGGGGAAGTTGGTCGAACCGGTTGAGCCGGTGACATAGGCCTCCCCGGTGCTGTCGACGGCGATCGCCGCGCCTTGATCGTCGCCGCTCCCGCCAATATACGTCGCATACAGCAGTCCGTTTCCGGCCGCGGTAAGCTTCGCGACGAACGCGTCTACGCCGCCTCCGTTCGATGCCTGCACCGGCCCCGCGATTTGGAAATTGAGCGACTCTGTCCAGCCGGTGACATAGAGGTCCCCGCCCGAATCGACGGCGATGCCGGTCACCGCGCTCATGCCCGTGCCGCCCAGATACGTCGCGTACGACAGCACCGGATCGATAATCAGGGGCCGCAAACGGTCGTACACGCCAATCTCGAAACCGACGGTGTGACCGTCGAGCAGGACGTAGCGCCCCGGAATCTCAACCTGCCCATCGGAGTTCTCTTGATAAATAACCGGCGCTGCCTCCCGAACCTCGGCGTTCCCGTCCCGGATCAGAAGATCGCCTTCAGGAGTAAGCGAGAGGGTAGCCGCGGAATAATCCAGACGGATTTGATCCGGATCCACATCGGGAGCTACCAGGAATTCGGACTTAATGCTGTGGCCGGCGCCGCCGTAGCTCATGTCGATGCCGGGGTAGAGATTCCGATACCGAATTTCCTGATAGACGGGAAGGTTAGTCTTCCAGTCCTGGGGCTGATTCCCGATAAGAAAATTGGCATGGGCGCTCAGAGGCTCTACGCCTTCAATTACCGCTTCGGCGTTGGCGCCCTCGAAGCGCACGCGGAGCGTCAGGCGGTCGAGCTGGAAGTTCGCCGAACCAGCGGTAAAGCCAGCCCGCAACTCCGGCGTATCCACCATGAAGCGGATAGACGCGTCCGTCTGGCCGAGATTGGGAATAAAGAAAGCCGGGAGCGAGCTGTCCAGTACTGACCCCTCAACGTGCTGCTGAGCAAATCCAGATGCCGCCGTCAGGAGCATCATGCTGACTATGTAACGCATGTTATGCATAAGGATTCGGCGAGAGGGGCTGAGACCTGCATATCTCTAGCCCCGGGGCGGGGATACGATGCCGTTTTCAAATTCCTCGATTCGCGCCGATAAGCATTTCGTGGAAAGACGAAAAGAGCCTCGGCTCCATGTAAACGAATCCGTGATGCTCCTGGTGTTGGGACCCCAGGGGACGCACCCGATCGAAGGGTGCGTGGTGGATCTGTCGAACAACGGGGTGCAGGTGCGGGTGCCGGGCCCTGTCCCGCTCGACACAGTCATCAAAATCGATGGCTTAGACGCCCTGATCCTGGGAAAGGTATGCCACTGCCGGCCTGATTTGGGTGCTTACCGGTTGGGGATTCAGCTTTCAACCCCGTTGCCATCGTTGATGGAGCTGGAACTGCTGAACCGCGCACTGATCGGGCAAAGGCCAACGGAATTCCATCAGCCACCGGAAGTGCACAAAGGCGAGGTGCACAAAGTCGGAGTGAAAGAGGACGACAGCGGTAAGCCAGCAACCAAGCCCTGACCGGCCGGACTACTCGCTTATTGGAGTGCCAGGAGGGATCTTCGAACAATTCGTTATAGAATAATCCCAACGGCGCACCGATGATGACCGCAAGCGAATTGAAGGCCAAGGTATTTCAACGCGCCTTGGACGCCGCCGAGAGCCAATACGAAGAGAACTCGAAAATCGCACTCCTGCTGGAGGACAAGGCGCAGAAAAGCGCGACCATCGCGGGAGTTTTGCTCGCGGCAGGCCTTACCTTCGTAAAAAAAGAAACCTTCGGTCCGGTGGCGGCCCGCTTTTCCATACCCTTCGTGGAAATAGTGGTCGTCCTCACCGTAGTCCTGCTCCTGCTGACGATTGCACTCTGCGTTTTCGTGCTGTGGGTCCGGGAGCGCCCGGCGTCTCCGGTGGTGGGCCTGAAAGACATGGCAGTCCAGATCAATTCCGTGCCGGAGAACGAACTCGATGAATCCGCGTACGCCCGGTTCCTCAACGATTGCTTTGACCTGTGGCCCGGCGTGTTAAACCAACAAGAACGGATCAATAGTTCAAAATCCAGGGAACTGCTGTTTGCGCATATAGCCCTTAGCATCAGCTTCGTGCTGATCGGCTGGTTGTTGATTCTATCTATGGAGGCGATTAAGCGTGGATGACCCAAACAGAAAAGAGGATGCAGCGGCTGGTGAAGTGAAACGTCTGTGCATGGAACATGAGAAAGACAAGCGCTGCGATCAGCAGGCTCTCCCGGATTCCAATTTTTGCGCGAAGCACAAGAAAGGCGGCGGCGGTGGGGGCGGCGGCGGGAGTTCTCTTCTCATTCACTACTACGCGCCTAGTCGCTAGTTCACTGCTACGCGACTAATCGCTTGCGGCCCGTATCGCCGAGTCCGGTCCAAGCGCCCAACCGCTCCCTGTGGTCGCGGCTCGGTATCGAACGTGCCCCGAGCAGCGCCCACAGGAAGAGGTACGAGTGTTCCGGCTGAGATAGGCCGCCAGTCATGAGCACGTCATAGCAGGAAATAACAGGAGGAGGAAGCGAACGTGAGCACTGCGATCAAGAATCTGCAAGCCGCGCAGCAACGCGCTATGGCTGGCCGTCCCAAGGTGGGCGGCTTTCCCTATCTCGCCGAAACTCTTCGGCGCGCGGGAGTGACCCGCAATCTCTGGTTTCTGCCCGCGTGCCAGAGCCTGTATCTAACCCGCGACGGACCCGTCGTCATACAAGGCGCGCCTCTGCTTTCCGGCGCCGTGGATGTGCCGGCGTTCGACCAGGAGGCGCTCATCGCGGCGCTGCGGACCGATCAGGCTGGGAAGAGTACATTTCCCGAATTCCTCGCCGCGTGCTGGCGGGCCGGCGTGGTCCGCTACGAAGTCGATTTCGCGGCGCGTTCCGTCTCCTACTACGGCTGTTTGGGCGAGGCGTACGTTGAAGAATACCCGGGCGTCCCTATCGAATAACGGAAGGTGCACCTCGACTTTCGCCAAAAACGCGATATTCTGAATTTCGCGATAATGAAACTCGGATATATCGGCAACGGTAGCGCTCGCTTCTCCAGCCCGCAAGGGGCCGGTCGCGGCCCGCAATCCCCGAAAGGAAGCAGCTCCGCTCGTGGCCGCGACCCCGTTTTGCGGGCGGTTACTTAGGAGCGTTCGGAGGCTGCTATGTTCGTCTGGCTGTGGATCGCCGGTGTAATTGCTTTCTACTTCAGTTGGCGCTCGCGGCGAAGCCTGCGTGAAGCCGGCGTCACGACCGGCGCGCGTTCCATTATCTCCACGCAATTGACCGAAATCCTGGGGGTTTATCTGGCCGTGGGATTGCTGTTTCTGGCGATCGCGTTTTGGATGAACACGGCGGAAGCCCCGGACCCAACGCTGCGGGCACTTTGGGATTTCCAGAAGACCCTGCAACGCATGTCGGCAATCGCGGGGAAATTGAAGTTGCCGGGGACCCTCGCCAGCGGGATGATGCTGGTCCTGGCGCTCTGCGCCTGGCGCAACGAAAGCGAAGTGGCCGTGCTGCTGTATGGCTGGCTGAGCCGTTATCAGCGCGTCGTGAAGCGGGTCGCGCTTGTCGCCACCGCGTTCGCATCCTTCACGCTCTTTTCCGGGACCTTGGATGAAGGCCAGGCTCAAGTCGACGCCCAGATCCGCAGTCTTTCCGATCACTACGCGGAATACGTCACGGAGTTGCATCGCACCGCGAATGACAGCGTCACGGGGGGAGCAATCGTTCGCATCTCCGACGGTCTGCCGCCTCAATGGAAGGCCGTCAACGATCGGGAGGCGGAAATTTGGACGCGCGCGGAGGATCTGAACCGCATCATCAATTCTCTGAACCAGGACCACGGGGTCAAAGTCGATTTTCGCGGCAAGCGTCCGGCCGATGGCCGGCCGGCGGCGAGCGAAGCTGCGGAACCCGCCAAGAAGCCGCCGCCGGCCCCCGACGTGCACCAGCCTGCGCCTCCCGAAGCCGGCGACTTTACCGAAGCCAAGATCGCTAGCTTACGGGCGAATCTGAATGAGCGCCGGAACGGCATATGGCAACAGGTTGCCGGGTTCCTGCGGACGCAAATGGGCGCCAAGGTTCCCGATTCGCTGATAAGCGACCTGTTGAGCCACACGCACTGGCAGGCGCTGCACGTGCTCGGCCACGAATATCCCTTGTTGGAAGCCTTGCTGGGGGTGCTCGAAAAAGCGATTACCGGAGAAGTCTCGGAGCGCATCAAGCAGGCTGTCTTCCGGCTCGCGGGCGATGCCAATGTCACGGATCCGGCCTCCGCACTGGCCGCTGCCGCGGAGAACGCAAAGCCCGTCGATTGGTCCCCAGCGGCCGAAGCCCTGGAGCGCGCTAACCGGCAGAGCAGGATCGAACTGGGGCAGCTGGATGCGGCGTTGAAGCAATGTCAGCGCATCGAAACCCAGGTCATCGCCGAAGAAGCGGCGGCTTTCCATGCGCGCGAAACAGCCCTGAGCGCCAGATGGCGAGAAATCGCGGGTGGGGGACCGGAGACCGACCCGGCTCTCGATTTCCGCCTGCAACCAATAGAACCTTCCAGTCCCGATCGCCTGGTTCCCCTGAAGAGCCCGTTCGCTCGTTACCGGTACAGCCTTCGTGACGACACCACGGAGGCGGCCAACGCCTTCATCGAGTCGCTCCATGAGCCGGGAGTTACCCAAGGCCGGAGAGAGGCGGCCATGAGTGCCGCGGAGGCTGTGGTAGCGGGTCAGGGTACCGCACAGGAGAAGGCTGCGGAATTAGGCAAGCTGACGTTCGTTCCCGTACCGCGCGATCCGCTGGATGTCGTGAGCGGCTTGGGCCGCGGCCTTTCCGGATTTCTCGGCGACGACTTCGCATCGGTTTGGCAAAACGCCCGGGAACGGGAATACCGCGCTCAGGTTGAAAAACAGGAAGAGGACCGCAGAATCTGGGAAGAGTCCCGGAGAATAAGGGATATGGAGCACGCCCAATTCAAGGCCGAATACGGTTACGATATCGATGAGGTCGGCGGCGTTTCCGCGGTAAAAGGAATTCGGATCGGCGAGTGGGAGTTGCCCGACATCCCTTGGCGCGCCCTTAGCGTGATCCTGATGATCGAGTAGCTAGCCCGGGGACCCGTTGAAACGGGTCATTGCAGAAAAGGAACGGGAGCAGTATGATCGCGAGTGCCCACAGACGACGGCAGTTAAGGCCGGCCGAGCAATGGAGCTATCAAGCCCGGTAGCTAGCCTGGTTCCGAG
>DASXEY010000019.1:0-120507 GCA_036489835.1 Bryobacteraceae bacterium | reverse complement strand
GCAACATGGCGTGGCGAATGATCTTCCTGGATGGCCGTCCGCTTCCCGTCGACCCCAATCCGACATGGAATGGTTACTCCACGGGGCATTGGGATGGAGATACCCTTGTGGTTCAGACGATCGGCTTCAAGGACGGCCTCTAGCTCGATGCAAACGGGAATCCGCTGGACAGTACCGGCAAGATGACCGAAAGGATCACGCGACCGAGTTTCGGGCTGCTCAAAGTGGAAATCACGATTGACGATCCCAAGAGCTACACCATGCCCTGGACGGTCACCATCGACCAACCCCTCGTTCTCGACAGCGAGCTATTGGATTACTACTGTCTCGAAAACGAGAGGGATTTTGCCCACATGTCGGGGCGGTGAAGGGCGTGAAGGCACCGACAAGCGTGCCTGGCAGCCTACCTCCCCTCCGCCGTAGGCGATAAGTCAATCGTATGCATCACATGAACACCAGGCAGGTCGAAACGGCGGATCAGAACGGAGCCAATCTAAAGGCGGGTGCTCGTTGGAGGCCCCGGCCGCGTGAGTCCATCGATATTGGCACGGAGGGCCGAGCGTCCCAACGGATCTCTGTCGGCGAACTCGTCGAATCCACCGTACTCGACGAAATCGTCCGCATCGTCGTTCGAGAACTCCTCGATGAATTCTAGCGCCGGGTCCCACCGGAAACTCAGGTAGGGCGAATCCTTCCGTGAGAAGCCTCGAAGGAATCAACGCCAGAGAAGGCACCGTCGCGTTGAGGATCCCGAAACAGCGTTCGAGGACCTTGGCCGCTAATAAAAACATGAGCCCATAAAGGACGACGTGATCGGCGCTTATGGAGCAGTATCACTTTCTGGGCTATGAACAACCGATCGGCGAGCACCTAAAGTATCTGGTGAAAAGCGGCGGCCAGCCGCCGAACCTCGGTCCGTCGCCTCCTGGCTCAAAAGAAATCCTAACTTACGCAGCCTTGCCGGAAGGACACGAACTTTAACGGCACGTCGCGATTGAGGCGCGTGTCCCGGGCGCGATGCACCTCGCCCATCCCGCCCTTGCCGATCGGTCCAAGGACTTCATACGGGCCGAGTTTTTCACCTGGGTGGAGCGGCATCTGAATGAATCAGCTAAGTATAGCGCCCGGATCACGGCGGATTCGAAACTCTGTTTGGGGACCAACCCCTTTATTGGCCGAGTGGGCGTTCGAGAAAGTCGGACGATAATGATAGACATCAGGCTGCAAATGACGATGACGTGAGCGGCGTTTCAAGGGAGTATCTGGCAGCGCCCTTCCGTGCGGCCCGCGCTCTCGCCTGGACCGATGTACGAGTGGCGTGTAATCCGATCGGGGCCCGTCGCAAACTTCCCCGATGCGCGTTTCGAGCCAGTGTCAGGATAGCCGGCACAGAGCCGATTATTATCGTGGCTTCGAATGAAGTAAATGATTCTCGTGGAAAGGACTCCGATTGACAGACCTCCCCGGGGTGTCTGCGACAATGCCGTGACGATCCGACGGGATCGGCTGGAGGAGCAACTCTTGGCGGCCCTTGAACAGCGGCTCGCGAACTCAAGCATGATTGAATTCGTGCTGGCCCGCTTCCAAGAAGAACTGCAAAAGCGTCTGGCGGAGCTTCATCGACAGGGCGACCGAACGGAAGGGTTGCAACAGCAACGCACGCTGTTGAAGGCCCAGGCCCAGCGAATTGTCGACGCCGTTGCCGAGGCAGGCCATTCGCCCGCACTCCTTTCCACTCTGGCTGGAGTCGAAGGCCAGATTGAAGACCTAAGCCGCCGAATTGAGGCTTGCAAGCCAATGAACGCCGCCATGACGGTGGCGGAAATCAGAGAGTTTGTTTACCGCAATGTTATGAATTTGCAGGGCTTGCTGCACGAGGATGCGAGCAGGGCGAAGTTGGCCCTTGCGCGTCACCTTGGGCAACTCATTCTGAAACCGAAGCAAACGCCAACCGGGCCCGTTTATGAGGTCTCCGGAGGCTTAAACCTGCTGGCTCAAGATGTAGTGCTGGTGGTGGCCAGGGACGGAATCGAACCGCCGACGCCAGCCTTTTCAGGGCTGTCGGATCAATCACTTACAAAGCAGTTTTTCGTGGTTTCATAGAGTTGCGGGCGTTTGATTTGGACTCCATTTGGACGCCAGACGCCATCTCTATCGAGGTTGGACTCCACTCGGACTCCACATTTCGTGCTGGCCGGGACTCCCGCGGGACTCCACTCTTGCGACCCTGCACCATGGCGGTGGTCCCACACGTGCTTCGTGTGCGCGCGGTTGAGAACGCTTCACAAAATGCCGCCCTTCGCGAGACAAATGTGGGTCCTTATATAAGGAGATCATCACCGATGGCTACCAACGTTCCAAACCTGCTGAGCAGCAAGGGTATTATGATGAACTATTGTTTGCAAGCGAACGTTGAACCCACCGTCTCACTATGGCCAAACTTGAGGATCTCAAACGTGAAGCGACCGTCAAGGGAATCTTGCCGGATTGCCTCGTCACGGTGATTGACGTCAAGTGGTACGGCTCAGCGGCAGTTGAGCTCACATACAAGGACCCCTCCGGGAAACCGAGCGTGGTGCTCCTTTACCGGGATCGTGAACCCACCCTGGAAATCGCTGAAACCGGCCGCCCGTGGAGTTTCGACGGCGACGGGAAGCTGTTTCGCCTAGTCTCTGAGGCGCACCGGATCAACCTGGCCCACCTATTCGATCCGCTACTCGCCATTCACACTTCGATGGTCGATCCGCTGCCGCATCAGATCACTGCCGTCTACGGCGAGATGCTGCCGCGGCAACCGCTCCGGTTTCTTCTCGCCGACGATCCTGGCGCCGGTAAGACGATCATGGCTGGTCTCCTGATTAAGGAATTGCTGATCCGCGGTGACCTGCACCGCTGTATGATTGTCTGCCCCGGCAATCTCGCAGAGCAGTGGCAGGACGAACTCTACCAGAGATTTCAGCTTCCCTTCGAAATCCTGACGAACGACAAGCTCGAATCCGCCCGCACCGGTAACTGGTTTTCCGAGAATCCGATGGCCATCTGCCGCCTGGATAAGTTGAGCCGTAATGAGGATGTCCAGGCGAAGCTGGCCAACACCGATTGGGACCTCGTGGTTTGCGATGAAGCCCACAAAATGTCGGCCACCTTCTTTGGCAATGAGGTCAAGTACACCAAGCGTTATCGGCTCGGCCAACTTCTCGGCCAACTCACACGGCATCTGCTGCTCATGACGGCGACGCCGCATAATGGCAAGCCTGAGGACTTTCAACTCTTCCTCGCCCTGCTCGACGCCGACCGCTTCGAAGGCCGTTCCCGCGACGGCGTGCACACCGCCGATGTCTCCGACCTGATGCGTCGGCTGGTCAAGGAGCAATTACTCAAGTTCGACGGAACGCCGCTGTTCCCCGAGCGGCGGGCATACACCGTTAGCTATAAACTCTCCGATGCGGAAGCATCCCTGTACAGGAGCGTCACCGACTATGTCCGCGACGAATTCAATCGTGCCGACTCGCTGGAGAGCGAAGGGCGCAAGGGAACGGTTGGATTTGCTCTTACCATCTTGCAGCGGCGGCTCGCGTCTTCGCCCGAAGCAATCCTGCAATCCCTCAGGCGCCGCCGGGAACGCCTCGAAAGGCGCCTGCGCGAAGAGCAGATCCTGAAACGGGGAGCGGATCTCCAGGACGGCGACTTCCAGGGCCTCCCCAACCTCACGGAGGAGGACATCGACGACCTCGACGATGCGCCCGACGACGAAGTTGAGCAGACCGAAGAGACCGTCGTCGATCAGGCCACGGCGGCGCGCACGATCGCTGAACTCCAGGCCGAAATCGAGATCCTGAAAAGCCTTGAAGCCTTGGCTCTGAAGGTCCGCCGCAGTGGTACTGACAAAAAGTGGGAGGAGTTGTCATCCCTGCTCCAGAACCGCGCCGAGATGTTCGATGCTCATGGTCACCGCCGCAAGATGGTCATCTTCAGCGAGCACCGCGACACGTTGAACTATCTGACCGAGCGGCTCCGCGCACTCCTCGGCGCTCCCGAGGCACTCGTCACAGTCCATGGAGGCATGGGCCGCGAAGAGCGAAAAAATGCTCAGGAAGCATTTATGCAGGACAAAGATGTTCTCATCCTACTTGCGACCGACGCTGCCGGCGAGGGCATTAATTTGCAGCGCGCGCATTTGATGGTCAACTACGACCTGCCCTGGAACCCAAACCGTCTCGAACAGCGGTTCGGGCGCATCCACCGCATCGGGCAGACCGAAGTGTGCCATCTGTGGAATCTTCTCGCGGACGAGACCCGCGAGGGCGACGTCTACAAGCGCCTCCTTGAAAAGATTGAACTGGAGCGCGAGGCACTCGGCGGAGGAGTCTTCGATATCCTGGGCCAACTCTTCCGCGAGCAGAGGCTCCGCGACCTGCTTATCGAAGCGATCCGCTATGGTGACCAGCCTGAAGTTAAGGCTCGCCTTCATCAGATCGTTGACAACCTAACCGACCGCAAGCACTGTCAGGAGCTTCTCGAAGAGCGTGCGCTGGCGAACGACAGCATGGATGCATCGCAGGTGCGAAGAATCCGCGAGGACATGGAACGTGCCGACGCGCGGCGTCTTCAGCCTCACTTCATTGAGTCGTTTTTCCTGGAAGCTTTCCGCATTCTCGGCGGCTCTATCCGGGAACGCGAGCCACGCCGCTTCGAGATCACCCACGTGCCGGCGTTGATCCGACAGAGGGACCGTCTGATCGGTATCGGTGAACCAATACAGGGCAAGTATGAGCGCATCACCTTCGAAAAGTCCCTCCGCGCGGTTCCCGGCCAACCACTGGCAACCTTCGTCTGTCCAGGTCAGCCCCTTCTCGCTTCGACCATCGATCTGATCCTGGAGCGGAATCGGGACCTTTTGAAGCGCGGTACGGTGCTGGTTGACCCTGACGACTCGGGAGAAATTGTCCGCACTCTTTTCTATTTGGAGCACACCATTCAGGACGGACGGACCGACAAGGCAGGCAATCGCGGCGTCGTCTCACGGCAACTGCAGTTTGTGGAGACAGACTCGAGCGGTATTACCAGGAACGCCGGCTACGCCCCCTACCTCGACTACCGGCCCGTGACGCCCGAGGAACAGGCCGCTCTGACAGCGACTCTGGAATCGCAAGCCTGGCTCAAGGGTGACCTGGAGTCGATGGTTGTTGGTCACGCGATCTCCGACTTGGTTCCAAAGCATCTCGATGAAGTCCGAAAGCGCCGCGCGGACCTAGTGACAAGGACCATGGCCGCCGTCAAGGATCGCCTGACCAAGGAAATCACTTACTGGGATCATCGGGCCAATCAACTCAAGGATCAGGAGCTGGCCGGCAAGACGAACGCCAAGATCAATTCGGGGAAGGCCCGCCAGCGGGCCGATGAGCTGCAAGCCCGTCTTCAAAGGCGGATGGTAGACCTCGAACTGGAACGTCAGCTTTCGCCTTTGCCACCCGTCGCCATCGGCGGTTCAATTGTCGTCCCCATCGGTCTCCTCAATACACTCCTCCCGTCCTCCCTCCAGCCGGGGAATGCGAACGGCGAAGCGGTGTCGGCGGAAGCGCGAAAGAGGATGGAACTGCTTGCGATGCAGATGGTCATGGATGCCGAAAGGCAGCTTGGCAATCAACCCCGAGACGTCAGCGGCGAGAAGTGCGGCTACGACATTGAATCGACGGTTCAGGCAGACGGCAAGCTCCGATTCATCGAGGTGAAAGGACGTGTGGCCGGAGCCCTCACCGTCACTGTCACGCGAAATGAAATCCTCACCGCGCTTAACAAACCGGACGACTTCATCCTCGCCGTTGGACAGGTCGAGGATGGACAGCAGAAACTTTTGTACATCCGCGAACCGTTTCAGCAGGAACCGGAGTTTGCGGTTGAGAGCATCAACTACAAACTTCAGGAACTGCTCTCCAGAGGGACGCCTCCGGCATGATGGCTCCCTCCGATCCGCCGTACAGACTTGCGGTCGACCGCGCTGAGTTGGTCCAGACCCTGAAAATTGTTACCCGCGTCATCCGCAAATGCCGCGGGGAGGCCCGCCTTAGTTTTGTGGACGGCTGCCTTTCTATTGAGGTGGGCGATACTACAGCGGACATGCCTGCTAGCGGGATTTGGCCACTCCCAATTTTCGTCGGTGCGTCCTGGATTCGAGCCCTCGCGAGGAATATGCCAGCCGGTGATCCCGTTAGCCTGCGAGTCGACGAGGGAAGACTTCACGCCAATCGATACTCAGAACCTTGCTCCTCGGCGTCAACTAATACCTCGCCCGATCCTTGGTCGCCCGAAGATGAAGAAGGGTTTCTGATTCAGGAAGCCGCTCGGATTCTTAAGCCTCTGCGCATCGAGAGGCCAGCGGTGGAAGGTCTCGTCTCTGAAGCGCTTGCGAGAGGGACTTCTTCGTGGTCCCGAGGGATTGTTTCATGGTCCGAGGAAGAGAAGAAGATGAGGACGATCGTCGAGAAGGCATGGATGAGGCTTGCGCCGTTCGGCGTCGGGATGTCCGATATTCATCGACTCGTGGATGACACCATACGCGACGCGTGGAAAACAAATCAGGGGAAATGAAGAAAAAACTGATTGAAGTCGCGTTGCCGCTGGAGGCCATTAATAAGGAATCGGCGCGGGAGAAGTCGATCCGGCATGGGCACCCGTCGACGCTCCATCTCTGGTGGGCGCGGCGGCCTCTAGCTGCGTGCCGGGCGGTATTGTTCGCCTCGCTGGTGGATGACCCGTCGAGCCTTCCCGAGCAGTTCCCCACCGAAGCCGACCAGGATAACGAGCGGCAGCGCCTCTTCCGATTGATCGAGAAGCTTGTACTTTGGGAGAACGCGAACAACCGCGCGGTACTAGATGAGGCGCACGCTGAGATTTTGAAATCTACCGGCGGTCACCCGCCGCCAATCTATGATCCATTCTGCGGTGGCGGCTCGATTCCCCTCGAAGCGCAGCGACTGGGTCTGGAGGCGCAAGGGAGCGACCTAAACCCGGTCGCTGTTCTGATTACGAAGGCACTGATCGAGATCCCACCGAAGTTCGCCGGCCAGCCGCCGGTAAATCCGGACGCGAAGGCGAAGATGACCGGGAAGGGTATGTGGACTGGCGCGCGCGGGTTGGCTGACGATGTCCGCTATTACGGTCAATGGATGCGCGACCGAGCATTCGAGCGTATCGGGCATCTTTACCCGCAAGTGAGGCTACCGGCGGAACAAGGGGGCGGCGAAGCGACTGTTATCGCGTGGCTATGGGCGAGAACAATGGAATGCCCAAACCCAGCGTGCGGAGCCAGAATGCCTCTCGCCCGTTCCTTCACGCTCTCAAGTAAACCGGGTAAGAAAGCTTGGGCTCAGCCATTGGTGGATCACGCCACCGGGGCGGTAAGCTTCAAGGTCTGCACAGGTAGCGGAGATTCACCAGAGGGAACAGTGCACCGACGCGGAGCGCGTTGTCTCGTATGTGGAAATACCGTAACTCTTGATTACGTCCGTTCTGCAAGCCGTTCGAGGGGACTGTCAGCCCAGCTCCTTGCAGTCGTTGCAGAGGGGAATAGAGGTCGGGGATATATCACTCCGAGTCCTGAACAGTCTGCAGTGGCGGATAGCGGTACTCCGGGGTGGCGGCCTCAAGGTGAAATCGCGGATAACCCAGGCCATACAAATGTCTTCCGATACGGATTGACGAACTGGAGCGATCTATACACCGCACGACAACTTGTCGCGCTTACGACTTTCAGTGACCTTGCAATCGAAGCACGTGACCGAGCGCTCGCAGATGGAGCAAGTACGGATAGGGCAAGCGCCATCGCCACATATCTTAGCTTCGCTGTGGATAAAGCATCAGACCGCAACACAACATTGTGCGCTTGGGAGGCGAAGATGGACCGAATGCGGGGTACGTTCGGCCGCCAAGCGCTTCCAATGGTATGGGACTACGTTGAGACAAACCCATTTGCAGGAGCAGGTGGCGATTTTACTGGATGCGTGAGCTCTCTTTGTGAGGTACTTGAAGCTTTACTGCCCCGTAAGAATGCAGTGATCCGTCAACTTGATGCGATGTCACTTTCGGCAGAGGGCCCGCCGGTAGTATTTTCAACGGATCCTCCGTACTACGACAACATCGGGTACGCTGATTTGTCGGACTTCTTCTATGTTTGGCTCCGCCGGACCCTCGGTACAATGTACCCCGAGATCTGTAGCACCTTGCTCGTCCCAAAAAAGCAAGAGTTGGTCGCGAGTGCGCATCGATTCGGCGGCAACAAAGAACTCGCACAAAAGTTTTTCGAGGAAGGATTCATTAGGTCTTTCGGACAGATGAGGGCAAGACAAGATGCGGCCTACCCATTGACAGTCTACTATGCCTTCAAACAATCCGAATCTGAAGAGGAAGAAGAGAACGGGGCGGTGGCGCAGGCGTCGACCGGCTGGGAAACGATGCTCCAAGGACTCTTGGCTGGTGGATTCCAGATCACTGGCACGTGGCCACTTCGCAGCGAGCTGCAGACGCGGAACATCAGTCGAGGCAGTAACGCGCTGGCGTCGTCTATCGTTCTAGCCTGTCGCCCCCGGCTCGATTCCGCGCCCATCACCACGCGCAAGGACTTCCTCGCTTCCCTCAAGAAGGAGCTGCCGCGCGCCTTACGCAACCTGCAAAAAGGCAATATTGCCCCAGTCGATTTGGCGCAGGCTGCCATCGGACCCGGTATGGCTGTCTTCTCCCGGTATAAGAAAGTGCTCGAGACCGACGGTTCGCCGATGCGGGTGCGGACGGCCTTGTCGCTGATCAATCAGGGCCTGGACGAGGTTCTCTCCGAATTGGAGAGCGAATTCGATCCCGACACGCGATGGGCGCTGGCGTGGTTTGAGCAACACCAGTTTGACGAAGGTCTCTTTGGAGAGGCTGAAGTGCTAGCTACGGCGAAGGCGCTCAGCATTTCGCATCTTGCGGAGGCAGGTATCTTGAACTCTCGCGCGGGGAAAGTCCGTCTGCTGCGTCGTGAGGACCTTCCGGAGGATTGGGACCCATCTGCCGTCACTCGCTTGACGGTCTGGGAAGTCACGCAGCATTTGATCCGCAACCTCGATCAGAAGGGCGAGAAAGAAACGGCGAATCTGAAGGCGAAGATCGGTGGGATGGCCGAGATCGCTCGCGACCTTGCCTACCGGCTTTACACGCTCTGCGAGCGCAAAGGCTGGGCGGAAGAGGCCGGCTACTACAACAGCCTCGTGGTGGCGTGGCCGTCGATGGCGTCGGAAGCGTTTGAGCTGAGGTGAGGAGAACCGTCTAAATCACATGGCCATCACAAATAGCGAACGAGTCGGCAAAGCTCTAGATCTCCTTAAGGATGGATTGCGCCCATACGTCGAGCGGGAGTTGAAAGCCACCTATAAGGATCGCTGGGTTGACACTGCGCGGCCGAGTTTCCCGGACTGGCAGAAAGTTAGCAAAGACGGCAAGGGGATGAATTGGGATACGCAGGCCTTGTTGCAGGTGATGTGCGAGCTATGGAACGACTGCTTCAAAAAAATCCTAGGCCCCTCGGATCGCAACCTGGCCTTCGAACTGCGCGACGTGCGTAACAAGTGGGCTCACCAGAAAGCCTTCTCGACGGATGACGCGTACCGCGCGATTGACAGCGTGTCGCGACTGCTGGCGGCTGTTTCGGCGGAGCAGGTCGAGGCCGTCGAGCAGATGAAGGCCGAGATCCTACGCGTGAAATTCGACGAACAACTCAGGACCCAAAAGCGAAAGGAATCGAGCATCGCGGTCGAAGGCAAACCAGCGACGGGATTGCGGCCTTGGCGGGAGATAGTGACACCACACCCCGACGTCGCTTCCGGCCGCTACCAGCAAGCCGAGTTCGCCGCGGATCTCTGGCAGGTCTACTTGGGTGAGGGATCGGACGAATACAAGGACCCCATCGAGTTTTTTCGCCGAACGTTCATCACGGAAGGCTTGCAGAAGCTCCTGTCTAACGCACTGCTCCGGCTGGCGGGGAATGGCGGCGACCCAGTGGTGGAATTGCAGACCAATTTCGGCGGCGGTAAGACGCACTCGATGCTGGCGCTCTGGCATCTGTTCGCCGGCGTGCCTGCGGGACAACTTCCAGGACTGGAGACGGTCACAAAAATGGCGGGGGTTTCTCAGCCTCCAAAAGTTCGGCGCGCCGTATTGGTTGGCAACCGGATGTCCCCCGCCGATATTCACAAGAAGCCCGACGGAACCGTGGTCAGAACGCTGTGGGGCGAAATGGCGTGGCAGATAGGCGGCAAAGAGGGCTACGCGATGGTGCGCAGCGCGGACGAAAAGGCGGTCAGCCCTGGCGATTCCCTGCGACTCCTCTTCAATAAGTATTCGCCATGCCTGATCCTGATCGACGAGTGGGTGTCGTATGCGCGGCAACTCTACAACAAATCGGACCTGCCCGCGGGCGATTTCGACGCGCACTTCACCTTTGCGCAAACGCTGAGCGAGTCGGCGAAGCTGGCGGACAAGACGTTGCTAGTGGTCAGCATCCCGTCATCGCAGAACGAAATCGGGGGAGAGGGTGGCTTGGCCGCGCTGGAGCGCCTGAAGAACGTGATCGAGCGGGTCGAGACGTCGTGGCGCCCAGCAAGTGCGGAAGAAGGGTTTGAGATCGTCCGGCGGCGACTGTTCCAGCCGATCACCGACCCCGAGTTGTTCACTGCGAGGGATGCGGTCGTGAAGGCGTTCGCGGACGAGTACCGCAAGTTCGCACAGGAGTTCCCTTCCGAGGCCGGCAAAGCGGAATACGAGCGTCGGATGAAGACGGCGTATCCGGTCCACCCAGAGCTGTTCGACCGGCTCTACAACGACTGGTCCACCCTTGACAAATTTCAGCGGACCCGCGGCGTGCTGCGCCTGATGGCGGCGGTGATTCACACCCTGTGGGAGCGCGAGGACAAAGGACTCATGATCTTGCCGGCAAGCGTACCGGTGGACGCGCCTGCGGTTCAAAGCGAACTCACTCGCTATCTGCCACCAGTCTGGGACCCGATTATAGAGAAGGATATCGACGGGCCGAATTCGCTACCGCTAAAAATCGATCGCGAGAACCCGATGCTCGGGCGGTACTCTGCGGCGCGCCGGGTGGCCCGAACGCTGTACCTCGGTTCAGCCCCAACTCAGGATGCGACGAA
This sequence comes from Bryobacteraceae bacterium, assembly GCA_036489835.1. GTDB lineage: Bacteria > Acidobacteriota > Terriglobia > Bryobacterales > Bryobacteraceae > Palsa-187. The sequence goes on along the minus strand of DASXEY010000019.1, from coordinate 109,330 downwards.
GAAGGGCCTGGAAGACCGCCAGATTAAGCTCGGCTGTGTCCAGCCGGGTGAGACATCCGGAACATTCGGCGATGCGTTGCGGAAGCTGGCCGACCAGGCGACGTACCTCTACGTGGATGGGAGCCGCTACTGGTATGCGACGCAGCCGAGCGTGAACCGGCTTGCCGAAGAACGAGCCGAGCGGTATCACCCGGAGGATGTGACAGAAGAGATCCGGCGCCGGCTGGTGGAAGAAGCGAAGCACCGTGGGGACTTCACCAAGGTTCATCCGTGCGCGGTCGGTTCCAGTGACGTTGTGGATGAGCCCGAGGCGAAATTGGTTATCCTGAGTCCGGACTATCCACACAGTGCGAAGACGGATTTGAGCGCAGGGCGACAAGCGGCCGCGGAGATCCTCAACCGCGGATCGGCGGGCCGGAACTGCGGCAACATGCTGGTCTTTCTGGCCGCCGACAAAACCCGACTGGTGGACCTGGAGAAGGCGGTCCGATCTTACTTGGCCTGGCAGTCGATCGAGAAGGAAAAAGTACCTCTGGACCTAACTCCGTTTCAGGTCAGTCAAGTCGAACGACGCCTGCTGGATTCCGACGAGGCCGCGAAAGGAAGGATTCCGGAGACGTATGTTTGGCTTCTAGTGCCTGGGCAGAAACGCCCGGAACCCGGACAGGCATTCCCTGCGATCGAGTGGCAGGAGGACAGGCTTCAGGGAAAGGAGTGGCTGGCCGAACGAGCATCAAAAAAGCTGAAGAACAACCTTCTTTACACGAGCATGGCCGGCGCGGTTTTGCGCTTCGAAATCGATCAAGTGCCGCTGTGGCGCGGGAACCACGTCGGCGTGAAGCAGTTGGTCGATGACTTCGCCAAGTATCTTTATCTCCCGCGTGTCAAGAATGCCCAGGTGATTCTGGACGCGATCCAGGATGGAGTGGGCCGGCTCACTTGGTCGCAAGACACGTTTGCGTACGCCGACTACTACGACGCCACCGCCGAACGGTACCGAGGTCTCGAAGCGGGCCGCCGCCCGACTGTTCAGCTAAACGCAAACAGCGTGGTAGTGAAGCCCGAGGTTGCCGCAGCCCAGATCGAAAAGGACTCCGCACCGCCAACAACCACCGCGTCAGATTCGGGCACTAGTAGTAGCGCCGGAACCGGGACCGCCGGTGCAGGAGGGGGGACCAGCAAGGGTGCGGGAGATGGTGGCACGCAATCGAAGACGCCAGTACTGCGCCGCTTCCACGGCTCTGCCAAGATCGACGCCACCCGCCTCTCCCGCGACGTCGACCTGATCGCCAGTTCGGTGGTCCAGCACCTCGCCGGGCTGCTGGATGCCAAGGTGACCATCACGGTAGAGATCGAAGCCGAAATTCCCTCGGGTGCGCCGGATAACGTGGTTCGTACGGTCACGGAAAACTGCCGGACCCTGAAGTTCGATAATCAAGGATTCGAGGAGAGCTAGGGTGGTTCGATTCAAGAACGCGGGTCAAGCGCGGACTGGATCGACAGCACGCGTGAGCTGAAAAACATGGATGGGAAGATCGTATTGATCACAGGGGCGGCTGGCACTGGGAAAAGCACGCTGGTGCGAACTCTTCTGAAACGAGCCCGGCCATTCAAGCGAGTGGATTATGGGCAACTGCTCATAGAGCACAAACTGCGCAAAACGGGTGTCGAGGTCGAATACGACGAATTGAGGCGGGCCTCGGCTTTGGTAATAAGTCCGGGGGATGTCGCGGAAGTGGACGAGTGGCTGATCGGACAATTGCCACAGTGGCGCACGGAAGGAAATATCGTCATTGACTCGCATCCGGTGACGAAGGAAGCTTTTGGGTTCCGCATCACTCCATACTCTCTAGATCAGGTCCGACGCATCGGATTTGATGCGATTCTGGTCCTGGTTGGTGAGCCCAACAGCCTCGCGCAACGGATCGCAAATGATCCACAAGGGCGCCCAAATGTAGACGCTTTTCAGGCTGGCTTTCAGGTTCAACTTCAGGCGGCGGTAGCCGCGACATATGCGATCATTTGCGGGCAGCCATGCTTCGCGATAGACACAACACGATCAGGGGCAGATGGCGTCGCCGAGATCGCCCTGGACCTACTGCGGCAGGTCGGAGTTGCGTTCCAGGACGTACCTGCAGAAGCGGAAGGCACCCCGGTACCGCGCGATTAGACTCCGAGTTGCGCGGACAGTTGCCGCCGTCGGGCTGGCTGTGGATGGCGTTGTCGAACGAACTCGAACGAGGTGCGAGTCCAGTCCCGATTCATGGGGCCTGTGTTCGCTGAATTGGGCAATACTATGGGCTGCTCCAATCGAACAAAATAGGGATAGACCAACTCGGCACGAATGGCGACATCATACGTTCGGACCTCGTCCGAACTGGTCTGACGCTGTTCAACGACGGCTGTCACTTGAGAAGCGCCAATCGGCCGACCCGTACGGAGATTCCTCAGCGCGTCAAATACGATTTTGCCTTCCGGCTGCGAGAGCGTAATTGGAACACGACTGAAGCACACCAAAGCATAGTGCCCGGTCCTTGGGGCGCCTGGATCGTATCGGCTGGTTACGAGCGAATGCTCCGGCAGGTAGAAGGTCTCGCCGTCCAGCGTCTCTCCTGACGTCCAGGCGACGATTGTAGCCGGCGAAACATCCTGCAGCTTTGCCGAAGTTTTGATCGGACTAAACAACACCTCTGGCGTGGGGCCGCGGCGCAGGAGTTCGCGGATCGAGGGTCCCACGGCGTTGCCAATGCCCCATACGAAAACACCTGCATTCGCGACGCGCTCCGCCTCCTTTCGTTCGAGGATGTGGCTGATCGGTTCCCCGGCTTCGGTGCCAAAACGCGTCCAACAAAAGCAGTTAGGAAGGGGCATGGGTTGCATCCGATGCTAAGATGTATTATGCATTAACTATTCATTTTTATGCAACAGGATTCGGCTCGGCTAGAGGCGTTCATGAAAGATCGGGGCCTTAGCCAGCAGAAACTTGCTGAAATGGCGCTAGTTAGCCAGGCAACAGTTTCACGGGCGCGGAGTGGAAGCCCACAGCGGCACGGTCAAGCTCGGGGGCGATTATTCACTTTCCTGGAAAATGAATTGAGCCGCAGCCAGACTACAGGGAGTGGCAGGGACCAGGTTCTCAGCGCCTTCGATCGCATTTGGGATGGTTCGGAGGTTCATGCCGCTGCTGTGGCGAAAGTGATCGAAGCCCTGGACGCATTGAGGCCGATCGAAAAGCAAAAGGAGTAACATTCGGGTTGATGGACAACGCGGCTCGACTCCGGCAACGCCTAAAGAACTTTGGCTTCAGCGACCCCGCAATCGAGGCAGCTTGGCCAACGTGGTGGAGTGAAGACGCCGATACCTCTTCGTCCGCAAAAGCGGAACTGCGCTTTTCGATTTCGCGTAAGCTCGGACTAGATCCGCGATCCCTGCTTGAGGATGACGGCGAGCCTCGTTTCGTCTGGCGGGACGAAGCCAGGTTCAAGAGGCTGTCGGGGGAGAGTGAACTTGAAAAGGCAGCGATAACGTCGTTCGGAATGGCGCTTGGCAGTGTACTGATTTCCGCTACGCCGCCATTGTCTTCCATCCGAAATGCGGGTGCGGCCACTCTTCGTGATCTGATCCTGGGCCGGCAAGACTTCGTCCGCCTAGTGGATCTCCTGTCTCTCTCCTGGTCGACGGGAATTCCAGTGGTCCACTTGAGGATCTTCCCCCGGCCTCAAAAGCGGATGTCGGCCATGGCACTTCGTCGCGGTAGCCGCTACGCCATTTTGCTTGCAAAGGACTCGATGTATCCGGCCCATATCGCCTTTTATCTCGCCCATGAGCTTGCACATGTCGCGCTCGGGCATTTGGAGCGGGAGAACGTCGTAGTGGATTTGGAGGACACCGAGTTGGCTACCGGGAGTGCTGACCCAGAGGAGTCGGCGGCCGACGCATTCGCTCTTGAATTGCTCACGGGCGAGTCGAGTCCGAAAGTCCTATCATCGACGTCGGGTAAGGTTTCCGCGGCAGGGCTCGCAGATTCCGCGGTTGGCGCGTCAAGAGAATTGCGGATTGAACCGGGAACTCTCGCTCTCTGTTTTGGCTACTCCTCGGGGAACTGGGCGGTTGCTAACGCCGCAATGGAGCGGATTTATTCGTCGGCGAAACCCGCATGGCGTGAGGTCAATCAAGTCGCGCAGCGCCAGCTTTCGCTCGGGGACGTTGCCGAAGATGTGCTGCCGTACCTGATGGCAGTACTTGGCGGAACCGACTCGAGATGAAGGCGCTGGTCGATAACGACATTATCTTCAAAGGCGCCTGCTACGGACTGCTGGACGCGTTTCTTGCCCCTATCTCTGTTGCCGACGACTCGTTTGGCGTTTTGGGTGCTGCACGCTTCGTTGTCTCGAAGAAGATCATAAGGAAAGCCCCGCACAAGGGGATCGCCGCCGCCCACGAACACCTGGCGACCTTCCTCGGGCGTGCGGCAATCGTCGAGCCGACGGAAGACGAGCAGAGAATGGCGGCTGAGTTCGAATTGGCCGCGCAACGCGCTGGGCTGGGCTTCGACGCCGGCGAAAGTCAGTTGTGCTCGATTCTAATCTGCCGGTCAACGCCGCTGTTGTTAACCGGCGACAAGAAAGCCATTCAGGCCATTGAACAACTACTGGATTCAGAGAGTCGGCTTGTGGCGCTCTGCGGAAAGATCAGGTGCCTTGAGCAGTTGGTTCTTGAGATCTTCTCGGCCAGCCCGAACCCCGACGCCCTGCGAACCGCGATCTGCGCAGAGGTCGAGGTCGACAAGACTCTCACGATCTGCTTCAGTTGCCATCGCGAGGATGGATCTGGTTTGGATTACGCCGAAGGCTTGAAGAGCTACCTCACGGACCTCCAGCGACGAGCGACGCGCGTTCTCGGAACGTTTATTTAACGTAGACCGCATAGGGCGCGACCAACTCCGCAACCAAGCCAATGTGGACCGGCGGTGTCGCCTCGAACCCCGGTGCGCTTTCTTCGGTGATCTCCAGGCAAGCTTTATCCACTCTGCCGGCGATGTATTTGCTCCCGATGGCGCCCATGCTGGTGCCCAGCGCCACTCTCGTACGATCCAGAGGAAGGTCGAACTCCTCTGCTCTGAGATTCTTGATGAGCAGGGCGTAGCGGGAACCCAATACCTTCACGCCCTGGGGAATCTGTATCCATTGGGTTCCGTCGACCGAGTATTCATCGGCCGGAATCTGCTCGGCGAAGTGCTTTGATTCCATCGGCTGCATGCAGAGGTAAATCACGCCGCCCTGCCGTTCATAGTTTCTCGCGAAGGGCTGCACCATGGTCTGTGGATGACAAGTATTCCCTCCATATCCCCAGAACGCCAACCCTGCATCCTCAATTTCCTTGGTCTTCCGCGCGATGATGTCTTCGAGCGGCTCGCGCGCGTGCGTACCCACCTTCATGTAAAGCAAGCTTTGACCTGGCTTGATTATTCCTGACATTCTTTCGCCCCCCAAGCTTCGAAGGAATACTCCTCTTCAAGAGCCTTACCGTAATCGAGTCGCTTCCTGTCGCGTACGTACCTGACCTTGGGTGGATTGTCGCGTCCGTAAAAGTGCTCGAGGCGAGCTGCGTCCGTGATCGGTAGACTCGGACCTGTTGGCTTGCTCCCAGGCAAGGATTTGAAGATAAGGTTGCACGACCTCAGACCCGGTGCATCATCAAGATGGTAGGAATGCAGCCTGGGCATCATCCGCTGAACGAAGAACCCAGAGGATAGGGCATACGATTGAACGTTGGCCAGAACCCGTTTTGGCCACTCCAGATCTGGATCGTCCGCGATTACCACCAATCCTTCCCCCGAATAGCTCGTGGCTTCCATGCCACGCTGCATGAAGACCTTAACGCTTTCGCCGTCGTTGCTGGCTCCCCACGGTGGGTTGGTATAGAAGGCGTCAAAATGAGTCGGCCCTGGAAATGGATCCAGACAGTTGTACAATTTCGCGCTGAGGCTCTCGAGTCGGTCACCGTCCGCGAAACGGGTCACCGCGCTACACATGCGTTCATCAAAGTCAAAGACGACGATTTCCGATGGGCCGTAAGAGATAATCTCCCGCTTCTGAAGACATGCGACACAGACACTGATTGCATCCCCGTCACCGATAAACGCCAGGCGCTTACCGTCGGCCCACTTTGCCACAAATTCGCTCTGTAGGACCATATCGCCGGACTTCATGTAGATTTGATCGAGCTCCCTCAGTGGGCGGGGTCGGTTCTGCACCACGTCTGAGATGGCGTTAATCGCGGACCGAAGATCGATTTCCCTTTGGTCAGCCATGGGTTAAATCATAGCGTATGGCACTGCGGGGTGCTCCTTCCTGGAAAGTCCAGGTCGCTGCGGTCGGCGAAACCTCAAGCACGCTGCCGCCCCACCTCCCGCCGCAAGTGGAGGGCGCTCCGATTCGTGTCCATCCGCGCGTGGGGCCAACACGAACGGACGCCAGCCGAGTAAGCGCTTCACGGCTTCAAGAGTTGGTGGTGCTCATTTGGTTCTGGTAATCTAGCGGGCGAGCCGCCCTAGCTCCCGTCTGATCAACCGGAGCGAAGGCTGGGAACCCTGCCCAGGGGCGGCTACTTCGTTTAGGGAGTCGCAAAGGGAGCGATGGACCGGCCTTCACAAACTGACCCAATCTGGACCGTAACCGCCGCTCAGGAAGGCCCAATACCAGTCACCCGGTTAACGGGCGAGGTTGTCTGGATCGATACGTCAGCCCCAGACGAACCGGACGATGCGGCTTTGACGCCTGAAGAGGATCTGCGTTTAGCTGAGGCAACGCTGAGCGGCCGGTCTGAGCTTAGAGGCGAGATTGAGACTGCGTTTGGCGGTCCTGCCTGGCCGGAGGCCAGCGCCATCGTTGCGCCGTTCAGGAGGTATGCCACAAAGGTCTACGACGCAAACGCGACGGCGTATCGCAAATCGGTTTCGACGCAGGGGAAGAACCCTCAAGAGGTTCTCGTGGCGCTGGCTCACAACTTGCTTACCAGCATTTTTGGCAGTGAGTGGACAAGCAGTCCGGGTGAGCAGGTAGTCCGAACAGACTGGCAGCACGGTGTCGACGGATGGAAAGGCAAGGAGGTGGTTGTGATCGCCGGAAATGACCCGGACCCAAATTGCCTGTACCATCTGTTGATTGGTGAAGCGATCAAGTATCGTTATCGGTTTCATGCCGTTCCACCGGAGCCGATCCCAGGGGAGCCGCCAGGCATCAATCTGTCGAACTTGGAATGGTGGAAGTACATCGGGCTAAACGAACGACACAACCTCGCGGTGGCGATCAAACCATACCTCGACGACCGCATCGCCCATTGGCAGGTCATCTACGCGGCGCCCGCCCCAACAGATGCAGGTTGCACCGTCGAACCGACACCACCGAAACCCCGGTCGACAACTGGATCTCGGGTGGTCGGAGATGGCAATGAAAATAAGGGAGCGGGCCGGCAGAAGGTCGAGCCAGACTTTCCCAAGCGAGCGGCTTGGTTGCGGGACCGGCTAGCTGAGCGGGCATGGAACAGAAATGATCCCCTTCGGTATCGAGGCCCCGACCCGAAGACGGTGGACAAGATTCTGCGCGGCGAAGCGGTGCGGGAGGATGTCCTGGAGAAACTCGCCACGGCGCTTTCGAAAAAGGGAGAGGTCGTGAATCTGCTGAATATTCCGCGGAATTAGCTTTCGGCTGCTGACTAGAGTTGTTCAGGACTCAGAAGGAACGATGGAGAGCGAGAACATACCCGGGGCACCTGCGCCACGTTCACCGCGTGACCCCCGCAGATTTGCGGAGTGGGAAATTGCGCACCGCCGGGTCGTCGGTGAGTTGCAGACAAGGCTCCGGGCCGAGATCGAAGGGCTATTTGTGACCCCAAGCATGCCTTCGATGTACGCGATCATTTCCGCGTTTCGCACCTATGCCCAAGGCGTGTTCGACTCGAACGCAGAGTTCTTGGTGGAGGAATGCGACACGCTGTCGGAATACGAAACGCGCCTGGGCCACGAAGCGGATGGACTCCGGCGCGTCATAGGCCGGAACATCCAGGTGTCCAGGGACGCCGAAGGATCAGCACAGCCAATCGGTGGTGCGCAACTATCCGGGTTGTATCAGCAGATCATCGGCGACGCCGTCGATCTGCGCACGTGCGTTCGAGGCGCGACGGACTATGTCCGCATCGAGGGGTTTTCCGAGACCGAGCATCCTCGCGATTACTATCTGAGGAAGGACATCTCCCCACACCTCCAGGCGTTCCTCCAGGATCGCATTCACAAATGGGGCGCCGAGTTTCAGTCACGCGGCGGGCCGCTGGTCGATGGCAAGAAGTCTGCGATTGCGGGCGCGGATCGCGCCGAAGTGAAGTTACACGCAGTGGTCACACCTGAATTCGATGCCGGGGCAGGCAGGGCTGAGGCGGCTATCATCACGAAGAAAGAGATGATTCGTAAGCTGCCGCCAGCCTCCTCCGATAAAATCCTGGCCAGAATCAATAGGGCTGACGCTTTCCTCACGCAGTGCATAAAATGGCTGCCCAGTGAACTGCAAGACGGCAAGAAAACGAAACAAGAGGTTGAAGCCATCCTCTGTCAGACATCGAGAGAGTGGGCATGGGATGTTTTCGTGGCGATTCTCAGAGAATGGGCGGAAATAGGCATACCGCCTGACGACTTTGATGCCATTGCGAACGGACAAGTCGTGAGCCTCTCAACTCATGCGGAGGAAAGGGTCGCCGGCTTTGTCAGCGGGTTTCATCTATCCTCTGGCGAAGTGCTTCGATGTGTTCGTGAATTCCTGCCTGGTTTGATAGCTCCGTACCGAGAAGAGAACCGCTTCCGATTCCACGCTGTAACGATAGGCAGCGAAACGGCCGCGCCGTCGGTGTTGGCGACCCCGCAGGCAAGCAAGGCCGCGACACGCGCGGAAAGACGGGAGGATAGCGCGGCACGGGGTGGCGCAACAGCCGAGTCGACCTTTCCCGTGCGTGCATCGTGGCTAAAGGCCCGGCTACTTGAGCGCGGGTGGAGCAATTCCGACCCAGCGGAGTACGATGGGCCGGACCGAAAGACGATTCAGAAAATTCTTCGCGGCGAATCCGTCAGAAACGATGTTCTGCAGAAGCTCGCGGATGCCCTGTCGCAGCGCCATGGCAAAGTGAACGTGCTCGAAATTCCTCAAGACTGACCCTGCCGAGTTTTCCCACCGTTTCCCAATCATTCCCTGGGAAAATCCCTGACTTTCCCAGCCTTCGTAACCGAAGCTGGGTATGTCTCATCCGAGGACAACACAGGACAACACATGGGAGCGCTTCACAACGAACTCGAAGACCTGCTCGACGAGCATGATCTCGCCCGAATCACTAAGCGAAGCTTAGCGTCGATCCGCCGTGACAGGCTCTTGAAGAAGAACTGCCCCTTCGTCAAAATCGGAACCTCCGTCAGATATCTGCGATCAGACGTCGAAGACTGGTTGCGCTCTTTGCCGAGACGCGGCGGCCGACAGGAGCAGCGGTAGCCCGATGCGTGGAAGAGAGTTGGCGGCTGCTACCGCAGTCCCTGATGAGACGGCAGCAGTAGGTCGCCACATCAAGAGCGATCTGCTGAGGACGGCGGCGACGTTGGGCGTCAAGGAGGCCCGGTATCTCGTAAACACGTACTACGCGATGCAGGAAAGTCGGAAGGTTGCCGGGAATCAGATCCGCGCGATTTCCCTGACCAATCAGCAGCCGCATGCCGTGATCGCGTGGCTCCAGAGTCAGAATACGACTGCTGAGAAGCAGATCAAAAGGGCGCTGGATGCGTGGAGCGACTCGATCCCGATCGCACGCTGGGCCAAGAGCGTGGGTATTGACCCGGTAATCGCGGCGGGCCTCGCGGCGCACATCGATATGGCGCGCTGTCCAACCGTGGGACACATCTGGCGGTTCGCCGGCCTCGACCCCACGCAGGAACGGAAGAAGGGAATGCGGAGCCCGTGGAACGCCGATCTCAAGGTGCTCTGCTCAAAGATCGGTGAGTCCTTTGCAAGGCCCGGAGACGATGGCGAGTTCTACAGACGGTTGTACCTGCAGCGCCAAACCCAGGAGGAGGCGGCGAACCAGGCCGGAAGGTTTGCAGACCAGGCACAGAGTAAGCTGGCGCGCTCTAGACTTGCTGGGAATGCCAAGGCGCGCGCTTCGTACTCGCAAGGCAAACTCCCGCCGACACATGTCCAGGCCCGCGCCAAGCGGTGGGTGGTAAAGCTTTTTCTGTCGCATTACCACGAGGTCGCATTGCGACTCGCTGGCCAGGCACCAGTGAAACCATTCGGCACCGAGGTTCTAAGCGGGACTAACTACATACCGCCGCCGAACTTTTGATCGCGAGGAACTTGTCTGCATATGACGCCGCTCGATTTCCTTAAGCTCCTTTGGCAGTTCAAGCCGGAAGAGCTTTACGTCCTGTTATGGACACTTCCCGACAAACGGTCTCACTGGTACCGGGATATCGCCGCCGCCGCGGACTTCGTCTCGGATGCGGGCGACATGGACGTGTACGTTGGTGTTGGGCTGTCCAGAGTGGATTACGGTCCCACGCGTCGCTGCGCCTCAGGAGAGATCGCGGGCATCAGTGGGCTCTGGGCTGACTTCGATCTCCGGTCAGACGCGCACAGCAAAAAGGCGCTCCCGACCACCATTTCTGACGCGCTCTCCGTAATCCCTGCGTCAATGCCGCCGACCGTCGTCGTCGCCACTGGCAACGGCGCCCACGCCTGGTGGCTCTTCAAAGAGCCGTACCTCTTTGATGGCGACGACGATCGTCAGGCCACCGCAAGTCTGGTTGCCAGGTGGAACACGCTTTTATGCTTGAATGCGTCGTCGCGCGGGTGGGCGTATGACCGCCTTTCCGATCTGGCCCGGATACTAAGGATTCCAGGCACACAGAATCTCAAGGACCGCGCCAACCCGAAGGATGTCGTCCTCCACTCGTTCAGTGACCGGCGGTACAACCTCTCCGATTTCAGACAGTACCTCGACGACACCGCGATTCCCGACTTGCAGGCGCAAGAAAAGGCGGCGAAGGAGTGGGCCGAACGCGTCACGGACACGCCTCTCGTGATCAATGCCGACGCGCAGATACCGCAGGACATGCTTGACGGCTGGATGGCTGCGGACATGCGGTTCAAGAACACCTGGCTGCGGCAGCGTCACGACTTGAGGGACCAAAGCCAGTCGGGATACGACTTGGCGCTCGCGAATTTTGGAACTGAGGCCGGCCTGAGTGACCAGCAGGTCGTCGATCTGATCATTCACCACCGGAGGCAATACGGGCAGAAGCCGCGGACGCGCTTGGACTACTTTCAGCGGGCGATCGCCAAGGCGTCCCGGCAAAGTCAGGGCCTAAACGCCCCCGCTGTTCTGACCGGCGCGCCGACTCCAGGCCCCACGACCGGCAACGCTGCGCCCCAGGGCGCGGACGGCGCGCCGGAGGCGGCGGGGGCGAGGAATAGTGCCAGCCCGGACCCGGCGACCGCCAAGGCGTTGCTGTGTCAGCAGATTTCCCAGATCCTAGGTGTCCGGATTTGCCGCTTCGTGAAATTCACGGGCAAGGAGCCGACCTTCCATATGGAACTGGAAGAAGGGAAGGTCGAATTCCTCAACGTTGGCCAGTTGCTCTCGCAGAACTCCGTCAAGCTGGCAATCGCAGGACAAGTCGGGAAGGTGATTCAGCGGCTTAAGCCCAAGGTATGGGACGAATTGGCGCAAGCGATGCTGGACGCCTGCATCGTCGAGCAGGGTGGTGAAGAAACCGAGTGGGAAGGCTCGGCGCGGATGTACGTTGCGCAGTACTTGTCGGAAACCGGCTTCATCGACACGCTCGAAGGCCAGTCCGTACAAACCCAGCGGAAACCAATCGTGCTCGACGGCAAGATTGGAATCTGCGCCAGCGACTTACAGATGTATATCAACAAGACCACCTTCCAGACGCTGTCTGTTAAGGCTGTCGCGTCGATGCTAGGGGCGCTGGGCGGAAAAAACGTCCGCGTGCGCGGTGCGAATTTCAGGGAGCAAAGCCGATGGATGCTGCCGACGGATCAGTTCGATCCAATCGAGTACTCACCGCAGAAGGAGGAAACCAATGTGCAATGAAGAAGCTACTGGCACGCTCGATGAGATCGGGCAGAAAGACCACAGCGTCACATCGGAGTACCGCATCTTTGGCCCGCCGGGAACCGGCAAGACAACCAACCTCACTCGCCAGATCCGACGTGCCGTCGATCGGTACGGCCCTGCATCCGTGTTGGTCACGTCCTTCTCCCGCGCCGCCGCCGCGGAATTGACAGGCCGCGATTTGCCCATCAATCCGAACAGGATCGGAACATTGCATTCGCATTGCTATCACGCCCTTGGCGCGCCGTTGGTCGCCGAGTCCTGTGTGGACGAGTGGAATCGGGAGAATCCGCGCCTCGGCCTCACCGCCACAAAGAGGCAGGGCAAGCTTGACGGTGAGGCCGCCGAAGAAGCCATCGAACAATCTAAGGACGGCGATCAAATCCTGCAGCAGTTGAGCCGCTATCGCGGTTTGCTGATTCCGATCAAAGACTGGCCGCTCGCGTTACGACAATTCGAAGCCAAATGGACTCGGTACAAACGAGATCTACGCCTTCTGGATTTCACCGATCTCATCGAGCAGTGTCTCCACGATGTTCCCGTGGCGCCCACCAATCCGACGGTGATTTTCGCGGACGAGGCGCAAGACCTGAACCGGATGCAGTTGACGCTAGTTCGGAAATGGGGCGAGCGGGCAAACTACTTCATCGTCGCTGGAGATGACGACCAGTGCATTTTTTCGTTCACGGGTGCTTCGCCGGACGCCATCCTCGACCCGGACATACCGGACGATCACAAGATCATCCTCAAGCAGTCGTTTCGCGTGCCGCAGTCCGTGCATCGGCTCGCGGACCAACTGATCCGGCAGCTCACTCGACGCCAGGAGAAAATCTACCTCGCGCGGCCGGAACCGGGCGCTGTTCACCGGATCTCGACTGGAACTTATAAGTCGCCGGAATATTTTATCCTCAGCAGTGCCGAACAGCACCTGAAAAACGGCAAGACTGTGATGTTCTTGGCGGCGTGCTCCTACATGCTGCATCCCGTGGTAGCGGCGCTTCGAAAGCGCGGTATCCCGTTTCACAACCCGTACCGGAAGTCCAACGGCTTTTGGAATCCATTACGAATTGGCAAGAAAGGTTCGACGGCCAGCCGCATCCTTGCATTGCTGGTGGCGCACCCCGATTTTGGTGACGGTCAACATCGGTGGACCTACGGCGATATTGCGCTGTGGGCAGACTGGGTAGTTTCGCATGGAATCCTGAAGCACGGAATGAAGGGGAAGCTCCTCGAGTTTGATCGGGCGCAGACGGCCACCATGGAGCAACTCGATGAGATCTTTGAGGCGGGTGCCCTCACGACGCTGATGGATGCGTGCGGCGGCGACTACCACGCGCTCCTCAATTGGTGGCGCCGGCTGCTCACGACGGACGTTCGCGGTCGTGTGCAGTTTCCCGCAGACGTTGCTGCCGCTTGGGGGCCGCGCGCGATCATCGATACGCCGCAGGTGGTGGTCGGGACCATTCACTCCGTGAAGGGCGGCCAGGCCGATGTCGTCTATCTCTTCCCCGATCTTAGCCAGGCTGGAGACGCCCAATACCAACGTAAAGGCGCGCCCCATGACTCGGTGATCCGCACTTTTTACGTGGGCATAACCAGGGCGCGGGAAACCCTCTATATCTGCCAACGGGAAACCCCAGTGGCTGTCTCCATCTGATTGAAACTATGGACCTTGCTTATGTTGTCGAATGACGCTAGCCTTCTGTCGCTGACAGGAGGCGTAGTGGTGAACAGAAGAGTTCAGCACCCCAAGGTGCACGAGCGGAAGGATCGGAAAGGATCCTACTGGTTCTTTCGCTACTGGCATGACGAGATGCTCCCCGATGGCCGGGTGAAGACCAGCCGGAAGTTCCACACGATCGGCCCGAGTAAGGGCGAGGATGGGCTCACGAAGCGGGGGGCAGAGACGAAACGGGACGACTTCCTAGCGGAACTGAACACTGCGCCGACGCGGTGCGACGCGGCTGTACAGGCCCAGCAGCCGGTCGACGTACGCGCGATCATATTCGGCAAACTGGCCGCGCTGTGGCGGAAGGACTACGTGGACAATCTGAAGGTCAAACTGGCGACGCCGACCCGTGAGAAATACCGGTCTCGCCTCGACAACCACATCCTGCCGAGATGGAAGGACACACGCCTCGGAGAGTTCCGGTCGAAGGAAATTCTCGATTGGCTCCAGCACAATTGCTCCTCCTGGCACATGATGATCGACTTGCGGAACATCATGAGCGGCATCTTCGCCCGCGCCCAGGAGTGGGAGATCCTTGACGAGACATTCGCCAATCCGATGACGCGTGTGAAGCTGGGCAGAAAATGGAGCGTTCGGCCAGACCGCATCCTCACTCACGAGGAGACAGCAGAGGTATTTGCGCGTCTGGTGGACCCGCAATTGCTGATTTGCGAGACGTGCATCTCAACCGGGACACGCATCTCCGAGGCGGTCGGCCTTCAATTGAAACACGTGGACCTGAACGCCGGTACGGTCAAGATTCAGCAACGCCATTGCCGAGGCGATGTGGACGAGCCGAAGACCAAGAACAGCAGGAGGATGCTGGCATTGGGCACGCTGGCCGACCGGTACAGGGCGTGGATCGCCAAGAAGGGAATCACGCAGCCGAACGACTGGATCTTCGCGCAGGAGGAGGACCGTACCAAGCCGATGTGGGATTCCGGCGTCCGGAAGGCGCTCAAGATCGCGGCGCAGGACGCCGAGTGCGATTTCGAGGGCTTCGGGCTGCATTCATTCAGGCGGGCCAATATCACGTGGCGGCAGGAAGTCGGCGGGAGCGCCATCGAAGCGAGCAAGATCGCGGGTCACGCGACCGTAAGCATGACGGGCGACTACACAATCGTTCAGTTGCAGAGGCAGGACGAGTTGACCCGCGCGATTCAGGAACGCGTCGCGACAGCCCGCGAAAAGCAGCAGTCGAAGGAAGCCAGAGCGCAGGCTCGCGAGTCGGCGGAGAAGAACGCAGCGTAAGGTGCCGACACCTTTTTATGGAAAGGTCGCACGGCTGACTTCCGTTCGCAGCGGCAAGGGCCAACTGAATAGGCAGAGGTGGTCGAAGGCCCAAAAGCAAACGAGGGGAATCGACTGGTCAAGGGCGCACACGTACTCCATCGTCCACGGACACCCGCCGTTGAACCACGGCACCAGGTACGCCGTCGCGGTCACGGGCCAACTGCCCGGAGTCGTCACCGGAAATGTGATCGTGGCCTGCGCGTTGGTCGAGTTCCGGTAAGTTGATCCCCAGGACAGCGCCTCCATCTTGAGGCGGTCGAGACCCGAGCCTGCCTGAGTCAGATACTGCGACGGGAGATTGACGGCGCGGTTCAGGCGTCCGCCCTGTGGGTAGGGGACATCCGGCGTGTAGTAGCACGTCGCGAAGTTTACGTCATACGGCCAGAGCAGCTCGAACTTCGCGCCGGAGTAAGCTGCGAGTACGGTGTTGCGGATGGAATCGATGTGGCTCTGGATCAGGCTGGCGAGGAAGTTCGCATCGGCCGATCCGTTGACGGTCGGATCGTCGTCCTGGGTGTAGAACGTGGCCAGGGACCGGCCGAGCGCGGTCTGGGCGGCTTGCACCGTGTAGGCGTCATAGTAAGCCATCCCGCCGCCGCTGCATGTCCCGGTGCCGCCGACGTAATTCCCGTTCCCGCTCGTGCCGTTGAGGGTGAAGTGGGTCGCGTCCGTTACGGTAATCGTCTGGTCTCCGTTCGCCGCCGTGTTTCCTTGGACGCCAGCGAGGATCGCTCGTTGGCTCGTGGAAAAGCCGTGCGGGCTGACCGTGCCGATCGAAATTGGCGATGTCCAGCTCGCGTATCCCACCGCGAGGTTCTGGACCACGCTGAAAAACCACCAGAGGAACTCGCCGAACTGGAGCCATGGCGTCAGACCAGCGGTGCTCATGATTCCCGCCACCTGCAGGTAGCAGGCTGCAAGGTATGGCGTTACGGTGGACGGATTGAACGTGCACTGCGTGGTTTGGAGATCGATGAAAGTTGCGTCTCCGACGTTGGGCGTGTAGCCGCCCGAGACGAGCGTGGTGAGCTGATAGTGGTTGGCGTCCGTGACGGTGATCGCCCAGACGCCGGATTGCGTTGAGCTCGAAATGTGAACCGTGTTCCCGGTAATGTAGCCGTGGCCGGTCTGCTGGATCGTGATCGGGCTGGAGCCGCTGACCGCCTCGACGAAGCCGGAGCCCCAGCTTCCAAAGCCGGTATCGGTGAGGACCTGAGTGCCGTTCGCGAATCGCTGCGCCCATGCTCCAGCGGCCGTGTTCGCATCGGGCGGCGCGAGCAGTTCCTGGGAGAATGAAACGGTCATCGTCTGCCCGGCGGCGTTGACCTGCGCGCAGAAGTCGGCTAGATAGTCGGTGAAAGCCCGATTGAGGGGTTGCGATTGCGATGCGTCCACCTGCCATACGCCCTCGTTACCTGCCTTGATGTCACCGCTAAAGGTGATCGACCCGGTTGACGGGTTCGCGCCATTCGCGCCCGTTCCCGCCGCATAGCTTGTGAACAGTGTGAAGCCAGCGACGGGGCTGAGCGTCGTGATCGTTAGCTGGCCGGTCCCGGTCTTCGCTGCCGAGATCCCGACGAATAGTGCGTTGATCGCGTTGACGAACCGCTCCGCGAGCGTATCCACGGTGTCGGTCGGATAGACTGCCGCGCCGAATGCGGTGCCGAGGCCGTCGCCGTAGCTGTTCCCTCCCACCTGCAGGAACATCGCGTCGCCGTCGCCATAGAGCGATCCGAGATTGAAGCCGCTCAACCCTGCGGAAATCGTGATGACGGCCTGATGGAAGTTTCCACCCGAGCGCACGCGCTTCAAGGCGAAGAAGACGCCGGAATAGAAGTCGATGTCGCCGGCGAATCCGGCCTTGCTTAGAATCCAGAATGCGCGTGTGGGCGCGATGGCGTAGGTCTGCGCGGTATCGAAATCGCATGCGCAGTTGACGTTGGGATAGGTCGTCGCGGGCGACTGCACGTCTGTCAGGACGGCCGCTTGCAGATAATCGAAGAGGCAACTGGTGCGGGTGGAGAGCGAGTTGTGACCGCTGGATACCGTGAGGACCACCGCGTGGGCGCCGGGCGCGACACTCGAGGCGATGAGGCGGCGTGCGGAAACCGGTGAGGTGGTGTCGGCGTAGGTGTCGATCGTCGGCTGCGCCACGCCGTCCAAGGTGGCAGTCAATTGGCCGCTTGCTGACGAGAGGGACGTGCCGAGATACAGATTGTGCGTGTACTGGCACGAGTACGTGATGGTCACGTGGTCGGTCGGGTTCGACGATTGCTGCGCGAAGCCGCGGAAGTAAAAGCCTACTTGCTCGCTCCAGCCGGTGCCGGCGAAGCTTGCCCAGAAGTCGCGGCTGCCGACCGTCACGCTTCCTGGTCCAGCGATCTTCAGCGGCAGCACACTGCTGGGATCGGACAGGGTCCAGTTGCTGAAAACCGCGCTCCATGTGCTCGGCTGATAGGCGACCAGCGCGGGATTGACCGACCCGGAGTCGTAGTTCAGTGCGGGCGCGAAGGTGAGCCACGCTTGGCGCAGCGAGTCGATTCCGCTTGCTGTGAAATCGATGTGGAAATGCACGGACGACGGGTCTGCGCCGCCGGTGAGTTTGGATGCACCCGCCGGAGTCAAGTACGCGGTTGAGGTCTTGTGCATCTCCAGCAACTCGATGGCATTGCCGTCGCGGCCGCCGGTCGGCGCGAGATAGTTGACGCCTGTTTGGGTACCAGCGGAGGTCGTCAGGGTGGCCGACGTGGGCGACGTTACCGACGCGATCGCGTACTGGACATTATTAATAAGGATCGGATCGCCGGCTTGCGATCCCAGGAAGTTCTGGCCGGAGGCGAACGATACCGACGTGCCAGAGGTGTTGACGGTACCGTACCGCGCAGCATAGACGGTGAAGCTCGCGCCGCTCACCGTTGCCATCAGCGCGATCGTGGGGTTGAGGAAGGCCCAATTGGTCCCGTTGATCTGTGCTGCCAGTTGCGCGGCGATGAAGGGGCAAGCGCCTTGCGACTCGAAGAGGGTGCCTGGGCCGTTGCCGTCGGATGCGGAACAGCTAATGCTTGCACCGCTGTTCGTCCGGGCGGTGAGGATCACGTTGTTGGCGCTCACGGAAGCGGTCGCGTTCGGATCGTTGGCGGCGTTGATTGCGGCGGCCAGCGCGATGGCGATGTCGCCGGAACCATCGGTTGAAAGCTGGACGTGCGAGTACGTGTTGGACCCGATGGTGATGGTGTGGTCGTATCCTGTGCCGAGGTAATTGAAGAACCCGAACGTCACCGTCGAAGGTCCCGGCGACAGCGTAGCCGATACCAGGTAGTCGTAAACGATGTTGCTCAAGTAGACGAGATCCACGCGGTCGTACAGGGCGGGCGTGCCGTTCACCGTGAAGGTCTGAGAAGCCGCCGCCATGCCGGTAACGGAGGTCGCCATCGGCAGGAGAGAGATGGTACCGGGCGTTTCCGACTTCGTGATGTAGCTGAGCGCGCCCCACGGGACGGACTGAAACTTGCGGCTGACGGGATTCTGCGCGTTGGTGATCGCCAGGTCGAAGTCGAGCGTGACTCCAGCAAGCGAGAAATCGGGAAGGTATTTCGTGGTGAAGAGATGACCGAACTGGTCATCGGCATCGAACAGCACCAGGACCGCAAAATCAGCCTGGTCGCTGAAGACGCCGCTGACCGTGAATCCGGAGGCCGTGGCGTTGTTCAGAGACGCGGCGCATCCGCGGCGGTCGAAGCCGCGCAGATACATCGTTCGGTGAGGCTCCAGCTTGTGGATTGCTTCAGTGGGCACAGGTTCTCAAGACAGCGCGACGGTGAGATCCGATCCGGGGAACGTCGTGCCGACGGCGGTGAGATTAATGATGACCGGCGTCTCTGGTCCGATCGCAGGAGTGCCTGTCGCGGACCCGACTGTTGAGCCTGCCGCGATCGTGACGGTAAATAGCAGCGTGGTTCCGGCGTAGACCTGGATGACGAGGTCCGCTCCGACGGGTGCCTGCTTCACCATGCACGTCACGCCGTTCTGCAACGCGACGGTGGAGGTATAGAACGCCGCCGGACCGAGGTTACTCCCAATTGCGAGCGTACCGGGAATCGAGATCTTCATCTCGCCCGAGGGCGCGCCGACTTCGCCATAGATCCAGTCCTCGCGGAAAGGCTGGTCGCCGTCCGGCGATTCGTTGCCGTTGACATCCACGGTGAAACCGGCAATGAGCATCGGCTGCTCGATGAAGTTCGCGGTCGGCACCGAGAGGCTGACTGGCGTTAGCGGGTTCGCATTGTCGATGCTGGTCGAATCCGCCTGGAACGCCCACGCGGGCGCCTCGACGATCCACACCGACGTGTCGTCCATGAGCAACGGCGGCTGGAAGGTCAACTGAGTCGAGGTATTGGCCGTTATCGCACTTGGAGGCTGGCCGCGACCAGTGCCCGCGATCACGCGGATCAGGTTGCCGATCTCCGCGCTTACCGTCAGGCCGCCGTAACTGTTCGCGACGTTCTGGTAGCCGGGGTCGGTGACTTGAGTGATGGCAGTAGGTGTGCTTGACAGACCCGACGCTTGGTTGCGAATGACCACTGCGTCGCCTACGTTCACAATCCCCGTGGGATCGCGGTCCAGCGTGATCGTCCCAGTGGTGGGCACGAACGCCGTGACGTTGAAGCTCGCAAACGGTGTGCTGCCGTTGGGCCTGCCGATTACGGAAAGAATGCGGCCGACGGGACTGAACGGTGTGGACGAAGTGTCGACTAATTCGGAACAAACCAGCGTGTTGGTCGAGACTGTGGTGACCGCAACCCCGGCAACACCCGAGTGCAGGAGGAGCTTGGCTTTGATGCGAACCTTGGCGACGTACGGCGACGGCAGCGCCCAAGTCGAACGCACCACCGGCCCGCCGAACGTGATCGAACTCGGCGTGTAGGTGTTGCCCGTACCAGCGGTCAACGTCCCGGTCGCCTGCGCGCAGATTAGATCGGGCTGCGTTCCGACGAACAACACGTAGGAGACGAGCCCCGCGACCGGCGGCCATATGATGCTCTGCAAGTCGAACGTGTCCGTCCCCGATGCCGACGTACCGATGATGATAATGTTCGACGGAACTGACGGAAGGCCGTTCGAATCGATCGCGCAAATGGCAACCCACAACGTGACGCTCGCCGGCAACGATCCGCCCGTTGTGTTCTGCGTAATCGATCCGATTCCCGGCGCGCCCGCACCGGTCGCGCTGAACTCGTTCACCGGAAGTTTGCCGGTGACGATCAGGCTCGCGAGCGCGCTGCCATCGGCGAGCGTGGTGTATTCCTGGTCGGAATCGAAGGTCCACTCGCTGGGAAACAGCGCGTCGCTCGAAGACGCCTGCACCTGGTATGGCGCCCACACCGGCCCGAGCGGGATTGGATAGAACAGCGCGGGAAGGGGCGCTGGCACGACGTCCATCGGCTTCGGCCCGACATCCAGGTCGTACATGGAAGCCGTGACGGTCTGCGCCTCGATCTGCACCGACCAATCCTTCTTCAGGCTCCAGCGTTGGATGCGGAAGCACATGGTGACGACCCGGAATGCCAGGCCGGTTCCGCTTGGCGGCGCTGGAGAAGTGGTGATGGTCGAGCCGTCGCTGGCGACTGCGGTGATCGTCACCTGCGAACCGTCGATCAGTATTTCCTTGTTGATCAGCTCGGTATCTCCGGTCGTAGTCCGGGCGTAGGTCCACGGATCGCCGCTCACCCATGTAGCCGTGCTGCCGGAGACACTGCACGTGCCGTGGACGCCCGGAATGTCCGGATGCGTCATCGAGACGACTTGTCCGACCTCGTTGCCGAGGCCGAGCAACGTGGTCTGCCACGCAGCGGTGCGTGCGTCGCGCCATTCCGCGGGCGTCACGCCCCCGAGTTCCTCGCGCGTTCGCGTAGCAGCGATCCGAAGTGCCTGGCTGAGAGAAGAACATCCCACCGAGTGCATCTGCGTGGTCAACGGCGAACCCGCGCGCCCGTAGTAGGCCGCGTGGCTCTTGTCGCAATACTCGCCCGTGTTCGCCTGGTATTGATAGGCGACATCGGCGAACGAAATCACTAGGTGCTCGAAGCCAGCTTGGATCGGCGTCAGCCGAAGCGTCTGATAAAGAGAGTTGGCGAGCGTGTAGGCATCCCCCGCGCTGGCGTTGATCCGGCAGCCGAGCTTCAATTGTCCAAACTCCCAGGTGTAAAAGCCCAGGCAGCAATTCAGGACCTCGGTGAGCCAGTCGCGGAACGGTTTCTGGGCACTGATGATTCCTTGAAACTGAAACTGCGTCTCGGTGCCGGTTCCGAGAATGGCCGCGACCTGGGCTGCGGCGATCTCAGCCGCTCCACTTCCGTCGCCCACAATCAGCGACGGCAGAGCGAACGTGGCGAGTTGGTCGGAAGACGCCGGGCCTGCTCCGCCTGCCGGATCTGAGCCGGTGGACGGATCGCCATACAAACCCATCGCGCGCAGCAGCATGTTCACCGCAATCCAAAATGGATTGATGAGACCCTTGACCGCCGTCCGGTTGCCGCTCTGATCCCAAGTCCATCCCCACATGCCGTAGTCGATCGGGACCGTCATTTGGTGCTGGTCAGGGGTGCTTGGCTGGATCGTGGAAGACTTGACGATGCGAATCTCGCACACGGCGGTTCCGGCCGCGTAGACGTTCGGCTCCCAAGTTTGCGGACTGCCGGAGCCAAGCGAGAAATAATCGAAGGTGGGATTTACGGGGTCGTTGCCGAGCACTTCGCGAGGCGCGCCGATGGGCGAATCCTTGACTACGTTCAGATTGCCATTCACCGCGAACCCTTGCGGCGTGTAGCCATCCACCATGGGAGCCACCACGTAGCGGTAACCATCCGCGTTGGTGACCACGTACATCCCGGTGAATCCGCCAATCGGGCCGGCGCAGAGAATGCCGAGCGAGTCCGCGAAAGTCGATTCGTCGCGATACGCCACCATCAGCGCGTTCGCCATGAACGCGAAGATAGGATTACCGCCGCTGTTGCACCAGATCTCCGGCAGCGCCAGCCCCCAGATGGTGTCCGAAACGATCGACGTTGCGGTGACGGTGTTGCGGCCGAACCCGAGGAAACCGGTGGAATCGTCCTTAATGACGACGCCCTGCGGGTCGGCTTGGTGCCCGCCGAAGTAGGGAGACATGCCGTGCACCTGGCAGCCGTTTGCCGATTCGAGGTAATAGTCGCAGCTCGTGGGATCGCCGCCGGCGGCGGTCACTGCGGCGGAACTCGCGCCTTTGGCGGCCCACGGGCAGTTGACGCCGTCGTTGTAAGTTTTCCAGCACTGGCGGCTGACCTGCCGCTCCGGGTACTGGTTCATGATCTGGAAGAAGCCGTCGGAGCAGGTCACCGGGAAGACGGGTGTGCCGTCGCTGGTGAAGTTCTGGACGACGCCCTTCCAGAGTTGGAGCAGAATCCCGGAGTTGACGTGGAAGAGGCACAGGTCGATCTCGGCGTACTTCAGGTCCGTATCGTTGGCGAGCTGCGTCATGACGCGGTCGCCGTTGCCGAACGTGAAGCGGACGTTATCGGAGGTGCCCTTGATGTCCTGCGAGATCAGAACGTCGGAGCCGGCCTCGCCGATGCCGATGAGACGCGGCAGGTAGAGCTGGCCGCCCACCGTGGCCCGCCGGTCGGAGAGATAGATGTCGGCGACCGCGGATTCGCGCACGCGGATGTGGATGAGCGGGATGATCTGCTGGACTTCGGAAAGCAACGCTGTGGACAACGAGGTCGAGGGAAACCGCAGGCAGGTGGAGGTGATCGTGTAGGTGGGTGCCCCTGTCGGGTCGACGACCTCGATGAAATTGAGTCCGATCTGCGCTGCGTTGCGCAGGTACTCAAACGAGATCGGCACCTGCTCGAAAGTGACCAGCACACTGCTGGTCGTTCCATCGGGGTTCGGGACGGTGTAGGTGAACGCCTGCCACGGCCCCTGCATCGACTCCCAGAACGCCCTGAGCTGGTTCACCTCGGCCCAATTCAAGTTCGGGTGCTTGAATTGAAACTTACGTGGTCCGATGCCGACGTAATACCGCTGCTCCTGCTTCGCGTCGAGGCTGCCGAAGCGATGCACGATGACCGGGCGCTCGACAGAGAAACCGAAGGGGTACTGCGTGGTAAGCGGGAATGTTTGGCCGGAGTTGATCACCGTGGGCACGGTGATGCGGCCGATCGTATCGGACATAACAGGGCGGAGGTGGTTCTGGCGAGCGTTATCTTCAGATGCGCTGCTAGGTAACGACAAGCGCTTGCATTGGTTTATCGCTCGCCGCGCGAGAGCGAAGCGCTAAGCGCCGTCTGAGATCGTCTCAACGGAGCTGGTCTCCGTCATGGGTAACCCCGATCCGAAGCGAATCTGCAGGAGCCATATCGGAAGGCAAGATTTGGATATTCGCGTGGGAATGCGCGCATGACGAACGCCTTCAGCAAACGCTAGGATCATCTGCATGCAGCCTACGCGTTGTGGTTCGCTTACTTCAAAGTTTGCCGGATTCCTGGCGCGTTGCGCCGTGACGCCTGCGATGGAAGCGAACCTGACCGATTAACGTTTGGAGCGTGCGCGAACTACTGGCCGTGAGATTGTTCGCTACCTTTAAACACACTCTTCCAGCCGCCAATTACCGCTTCGACAATTTCTCTTCCGGCGAACGCCAAACCCACTAGAAACAGCATCTTAGCTACAAACCATGCACGATCTGGGAACTCTGGCCTGAAATGCTTCCCCACCTCTATAGATTCACCGGCCAAGAAAATCAACACGGAAAGAAACAGCAGTAGCCCGCCAGATTTGAATCGAAATTTGGTCAGCTCAACATTCACCCGTATGCGAGCAAGATCCAATGCTAGCCCTAGCGCCTCTTCGCGGACCGGCTTTATATCGCCAACGGGAACTGGCTTCTTCAGTGCCATAAATTACTCGGCATCCGCAGTTATGAAAACCGCCCTGACTCGGAAAGGGGAAATCTCGATTGTGCGGGTGTCATCCTCGCCAACGTAGCCAATCTCTGCAAGTTTCACCTTGCGCCCTATAAAGTCACGAGGCACGATGAACTGCACCGGGCTGTCTGACCATTCATAGAGAAAGCACTGCTGGAGCCTGCCCGCCCTAACGCCTTCTTGGAGTTGTAGCTCGGCCTCATCGGTAGAAATTCCTTGGATGCCAGCCCAGAGATCGGCATCAAGATAGCGCTCGCCGGTGGTCGCGACAAAGCGCTCAATTTCTTCCAGCCGAAAGAAGCGCTTCGCCAGCCAAGGCCACCACGCGCTATGGTTTAGCCATAGCTTTAATGAAGCCATCTGGGTCGCATCCTTCCAGGTTTGAGCGAAACGCTATCTTTCCGATGGACGGGTATAGAGCAACTTTGGAGCCTGCCTCAAGACCCGCATGCTTCGATCGAAAGATCAATTCGCAGTTGATGATGCGCGCGGCACCGATTAGGCTTTGAAAATCCTTCGGGCGGGATTCGCGTAAGGCTTTCTTGCCCTTTCCGCGAACTGTTTTGTGCTCTGTATGCCCATCGGCCCCCGCCTCATACTTCCCGCCGTATGTGTCCACGCGCTCACTCTTCATCAATTCTACCGCGCGCTTCGAGCAATCGAGATAATTGCCAGAATCGCCGCCAGAAGAGCCAATGAACGCGAGAACCTGGTCATTGAAGAAGTCAGCCCGGACAAACGTTAGGATGCGGCGGAAGTCCTGCCCGACGATTTTCCCCCACGTGAACACTCCGCTCTGCATCGTCATGACCTGAACGATCAGTGCATTGTTTGAGATATCTAAGGCGACGGGGAATGGAACGTCCACCGCATGAATGGAACTGCTTTGGGCGAGGACGAAGTCCATTCTGCGCGTCACCATGAGCAAGAGCCGTGCTCGGTCACCGTTAGCGCTCACCTCTCGACTTTGCACATGCACACGATCATCGGAATTGCTTTTCACCTTGAGTAGGGCCTGGATCGTCTGCCCAGCCTGCTTGGGTCTGCGCAGAAAAACGGTCTGGTGAAAATACCCACGGAACCCTTCGAGCAATAATGCGTTCAGAGTGGCCTGACTGCTTGCCTTGATGAGCGCCCTAATCCTGTCGCTGGTCTTCGCCCCAGCTTGGTTGGCCGTGAGTTCTAGAACCTTCTTTTTGCCGAAGCGCCCAATCCAGGCGACGTATAGAGACTTTTCCAGATCCGTCACGGATATTGACCTCTCCGAAAGCAACGGGAAGCGTTCTGAGAAGCATATCAGACGGAAGCCTACGGTGGAGGATCGCGAAGCCGGTCGGGCGACAAAATGCGCGCTTTCTCCTTGGTGGTCATTAGCGTAAAACTGTGAGAATCGAGGCGCGCTATTCACCTTCGCCGTTTGGTCGAACGATCAATGTTCTATCCTGCCATTCAATTTCCTTAAGAAGCCTTCCGCTATTAATCCATGCGGGCGCGCAGCGCGCATTCGGGATTTATCGCAGTTGGTGGGCTAGGCAAGTTTAAAAGCCTCGAACGCCTATGCTACCTCCACCAGTTCCAGTCCCTGCACGTTGGTCCGCGCTACGTCCGTGGCCTGCGCCCAGTTGCCGCGGAACACAACCGTCACGCGCCCCTGCGTGTTGTTGCCGGTAGAATCGTAGTTGCTACCGATCTGCTGGCCTGACGCCACATCGAACGGATTGTAGAACGCGAACGGCGTCATGCCGGCGTTCTGCGAGACCCAGAAGCTGTACAGCGCCGCGAGCAACGATGCGGTCAACCGCTTGCTCAGGCGGAACGTCCGGCGCGATGTCTGCGCGAGCTGCGACCTCTGAATCGTGCCGTCGTGATACTGGTTCTGGAGCTGCACGTATTCGCGCAACTCCGTGAAGGCGGTGCACAGCGAAGCCGGCATCACGCCGCTCGGCACGGCGTATTGAATATTTCCGGGCATGATCTGATGACTGCTAGTGGACCGTGAAGCTCTGTTCAAGCTTGGCCCAAACGATCCACAAGGTGCCGGTGTTCGTATCAGGACTGTTGCTGCCACGCCGGTACAGCCTTGTGATCACGGCGCCTGACAGCGGGTTAGGACAGGACGCGTTGATGCCGAGACCGTACGGCCCGACAAATTCGTTGATCGAGGAACTGCTTATCGAGTAGCCGCCGCCGCCCGACGTCACAGGAGCCGTGGTGGAACCTCCCGGCATGGAAGGAAAGGACGGCCCGCTCGATGTGCTGAACGGCGCGCACGCCATCAGCACGATGAAGTCAATGTTGCCGCCGGAGGCATCCGAGTAACCTGCCCACGACAGGGTCACCGAATTGTACGTCGCCGGAGTCTCAAACAGCATCGATGCATATATGTCGCCGTTTCCGTGGGCCAGCGGAACCGCCGCCATCGGCGTGCCTCCAACCGAAATGCACTGCATGGCCGCACTCGACCCCATGAACTGCGGACTCGGACTGGGAGTCGCGCCGACCGAGGAGCAGTATCCGACCGGGAAGATCTGAGTCGCGTTCCCGTTCACCACGCTGGGCATGGCCGTGACGCAGTTCGCGGCGTTATTGATGCTGCCACAGTTGGTCCCAACGTTGGTATACGAATTAGAAAGATCGTTGATGGGCGGCCCGGGGACCGCGTCGAACAGAATGCCGTACTGAAGGTAGGTGTTGCCGTTGACGTTGGGCGAGGCCATGATGTAGTTCCCGCTGTAGCCCACCATCAGGAGACCGCCGGAGGTGCTGCCGTGGGTGACATAGATCGCGGCGGCCTTCTGCGGGTTGCTTCCGTCGATGCCGATGCCATCGATCCGGTTCCCCGTGATCGTGAGGCCGTCGTAGCGCAACGCCAGATAAAGCGCAGAATCCGTGGTGCCCGAGATAATGTTGTCCACGATGAACAGGCCGTCGGTAAAGTCATAAGCCGAGTTGCTCACCACCACGGCCCGGCCCTTTACGTTGGCGAACCGATTCCCTTCCAGGATCAGCCCGACAATGCCCGTCGCCGAAATAACCGAGGCTTCGCTGGTCTGATTCGTATAATTTCCGTCGGCGAACACATCCCTCATCGCGAAATCGGTGGTCGAGGTCAGGCTCAGCATCGCGGTGTTCAATCCATTCTTCACGGTGAGCTTGCTTCGAGCCTTCAGACCCATGACGGTCCAACCGGTCGTGCTGGAGATCGAGAGCCCGTTTTGCAGCGTATAGGTGTTTGGCCCCATCATGAAGGTCACATTCGCTGTGGACCCGGCCGCGCTGAAAGCGCGTGAGAAACAGGTGTCGTCATAGGTTCCCGGTACGCTGCAATACTGATCGATCCAGGTGATCACCGTACCTTTCGGGAGCCCGCCGAGGTTCGACAGCGCAGTCGCTGGGCTGCCCACGTCGGACAGATTGTTCGCCACGGCGAGCTTCGCATTGAGCTGGGCTTGCGCATCGCTCGTCAGGTTGGCGACGTATCCGAAAGCCGTATTCCCGACGCTGCCGCCTCCGATGTTGGAGGCCGGGATTCCTGTCGGCAGTTGGCCGACCGAAGCCGCACCCGCGAGCTGATTGAAGTTGTAATCGTTCGCTGCGGGCGAGACTGCGCCGGTCCTTCCGTCAAAGGACGTAACGCCGCTGGCGGGCGGATTGCACCAGACCGCCACACCTGCGGTCTCACAGATCATCTGCCCGTTTGTGGCGCCTTGCGTTGAGAGCTGCGAAAGCGCGACCGTCGTCGTCGGGCCGGGTGTGTAGAGCGTCGTGACCTCGACGATGGTGCAAGTCCCCGATGGGCACCGGGACGACGGGATTGTCGGCACCGACCACACGCTCGTCGAGGTCTGCCCGTTTGAGACCGTGTTAACTGTGTAAGCGATGGCCGGACTCGCGTGATCCGTTGGTGCGAGCTGAATGTTGACGACCCCGCTCGTGATCGGAAAGGCACGCGCACCGCGCGCGATCGGCACGCCTCCGACCGAGAAGGCCGCATTGGTCACGATGATATTGCCATCCATCAGCGACCCGTCGATGTTGTAGAGCGTGTCACTGATCGTGGTCAGTGCCGGTTGCGCTCGGCACACCGGAGCGCAGAATAGCCAGAGCACAGCGCATATAAGAAAGACAAAAAGTCTCCGCATATCGATTCCTGTTGTGGGTAATGGAGGGATGCCAGTGTCAGGACACCGTCAAGCCGGGCAACTGCATGTTGGCGGATTGCTGCGTGCGGCCGTAGCTCGAATACTGCGCCGCCATCGCCTGGTCGGTCACGAACTGCGGCGTCACGAACTGGCCCGTCATGAAGTTCGCGGCGTCACTGCCACTCACGTTCATCGAAAGGTACGTCGCGCCGGTGCCGCCCGAGGTGTTCGGGCCTCCGGGAGTCGGGTAGGTTCCCGATGCGATCCCGCCGAGCGTCGGGATGTTCGAGGCGTAGGTGTGAGCCTGGCCGTCCTGGTAGCTGGCTTGTTGATAGACGTTGCCGCCCTGTTCGACCAGGCTGCCCGCATACGGCGTCGTGGCCGACAGCGGCATCTTCTGGCCGGTGGCCTCCGAATACAGCATTACGAGTTGACGGACGCTAGGCGACCGCACGGCCACCGCCACGTCGCCACCGAACTGCGACTGCGCGATCTGGACCACCTGCTTGATCGTGCCGCTGTTCTGCGGGATATTCACACCGTAGATGCTCCGGATGTCGTCATGAGCTTTCTTCTGCGGCGATTCGAAGAACACGGAGCTGATGACTCCGGCGAGGACGCCGGCACCAGCGCCGATCGCCGCGCCCATAGGACCTCCGAGCGAACCAATCTGCGAGCCAAGCGAAAAGCCCGCGAGCGCGCCGCCCAGACCGGCCTCGACCGTTCCGCCCACACCCTGACGCTGGACTCCGTTCATGCCGAGCATCAGGCCGGCCATGCCCGCCGCCGGGCTGGAGGCCACGCCAGCAACCGTGCCCAGCGGCCCACCGATTCCGGCTGCGGTCGTCCCGACGCCTGGCCCCATGATGATGCCGCCGGAGTTGTAGACGGAATTCTTTAGATTTCCGAGCATGCCGGTGAGGCCACCGGGCTTGAAGATACTCCCCGCAAGCCCGCCCATCCCTTTGCTGGAACTTGGAAACAGCAAACTCAGCGGATTGAAGCCAGCGCTCCCCGAAGTGGAATGCAACGGAAGGTCGCGAAGATCGGGAGTCCCAGACGCGGAAACCGAGGTTGCGCCGCCGCCGGTCGATGGTCCACCGAGCGAGAGGCCACCCCCGAAGATCGTTGGTAAACTCAGGCTCGCGCTCGCACTCGCCGGGGCCGAAATCGACGGGATCGAGATCGACGGCACGCCAGCAGTGCCGCCCGACATCGATGGCGCTGCCACTCCCATGCTGGCGGCAAGAATCGCCGTCAAGCTGGCCATCACTGCGCTGTTCTGCATGGTCGCCGACGTGTTCATGTCCGTGGATACGCGCACCGGATCCTGGGAGGTGCCGCGCAACATCCCGCTTAGCCCGCTGCGTCCGTCCGACCCGTAGATGATCGGATGCACGACGTTCGCCACCGCGCCACCCAACGTTTCCGTCACCGGCTTGAGCACCGCGGCGTGAATCGTGCTGAACAGATCCTTACCGAAATTCTTGGGCTTGGTGAACAGCACATCGAACAGCCGCTCGGCCTGCTTTTGCAACCCGTCGATCTGTGACTGTATTTCCTGCTGACGCTTCTGCTGGATCTGGGACTGCTTTTCCTCGAACTGGTCCTGCGCCTGGGCGAGTTCCGTGAACAGATCCTTCTGCGCCTGCGCCGCCAGGACGGATCGCTTCGCCGCATTTTCCTCTTTCGAGATTCGTTCCGCTTCGATACCGGCCAACTGGACCGCCAGGTCGAGCCTGGCCTGATACGCCTGCTGCGCGGCCTCCACTTCTTTTCGATCCGACAGCTCCTGCTTTTCGGACTCGGACATTGCCATCGGCGTTTCCTGACCGGCGGTCAGTTCCGCCATGCGCCCGGATCGCGCGGCGCGTCGCGAAGCAGCTTCACGCTGCGCCTGGACTCCAACGTCCTCGATCTTTTCCTGCGCTGCGAAGTATTCCTCCCACTCCTTCATCTGCTCCTTCGATGGCAGCATCATCGCCAGCGCATTTTTCCGCCGCTCGGCATCTTCCTTCTCTGCGTACTTTTCAAATTCCTCCCATGACTTTTTGTACAAGACGGACGCCTGGTCCTCGGCAGACTTCCGAATCGCGGCGATCTCCGTTTCAGAAGCCTTCACTTGCGCGGCCTGCTTCAAAAGCTGATCGCGCTGATAATAGATTTTGCCGATCGCGTCGAGTTCAGATTCGTCACCCTTTTTCTCGAAGTCGGCAGCCTGGCGCTGGAATTCCTTGAGTTGCTCCGCGTTCTTGGCGACGGCATCCAGGCTTGCCTTGCGGCGCGCTTCATTGGCTTCAGCCGCCTTTAGCTGCTTATCCAGATCGACCGCCTCAGCCTTCGTCAACGGCTTGTCTGGTTCGAGTAATTCTTTCTGCAGCCGCTCGACATCCTTCTTCGCGTCGGCGTATGCCTTTTCCATCCCGTCGTGCGTGCCGAAGAACCGGGCGCGAATCCGATCCGTCTCCTCCTTGCCCGCATGCAGATCGCTCCGCTTGGTGGCTGCCTCGGCATCCGCCAGCATCTTTTGCAATTGCTGGATCTGGTCCTGGATGTCGCTCGCCTTCTTCGAACGATCTTCCTCATCGCGGGTGGGAGCGATCGCTTGCAGAAGGCCGAAACCGCCCGTCAGTCGTTCCTGTTCGGCCCGGAGATCCTCAATGCGCTTCAAAGTGGCATCGCGGTTCTTCATGATGTCCGGCGCCTGACGTTCCATGTCCGCCGCTTCCTTGCGATGCGCGCTAACGGACATGCTCGCGCCGTAACCGCCCAGCGCCTTGATCTGCGCGGCGTCCTGAAGCGCCTGGATCTCTTCGCGGTGTTCCCGTTCCTCATCGCGAGCAGTTGAGATGTTGTCAAGGAACCAGTCGACGCCCTTCCCGACCCACGTCACACTGATGACCAGCCCCTCTTTGAACTTGCGGACCAGCGAGTCCCACTTGGTTTCGAGCACGGTCACTTCACGCTGGTATTCGGAAAAGCGATGGATGTCCTCTTCGGTCGGACCGAAACCTTGCTCGTGGGCGACGCGCAGGTTCTCGTTCAGTTCCGTCATGAACGGAATCGCCTCGACGCCGACCTTCTTAAATAGCGCCATCGCAGCGGCGTCGCGCTCAAACCCCGCAGGGAGCCTGTTCAGTCCCCCTGACAGCTCGATCAGGATCTCGGAAGTGGGTTTCATCTCTCCCGTAGCCGTGTGAAACTCGATCCCCATCGCGCGCATCGTTGCCCGCGCCTTTTCACCTTCGTTGGAATTGTCGTTCGCCGCTTGGGCCATGCCGCGCATGAGGCGCTCGACAATCGAAATGTCCTGCCCGACCGCCCGCGCCGCGAAGCCGAACTGTCCGACCTCCTTCGCGGTCAAACCGGTGCGCAACTCTGCATCTTTCACGCGCGTGCCGTACTCGCCGAGGCTCTTTGCCGCCTCGAAAGCCGACACCGCAATCGTGCCGAGCACAGCCGCGCCGGTGGCGACCGCGACACCAAAGGGACCCAGCGCCGTGAGCACGGACGAAACCGCGCCCCTCGCTCCCTGGAGTGGATTCTCCATGAACTGGCTGACACGTTCCCCGAAACCTTTGATAGCTTCCGATTGCTTCTGGAGGGCCTCTTCAGCTTCCTTGGCTGCCTTGAGCGCGAGCGATTCGCGCGCGGCCTTCTCCTCCATCGCGATCATCTTCTCGTAGGATTTGGTGATCGCGTCGATGGCCTGCGGCTCGCGGTTGTATCGCTGCAAGAGCTGATCCCGCTGGGTGATCAGCCGTTCCACGCCGCTCTTGCCGTAGGTCTCCGCCTGTTTTTCGAGCGACGCAATCAGACGCTGGACGCTGGTTCGGGTCTGATCCGAAATCCGGATGACCTTCCCATGCGACGATTCAGCTTGCTTCTCGAAGCGGTCCAGGCCCGCGTTGGCCTTGTCCACTACTGGACTGACTTGATCCTCGGCTTCGAGGATTACGCGTTCCGCTTGGTCTGCCATTTCACGCTGCCTTGAGCATCACGAACGGACGCGCCTGGAACGCGGCGAGGACCACCTGCCTGTCATGCGGTGACACGCCCCACTGCGCTTCACGCCGGTTGTTGAACGCAGCGATCTGCGAGGCAGTCTGCCGCCGGCCAGAAAGAGCTTCGTCGAGAAACCCAATCGCCGCACGATTCTCGTTCGCCGTCAAGACCTTGAGGCACCTTAGCGTGTGCCCGCTCCATGTCCAGTCTCGGATGGGCTGGAGACCGCGCGCGGACTTGTAGTCGGGGTAACCGCGCCGGCCCGCGAGCCCCGGCTTCAGCGGTGTCGCCGCCTGATCGTAGATGTTCTGCCCGCTTTGGATACGCGCCCGGATCGAATCCGCGAGCACTTGCGCAAAACCCTGCATCTCGGCCGCAGTGTAAGGCGAATAGACGAAGCGAGCGCTTTTGATGACGGTCTGGAACCTGGCCATGATTAAACCTCGACAGGATGGTCCTAACAGCCCCGCGATAGAACTCGACTGGAAGGGCGATATTTCTCGAGACACCAAGTCCGTCCACAACTCGGGAACTTTTGAGAATTCAGCGGACGACCCAGCAAGAGCCCTGAAGGATTCGTTCAAGCGGTGGCTACTGGGCCGTTTTGTTTTTGACTGCGGGAGCGTTCGCGCTCTGATCGTCAGTGGTTCCAAGAATGTGCTTGCGGAGCGCCTTAAGCCGAAATTCTATCGCGGAAGAATCGTTCGGCGTTTGCGTCAGGCGATCATATTCTAGGAGCTCCCAGTCGGCTTGTGCGAGGTGTTCTTCAGCGAGACTCCGATTACTTTCAAGAGCTTTCTCAAAACGCTCAAAGGCGCTGCGTCTCACCTTTACATTTGCAGCCAAACCGCGAAACAGCAGGAAGTACACAACGACGGTCCCGGGGGACTTCAGTAATGGGTCTGCGGGTTTGAAAACTTCTCTCATGGCCCGAAGTGTAGGCCGAACCCTTTGGAGCAATTCAGCAGCCTTCTTTTTGAATTGTTTTTCGGCGTACTCCCGAACAAAATCGTCAAGGGTGGCCTTCTTAGTTTCAGCAGGGCGATCTTGGGCTTCGAGATATAACAACTTACAAGCGAGGTCATGATGACGGTATCGCGTGCTGGAGATACTCAGGCACTCTGTGAAGAATTTTTCTCTGACGAGCTTGCGAATCGTCACAGGCAACGGCCCCCCAAAGGCGTTGCGCTTCTCAGCGGCGTTGAGTGGCACTGCTTCGTTGAGACGCGAAAACATATCCTCGATGAGGTCGATGTCACTTGTCTTGATAGTGATGATGGAAAGCGGACGACCAGTGAAGCGCGCGTGTATCGCCGTGTGTTCTCGACGCAGATCCTCATAATAAAGACCACCGAGCTTGATCTTGGGATCGCGAAGATATTCAAAATCGCGGTCGAGGGGGAACTCACCGTCCATGAACTGCCAGATTGCCGAAAGTCGCTGCTTGCCATCGACGATCGCGTACTTGATTAGGCGTCCACCCTGTTTCTTGGCCTTTTCATATTCGTGGAGGTAGATCTTTGGGATGTCGTAGCCATTGATCAGCGAATCGATGAGCAACTGCTTCTTATAGAGGGTCCATACCTCCCCTTCCCGCTGATAGGTTGGAGAAAGCAAGATTCTGTCGCGCTCCAAGTACACCACCATCACGGTGCTGTCACTGAGTTGATTACATTCAAACGTGCTCATCCTAGTGTCTCCATTACATGGGCGGCGGCGTTATCAAGCTGGGGGAAGATCATCAGTTTGTTAACGCCTAGTAGAGCAATCTCCTTTGTTAACCGCTTCACCGCATTTCGCGGGATCTTTAATTTCACGAGGTGGGGTTGCTCCCCCGCCGCGTCTTGCAGCTCTTCAAGTCTGTGGACTTCCCGATGTTGAATGGTGAATACACCCTTTTGGGCATAGACTCGATCAAACCGACGGGCCGCAATAATTGCAAGGGGCGTCTTCTGTGCATTTCCTATCCGAACGCGAGAGGGTAGATAATCCTCTAGCTCGTCTTCTTCACCGAAAGCTGGAATGTCATCCTGGGGTGTCAAGACGACGCCGGAGATCTTGTTGAGCTCTTGCGGGTACAAGCACCAAACTGCGGCTGCAGGTTTCCTCCTCGCCGGAAAATCCTGGCAAGCAAAGTACAGAGCTACTAAGGGATTCTCCGTCCAGTCGAGTAGGCGCGTCGGAATCGCATAATGCTGCATCAAAAAGATCCATTCGGATTCGCTCTGTGGTGGAGCGGACAGAAACTGGAACGCATTCTGCTTGAAGTGTTTCATCAGCTTCAGCTCGTCTTCTAACTTGCCCTGGCGCGACAGCGAAGGTTCGAGATGCCATGCATGGCTAGCATGTCCGCGAAACCAAACGGTCTTCGGCTTGCCAGCTTTTGTTCTCCCATAGATCTTCGGCAGAGCTTCAAGCAGGTCGGAGATGCCCGATACGTCGTATTCGACCATGGTGCGCACTCCCCAAGCCAATTTGAACAAAAGGAAGGGATCTTCATACGAATACCATGTGGATGAAGGCGCGTGGGGGAGGCGGCATCCAACGTGTGCCCGGACAACCATCAAGTCCAATTCTGCCAAACGAGTACCGTAAACACGTTTAAGGTCCGCCAGCCCGCTTAAACGCATAGTTGGCAAACCAGAAATTGACCTACTACCGAGAACCCCGAGCGCCACTGTCTCCACTCCTGATCTGCTCCTGGCGCTCGGATTCGATCAGTTCGAGCACCCGGAACTCCTCCTCCGTGATGTCAGTCAGCGAAATGGTCAGCCCGATGCTCTTTGCATTCAGAATACGGAAGCACCGTCGAACGAGTGCGCCGTTCGGCGTGTCCATCGCCTCTTCGAGCCGGTTCCGTGGGCAGCCCGGCCCGTGGCTGACGTCGATTGCCTTCCAATCCGCGCCACACGCTGGGCAGCCATCCAACTCCGTCTGCGACGAGTATCCGCACTTCCGGCAGCGGAAGACGCGGTCGGGGCAGTCTTCCTCACGTCCACACAGTCCGCCCTGGTGCAGCACCGACCGAATCAGGAAGCGAACGCCCGGCTCTTCCGGCCAGTCGCCGGGCGCGGCTATTCCGGGTCTTCGTCGGCCTCAATCGCCAGTTGCGCGATCACCTCGGAGACCGCGGCCGACTTGTGCACGATCGGGACTGCGCTGGCGTAGCCATCGTGCGAGACGTGCAGTTTGTCGTAGAGCGCGCCGCTCGGCTCCAGAAACGCGCGTGTCTCGACGGACCTACGCGCGGCGACGACGCTGGTCGAACCACGTTCGTGGTCCTGCATCTCCTTGGCGGTCGGCATCCTCAGCACGTGGATCACGCGGGCGCCGGGGACTTTCATCTCGATCCGATAGTTGATGCCTTCGCGCTCGACACTGGCCACGGCGCACCGCTCAATGCGGCCGATTACCATGCCGGCTTCGGCGTCATCAAACTCGGGACCGTCTTTGTCGATGCGGATCTTGGCGAACAACTCGGCGTTGATCTTGGGCAGGTCTACGTCCTCACTGTGTGATTTCCCGCGCCCGAGGAAATGCCGTACGGTGCGTTGCGCACGCGCCCAAGCACACCAATCGTCATCGGACGGGAAACGCACCTCGCAGCTCTTCTCGCCGCCCGAGAGGATCGGCACCACGAACGGCTTCGACGCATCGAAGCCCGCTTTCTTTTCGGTTTCCATTCAAGCCTCCTATTGGCAGATACCGGTCTGCGGCGTGACGACCGTCATCGTCACCAGACCGTTCGTTGGGTCGAAGAGTTGCACGCCCGTGATCTGGAGTGTCACGATCCCGTCCGTGTTTCCCAACTCAGCGACGCTGAAGCCCATCTTCTGGATGAGCATCGTGAAGGAGTTGTTGGCATCGCGGGTCACGGTGAACGTGGCCGTGCCAGTGGTCAAATTGATCAGGTTCGTATACTCGGCCGATCCGGCTTCGACACGGACCACGAACTGCACCCCGAAGACACGATCGCCCCATTCGAAACGCCCCTGGATCTGATAGCCATCCTGCGTTCCCGAGCCAGGGAAGAAGCCAGGCCGGAAGTTGTTCTCCCAGGACGCTTCCATGGACACGAAATCCTTGGCGCTGCTGCCGGAAAGGTAGTTGATGCCGTTGAAGGTCAACGCGCTGATCATGCCGGCATTGAATTCGTGCGGCGAGTAGACGGCCGGAAGAGTGATGCCGCTAGGCGAGGTGTACTGGCCGGTCGTAACGCATTCCGCCGTGACCATCGCGCTGGCGCGGCCCGGCGAGTTCTTGATCGACAGCTTCCAACTCTTGAGCGCGCAACCCACCAGCATTTCGTCCAGCACGGCCGAGCCACCGGGCCGGATCTGCTGCACGAACGAGAAGTACGGCAACTCAAGGCCGGTCGCGTTCGTGGCGCCCAGCGCCGGAATGATCACATACGTGTACGGGCCACTGCCGCTGACGGTGACATTGCCGAGACCGAAGGACATCGCCCACGCGAGGATCTCCGACGATGCGTACTTCGAAAGCTCGTACGTCGGCATGTTGTAATGCGACTTGAAAAGCTGCGTGGGGAACTCATGGCCCTTGCCGATTTCAGCCCGGTCGTCCTCGTTCACCGGGACCTTGGCCCACGGCTTGGTATTGAGGTTGGTCTGACGCCAGATCGCCGTCGAGGCGTTCGCGGTGCCGATCGCGGTCTGTTTGCCGAAGCCCCAGCCGTTCATCAGTTCATTGACGTTTGCCATGCTACTTTTTCTCCTCAGCCGGAGCTGCCGGTTTTGGTCCCGTTGCCGCCGGCGCGGGAACCTGACGCCACCCGGCGACCATGAGCGGCGTGAGCGCTGCGGCGGTCGCCTCGACTTCCTTCACTTCGCCCGTTGGCGATTCCATGAACACCCAGTCCATAACGTCTCCTTCATTCCCCGCCGGGATTCCCTTGCTCCACGAGCGTGGCTTGCACTTCGAAGTAATCGAGTGTCGCTCCGTCCGCGCTTACCACGACCGTGTTTCGCTGCGCGGACGGAAGATCCAGGTCCATCGGGTAGCAGTCGGGGTCGATCTGAACATGCAGAAGCGATGACCACGATGGAGCGCCCGCTGGTATTGCACTGACCAGCAGCGAGAACAGATCGGCATACGTGGCGGTCGAGTTCTGTTCCGGCGCGCGCAAGTAGATCGAAAAGCGATGCGCGAAGTGCAACGCACCGCCCGTAAGACGCCGCGGCGTGGTTCCGTTCCACGCGACCAGGATCGAACCGGGTGGCATCTGAAGGATGGCCAACCGGAGATTGTTGTGATCCGCCAGCCCTTCCATGAAGGGTCGGATGTTGTTGCCGTCGCCGCCGATCGCGGTGACCAGGTCCGGGCAGGATCGAAGCGCGGTCACCCATTCACTGAGTATTGTCTTCGGGTTGATCATGGACGCGTCAGCTCCCGCGCTTCAGCAGTGCCAGGTTGAGCATGCCGTACGCATCCGGCTGGCGCAGCGTCGTCACCACGTACTGCACGCCCCAGGCCGTCACCCAGTCGCCCTTTGCTGGCGGATTCGAGAAGTCGGATGGATTCACCGAGATCTCCTCG
Organism: Bryobacteraceae bacterium; assembly: GCA_036489835.1. GTDB lineage: Bacteria > Acidobacteriota > Terriglobia > Bryobacterales > Bryobacteraceae > Palsa-187. The sequence goes on along the minus strand of DASXEY010000019.1, from coordinate 71,477 downwards.
AAGCCCGCCATTGTGCCCGACTCCTCGGGCGGGCGCGCATGGCGAACTGCCGTGATCGTCAGCGGGGAACCCACTGCCGCGCCGGACTCCACGGGTTGATACAAGACCGGCTCCCCGAACGTCTCCTGCATTATGGAGTTCGCTGCCGTGTCGATCGTGGGCCAGTCCGACATCAGAAGTCGTGGTTTAGCCGCACACGCACGGTTGGATCGCCCGTCAGACCGCCGGGTGCATTCACTCCACTCGGCGTGGTCAGCGCAGCGACCCCGATCTTCGTGTTGCTGGTTGCAGTCGAGGTGCACTCCTGGGACGAGTTGTTCCAGTAGACGTAATCGCCCTCGGCGAAGGTGCTCGTGTCTTTCGTGAGATCGAACACGCCTTCGGTGAGCACCTCCGAACTGTCGCCGCTGCTCTGGTTGTTGACCGCCACACCGAAAATGTGGCCAGTCCCGGTTACGAGCAAGCCACCGCCCGACAGCACCGCGTACGGCGCAGTGACGGTGACGGTATCGCCTTTTTGAACGTAGTTTTTCATCTTGAGTTCTCCTTTTCCTTATGCGCCTGCGTTCTTTTGCAGCCCGCGATAGTCGATCGCGGCGGCCGCGAAGTCCATGCGCGCTTTCATCTCGATACCATCCACCTCGAAGCCTTGGCGGGTCTCGAAGTACACGCCCGCTTGCCCTTCGAGGAAGCAGTACTCGATGGTGTCGATCTGCGTTGGATCGGCGACCATGTACCAGGCGGTAGTGCTCGCTGCGTCGAGGCGCGGTTCGACGATCGGCACCAGACCCTGAATCCACTCGGGCACTACGCCAGTGACCTGGTTGGCAGCCAACTGGATCGGGTAGATCAGTTGCAGCGCCAGCGTTTCGAGCGCGGCGGGAACCAGAAGATACCGCGGAATCAGATTCAACGGCGTGCCCTGCGGACCAGTCTGCGTCCGCATCTCGACGCGCCCGGCGGCGATGCCGGTCACCGGGTTGCCCGCCCCGAGCGCCAGCGCGCTGTTGGCGCCGGTCAGCAGGTTGTTGTGCGCGGTGGCGAACATCGCGGTGTTGTCCACCTGCATCACCTGGTTGCCGGTGATAATCGCCCAGACCACATCCGACTGCTTGCGTGCTGCCGCCACGCCCAACACCGCCGGAATCCGCGTGAACGCTTGCAAATCGTCATTGATGATGGTCTTGCGAGTCAGCGCCACCACTCCGCCATAGGTCGCGAGCGAGTAGTTCTGGTTCGTGTCGGTGAGAGTCAGGCGCGTGTACTCGCCCTTTTCATTCAAGGGCCGCAGCGCGGGCGAGTCCGACAATTGCACGCGGTTGATCGGTTTGAAGTCGGGCGCGGTGACCTGGCGGCAGAACGGTTTGAAGGTCTGCGGGTACGCTTCATAGGACTGCCGCAGTGTCTTGTTGGCGACATTCGCCAGGATCGACGGGAAGTCGCTGGTGGACTCTGCGCCGCCGCCGAAGATCTCTACCTTGCCGTCGTACTGGATCAACGCCTTGGTGGCGATGGTCATCTTGTCCATGCCTCGCGTGCTGACCCCGCGCAGTTCCAGGCTCTCTCGCGCCATCTCCAGGAGCGAGAAGCCGACGTACTCGCGCCCCATCTCCTCTGCACGCCGCTGCATCTCGGAACCGCCGCCGGGAAGAAACTCCATCTCTCCCGCGAACGACCGACGCTTCTGCATGTAGAACTGCGGATTGCAGCGCAGCACCAGAGCTTCCTGCATGCATGCGAGCCGAGTCTCGTTCGCGTCCCGCGTGATCACCACCTCGCTTCGCGGCTGGAACTCCCGGCCCTCGCGAGTCTGGTTCGCCCGCGCAGCCAGCTCGTCTTGGATCTTCGCGCGAGCCGCGTCGAGAGTCACGCCTTGATCAATCAGCCCATCGATGAACTGTTGTGGAACGCCGTACTTCAGCATCGGCGCACCAATCGTGCGGATCTCCGAAGCTCCGGCGAACCGCAGCTTGGCGTCCTCGATCGAGACGCCCGCCGTCACCAGAGAAGCTGCGAGCTTCTCCAACTTGAAACTGGCGCCCAACGACGTGATCTCACTCACGCGCTGCCGCTCCAGCCTCGTTCCCTCGGCGCGCGCCGCGTCGAGCACTACCTGATCATTACGGGCATCTCCGCCCGCTTGAGTCGTCGTTTCCATAACGATGGTCTCCTTAGTTGGGCGAGTTGCCCGGGTTCGATCCGCAGCTTTAGCTGATAAAGGCGTCGCGGACAAAAACGTGGTGGTGAAATCCGCCGGTACGTTCACCGCCGAGATCTCAAACGGCTCCCAATCGGTCGCCGTGAATACATTGCTCGTCGCCCCGTTGCTGGCGTCCTGCGGCTCCTTGGCGTAGAGCCAGGTGCCGAAGCTGAGGCTGCGAATAATTCCAGACTGGATTCCTGACCAAACCAGGTCGCTGTTTGCGTCCTGACCTTCCGGCCGGAACTTCAGCGTCGCCATTCCCTTCGGACCGTCGGCCCAAGCCTTCTGCACCACGCCGATCTGCGCCCGCGTTCCAGCCTTGTTCGCCATCACTGAGCGAACATCGGTCCCGCTCATGTGGTTGTCGAAAACCGGAGCACCGTTGTTCAGCCGGTCAAGCCGTGCGCCCGACATGTCCAGTTGCAGCATGTATTCGTCGCCCGTGTCGGGATCGGTCCTGGGGACGGTAGCTCCGCCGTACCAGACCACATCGACAGTGCGCTCGTCGCCGTCGAGCGTAGTCGGAATAAACGACACTTCCTCGTCGTCGGCGGCGAAGTACTCGCCTCGCGGTTCGCTCATTTGGTTTTCTCCTGTTGGTCTACGTGAGGTACATCCGCGTGGGGGAATCCCATCGCGCACGGTTGGAAGCGCCAGCCACGAGCAGTTCCTTGATCATTCCGAGATCTTCGTCGGAGAGCTTGGCCGACTGATTCGCGGGCCTCGGTGCGCCCGGCACTGCTTTGCTCGTCGGCGTTCGTTCCTCGGTCGCGGCAGGCTGCTCCTGACCACGCAGAGTCATGTTGCGCGGATCGCAGTCGAGGATGATTTCGTACTTATCCATCAGCTTGTTGAACAGCGCGATCTGCTCGATTTGGGCGTTAGGATCGAACCCGTTGGCCACCACCGCTTCGAACCACGTCACACGACCGATGCGGATGTCCTTCAGCGCCGCCTCGGCATCCTTCACCGGGTCCACCGATTCAAACCGAGGAGCCGTCCACTGCGTGCCGTACAGGTTGATCGTCGGATCGTTGACGGCCTTCGCCGGGACCTTGCCCAACAGAACCAGCGTGTCGATCACACGCCGTCGCACTGGCATACAGAACATTGGAATCAGGGTCAGCCACCGGTATCCTTCGATGGTGTTCCGGAACCCTAACTGGCCACCGCGCCAGCTCGAATAGTTGACCAGCGACAGATCGCCCGCGAGCATCTCGTAAGGAATCCCCAGGCCCGCGGCGATCCCCTGCAACTCCGTCATCTTGTATTCGCGATAGCCGCCCGCGACCGGGGGATTGTTAAACTTCACATCCTCGCCGGGCTTCAAGTACGCGGTCATGCCGGGCTGAAACGACTCGACCGGATTCCGCGTCAGCGGATCTTTGCCCTGAATGCCCAGCGTCGAACCGTCGATTCCCTCCGGCTGCGTCACCATCGCCACCACGCAGGCTTCAATCTTCTTACGCACGCGCTCCGCGTCGGCGTAGTCATCGAGATCGCGCAGCGCCATCATCACCGGATGCAGCCACGGAATGCCGCGCACCTGGCCCGGCCGCAGCACCCGGTACGTGTGCAGGACCTGCTCGGCTGGGATGGGCTGGCTCAGGATTCCGCCGCGCGGATTCAAGATCAGAACGCCGCCGGGATGATACGTGTAGAGCCAATACGCGGACCGCCGACCGAGCAGATCGAACTCGACGCCCTGCATGATGTGGCCATTCACCGTCCCCATCGTTTTGGTCTGGTCGAGAAAATCGGCCTCCAGGATCTGAAGCTGAAGCGGTACGCGTAGGTTGTCCTTTGCCAGGCGCGGCCGGAACCGCAGGATCGCTTCGCCACTCTCGGCGGCCGTGCGCATGATCAGCGACTGCATCCCATAAAAATCCAACCGCTGCGGCGTGTCGCAGTTCTCTACGAAGTACGGCCACTCGGCATCGATGATGCGATCGAGCCCTGCGTCGCCCGTCTTCGCCTGGGGCACGATGCCGGTCCCAACCGTGTTGCCGGCCAGCTCCTCAATCGCCTTCGACGCATACGGATTGTTGCGGATCAGGTCGCGGCTCCGGTTGCGGAGCCACACCAGCGATCCCATCAACTCGACGTTGGCGTCGGTCGATGGAGCGTACCAGCCGTAAGCGCGCCGCCCCGCGCTCGCCCCGTCGTAGGAGAAGCGCGCTGCGTGCCGCTCGAGGTAACCCTCGGTCAGCTCCAGGGCCATGCGCGCCTGCGTTCGCCGCAGCCCGTAACGAGGCGCAACGAAGTTGATGGCGCGATCGAGAACGTTCATTCGGCTGCCGTGTACACGGTCTCCCGATACGTCTTCTGCGATCGAATTGCCTTCACCTCGACTGGCTTAAACACCTTTTCGAAGTTCGGGCACGTCGGATTCGAGCAGGTGAACATGCCCTGCTCGTTCAGCACCAGCACTGGCGACCCACAGTCGCACTGAAGCACCGCTGGATTGATCCGCATTGGTTGCTCTTACTTAATTTTGCCGCGACGAGTACGGTCGCAAAGAACCCCGGGGTCTATCAGCGCAGAACATCGACACCTGGTCGATACTTTCGCCGCCTACGCGACCAACTCAATTAGAAGAGGCTCATCTCGTCACAGGATTCCCGCGCGATACTGCCAGTAGCCTCAATTCGGACTTCTGGTAAATTCCTCAAGCCGGTCCTTGTCCGCGCAGACACAATTCCACAAAAGCGTTCCCAATGTCACTGACGAAATAGACATCCGTAGCTTGCGCTTCTCCGCGATTGTAGGCTGGATTGGGAAATGACAGGTTGAAAGTCGTTTCTTTCGACAGAAGCTGCAGGCGAAGGAGATTGCCGAGGAATACTGTGAACATCCAGCGCTCTGGGTCTTCGAGCATATTGTTGTATGAAAGACCCGCTTTTGTGAACGAACTGATGAGGGAACTCCGATCGCCTAACCGTCTGCGTGGCTCCCCCTTCACTATGGAACCTGCATCTTGATAGAGTTGCCGCATGAAAAGCGCTTCCTTGGGTGACAACTGGCTCAAGATATCTACAAACGCCGGAAGCACCGCTGGCTGCTTTTCTGGATCAGCGGCGTTGATCAAGAGAGTTGCCCAACAGCGTTGCAAATCTGCATCGTCATTCAAGGAGGCCGCTGAGAGGGCAGGAAACCAAATTCTCTCGGGGATTTCTATTGGCTCGAATCCAGCAGATTTAATCGAACGGTCGATCTCTTCGTAGAGCTTGAGTCGCCTCTTAAAGCGCCTGAGCTTCAAGCGATCCTGCCACGTTCCGCCAATCTCGTCGACAGCCCCACCGAACAACCGCTCGATAAGATTGCCAAAGGGCTTGATTGCTGCGTCAGCACCTGCTCGTAGCAATTCCTTTTCTTCGTCCGTCATTTGTTCGATTGTATTGCTGTTCAGCCCTGTCGCGCTCTACAGGGAACGATGACCTCGCCTGATCGCGGCGGTCGCCTGATCAACCCATCACCACTGCTCCCACGGAGGGAAGCCCGCCACGTACGGACCGTCCCCACGCCGGTGTTCCGCCAGCGTCGATTTGCTGGTCTTCTGCGCACTGGCCTCCCGGATGGCGTCTTCGGTCTCCGCGATGGCTTTCCGAATATCATCAACGGTACGATACTGCACCTCTCGTCCATCGGGAAAGCGCGCGCGCAGCGTCGGGTTCCCCAACGCCATGTACAGCGCGTTCAGGTTCGAGGTCAGTTGGGCGACGGTCAGTGTCGTAAGGGCCATCAGAACCAGTTCCTCCGTGGCACCCACGGCTCGGGAGTCGTCCGCTCGATGAGCGCGGGTGGCACGCTTTCAGTCGGCGGCTGCGGATGCTGTTCCTGACGCGGCATCGCCGGCGTCGACTCAGCGCGGCGACCTCCTGCCATCTGTGCGAACTTGTCGCAGTGCGCACCCAGACGCAGCCCGCTCGCGTACAGCGCATACAGCGCTGCGTAGGCGTACACCCGACAATCCAGCGCTTCGTTCCTCGCGCCGGCGGCCTTCTTCCATTCCTGCTTTGGAAAGCCGTTGTGATAGCGCGTGAATTTCTTTTCCGCCGTCAACTGCTCGAAGTACTCCAACTCGCGCCCGATCGGAAAATGGCAGTATCCGGGTCCCGGCTCCTGGATCTTCAGCCGGTCATAGATCGCCGTCTTCGCCGCATCGACCCCGACCATAAAGAATGGCGTCTGGTTCTTCCGGCTGGGCTTGCGCGGCCAGATCGGAGTCTGGCCCGGTCGTCCTTTCACGGCGTAGACGCGGCGCGCGTAGCGGTCGCGCGTGAACCGCAGCACCAGCGCGTCCTTGAATCCGCAATCGATCGCCGCCGCGACCACGCGCATGCCGAGGCCGGATTCGTGAATGCATTCCGAAGTGAGCAGGCTCTCCAGGTGATCCCAGACCTCGTTGCGCATGATGTCGCCGGGGATCACGTGATAGGCGATCGACCACGACTCCTCATCGCGGCCCCATCCAACCAACTCCACCTCGAGCCGATCCGCCTGCACGTCCACGCCGGCGGTGATCAACGCGGCTCCATCCGGTGCCTCGGACTCGAACGGTTCGCAGCGATTCCACAGCGCACGCTCGTCCATGGGAGTCTCGTGCTTCTCCTCCCACAACTCGGCGAGCACCGTATTCACGAACGCCTTGAGGGTCTCGGGCGACTTCTTCGCCGAGAGGAACTCCACCGCTATCGATCCCCAACTCCGCTTCGGCGAGATCAACTGCGAGACGCGGAATCCCGGAATCGGCGAAGAAGGATTCTGGGCACGATACTGACCCTGCTCGACCATCCGCGCTTTCTCATGGTGCGGAATCAGTTCGTGGCATCCAGCACAGCGGTAGGCAGCCTCTTCGGGTTTGCCGTCCGGCCACACCAAGCCAGGCCCGGTACCGTCGCCCAGCATCAGCACCTGGTAGTGGCCGCACTTGGGGCACGCGACGAAGTAATCGCGCTGGTCACTTTCAAGCCACGCCAGCTCGATCCGGCTGATGCCCTTGATCGTCGGCGTCGACGCCATGACGATCTTCTTGTTGTGCGCGAACTCGGAGGTGCGCTGGATTGCCAGCGATACCGGATCACCTTCCGTCCCCGCGCTCGCCGGGTATCGGTCCACCTCGTCGAGCAACGCATATCGGATCGGCCGCATCGCGAGACCCGAGGGTGAGATCGCCCCGGTGAACGTAATGTGCCCTTCGCCGTTCGCGAGTACCTTGTGCAGCGTAGTGTTGTTCGAGTCGCGCGATTTGGCGGGCGCGATCTTGCCACGCAGCGAAGGCGTAGAGCGAAACATTGGCGCGACGCGGTCCTTCGATAGTGCCTTGGCGTCCTCAGCGCGCGGCTCGACCACCAGCACCGGTCCCGGATCAACGTCCGCGATGAAGCCGATGAAGTTCAGCAGCACCTCGGTCTTCAGAAGCTGCGCCGCCGAGAGCAACACCACTTGCCGGCACGGATGCGCCGGGCTAAGCACCTCCATCGGTTCGCGTTGATACGGACGCGTGTGCCACTGCCCGCGCTCGGCCGCCGCGCCTCCGGTGAGGACACGATTCTCGTCGGCCCACTTAGCGACCGTTATGTCGCGCGGCGGCAGCATCGCCGCGGCGCCCACTTCGTGAATGGAGAACGGTTGCATCTTCAAAGACCCGCGTCCGCGACCGACTTGCTCACCTTCCGCAACAAGGCTGTGATCTCAGCTCCCAGCATTCGATGAATCGTCTTCTCGTCGTCCACAGCCGCCAGCATCGGAGCCAGGCGATCGGGCATGGCCATCAGGCCGTCCTTGACGATCGCGGAAAACGTGGCCGCGTACTCGGAAGCCCGCGCCGCGTCGATCAGCTTCCCGGCGCGCTCCTTATAATCCAGTTCAGCGGTGCGCGCCTGGAAACTCTCCTTGACCGCGCGTGCCCGTAGGTACGCCGTAACCGGATCTCCCGTGGGTGCCGGAGACTCGTGCATCGGAAGCCGCTCCGGCGCGGCAGCAGCTTCACGGACCGTCTGCCCGGCGAAGGTGTTCTTCGACCACTCCCGGTTGGCGCGCTCCGCATCGATGGTCCCATCCGGGAGCTTCGTGATCCGTTTGGTGGCGATGGCCTTCTGAACAGCGGTCAGGCTGCATCCGCGTGCCTTTGCGTAAGCCCGTAAAGAGATGCCCATTGAACGAAGATTCGCCTTGCTTTCCGGTTCAAACGGAGTGATGAATCGTGGTGCGCGAAGACGCGCAAGCGATTGAATAGAAAGGTATAACCACCATGAAGAACCACGAAGCCACCGAAACCACCCAAGCCGCCGCCGTTGCGGAACAGGGCGCGCCCGTCGCGCCCGCGAAGGCCGCCTCGAAGAAGGCTGCCACCCAGAAGAAGGGCGCGCCCAAGGGCCGGAAAACCGCCAAGGGTGCCAAACCCAAAGCCGAAGGCAAGGCGAAGAAGACCGCCAAGAAGACGGAACGCAAAGCCGCCGCCCCCCGCGCCGAGAGCAAGGGCGCGAAAATCCTGGACATGATCGCCCGCGCCAAGGGCGCGACTCTTGCCGAGATCATGAAGGCCACCGACTGGCAGGCCCACAGCGTGCGCGGCTTCATCTCCACCGCCGGAAAAAAGCACAGCGTCAAAATCGAGTCCTCGAAAAGTGAGGCCGGCGACCGCGTGTACAAGATCGTCAAGTAGAGCCTTCCACCTTGCCTCACCAAGCCGCCGCCGGGTTCAACAATCCGGCGGCGTTTCTCGTTCATGCTTCTGGTGCTGATCGCGGTGTGCAAGGCCGTGGACTTCCTCAGCCAGCTTGCCGAGTACTTCCCTCACCTGGTCTTCTTGCAAACGGCACTCTCCCGCGCGCACATAGATGTGGCAAATCCTGTCGACCATTCGGGTCTCCAATTCCGCGGCTTCCTTCCGAACCTCCGCAAGGAGCACCCGATTCTTGAGACCAACGTAGGAACCGATCAGACCGGTGGCGAGTCCCGTGCCGGCAATTATGATCTCAACCGGGATTAACATCGCGTTCGATGATCCTCAACTCAGCCGACCAGTCCGACAGCGCGAGGCACAGCCCCTGCAGATCGGGGTGCCCGGACATGATCAGCGATTCTATTTCCGCGATCTCGCGGTGGCAGCGGGCGATTCATGCAGCGATCCCCACACGTTCGGCCTTCATCTGCTCGAACGTCCGTCCATCACCATCGAGCGTTGCTTCCAGACCCGTGAGACGCTGCCACCGCTCGACGACGACGTCGACGTACTTCGGATCAAGCTCCAAGCCGCAGCAGACGCGCTCCGTCAACTCAGCCGCGGCGAGCGTCGTCCCGCTGCCAAGGAACGGCTCGTAAACCAGTTCGCCAAGCTTGGTGTGATTCAGGATCGGGCGCCGCATCAGCGCGACGGGTTTCTGCGTGGGGTGATCGAGCTTCTCCTCATCCGACCCACCCATAATAAATTTCGGCGACGGCGAATCCCATATGGTGGAGTTCTCGCCGGGCTTCCCGAACCACGGCGCGTTCTTCTTACGGACGTACCAACATGGCTCATGTTGGAACCAGTAGTGCGTTCGCGTGAGCACCGTGCGCCCCTTGTTCCAGATGATCTGCTGGTGATGCAGAAACCCGATTCGCAGCAAGCCGTCGAGCACCTCGCGGGTAAACTTCGATGCGTGCCAGACGTAGGCCACCTCGAGGCTCGGCACCAGCGCGAACGCTTCCGACCAGTCCGCGCGAGTGTCGCCCGAGATTTCCGTTTGCGTGTGGCCTTCAGTCCGGTGCTTCATGTAGCTCGCCTCGGCAGGCCCACAACCATTCAGGCCGGCACGATCGCGCCATTCTGAATCCAATTCAATTCCGTAAGGCGGGTCCGTGATCATCAGAAACGGTTTGCACTCGCCGAGTAAACGGGACACTGCCTCCGGGCTAGTCGAGTCCGCGCAGAGCACACGGTGTTGACGGGGCGGATCTCCGCAGAGCCACAGGTCGCCGGGCCGCGTGACCGGCACGACCGGCGGCAACGAGACCACATCCTCTTCCCCGGTGGCTTCCTCCTCCGGGAACAGATAGGCGTTCAACTCGTCCTGATCGAACCCGGTCAACGCCAGATCGAACTCGCCGTCCAGTTCCTGGATGCTCTGGAGTTCCGGCCCGATCAAGTCCAAGTCCCACGTCGCCTCATCATGGGACCGGTTATCCATCAGACGGTACGCCTTCACTTGGCCGGGCGTGAGATCGAGCGCGACGTGCACGGGAACCTCGGTCATCGCCATCGACTGTGCAGCCAGCAGCCGAACGTGCCCAACGATAATCACGCCGTCGGCATCGACCACGATCGGCTGCCGCCACCCGAAGGCTCGAATCGAGGAAGCGACCTTCTCGACTGCCGCCGCAGGAATCACCCTGGCGTTGTTCGGATACGGCGTGACGCGGCCGATCGGCCACCACTCGATGGCGAACGCCGGGGACTGCGGTTTGATTTGTTTAGGGGTGCGCATGGGTGACAACTTCAACGGGGGTGACAACCTGGGAAAATCAAGCCCAATCTCGAAGAATCAACGCTTTGAGTGCAGGGTGACAACCTGAAAATCGACTGCTAACTAGGCAGACTGCGCCGCCATTCGACCCGCGGCCGCGGCATCCAAAGTCAGGTCCCGCGAATCGTCGGGGGCGTGGCCGGTTGCGGCATGCAGCCGCGCACGACACTCAGGAAGATGCCACGCGTTTCCGGTGGCGCAAGGGTCGAATCGGAACGGCCACCTTGCAACGGTCGGAGCTTCCAGCAATGATGTCCGTCTGCGAGCGGCTGTTCGAACGCGTATGCCTTGCCTAGGTAGTCCCGGGCCGTCGGCGGAAGGGGATCATCTGGCCGGCGAAAGAAGACCACTCGGTTGATGTGCCCCTTGTGGCGCACCAACTTTGCGAGCCCGCAGCCCTCTAAGCGCAACGCACGTTTCTCGCTGATGACATCCAGCAGGGTAAGATCTGATGAGTAGAGCGGAACGGACATAGCGATGCCTCTGGCTCGCTCGGTTCCGCTGTATGGTTTCTCTCGGAGGCGCTGGCTAGATTAACTGCTTGGAGGGACGCGCCTGCTATGCGGATGCGGGAAGGAGTTTTGAATCGAGGTATCCCGGCACCTCGCACTTGGCTAGCTTAATTGTCTCAGAAACACAATCGGGGGTCAATCATGTCTGCTTATGCTGTTCCACCGCCGCGCATTCTACTTCGTTTTGAATTCCAGCAATCGCCCTGGAGCACGGTCCACACCGAGAATCTCACGGAGCATGTTGGGCGGCAATCCTGAGTCTTTAGACAGCTTCGCGAAGTCAATCGGCTCACCGTAGAGCATTTCCGCCATTTTTCTAACGAGATGCGGCTTCTCCGGCGTGACGTTTTCATCGCCCGGCTCGCTCTTGCTGCCCCAACTAGAGCGCATCTGTTGAATCAAGTACCTGTGCTGGTTGCGGGTGATTAACGAGAGTGACTCCGCACGCTTGGCAAGGAAAGCGATCGAGACGCCCCAGCGCGTCTTCATCGGGGCAAGGCTGGAAAGCGTAATCGGCGGTTGCATTTCGGTGAACATCGCCTCAGCGGGAAGCAAGAATTCCTGAGCGAACAGGCGCGATTCTTTGTCGGCTTCGGCCGCACTCACACGAAGTGGTGAATGCATTGTTAGGTGCGCCAGCTCTTCCCCGCTCGTAAATACCTCGCGGTAGGCCGTCTTGCCTTGAAGTAGCGCGATTACCGGCCGCGCTGGATCATGCCCCGCCCACGCCGAAAAACCGTCGAACCCTTCAACGTGCATCGGCAGCGAAAAGACCAACACGCCATTACGCTCCAGGCATCGAAGCAGACCGCGAATCGGGCTGTGCGGCGACAGCCCGAGCGATGCTCTAGTGATCTGAGCGCACTTTTGAGGATCGTCATCCAACCTCGGAATGTTGATCGGCACCTTTTTCAGACGGCTTGCCAGGTCAAGAGCAAGCTCAAATGTGAGATGCGCGATTGCGTGCGCTTTGGTTCGTGGGCCTTGCTTCACTGAAGCCTGCGCACGATAAAGGATCGACCCAAACGGGAAGTCCGGGGTTTCGCCTTTATCGAAGAATCCCACAGTAAATCCGGTGCAACGGGCGATCGTTTGCAGATACTCTGAGGACGGGCGGTAGATGCCGGACTCCATAGATGCAACGCCGGATTGGGTTGTGCCGATCATCTCGCCAAGTTCACCTTGCGTCTTGCCGAGAATTTCGCGCACCAGTTTGAGCCTGCTGCCAATCATGCCTTCTCGATTGACTCGTCAGTCTCCAATTCGTCATCGCGCAGGAGCCGCTCCAACTCTTCTTCTGCTTGCTTGCGCAGGGCTTCTTCGGCTTGTCTTCGAGCCTCGTCGGGGGCGGGACTTGCGGTCGTTGCCGGATGCGGTATCGGTTCGTGCCAATGCCAAAGAACATCAGCGGATGTTTCCCCGGCCCGCATGGGGCATACGAGCCAAATTTTGTCGAGATTGAAAACGGTATTGAAATCCCAAAGTGCTAGCAAATTCAGCCGCGTCTGCCGTGTTTGGCCCTTCCGGTCAATATACAGATCTGGCCGTTGATTGTAGAAATGTCGCCGCCGGAACGACTCTCCGCAGCCAGGCACGATTCCACCCGTCCCTTTCAATACGCGGATTTGGATTATTCCGCAGCGCACCACGAGTGCAGACAATGGCTCGTTTCCCACTGTTACAGACTCCTCCTCGACCTGAAAATCATTGCGCTCCAGAAAACGCTTTGCTTGATCGCGCACGATGATCTCGCGGACGTGGGGACGCGGACGTTCTTTCTGGCTTAAAGTTTCAAAGAACGTGCGGTTCTGTGCTGTGCCGAACTCTAGCGCGCGGTAAAGAATTGCGGGCATGTTGCCGAGCGCTGAAATAGTCTGAGGGAACGTCGGCACGCGACGACTGCTGGCCGAGGAGAGAAGATTCAACTGCAAAGCCATATGATAAAATCATATCGAAATGCAAAAGTGATGTCAACGGAGGATTGAGAGCTCAGGCGTTTGCTTACGCGCGACCGCCGAAGTTACCCACAGTTCCCCCTGAAGGGTTGGTGCGCAGCGGGCCTTACGGGAGGACCTTCACGCCCGCGCTGCAAGGAGTTCGCGGTTGAGGGGCCGTGGATGCATTGGGGCGCTTCCCTATATAGAAGAGGCGAGTTGTCTCCCCAGCGGCGAACGTGTTCGAAATGGCTACCATGGCCACCCATGGATACCAACCGATTCAGAATTCGATAGTTCGCGCGAGGACGATGGCTACCACGTGATTGGTGCCAGTGGTGCCAGCAGAAAACAACCATCAGTCCGAGTGAAAACCGAGTTTGGACTCCATTTGGACTCCAGTGCTGCGGTTTTAAAGAGGAACTCGCACGTAAGTCTTTTAGAATGTGGTGGCCAGGGACGGAATCGAACCGCCGACGCCAGCCTTTTCAGGGCTGCGCTCTACCAACTGAGCTACCTGGCCGGGGAGGTCTCTCTTAGACCATATTAGTGTAGCATTGCGAATCGGGCGGCTGTGCGGCGCCACACCAAGGTTAGTACGATCCCGATTAGAATCAATCCCAGCGAGAGGCCGGTCCACAGCCCCGCCGCTCCCCAGCCCTTCGCAAAATACAGCCACGCCCCAAGAGGCAAGCCGACCATCCAATAACCCGCGAAATGCCACAGCATGGGTGCCCGAGTATCGCCCGCACCCCGCAGCGCTCCGATTGCAACGATCTGCAATCCGTCGAAAAGTTGAAAAAACGCCGCGATTCGGAGTAGGGTCGCGGCGGCGCCGATCACCTCCACCTGCGGCGTGAACAAGCGCGCGATCCAGCGCGGAGCCAGCAGTAAACCCACCGCTGCCGCCGACATCACGCCAGCGCCAAGCGCCAGAGCCATCCACCCCGAGCGAGCGGCACCACGGCCGTCCCCTCGCCCCAGCCGATACCCTACCCGGACCGCCGCCGCGGAACTGATCCCGAGCGGCATCATAAACGTCGTGCTCGCTGTACTAAGGGCAATCTGGTGGGCCGCCAGCGACGTCGCATTCAGCCGCCCCACCAGCACTGTGACCACTGCGAAGACCCCAATTTCCACGCCCATCTGCCCCCCTGCCGGAAGCCCGATCCGAAGCAAATCGCGGATTCTGCCGAAATCCGGACGCCAGTTTCCGGCAACCGCCCGGCGAAGCAGCGCCCCCTCTCTGCTCCAGAGAACCATCCCCAGCGCGATCGCCATATACGATCTCGATGCGCAAGTGGACCACGCCGAGCCCACCGCTCCCAACTTAGGTGCGCCCCAATGGCCGAACACCAGCAGCCAGTTTCCCGCCAGGTTCACCAGATTGGCGGTCACCAGCGTCCACATCACGGGCCGGACAATATGCAGCGCCTGCAAGTACCGCCGAAAACAGAAGTACAACACCAGTGCCGGAGTGCTCCAATTAAGAGCGTGGAGATACGGTCGGGCGTCCTGTAATACAACCGGGTTCACTCCGAATTTCGTCAGAAACGGATCAAGGCTCCAGATGATCCCCATCACGAAAGGGATGAGAAACAGCGAGACCCAGATGCCCTGGATGAGAGAACGCCGTCCGTCATCCAAATCCCCCGCTCCGAACGCCTGGGCAACCAAAGTGTCCATGCCCCACAAGATTCCCCCGGCGCAGACCGAGATCCCGTAGAAGAGAGTGGTTCCTAAGCTCACGGCCGCGATGGCGTCCGCGCCCACCCGGCCCACCATCATGATATCGACGTTGCCCATGGCCATCCAGCCCAGCTCGGCAAGAACAATGGGGCCGGCCAGCCGCAACGTTCCCGTCAATTCCGATTCAGGCACGGATTTCCAAAGGTTTTCGTGAGTAGAGTGTTTCCCGAGGATAGACTGTTTATGGACATGAATTCAGAATACAGCCCGCACAAGGCGCGCTCGGTTGCCTTCGCTCGTTGCACTTTGACGTTGGTGGTCTTCGCGGCCGCCGCGAACGCGCAGGTTTCAAACAACGGATCGCTGAGCGGGAAGTATTTCTTCCGCCAGGTGGCGCTGTCAACAGCAGCTGCCAGCGGGGCCCCGGCCTCCATCAGCCAGACCCAAAGCGCCTCCGGCACGCTTACATTTGACGGCGTCGGCAGCTTCATCGTCAATGGAGTTCAGTTGTCCGGCACCGCCGCTTCGACCACGCTCTCGGGAACAGGAACTTACACGGTTAACCCCGGCGGCTTTGTGACGCTAACGAATCCGCTGCTGCCTGGCGTTACGGTCAATGCGCGGTTGGGCGAAGATGGAGTGCTCGTGGGCTCCTCAACCGAAGCGGGCCCCAACACCTTCGATCTGTTCATCGCGATTCTTGGGCCAGCCAATCCAATGACAGATCGTGCTCTGACCGGCCCCTATTGGATTTCCAGCCTGGAATTTCCCAACGGCGGAGTCGCCGATATCCGCGACACCAATTTTGAGCTCACAGCCAACGGGCAAGGCGGATTCGCCGAGACCACCGTCAGCGGTCAGGCGGCCAATCTCGGCAACACGCTTATGACGCAAACCGTGGGGACCATGTCGTACCAGGTGCAGATCGACGGAACCGGAACGATGACGTTTCCGGCTGCGGCCGGCCTCGACGACACAACTCAGCTTATCGAAGGCGTGAAGAATATCTACGTCACTGAGGACGGATCCTATTTCATCGGCGGATCGACGGCGGCGGGCGGGCACGGCCTGATCGTCGGAGTCAGAGCCTGGGCCGGCGGCATCAACAGCGCCGTCAATGCGAGTTGGAGCGGCTTCTATTTCGCCGCGGGTATGCGCTACGACACTTCCACCGCGACACTGTCGGCCATTGCCGCTTCGGTTAATCCCACCAGCCAGGGCGCCGTCTGGGAGAGGCGCACTCACCAAGCGGGCAGCTTATTCGACGCGACGCCCGTCCTTCCGTATGCGCTAAGCGCCGACGGTTCCGGGACATACACTACGACTCAGGGTCATGTGGATCTCGCTTCCACCGCACTGGTATTTTCGACCAGCGGAGTCGACGTGGCCAACTCCACCAGCTATGAGCTTTATTTCGGAGCCAGCGTTCTCGCGCAAACAGGACCCGCGCCTTTTCTACATCCTCTGGGAATCTTCAATGCAGCCAGCTATGCGCCCCCGGGATATCCGGTCTCACCGGGCGGTTTTGTGTCCCTGTTCGGCAATGGTTTGGCGCAGTCATCCGCACAGGCCAGCATTCCGTTCCCCAGCATGCTGAACAATGTTCAAGTGACCGTTAACGGCCTGCCCGCGCCGGTCTACGCGGTTTCGCCGACGCAGATCAACGCCGTGGTTCCCTACGGGGTAACCGGGCCCACAGCTACGTTCGTGGTGATCAATAGCGCGCTGCCGTCCACCAATCCGGTCGCGTCCAATTCGGTGACCGTGCCATTGGCGCTTACCGCTCCAGGGGTGTTCAGCCTGAGCGCTAACGGGTTGGGCGACGCAGCGATCCGGCACGCGGATTATACCGTCGTCAACCAGGCCAGCCCGGCGAAACCTGGAGAAATCGTGCAGGTCTACCTCACAGGTCTGGGAGCCGTGACTCCGGCGGTGCCCGACGGGACTGCCGCGCCCAGCGGAACTCTGGCGAAAGTAACCGCGCCGGTGAGTGCCTTCGTCGGAGGAATCCAGGTTTCGAACATTCAGTTTCAAGGACTCTCGCCAGGCGCGGCGAGCCTTTACCAGCTCAATCTTCAGATTCCGTCGAATGCGGGTGCCGGACCCCAGCCGCTGGAAGTGCAAACCGCGAACGGATTCACCAGCATGGTGGACGTCTGGGTCGCCGCGCCTTAGGGCTTATTTCCCGATACAGAACGTCGCAAAGATACGATTCAAGATGTCATCGGCGGTAGTTGCTCCGGTGATCGCGTCAATGGGCCGCAGCGCCGCATAAAGATCCAGCAGCAGCATCTCATGCGGAATGCCCAGCCCGACGGCCTGACGTGTTTGTTCCAGAGCTTCGCGCGATTCTTGCAGAAGCTTTTCGTGGCGGAGGCTGGTGATGAAACCGCCTTCCTGCTCCAGCCGCCCTCGGGGCGCGAGAGCCTCGACGATTGCGCCGCGCAGTTCGCGAATCCCCTCGCCGGTAAGCGCGGACACGGGAAGCGCGCCTTCAGCTTTTTCGACCCGCGGAAGATCGCACTTGTTTCCCACGACCAGATGTTTGCCTTGGCCGCTCGCGCGAAGAATCAGCTGCGCATCTTCGTTGCAGAATGTTGAAATATCCAGGACCACCAGGGTCAGGTCTGAATCGGCCATGGCTTGATAGCTGCGTTCGATGCCGAGGGTCTCGACTAAATCATCGCTGGGCCGGATTCCAGCCGTATCCACGAATCTTACCGGAATTCCGTCGATCGCCGCGGTCTCCGACACCAGATCCCGCGTCGTGCCGGGAATCGCCGTCACGATCGCCCGATCCTGTTCTAACAGTCGATTGAAAAGGCTGCTCTTGCCCGCATTAGGGCGGCCGACAATCGCCAGCGTGAAGCCCTCATGCACCAGCTTGCCATAGGCGAAGCTCGCAATCAGCGCAGAGACTGCCGTGTGCACCGGCTCAATACGCCGCAGGATTTCCTCAGCCGGCGCGACGTCAATGTCGTCCTCGGCGAAGTCGATGCCGGCTTCCAGCAGTGCGATCAGCTCGATCAATTGATCCTTTACCGGCCGCAGCCGCTTGGATACCGATCCTTCCGCTTGCTGTGCCGCGATGCGTGCCTGGTACAACGTTGTGGCTTCGATCAGATCGCGCACAGCTTCCGCTTGCGGCAAATCCACGCGGCCATTCAAGTACGCGCGCAGGGTGAATTCCCCCGGCTCGGCCAACCTGGCTCCGGCTTGGACCGCGCGCTCAAGGGCATATCGCAGCACGGCAGGCGAGCCGTGACAGGAAATCTCGACGACGTCCTCGGCAGTGTAGGATCGCGGCGCGGCGAAGAAGGTCGCGATCACGTGGTCTACCGCGTGGCCTTCGGAATCGGGAAGCTCGGCCAGTGTGGAAGTCCACGCTTTCCACTGGTGTGCGGGCGGAAGGCGCAAAGTGTTTTCGGAGATCGCGCGCGCTTCGCGGCCGGAGATGCGGATGATGCCGATGCCGCCGCGCCCGGGCGGCGTGGAGATAGCCGCGATGGTGTCGTTCAGACGCAAGCGCTAACCCTCACAGGCCGAGGGACACGAACGGCTGGATGGCAGAAAGCGCGAGAAGTGCCCAGGCCCGCCACGTAGTTAGAGATTGTTTCGCAGTTCCAAGCCGGTGCTGACGTACTCCAAAACGAGGTCACCAGCGGTCATCGTGGCATCAAGAGGGTGCAGAACAGCCGTAACTCGATACGCTTGCCCGATGCCGTTTTCGTCATCGAGCGTTACATACTCCCCCGTCCGCGGCGGAACAACGAACCCATGAGCTGCTAGGCCATCCCACGAACCATCCGGCTTCTTTACCATCACTATAAATTCGACATTAGCGTTTTCCATCACCTAATTGTGCACCATGGGCGCAAAGAATGGAGAGGCCCCATAATAAAAGCGTTAGGAGAATTTGGTTCAAATGCCAATCGACACGAACCAAGGGATCATGGATTCAATCGCCGATACTACTAAGCGTCTGAAGGAACTTCAGAATACGCCCGGCATCAGCGACACAATCCGCAAGCAGGCCGAACAGCAGTTAAAGGCCCAGGAGCGACACAAGAAGCACATCGAACGGCTCTTGCGCTAGAGGTTTCGGGGCAATGGCCGCAGCGGCCCTACTCGAGCGGAATTTCAACCTCCATAAAGCTGCCGGGTGCGGCGGCGTTCACAGCGGCGGCGATTTTCTCTAGGTGTGTCCGGACAAGCGGCCACGCTGATTGTCCAAGGACAACAAGAGCAATGGCCCTCCCACACAGGTTCTGCTGATAGCGCATATTTTTGTCCGCCGTAAGGAGCAGGTCGAAGCCGGCCTTTTCCGCCGCTGCAAGCAAGTCTCCGTTCGTCAGCCTGTCCCACCCGCGCTCTTTGGCCTTGGTGACCGTGTGTCCCGCAAGGTGCCCGGCAATTCCGCGCGGTGTGTTGTGATCAAAGAGGATGCGCATCGGCCATGCTTGCCGCGCCGACAGGAACCGGCGGAGCGTCAAGGCTGCGGGCCGCAAAGTCCAGTACGGCCTGAATCTGCTCTCGCGTCACATCGTACTGTTCCACGATTTCCTCGATGCTCGAGCCGTATTCGAGGTTTTCAAAAATCGAGGAAACGGGCATACGGGTGTCGCGAAACACCCATGCTCCGCTTAGTCTCCCCGGCACGCTTTCCACGGCGGGGCACTGTGACCAATCGAGGGTAGCCATTGCAGGGACCTCCTTCTTTCAGAATATCCTTTCAAGAATCGAGTTGCGGCTCTGTCGCGCGACAGGCCTCCGCCCCACATTTTTTACCGCCGAGGTCCGCGATCGCGTCCGCCGCCACGAGGACCACCACGGCCGCCGCCGCGCCCGCCTCGAAAGCCCCCGCGGCCTCGATCGCTGGGACGGTCATCCTCGGGCCTGGGACGCGGAGGACGAATCGGTTCGGGAAGAGTCTTCAAATCCGCGGGAACGATCACCACCTGGCGGATGGGGCCTTCGCCCACGCTCTCGCTGCGTACTTCCGTTTCGCCGCGCATGGCCAGGTGCAGCACGCGCCGCTCCCGGCTGCTCATGGGGCTGAAGTGGAACGGCATGTGCGTCTTCTTCACGCGCTCCGCCGCGGCCTGCGCGCTCATCCTCAATTCCTGAATGCGGAGCATGCGATGGTCATTGGCGTCGAAGCATACCCGGGAATGTTCTTCCGGAGCCAGCCGCAGCGCCTCCATCGTCAATTGCTCCAATGCCAGCAGCAGCTCGGTCTTGTTTGCCAGGAGAAGATCTACATCCTCGCCGGTGAACCTCACCACCAGGTCCGGGTTCTCGAAATCGGCATGGAGCGTTTCGCCCTCGCTGACTTCGAAGTCCAAATCGAACCCGCCCAAGTCCAGCATGGCGTCCAGGAAATCTTCTATCCGAGGCCCGTCTTCGGATAGAGTGAGCTTTTTTTCGGCCACCGTCTAATTCCTTTTTTTCTTGACCGCCGGCGTCACCGCCACTGGGATGGGCGCCGGCGAAGCACGGTTCAAAAGCACCTGCTGCGCAATCCCCACCAGGTTGCTGGTCAAATAGTATAGTACCAGCCCGGATGACAGGAAGTAGAAAATGTAGCACATCATGGCGGGCATCAGCCACATCATCATTTTTTGCTGGGATTGATCGACGCCCGGCTGCGGCGTCATCTTCTGCTGCAGAAACTGCGTGGCCATCAGGATCAAGGGAAGCAGGCGGATCGCCAGCGTTTCGGGCTGCGATAAATCGTGCACCCAAAGCCAGCTTGCGCCGCGCAGCTCAATGGTTACGCCCAGAACTTTGTAGAACGCCACCAGGAAGGGAAGCTGGATCAGCATGGGCAGGCATCCGCCCAGCGGATTGATGCCATGCTTCTTATACAGGTCCATCATTTCCTGATTTTTTTCGGCTTGGCGCGGATCTTTTAACGACAAGCCCTTATAGCGGTCGTTCATCTCCTTAATCAGCGGTTGAATCGCCTGCATCTTCTTGGACGATTTCATGCTGGTCAGGCGCAGAGGAAACAGCACCGTGTTGATCCCGATGGTCACCAGGATAATGGCCCATCCGTAATTGCCCGTGATGTGATCGGCGGTCCAACTCAACACGATGAAAATCGGCTTGGCGATGAAGCCCAGGCTGATGCCGACCCAGGTCCAGTCGATCAATTGCTCCAGCTTGGGGTTGATCTTTCCGAGGAGTTTATAATCCTTAGGGCCCGCAAAGAAGCTGAAGGTATTGGACCCTTCGCCGCCCACCGCTGCGCCGATGCGCGGATCCACTTTTCCGGTTGCGTCGGGAACCTGATCCGAGAATTCGGTCAGCTCCACCAGCGAGTGTCCCTCCGGCAGAAACACGCCCGCGAAGTAGGCGTCCTCAAGTCCCGCGAAGGAATACTGGCCGGCGAACGATACCGGCCCGTTCTTAGCCTCCTTCACTTGCTTCACCACCAGCTTGGAGTTGTCGAGGTCGTAATACAGGGCATGCTGGTTCGTGAGCGCGTTGGACGCGGTTTCATCTCCGAACCCGCCGCGCCAGCTCAGCGCATGCGGCAGAGGCACCCCATTCTGCGTGGCCTGCGAAGTCACCGCGACCAGATAGCTGTCGTCGCTGAAGCGGAAGGATTTCTTCACGTCGATGTGGCCGTCGGAGAACTCGAAGTTCACCGTCATGTTATCCGGCCTCTGAAATTGATAGAAAGCGGTATTCACGGCGGCCGCAGTGTCCGGGGCCTGACCTTTGAACGCCAGCGAAAAGGGCTCCGGCACGCTGGTTAGCGCTCGCGAATTCACCAGGTCGACCGGCTTGGCTTGGGCGGCATTATAGTCGTGATCTTTGTAGGCCTTTAGCAGCCAGCGCCGCACCACGGCTCCGCGATTTGAAAACTCGACATAATACAGCTTTGTGTCGATAGCGAAAACTGTTTCCCCTCCGGCTTCGATTTGCCCGGGAACTTCGGCGGCAGCTGGACTCTTTACGCCGGCCGCAGGAGCCGGAACCGGAATCGCCGACGAAGTCTTCGCGGCCGGCGGCTCGGTCTTCGCCGCGGTCTGCGCCGGCGGCGTCTGCTTTTCGAAATAGGGCGTGACGAATAGAATCAGCCCGGCCAGCGCGAAGGCGATCAGGAGACGAATCTCCATCGACAGGTCTTTTTTCTCCATACTTACCGGACCGGGTCGACCCCTCCCTGATGAAATGGATGGCAGCGCAGCAGCCGGCGCAGACCCATCCCGACGCCGCGCAGCGCTCCGTATCGTTCAATGGCTTCCATCATGTACTCCGAGCAGGTGGGGTAAAAGCGGCACGCCGACGGGATCGCCGGAGAGATCCATCGCTTGTAGATACGAAGTGTGGTCAACGCGAGTTGCATTTTTCGATCACCCTCCCCATCTCGCGCTCAATCTGACCGAACTCCGCGTCGAGCGCCGCTCGCCGGGGATTGAGCACGATGTCCCACTTTGGCGCGATTTTAGCGCGGTGCAGGCGGAAAACTTCGCGGAGGCGGCGTTTGATGCGATTGCGGATGACGGCCTTCCCGACCGCCCGTGGCACGGTGAGTCCAAGACGCGCTCCCAATTCGATCGCCGCGCCTTCGCGCGCCCTGCAAAAGGCGGCGAATAAAGGACCGGAGACGCGGAATCCGTGATCATAGATGAGCCGGAAATCGGCGGAGCGGAGAATCCGGGACGACCGGGGAAAATCGAGCGCTCCGGCTTCTTCGCTCACACCACCGTCTGGGCTAGACGGAGTGGGCGTGACGAACGGCTCTTTCATCGCTCACGGTCAGCTTGTGGCGTCCGCGAGCCCGGCGCCGCGCCAGCACGGCCCGACCGTCCTTGGTCTTCATTCTTTCGCGAAATCCGTGCGTTTTGGCGCGCTTACGATTGTTCGGTTGAAACGTTCTTTTGGGCATCTAAGGATTCTCCAGGGGCTTTCTTGAACATCGCGCGGGGCACAATTACCCCTCGCGAAGGCGCACCCGTGGTAGCGGTTGCCGCTTTTTACGCTTTTAGTATAGCAGAGGCGGCGAGGCTGAGCCGTTCAAGCCTCTAACGCCGTCATGGGATGGTGTTTCATGACTCAGGGGAGTAAGATAACGGCGTATGCGCGTGGTGGCGGCGAGCATCGCGGCTTTATTTCTTCTCCTGGGCTTGCTCGGAGCCCAAGAGACCATCTTTAGTTGCCCCATGGACCCGGACGTCCGCTCCAACCAGCCTGGCGTGTGCAAACGCTGCGGTATGAAGCTGGTCTCGGGGATTCCGGATCAGGTCGAGTATCACATGGACCTGACCACAACTCCGCGAGCACTGAAAGTGGGCGTTCCGGCTCGGCTCGAATTCGCCATTCACGATCCTTATAAGGATCGCCAGGTAACCAGCTTCCAGGTGGTCCACGAGAAGCTGTTCCATATGTATGTGATCAGCCAGGATATGCAGTTCTTCCTACACGATCACCCGGTGTACCAGCCGGACGGAACCTTTCACTACGATATCGCGTTCCCAAAACCAGGCATGTACCGGATTCTCAGCGACTTCTATCCCGATGGCGCAACTCCGCAACTCATCGCGAAGTCTGTGATCGTGCCAGGGCCTGCCCCTGCGCCGCTCCAGCTATCGAAGGACTACTCGACCAAAGACGCCGAGAACATGCAGGTGCAGTTCTGGACCGACCCTCCGCAGCCCATCGCCGGCTTCAAGACCCTGCTGTATTTCAAGGTTTCTCCGGTCGAAGGCTACGAAAAATGGCTGGGCGCATGGGGCCACATGCTGGTCGCGAGCGACGACCTGATTGACATGATCCACACCCATCCCTTCATCGCCGACGGAGGTCCTCAGGTTCAGTTCGACGTGACCTTCCCGCGCGCCCGCGGCTATCGTGTGTGGGTGCAGTTCCAGCGCAATGGCGTGGTGAACACCGCGCATTTCGATGTTCCTGTCACTGAGCTGAAGTAGGCGGCATCAGAGCGATACTGGCTTCGTGCGGTACACCGCGGATCACGGTACCTTTGGGCAGATCGCGGGGCGAACGCAATAGAAACGGATGCGCCCACTGGGTTTTGTACTCTTCCAGCCAGAGCAACGGCTCGACGGTTCCGTCGGGAAGTTGGGCCGTCACTTGGAAGGACGCATGTTCGGGCACGCTCTTCGGATAAAGACCGTCCAGAGTGAAATCGGTTTTCAGGGTAAAATCTCCGCTCACGGCAATCGAGCCTTTGGGAGGTTTCGCCTGCGCCGGTTCGTCGAATTTCGGCTGCGGAGGCAAGTCTTTTTCTTCACCCTCTGGAACTCCGCCATCGGCCCAACTGGTGACCACTTCAAGCTGCTCTGGAGTGAGCGCCTGATCGTTGCGGAAATCGCCGAAGCCCTTGACGGCGCCCCACGGAGGCATCCGGCGCGCCAGGACCTCCTCCTTCACCGCCTCGGCCCAAGGCCGGGCATCCTTATAGGTCATCAAAGAGAACGCCGCTCCTCCGGGATGATGGCAGCCCGCGCAGCGGGAATATACGATGCGCGCGATTTCGCGATCGAAGGTGATAGGAGTAGTGATGATGTCGTGGCCCCAGGCCGAGAGGCCGGAACAGACCATGATAAGGACGTACTTCATCACCGCTGCTCGCAGTATAACTCTTGTGCGGCTACCGCGCGTTCACGCAGTTCATAGGACTCACCGCCAGATTCTCGAAGCGTAGATACGGCCCGGGAGGACAGCCGCGGTCCCACAGGTGCTTACGCCAGAGCTCGCCCTCGTCGAGCCCTACATAGCTCCATTCGGTAGGCCGAGTGGTGAACAGGAGCCAGACCCGCCCGGAGTAACCACGCGGGATCTTGGCGTCGAGATCACCGGTCACCGCAGCCTCGGTAGATTTGCCCGGCCGGGCGTCTTTGCCTCGCGCGCAGCAGGGCCATCCCGTATCGCCGTAGAGAACGCTGGGCGGCTTCCAACCGTCCATCCCCGAGTACAGGAGAAATCCCTCCTTGCAGCAGGCATGCACCAGCAGGAGATCCCCCGGCCGGATGCGGGGCTCCAGGAACCGGACGGCGGCGGCGAAATCCTCCTCCGGGACCGCTCGGCGTTCGATCACCTGGTTCAATGCGGCATGGGCCACGATGCCCAACGTGAGCGCAAGGGCAAGCGCCTCAAATCCGCGATCGAAGCGCGGGCGCAACAAATCCTCCAGAGTCATCATCACGAGCAACGCGAAGCAGGGGAGCACGAACAGCCGGGTCCTGTGGCTGACCGGATACCATCCCAGCGCTCCGCTGGCGGCGAGCAGCAGACACGGCAGCAGGCAAACGAGGAAGGCCCAGTTTCGCGGTTCGAGTTTGCCGCGGGCTAATTGCAGAGCCGCGCGGATCGCCGCCGCCACGCAGAACGCCAGTGCAGCCCAAAGACCGCCGGTCATGCCATGGTCGACATCGACGGCCCAGAAATCCCGCAGTTCCGGCGCGAGATTCGGCCGGATCGAAAACCAATACATCGCCAGGAGAATGCCGGCTGCAAGCATAGCGAGCACGACACCCCTCCGCGTCATTCCAACCGCCAGGAGAACTCCCGGCACGATAAATACCGCCGGATAGGCCAGCGGCATCGCAAAGACGACCGCAGCGGCCAACCACAGGAATCGGCGTCGATCGGGCTGCTCCAAATATCGAACAGCCGCAAGAAGCAGGATCGCCGTCGCGGCCAGTTCGCCGCTATAAGGTTTCAATGTCCGGGAATATTCGATGACCGTGGGATCGAAAGCCACGGCGGCAGCCGCCAGTAGCGCAAAGCTGGGGCGCAGCAGCCGAAGGTTTACCGCCAGCATGCTCACCGCGGCCGTCACGGCTAGCATCAGAGGAGCCGCTCGAAACGCGGCGTTGGACACCCCCACCCACGCACCCAGCATACGCACGACGGTTCTCGCCAGCAGCAGGAACAGCGGCGGATTTACTTGCAGCCAATCGGGATAATAAAACATCCCGGCGAGTGACCGGGCTTGGATCGAGTTCGCGACCCAAGCCTCATCCAGCCACAAGCTCCGCCCTATTCCATAAACGCCCACAGCGATCACAGCCACAATGATCCCGGCGAACATCACGACGATGGCGGCCGAGGAATAGGTGAGCTTCACGCGGGGACGCAGCGCTCAGGTTAGTTTAACGGAAAGAAAAACGTGGTCTGATACTGGAACAACACGAGCCCTTCATCCAAGCCGGTTGCCGAAAAAGTGAAAGGAGGCAGCGTCGGTTTAAAGTCCAGTTCGGCATTGATACCGCCGGGCAGAGTAAGCAGGATGGCTGCTGGGACGGTGAACTTTCCGGCAGTGGAGGGGACCCAGCAGGCAAAAGTGGCAGCGACACCGCTGCTGCTGGTGTCCGTTGCGCTGGTGATCCCGCTTCCGGTGATTTCAATCCAATACGCCGACGATCCTCCAGTCCAGTTAATGGTTAACCCGTTGGAGCGGACGACACCATTTCCGTTGGCGAAGAGGAGGGCTTGATCGCTGCTGGGCCAAGTGGGGGTCTGGGTTATCGTGAACGGAATTGTAAACGGCCCGATAGCCGCGCCGCCTCCGGCCACGATGGTGTATGCGCCTCCCGAGAAGTACGCACCCGCAGGGGTGAAGATCGAGTTATATGATGTCGCCACACCCGTTCCGCCGGTCTTTTTCATGGTCACCGGATTATCCGGAAAGGGGCCGTTTACAACGATCGTGCCGGCATCATCGCCCGTGACTACGTTGAGGAGGGGTTGAGTCGACACGTTGCTATTCCCCGTTGTGCAGGTTCCAAATGGAGGAATATCCAGCGATGAGAGCACGGTGGGCTGATTGGCCGGGCTAACGGTTACCTGTTCGAAAGTGCCATTGCCGAAATCCTCATAGGTCAGGCCGGAAGAGCTGGACGAAGCAATCGTGCGTCCCAGCGAAAAGAAACCATAGTTAATGGGCCCGCTCCTGGTGGTCAGGATCTGCGCGGACGCATTCGTATAAGCCGGGTTTTGCATCGTGCAGGACCGGCTTCCGTTGGCGATGGGAATCGCGGCGTAGTTGCTGACCTGGTTTCCGATCTGCACCGCGAATGGCACGGCACAGCCTGTAGGAACGCCGCTAGGCACGGCAAATACAATCTGATCCTCGCCGATGCAGCAACCGGAGCGGCCCTGATATGTGGGAGTAATCGCCACGCCGCCCAGCCACAGCTTAACCGGGATGCTCGGCATATTCACGCCCAAACCCGAACCGGCCGCATCGCTCCCGCTGACGGGTCCCAAACCGGTAGCCCAGAGCGTGAGTGTATCGCCAGGATTGGCCGCGCCTCCATAGGTGTATGGGCCGCCTCCGCCCAGCGAACCGGTCCCGGGAACCGCGGAGACCACGCTGTAATCCGGATAGGTCAGGATGGCGACGCCCTGGCCATTTTGCGACACCGTGAAAATCCCCACATTGTTCGCGACGATCGAAACCGGGACGGACGCGCTGGCCGTTCCGTTATACGTCACGGTGAGCGAGCCTGAACCGGTTGGCGTGTTGGAAGGCAGCAGAGCTGCAACTTGCGTCGCGGAGGAGTAATACATCAGGGCGTTCACGGTTGTGCTGCCTACGACGATGCTTACCGACGTACCGCCCACGCTGGTGCTCTGGAAGTTGCTGGTCGCGGTCACCAGGGTGGATGGGCCCAAACCGGATCCCACCACCAGAAAGATCGAGCCTTGCGCGATCCCGGAATTGGGCAGCCCTTGAATAAGTCCGCTGGCGCTATTGACCACCGCGTTGACCGTCTGGCCTGAGGCCACTTCCGCTGCCACTCCAACGCACAGAAATGCGAATAAGCTGATTTTGAGCCGTCTCATAAAACCTCGGGGATGGGGCGCGGGGAATTTCCGATCGGGGGAAACACGGTCAGTTCTATAGTATACAGGCCTGGGGCACCCAGAGATGGATACCGTATCATAACGGGAGTGCGCATCGTGGTCGTGGGCGGAGGCATTGTCGGCTTGGCGACAGCCTACCGTTTGCTGGAGCGTCTTCCCGGCGCCGCCCTCACCGTCCTCGAAAAGGAAGCCGCTGTGGCGCGGCACCAGAGCAGCCACAACAGCGGCGTGTTGCATTGCGGCCTCTCCTATAAGCCCGGTTCGCGGCGCGCCCGGCTGGCGGTCAAAGGCGTGCGGCAGATGGTTGAGTTTTGCCAACTGCATTCGATTCCTTATGACGTTTGCGGGCAAGTGGTGGTTGCCGCAAGCTCAGACGAAATCCCGCGTCTCAATGCCCTCTACCAGCGCGGCCAAGCGAACGGCCTCAGCGGCCTGCGCCTGCTCTCGCCCGAGGAATTGCTCGAGATTGAACCGCACGCCTCTGGCGTCGCCGCGATCCACGTTCCGCAGGAAGGCATCGCCGACTATCCTGCCGTCTGCGAGGTGCTGGCGCAGGAGATCCGGGCTCGCGGTGGTGCGATTAAGACCGGCGCCGGAGTCAGCGCGATCGTTCCCGATGCCGGCGGCTGGCGCGTGGTCCACGCCGCAGGTGACTGCGCCTGCGATTGGATCGTCTCCTGCGCCGGCCTTTTTTCGGATCGCGTAGCGGCGCTCACCGGACGCCCTCGCTCGGTGCACATCGTGCCCTTTCGGGGGGAATATTTTCTGATCCGTCCAGAGCGCCAGTTCCTGGTCCGCAACCTGATCTATCCTGTCCCCGATCCGCGATTTCCTTTTCTCGGCGTCCACTTCACGCGCATGATGCGAGGCGGCGTCGAGGCCGGCCCCAACGCCGTGCTCGCTCTGGCTCGCGAAGGCTACGGCAAAACGAACGTAAACATTCGCGACCTCGGCGACAGCTTGGCCTTCCCCGGTCTGTGGCGCTTCCTGCGGCGCTACCCGCGAACCTCCTGGGACGAGTTGCGGCGATCCTTCAGCAAGAACTTATTTTGCCGTGCGCTTCAACGCCTGGTGCCGGAGATTCGTGAAGACGATCTTCTCCCAGGCGGATCGGGAGTCCGTGCGCAGGCCATGTTGCCGGATGGAACTTTGCTCGATGATTTCAGCTTCGTCGAAGGCGCTCGCGAGATCCATGTGATCAATGCCCCCAGTCCAGCGGCAACGGCGTCGCTGGCGATCGGGGAAGAGATCGCCTCGATGCTCATTGCAAGAGCATGCTGACCGCCCGGGCGTAGGGGAGCCAGGAAGACCGCCGCCCAAAAATACAACTACACTGATCGTATATGGCGGCTCAGTTCTCCCGGAAACTGTCGCGATTGGTTCCGATCGTTCTGAGTGCACTCATGCCGTATTCGCCCGCTCAAACAATCGAGCAGCCGGAGGGATGCATCGCATCGGCTGATACTGGTCAGCCAGTGTGGTTCCAGCGCGGTCATCTACTGTGGGGGCTTTCCACGAGGCCCGCCACCGTCGGCGAGAAGATCCCCGTGGTTTTGTGGTTCGACAATCCCTCCGACACGCAACAGGGCATCACGGAATGCGGAGATATCGATTACTTTTGGGCGCGCGAGATCGAGTTGTTAGATTCCGCAGGTAAGCCTGTCTTGAGCCGCGCCCCGTATGGGGTCTGCTTCAGCAATGGCTCCATCTTCCTTCCGCCCCACACCTGTCTGCACGGGAGCTTCGCAGCCTACTCCATAATGCTGCCCACAGGGGGCGTTGTCAGCAGTCAGCACTTTACAAAGGACATCAGCCGCTACTACACACTGCCACCTGGCCGGTATTCGCTCGCGCCGATAAGCGCGAGAGAGCCAGAGCCGTCGTCAGGGCGCACGGTCGCGCAGAGATGGACACTGCCCATAACCGTTTTGGACCGTTGATGTGGTCTGACAAACTGGCCGGCTTCTGAAAAGCGGTCGCCGCTGTTCTTAACGCCTACGAAACCTATCTGGTAGGGCCCAGGGCTTGCTTCAGCTTATCGGCGAAAGGAGAGGCAGGAGCGATCGGGCGCGCTATCTCAGCGGGCTTCGCCGCCGCAACCGCAGGTTTAGCCGCGGGCTCCAGGAATTTCGCCTTCTTCAGCGCGCTGCGTTCCAGCGCAGAATTGTAGCCGGTCCACGCACCTTCGACTGTCTGGTCTCTCTCGATCAGGGCGCGCATGCACTCCATCTTCGAATCCATGTTGTCCAGCAAATGCAGCAACAAAGCTTCGGGGAACACAGGCACCTTCGGCGAGCCATAATCGAGCTGGCCATGATGACTCACGATCATGTGCAGCAGCAGGTCCCGCAAGGGCGCGGGGAAATCCGGAATCGTCGCAATTTTTTCATCCACCATGCGCAGGCCGATCACGATGTGTCCCAGCAATTGGCCTTCGGTGGTGTAGGAGAAGCTGCGCGCGTAACTCAGCTCTCGAATCTTCCCCAAATCGTGCAGAATCACTCCGGCTAGCAGTAGATCGAAATCGATCCCAGCATAGTGTCCGGCGGTGAACTTCGCCAGATGGCACAGCGAAAGCACATGCTCAATCAAGCCGCCGATCCAGTTGTGATGCACCGTCTTTGCGGCGGGGGCCGTCCGGTACGCCAGAGCGATGGCGGGGTCGGCGAAGATCGCCTGCAGCAGCCCTTTCAGGTGAGCATCGCCCATCCCCGCGATCCATCCCTCCAGTTCCTGGAACATCTCCGCGCGGTCGCGCTTTGAAACCGGGAAATAGTCCGAGGACTCGATTTCAGAATCGATGACCGGCTGGATTTTATGAATGGTGAGCTGAGGGCGGTTCTGAAAAACCTGCACCATTCCCTTGACCCGCACGAAACTGTCGCGATCAAAAGTAGTCAGCGCCTCGGCGGCGTTATCCCACATTTTGGCGTCGAGATCGCCGGTGCGATCCGAAAGCGTCAGGGAAAGATAAGGCTCGCCGGTCTTCTTCTGACGGACGTCTTTATGGGAGACCAGGAACGTCCCTGTAATGACCTGGTTGGGTTCCAGTTCGCTAACGTAAGGCGATTTCATCCGCTCCGCTTCCCGTTACTTCGAGGAAGACGTTCCTGTATTCGCGGTCGAGGTGCCTGGGATCGGGATGAGTCCAAAGATGTGCTTTCTGTGATTTTGAGCCAGAATCTCTTCCTTCTTGATCGTCTCGGGCTTGAGATCCGCCGGGTTGACCCAGGCTGTATCCTTATTGGGGGCGGCCCCCGAATCGGTATAACCGAGGTCGGACTTGATCTCCAGGAACGCGGTTACGCGCAGCTTGGTGAGATAAGCGCGAATCGCCGGCTCGAAGCGGGGCTGGTAGAGCTTGTTCTCGACCTCGTGCTGCACCTCTTCAAACGACGCCAGCCCGGCTTTCTGATGGTCATTCACCCGCAGGATCTCCCAGCCCTCCGGCGGGTCGGTGCGGCGAATCGGGTCGGTAACAAAGCCGCGCGCCTTGTCCCACACGGCCGCTTCCAAGGCGGGCGGCATGTCGCCCTTTACGTAGGGCGCCAGCGCGCCGCCGTCCTGCGCAGTCGCGGCATTATCCGAATTCGCCTTCGCGAGTTCGCCAAAATTCTCGCCTTTATTGGCTCGCGCCACCAAGTCCCGGGCTTTCTTTTCGGCCGCTGCCTGCCCGGCGGCGTCCATGCCGGCGCTGGATATGAAAATCTCGCTCAGGCTGACGCGCTCCTCACGATGAAATTCATCCTGGTGCGCATTGTAGTAGGCTTCCAGTTCTTCGCGCTTGAAGGTGATCTTGCGGCTCACTTCCTGGCTAATCACCGCGTCCCGCAACAGCTGGTTCTTCTCTTCACCGCGAAAGTCCTCATACGACATGCCTGAGCCTTCGCGGATATACGCCTGGAATTTGTCCTGGTCCGCGATTTTGGATTGGCGTTGTATGTTGGCGATCTCCTTATTGAGCTCGTTATCGACCTTGATGTCCAGTTCCTTGGCCTTCTGCACCAACAGAATTGAATCGATCCGGTCCCGCAGCAGGTCCGCCAGCCGTTTTTTCAACTCCGCATCGAGTTTGTCGCCGCGAAGGCCGTTTTGACGCAGGTGCGCTTCCAGTTCCCGGCGGCTCTTCTCCAGTTCGCTACGGGTGATGATCTCGCCGTTAACCTTGCAGACGATCTCGTCCAGCACGGTTACCTGGGCGAAAACAGGCGCGATGGCTAACCCAAGCAGCAGGGAGAGTTTGAAGAGATACTTCATTGTTCGATTATATCCGCTTCGATTCCATGCATCAGGCATGCGTTTACGACGTACGCCGGACGGAACCGGTTCCCCGGCCGATATTCGGCAGAAAGGCTGTCAGCAGGCCCAACGCGGGCAGCACGGCGCAGATGCGATAGACAAACTCGATGCTGGTCGAATCCGCCAGCCGCCCCAGCAGCGCCGCGCCCAACCCGCCTAAGCCGAAGGCGAGGCCGAAGAACAACCCTGAAATCGTCCCCACCTTGCCGGGAACTAATTCCTGCGCGTACACCACGATGGCCGGGAATGCGGACGCCAGCCCCATTCCGATGATCACGGTCAGCGGCCCGGTCCAGAACAGGCTTGCGTAAGGCAGCAGAAGAGTGAACGGTAGAATACCCAGAATCGAGCACCAGATCACCAGCTTCCTCCCGATGCGGTCGCCGATCGGGCCGCCGATCACGGTTCCCGCGGCTACCGCGGCCAGGAATACGAACAAGTGAATCTGCGCGTTCTGTACCGAAAGATGGAATCGGCCGATCAGGAAGAATGTGTAATAGCTGCTGAGGCTCGCCAGATACACGAATTTCGAAAACATCAACGAGACCAGCACAATCAGCGCCGCCGTGATGCGCCGCGACGAAGGATGGCCGTCCACGCCAGCCTTGACCCGGGATTTTGATCCAGCGTGACGATTGCGTTTGTACCACATGCCCACGCGGGTCAACACCACAATCGCGATCAAGGCCGCGGCCGAAACCCAGGCGATGCTGCGTTGTCCCTCGGGCAGCACGAAGAAGGCGGCCAGAAGCGGCCCTAACGATGTCCCCACGTTCCCGCCTACTTGAAACAGCGACTGCGCCAAGCCATGCCGCCCGCCCGAGGCCATCCTGGCCACCCTCGAAGACTCCGGATGAAATACCGACGACCCGATCCCCACCATGCCCACGGCCAGGAGGATCGCCGGGAAACTGGGTGCGGTCGAAAGCAGCATCAATCCGACCAGCGTGAACCCCATGCCCACCGGAAGAGAGAAGGGCGTCGGCTTTGAATCGGTGTACATCCCGATCAGCGGCTGCAGCAGCGAAGCCGTCAATTGCATGGTCAGAGTGATTAGCCCGATCTGCCCGAAGTCCAGATGATAGGAAGTCTTGAGGATCGGATACACCGCCGGAATTACCGACTGCATCAAGTCGTTCAGCAGATGGCAGAAACTGATCGCCGCCAGAATCCGGAAGGCTGTCTTCTCCGCCGATATTTCTGAAACAGGCGCGGACGCGCCTGGAAGGCTTGTACTTGTAGACACCTGTTGTTAGTGTAGCTGGAAGTGATATTCCCGGAGCCCCGGGTGGCGCGTATGATATGCTTCTGAGGTAGGCAACGATGCTGGGCCTGTGGCGCAGTTGGGAGCGCGCTTCCATGGCATGGAAGAGGTCGTGAGTTCGAATCTCACCAGGTCCACCAAAACAAAGCCCACCAAAACATAGACTTACGAAAATGCTTGCGCTCTTCCACATCGCGGAAGAGGTCACGTGGAGTCTATTTGGAGTCCAAACTGGCGAAAATTTGGACTCCCGCGAGCGAATCTGCAAGGTGATGGGCGTCCCCTTGAGCTCACCCCGCGAGGGAAAATGGCTTTACCGACGCGCCGTGTTGCTCAATCCGCTACTCCTGTGCGGAATCGTCTTGATCAGTTCCTTGCTGGGAGAGGTCATGAGTTCGAAATCTAAAGGTCCACCAAACGTTTCACGGCTGATTCGATGTTCAGACCTGTTGTAAGGGAATCGTACTTGTTTCGATTGGGATTCCGGCGTAACCCATCTGATCAAGCAACAACCCGATACTGACTTTCGACACCTGCTGGTGCGTTCCTGGCCCGATCCAGATTTTCGCTATTGGCAATAGGGACCCACGTCGCGACATCCAACTCGGGGTGTCCAGCGGAATATACCTCGCGATCATTGTGGCTTTGGCCTTGAAGCGGACCAACGGAAACTCCGCCAGCTTCAGTTCGTGAACGATCCGGTATTCGTTCTCCGCTCTCCACTTCGAGGCCTTCGCCAGCGGAGCCAGCTTATACACCCACTCGTCCCAGGTAGTGAGGAGGTCCCGCATCCACTTACTCTGGATTTTCGAGTCGGTCTGCGGTCAGGCCCTCCAGGTAGAACTTGACGGTGGCTTCCGCCAGATCCCGCGCGTCCTTCTCCTATTTCTGTTCGTCGTATATGACCCGGTACAGACTGCTATTCGGCTCACGGTTCAACCCGCGCGCGTAGAGACCGATCGCATAACCGTTCTGTTTTCCGTACCGTTCCCATTGCGTCAGATCGTCCTCCTCGCCGCTGAAGCACGTCACGAAAAACTTGCTCCGCGCCTGCGCCTCGACGTTTTCCTCCGTGAAACCGATTAGCGCGTTCAGGAGTGTCACGACATCAGCCTCGGCCGTTCGCTCCTCGATCAACTGGCGCACTGCCCGTACGAATAGCTCCGAAGCGTGGCGTGTTTCTTTGCATCGTTCAGGGCCGACACCTGTGTGGCGTGCAGGCGCGACGACTCCAAAATCCCAAGCAGGCCGGGTCCGTCCGTATAATGCCAGATCACCTGATCGGGCTGGAAGTCAAAACAGCCATTTTCGCGCGCGAGTTTGCTGACAAACTCGCGATAGACGATGGCCTCTTCGACAGTGACGGACACGACATTTCCAATCTACACCCCTGCCCAGCAAGCGCCGATGCTCTCGGCGGGGGCCAGCTCGTCGCTCCCGTTACTTGCCGCCACTGCCATGACCTATGCCGAACGCCGGATCGGTACGAAACGGATCTCGACCCGCTGATTCAACGCGCCCGCTATCCTGCGCAAGATCGCCAGGGAGTGGCCTTCATAATCGGCGTCCTCAAGGCGGCAGATGACCGATGCGGTAGTGCCGATGAGCTTGGCAAGCTGAGTCTGGGTAAGCGCCGCCGCTGCCCTCAGTTCCTGGATTTTACGGGCGATCTCTTCATTCGCGCGCGCCTCTTCCAGGTTCTTCAGCCGGGCCGTCTTGCCTTCGTAGATCCGGCGGTGAAGGACCTCCACCGCGTCGCTGGTCGGTTTCAGCGTCTTTGCTTTGTTAACTGGCATAGTCAAGCCTCCTCATACGTGTGCTTCGCTGGATTCGCCTCAAACCGCTTCTTGCGTTCGACGGCCCGACCGATCTCTTTCGGCGGAACCACGCGCTCTTTCGCAAGACCGTGAGAGACCACGGCCGCCGCCGCGCCTTGGAAGAAGTACAGGACCCGATGATGAACGCCTCCCAGGCTGGCGCGCAGTTCATAGATGCCGTCTCGCAGGAAGTCCGCTTCGGGCCGACGCAGTTCGTGGCCCATCTCGCGCAGGCGCTCCAACCGGAGGTAGCACTTGTCCTGCAATTTCGCCGGTAACTTGTCGAACCAGTCGATGAACGGGCATGATCCGTCTTCCTCCCGGTAAAGGGCGACTTTGGTCTTGGGCACTCGATCCCAGTCTATTCGCAATATTGCGAAAACGCAAATTTGCTTTGCAAACCCGACAAGGCGATCACCGCTGCACGTGGGCATCATCCTTATCCCAGAAATCATCTGTTGTCTCTCGCACAGACAACAATCACGAGGGCTTGCAACCGCGCGCGCATGGAAGCACGCTTCAGGCCGTTCCGATGTGAATTCCCGGTGGCGTCCACCGGAGTCCACGTCGCCTCTTGCTAACTCTTTTGTTTTGCGCCAAACTGTCTGCAAGTGATTGATATTTCTTCCATCGCATGGAAGAGGTCGTGAGTTCGAATCTCACCAGGTCCACCAATACTTTCAAGCGCTTACAGCCTTCCGCTTGCTGAAGAGTGTCCGCTTTGGAGTCCAGAAATAACTCTCAATAGTCGCCTCCTCAGGCGGGCTGGGCGCGAGTTGCCTTGATCGACCGGATGCTCCCCTGCGCCCGTAGTGTCCAACCCCGTCCCGCAATGCTCAGATTCCTCAGAGTTCCCCTGGGTCGAACGACCGATTCGCCGGTCCCGAGTCGGCAAGGATCCTCACAATATTCAGAATTCGAACGGCCGCTCACTGCAATTAATATTGGGGGACCAATGATCGAGATCACAACGGAGCGGTCCCATGACCCTGCAAGCGGTAGCGAAGCAGATCATCGCAGGCCCAGGGACATCTCCTCGCCGCGCGGAAGCCGGGCCCGCCGAGCCTCCCCTCATCGTGCTCGAACACCCGCGCCGAGAAGCAAAAACGCGCGTACGTGTGCGGAGGAACCCGGCATACCTGCGTTGCTCGCCAATCGAGCCCAGACGATAGATTTCCATATGAGCCACCATGGAGCGGACACGCCGCTCCATTATCAATTCTCGGTGGGCTTTTCCACACTATCGATAACCAAGACATCAACTGGACCTTTGGCCGATTCGAGCTTGAGCCCGAGTTGTTCCTTCACCGCGGTAAACAGCGAAGGCCGCGAAGATGGTCCGGAATCGGACTCACCCAGACCCGGAGTCCATTCCAATTTGAAGGCGAACTCTCCCTCCAACCCGGTCTCATCCTTCACTGGCCGTTTCAAGTCGAACGCAAGGATGTCGCCGAGCGTGGTCATGCTCATCCTCCGCACAACCATTTGCCCGATCATGCTCTTGGGCGGCCCAAGGTCAATGTCGGCCGCTTGAAGCCGTGGCCCGCCTTTGCCAACGGCCAATGCATAAATAGGAAGCTGCCTGATCTCGCGATGCACAACCAGATGAAATCGATCCGCGAGTAGCGCCTGCATCATCCCCCGCACCTGTTCACGAGTCGGCTCGCTTGTGCTGGCGGCGGCCCTCGCCTGAATGTCGAAGCCCGCGGAGTCTATCCAGCCCGGCCCTCCCGAGATTTGGTAGTCTTGCAACCCATAGGCGTTTCGCAGCAGATTGTGAACGGTCATGTTCCTGGCGGAGATTCCCCCGCCGGGCAGGAAGTTCATCGTGAAAAAGCCCTCAGCGGCGGCTGGCTTGACCGATGCGACCTCGAACTTCGCTGGTTTCTCCGAACCCGGCGGCTGAGCCAGTGTCAAGGTAGCCATCGCAATCGATAGCGCAAGCTTCATCGAACCTCCTGCTGATATCGACGATACCTCCGCCCCGCCGTTAGGTTACATTCGCCTGATGAGCATTCGGGCTCAGGGAAGAATTCGTTGAGCTTAAGATGCGCAATTTCGCTATCCCAACATCTTCCGCAGCAGCGCCTTGGCCTCATTCAGTCGCTCGAATTGTTTCTCGGCTTCCTTAAATGCCCGCGTATGCACGCAGCGCCGGGCTCCGCGGTGCTCCGCCGGATGCTTCAAATGCAGCATTTCGTGGTACAGCACGTATTCCACAGCCAGCCTGGGCGTGTTCGGACCATCCAGAATCCGGCTGAGCACAATGGCGTTATGCGACGGATCGTAATGCCCCAGTAGCGTTCGAGATGCATTCGGACTCCAGCCCAATCGCGGACGCGCCATCAACCCGAAAAAATATCTGAAGTTGAGATCCTCAAACATCTGATCCAGGTCGTAGAGCTGCCCCTGCGGATGCTCCACCTGCTTGCGGCCGCGAATCTGCCGCACCAGATCCAGGCTGCGGCGCACGTCGCGGCGGTTGAGGTAGCGGCGATAGCGGTCGTTGCTGGCAGCCGGAACGGGCTTGCGGAACAGCTTAGACAGCAGGATCTCGGCCAGAGCCTCCAGCACGTCCTCGGGCGCTCCGGCCAGCGTATCGGCCAGGCGCACCAGCAAAACCCCATCCGCCCATTTCACTTGCGCGTTGGCATTCGCGTAGCGTTTAAACTCCACCCGAACCTCAGGTAGAGGGGTCCGCGGGCGGAGCTGCCGGAAAACCCGCTCGTAAAGTTGAACCGATTCCGGAGGGCTCTCCACCACAAGCTTCTCTCAAGAATGTAACATAGCAGTTTATGCTTGGTGCGAAGATTACAGCGCTTGGCTGCTACGTGCCGCCGCGGGTTTTGACCAACCACGACCTGGAAAAACTCGTCGACACCAGCGACGAATGGATCATGCAGCGGGTGGGCATCCGGGAGCGCCACATCGCTCCCCCGGAAATGGCCACCTCGGACATGGCCGTGCTGGCCGCTTGCGCGACCCTGGCGCAGAGAGGCATTCCCGGCGCCGATATCGAAGCCATCCTGCTGTGCACGGTAACCCCGGACATGATGTTCCCGTCCACCGCGTGTCTGGTTCAGAATCGTATCGGAGCCAAGGGAGCCTGGGGATTCGACCTGGTTGCCGCCTGCTCCGGCTTCCTCTACGGCTTGACCACCGCCGCGCATCTCATCATGGCCGGCGCGCATAAAAACGTGCTGGTGATCGGCGCGGACACCATGTCGCGCATCATCGACTACACCGACCGGTCCACCTGCGTACTTTTCGGCGACGGCGCCGGCGCGATGCTGGTGGAGCCGGCCGAGCCGGGCGAAGGTTTCCTCGGGTTCCTCAATGAAATCGACGGCTCCGGCGGCGATTACCTCAAGATGCCCGCGGGCGGCAGCCGCATGCCCGCCAGCGCCGAAACCGTCGCCAACCGCCAGCACTTCGTCAAGCAGGAGGGCCAACAGGTCTTCAAGTACGCGGTCAACAAGCTATATGAAATCTGCCGTGAGCTGCTCTTTCGCCACGACTTGACGCCCCACGACATTAAATTATTGATCCCGCATCAAGCCAACCTCCGCATTATCAGCGCTGCGGCCCAGCGCCTCGGTTTGCGCGACGATCAGGTGATCATTAACATCGACCGTTACGGCAACACGACGGCCGCCACCATTCCCTTGGCCGCCCGCGATGCCCTGGAGAGCGGAAGGCTCAAGAAGGGCGACCTGGTGCTGTTCGCCGCCGTCGGCGCAGGCTTCACAGTAGGCGCAAATCTCTGGAAGTGGGGCTTTTAGCTCCCTCCGGCAAGCAGTTTCCTCCAATTTTTCAGCACCCTAGCGTCCAACCCGGTCGATTTCTACCGTCTTTAGGGGATGCGCCATCCTTGAAACGCGTGCATCTAACGAGTAGAAAGGATTTGGATACAGATATGCGGTCATGGAAAGCAGTTGGAAGCGTGGTCCTGGCCGGGGTGCTGTCTATTCCCGTTTGGGCCGCCCCGCCAAGTGTGCCCTATCAGGCGCCGCCGCCGGGCCCACAGCAAGGTCCGCAGCAGGGTCCGCCGCAACAGCAGCAGGCCCCAGTGCCGGGGATGTTGAATTACGTGGAAGGGCAGGCGACCCTTGCCGGTCAGCCTTTAAATCAGAATTCAGCGGGTTCGGCCGAATTGCAGGCCGGACAAACCCTGGCAACCCAGAACGGCAGGGCGGAAGTTCTGCTGAATCCTGGCGTCATCTTGCGGCTGGATGGCAATAGTGCACTTTTGATGAATTCTCCCGATCTCGCCGACACGACGCTGACAGTTCAGGGTGGTCGCGCCATGGTAGAGGCGGATATGCTTCTACCCGCCAACCACATCGCGATCAATGAAGGTCCGGCATCGATTCGATTGATGACCAAGGGCCTTTATGACTTCGACGCCGCCAAGGGTCAGGTTCGCGTGTTCGACGGACGCGCGGAAGTGGTGATTAACGGCAAGACCTACACGGTTCAAGGCGGTCACCAATTCGATCTGAGCGCCGCCAAACTCAAGGCTCGCGGTTTCGATAAAACGGCGTACGAAGACAACTTCTATCGCTGGGGCAGCCTGCGATCGTCTTATTTGGCTGAGGCCAACGCGGACGCAGCTCGCGGCTTCGCTCAGGGTTATTACGGCCCCGGATACGGCTACGCGGCAGGCTTCTACGGCCCCAGTTGGTTCTGGGATCCGTACTTCGACGCATACACTTGGCTCCCGTATGATGGAGTCTTCTACAGCCCGTTCGGCTGGGGCTTCTACTCCCCCGGTTTCGCGTTCGCGGCTCCCTATTATGGTTTCCGCGGTCACTTCGGTCCCGGCTACCATGCACCTGTAGCGGCCGGTTTCGCATCGCGGGGATTCTACGGTGGGTCGGCTGCTGCACGCGTGGGCGGTAGCGGCTTCGCTGGCGGTGGATTCCACGGCGGCGGCGGCTTCGCCGGCGGCGGATTTCATGGGGGTGGCGGCGGCGGACGCCGCTAACTAAACCAAGGCCGCAAAGGGCCGGTCGCGTCTCTCAAGCCTGAGGAACCACACCGCTTGAGGCCGTGACCGGTCCGGTTTTGCGGGCTGTTACTTAGGACTCCGCAAAGGGCCGGTCGCGTCTCTCAAGTCCAGAGGAACCAACACCGCTTGGAGCCGTGACCGGTCCGTTTTTGCGCGCTGTTACTTAGGAGTCCGCAAAGGGCCGGTCGCGTCTCTCAAGCCTGAGGAACCAAACACCGCTTGAGGCCGCGACCGGTCCGTTTTTTGCGGGCTATTACTTAGGAGTCCGCAATGGGCCGGTCGCGCCTCTCAAGTCCAGAGGAACCAACACCGATTGAGGCCGCGCCCGGTCCGTTTTTGCGCGCTGTTACTTAGGAGTCCGCAATGGGCCAGTCGCGTCTCTCAAGTCCAGAGGAACCAACACCGCTCGAGGCCGCGACGGTCCCTTTTGCGGGCTGTTACTTAGGAGTCCGCAAAGGGGCGGTCGCGGCCCTCAATCAACCTCTTCACCCGGACGGGCTTCGGACCGCCCGGGTTTTTTCTTTGAGGGGCCTTTTGTCCGGGGGACGCGTAACCCCGGAGCTTCTCTGCAAGTCCTTTATCTGGTGGGGATGTCGAGCAGGGTTGGGTTTTCTTGAGGCGGGCTATCAACGCTTATGATATAATTCACCCCGGTGTGGGTTCCCGACTTATGAGGAGGTTCTAACTTGAAGAGGCTTATGAATTCTGTATTTGGTGCGACGGTCGTCTTGGGCGGAATGGCTCTGCTTTCCGTCCCGGCAGTCGCGCAACGTGGTGGAGGGGCCCCCGTACCAGAGGGTTGCGCCCCACAACCGGAGTGGCAGGTTAAATCTCTTGCCGACTTTCAGGAAGCGCTAAATAAGGAGCGCGGCATCACTCCCGGACAACAAGCTGGCGGCGGTGGACGCGGACGCGGCGGCGCCGGAGGCGCGGCAGCAGCAGGCGGTGGAGCGGCTGGCGGAGCGGCGGCCGCAGGTGGCGGCGGACGGGCCGGCGGCGGCGGTGGACGCGGCGGTGGTGGTCGTGGACGCGGCGGCGCAGCGGCTGCGGACCTTCCCCCGGTGCCTCGCATCCCGAATGAGCCTCAGTACGGTGTACAAGCCGGCAAGCCGGATTTCGGCGGCTTGGCGAAGGGCGTGTGGAACGTCCCCTATGTCATCAACATGCAGAGTAGCGGGCGCGATCCGAAGGGATGTCCCGTCATTGTTCCCTTCAAGCCCGCCGCCTTGGCCCTTTGGGAAGATCGTGAGTTGAAGAACCAAGAGGCCGGCGACCCCGAGAGTTTCTGTCTGCCTCCCGGCGTTCCGCGCATGATGTACACTCCGTATCCGGCTCAGATCTACCAGATGCCGGATCGCATCGTGATGGTGTTTGAAGGCGGCGCGCACGTTTGGCGGCTCATCTGGATGGACGGACGCGAACTTCCCAAGTCCAGCGACGACATAAACCCGGATTACCTGGGTTACTCGGTCGGCCATTGGGAAGGAGACACCCTGGTCGTCAACTCGATGGGCTTCAACCACCAGACTTGGCTGGATGCCAGCGGGCACCCGCATGGCGAGAAGTTGAAAGTGACGGAGCGTTACACGCGGACCAACTTCAACACCATCCAGCTTGCAGCTACAATCGACGATCCGGACTACTACACGGAGCCTTGGACGACAGTGACTCAGATCACCTGGACCGCCAATACTCACGGACCGTGGAGCATGCGTGGCGGCGAACTTATGGAGTACATCTGCCAGGAAAACAATCGCGATCTTAGCCACTTAGGCGAAAAATCCAAGGCCGTTGACACCAGGTAGTCGACACCAGGTCGCGTTTCTTTTCATTTAGGTAAAAGCACTCGCCTCGCCCCTGGCAACAGGAAGCGGGGCGATGCTTTTATGGGCGCTGTCGAATGCGCGCGCCGGCCTGGGTTTCCGGCGGAAGAGTCACCACCAGCGTCCCCCCCGCATCCGTTCCGCCCTCGGAAAGCTCTTCGTCGTCGATTTCCAGATCGTAGTTGGTTCGAGGCGCCAATCCCAGGACGACCGTCACCTCGGTTTCGGCCATGAAGCGCAAGCTTCCGTCGGCTTCTGGAGCCGGGGCGCTCAGCAGCACAGCGTCTCCAACCCGAACCGGCTTCGTCGCCGCTCCCGGGCGCAGAGTTTCCAGCTTGCCGTCCCTGAAGACCTGCAAATGCCCGTCGAAGTATCCAATCCAGGTCGCGTCCTCGTCCCAACTTGTTCGTGCAAACACGCGACCCGTGAAAGCATCGTGGAAAACCAGCGGCAGCAAATCGTAGCTCAGCCCCGGTTGATAAGGATTCGCCCATAAAAACTCATACAGGCAGCCGAGAGGATCCCGCATCATGTAGCGATCCTGGATCAGCCATCCCTGCAAGTATTGGACTTCATGAGAGTTAGGATCCAGAGCCACCAGAGCGAGACCGGCCGCCCGGGACCACACAGCCTGCGCCGGATCGGGCTCGCCTGCGCCCGCAAAGATCGGAACCAGGAAGTCGTTATCCGGCCCGCGAAACGGGGCGGGATAATGGCCCATCAGGAGATCGATCGGCAGGTCTTTGAACGCATCGGGGGCGGATTCGCGGAGATCCACTGAGACGTTGTCGTTCAGCGCGTGCAAAAGCTCCAGAAGCGAATAAGTTTGCTCGCGGGGAATGGGGGATTTGACGGCATTCCCTCGCCACCAGTCTTCCACCAGCGGACGCAAAATCGATTCGCCGTGATCTTTCAAATTATCCGCAATGGCAATCGCCGCCAGCGCGCGGGCAGCCTGATGAGCCACATCGCTGGCCGGCGCTCCGATCTCACGCTCAATCTTGGCAGCCAGAGTATCTGCCTGGGAATCGGACATGGCTGATTTGCACCAGTCGAATACCAAAGATAATATTCTAAGATCGGTCGCTGGAGCGCTGAGCGCCCATTCCACCGCTTTCTTCCCTGCCGCAGCGTTTCCACTTACTTGATAGTAAAGGGCTTGTGCGAGAGGAGTCTCAGGCATGGGCGCTCCGCCCGCCACCAGTGCATCGAACTGCGCCCAGCGGACTGAATCGCGCTGGCGCTCTCGCTGAAGCAAACGCAGGCGTTGCTTGGTTAGGAAAAGCCTGGGGCTATCGGTAAATACGTGAAAATCCTCATCGGCCGCTTGGGCAATCCCGGCGCCGAGAAGCGCCGTCGCCAGAAACACGCACGCGCTGCGCCGGGCAAGGCTTCGTTGTGCGGACGCCCAAATGAGTAACGCGAAGGATGCGGCGCGCATCTCAGCCAATTGTGTCACACTGCCACACCCACCGGGGCGACACCTCGCACGGAACCCCGAGGATTTCGACTATGTTATTGAAAGGAAAGGGTGCCATCTTGGCACCGCGTATGCTCTTCTTAGTCACGAATTGATGAAGTAAATCTTTAAACCTGCCCTCTGTTTGCAACGGGCGTGAACGAGAGAAGCGAGTGGCTAAATACTAGCGTGCTTGCGGGAGCCGGTGTTGAAGTTTCAACCGCTCTCTTCCTTCGTTTGAGCGTGTTGCAACAGAGGGGTTTTTTTGTAACGATTTTCGATGTCTAACGAACTGATATAAATCTTCCTGGATCCAAGGTCTCAGTCAAGGCTTGCCTGCTGGGGAACAATAGGACGCGGGCCCTAGTGGAGTTGTAGCTGGACGGAAATCAGGATCTGCGCCCGTCTTGGGCGGACCGCATCGGAAAAGGTAGCGACCTCAAACCTACCGCGCCTCTTCCGATGCGGTTTTTTCGTTACCCATATAGCATACTCGGTTCCGATTCCTAGGTCCATCCGTATGTTACAAAAGGGTACTAAAACATTCCGTCTTAGAACCACCGC
Source organism: Bryobacteraceae bacterium (assembly GCA_036489835.1). Classification (GTDB taxonomy): domain Bacteria; phylum Acidobacteriota; class Terriglobia; order Bryobacterales; family Bryobacteraceae; genus Palsa-187. The sequence goes on along the minus strand of DASXEY010000019.1, from coordinate 27,549 downwards.
TCTGGCCTATTGGTCCCAGCCCCGGACCGCAAGGCAAAGTAAACGTGCCTATGCAGGACGTTTACCTGATTCTCCGCTTCACCCGGCACTGGATTCACTATGGATTCCTGGCGCATGTCGCCATTTGTTCGCTTGTGGCGGCGGTGGAGGGAGTGATGGGGCGGTGACCGCTCCCTGTGGTCGCGGCTCCGTCAGCGGTGATGGATAAACGGAGCACCGATTCCGAGCCGCGACCACAGGGATCGGGTTCTCTCTTAATTAAAGATCCGGATGCGCGCGGCACTCGCGATCCGGTTCAACGCTCTCATCGATGCGGTGGAACACAAAAGCCGATGGAACACGACGACGTTGGTTTGAGTCTCCATCGCGAGCTTAAATCTGGGCCAGCGGAGGCTGGGACGATCAACGGATTGTGGTCCTTCCGGATCTCGATGCGCCACTGTTGCGCCGCCCTTCCGTCCAGACGAGCGCGGGACAGTCGAGGCGAGTCCTGCAAGGGACTGGCCGCCCCGGGCCGAAGACGTTTAGGGAACCTTTACCTCGAGCACGTCGGACGTGTACGTCCCATCGAGGACTCCCTGAATCGACCACGTCTTTGAGTCGTAGTGGCGGGTCGCGGTGATGCGATACGTCCCTGGCCGTGAAAAATCCACCACGTCGTTAATAACCAAGCCGCCTAAGGCTTTGCTCGCCCCTGGCACCAAGTCAATGAGTCCGTTACTGAACTGTATTTTACGGAGATGCTTCTCCGCATCTGGGGTGGGCGGCGCGGGCCTTCCGTCCGGCCCAATGACCGTGAACTGATAATCGAGCTCGGGAACATCGGACATGGGTACCCGGACGGTCTCCGGCGAGATGTTCGTGACCCGGACCGAGACCATGATCTGATTGTAGCTGATGCCCTTGCCCTGTACCCGCTCAACCTTCAGCGAGACCTTAGGTGCCGCCTGCGAGAACAGTGCAGTTTGAACCGCCAGAGCGATCAAAGCCGTGGTTGCTAGCTTCGTATTTCCCTCCACCTGAATTATATTCCCCTCGGGCCGGGGTGCTGCATGCGGGACGATTTCAGAGCATGATCTTGTAGAGACCCGGTCCACTGAAGCCGTATTGCGCCGACGCACGTGGCTGCCGGTATCCCGGTTGCTGTGACACTCATTGCTTCAGCATTGCATGATAAAGCGGCTCGCGCCGGGATTGGCTGCGGGTTTCTGGCCTTGTGGAGGGCCGCTCCGGCCTTGTGCCGTCCGCAAAAACGGGTCAATCGACGGGGATCTGAGTGGCGACGCAGATGCCTGCGCCGTCGAACGAGAATTGGCCTCCGATGCTCACAGTGAAGTTGGATTGGGCTACATTCGCTCCCGCTGCGGCTGTTCCCGGGGGCGTGCACAGGGGCGTGCCGTTGGGCGGCTGCGCCGGAACCGTGAAGTTGACCTGGTACAGCCCGACATATCCGGGCGCAAGGCCTGCGAATAGGGGCGCCAGCGGCACACGATCAGGCTCGCCTGTGTACGGCTTGGCAGGGAGCGCGTTGACCTGGTAGTTGAAATCGAGATTGAACGTCTCTTGCGACGGAGCCATCTTTGCGGGCTGACCCGTGACGGCAGCAGGACTGGTTTGTCCCAACCCGAATGCCCAGATCGTGAGCGTCTCGCCGACAGCAGCGGGGCTGGATGCTGAAACCAAGCTTCCCCCGGCATGTGTGACCAACGGCGCGCAAGGGAGGCCGGTGAGATTTGCCGGCGCCGGTGTTGCCGGCCCGAGTGCGACGTCGCAGGACTTCAAGACGTGAACTTCGTCGGCGAGAGGGTTCAGTTCGATTGCCGTGGGCGACTGACCGCTCATGTTGAAGACCAGCAACGGAGGAACCGCGGAAACCGGCCGCGCGCAGAGCGGACAAACCGGGACCAGTTCATACGGGATCTGCACAGTGACCGCGAGGAGCGATCCGCAGGCGGGCTGAGCGGTTGCCGTATTGTCCGGACAGAGAGAGATTGAGCGGAGGGATTGAATGGGCGCGGGGACATTCGCGCCAGTCTGCTGAAGCGTCACGCTAAGAATTCCCGCTGCCGCTGCGGCGGTGGAGACTACGCCTGGAAGGTAGAAGGTCGCGATCTGGCCCGGTGCGACGGACACTGGCGCGGGCGCCACGTAGCCCGATCCGGCCGCACTCTGAGCGATGAGAAGAGAATGGGAGAGAAGAAATCCGACGACGATGCCCTTGTGCATACACTGCCTCCTGATGGGGCGCGGGCAATTTCAGTTTAGCGCGGATGAATTTTCCGCGGGCTAGAATATGCGCTAGAATCCGAGGTTTGGGGCACGCCGTTCTCGAGATAGTTGCCCAGACATATCCTTCATACACCACTGAAAACAGGACCGGCCAGAGGACAGGACCTTGGCGTTCGTCGTACTTGACCCAAGAACCTGCTACGGTTTGCCGTCGAGCGCGGCTTCGATCCTTGCGATCACGTAGCTGCTCACGATTTCCTTTACGCCTTCAAAGATCTTCTCGCGGCGCGCCACGTCGGCACCAAAGTCGCCCACCGTCTCGATGCTTTGCAGTTTGGTCTGGATCTGCCGAACCTGCTGTGCGGACTCAGTCCCATCCGCCTCGTTAGTGAATCGTGCGGGTCTTGCGGTTCATGTAATCCATCAGCAGATATTGCCCGAGCTGCTCCGGCCTTGTGAAGTAGGCCTTGCCTCGGCAGAGCTCGGTTACTTTCTGGATGAACTGCACTAACCCGTAATCGCTGGCGAGCATGAAGGTATTGATCATCACGCCCTGGCGCTTGCAGCGGCTGACTTCTTCGAGCGTGCGGCTGATTACCAGAGGGTCGAGGCCGAAGGCGTTGCGGTAGATGCGCCCGTCGTCGAGAGTGAGCGCGCTGGGCTTGCCGTCGGTGATCATGATGATCTGCTTCATGTCCTTGCGCTCCGCGGAGAGCAGCCGCTGGGCCAGAATCAGGCCGTCGCGAGTGTTGGTGTAATACGGGCCCACCTGGACGCGCGCCAGTTCTTCGATGCGCAGCTCCTCGGCGGTGTCGTGGAAGAGAACGCAGCGGAGCGTGTCGCCAGGATATTGCGTGCGGATCAGGTGCGCCAGGGCGAGCGCGACCTTCTTGGCCGGGGTGAAGCGATCCTCTCCATAAAGGATCATGCTGTGGCTGCAATCCAGCATCAACACGGTGGCGCAGGAGCTTTGATACTCGCTCTGATGCACATGCAGATCTTCGTACTCCAGATTCAGCGGCAGTGTGACGCCTTCGCGCTGCATGGCCGAAAACAGGGTCTGGCCGATGTCCAGGTTCATGGTGTCGCCGAACTCATAGAGGCGAGCCGCGCCGCTGGATTCAACGCCGGTGGCCATGTCGCGCGTATCGTGCGCGCCGAAGCTGGAGCGGCCTAGCGAACCCAGCAGATCCTTCAAGGTCTTGAAGCCCAGAAAGTCGACGCTCTTGTCGGTGACCTTGACCTCTACGCGAGCATCGCCCTTGCCTCGGCCCCCGCCTTGGGGCTCGGTATTGATATAGCCCTCGTCGACCAGCTTCTGCACCAGCTTGGCGAGCAATTGATCGAGCTGCTCCTGGGACATGGCTTCGAGCTGCTGGCGGATCTGCTCGGCGCGTTCTGGATCGAAGAGCTCGCCACGTTCGAGAGCTTGTTCGATGGCGCGCTTGAGATCTTCGAGCGTGTTCGAATTGAACTCGCTGAACTGCATGTAGGGATTGTCGAAGCCGCTTTGCAGGAAGAAATCGGAGAGAGCGCGCATCAGGTCTTCGGCGGTGAGGCCGAAGTCGTCACCGGTGTAGCGGGAGTAATGAACGCTTTTCATCGATTGAAACCTTTCATTGCGAAACCAAAATCCTAAGGAACAGCCCGCAAAACGGAGCCTGGGTCGCGGCTAGCGGCCTAAAAATATCGCTCCTTCATAGCCGCGGCGCGGGCGGGAGCGTTGGCGGGGCGGAAAGGGTGCCGGAGACACGAAGTTCCTTCCTATTGATAATTGCGCTTGGCGGCTTTGCCTCTGGGATCGTCGGTGGGCGCTTCGCGGCGGCGCACTTCGGCTGTAAATCCGGCTTCCTCACTGCGGCTGATGCGCCGGTGCGCGTACAAACCTTCCAGAATAAATTCGGCTGCGCCGGCGCGCACGGCGTCGGGCTCGCTGACACCCAATCCGAGCTTTTTGGTCTTTTCAAGCAGCCCTTGAATCTTCCCCAGATCGGCCACCATCGTCGCGGCCGGGACTGTTTCTTCCAGACGTAGCGATCCGCCCAGATCGAAATATTGGACTACCGCGTTGAGGTTATCGCCGTCGAAAAACTTAGTAAACACCTTGCCGACGCTGAGCCGGATCAGGTCGCGAGCCACGGAATCGCCGCCTTTGAGTTCTCCTTCGTACTCCAACTCCAGCTTGCCGGTGATGGAAGGCAGCGCGGCGTAAATGTCGAGCACGCGCGGCACAGCGACGGTTTCGCCGGAAACTAATGCCCGGCGCTCGGCGTTGGAGACGACGTTCTCGATCGCCGAAATAGGCAGACGCTGGCTGACTCCGGAGCGCTTGTCCACCTTCTTATCCTCGCGCGCGGAAAACGCCAGTTGCTCGATGACTTCGCGGATATAATCGGGAACGCGCACATCCACAGGGGTGCGGCGTTTGAGCCAGGCTTCCTGCTCCGTGATGGCCATGCCGTGATCGAGAGTCGCGGGATAATGCGTGCGGATTTCGCTGCCGATGCGGTCCTTGAGGGGCGTGATGATCTTGCCTCGCGCGGTGTAATCTTCCGGATTGGCGGTGAAGACCAACATCAGATCCAGAGGCAGGCGCACCGGGTAGCCCTTAATCTGAACGTCGCCTTCCTGCATGATGTTGAACAAACCCACCTGGATTTTGCCGGCGAGGTCGGGCAGTTCATTGATGGCGAAAATGCCCCGATTGGCGCGTGGGAGCAGGCCGTAGTGCACCGTCAGCTCGTCGGAAATGTTGTGGCCTTTGCGCGCGGCTTTGATGGGATCGATGTCGCCGATCATGTCGGCGATGGTCACGTCGGGCGTGGCCAATTTCTCAACGTAGCGCTCTTCGCGAGACAGCCACGCGATGGGCGTCTCGTCGCCTTTTTCGCGAACCAGCTCGCGGCACGCCTTGCAGATCGGCGCGAAGGGATTGTCGCGGATCTCGCAGCCGGCGATGTAGGGCATATGCTCATCGAGCAACGTCACCAGCATGCGGATCAGCCTGGTTTTCGCCTGGCCGCGGAGGCCCAGCAAAATGAAATTGTGCCGCGACAGAACGGCATTTACTACTTGCGGAACCACGGTGTCCTGGTAGCCGACGATACCGGAAAATAAGGGCTCGCGGCGTTCCAGCTTGCAGATCAGATTCTCACGAAGCTCATCCTTTACGGTCCGCGCCGCTAGTCCGTTGTGTCCGGCTAACGCGGCATCTCCATATTTCTTGTGTGAGCGAAGGGAACCGAGCGTGTCCGGAAGGGCAGAGGAGGATTTCATAGATGACGGCAGAAGCTCCTAGGGCGATTGTAGCATCGGCAGGCTGTAGCGCTTCGCGGTGTCAGCAAGGAATGTTTCCCAGGTGGAATAAACCTCGGCTTGCAAGCCTACGACGCGCGCGCCCTCGACGTTTTCAATCTTGTCGTCGAGGAACAAAGCCTCATGCGCCGGCACTCCGGCGCCGCGGACGGCGTCGCGGTAAATGCTTGCTTCGGGCTTGACGACTTTCAGCTCGTAGGAGAAGGTCACGTGATCGAAGGGATTGAGGAAGCCGGGTGTGGCTCGCAAGGCTTCGCCGAGCACTTGCGGGAGATTGGAGAGAATCGCGGTGCGGATGCCGTTTGCTCGCAGATGGGCGGCCCAACTCAAAATGCGCTGGTCGTAGTTATTCCACAGCTCGATTTCATGCTGGATCAGCGTGTGCAGGAGCGTGTCGTCGATGGGCCGTCCGGCGGAGGCGGCGACACGGCTCCAGTAGGCGCGGGCATCGAGGAGACCGGCATCGTAGTCGATGCGATGCGCCCAGAAGACGCGCACGAGATCCTGAGTGGGGATGTGGAAGAGGTCGGCGATGCGGGCGAAGCGGTCTTCGGTGGGATGGAAGCAGAGGACGCCTCCGAAGTCGAAGATGACGGCTCGGACGGGTGTCAAGCTAAGCCTCCTTTTGAAGAAACAGATTTGGCCGTGAATTCACTTGAATGAACGCGGATAGGAAACAGCGCCTTAGCTGCGGGAACCGCCGGCGGCTTTCTCTTCACGCCGGGTGCGGATTTCGCGCACGGCGTAGATGCGGCGTCCCTGGCTCTCAAAATACGTACGAGTGAGGACCTCGCCGAGCAGGCCTGTCGAAAAGAGAATCACTCCATTGACCAGCGCTAACGCGCCGACCACAATCAACGGACCGTGCTCAGTGATAATGTCCGCGCGGGTCCACAGCTTCCAAGCGGCCAGCCACGCCAGCAGGCCTGCGCCCATGGTCCCGCTGATCAAGCCCCACTTGCCGAAGAAATGCATCGGGCGGGTGAAGTATTTGAGCAGAAACCAGACCGTGAGGATATCGAACATCACGCGAAAAGTTCGGCCGAGCCCGTAGTGCGAGCCTCCGCTGACGCGCGGAGTGTTGCGGATAGGCACCTCTGCGATGCGGGCTCCATAGAAGGACGCCAGCGCCGGGATGAAGCGGTGCAGCTCGCCGTAGAGGTTGATGTCTTTGAGGATTTCCGCGCGATAGGCCTTGAAGGTGGTTCCGAAATCGCGCAGCTCCACGTGCGACGCCTTGGCCATCAGCCAATTGGCGATGCGCGAAGGAAGCTTGCGCGTGACCGCGTTATCCAGCCGATTCTTGCGCCAACCGCTGGCGATGTCGTAGCCTTCCTCGATCTTTTCGAGCAGCGCCGGAATGTCCTCGGGAGCGTGCTGGAGATCGCCGTCGAGCGAGATGACGATGTTGCCCTGAGACTCGTCAAAACCGGCGGCGAGCGCGGCGGTCTGACCGAAGTTGCGGCGCAGGCGGATTACTTTGAGGCGCGAATCGGTCTCCACCAGATTGGCCAGCAGATCGAAACTGCGATCCGTGGAGGCGTCATCGATAAAAATAATTTCGTAAGGTTTGCGCAGGCGCTCAAGCACGGCCGTGAGACGGTCGTAGAGCGGCAGAATGGACGGTTCCTCATTATGGATCGGGACGACGATGGAGAGACCAGCCATTGTAATTTAAGGATAGCATCGGCACGGAACGCGGCTGCTGGCTGGTGGGCATTTCCGATAGCGGTTGGCCGAACCCTGGTCGAGTTCACCTGGCGACCGGCTGCCCGCGACGGTCAGACGCAGCACGATTTCCCAGAAAATAGGCTCAAAAAGCTTGCATCGTGTTATAATGTTTCGTCAGCGTCACCGCACCTCCTCGATTTCGGCAGGTGCGCACTGGGTCTGAGTTCGCCCGCCTGATCGAATCCCCGTAGATAAGCCTGCATCGCCGAAAAACCTGCTTCTCAAGGAGCGCATTATGCTTTCTCGTCGCGGATTTGCAGCTATGATTGCCGCCGGTTTGACTGAGGCGGCTTTTGCACAGAGGGCGGCCGTCCCGGGGGTCGCGCCAAAAGATACCGTCTGGCTCAACGGAAATGAGTTCCCCGAAGGGCCTCCCGCAGCTTCAGTGAAAGCTATGGCTGCGATCATCGCCGAGTCCAACCGGTATCATTATCAGGAGTTTCCAGCTTTCTACGCGGCCCTGGCTCAGAATGAGGGACTGCTGCCGGAGCAAATTCTGGTAGGCGCAGGGTCAAGCGAAGTGTTGCACGCGGCCGTGGAGGCGTTTACCTCGCCCAGCCTTCCCTTTATCACGTCGTGGCCGACCTATGAGGCCGCCCCGGAACTTGCTCATTTCAAGGGGCATCCCGTCATCAAAATTCCCCTCAATGACGCCCATGCCGCGGATGTGAAACTTCTTGCGGCGGAAGCGAAGAAGGCCGGCGGCGGTCTGATTTATTTGTGTAACCCCAACAATCCCACGTCGACAATCACGACCCGCGACGATGTGGACTGGCTGGTGGCCAATCTCCCGGCCAATACGAATCTGCTGGTTGACGAGGCGTACCTGCACTACGCGACATCGAGCGAAACCTTGACGGCCATGCCTTACGTAAAGGCCGGCAAGAATGTGATTGTCGCCAGAACCTTTTCGAAAATCTACGCGATGGCGGGCCTGCGAGTCGGCTATGTGGCGGCCCCGAAGGGGTTGATCGACCGCATGGCTCCTTACCGGAACAATGTGATCAGCATTGTGAGCGCGCGCGCGGTGCTGGCCGCACTGGAACTGGGACCGCCGCTGCTTCAGGAACGGCGCGCCAAAATCGAGCGGACCCGCTCCGAGTTGTGTTCCTGGCTGAGTTCGAAGAAAATCGGATTCATCCCGCCTCAGGCGAACTTCATGATGATCGAGACCGGACGGGATGCGCGCGAAATGCAGAGCCTGATGCTTGCGAAAGGCGTCGCCATCGGCAGACCGTTCCCGCCGATGGACAAGATGATTCGTGTAAGCATCGGAACAGATGCGGAAATGGCCAAGTTCCGCAGCACTTTGGTTGAACTTCTGGCGGTCTGAAACAGATCCTCTCTCACGCCATCGCTTCTCGCGGCAGCAGCATCCTACAGAGTGCTCATGCCGCCATCGATCACCAACTCACTGCCTACGGTGAAAGCAGCCTCATCCGAAGCCAGGAAGACGATCGCCTTCGCGATTTCAATGGGATTTCCGAACCTGCGGGCGGGGATCTGATTCCTGAGCGATTCAGATACTGCGTCGCGGTCGGCCTTCGGTAGGCCGAGCTTGTCGTAGAGCGGGGTTGCGATGGGGCCGGGGCTGACGGTATTGACGCGAATTCCCCGCGGGATCAGTTCGCCGGAAAACGTCCGTGCCAGCGACCGTAGCGCGGCCTTCGATGCCGAGTAGACGCTCGAATTCGGCATCCCAATATTCCCGTTGATGGATGTAGTCAGCACGATTGCGGCGGGGTTGGCAAAGATCGGCAACAGCGCCTGAATCAAAAAGAAGGGGCCCTTAAAATTGATATCGAAGGACCTCTCGAAACCCGCCTCATCCCATTTTTCGAGAGGGCGCATGTCAACGACGCCGGCGTTGGCAACCAGGATGTCTAGTTGCGTAAACTCCGAGCCGATGTTCTTCGCCAGAGCTTGCTGGGCCGCGACACTGCCCGCGTCCGATGCGATCACCATCGCGCCGCTGCCCAGAACTTCGCCGGCCTCTTTCAAGGTAGCTGGGTTTGTGCCGGTGACGGCCACCTGCGCGCCCTCACTTAAGAACTGCTTCGCTGTCTCAAGCCCGATTCCAGTTGTCCCGCCGGTGATCAGCGCTCGCTTTCCCTCAAGTCTGTTCATGGGTTGCGTTACGCTCGCGCGGCAAATGCTCCATAGCCGTCCTGCGGCATCCGGGTGGTTCCCAGCAAGCCGGACCACGTGCCGCGCGAGATCCCCAGCTTCTGCATTCGCGAAATCAACGTTGTTCGAGGCATGCCCAGTTGCGCCGCCGCGCCTCCTCGGCCGCCAATCACCCAGTTCGTTCTTTCCAGCATTTCGGCAATGTGAGCGCGCTCCATGTCCGCAAGCGTTCTCGGAGGTTCGCTTCGCAGCGGTTCCATTCGCGGCGGTTCATTCGATGCGGCCCGCACCGGACCGCAAAGCTGCGCGAGAGGAGGACGCAAAGATCTGCCTTCGGTGAGCAGGACCGCTCTCTCCATGAAATTCTGCAGCTCGCGGATGTTTCCGGGCCAAGAATATTGGCAAAAGGCCTCCATAACGAAATCCGGAATGTCGTCGATCGTCTTGTTCATGCGCATGGCGAACTCATCGACAAAGAAGCGAACCAGCGCGGGAATATCGTCGATGCGATCGCGCAGGGCCGGCAGCTGGATCGGAAAGACGTTCAGCCGGTAGTAAAGGTCCGCGCGGAATTGACGGTCGCCGACCATTTTTGCCAAATCCTGATTCGTGGCCGCCACAATGCGGACATCTACCCGAACAGTCTGGGAGCTTCCCAGCGGCTCAAATTCCTGCTCCTGAAGAGCACGCAGGAGTTTGGGCTGCAGCTCCAGCGGCAAATCGCCGATTTCGTCGAGAAACAGCGTGCCCCGGTTCGCTAGCTGAAACCGGCCCACCCTTTTTAAAAGAGCCCCCGTAAAAGCTCCCCGCTCGTGGCCGAACAATTCGCTCTCCAGCAGAGCCGAAGGAATCGCGGCGCAATTGAGCTTGATGAACGGACCGGAAGCCCGGCGACTGCGATCGTGAATCGCCTGGGCAATCAACTCCTTGCCGGTGCCCGTTTCGCCCTGAATCAGCACGGCGCTGTTTACGGGCGCAACCAGATCCACTTGCTCCAGAACCGCTTTGAATCTGGGGCTCTCGCCGATCATTTCTCTTCCGGTGTTTATCATGAATGATCTCCTCTCTATGTCCCGCTGACGATTTCCGTCAGGAACCACGTTCGCCGTTCGGTTTGGTCGATCCAGGTCCCGATCAGACTGGTGCTGGCCCCACCGTTGAACTTTCCGCAAATCTTATGCGCGCCGCGCAGGAAGCGCGTTAACCGCAGGTTGTCGTCGCGAAGTTTCGAAAGCATCTGGCGCGGCTGGAGGCTTCCGTAGTCGTTGTCCTTAAGGCGTTGGCGCCGGGAGATGCCGCCAATGGACTTCAGCGCATAGCCGCCGACCTTGCGAGCCCGCTCGGCGATCTCATCGGTCATCGCGAATATCTGGTCCGCTTGCTCGGCAAGGAGTTCCTTGAGGGCGCTGGAAAGCTCATTGACTGCCCCGAACTGCCCCGTTTGAGCCGGCTTCTGCGCATGTTGACTCACGATGTTCTCCTCCTTCCTTCCGTTGACCGTTAGGACTGCCTTCAGTTGACGGTTGGGACTGCGATGACCAGCTTTCCGCGGCCCCGCCGCCTCACCTTGCCGGCATAGGCGTCGGGCGCCTGGGACAAAGGAATTACAGAGTCGACCACGGCCCGCAGCTTGCCTGCGTCAAGCAGGCCGCCGATTTCGACCAGTTGCTTTTGATCCGGCTCGACGATAAAGAACGCTCCACTCACCCGGGGATCCGAAGAGTTCTGCGCACTCGAGACGACCGTCACCAAGCGTCCGTTGGGCTTGAGGACGCTCCATGACCGCTGCAGCGTCTCGCCGCCGACGGTATCGAAGACGACGTCCACATCCCTGACGCAATCTTCGAATCGCGACTCTCGATAATCGATGACCTGCTCCGCGCCCAAGCTCGCAGCGAAGGCGCAATTTCCTGCGGAGGCAGTTGCGATGACATGCGCCCCGTGAAGCCTGGCGAGCTGGATCGCAAAAACCCCTACGGCTCCCGCTCCTCCGTGGATGAGAACTCGCTCGCCAGGCTGTAACCGCGCGTGATCGAAGAGGGCCTGCCATGCCGTCAACGCTCCGATGGGAACCGAGGCAGCTTCTACATGACTCAGGCGGACCGGCTTCGGAGCCACCGCGCAGAAAGGAGCAATGCAAAACTCTGCGACTGCTCCATTTGAATGCCAATCGTTCATTCCGTAAACTTCGCGCCCGATTTCAAGAGAACCGACGTCCTTACCGGCCGCCGCGACGACTCCGGAGAATTCGTGGCCGGGCACAGCCGCCGTGCGGGGCCGGCCGTCCTTGTCGTGGGATGTCGGATACCACGAAAGCTCCGTCAGCATGAAACCGGCGGCGCGAACCGCGATCAACAGTTCCTGGGGCCCTGGCTGCGGCTGAGGCGCGGTATCCTGCACCAAAGGAAATTGTGCGGAATCAGTCAAGTGAACGGTTCTCATATGCTCCCCGGATGATTCGTTGCGCCGGTTTGGACTACTGATGCGGAACTCATGTTCAAACTATGCCGGATTGATCGCTTGCGATCATCCCGCGATGGAGGTTTTTTCTATTACCCAGTTCAGCCACCACTGGCGTAACCCCTTCGTGGTATCCAGCGTGACTATCGAGTTACAAACGGCGGAGTGGGTGGAGAGGAGTCAGCCAAAGAGCAGGCTAACGCTGGCCGCTAGTCGCCTCGGTAACGCCCGCAACGCGGAGCCCGGGTCGCGGCCACAAGCGGCTCTTTGCCGGGCTAGCTGCCAGCGGTCTGGGGCAGAAGTTCCGCGCATCCCGATCGGCAGGCGAAACCGCCTGCCCCACTACGGAACATCCCTTTGCCGGCCCGGTCGAGCTTTTGCCACGGGCTGTTCGTCTGGCGCCAGGGGGACACTACTAATCGTTGGCGACCTTCAAATCCACCATGGCCCGCAAATCGGCGATGAACTCCGCCAGCGGCTTCGCGCCCATGTCGGCGTGCTTGCGATGCCGGACCCCTACGCTGCCCGATTCCGCCTCGCGATCTCCCACCACCAGCATGTAGGGAATCTTCTGCATCTGCGCATCGCGAATTTTGAGGTTTACTTTCTCCTTGCGATCGTCCAGATGCACGCGGAAGCCTTCGGCTTCCAGGCGTTCGAAAACCGTCTTGGCGTATTCCAGATGCCGGTCCGTGATCGGCAGAACCACTGCCTGTACCGGCGCGAGCCACACTGGGAAGGCTCCCGCGTAATGCTCGATCAAGATGCCGAAGAACCGCTCCACGCTGCCGTAGAGGGCGCGATGGACCATTAACGGCTGATGCCGCTTGCCGTCCTCATGCACATACTCCAGGCCGAAACGCCGAGGCAGCGTGAAATCGAACTGCACCGTGGAAAGCTGCCACTTCCGCCCTAACGCGTCCAACAATTTCATGTCGATCTTCGGACCGTAGAACGCCGCTTCATTGGCCATCACGGGAGCCTTCAGACCCAACCGGTCCACCGCGCGCTTGAGCGCCCCTTCCGCGAGTTCCCACTGATCCGCAGTGCCGTCGTACTTGCCGCTGGCCCCGCCGTCCCACGTCGATAGCTCGGCTTCATACTGCTCAAACCCGAAAGCTTTCAGAGTATCAATGGCGAATTCCAGGCAGTTCACCACTTCGTCTTCGATCTGCTCCGGAGTGCAGAAGATGTGCGCGTCATCCTGCGTGAATCCACGGACACGAAGCAAGCCGTGCATCACGCCGCTGCGTTCATAGCGATACACCGTGCCGAGTTCGCCCAATCGCACCGGCAATTCACGATAGCTGCGCAGCTTGTCGCGATAGATCAGAATGTGGCCGGGACAGTTCATCGGCTTCAGCCGGTATTCGGCGTCGTCCAGTTCCATGCCCGCGAACATATTCTCCGCGTAATGCTCCAGGTGGCCCGAGGTCTTCCACAAGTCCGCGCGCATTACGTGCGGAGTGTAGACCAGCGAATAGCCGCGCTTCAGATACTGATCGCGCATCCAATCCTCGATCAGCTTGCGCACGCGCCCGCCCTTGGGATGGAAGAAAATCAGCCCTGGGCCGGCCAGTTCCTGGATGCTGAACAGGTCCAGTTCCTGCCCCAGCTTGCGATGGTCACGCCGCTTGGCCTCTTCCAGCTTTGCCAGGTGCGCATCCAGATCCTTCTTCGAAAAGAAAGCCGTCCCGTAGATGCGCTGCAACTGCTGGTTATGCTCGTCGCCTTTCCAATACGCGCCCGCGATGGACAGCAGTTTGAACGCTTTGATCTTCTTCGTCGAGGGCACGTGCGGACCCAGGCAGAAGTCGATGAAGTGCGGACCCAGGGTGTATTCGGAGAAGATTTCGCCCGCGCGCTCCTCGATCAACTGCACCTTCATGGGCTGATCCGCGTACAGTTTCAGCCCTTCCTGTTTTTCCGTGTACTTGCGTTCGTACGGCAGATCCCGAGCCTGAATCTCCCACATTCGCGCTTCCAACTTCTCCAGATCCTCCGGCGTAAACGCCGCGTCGCGCTGAAAATCGTAATAAAATCCAGTCTCGATGGGAGGCCCGATCCCGAGCTTCGTCTCTGGAAACAGCTCCAGCACGGCCGCCGCCAGCAGGTGCGCAGTGGAGTGCCGATAAACCTGCAGCGCCTCGGCGCTCTTCGTGGTCAGGATCTCCAGCGTCGAATCCTCGCCCAGCGGCCGAGTCAAATCCCACAAATTTCCGTTCACGCGAGCGACAATCGCATCGTCGGCAAGCCTCGGGCTGATCGACCGGGCGATGTCGACCGGGCGCGTTCCCTCAGGGACGCTCTGGACACTACCGTCCGGAAGGGTGATTTGGAGTTGATTCATGGGCGTTTCTTCAGAGTATCAAAGGTGTCCGCCCCGATACAGTCCGGAATGATATTGGAAGGCCTGATATATTGAGACAAGGCCGCCTGCGTGAGCACCACCCCCACCACTTTCGACGAAGCCAGTCTGGTCGCCAAGGCCCAGGCCGGCGACACGTCCGCTTTTTCCGAGTTGGTCAGCCGCTATCAGAACAAAATCTACCGCTTGGCCAAGCACATCACCCAGAACGACGAGGATGCCGAGGATGTGCTGCAAGAGGCGTTTTTAAAGGCCTACGAGCACTTGGATGGGTTCCAGGGGAATTCGAAGTTCTACACCTGGATCGTGCGCATCGCAGTCAACGAAAGCCTGATGAAGCTGCGCAAGCGCCGGGGCGACCGGACCGTTCCGCTCGATGAACCTCTCGACACAGGCGAAGAGACGGTGAAACGGGAGATCGCGGTGTGGGAAGGGAATCCAGAGGACCAGTATTCCCAAGAGGAGATGCGCGAGATCCTGGATGAGGCAGTGCAAAGCCTTAAGCCGGATTTCCGCACCGTTTTCGTGTTGCGTGACATCGAAGAACTGAGTACAGAGGAGACGGCTGAAACTCTCGGAATCTCCATTCCGGCGGTGAAGAGCAGGCTCCTGCGGGCGCGTTTAGCCCTAAGGGAAAAACTGACTCGTAAGTTCAAACGGAAAGGGGAGGATGTCTTTGCTAACCTGTAAGCAATTTCTGCAGGAACTCAACGACTACCTGGATCCAAGTATCGATCCGGAAACCAAGCGGCACCTGGAGAGTCATGTCAGCCAGTGTCCCAATTGTTTTGTAGTCGTCGACACTACGCTGAAAACTCTGAAGGTGTATAAAGGCATGGAGCCGCAACCCGTTCCCGAGGATCTCCGGAACCGTTTGTGGGCCGCCGTCGAACGGAAGATGGAAGCGAAGAAGAAGAAGGTCCAGAGTTAGATCGGGACCGTCACTTCCACTTCCAAGCTATCGACCCGCGCGTCTCCTTGAAAGCCGTCCGTAGAAAGCATCAGGGCTTGGCGATCTTCACATCGGGGTGAAGAAACGCCAAGCCCGATAAGACACACCCTCTGTTCAAGCAATAAACGGGGCGAGTTTTACAGCCGGGGTTTGGGTGTTAGCCGCGCCGCGCTTTGATGACCAGTGGTGGTGTCGCGCTTTCCCGCGATTTCGCGGCTCGAGACATGTTGAACTGGTAGCCAGTGGCCCCATCGATCCACAGTTGGGAGAGCTGGTAGTGATCGCTACCCACTTGCAGAACAAGGCTGGTGTCGACGTCGGAACCGGACTTCTGGATCGGCGTCGCGTGGACAATCGACTTGCAAATCAAACCGTCTTTGTAAAAACCAAAGGTATCGGGCTGGTCCGCTATGGGACGAATTTCATAGTTGCCCGCTGGAACAACCGTCGTTCCAGCAGTAATTGAGTAGGGAAGGTTGACCTGAACCTCGTTGAACGTCTGCGCATGAGCGAGCAACGAAGCTGCAGCCAACGCGATCGACAAAGAAAAAACACGTGTGGCGCGCATATATTCCTCCTGTTTGGAATTGGAAGTGTCAATGCCTCTGAGCGCGTCATACGTCTGATAGTCGTCGTCCGCATCAAAACTTCCGCCTATTGGACGTTCACAGGCGCGGTTCGGTTACAGCCTTGTATATACTAGTCTTATCATCGCCCCTCACCGGAGCGCTTCTTATTTGACAAGAATTTGACGTCAAAAGTATGAATTATCATAGCCGCGTATGACTTTGTATTAGAAATGCTACTACGAAGGCAACCTCACCGGGCACAATCCTTCATAGAATGAGCAGCGCCGGCATTGTTCGCCGGCTCGCGTCGGAAACTCCAGCGAGTTTTGGGCGGCCGCCAGACCGCGTACTGCGATTCGCGCAGCCTCCAGGTCCGTGCTGGAAACGCTGATGTCCACCACCCTGCCGGATTGCAAAAAGCACAGCGACGCGCGATCCGGTCTTCGTCCTGCATAGCGTTCGAGAGCGAGGGCGTACAGCCGCAGTTGCAGAGCGTATTCCGCGGCGCCACTCTCATCACGATCCGTCTTGTAATCCACCAGCGTCAGCTCGCCGCCCTCTTCGAACCACAGGTCGATCTGCCCTCGCAGAACCACATCGTCAACGGCCAACAGAAAATCGAACTCCCGCTCCACCCGCTCTGCCCGAGCCGCGCGTTGCCCCAGTTCGCTTTCCTTGAAGCGCCGCCCCAACTCCAGGGCCTCCGGCAATTCCACCGGTTGTCCCGCCAGAGCCTTGTGCGCTTCTAATCCTAATTCGATTGCACCCGTCCCCGGCCCCGTTGGAGCGGGCGTCCATCCCACGTACCGAGCCAGATAATATTTTCGCGGGCATGCCGCGAACAGCGCGACATCCGTCACGGTGGCCGACGAATCGTGCTGGCCGCCGACCGTCGCGGCGTCCAATAGAGTCTCGCGATTCGCCGCCTCGAAGCGGTTCGAAGGCGCACCGTGAATCTCGGCGGCGCGATCCGCTTCCGTCTCCGCATGGATTCCCTTCTCGGCATCCTTCTGCCACTGCGAGCGCCTTTGCTGCCGCGCGTAGGACAGAACCAGCCGATCCTCCGCGCGCGTCATGGCGACGTACAGGAGCCGGTCCTCCTCCGCGCTCTCGTCCGCTTTGCGACGCTCGCTCAACGCCGCGTGCGTGGCGTCTTTTTGATTTTCGCCGGTCACCGGATTACGCCACTTCACCCCCAGCCCCAGGTCCGCCGAAAACAGCAGCACCGGCGTCGAGTTTCGCCTGCCTGCGTGCAATGCGCTCACGAACACCACCGGAAATTCGAGCCCCTTGGCGGCATGAATCGTCATGATATTCACCGCATCGGCGGCCTGCTGCGCCGGGGCCTCCGCTTCCACGCGCGCTGTGCGCATGCCTTCCAGATCCTCCAGCAGCTTCGCTAGAGGCCTCGGTTTACCTCGAAGCTCCCGCCGAATCCAGTTGAATAATTTGTCGATATTGGCCCGGCCCCGGTCATTCAGCCCAGCCGCATATCCGCATTCGTCCAGAGTCATCGCCAGCAAGCGGTCCGGCGCGATGAAGCCGGCCAGCTTCCGTGCTCGCCCGAACAATCGCTCGAATTCCTGTCTCCGGCCGTCGGGCCCGGCGGCCAGAAGTCGTTCGTCGCTCCATCCCACCAGCGGCCCGCGCAATACGCCCGCCGTCGCGATCTCGTCCAGAGGATTCACCATCGCGGCCAGCAGCGCCATCAAATCCAGAGTCTCGCGAGCCTCCAGAAACGTTCGTCCGCCGCTCACCAGGAACGGAATTCCCAGCCCCGTCAGTGCCTTCTCGAAGGGCTCCGCCGAGTGAAGGGCGCGCACCAGAATTGCGAAATCTCCCCACTGCCGCCCCTCCCGGGCCCCTTCCGCAATACGAGCGGCAACCAGTTCGGCTTCCGCTTCCGCGGCACGCTCGCCTGTTCCTACCAGGCGCTCCACCGCTGCTTGATCCGCGACCGCGTGATCCTGCGGCACAAGCTTTCGCTTGGAGATCAGCTCGCGCGGCTCCACTCCCTCGCGCCCTCCCAGTACATGCGACACCGAGGCCAGAATCTCCGGACGGCTGCGATAATTTTCTTTCAACTCATCGATATTGAGACCCCGCTCGCGCAGCTCGTTTCGATACCCTGCAAACACCGTGCGGTCCGCGTGGCGGAATCCATAGATCGATTGATTGATGTCGCCCACCGCGAAGAAATTCTTGCGGCGCACCAGGCCGATCAGCTTCCATTGCAGACGGTTCGTGTCCTGCAACTCGTCCATCAGCACGTGATCGAACTGATTCGCGATCCGCTCCCGCAACTCCGGGTGCGACTCCAGCAGCTCGATGGCGAGCTCTTCCAGATCCGCGAAATCCACCGCCGCCTCGCGCCGCTTGGCTTCGCGATAGTCGCGGTCCAGCCGCGCAACAGCTTCCCGCAGAAGTTCGGGCAGCCCGGAGTGCCACGCGAGAATCCATTGCTCGGCGAGCTGCGGCAGGACGACGTCGCGGAACCGCTTCACGGTGTCCCGAGCCTTCTTCTTTCCCACCAGATTAGCTTTGAACCGGGCCAGCACTTCAAAGTGCGAACGCGTCACCGGCGTAGCATCCAGCGCCAGAAACTCCCGAATCCAATCGTGCAAGTGGCTCCAAGCGGGTTCACGGCCAATCTCCGCCGCGAGTCTCCGCGCCTCCGGCAGAACATCCTCCCCGGAGCCTGCCGCGTCCGGCAACACGCGGACCCCCGCCAGACGCATGCTTTCGAGGACCTCCAACAGACTCGCGGCCAGGTCCACCTGCCTCTCGTCATCGCCCGTCGAGAGAGCCAAACCCTCCAGCAGACGGCGCATCGCCGCCGGCCGCTCCTGAAACAATTCGTCCAGCGCTTGTTCCGCGGCTTCACGCTGCATCCGCTTCGCGGAGCCTTCATCCAGCACCGCGAAATCCGGCGCAAGCCCCGCTTCAATCGCGTTCTCACGCAGCAGCCGCGCGCAGAAAGCGTCGATGGTCGCGACCCACGCACGCTCCACTCGCTCTCGAAGATCCTGCTGGCCGGCAAATCGCTCCACCAGCTTCCGCTTCATCATGGTGGCGGCCTTCTCGGTGAAGGTAATCGCCAGAATGCGAGTGGGATCGACCCCCATGTGCCCTGCGCGGTGCTCCACCAGCCACGCGAAACGCTCTACCAGCACGCGCGTCTTGCCTGACCCCGGCCCCGCCACAACGCACACGTCCTGTCCGCTGCGTTCCACCGCCGCGAGTTGCTCGGCCGAAAGCTCCATCAGCCGCCCGCTCCGCTGCCGAGCGCCGGCGCGCGTTCACCCATGATCGCTTCCACGCGGCAGATATCGCGATAATCGCACCAGTCGCACTTCTTCGGCTCCGCGGGATGGACCTCCACGCGTCCAGCCAGGATCGCCGCGTGCGTCTCAGAAGCTTTGCGAGCCGCATCCTCGGCTAACTCCCGCAAGCGCTCAGGGGTGCAAGGCTCGCCGATTTCCCGCAACCCGGAGATCGCCTGCCAGCCCACCCAATTCACTTTCTTTTTCACTCCGCAATACAGCATGCCCGCCGGTTCCAGCCCGAACGCGCGTTCCGCCGCCAACAGATACAACCCGCCCTGCACCAGGCTTCCGGACTCGTTTTGCTCGACCTTGTCCTTCACCTGCCCGCTGTATTTGTAGTCGATCACCAGCGCTTGCCCATTCGGCCCAGTCTCCAGACGGTCGATCCGCCCTCGAATCGATAATTCCGGACTCAAGGCGAACTCGAACTTCTCCTCAACTTTCGTTTTCCAACCTAATTCCACCTCGTGATTATCGAGGAACATTTCGAAATGCCGCAGCATTTCCAGACGCACAGCTTCGGTGCGATACGTGCGCGGGATGCGCCGCCGCTCGCACTCTTCTTCGAATACCCGATCCAAAACTTCCGCCCCCAGCAGTGGCATGCGCATCCACTCCGCCAGCGCCTGGTGCACGATGCTCCCTTGCAGCAGCACGTCCAAGCGGTCGCGGGGAGCCGCAGGCCGCGGGTTCAGCTTCAGCGTGTGGCGTGCGAAGAACCGGAAGGGGCACTGCAAAAAGCTCTCGATGGCGCTTGCCGAGAGCGTCCTCCGCCGCGTTGCGATCTCGCGCAAGAGCGTTGCGTCCTGAATCGGTCCTGTATCCTGCGCGTGCACCACCCGTCTTGGTTTCGGCTGCACTCGCGTCGAGACGGCGATCGCTTCCCGTCCTTCGAGAAAAAACGACGGCAGCGTCTCCTCGCCTTTCTCGTCAAATTGGGCGTAGCTCAGGACCACCTGCTCCGTCGCGCGGGTCGACGCCAGATCGAACAAGAACCGCTCCTCTGCCTGAGCCTCCGTTGATCCCGGCAGGCCCAGCCTGCGCCGCTCGGCGTCGCCCAGCACTGGATTCTCGCCGTGGTATTTCGGGAAGACCCGCTCCAGCAGGCCGCATACGAACACTACCGGAAGTTCCCATTGCCGCGCTTCGTACACGTCCATGATGTGGACCACGTTGCGGCGCCGGTCCGCCACCTGCAACGACTCAACCGCGAGAGCTGTCTCCACCTGCTTCCAGAACGGTTCCAACATTGTCGTTTCGGGCACTGTCGCTTCGGGCAGCCTCGCTTCCGATCCGTGGAATGCGGCTGTTTCCTCCACGATTTCCTCAAATCTCGCGAGTGCGGCGGCGGTCGAGCGCCACACATGAACCTGATCCCGATCCTCAGGCTCTGCCATCGCCGGTTGCGCTACCAGCTTCACCAGGGTCCTCAGTCGCGCCGCCCAGCCGGCAGGAACCAACCTCTCGCTCCGCCATGCGGCCATCCGCTTAAACTCCTCAAGCACATCTGGCGCGGCGCGAAGCCCCGCGACGGGCAATCCATTTCCCGGAAGCCTCTCCCGCAATTCGAAGTCGAGACGGTCGCCCGCTTCGGTCGCTCCGACGCCCGACACCGGCTGCCGCAGCAGTTCTCCGATGTCTGCGTGATCCCAGCCCCCGAGCATCGCCCGCACGACTCCAGCCAGATACGCGACCGCGGGGTGCGAGGCCAAGGAATCGAGGAAATAGCTCCGCGCAGGAATGCCGAAGCGCGCAAGCGTAGTCTCAACCAGCGGCGCATACGGATCGCGGGAACGCACCACCACCCCCATCTCCCGGAACTGCCGGCCGAGCGCGGCATGCCCCAGGATCCTTCGCGCGATCTCCTCGGCTTCCCGCTCAGGCGTCGCGGCCGCGAAGACCACGCGCTCCGGCGCACGGAGCACCTCTGTGAATCGCGTCTCGCTGAACCCCGCCCGGATCAACCGCCGGCGGGATGTCTGGTCGCCCAGCCCGTCCGGAAGCGTGACGATCACTCCGCCCCGTTCCGCCAGTGCTTCGATAAACACCACCTCCGCTGGAGCCAGGCTGAAGAAGCCGTCAAAGATCGTCAACTGCGGAACCGAAGCTTCACCGGAGCGCAGCCTCTTAGCCGCGACTTGAAGCCGCCGGCTGCGTAGCGCAAAGCCTCGCGCTTCAAGCTGCGCCTCCACCTCTGAAAAAATATTCCCCAGATCACCGCCCCATTCTTGAGGATCTGGGGCTTGCTCAATCAGTTTGACCAGCTCCGCGTGCAGTCCGCGAGACTCCAGCACGCGTTCGAACCGGGGAGGGCGAAGCCGCTCCAGGGCCTCGGCGATCAGAATGTGCAGCAGCGATTCCGGCGCAGCCAGGGGAAGATCCCAGCTCTCCGGTGGCCCTGCGCCGCGGTCAAGGAAATGCGTGAGAGTCCCCACTCGCGACGGCCTCACCGGGAACCCCTCGCGAGCCATTTCATTGCGGAGATGCTCCGCCATCGTGGCCGTTGGGGTTACCAGGAAACAAGCACCGGCGCTGTGTTTAAATTCCCGAAGCGCGGCGGCGGATTTTCCTGAGGCCGGCGGTCCGGTAAGAAGAAGCTTCAAGCTCCCACTATACGATCTATTCGCCGGCGCTATTTGGTGGGCGGGCCTTCCAATTGAGGGGTCAGGTCGCTCATGATCTTTTCGAACTTGTCCCTTTGATCGGGGTTGAGGATCTGCAGGATCTGCGTCCTGCCGGTGGCCCGCACATCGTCGAGCTGATCCTGCAGGCTCTGATAATACTGGGTGTAGTCTTCAAGGACACCGGCGATCTTTTTCGACTGATCCTGAGAAAGTCCCAGTTCGGAGTTGAAACGCTGCAGGACGGTTTCGCGGCTGGGAGCCGGGTTGGAGACCGCGACGCGATGCAGCTTATCGTGCAAGCCGAATTGCATCCACAGCGCGCCCGACGCCGCCCCGGCCAGAAACACCATCATCAGCGGAAAAACCACGCGCGGATTCTGCCAGGGAACTCGGGCAGAGGCTGCGATCATCTGTCCTATTGCTCCCGGTAGGTGACCAGATTAACGAGCACCGCGTTGCGGTCGGGCGAACCCGTCAGCATCCCGGCCGAGTCCACCCCGGCGCCAGGCGCGGTTAATCCCGGACGGGTTTGCGGCGCGGCGTAGTGCTCCGACGACACCAGGTACACACCCACGCTCAGCGCAAGCACCATCGAAGCCATGGCCAACCCCCGGCCCGCGGCGGAGTCGAAGAACAGGCTCCAGATCGACGCCGCTCCCTGCGCCTCGATTCGTTCGATGACGCGCGCATAAAAACCAGCCCTC
Source organism: Bryobacteraceae bacterium (assembly GCA_036489835.1). Classification (GTDB taxonomy): domain Bacteria; phylum Acidobacteriota; class Terriglobia; order Bryobacterales; family Bryobacteraceae; genus Palsa-187. Next base: position 5,144 of record DASXEY010000019.1, on the reverse strand, counting down.
GGCTCGGCTTCCTCGGGCGCGCGCAAGCTGCGAAGCAGGATCTGCTGTTCCCGCATCGCCGCCAGATCGTCCTGGCATTCGGCGCAGTGCTTCAGGTGCCGTTCGTTGTTGCTATTCGCAGCAAGACTGGCATTACCTGCAAGAATATCCTCGAGTTTATCCCGCACCCATCGATGCATGACTACCTTCCCTCGTAGAAAACAACGTTTTCGAACGCGGGTCTTCTTACTGCCCGCTGTTTACTTTCGCGATCCCTCGAATCCGCCCCAGCCGCTGAGCGGCCTTCAATAATTTTTGACGGGTTCGAAATAGCTTAACCTTGATTGTGTTTTCGTTCAAGCCGGTCATGGCGGCCAACTCTTCCACGGAGTGGCCTTCCACTTCTTTAAGGAGGATGAGAGTTCGATCCTCTTCAGAGACCTTCGATAACAGCTTCAGCACCAGATCCTGTTGCGCGATTCTCCGGTCGATGGGCGCAGCCGGATCGATAGCCGGGTCGGAACTCTCCAGCCGCTGCGCATCTTCCATCGAAAAATCGCTTTCGTACACCAGCTTGCGTACCCGCTTCTTGCGCAGGTAGTCGTAACATTCGTTCACCGTGATCTTGTAGATCCAGGTCAAGAGCGAGCTCCGGAAATCGAAGTTCCGGATGGAGAAGTAGATCTTGGCGAACACCTGCTGGGCGATGTCCTCGGCGTCATTGTGGTTGCGAAGGATTCCATAGATGATGGAGAACACCTTGGCCTGGTAGCGCTCCACAATTTCACGGAAGGCAATCTCGTCGCGGGCCTGAACGCGCTTGACAAGAGCTGCCTCGTCGCTATTCTTGTGGTCCACGCGAGTCCTGCTCGAAGACCCTGGCTCTTTGGTCCGGGCTCCGGTTGCTGGGAACTGTAATACTTCGCTCAGGCCGCTCATAGCTATCTTTCCGACGCAGCCTATCACAACAGGGTTTCAGTGCGTTTCCCTCAAGATAGAAGATCGAGTACAATCGTAGTAAAGGAATGGACTCGGTCGGCCGCACCTGAATCGGCGTGGCAGCGTATTTCATCCTATCTATAGCGAGGGTACCAGATATGGTTCAGTTGACGGAAACAGCGGTGGGCAAAGTCAGGGAGATCCTGGCCACCCAGGAGCCCAAACCCGCTGGGCTAAGAATATCGGTGGTTGGCGGCGGATGCTCCGGCTTCAGCTACTCCATGGCCTTCGAGAACAGCCCTGGATTCCTGGATAAGACTTACGCCTTCGGCGATTTGAAGGTGTTCATCGATCAGGCCAGCATGCTCTACCTGGATGGGGCTGAAGTGGATTATGTGGAGTCGATGGAAGGCGCTGGCTTTAAGTTCAACAATCCGAATGTGAAGTCGACCTGCGGCTGCGGCTCCTCCTTCAGCGCGTAAGCCTAGTTTAATTAAAGAAACCGCTCCTTGCGGTCGCGGCTCTGAATTGCGCACTAACCTTCAGAGCCGCGACCGCAAGGAGCGGTTTCTTTTTAAGAACGCACCCCAAGACACATGGTCCGCAAAAAGTAAAGCCGGGCTGGAGGTTAACCCCAGCCCGGCACAAGTCGAAGGAAGATGAGCTTGTTTGATTACTTGCGAACCCGGCGGCGGCCCATCAGGCCCAGGCCGAGAAGTCCCGCACCGATCAAGGAGAAGGTCATCGGCTCAGGAACGAGATAGCTCTGCTCGACTTCGCTGAAGGGAGCGCTACCGGAATTGATGTTCTTGATGATCCAAACTTCGGACTGGACAGCAGCGAAGTTAACCGCAGCGATTCCACCAGCCGTTGAACTGGTGCAACCGGTGGCGCACAAGCTGCCAGCAACGCCGATTGTAACGGTGTCGCCAGTCGAGTTCACATTAAGAATCGCGAACGTGTCAGCCGTCGGGCAGATGCCGGTCGCGGTGAAGATGGAGCAAACCACTTCATTGACGAATCCGGTACCGCCGATGGATGCCGAAAGATCTACACCGCCAGTGCTGCCGACAACTTGATCTTCCAACTCCAGATCTGAGCTTGCAGCCAGGTTCGGGTCGAACTCAAGCTCAGCTTCGTCCCCAGCGATGGTCGCAACCTCAACAGTTACGCTGAGGGGAACAGTGGTGAAACTACCGGCATCGAGGTTGTAAGAGAAGTTGGTAAACAGCTCCCCACCGATCGAGCAAACGGGCCCACCGCCATTGACGAGGCCACCCGAGGGAGCCGTTGTGGGGTTAGCAGAGTATTGAGCGAGCAGGTTCTCTCCGGCGGTGCAGGCGGGCGCCGCGCTGGCGACCGTTATGCAACCCAGAGCGAGGATGCCCACGCCCATTAAAGTCATTTTCATATTTAAAGCCTCCGACTCAAAGTCTTTACCGTAGGGTTCAGCAGTCCCTGAGCCCAGGCTACGGTACCTTTGTAGTATAAGGGCCGTTCGATGTAGCTGTCAAGAACAAAACAAGCATTTTTGGGCGTCCACCTTAGACCTTAGCCCAAGGGGGGTCTATGGCCGGATATCCACCTGTAAATAAATGGCTTACGGAGCAGATAACATCGCAAGTGGACCGCTTGGTACTGGTACGAAGCGCCGCGGTTTACTGATGCCTTGGGCCCTCCAGAGGGCCGAATTTGGCGATTGCCGGGCATGTACAATGGGACTGAAGTTAGGGGAAATGCTGGACCATCTACTGACGGAACGTGAAATAGCAGAATGGCATACGACCATTTCGCCACCAACTGGCGAGATACTTGCTGCGATCGTTTCGGCAGATTCCGAGGTTCCGGCCGCCGTCGCCCGCGAAATCTCGCGGATTGAGAAGGCTGTCGACGGAATTGCGAGAGCCCTCGATCAGGGTGGCCATCTTATTTATATAGGTGCTGGGACCAGCGGCCGCCTGGGTGTCCTCGATGCCGCCGAGTGCCCGCCCACTTTCCATACTCCGCCTGACCTCGTCCGTGCGCTGATTGCCGGGGGAGATGGGGCCCTTAGGCGCTCTATCGAGGGGGCCGAGGACGACGCGGAATCCGGCGTTCGGGATCTGGTCGAGGCCGGCATATCTTCGGGGGACGCCGTTGTCGGCATTTCCGCCAGTGGACGAACCCCCTATGTTTTAGGCGCCTTGACACACGCCCGCCGGGTCGGCGCACTGACGTGCGGGATTAGCTGCACCCCCGATTCAGACTTGTCCCGCATCGTGGAATTCCCGATTGAGCCCCTGCCTGGGCCCGAGGTCCTGGCTGGATCCACGCGCCTTCGTGCCGGCACCGCGACCAAGCTCGTATTAAATATGATCAGCACCACAGTGATGATCAAGCTCGGCTTTACATATGGAGGGCTGATGGTCAATGTCCAGCCTACGAATAAGAAGTTGGAGGATCGCGCCCGCCGCATCATCCGGCAAATCACCGGCGTGTCCCCGGATCGCGCCGCGGAACTTCTGGATCAGGCTGGCCGCAGTGTTCCCACCGCCGTCATTATGGGCAAGAAAAACGTCTCCCGAGCCGAAGCCGAGCGCCTCTTGACCCAGGCTCGCGGCCGCCTGGGTCTGGTCTTGGAAGAAAGAGCTTTGGGAGAATAACCTTTGGATAGATTTGTCATCCACGGCGGCGCTCCCCTGGAAGGAACCGTCTCCGTCAGCGGTTCCAAGAACTCAGCGCTGCCAGCGATCGCGGCCTGCCTCCTCACCAGCGAGCCGGTCACTTTGGACGGCGTACCGCAAGTCCGCGACATCCGTACCATGCTCGACCTCATCCGGCACACCGGCGCCGAGGTGAATGTCGCCGCCGGCCGGGTCGCGATTCAGGCCCGTGAAATCGCCCATCCCGAAGCTCCCTACGACTTGGTCAAGACCATGCGCGCTTCCAGTCTTGTCCTTGGCCCGCTGGTGGCCCGGTGCGGCATCGCCCGAGTTTCCCTGCCGGGCGGTTGCGCCATTGGGGCGCGCCCCATCAACCTGCACGTCTCCGCGCTCGAGCACCTGGGCGCCGAGCTTCGCCAGGAACACGGCTATATTGAAGCCCACGCGCCTCACGGACTCCACGGCGCAGAGATCAATTTCGACCGCATCACCGTCACCGGCACGGAGGACTTATTGATGGCCGCCGTGCTCGCCTCCGGCGAAACCGTCATTAACAATGCCGCGCGCGAGCCCGAGGTCGTGGATCTTGCGCGCCTCCTCAGCGCAATGGGGGCTTCGATCGAGGGTGCCGGATCCTCCATCATTCGTGTTCAGGGGACATCCAGCCTGCATGGAACGGATGCCGCCCATTCGATCATTCCCGACCGCATCGAGGCGGGAACCTTCCTGATCGCCGGCGCGCTCACCCGCGGCGACCTTCTCGTTCAAGCGTGCCAGCCCGCGCATCTCCGCGCTCTGATCGCCAAACTCCACCAAGCCGGCGCCGAGGTGACCGAACCCTCGCCCGATTCGCTGCGGGTCCGCGCCCCGCGCAAGCTGGTGAGCGTCGACATCACCACCGAGGAACATCCCGGCTTCGCCACCGATCTGCAAGCGCAGTTCATGGCCTTGATGACCTGCGCCGAAGGCATTTCGTTTATCACCGAGACCATTTTCGAGAATCGCTTCATGCACGCTCAGGAACTGGCCCGCATGGGCGCGAATATTCGAATCGAGGGACGGCAAGCCATCGTAGCCGGTCCCACGCCTCTTTCCGGCGCGCAGGTCATCGCCAGCGATCTTCGGGCGAGCGCCTCGCTGGTTCTGGCGGGGCTGGCGGCACAAGGCGAAACCGTGATCGACCGCGTCTATCACATTGACCGCGGCTATGAGAAAATCGAGGCGAAGCTGGCGGGAGCCGGCGCCCGCATCAGGAGAATCTCGTGAGCATCCCCCACAAATCGCATAGTCCCGGTTTTCTGGCTTTGGTCAACGAAGCAAAGTCGCAAGTCAAGCAGGTGGATATCGCCGAGTATCAAAAGATGCCGCGTGAGGGGCATGTTCTGATCGACGTTCGGGAAGATCGTGAGTGGGCCGACGGCCACGCTTCCGGCGCAGTGCACCTGAGCAGGGGCGTAATCGAGCGCGACATCGAAACCGAAATCCCCGAAAAATCGACCACAATGGTGCTGTACTGCGGGGGTGGTTACCGTTCCGCGCTGACGGCGGCGTCGCTTCAAAAGATGGGCTATACCAATGTAATTT
>DASXEY010000013.1:0-18936 GCA_036489835.1 Bryobacteraceae bacterium | reverse complement strand
AAGGGCTTCATCGCTCACGCGGCGTCGCTGCATCAGAGTTTCCTCCATTGTGCAAGATTCCCCACTGCTGCCTCCCGTAGGAGTCTGGCCCGTGTTTCAGTGCCAGTGTGGCCGTGTGCCCTCTCAGGCCGGCTACCGATCTTCGCCTTGGTGGGCCATTACCCCGCCAACTAGCTAATCAGCCGCGGACTCCTCTTTCAGCGCATTGCTGCTTTCCTCTCTCGAGCTTATGCGGTATTGTCTCCCGTTTCCAGGAGGTATTCCCCACTAAAAGGTAGATGATCCACGTGTTACTCACCCGTACGCCACTTTACTTAGGATTGCTCCCTTTCTCGTGCGACTTGCATGTGTTAAGCGCGCCGCCAGCGTTGATTCTGAGCCGGGATCAAACTCTCGTTTGAACCGTTTGGCAACCTAGGACTCGATACTGCTTCAAGCTCCCCAGGCTACCGATTTGTTTGATCGCTTCAGATTGAACTCAAGTTACTGACGAATTTTCATTGCTCGAAACGTCTTTCGACGCTCCTTACAATTCTTCTACTTCGCGTCCAACCAGATTGTCAAAGATCTGCGCAGACAAACCAACGATCCGGTAAAGGAAAGCTGATTTGCTGCCGGCCTCGAAAGCCTTTGCGGGCGTGTTCGACTTACAGCGGGCTATCTTTAAAAACTGACAGCCCAGGAACGTCAGAAGCACGTCCGGGAAACTTGGGGGATCTGAAAGAACTTCTTCAGAAGGCGGCCTTACTGCCTGCCCTACCCATCAGGTCATCGGCGGTTTGTGCCGACGAACTGCGTACTTGTCCAATTTACCAAAGGTTCTGGGTTCGCGCAAGGGGTAAGATCACTTTTCTGTGAATATCTCGCATCGCATCATGGAATCAATCGCTTAGGGAGCTAAGGCTTCGACCATGGCGAGCCGTACGGCAGAATCTGGCGGGCGAGTTTGGGTGTTCCGGCCTTGGGACCGTGGCGGAGTACGACGATATCGTGCACCGCGGGCTTCCCGACGTCTCTCTGTTCGGCACAGGTGCTCTCGGAGAAATGGACCTCATGCGGGTGCTCCCAGCAGTAGGCCGGGCGGAGGTCGCATTGATGAGCGGCCGGGGCGGCGGAATAGACCTGGCGGAGGCGGCGGTTGGGAACAAAGTGCTTCGCGCCGGCAAGCTCGTTGACCAGGAGGGCCAAGAACCGGTTGAACGCGTAGCAAATGGAGAAGTGATCGCACGAGTGCATCACTCTGACATTCGCCAATCTGTCTGCGAACGGACGCGGCACGGTCTTCGCGGCTTGAATTTGCTTCGCGGCGTCTTTCGCGACTTCACGATGAACTTGATGGAGCAGGCGGAGGACCTGGCAATCCAGGCGCTCGTCTTCACTCCAAACCCAGGCTCTTCGGAAGGCGTCTTCCGCGGCGAAAATCTTGCGCTCGATCTCCGCTCGAAGCAGCGACATTGAAGCTTCAGGCAGAAGGTGCTCGTAGACGTCGCGAGCAGTTTTTCCGGGGAAGGCGATGCGGAGGAAATCCTGAAGCGCGCCATCGCCACCGCCGGAGATCAGGATGCGCGGTTGGGGGAGTGGGGATGGAAGACCGAAGTTATCGGCTTCGAGTTTGTCGTCCGCCCAGAACAGGTAAGATGCGTACTTCGAGTCTCCGAGTGAGACTTGCTCTTCGCCCGGGCCGGCGCAGTTCAAGACGAAGTCGAACTCTTCCCAGTGGTTGTCTTTGCTGTCGACGTCTTGGAACAAGGCGACGTGGCGACCGTCTGGCAGTTGCATGGAACGGACGAAGAGGGTGCGGGTCCGGACGGTGAGGTAGATATCGTCTCTTTCGCGCTGATCATAAACTTCCTGCCAACGGGCGGCGATGGCGCTGGCGGGACCTCGTTCGAACAAGAGAGGGAGGCCTGGCATCCCGGCATCCCGCCAATGGGGCGCGGGCCAATCGAACTCGGTGGGATCGACGACGCGGCTGGAGTTGCGTTGGCGCTCAAACGGAGAGGTATTGCGTTCGACCAGGGTGGTATTGATTTTGTGTTCGCAACCACGGAAGGCAGCGCTGGCCCCGGCGGCTCCGGCACCGACGACGAGGAGTTTCCTGGGGTTGTCGAGGACCTTATGGAAAATGGCACGGTCGATGAGGGCTACGGCGCGGACCATCTGGTCCTTGATGGAGGCGGGATTGTATTTTCCGGCAATGCTGTATTCGCCGTTCGGGAGGCGGTGGATGTAGAGGAAAGGGTCGCGCTCCCAAGGGGGAGCTTTGGCTTCGACCGGGGTCATTCTTGGGGCGCCGGGGTCATTTGAGGAGGCGTTCGATGAGGGCGCGGAGATCTTCCGGTGAGGCGCCGAGGGGGCGCTCCCAGAAGATGACGCCTTGGCGTTGGAGGCGGTCGCGGATTTCCTCGGCCTCTGGACTGCGGTAGGGGTAGCGCCCGCTGTAATTCGCGCCGTAGCCGAGGACGTAGAGGGAAGGAAGAAAGCCCCGGCGTTTCTGCTTTTCCATGTCCTGACGGCGGGTTTTCTGGATGGCGTTGGCGCAGGCTTCAAGGCGTGCAAGTTCGCCCAGGTCGGTGAGGTCGTTGGCGACGATGGTGAGGCGGGGATGGAGCATCTGTGGCTCCGGGGGAAGGCCGGAGGCGAGCTCGTGGAGGATGACGTAGGATTCGAGCAGACGGCGCTCGTGGGCGGAGAGGTCGAGGGTGGCAGTGGAGGATAGTTCGGAAAATGCCTTGATCAGTTCGGGGGCGGATTTCAGGTCGGCGTGTTTGAGGATTTTGTCGATCATTGATTTTCTGCGGCGCTTTCCGCTGACTCCTCCTGATTTGAGGATCGCACGCCGGCGGTTAGGGACGCGATGACGGTGTCCCGATCGAAGATCCAGGGTTCGGGGGCGAGGGCTTCCAGGGCTCGGAGGGTCTCGCGGATTAGGGCTCCGGGGTCTTTGGCTTTCTCTTGGAACATGGCGATGGCGGCTTCCTCGGATAGGGATTGGTTATGGGCTGCGATGTTCAGGAGATCGAGGGCTTCCTCGCGGTTCCTGGTTTGCAGTTCTTCTGGGCCATGGTTTGCGAACAGGATTATAGCGAGGACGGCCAGAGGGAACTCTAACGGATGCGCTGCGGGGATCGCGTGGAATAGCGCCCGGACGGTCGTCAATGCGCCTGGCGTGAGATTTCCCAGGGTAAGCGCAAGCCATGCGGCTTGGGCGAGCCAATGTAGGCGGCTGTCGAGGTCATAGGCGGAGAGGTTTCCGACGACGAGATGAAGGTCTGGCCAAGCTTGCACCTCGGATAGGGCCTTGGCCGCTTGTTTGGCGTAGCGCATCGCACCCGCCGTGTCCTGGTTCTTACGCGCGAGTGCCGCGAGCTGCGCCAGGGTCGCGGCTTTGCCGTGCGCGCTCCCAATTCGCTCATGGATATCCAGGGACTGGCGATAGAGATCCATGGCCTCGGCCAAGTTGCCTTCCCGTGCCCGGAGGTCTGCCATCGCGTGCAGCGTGGGCGCTTTGCCCTGGGCGTTTCCGATCTGCTCTTCGATATCCAGGGACTGCTGGTAGAGATCCATCGCCCCAACAAAGTCGCCTTGCTCGGCCTTAAGTTCCGCCATCTGGTGGAGGGTTGCGGCCTTGCCTCGCACGTTACCGATTTGCTCGTGGATTTGCAGCGACTGGCGGTAAAGCTCAGTGGCCCCGGCCCAGTCGCCTTGGCGGTGGCGCAGGCTCGCCATCTGATGCAGGATGGCTGCCTTGGCGTCCGGGCTGTTCAGCCTGTCGCTCACTTCCATTGACTTATTGTAGAGAGCAATGGCCCCAGAAACATCGCCCTGTTGAGCGCGCAGCTTTGCAGCCTCAAATAGCGCGAAGGCCCCTTCAGCGCTATCGCCTGCTGGCGCGATCGCGCGCGCTCGATCCAGGTGTGCCGCAGCCGCCGTAGTGTCTCCAAGGGTTCGTTCGGCAACAGCTAGGAAGGAAAGCAGTCGGGGGTCCTCGAAGCGCGCAAGCACGAACTTGGCTAAGCGGGCAGTATCCCTGAAGCGGGCTCGACGGTTCCACACGTTCGCTAGGCGCTGCATGAGGTCGCAGGCTATTTCGCGCTCGCCACCCAGGGTTGCCAGGCGGATGATCTCGATAACGTGCATTTCGCTCGGCCGGTCTTCCCTGTCCCACCAGGATTGGTGGGCCGCTCGGGCGGCGGAGGAATATGCGGCGCGCCAATGATCGTCATCCAGCGCGGATTCGAGTAAGGGACGGACCAGCGCGGCTACTGCAAGTTGGGGTTCGCCGTCCGCGATTGCGGGCTCGGTTAGCTCGGCTAAGCCCAGGCTGACGGCTCGATGGAAGTGAGAGTCGCCCGTGACATCTTCGGCCATCGAGGGCGGGACGGGGAGCTGGAAGACGCTCAATCGGGCCAATTGGATGCGCTCTTCGAGCGAGAGGGTTTCGAGCACCTCGCCCAGCTTGAGCCACTGCCGGAATTGATCTTCGGTGAATGCCGAGCCGTCCTTCGCAAGGCTCTCGAAGAACCTTGGATTTCCCGCCGCGGAGGTGATCAGGCTCTCTGTTTTTTCCGGCTCGCTTTCCGGGACTTCCCTGCGGGCTTTCTTGCGGAGCTCGGCTGGGTCCATTTGAGGGAGCTGCTCGGGTAGAAGGTGGATGTCGGGGAATGCGCCTTCACTCCAATAGCGAGTCGTAACGATGAGGCGGCTTTGGGCGTGGGCTTCATGGATGGCGCTTCCTAACGCCTCCAACGCGTCGTAGGCTGGGCGCGAGAGGAGGAAGCCATCTTTGGCATCGGCGTTGAGTTCGATGTTTTGTTCGAAGTCGTCGAGGACCAGGAGGAGTGGCTCCGCCTCGTTGATCTGACGGAAGAAGTTAATGAGTTTGCCGCCTAGCGGGAGATCTTCATCGAGGGCTTTCCGGGCGGGATGGTACTTGTATTTGTTACGGAGCAGGTTGAGGAGGACCTTCTCGTCGAGCTCGCCGACGAGAACGGCGCGGCGGAGTTGATGGTTGCGGCGTTCGACTCGATCACACAGGCGGGCGGCGAGGCTGGACTTTCCGAGGCCTCCCATGCCCCAGACGATCACGCCGGTCTTATCGGACTCCGACGCGAGGGCGGGCAGAGTGCGCTGGAGCGCTCGGCGGCGGCCTACGAAGCGCTGGAATCCGGCGACTTTGAGTTTTTTCTCTTTATCAAGGAAGCCTTCGTCGAGGTGCGGGGGTTCGAAGGGCATCCGCTTGAGCGTGGCTTTGGGCGTGACCAACGCGGCGGTGGAGTACACTTGCGTGGTGAAGAGGCGGAGGAGGTGCCAATCGGGGATTTGGAAAGGTTCGCCGTTGGAGCCGGGTCGGGTCAGCTCGCGGAGGGTGTGACGGAGAGCTTCTTCAGCGGTGGAGCCGGCGGAGATTTCCTGATACAGCAGAGCGGCAGCAACAGTGGCGGAAATCTCGAAAACGGGACGCGCCCATCCCATGACGCTGGGGAAGCCGCGATAAAGGAGATCCTGGGCGAGAGAGGAGTGAGCTTGTTCGTTCTGGCGGGGCAGCTCACTGGTGCGGCATCCGGAAAGGAAGACGAGGCGGGGGATGCGGTTTTCGAAGGCTCGCTCGACGTCTTCGGCATGTTGGAGGAGGCAGAATCCGCTTTCATTTTCGGTCAGGAGGATGGGCCGATTTTGGGCGATGATCTGGCCGGGCGCGAGATAGCGATTGTACTGCGCTTCATCGTAAAGATCGCCGTGGCCGGTGAGGTGGAAGACGTCGAAGGGCGGGTAGGATCGGACGGTTTCATAAAGCTCCTCGATGCTGCCGGTTTCCTCGGGGGTGAGATAGAGGGGTTGACGGCTGGTGGCATCCAGAATGATGCGCTCTTCAGATTCGAAGTTGAGGACCGGCTGGACGTCGCGCGGCGAGCAGGCCATGAACAAGACATTCAAAGGCCGATTGGCGGGATCGGCGGGCGGAGCCGGCGGGGCTTGCGCGCCAAAGGAGATTTGGCGGACGGGGATGATGCCGCGCTGAACGAGGAACGAATCGCCGTCGTGGAGAAGCTCCCAGGGGAGATGAGCCAGGGCGGCGGGTTGGCCGGGCTTGGTGGGGAAGCGGAGCTCAAGAGTGGCGTTTGGGGATAGAGTGGCGAGGCGGCGGGCGGGTCCGTCGAGCGCCCGATAGAGGCGCTTGCCGAGATCGACCATTCCGGGCGCGTCTTCAGGGACCTTTTCCTGGGCCAGGGCTTGGAGTTCGGGGAAGCCGTCGTCGGAAGGGGAGATGTCGACCGGGAGACGCATTTCGGGACGATTATCCCATAGGCGAAGGACTCAATTGCGCAATCAAATATGGAATCGGCTCGAAATTATCTGGGGCAGGTCGGCGCGAAGTGGAGTATTCACTCTTAGCCCCGGCTTTAGGGTAGCGGATCTCTTCTGGCGCAACGCCAGAAATGCAGAATTTCAATTTCTCGGGGTTCGAGGGCAACCCTGTAATAAACGTGGAGCGGAGAATGTAGAAGTCTCCGGACGCCCTGGTAGCTCCGCACTGGCGCGCCCAGATGAGGGAAGTCCTTTAGGAGGTCAACATGTTTGAGAAGCGCATTCGCAAACCTCTCGGTCGTCTCGGATGGTTCTGCCACGACCAGCGCATCACCTCTAAAAGGTCGACTAGCTCCGGTTGGGTGTAGAGAATTCGGAAATCCACTGGGGGATGAGTTTTTGAACTTCTTCCTGCGAAACAACCCGGCCCTCATCGGCGGCGCGGATGCCGCGGTCGATCACGGCAGCGGTTGGGGCGTCAACGTCGACTTCTTCCTCAGTGGAAACCATCGGGTCAAGCTGGTGTTCGGCCATGCCTTCACGGTAGCCCTAAACAGCCCGGGATGCAATTCGGCTCTGTCGGCGTCGGGGCGCTTCCTCGCGCTTTGCCCGGGGATTCCCTGGTCAAAAAACAAGTCTTGTCCTTGGGCTTGTGACAGCTTGTCACCCGTGTCCATGGCGCATCTTGTAAGTGCTTAAAACAAATATCGCCGTCGTGGGTTTTTGGATTGCTCTAAGGCGAACCATGCAAACGGCGACTTTGCTGCGACGAAAACATGAGGCCTCTCTTTCGAGCGGGCGGCACACCATGCGAGTCTCGCAGATCCTTTCGGCGCTCTCCTATGCGCTCGACCTGACTGAGGGCAGACCCATGGGGCATTCGGTGCGCGCGTGCATCATCGGCATGCGGCTAGCGGCCGAGATTGGATTAAGCTCCGCCGAACAGAGCGACCTGTATTACGCGCTTTTATTGAAGGACGCGGGATGCAGCAGCAACTCCTCGAAACTATTTCACATTCTCAGCGCAGACGAAATCCGGGCTAAGAAAGACGTCAAGCTGACCGACTGGACGCGCATCGGCTGGGAGAGTTTGCACTACGCTTTGACGCACGTGGCCACGGGGGCTCCTTTTCTGGAACGGGTGCGGACGTTGGTGCGCGTCGCGGCAAAACAGCAGACGGAATCCTGCGACCTGGTGAAAATCCGCTGCGAACGCGGCGCGACCATCGCGCGCAAGATCGGGTTTCCGGAGCCGGTTGCCGAGGCCATTCACAGCCTGGATGAACACTGGAACGGCGGCGGCTACCCGGATGGACGCAGGCGCGAGGAGATCCCCCTGTTTTCGCGCATCATGAACCTGTCGCAAACCCTGGAGGTGTTCCTGGTGAACCACGGTGCGGACGCGGCAATAGAGGTTACCCGCAAACGCAGCGGGCGATGGTTCGATCCGGAGCTGGTTCGCGCGGCGGAGTCGTTGTCCAAAGAGGGGCTGTGGACCGATCTCGATCAGGAGCAGCCGATTCAATACGTGCTTGGTCTGGAGCCGGAAGAGCGCAGGTTGGTGGCGAACGATGAGACGGTGGAGAAGATCTGCCAGGCATTTGCCGAAATCATCGATGCCAAGACTCCTTTTACTTACCGGCATTCGAACGGTGTGGCCGAGGCTACGACAGCAATTTCCAGGCAATTGGGTCTGAATGAGGACGATATTACTTTCATGCGGCGAGCGGCACTGGTGCATGACATCGGCAAGCTGGGCGTCTCCAACAGCATTTTAGAGAAACCTGCGGCGCTGGATAACGCGGAGTGGGACATCATGAAAAAGCATCCCTACCATTCGTTTGAAATTCTGCGGAGGATTCCGGGCTTCGAGGAGTTGAGCGAAGTGGCGGGAGCGCACCATGAGAAGCTGGACGGCTCCGGCTACTACGCCCACTTGGGCGCGGACCAGCTCACATTGGAAATGCGCATCCTTACGGTCGCGGATATTTTCGACGCGCTCGCTGCCAAGCGGCCTTATCGCGATGCGCTGCCGCTCGAGAAGGTTTTCAAGATCATGCAGCAGGACGCGCCTCGGGCCATCGACGCCCAATGCCTGGATGCGCTGATGATGCATCACGCCGGTGGGCGATCCAGCAATCAAGATTTGCTGGAGCTCTCCGGCCGCGTGGGCGTAAATCACCTTGGAACCGGCAGTATTGAAACCAAAATCTCATCGGAGGAAAAACATGAAACTATCGCACCTGTTCGTTAATTTAGTCGTAGGATTGGGAATCGTCAGCGTCTGTGCTCACGCGCAGAGCTTTTATTGGAACACAGCCAGCGCTAGCTCCATGGCCATGGGCGGAGTGTATCTTCCATCGCAGGGAGGCGCACTGGATGCACTCGCGTCGAATCCGGCCGGGTTGACGCTGCTCGGCAGCAGAACTCTGGATTTGAGCCTCACTAGTGTTTTTGCAAACGGGTCGTTCAGTAATTCCGTGAATAACAATGTGCCTTTAAAGGATACTCCGGGTGTGATTCCTTACGGCGCCTTCGGAATGCCCATCGGGCATTCGCGGTTCAGTTTCGGCATAGCGGTGTTGCCGGAGCTGATGTCGGTCTCCAACTGGAATTATGTGGACGCACCGGGAGTTGCAGGTGCAAGCTACGGCTTGCAGAAGCAGCATTCGGCGATTGTTGCGGCGCGCGCAGTGGCGGGCGTGGGATTCAAATTGAGCAGGCGTGTTTCGCTGGGCGTGAGCGTGGGAGCGGTTTACAATTCCAATACTCTTGAAACTCCGTACGTGTTCCAGAGCAATCCCGCTCTGGCGGGGCTGAAGACGCAGTTGGATCTTCACACGACGGGCGTGGGTTGGAATACCAGCGTGGGCTTGATCGCGAATCCCACGGACCGGCTGCAACTGAGCGTGGCGTGGAAATCGAGCTCCACGATCGACAGCACTGGCGACGCCAACGGAAATATCGGAGTGCAGCTCGCGGCGCTGGGGCTGGGCGGGGCTCGTCCGGACTTTCACTATTCCGCAATGGTACAAACGGTGATGCCGCAATCGGTAATCGCAGGAGCCAACTGGCGCGTGGATGGGCATTGGGTCTTCGCCCTTCAGGCCGATTGGATCGATTGGAAGAGCTCCTTCGCCAGCCTTCCGGTGACGCTTACAAACGGAAATAACGCGGATATTAACGGGTTATTAGGGACAAATGGGATTTTCGATCGCGTCCCATTGGAATGGAAGAATCAATATTCTTTCCGCGGCGGCGTGGAGCGGTTCCTGACGGAAAATATCTCGCTGCGCGGCGGCTATGCTTATTCCACCAATCCGGTGCCGGCATCGACGCTATCGCCATTGACTGCGGCCATCATGACCAACCAGATGTCGACCGGCATCGGGTATCGCCACGGGCACTGGCGCTTCGATCTGGGTTATGGGATCGATCCTACGACTCAGGAGAATGTCGGCAAGACGGCGCTGCTTTCCGGAGAGTACTCAAATAGCAAAGTACGCATCGGCACGCAGGCGGTGGGACTCAATACGTCATTCACGTTCTAGTCTCACGGAAGCCGAGCGGGAAAACGGAAGACGGTGGTGCTGTCGAAATGTTGTCCCGCTTTAAGCGTGGTGGTGGGGAAGTCGGGATGATTGGGCGAGTCGGGGTAATGCTGGGTTTCGAGCGTGAGTGCGCCGCGATGCTGATAAAGCTTGCCTCCCTTCCCGTGGAATGAGCCATCCAGAAAATTGCCGGTGTAGAACTGGATGGCAGGTTCAGTGGTGAAAACCTCGATGACCCGTCCCGACTTCGGATCGGTGACGCGGGCGGCGAATTCCAGGCTGGTTCCAGTGCGATTGAGAATCCAGTTGTGATCGTAGCCGCGGCCTAGCTTGATCTGCTCATCGTCGGCGTTTATGCGTTCGCCGACAGCGTGGGGCACGCGAAAATCGAAGGGCGTGCCTTCTACGTCGCGAAGCTCGCCGGTGGGGATCAAGCCGGCGTCGACGGGCGTGAATTTGTCGGCATTGATCGTGAGAAGATGATCCGAAATGTCCCCGGCGTCGTGACCGCCCAGGTTGAAATAAGAATGGTTGGTCAGGTTGATGACGGTGTCCTTATCCGTGGTCGCAGTGTAATGAATGCGGATCTCATTCGCGGGAGTGAGAGTGTATGTGACTGTGACGGAAAGATTGCCGGGGTAACCTTCTTCGCCGTCTTTACTTAGATAAGACAGTTCCAGAGTTTGGCCGTCGTCCGTGACGGACGGCTTCGCGGTCCACAGCAATTTATCGAAGCCGTGGAAACCTCCGTGGAGCGAATTCGCGCCATCGTTCTTGTCGAGCGTGTAGGTCTTGCCATCAAGTGTGAACTTCGCGCCGCCGATGCGGTTGGCATAGCGTCCGATGGTCGCGCCGAAGTAGGGCGGCGGTGGAGTTTGCGTGTAGCCTTCGACCGAATCGAACCCCATCACGATATCGGCTAGGGCGCCCTTGCGATCGGGGGTCTTGAGAGAAACTAGCGTCGCGCCGTAGGGAGTAATGCGGGCTTCCATGCCCTGCTTATTAGTTAGAGTGTAGATCTGCACCGTGCCTCCGTCTTTGTCTTTTCCGAAATTGGTTGCCGAGGGGGGCCTCGATCCGCAGGACTCTGTAGCCAGCGCAAATGCAATCGCGGCGAGCGCGAAAATGATTTTATTTTTGTCCATAGTACGCTCCTGGGCCGTGCTTGCGAAAAAAGTGTTTGTCGTGCAGGTCGCGCGAAATGGCGCCGGCCTGCGGATTGATGCTCAACGCGTTCAGCGCCATCGCGGCGACTTCTTCCAGGATCACGGCGATATGTGCCGCGTCTCCGGGGGTGGCTCCCCAACAAAAGGGCGCATGGCCGGCCACAAGCACGGCGGGGGTGTGCAGCGGGTCGACGTTCTGAAATTGCCGCACAATCAAGCTGCCGGTGTTGGTTTCATAGTCCACGCCGATTTCATCGGAGGAAAGTTCACTGGTGACGGGGACGGGACCGTGGAAGTAATCGGCGTGGGTGGTGCCGAGGCAAGGGATCTCGCGGCGGGCCTGCGCCCAGGAGGTTGCCGCTCGGGAGTGCGTGTGCACGATTCCGCCGATGGCGTTGAAGGCTCGATAGAGCACCAGGTGAGTCGGCAAATCCGAGGAAGGACGTAGCGCACCCTGCACGGGCCGCCCTTCCAGATCCACCAGGACGATGTCGGACGCCCGCATCTTTTCATAGGGCACGCCGCTGGGTTTGATGGCGACGATGCCTTGCGCGCGGTCGATGCCGCTGGCGTTGCCGAAGGTGTAGAGCACCAGGCCCCGTCGGACCACTTCGAGGTTGGCTTCGAGGACTTGCTCGCGCAAGGTCTGAAGGATCATGATGGGCGGGCCTCGGTGATTCGGCGGAATGCCGGAAGGACGTCGCCGCCAGCGATGGGCTCTGACTCGATCGAGCCGAAGCTGGTGTAGGGTTGGCGAAGCAGCAGGCACAGGTTTTTGCGAGTCTGGCTGCGCTTGATCGCGAGGAGGCCTTGCTCGCTTGAGGTTTGAAGGATCATGATGCGTGGACCTCGGCGATTCGGCGGAAGACGGGAAGGAGGTCGCCGACAGCGATGGCCTCTGACTCGATCGAGCTGAAGCCGAGGTATTCGCGAAGCAGCCTGCACAAGTTTTTGCAGGTTTTAGTGCGCGTGATCGCGAGGATGCGTTGCCGGGCCTCGGTGATTCGGCGGACGACGGGAAGGAGTTCGCCGACGGCGATGGGCTCTGACTCGATCGAGCCGAAGCTGGTGTAGGGTTGGCGAAGCAGCAGGCACAGGTTTTTGCGAGTCTGGCTGCGCTCGATCGCGACGATGCCCTGGTCGCTTAAGCTTTGAAGGATCATGATGCGTGGACCTTGGTGATTCGGCGGAAGGCCGGAGGGACGTTGCCGATGGCGATGGGCTCTGACTTGATCGGGCCGAAGCTGGAGTAGGGTTGGCGACGCAGGAGGCACAAGTTATTGCGAGTTTGGCTGCGCTTGATCGCGACGATGCCTTGCGCGCTTAAGGTTTTAAGGATCATGATGCATGGGCCTCGGCGGTTCGGGCTTGGGCGGCGATTCGGCGGAGCGAGGGTAGAACATGACCCATTCCAGTCCTCCTCATCGGCGACCCGAAGGCCCAGTAGAGTGTGCCGAACAGGTCATATAATTCGTCGTATACTCTGGCCGCCGCGGCATCCGGCTCAATCACGCGATGCTTGGGACACAGCGCATCCTGGGCTTCTTCTATGGACTTAAATGTTCCCGCCGCGAGAAACGCGAAGATCGCCGAGCCGAGGCTGGTGATGTCGCTCTCTGGCACCAGGACGGGTTTATTCAAGACGTTCGCATAGACGCGATTCAGCGTTTCGTTGCGCTGCGGAATGCCACCCGCGTTAATCACGCGATGAATGGGGCAGCCGTACTGTTGCATTTGCTTCAGAATCACATGCGTGTGAAAGGCCGTGCCTTCGATGGCGGCGAACAGCTCTTCCTGGGGCGTGTGAGTCAATCTCCAACCAAGAGTGACACCGCCGAGTTCGGGATTTACGAGCACGGTGCGATCGCCATTGTCCCAAGGGATGCGCAGCAAGCCCGTTTCGCCGGCGCGAAAGTTTTCGATTCCCTGCGAAAGCTCCGCTACGGTGCTTCCTGCACGCCTGGCGATGGCTTCGAAGACGTCGCCGGTGGCGGAAAGTCCCGCTTCGATGCCTGACATCGCCGGATGCACAGAGCCGTGCACGACTCCACAGACTCCCGGAATCATGTGGGTCTCCTCCGAAATCGCGATGATGCAGGTGGAGGTCCCGACGACGTTCACGATATCGCCGGGGCGCACGCCCGCCGCGACCGCGTCCCAATGCGCGTCGAATGCGCCGACCGGAATCGGGATACCGGCGCGCAATCCCAATGCGGCGGCCCACTCGTCCGTCAAATACCCAGCGATTTTGTCGGAGGTCGCGTAGGTTCCTTGGAGTTTCGCTCGCACGCCCGCTAGCAGCGGATCGACTGAGGCTAGGAAAGCCTCCGAAGGCAATCCGCCGAGAGTTTCCATCCACATCCATTTGTGGCCCATGGCGCAGACGGAGCGTTGGATCTTTGCCGGATCGCGAACGCCGGTCAGAACGGCCGCCGCCATATCGCAATGTTCCAGCGCGGTGACGAATCGCGAACGCTTTTCGGGATTGTGCCGCAGCCAGTGGAGGAGCTTGGAGAATCCCCACTCGGAGGAATAGACTCCGCCGCACCAGTCGATCACATGAAGGTTTTGGGTTCGCGCGGCGGCGGTGATCTCGGCCGCTTCCCGAAAAGCGCGATGATCACACCACAGGTAGTAGTCATCGAGCGGCTCGAGATTTTCGCCGACGACGATCACGCTGGAGCCAGTGGTGTCTATCGCAAGCGCTTCGATTTGGTTACCGGAAACAGCGGCTGCGGCGAGGGCCTTGCGCGTAGCCTCGGCAAGGGCACGCATGTGATCGGCGTGGCTTTGCGTGGCATGGTCCGGGTCTTCCTTCTTGCGATGAAGAGGATACTCCGACACGCCGGAGCCGAGCCGGCCGCGTTCGCTATCCACGATGGAAACGCGAACGCTCAGCGTCCCGAAATCAGCACCCGCTACGATGGCCATGCCAGTGGACGTCCCAGCCCAGATACTTGGTGGACGCTTCGTAAACCGCCGCGGCGCAGTTGCTCAGGTTCGCGGCCACGTGATGCTCAAAACCGTTTTCGCAGATATAGTGGAGCAGATCCTGCAACCCTTGGATTTGGACGACGCCTGCTCCGCCGAACGTGTTCAGCGGATCGTCAGTGAAGCGGCCTTCGCCCAGATAGCCGCGCATGGTTCCGGTGGTGTCGTGCGTGGAAAAGCGCGCGAAGGTCATCGGCGACGCTTTCACTTTTCCCACGCACGTGCCGAAGGTATTCAGCTTGCCAACTGTGCCCGCGATGATTTCCTGATAATCCATGCGCACATCTTCAAAGAAATGCTTGGGGAGATTGGAGCAATGGAAGCAGACGGCTTTATCGGGATCATCGCCATAATTGTTGTTCCAATCGAGCAATGCGCTGGGCGATTCCGAGGCCAGCCGCAGAGCGTGCATGCCGACCACTCCGGGAATATCCACTTCGCAGGCGCTGGACATGAGGCTGTTGCTCATCATGCTCATCACCGTGCAGGGAACCACTCCGAAGTATTCTTCCATGGAGGTCCAGCATTGCACCGCGCTGATGGCAAGCTCGTTGGCCGTCATCCATTCATCGAGCACAGCGCCGAGCTTGGCCATTTTGATCAGCGATTCGCGCGGGACGTTGGCCGTGGAAACATACGCGTGGATTGCGTCAAGCTTCGCCGTTACGGGCTTGTCGGCGTCGCCGAGGCGGTTGATGCGGCCGAAGATTTCCGAGAGATCGATGGGCTCGACCGTGATGCCGTTGGCTTCGAGGATTTTCTCGCTGTAGCGGACGGTGTTGAATGCGGATGGCCGCGCGCCAACGGAACCGATGCGCAGTTTGCGAAGGCCGTTCGCCACGCGGCAGACCGCGGCGAAACGGCTGACATCGGCCGCGAAACCGTCGCTGGCCGGGTCCACGGTGTGCAGAGTGGTCAGCGTGTAGCGAATCTTGAATTGCTGAAGATTATTGCACACGCTCATCTTGCCGCAGAAGCTGTCGCGGCGATCCGTGATCAGCATTTTGCCGGGAGTATCGGGGAACGCATGCACCAGCACGGGCACGTCGAGATCCGCAAGCCGCAGAGTCTCCGCAACCGTTTTCTCATCGCCGAAGTTCGGCAGCGTGACGATTACGCCGTCGATTTGGCCGCGATGAGCGGAGAATAGCGCGGCGCAGGCTTTCGCGTCGGCTCTCGATTCCACCGCTCCGAATTTGGTTTGCTCCGGAGTAGGACAGATTACTTCGTGGCCCAGACTCTGGAGCCTCGCCGACATTTCATCGCGGCCGGACTTGACCAGATGCGCGGGAAAGAATCCGCGATTCCCTACCAAGAGACCGAATTTCATCGTGCGCGCTTCTTTCTCCAAGGTGCAAATACCAATGTGTAGACCACGCCAAGCACGACCAGCAGCGCGCCCCACCAGATGCCGGCGTGCAGGTTCGCGAGCACCACGGGATGCTCCGGCGGCGCGGCCAGATCGTGCAGGCTGGCGCCCAGGATCAGCACTCCGTAAATGGTCAGGATTAGGCCGATGAAGAACCAGATGGAGGTGTGGGCTTCGCGAGGCATAGACGTGGCAGACGCCAGAATAGCACGGGCGCGGCGGGGATAGAGAGCTGCGAAAGCCGGCAAATTGGCTTCGTTTGAAATTCTCCTAGGAGCTTCGCGGAACATGCAACTCATTCATGGAATGTGAGATCCTCTTCGGTCTCGGGGCTGAAAATTGGGTTCGTCGAAAAAATCGGCAGCGGCGATTGCAGGGAGTTTCCGACGACGGGCTGGTGTCTGATCTTCGTTGCCATGCTGAGCGTTGTCATGCTGGTCTCAAGGGTATACGGCGGCGGGAACTGTACGAGGGATTCAAAACGGGAAATGGTTCAGGGGAAAAGGGATGCGCCAGGGTGGGAGTGGGGAATGGCGATGCTAACGGTTGGCGCGAATCTTTATTAAGTTGATGTGGCGGCGACTTCACGGATGAATGGCAGGCGTCCGCCTTAAGGCGTTGGTTGGGCAAGGGGATTCGCAAGAGCTAACGCGTGGCCAGCACCTAGTTGCGGAAATTTGCAGAAGTCTCCGCATAGGCGACTTCTGGCCCATCTGTTTTCCGCGACGCGCGACCGTCGGCGGCTCAGGAGGCGCAATGCCACCTGCCAAACACTGCTCCAGTCGCGAGGCTTCGGTCGAGGCTTTACTGGAAGGTGCTCTTGACTTGAATGCTGTTGCCGCCCGTGGAATATGGATACTCGACGCCACTCACCGAGAAGGCCGTATCGGCAAGAGAGTTCTCCACCTGCACGTATCCTGTGCCGGCAGGCATTGCGTTCAACACGTACGGTGGAACGGTGAAGGTCCCTGCGCTCTGCGGCACGTAACACTGGAAGGTAGCGTAAATGCCAGACGCGCCGGTCAGGGACTGGCCGTTGATCTGGACATAGGAGGACGGCTGGCCTCCGCTCCAATTGATTTGCAACCCCTGCGAGCGAGTCACTGTTGTCGCGGCGCTCGAATTGGTCCACGTCATCAGAGGCGACAGAGTCACGGTGACGCTGAACGGGCCCACCTGGCCTCCGGTCCCGGTGAAAACGAACACCCCTCCGCTCGCCGGGATTGACCCCGTTGGAAGAGCAGCGCCGTCAGGAGTTGTGCCGGTCGCGCTCGTTAGAGTGTAAGTACCCTCCGGCCCTTGTAGACTGACGGCGCCTGCACTGAGATACGTGAGAGTGCCGGGGTATTGCGCCGTGCCAAGACCTTGTGTCACCAGGCAACTTCCCAGGGAACCGGGGCCGAGTGCGGTGTAGGCATTGCCATCCACGTTGCTGACAAAAGTGATTGCTGCCGTTTCCGAGTTGGGAAGCTGGTCGATCGACGCGATACCTGTCGTTACCGTTGAGGTCAGCGCCGCGACGAACCGGTTCCCCTCCAAAGTATTGGAGCTATTGTAGATCAGATCATTGCACACTCCGCCTCCAGGATTGATCGGCAGCAGGACGAAGTTGGAGGCCACGCCGGCGACCACGGCAACAACTGAGACTCGGCAGCCCGCGCTGACGTTGGCCGGTATCGTCACGTCAATCTGGTCCAGACCTGGATATCCTGAGGCCCCCGCATAAACGACGGTTGCTTCGACATCGCCGATATAAACTTGCGTCGAGCTTTGATTTATGGAGTGAGGCGAAGAGGCATAGACCGAATCGCTATCGGCTGGATCGGCTCCGAGACCCGATCCCCACAATACAATCGTCTCCATGGGACGAGCGGAATTGGTATAGTCGATGACTGCGCCGGTCGCGTTATCGGTCGCGGTGATCATGCCGCCGCCGGTTCCCCAATACGTATCCAGTCCCGGGGCCGCAGCTACCACCTGAAATTGAAACGCGGGGCTCGGAGTCCCACTGACGGTCACGATCAAGCTCGCGGTTCCCACGGGGGTGCTCGCTGGAAGCACGGCGGCAAGCTGCGTGGGTAGCGCGTAATAGAGAGCGGGGGTTACCGTGCTTCCCCCTGCGGTAACCGAGATGGTAGCGCCGTTGAGATTGGCCGGCAATCCCGGCGCAGCGCTGGATTCCAGGGTCACCGGTCCGGTGGTCGCGTTCGCCAGACCCGTCCCGGAAATAATGAACAGGGTGCTGGGCGCGACGCCCGAGTTCGGGTAACCCGGCTGCGTGTAGCTGTAGTTGTTCAGGACTCCGGTGATGGCGGGCGCGGCGTTGACGGCGGATGGCAGCAGGAGAACCGAAAGAGCGAGAGCGGAAAGGAGAGCTGATGCAGGCTTCATCGTGAACACCCCGAACCGTGAAATGCTGGCCCAAGTCGGCGGCCAGTTCGGGGCATTATACCAGAGTGCTGCTGGTGTGGTTTCAGACTGAAATGGAGTACTCACCATCAGGCGGTTCGCTCCCGTGAACGCAGCTCAGGTCCAGACTCCAGCGCCCTCGGCAGTGGCCTATGTGGTTGACTGGACGGCGACTTCACGGGAGGTAGGAACAAGGACGTCCGCCTGGAGCATTCTCCGAGTCGGCGACGACTCACCCGCAGAGAACTCTTCGACACACAACTCGTTGGCGCCTCCGTGCGTTTCCGCAGCGCTACGCAAAACCCAGCCGCTGGCGAATACGTAGAAACCAGAGGGTGTTGTTCGGCAGGCGATACGTGTAGAATTGTCCCTTGCTACGCGTCCATGGAGGTTTAACCATGCGAAAACGTTTCCTTCTGTTCCTTTCGTTGCTGTCAGGCTTCTTAGTTCTCATCGGATCTTCCGTCGTTAAGGCTCAGCAAAAGACTTCGACGGCCACTGGAGCAAACGCCAAGCGCTGGTCTGATCCTGCCACCTGGCCTGACAAGAAGGTGCCCGGCAAAGACGCCGTTGTCACCATCGGGAGGGACATGAACGTCGTCCTCGATGTCACTCCGCCGGAGTTGCACGGTTTGACGATCAACGGCAAACTGAGCTTCGCGGACGATAAAGACCTGGAACTGACCACCGAGTGGATCATGGTGCACGGAGAGTTGGAGATTGGCACGGAAGCCAAACCCCATACCCGCCAGGCGACCATTACCCTCACCGACAACGTCAAGGGCGAAGACTTCGGCGGACTGGGGGGAAATGACCGCAGTGACCGCGGGATCATGCTCATGGGCGGAACGCTGAACCTGCACGGTACCGAGAAAAACTCCTGGACCAAACTGGCCAAGACAGCCGAAGCAGGCAGTGACTCGATTGAAGTCCTGAACGCCGCCGGCTGGCGGGCTGGCGAGGAGATAGTCCTCGCGTCGACGGATTTCGATCCCAGGCAGGCAGAGCGGCGAACCATTTCCGCCATCCGCGGGGATACGATCACGCTAGACAAGAAACTGGACTACATGCACTTCGGCAAGATCACCTTCGACGTGGATGAACGCGGCGAAGTCGGCTTGCTGACTCGCAACATCAAACT
>DASXEY010000010.1:0-50394 GCA_036489835.1 Bryobacteraceae bacterium | reverse complement strand
GCAACATGGCGTGGCGAATGATCTTCCTGGATGGCCGTCCGCTTCCCGTCGACCCCAATCCGACATGGAATGGTTACTCCACGGGGCATTGGGATGGAGATACCCTTGTGGTTCAGACGATCGGCTTCAAGGACGGCCTCTGGCTCGACGCAAACGGGAATCCGCTGGACAGTACCGGCAAGATGACCGAAAGGATCACGCGGCCGAGTTTCGGGCTGCTCAAAGTGGAAATCACGATCGACGATCCCAAGAGCTACACCATGCCCTGGACCGTCACCATCGACCAACCCCTCGTTCTCGACAGCGAGCTTTTGGATTACTACTGTCTCGAAAACGAGAGGGATTTCGTCCACATGTCGGGGAAGTAAATATGCAGGACGACCATTTCTAAACTCGAGGGATCCATTACCGGTTACTGGTCTGCTACGCGGGAAGGAATGACGTCGTTTCTGTACACGCCAGATTCGGATTTTCGACTATGCGAAAGTTCGCCGAACCGTTTCGCGAGCCGATCCGCGAGAACGCGGAACAGATGGCGGACAGGCCTGCTCGATCTACAAGCCGTGGCACAACAAACAAAGCGGCAAGACGTATCGAATGGCGGACAACGCCTGCACGCACCTCGGGGACTGGCAAGAGGCGCAGGCCATCTCCAATGGCCGGGACGAAGCGAATCCACGAACGGCTAAATAAGTTGACGCGGCTATGCTGTCCATCGATCGCGATTTCGCCACCGGCTAGCACTGGAGCGTGAATCGCGGGAGTCAGACACGCCACCGCGATTCATACGGTCAAGCCGGATAACATCGCACGCAGTTCGAGGGCGAGATGGGTGATCGTTTCAATATTCGCATCGAACGGATGCGAATCAAGCACACTATGGGGCCGGTTTCACCGGATCGAGACAACGGTCAACGAGCCGGCCTTTTTCAAGCCACTGCCCCGAGGGAGAACATCGCGACGGCTCCGTAACCCGCGCGTCGCCAGAATATAGAGAACCTGCCAACGCTAACGAAAAAAGAACCAATCCTCTGAGCGGAAGATAACCCACGGATCCGGCCGGCCCGCCCGCTCAATCGTCTCTCCCGGAAGAAGCTCGGCCGAGAAAACGTCATACGGAACGGGGTCGCCATCGAGAGAGGCGCGGAACGAATTTGATTCTATCGGCCTCCTCGCCTCCAGAACCGCGTTCCTTAGCGTTCGTATAACTTCTTAAGCTCCGCCGCGCTGGGCGTGTTGCGAACCATCTCCTCGGAATCGTGTGCGAACTTCCGCATGATCTCAAGCAGTTCCCACTCCCGGCCCACGGACGTATATACATCCAGCCCTGCCAGCAAAAGAGCAAGACACTCATCCCCGCGCTGGCTTACCTCTTCACGGAGTCGCCGCAGCCCCGTCACTGACTCAGGGTGCGGCGGTTGACAGATCATCCCAATTGCCTCCAGCAATAAAGTACCCGAAGAGTGGCCTCGATTTCAATCACATTTGCCTTAAGAGAGACTCTTGACAACACCGCACTCTTATGGAAATATAAAAACGGAAAAATTCTCTGAGAGGGTCGGGAAGGAAGATCCCGGCAGCGGCTGTAAACAGCCGGCACCTGGTAGCCTTCGAGAACGAGGGCTTTTAAGAACGAAGCCTTTGAGAACGCTTCCCACGCACGCCGCTCGATCGTCCTTTCCTCCCTCTCGCCTAAATCCAATGACGAATGTGAGGAACCAATATGTTGAGCACATTATTTACGAGCGATGTCCGGCAGACCTTGGATCAATTCCGCCGCTCTGTCGACCAGATGTTGGACAACTTCTATGGCCAAACGCAGCCGGCCGCTTCGAAGGCGAGCGGCGCGCCAAACTGGACATTCACTCCTGTAATCGAATCCGGATGGAATGAGAGTTTCTTGAATCTCCGCGCCATCCTTCCCGGCGTTTCCGAAAAAGACGTGCACGTAAGCGTGCAGAACAATCAGCTCATCATCGAGGGCGAACGCAAATCGCCGGAAGGCTTCGAGAAGAACGGCTTCACGCAGCTGGCTTACGGAAGCTTCTATGCTGCGCTGACCTTGCCCACCGGCCTCGATATCGACCACGTCCAGTGCCAGCTCCGCAACGGCATTCTGGATATCCAGTTGCCGATTCTGGAAGCCAGCAAGCCAAAACAGATCCAGATCCAGACCGGCGAAGAGCGCCGGGCTATCGGCGCCCAAAAACTCTAGCCTCCCACCGCCGCAAGGTGTGGCCTCCCTTTAGGGAGCCACACCCGCGCCGCAATAATTCGACATAGTCTGAGGTTTCGGAATGCGACTTATTCTTTTCATTTCATTTTCCTCCCTTTTGATCGCCTTTTCTGCAACCGCTCAAGCGGCTGCCGGCGGCGGCCTGTCATGCTTCGAGAATTTGACAGCGCCCGAGTTTCCACAAGCCGCATTACAAGCGCATATCGACGGCTCAGTCTGGACAACCACCCACGTGAATGCGCAAGGGACCATTGAAAAGATCGATACCCAGGTTGTCTCAGCGTGGGGTGACGGACCGAAGCTGCTCGCGCCTCCGGTGGAGAAAACCATTCGCGCCGCCAAAATCACGCCGGAGTGCTATGGAAAAAACGTGTCCGTTGTGTTCCGTTATCAGCTTCACGGGGAGCCCGTGGCGAATCCAAAAGTGACCTCGCGTACGGATCCTCCCAACCTTTTGTGGATAGAAAGCCAGCCCGCGTCCGCAAATCCTACGACAGCCAGATCGCGGCACTGAATTAAGTACAGGTAGAAAGGAAGAAGTGAATCATGACCAGCATGATGCGAAATCTCCTCTTGGGGAGCCTGCTGACGGGTTTCATCGTAGCCGCCCCCGGCGGACCGTCCGGTACCTCTACGGTTCAAGGGGTTCTGATCGACAAGCAATGTTCCTACAAAGCGGAGACGAGGATCGCGCCCGGCCCAAGGCTGGAAGGCGGCATCGTCGTCGCCTACAACCACACCCGCGAATGCGCTCTGATGCCAGAATGCCAGAAAAGCGGCTATGGAGTTTTCACCTACGAAACCAACAAGTTTCTCGCATTTGACGATGCCGGCAACCGCAAAGCCCTGGCAATCTTCAAGGAGTCCAAGAAAGACGACGATTTCAGGGTGGAGGTGACCGGAGAAATTCAGGGCGGCATAATGAAAGTTGCCAGTATAAAGCTGCTGTGACGAATGCCGCCTGCTGACGATGACCTGCAACGCTTCGTGGACGCACAGTCCGGATATGAGCAGGTGTGCGAGGAACTTCGCTCGGGCCTGAAGAGCGGGCACTGGATGTGGTTCATCTTCCCTCAGCTTCGAGGCTTAGGACACAGCCACATGGCGAAGAAATTCGGAATCTCTTCGCGGCAGGAAGCCGCGGAGTATTTGAAGCATCCGGTGCTCGGCCCGCGCCTGGAAGAATGCACCCGGCTCGTAAATCGAATCGAGGCACGTTCGATCCAGCAAATCTTCGGATCGATCGACGCCATGAAGTTCAGGTCTTCCATGACCCTGTTCGCAAACGCCTCAAACAATCCGGTCTTCAAGAATGCCTTGGCTAAGTACTTCAACGGAAAACCCGACGCTCTCACGCTCGAACGGCTGAAAGCATAACACCTCCAGCGAAAATTGTATTTCGAGCCGCGTCCATGCCTTAGCGATTAAACTCGCCGCCAATTGGACGGACCCTCCGCTACTTTATAGCCAGAAGTGTTCGGTTCCCTCATCGGTTCCGGACCGCGCCAACGCGGAGGAGTTCTCGAGAGCAACCCGCGCCATTTTAACCGATGGGGCGCCAGCCACGATGAGTCCGTTGCTGCTTTTAC
Organism: Bryobacteraceae bacterium; assembly: GCA_036489835.1. Lineage (GTDB taxonomy): Bacteria > Acidobacteriota > Terriglobia > Bryobacterales > Bryobacteraceae > Palsa-187. The sequence goes on along the minus strand of DASXEY010000010.1, from coordinate 46,569 downwards.
TTACAAGGCAGGGACGGGAAACCGGGCAGGCGCCTGTTCGAGAATTAAAGCAGTTCCGAACTGCTGAAAAAGAAAGGGATTTCAACCGCGGCCGTCTCCGGCGCGTCGGACCCATGCACGCAGTTGCGCTCAATGCTTTGCGCAAAACGCTTGCGAATGGTGCCTTCAGCAGCATTGGCCGGATTGGTGGCGCCCATGGTGTCTCTCCATTTTTTGATTGCGCCCTCAGACTCAAGCACCATCACCACCACCGGCCCTTCGGTCATAAACTTCACCAGGGAACCGTAAAAAGGCCTCTCTTTATGAACGGCGTAAAAGCCCTCTGCCTCAAGCTGGCTCAGCCGCTTCATCTTCAGTCCCGCGACACGAAAGCCCGCCTTCTGAATCATGGCGATGATCTCGCCGCTCTGTCCCGCCGCCACGGCGTCCGGTTTAATAATTGCAAATGTACGTTCCATATTAAAGTCTACTTTTAACCTTTTCTCCGATTTCAGCAGGCGTCGCGCACACCGTGACGCCGGCCGCCTTCATCGCCGCGATCTTATCCTCGGCCTTGCCGCTGCCGCCGGAAATAATCGCGCCTGCGTGACCCATTCTCCGTCCCGGAGGCGCCGTCTGCCCGGCGATAAATCCAATCACCGGCTTCTTCACATGTTCCTTTATATAAGCCGCCGCCGTCTCCTCGGCATTCCCGCCGATCTCGCCGATCATCACGATCGCATGCGTGTCCGGGTCGTCGTTGAATAACTGAATCGCATCCGTGTGCGTGGTCCCGATAATCGGATCGCCGCCGATCCCGATGCACGTCGATTGTCCAATGCCCAGGGCCGTCAATTGCCCCACCGCTTCATATGTCAGCGTGCCGGAGCGCGACACCACGCCTACATGCCCTTTCAGATGAATATGTCCCGGCATGATTCCGATCTTGCACAATCCGGGCGAAATCACGCCCGGGCAATTCGGACCAATCAGCCGAGTCTTTGGATAACTCTTCAGATAAGCCCAAGCCTTCACCATATCCGCGGCCGGAATGCCTTCGGTGATGCACACCACCACCGCGACGCCAGCATCGGCGGCTTCCATAATCGCATCCGCGGCAAACGGCGGAGGCACAAAAATCACGCTGGCATTGGCCCCAGTCGCCTTCACGCCCTCGGCCACGGTATCGAACACAGGCAGGTCTAAATGTTTCTGCCCGCCCTTGCCCGGCGTGATCCCTCCAACCACCTTCGTCCCATACGCGATGGCCTGCTGAGCGTGAAACGTTCCCTCTTTGCCGGTGAAACCCTGCACCAGCACCTTCGTATGTTCATTGACGAGAACGCTCATTGAGCCGCTCCTTGATGAGCCGCTGCCAAAGCCACCACTTTATCCGCCGCGTCCCGCATGCCTTCGGCGATCGTAAAATTCAATCCCGATTCCATTAAAATCTTTCGCCCCAATTCGACGTTGGTTCCTTCCATGCGCACCACGATGGGAACCTTGACGCTCAGCTCCCTCGCCGCCGTCACCACCCCCGTCGCCAGAGTGTCACACCGCAGAATGCCGCCGAAAATATTGATCAGCACCGCCTTCACGGCTTTATCGGAAAGCAGAATGCGGAACGCATTGCGGATCTGCTCGGTATTCGCGCCGCCGCCCACATCCAGAAAATTCGCCGGACTCCCGCCCGCGTATTTAATGATGTCCATGGTGGCCATCGCCAACCCCGCGCCGTTGACCATGCACGCCACAGTTCCGTCGAGCTTGATGTAGTTCAGCCCGAACCGGGACGCCTCCACTTCCAGCGGATCTTCCTCGTTCAGATCCCGCAAATCGATCAAATCCTTGTGACGAAACAGAGCATTGTCGTCCAAAGTGATCTTGGCATCCAACGCGTAGACCTTGCCGTCCTTGGTCGTGATAAACGGATTAATCTCCGCCAGCGAAGCATCCAGCGCATCGTTCGCCTTCGCCAGCGCCAGAATCGCCTGCGCCGCCAGATTCCCCTGCGCTCCCGTGATGCCAATCCCGAAAGCCAGCTTGCGAGCCTGAAACGCCGTTAGCCCAATCCCTGGCGTAATCGTCTCCTTCAGAATCCGCTCCGGAGTCTTCGCCGCGACCTCCTCAATCTCCACGCCCCCATCCGCCGAAGCCATGAACGTGTTCTTGCCGGTCGTCCGGTCCAGCACGATGCCCAGATAATATTCGTGCTCAATCGGCAGCGTCTCTTCGATCAGGATGCGATGCACCACGCGGCCTTCCGGCCCGGTCTGGTGCGTCACCAAAGTCATGCCCAACATGCGTTCGGCAACATCGCGAGCCTCAGCGGCGTTGTCCACCAGCTTGACTCCCCCGCCCTTGCCGCGTCCGCCCGCGTGAATCTGCGCTTTCACCACCACTCTGCCGCCGATGGCCTTCGCCGCAGTTTCGGCTTCGTCTACGTTTAACGCTACTTCGCCTCTGGGCACAGGAACGCCGTGGCGCGCCAAGAGAGCCTTGGCCTGATATTCATGGATTTTCATTGCGATAAGCTGAAGAATCTCCACTATACCGCATGTCACTCCTGCCCTTCCTTCATCGCATCGCCGCCAACGCCGACTTGAGCGTTGAAGAAGCCCATCGAGCCATGGGCGCGCTGCTCGAAGGCGCATCCAGTGACCCCGTCATCGCGGCCTTCCTGACCGCTCTTAAAATGAAAGGCGAAACCGCCGCCGAGCTCACCGGCTTCGCCCGAGCCATGCGTGAGCGCATGATCGTTGTCGATGCCGGCGCCGATGTCATCGACACCTGCGGCACCGGTGGCGACGCAAGCGGCACCTTCAACATCTCCACTGCCGCCGCCTTCGTAATGGCCGGAGCCGGTGCGCATGTCGCCAAGCACGGCAATCGATCCTTCGCCAGCGCCAGCGGAAGCGCCGACGTCCTTGAAGCCCTCGGCGTCCGCATTGCAATGACAGCCGAGGAAGCCGCCTACGCGGTGCGCGAGATCGGCATCGGATTCCTCTTCGCCCCGCATCTGCACCCGGCCATGAAATTCGCCGGACCCGTCCGCCGCGAATTAAAGATGCGCACCGTCTTCAATCTGCTTGGCCCGCTGGTGAATCCCGCAGGAGCCCGCCATCAGTTGATCGGCGCTCCATCGCCGGGAGCAGCCCGATTGATAGCGGAGGCGCTCGCAGCCCTTGAGACCAATCATGCCTTCGTGGTTCATGGCCACGATGGCCTCGACGAAGTCAGCACCACTGGCGCCACCGACGTCTGGGAAATCACGCCCTCTGGTATCGAACGCCTGCTCTGGACACCCGCTGATTTCGGCATCCGCCGAGCGACCCTAGCCGAATTGGCCGGCGGCGACCCCGCCTGCAACGCGCGCATGATCGAGCAGATTCTCGCCGGCCGACCCAGTGAACAAGCCGGAGCCCCACGAGACATCGTCATCGTAAACGCCGCCGCAGGCTTGATGGCCGCGAATCTTGCCGATAGTCTTCCGGCCGCCGTCGCCGCGGCTGCCCAAGCTATTGACTCCGGCGCGGCCGCCCATAAACTCGATCAGCTTAAAAAGAATTTTCCGGCTTCGTGAGCCTTTTTTCCGGCATCCTGCGCGTATCTAGGTGTCGGAGGAGGGCAGGCGGCTTACCATGTCGCCTGCTAGGCCGGCCCGGGGTCGGGGGCTGTTGCCCGGGCCGGTACGAAAGCGCAAGTATCCTACAAGAGATGGCGCGCGTCCGGTTATTTCACTGGAGGGCCGAGGAAGCCAAGCCGCTGCTGACACTTCTGAAAGCGGCTGGCTACTCGGTGGATTACAGAGAGCCCGTCAGTTCTTATCGCGAGGTGCGATCGTCTCCTCCGGACGCAATCGTCATCGACCTGTCGCGTCTCCCGTCTCACGGCCGTGAGGTCGCTGTATTTCTGCGAGGCTCCAAGACCACTCGGCAAATCCCCATCGTCTTCGTCGACGGCGAGCCGGAAAAGATCGAAGGCGTCCGCCGAGTCTTGCCCGACGCCGTCTTCACTCCTCTGTCCCGCCTTCGCAGCGCGCTGAGAACGGCCATCGCCAAGCCTCCTGAAAATCCCCTGAAGCCAGCACAGATGATGGACCGCTGGGGCACCCGCACAACCGCCCAAAAACTGGGCATCGCGGCGAACGCGCGAGTCTTCGTCATCGATCCGCCTGCCAACTATGCAAGAGCCATTGGCCAACTCCCCGAAGGCGCTTGCTTCGAAGAGGAATCCGCGGATGGATGCAAAATCGCCCTCTGGTTCGTCCACGGCATCGCCGAATTTCAAGCCGCCCTGCCGCGAATGCGCAAGCTGGCCGCGGACCGCCGCCTGTGGATCCTCTGGCGCAAATCCAAACAAGACGGCCTGAACGGAAACATCATCCGCGCCGGAGCCGTCGACGTCGGCCTGGTCGATTATAAAATCTGCTCCATCAACGACACCTGGAGCGCGATGGTATTCGCGGTAAAGAAGGCGAAGTAAGATGGCGCGCTCCACCCTGATCATTCTGGGCGTAATCTTCTCCAGCGCCTGCACGCGCAGCAATCCCCCTCTAACACCTGCGCTTGAAGAACTCGCGCGTCGGCAGGATCTGGCAATCATCCTTCTGCTCGCCTCGACTAATCAAGAAGCTTTGACGCTGGATTGGAAGAGTGCGGGCCATCTCAAACTCTCCGGCGCGCCGATGACACAGGATCTGTCCCCCGACGGAAGCTGCCTAGCCTGGTTGAGCTTGAGTTCGATTCCGGTCGTAAACGGCGGCGCGGGCAAACCTGTAGCCTTCATAACAGACGCTCCCGGCTCAAAGAAGGAAATCAAGATCAACGCAGGCGGCGCCTCTGTAATATCTGCGTCGGCACGCTGTGACCGCCTTGCATTGATTGTTGAGGACTCAAACTTCAGCCTGCGACTGATAGTCATTGATTCGGCGACTGGCGGCTCCGAACTGGACCTCACGCCGCTAATTCCATCCTTCAACCTGGCGAAGGCCCGGCGGATACAGCTTTCGGCCGCCGGAACCAGACTCGCGATCGGATCCGAGGAGGACTTCGCCGTGCTGGATATTCCCAAGTTGAGGACCATCGCACAAGGCAAAGGACGGTACGCCTCGCTGGCTCCAGACGGCGCGACCCTGGCTTTTGTGGACCCAGCCGAGACCCTAAGCCTGCTCTCCCTCGAGTCCCAAGAAAGGAGGAAACTCTTGGCCGGATACCCGGCGAGGGAAGTTGGTCCTTGGAGTCCCGACGGCAGATTTCTTATGGCGAGCGTGGCCAGACTGCGCCCGCTTTCGGCTGAGCGAATGGTCGTCGTCGATACAATCGGAGATAGTTACTTACCTCTGGAGGATCTAGGCGACGACAGCCCTGGGCCGTCCATGTACGGCTGGATCACGCGGAGCCTCCTGGTTCCTTAACGCCCGCAGGCAGGCGCCGCATTCTCCGCTTACCCGGAATCTACTTAAACAAAGCCTTAGAACGAGAGTATTTCCGGTACATAGCTTCGGACAAACCTGGACATTCACCCGCACAATCTCCTGTTAGGCTTCCTTAAACGGAGAATTATAAATGAATCGCATTCGATTTCAATTAGTCACCGGCATGCTTGCTCTCACGGCCAGCGCCTACGCAAGCGGCATTATTGTCGACAATGATGAGTGGACGCTGAGCAATGCCGGCTTCGCGAGTGAAGGCACAACCAACGGCACGAATTACGCAAAGAACGCGGCCATGTTTCTCACCGGCGCAAGCGGCGGAGACAAGATCTGGATCGATTCGGATGACTTCGGCCTGGACGGGACCGACCTTTCGAGCGCCTTGAGCGCTTACACCCTCACGGATACCGGCTTTTCCGCCTTCACGCTGCCGGAATTAGAAGGCTATTCGGCTGTTTTTCTCGCCGGCGACACCTTGACGCTGGCGGAGGAAACGGCTTTGATTAATTACGTTAACACCGGAGGCAGCGTCTACGTGGCGGCGGGCACGGACCAAATTCCCGGAGGCGCAGCCGGCGAGGCCGCTCAGTGGAACGCGTTCCTGAACACCTTCTCACTGAGTCTGGCATCTGGTTTCAATAGCGTCGTTGGCAACTTTCCCACCACCAGTTCAGGCCCGGTTCTCAGCGGCGTGACACAGCTTTATTACAATAATGGAAACTCCGTCAGCGCAACCACCTCAAGCGCGCAGATCATTGCCACAGCCAGCCGCCAGGGCATGATCGGAATCTATATCGAAAGTTCTCTGAGACCGCAGTCGTTCCCGAGCCTCCAACAGGCCTTCTTGCCGGAATCAGTGTGGCCGGATTGGGATTGTATCGAAGGAAACGCGTCACATCGTGACACCGCACTCCAGCAGCTTCCGCCGCAGAAGCCGCCGCTCCGGCTCAGAACAGCGGCAGTCTAGCGCCGCTTGGTAACAAGCGGCTGCTTCCTCACGCCGGCCCAGCTCCAGCAACAAGTGCCCGCGTACGGCCAGCAGTAAGTAATATTCACGCAACGTCGGATTGGCGATCAGAGGTTCAATCGCGGACAAAGCCTCAGCCGGCCCGCGCACTTTCGCCACCGCGACCGCACGATTCAAAGCCACCACCGGCGATGCATTCATCTCCCACAATTGGTCATACAGTCTCAGGATCGCTCCCCAATCCGGAGCCTCCTGCACGTGAAGCGATGCGATCGCCGCCTGCACATGATACTCGGAGACCTCGTCACCGTGTATCGACAAATTGAAATGATGAAACCCCAGGTCAATCAAGTGCCGATCCCACAGTGAGTGATCCTGATCCTCCAGCAGCACCAGGTCGCCCAGCGCATCCACCCGCGCCGGCAGCCGCGCGGACTGAAACGCCATCACCGCCACCAGCGCGTGCACCCGCGGCTCCGCGCTAGATGACGACGCAATCAACCCAGCCAGCCGCAGAGCCTCAAAACACAGGTCGCGACGCACCAGATCCTCGCCCTCATGCGCCGTGTAGCCTTCGTTAAAAACGAAGTACAGCACCTCCAGCACGGCGGTGAGCCGCTGCTGCAACTCGGCTCCGCGAGGCAGATCGAAGCTCAACCCACGCTCGCGAATCTGACGCTTCGCGCGCACCAGCCGCTGCGCAATGGTTGCCTCTTCCGTCAAAAACGCGCGAGCGATTTCCCGCACGCTGAATCCCCCGGCGGTTTTCAGACTCAACGCCACGCTTGAATCGCGCGGAATCTCCGGATGGCAACACATGAAGATCATGCGCAGCTCGTCGTCCTGTACCTCGTCATCGAGAGGCCCAGGATCCCAATTCATGGCGTCGCTGTTCTTTGCGAAGACAGTGCCGCCGGAGACACTCGCCAGCTTCCGTTCGGCCATGCTCTCATGACGAACCACATCCATGGCCGCATTGCGGGCCGTGCGAAAAAGCCACGCCTGCGGGTTCTCCGGCACGCCCTGGTAGGGCCATGTCTGGAGCGCCCGCAGCATGGCCTCCTGCACGATCTCCTCCGCCAGATCGAGCCGCGCCGAACCCAGCAGCCGTGTCAGGTGCCCGGTCATGCGCCCGGCCTGATGCCGGAACAAATGTTCCAGCAGAGTTCCTGTTTCCGGCTGCGGCACAGGCCTACGTACCGAAGATTTGTCGAACTTCAATCACCCCGCCGTACTCAAGATGCGGATGCCCCTGCGTAAGCTCAACCGCATGATCGTAGCTGTCGGCTTCAATCAGGTAGAACCCGCCCAGCACTTCCTTGGCTTCGCTGTAAGGTCCGTCCGTCACACGAGACTTGCCTCCATTCGCGTGGCCCTTGTCCGGGTGCAGGATGCGGCCGTAATCTTCCGCCAGCCGCTTGCCGCCTTTGGTGAACGGCTTCTGCGACCAGGCCATATATTTCTCGAAGGCCTTCTGCATCTCCTCCGGGCTCAAACTCCGGAGCGCGGCATTGTTCTCGTAGAGCAGTAATAAGAATTGAGACATTGTTTTCTCCTATCGTACGCGATGTTCCTTTCGACCCCGTACACTAGGATGACGAACGAACCGCCGCGGAATCGACAACCCGGGCCTGGGCAATCGCGCACAATCCGTCCGATTCGATTTCCAGCGGAATGTTGATCAAGTTGTAGTAATTCTCCACCGCGTTCAGCCACGTAATCTCGATAATTTCCCTCTCGCTGAAGTGCTTCCGCAGTGTCTCAAACGTTTCATCGGAGACGTGTTTGTGGCGGGTGGCTTCCTCCACATAAGCCAGCGCCGCGCGCTCCCGGTCGGAGAACAGCGGGCTCGTCGCGTACTCCGCAAGCGCGTTAAACTTGTCCATCCCCAGGTGCTGGCGAATGGCCATTGCGCGAGCGATGTCAACGCAGAAGCCGCACCCGTTGATCCCCGCGGCAAGGGTCACCACCATGAACTTCAGCCCCGGCTCCAACTGAATCCCTTTCATCTCAAACTTCGAGATCTCATAAGAAAGTTTCATCGCCTCAGGGACACGCGTGTATACGACTTTCATCGGGGTCATGACTTTGCCGAATTGACGACGGCACATCCAGAATGCGATTCGCATCATCAGACCTTTGGGTTTCTCGATCGGTTCCAGTCTCATCGTGAATCAACCTCCTCTCTCTTCTAAATAACAGCCTGCAAAACGGACCGCGGCGGCAGCGTTATTCTGTTGTACCGAGGGTGCCGCCGCGCCCTTTGCATCCTCTAAATAACAGCCTGCAAAACGGAGCGCGGCGGCAGCGTTACTTTGTTGACCGAGGGCGCCGCCGCGCCCTTTGCATCCTCTAAATAACAGCCCGCAAAAACGGAGCGCGACGGCAGCGTTATTCTGTTGACCGAGGGTGCCGCCGCGCCCTTTGCATCCTCTAAATAACAGCCTGCGAAACACAGCCTGGGTCGCGGCCACGAGCAGAGCAATCACATTCGGGAACTGAGCGCCGCGACCGGCCCTTCGCCCTCCCTAATAAGATGACGAACCAGCATCCCCGGAATCGACAAGCGCCGTACAATTTAGGTAGAGATGCGTGAGCCGGTTACGGCGCTGCCCTCGGAAATCGACAGCCTTCCCGACCGTCCCGCAGTGTTCCTGCTGTGGGCGGCCGAAGGCGCACCGTATCTGGCGCGAACGGCGCTGTTGCGGCGGCGCATCCGGCGTCTGCTTTCGAATCGCGACCGCGTTTCGCGCGTCCTGAATCTCACAGGCGTCGCCGAGCGCATCGAGTACTGGCCCACCGGCTCCCAGCTCGAATCCGCGCTGGTGCATCTCGAGCTCGCACGGCGCTATTTTCCCGAAGACTGGCCGCGAATCACGCGCCTGAAGCCTCCCGCTTTCGTGCGCTTGACGCTTGAAAATCCGTTTCCCAGAACCATGATCACGACGCGATTAGGACGGGGCCTCAGCTACGGCCCCTTCGCCAGCCGCGCCGCCGCCGACCGTTTCAACGAAGCACTGCTCGATCTCTTTCAAATTCGCCGCTGCGAAGAGAACCTCGCGCCCGCGCCGGATCATCCCGGCTGCATCTATGGCGAGATGAACCGCTGCCTGCGCCCCTGCCAACAGGCGGTGTCCATCGAGGAATACCGCGGCGAGGCAGCCCGAATGCAGCAGTTCCTCGAAACCGGCGGCGCGTCCCTCAAGCACGTCGCCGAAGCCGCCCGAGAGCGCGCCAGCGCCGACATGCAGTTCGAAGAAGCCGAGCGCATGCATCAGCGCATCGCCCGCATCGCCGAAGTCCAGACCCTCGCGGGAGAATTGGCGCGGCCGGTAGACCGGCTCACCGGCGTCGCTGTCACAGGTTCGGCCGTGGCGGAATGCGTCGACTTGTGGTTTCTCTGCGGAGCACGCTGGCAGCAGCCGCGCCGCGTGAGCCTTTCCGAGACCATCGCCGCTGGCTCCTCCCTCGATCGCCGAATGCGCGAACTTGTGTCGTCGATTGCGCCCCAAGGAATCTCGGGCGTAGGCGAACCGGATCTCGAACATCTGTCTATCCTGGTCCGCTGGCAGGGATCGAGCTGGCGAGACGGCGAATGGATCGGCTTCGATTCCTTCGACAAGCTCCCCTATCGTAAGCTGGTGAATGCGATGGGGCGCGTGGCCGCGTCGGCGCGCGTTTGGCAAACATGACGAGTGGGAAAGAGTGGCATCTGCGGGCCGTCAGCCCATGACCGGCGAGGGAGTGGCGTTTGGCGCGATGGGACTCGTTGACGCGTGGCGGCTCGTTCGGCAAACATGACGAGTGGGGATCAGCGGCGCAATCGTCGCCATCTGCCCGCGAGCATGCAACACATGACTCGCATGAGAATAGTGTTTCGCACCGCACTGGCGGCCATCGCGGCCTCTGCGTACTCCCGGGAAGTAAAGCGCGTGGCAGCCTCGCCACGCGCCTGGCAAACATGACGATTTGGGAACACTGGCGTAATCGTCTGCATCCGCCCGCGAGCAGGCAACACAAGACTCGCATGGGAACAGTGTTTCACACGGCATTGGCGGCTGTCGCGGAATCGGCACGCGTCCGGCAAACATGACGGGTTGGGAACCGAGGCGCGATCTTCTGCATCTGCCCGAGCGGCAACACATGACGTGTTTTGCAAAAATAACGATTTGGGAATACTGGCGTAGTCTGCCTGCGACCAGGCAACGCAGGCCGCATTGCAGGCGATTGCTGCCGCGGCATTTCTACTGGAATGTTAGTAACCTAATGAAGCCGAGGGAGCGATTCGCGGCGTCGGCGCGCGTTCGGCAAACATGACTAGTTGGGAACAGTGGCGCGACCGTCTGCATTTGCCCGCTGGCCGTCAACACATGACTGGCGCGGGAATGGTGTTTCGCGCCGCGTTAGTGGGGATCGCGGCGGCGGCGTTTCTGCTGGGAAATAATCTGCTCTTTCTCATCGTCGCGGCCATGTTTGCGACGCTCCTGATTTCAGGCTTCGTAACACGCCTGGGCCTAGCCGGCCTGGAGCTTGACCTGCTGCTGCCCGAACACATTCCCGCTCGCCGCGATTTGCGCGGAAAAATCCGCCTCAGGAATTCGAAAAGCTGGACTCCGTCGTTCAGCGTCCAACTGGCGGGCGTGGCCGAGAGCGGGTTCAATTCGATTCTTAATTTCCCCGTGATCGCCGGCGGCGCAACCATTGAGGAATCGGTGACCCTGCATTTCCCGCGGCGCGGCGCGCAGCGCGAGCGCAGCTTCCAGTTCTCCACTCGATTCCCCTTCGGTTTCGCGGAGCGCCGTGAGATGGTCACGCTGCGCCACGAGATCATTGTGTATCCCTGCCTGGACCCCCAGCCCGGCTTTGAAACATTGCTCGAAGCGGTCAGCGGCCAGATCGCCGCCATGCAGCGAGGCCGGGGCCATGATTTCTATCGCATCCGGCCGTATGAGGCCATGGAGAGCGCTCGCCACGTGGATTGGAAAGCCACCGCGCACACCGGCGCGTTGCAGGTGCGCGAGTTCGTGCGGGAACAGGATTGGCGCGCCTTGATTTTTCTGGATCTGGATACGCCCGTAGATTCGGATGCGTGGTTTGAGAAAGCCATCGAGTGCTGCGCCTTCCTGGCGTACCGCTTAACCGTGCGCGGCGTCGAAGTGCGCTTCCGCACACAGGAGCTGGATCTTTCGCTGCCCGAGGAGGGCGATATCTACACGCTGCTGAAGTATCTCGCGCTGGTTTCGCCGATGCGCGGCAAGCCGCCCCTTGCGCCCGATGAAACCGGCAGCTTTCAGATCGTGTTCACGGCCCAGCCGGGGCGTATGGAATCGCTAGGCTGGGATGTCGGCGATAGCCGCACCTCGCGCCTGCTGTGTCCGGACGCGTTCAAGCCCGCAAGCTGATCGGGTCATTCGGCGAGTCTGGGTGAAATGACCCAATCATCTGGGTTAAGAATGTGTCCTGCACCTCGGCGCCGATCTGGAACCCGCCGTCCACGGCCGTAGAAGAGCATGCTTCGCAAAGGAGAAATGCCCCCTTATTTCTAAGCTGAATTAAGGCCCCGGGCGAAACTGAAACCGAAGCCAGAATCTCGATATAATCCAAGGAAATGCGCAGGACTTTCGCGTCGCAGCGCTCGAAGGAGTCCGGCGTGAGAAGGCGAATACAGACGACATCCCCGTCAGAAAATGTGTCGCGGTAGGTGAGTCCTTGCATGCGATGATGCAAGCACTCAGGTGGCCACCTTGCTAGAACATCAGCTTCAGGCCGAATTGGATCTGCCGCGATGTAGTCGCCGTACTGGTGATTAACCCAGCCGACGCGTTGTACGACGTGCCCGAAAACACGGTGGTATTGGGCGCGGCGAAATTCGGATGGTTTAGAATGTTGAAGAATTCCGCGCGGAACTGGAGCCGCAGGCTCTCCCGAATGACGGTGTTCTTCGTGACTGAAAAATCCAGATCCGCCAGCCCCGGCCCGGTATAAACTCCACGCCCGACGTTGCCATAGGTGCCCACGGCGGGAAGGATGAAGGCGTTCGGGTTGTACCACTCATTCGGGCTTCCGATGATCACCGGCCCCGTGAAATTCGGATTCAGCGAAGGCCGGTCGGGATTTCTGGTATCGCCGTCGCCGGAGCGGTTCGCGCCAATCAGCGGCGTGAACGGGAACCCGCTGAGCAGCGTGGTGATCTGATTGATCTGCCAGCCGCTGACCAGTTTTTCGGCGGCTCCGTGCAGATTGCTCAACCACGGCTTGCTATGCCCGAAGGGCAGATCGTAACTGGTGGAAAGGCTTACCTGGTTTTCGACGTTCAGCGCGGACGGACCCCAGTCCCGGGAAAGATCGTTGCGATCCAGAATCATCTGCGCCTGATTGCTGGCCTGGGCGCCGGTAGGCGCGGAATTCATATCCAGGTTCTTCGAAAAAGTGTAATTTGCGCGGAACGTAACGCCGTGGCTCAGCCGTTTGCTGGCGTCGATTTGCAGGGCATTGTAGCTGCTGTTGCCTTCGGTGTACCAGAAGAATCCCGCTCCCAGATACGGATTCGGCCGCGTTCCAATAGGAATGTATTGCTGGCCTTGGACCACCGTGCTGGTGCTGGTTGCGGGAGTTCCACCGGTAGTGGTTCCGCCGGCGGTGCAGGTCGCGCTTTGGCAAACCTGCGCGGGAATATCGTTCGGGTCCACGCTGACCATTCCGTAATACCCGTGCGAGCCGACATACGACACACGGAGAACTGTGTCGCGGCTCAACTGCTGCTCCACAGTCAGTCTCCACTCCTGCACCGTGGGAGTCTGGGCGTTGCCCTGCACGCCTTCGGGCGCATATGTAGTGCAGGGCGTAGGAACGCCGGGGCCGCAGGAGGCAGGCACAGGCGCGTTGGGGATAATCGGCAAAAATGACGACAGTGCTCCGGAAAAGGTCAAAGAACCGTTATACGGAGGCAGCGCGTTTAGCAGAAAACTCAAATCGTCGATCAGCGAGTAATAGGTTCCGAAGCCGGCGCGGATCACCGTCTTTCCGTTCTTGAACGGGTCCCACGCGAGGCCGGCTCGGGGCCCCAGCAGATGCTTGGCGTTGTTCTTCGTGAACACGGAATTGCCGACAATCGGAGCGGTCTCAAGAATCCCATTCGCGCCTGCGATGTAATTCGAGGCTCGCCCGGATTCCTCATTCCAACCGGTGGTGAATTCGTCGCGCAATCCCAGCTCAATCGTCAGGTTCGGCCGCACCTTGATGGTGTCGTCCACATAGAACGCGCCAAAGAGGCTTCGAAAGCCCAGCTCATTGGCGGCCGGCACCACTTGAAACGTGCTGGAGGTGCCTTGCAGGAACGTAGTCAGGCTGGCGAAGGTGCCTTGCCCGAGCTGCCGCGAGGCAGTGTCCTCATTGTCCTGCACCCGCTGGAACCATGCGCCCACACTGATCTGATGGCGTCCTTTGGCAATCTGCACGCCGTCGGTAAACGTAAACAGATTGCGTCGGTTCCATACGTTTGAAGCGTTGTTCGGCCCCGCCGAAGTGATACCGGAAAGGCCCGTGGTAGTGACCCCTCCGTTGACCACGATGCCTCCCGGACCGGCGCCCTGAACGAAATCGAGGTTGGCCGGAAATGCCGCCAGCAGCGCGGAATCCAGACTGTACCCCGCGCGCGAAAATCCGGCCCGAAACGTATTCAGAATGTCCGGTGAAAAGACGTGGGTTTCCTGCAGGCTTCCGACATACATGCTCAGGTCCGTGGCGCCCGCGAACAAAGGATCGGGACCGGGGATCAGGCTATTGCCGATGTCCAGCGTGGACATCGCCGACAGCGTATCGCGGTTGGAGATGTTGTAGTCCACGCGCTCGGTGGAAAAGTACTCATTGATCGTCTGCTTGGGACTGTTGTAGGAGAACGCGGTTCCGCTGGGAAGATTGTTCACCAGCAGCTCCGGACCGTTGGGGGACGGCCAGAACGAGAAATACGGCAGCATCGCCGAATTCAGCTTCGCCACCGGAGCGTACACGCCCGTGGTAGCGTTGGGAAATTCTCCCGTTCGGACCAGCGCGTCGGGAACTACGCTCACGTTGCTCTGCGTCAGCGCCTGGCGAAAAGATTCCGCGTTGACGAACCCGAAGAGTTTGTGCGGCCCCGGTCGAGTTCGAGTGAAGGGCCAATGCAGCGGCCCTCCCGACGATCCTCCGAACTGGTTCTGCCGGAACGGAGGAATTGTGTTCTGCGCTTCGAAGTTCTTGGCGTCGAGAGCGCTGTTGCGCAGAAATTCGTACAGCGACGCGTGCCATTCATTGGTTCCGGATTGCGTCACCGCAATCACCTGCGCTCCAGACCGCTTGCCGTACTCGGCCGAATACGTGTCGGTAAGGACGTTGAATTCGCGCACCGCGTCGACGCCCAGCAAATCTCCGCTCACGCCGCCGGGGGTGATGGCGAGCTGGCTCGACCCGGTGTATTCGATTCCGTTCAGCAGCACCAGGTTGTCGGAGGGACGCCGTCCATCCACGGAAAAAGTATTGCCGTTGCTGGTGCTGGTGTTGGCGCTCTTCAGTTCGTAACTGATGGTGCCCGGGTTCAACGTGATCAGATTATCGAAACTGCGTCCGTTAAGCGGCAGATCCTTGATCTGATTTTCGCCCACCATGCCGGACACCGCGGACGTGGTGGTATTCACCACCGAAGATTCGCCCGACACAGTGACTTGCTGGGCCACGTCGCCCACTTCAAGCGCTACGTTCACCACCGCATCCTGGCCCACTGTCAACGCAACGCCGGTCCGGATCGCCGCCTTGAAGCCAGTCTTCTCCACCCGCACTTCCTGCGCGCCCAGCGGCAGCGACAGCACGGCATAATTGCCGGATTCGTCGCTGGTGACACTACGCGCGGCTCCGGTTTCCAGGCTCTTGACGGTGACCGTGGCGCCGTTGACGCCTGCGCCCGTGGGGTCCACAACCTTTCCGGAAATGGCGGCACTAACTTGAGCTTGAAGAGGTACGAGGCTCGCTGCAAAGGCAAGGCTCGCGATGAGGATGTGATTGAACCGGATTACGCGCATCTGCTCCACGTGGGCCTCCCTTTAAGTCGAGGCAATACTGCGTTTTGACCACCTGATCTTAAATGAGTTTACACCAGCGGCTGCGAGGAGCGCTTTCGACGGAATGCCCGTCCCGCCGGGCTCGCAAACACTGGATGGTGCGCGATGGGACAGGCGGCGTTCCGCATGCGCGGGACCTCCGCCGCCGGCTAGGAGGCGTGGCAACAGTGAAGAACCAGCCTGAAGCGATATAATCCGCATCATACGTGCCCATGGAAGATTCCGGAGAAGTAACCAGGCTTTTGGGCGAGTTCGGCCGCGGGCGCAAGGACGCCATGAACCAGCTTCTGCCCCTGGTTTACGACGAACTGCACCGCCTGGCCCGCTCCTACTTCCGCCGTGAGCGCGGCGAGCATACGCTGCAACCCACCGCTCTTGTGCACGAAGCCTATCTGCGCATGGTGGATCAAAAGGCTCCGCTCGAAAGCCACGGGCATTTTCTGGCGGTGGCCGCCACGCAGATGCGCCGCATCCTTCTCGACTACGCCCGCAAACATCACGCGGAGCGGCGCGGAGGCACGGCACAAAAGGTCATCCTCGAAGACACCATGTCCATCTGCGAGCAGCGGCCCGTCGACATGATCGCGCTGGACCTGGCGCTGACGCGCCTCGAAGGGCTCGATTCCGAACAGGCGCGGCTGGTTGAGCTGCGTTTCTTCGGCGGACTTTCGGTGGAGCAGACGGCCGCGGTAATGGGAATTTCGCCAGCCACGGTGAAGCGAAGCTGGAGCTCCGCGCGCGCCTTTCTTCACCGCGACATCACGGGAGGCTCTCTTGACGCCCCAGCGATGGGCCCAGATCCGGCAGGTATTTGACGGCGCGCTGGAACGGCCTCAGCAGGACCGCGCCGCCTATCTGCGCGTGGTCTGCGCCCGCGACGACCAACTGCGTAAGGAGGTCGAGAGCCTGCTGGCCAGCCACGATGGCTCCGCCGCTTTTCTCGACGAACCAGCGGTGGATCTTCAAGGCGCATTATTACTGCCGCCCCGGGACGACCGCTCCTCCGCCGATGTTCCGCGGGTTCCGCGCGTAGGTCCGTATCAATTAGAACGGCGCATCGGCCGCGGAGGCATGGGATCAGTGTGGCTGGCCTCGCGCGTCGATCACGAATACGACATGAAGGTCGCCATCAAGATGGTGCGGCGCGGCATGGATACGGCCGAGATCCTGCGGCGCTTCCGCATGGAGCGGCAGTTGCTCGCCGGCCTGGACCATCCCAACATCGCCCACCTGATCGATGGAGGCTCCACTCCGGACGGCCTTCCGTACCTGGTGATGGAATATGTGGAAGGCACGCCCATCGACAAATATTGCGAGACCCATCAGAGCAGCATCAGCGAACGGCTGACTCTGTTCCGCAGCGTCTGCGCCGCCGTGCAATTCGCGCACTCCAATCTGGTGGTGCATCGCGACATCAAGGCCAGCAATATTCTCGTGACCAAAGACGGCACGCCCAAGCTTTTGGATTTCGGGATCGCCAAACTCATCCAGAGCGAATTTTCGACCATGGCCGCGGCCGAGACCCGTCCGGAACTGCGTCCGATGACCCTCGAATACGCCAGTCCCGAACAGGTCCGCGGCGACGTCATCACCACATCGAGCGATCTTTATTCGCTGGGCGTGCTGCTCTACAAACTTCTGACAGGCAAGTTTCCCTACAAACCGGACATGAAATCGCGCGCGGCGATGCAGCAGGCCATCTGCGAAATCGATCCGCCCCGGCCCAGCAGCGTGGTGCTTTCCGATACCGGATCGGCCATTCCGCAAGCGACGCAAAAGCTGGACGTGGCGCTGGAGGAGACGCGCGAAAAAGCGCGCCGCCGCCTGAAGCGCAAGTTGTCGGGCGATCTGGATGTGATCATCCTCAAGGCTCTGCGCAAGGAGCCGGCGCGCCGCTACGCGTCGGTGGAGCAGTTCTCCGAAGACATTCGAAGATATCTGGAAGGCCGGCCGGTGCGCGCTCGCGGCGATACGCTGACCTACCGCACGCAGAAGTTCGTCAAGCGCAATGCGGCCGGAGTCGGCGCGATGGCCGCTGTGCTGGCGCTGCTGCTTTCCGGCACGATTTGGTTCGGCGTGAAAGCGCGCCGCGATCAGGGGTTGTTGGACGCTGCGCGAAGCCGTGAGCTCGTGGTAGAACCCGCGTTGATCCGGGCGTACGGGAGGTTGGGCGAGTACCAGCATGCGGTTGAGGAAGGGCGCGCGTTCCTGAAAACGCATCCGGATATTTGGGATCTGCAGCGGGAGTTCGCATTGGATTGCATCAAGCTCGGGGATCTGGAACCGCGCCAGGCGGCTGCGCTCTATGGCGAGGCACAGGCAAAACTCGAAACGTTGGCGAAGGAGGCTCCGCACGACGCTGAACTTCAGCACGACCTCATGCTCGCCGACCGCAAGGTGGGCCTGGCTCAGTTCACCGCCGGAAATCTGGTGGCGGCGCTAACCAGCTTCAGCCGCGCGCTGCAAATCGCCGAGTCGCTGCCGCCGACCCCGGAGCTTCGCCGATCCATCGCCGCATGCAACTTCGAGATGGGTGAGGTGTTGGCCGCCAACCATTCGCCGGAGGTGGCCGCGTCCGCGCTGCACAAAGCTCTGGAGCAATATCGCGACTTGGCGGGATCGCCGCCGGCAGCGTCCGTGCGGGATCGAACCACTGCGGAGTTCGAGCAGGCTCTGGCGCAAGTGGCTGCCGAAGCGCCGGCGGATTTACGGGACGAGATGAACGCTGAGTTGCAAAGGATGCACAAGTAAGACTGTTATTCAGGTGAATTCACGTTCATTCACGGCCAAAATCCTTTTTTCAACGTTCCGGCAATAACGACACCTGGTAAACACGCAGCGTACCCGCAATCTTGTTATCGAATTTCTGCGATGGATGCCGCTCAATCTGAACTTCGAGAGCCTGAGTGCCCGCTATAACCGGGACATCCAGATGAATCCACGATCGCGCCAGCGTCCCTCTGACCGGAGAGCTCTCCACGCTCAGACGACCAGGTTTCGCCGGATCGAAGATATGGAACATCGGGCCCTGATCGGTGGTGATGCCCTGGGTCTCGATCTCCGCTGAAAACCGGTAGCGTCCGCCGCGGACGGTCGTGAACTGACGCACGCTCGAAAAATCGATGTTTCCGCTTCCCGGAAAAATGATCTCGAGACCACCTTCACGCCGGATCTCGACACCCGGCGAAGGAGTCAACGCCCAATCGAACGGGCTTCCGTTTGGCGGATCTTCGAAACGCACGTTGGTCAACCGCTCCGGGCCAGCCGGCAGCCCGAGCCAATCCATCCATTCCTCTTGCGCCGTCGCGAAAGCCTTTCTACCCCAGAAAGCCCACGCGAAATTCCTTGCCGACTGTTGATCCGCCAACTGGCTCTTCCGCATCCAGGACCAGAGTTCGCGCAATTCCGTATCCGACCCGGATCGGCGCAGCCATTCGAACCAGGCGTTTGCCGCTGAAGGCAACGGCGGAACCGCCGTCCCTGCCAATGCTGAGACCGGAAGCCCCGAACGCGTCAAGTAGGAAAACAGGACCTGATCGAACGCGTCCGTCTGCCCCAGAATCCGCCTGGTCATTTCGAAGCCCCGGTCCTGCCGCCCCTGGGCGAAGTCGAAATTGGCCGCCCGCATAAGCACCGGCGACATTCCGGGACCCAGCATAACGGCACCGTCGAATGCCTCGGCTGCCCGTTCGCCTTGCCCGTTGGCGGAAAGCAGTTGGGCATACGTGCACCAGATCAGCGGATTTGATGGATCCTGGTTCAGCAGTGCCGAAACGTTGGCGAGGTCCATGCCACTGGCGTCGATCGTCCGAAACATCTGATCGGCCCGGCACAATCCTCGCCGGCAGAGCCAGGAATCGGGCGAGGACGGCTCATGGTCAAGCAGCAACGACAAAAGTGTGATGGCCAGAGATGCGATCGCAAAAAGCGCACGCATTTCAGCTTCGTCTCAACCCCGGACTCACGGCGACTCCGCTCAACCACGCAAATATCAGCGCGTTGGCCGGAATATAAAGATTGAAATCGGCCAGGCTATGCACCCCTAGCGTGACATATGACGCGGACAGGCCCACGGCGATCTCCCAATTCCTGACGCTGCGCCGCCACAGCACCACCGCCAGAACTCTTGCTGCAATCCATCCCGCCAACACGGCTACCAGCAGACTGCCCGGGATTCCCAACTCCGCGACGACCTGAAGAAAATCATTATGAGCGAAATCGACCGTGTTCATCGGATCGGCGCTCTGGTAGCGGAACATGCCATGCTCGAAGGCCCCCAACCCGCAACCCGTCCACTTGTAGGCTTCGATCACCTGGAGAGTGTCGCGCCAGATCTTCAAACGATCAACTTTAGACACCTCCTGAGCGGAATCCGTGTCCGCAAAACGCTGGGTCAGTTCCTGCGTGGGCAGCAGGACCAGGATCGCGAGAGGAACCGCCAGAGGGACAGCCCATCGCCAGGCGCGCGACCATCGAAACGCTGGGCAGCGATCACTCTCATCCCGGGAGAGCGGCAAAATCAGCATCGTGAATCCCGCGCCCGCCAAAGTGGCGATAAAACCCATCCGCGACTGCGAGACCACAACTCCTGCCAATAAGCAGGCCGAGATCGCGAGCAATAGCGCCATCCACAGAATCGCGCCCTTCCGCCAGGCCGAGATCGCCAGGGCAACCGCTACCGGGAAAACCATTTCCAAAAGGCCCGCAAAGTGATTGCGATTGACATAAGTCCCGGTGGCGGATGCGGCGGCGCCGCCTATCGCCCGCACGAAATGGAATTGCGCCAATCCAAGTAAGCTTTCGAAAAAGGCCACACCAACAACGGGCGCGACAACGATCCAGATGCGATCTCGCCACCAGCGCGTCATCTCGCGTGTAGTCAAGAGCGCCGCCATTGCAGGAACCACATCCAGAAGCCGCCCGAAGGTGGCGGAGGGCGCAACCGAAAGTGTTACCCACGCTCCCGGATCCTGGCCGGTTGCCGCTCGCGCAAACGCGACCTCATGCCAGCGCTCGGGTGTGAGCCGCTCGATCAAGGCCGGAGGCAGCGGTGCCAACTGGAGCGCCATCCATGCCAATAGGAAGGCCATCACACCCAGGCCCCATTTGTCGCCCAAGCGCAATGTGGCGCCGGAGCTAAGCGCCAGAAACGCGGCCACGGATAATCCCAAGGCGCTCCATACCCATTGCTGCGGGTACACTCCGCCCTTGAGAAGAACGGCCGCCGCCAAAGATGCGGTCATCAGGCAAAACGCTGCCCCGCGCGTGAACGGCGTCACAGGACGGGAACGCGCTAATGCCTTTATCGGGATCGAAACCGCAACACAGGTCTGAGAAGCCAGGAAGGACTCCGTATTCGTTGGCTGGTAGCCCGCAAAGAGCCGGTCGCGGCCCTGAACTCCCAGCTCGGCACGGGGCCACTTACCCAGGCTCCGTTTTGCGGGTTGTTACTTGGGAGCCCGCAAAGAGCCAGTCGCGGGGGCTCTTAATTGCCAAAAGCGACATCGCCGCTCATGGCCGCGACCCAGGCTCCGTTTTGCCCTGTCACTTGGAAGCCTGCAAAGGGCGCGGTCACCCTTAGTACAAATGAAATAAACTTCCGCCGCGCTCCGTTTTGCGGGTTGCTACTTCGAAGGACTAACGGGCGCTCCGCCGCCTGTCGCATCAGACGCAGCAACTCCGGCGCCCGCAGCCGCGGCTCCTCCCACGATGGCAACGGCGGCAATGTGCCCAGCCGTCCAGAATCCGCCGGCCTTAGCCGCGCTCAACGGCAATGTCCCGGTTTCGTTCGTTAGCGCCACCGTCTGGCCGCCGACGATCATCACCACGGCCTTCTTGGACTTGAGCGAATAATGCGCCGTGCCGCCGGCCAATTCAAACGACGGCTGCCCATTCACCAAGCCAAACTTCCCTGCCGCGCCTGGGGCGAGCGTGATAACCGATCCATCCGGGAACGTCACGATAGTGATCGCATTGCCGGCCGTGACGTCATCGCCCGCTAGAACGGGCCACATCGGCACCCCTTGCCCCGGAGTAATTGCCGCGCCACGCAAGGTGAATGCTGTCGAAGAAGTCACCGTGGCAACCTGGGTCTGCGCCCAGACCGTTGCCGCCATCAACACAATACCCGCCGCACGCATCGTTTTGTACATCGCTTGATAGCTCCTGACTGGTTACGACGTTACCCGAAAAACGCCGCGTGGTCAATTAAAAACTGCTATCAAAAAGATATTTTTTAAGGGATAATGCGTTGGTTTATGTGGGAATATCGGTTTTATCTTGTAGGCGTAGGCCATGCCCTACCACATCGCTCCCGTTTCTGCGCGAAGCCTGAGCCAGGCCCATTTCGGTACTCTGCTCTACCACCAGCCGGCAAAGATCAAATCGAAAGAATTATTAAGAATATCCAGGCGCAATGCGAACCATAGTGGCGTGGGCAATCTCAGGCAACAGAAACCCTCTGCCCATGTGGGCAACGTGATTTAGATTCGCAGAAGGACGCTGGACCTCTTTAGTATGGCGATTGGAAATGTGACTCATAAGGGCGCAGCATGCTCGAATCTCCCGTGTTCGAACCTCCCATCTTCAAATCTTTGCGGTGCAAGTAATTCATGAACCCTACAATCCTCTCCCTCTTCGCGGTTTTGACGCTGCTCGTGGAAGCGCCTCCGCCGGCCACGATGCCCGACACCTACACCCTGGGGCCCGGGGACCAGATCATGATTCGCGTCCTTGACTTTGAGGAAATCGACAACAAAGCCGTCCCTATCGACCTGAAAGGCAGCGTCAATCTGCCTGAGGTGGGCCGGATTCAGGCCAGCGGTCTTACCACCGAGCAGCTCGAAGGCGTCATCGCGGAACGCCTGAAGCGATATCTGGTGAAGCCAGATGTCTCCGTCTATCTCACCGAAATGCGCAGCCAGCCCGTCTCCGTCCTAGGCCAAGTCCAGAGCCCTGGGGTCCACCAACTCCAGGGTCAGAAGAATCTTTTCGAGGTCCTCTCCCTGGCCGGAGGCCTGCGCCAGGAGGCCGGAAACGTCATCAACATCACCCGCCGCCTGGAATGGGGACCCATCCCGCTGCCTGGAGCCGCCAAAGATTCGACAGGCGAGTTTTCGGTGGCCTCCGTCGACGTCAAAAGCGTGATGAACGCATCCAATCCCGCCGAAAACATTCTCATTAAGCCGAATGACGTGATTTCAGTGCCGAAGGCGGATACGATCTACGTCATTGGGGCCGTCCATAAGCCGGGAGCCTACGTGCTCGGGGAATACCGCACCCTCAGCGCTCTACAGATCCTGGCTCTCGCGGAAGGTCCGGAGAAGACCGCTGACACGAGGGACTCCAGAATCATGCGCGTCATCCCCGGTTCCAACGACCGGGCTGAGATCCCTGTAGACCTCAGAACGATCCTGAGCGGCAAGATGCCGGATATTCCCCTGACCGCCGATGACATACTCTTCGTTCCTGTCAGCAAAGCCAAAGCCGTGGGCTATCGCACCTTGGACGCCTTAGTTCAGGTGGGAACCATGGCCGTCTACCGCGTACCGTAACCGGAAAGTTCACAGATGCAACAGTTACCCGAACCCGCGAACCATCCAGGCGAATTCCTCCCCTCGCCTGCCGCCCGCCGGGATAAAAGTGCGCTCCCGGCGTCTTATACGGATATTGGCTACGCCAACGCCCCCGATCCCAATGCCGAACCCGAATCCGGGGGGCTTATCGAGTATTGGCGGATTCTCCGCCGGCGCAAGGGAACCCTGCTGCTCATTGCGACCCTTGGAGCGATTGCCGGCTTCCTTCTGACACTCCCTCAAACCCCGATTTATCAGGTCCGGACTTCGCTTGAAATCGTGGCTCTCAATCAAAACTTCCTCAACAGCAAGGAATCCAATCCTCTGAATGAGGGCGGCAACTCCGTCGACGCCAGCGACATCCAGACCCAGATCAAGATTCTCCAAAGCGATTCGCTCATCGATCGCGTGCTGGCCAAATTGAAGGGCAACTCCGCCGCCGATTCAACCCTCGCCCCCCCAGCGGGGCGCTTTGGCGCATGGCGCAAATTCCTCAACCTCCCGAACCCCGAGCCCGCCAGCGCGCGTGCCCAATCCATCTCTTACGCCGAAAGAAACTACAAGGTCCGCGCATCCGGCCTGACGCATATTGTCGAAGTTACGGTAGACTCCATGAATCCCCAGATCGCGGCGGATTTTGCCAACACCCTCACCAGCGAATTCATCGATCAAAACCTGGAATCCCGCTGGCAGACCACGCAACATACAAGCGAATGGCTGTCCCGCCAGTTAGACGACATGCGCGTGCGCCTGGAACGATCGGAAGACCGCCTCCAGGCCTATGCCCGCCAGGCCGGCCTGCTCTTCACGGGCGACTCCAAAAACAACGTTTCCGAGGCTAAGCTGATGCAGCTCCAGGAGGCTCTTTCCGCCGCTCAGATCGACCGCGTTTCCAAGCAATCGCGCTGGGAAATGGCGACATCCAGTCCGGCCGACGCCCTCCCGGATATCCTCAACGACTCGACCCTCCGCGATTACCAGGTCAAGCTTACGGAATTGAAGCGCCAGATCGCCGAAATCCATGCCACCTATACGGATGCATCGCCCAAGGCCCAGCGCGTCCAGGTCCAGTTCGCGACTCTCGAAACCGCGCTCAGCACCGAACGCGCCGACATCCTCAAGGGCATCAAGAACCAGTATGACGAAGCCTTGCGCCGCGAAAATCTGCTGACAGCCGACTATTCCGCCCAGCGCGCCACCGTCACCGGCGAAAGCGAAAAAGCGGTCCAATACGACGTCATGAAGCATGAGGTGGAATCCAATCGCCAGCTGTATGACTCCATGCTCCAGCAGCTCAAACAAGCTACCCTGGCCTCGGCCCTGCGGGCCTCCAACATGCGCGTTGTCGATCCCGCCAAAATTCCCACGCTCCCCTACAAGCCCGACATTCCAGTCAGCACCTCCCTGGGCCTGCTCACCGGAGTCTTCCTGGGCGCGGCCTTCGTCATCATGCAGGAACGTGCGGACCGCAGCATCCAGGAACCCGGCGAAACCCAGTTTTTCCTGAATCTGCCGGAACTGGGCGTGGTGCCGGCTGAGAAAGCCGGCGGCCGGCTGCGCATCCGCTATACCGACGGAAACCACAGCCCGTCAAGTCAGGCCACCCAAAACAGGGCGGCAACGGAGACTCTCGCCGCGCCAACAGACGCTCCTCTGCCGTCGCAATCCTCTCGCGTGGAACTCGCTATGTGGCAGCGCAAGCCTTCGGTTGTGGCCGAGTCCTTCCGTGCCATCCTGGTCTCGATTCTGTTTTCCGGAGAAAATGGACGCCGCCCGCATGTGATGGTCATAACCAGCGCCAACCCGTCGGAGGGGAAGTCCACCGTTGTCAGCAACCTGGGCATCGCCGTTGCCGAGGTAAACCAAAAGGTGCTGCTGATCGACGCCGATCTGCGCAAGCCCCGCCTGCATGATGTTTTCAAGCTCAACAACGACAAGGGATTGAGCGATCTGCTGCGCTCCAAAGAAGACGTCTCCGCATCCCTTGCGGAAGCCATTCAACAAACCGACGTCCCCGATCTATACGTCCTGACCAGCGGATCGAGGACCTCGGCCGCCACCAGCCTGCTCTACTCCAGCCGTATGCCGGAGCTGTTAGAGAAACTGCGCGCCGAGTTTGAGACGATTCTCATCGACACGCCGCCCATGCTGCAGATTCCCGATGCCCGCGTCCTCGGCCGCATGGTGGACCGGGTGATCCTGGTGGTGCGCGCCGGAAAAACTACCCGCGACGCCGCGATAGCAGCCCGCCAGCGCTTCTCTGAAGACGGGACGCCGATGCTCGGAACGGTCCTCAATGACTGGAACCCCAGGCGCTCGCCGAACGGATATTACGGTTACCAAAACGGCTATTACGGCAGCTATCAAAACCATTACTACGGCCCTCAGAAAGCCGAAGACTGAAATCGAGCCGCGCGCGTTTCGCGCGTGAGAACACCTTGCGCCTCCTGCTGATCAATCAATTCTTCTGGCCCGATACGGCTCCCACGGGCCGCTTCCTGCTCGATGTGGCGCTGGCCGTCTCGCGGCAATCGGAAGCGCAGATCCCCGACATCACTGCGATTTGCGGCGCATCCAGCTATGGAGATTCTGGAGATCCGGTCCTGGAACCTGAACCCCCGGTGCGCATCCTGCGGCCCTCCGCCATCCGCTTCTCCAGGGATTTTGCGGGACGAATCCTCTCCTACGGATCGTTCCTGACAGGGGCGCTGGTGACAGGCTTCCGCGTGGGGCGGCCCGACACAGTGGTCACTCTGACAACTCCGCCGCTCACTTCCGTTTTTGGAAGGATGCTGAAGCTTTCCCGCGGCTGCAGGCATTTTATCTGGGAAATGGATCTCTATCCCGACATCGCGGTCGATCTGGGGGCGCTCAAGCCGCGCTCGCTGCTTACCTGCGTCATTGGAGCACTGGCGGACTGGTCCCGGCGCAACGCCGACGGCATCATCGTGCTGGGTGAGGAGATGAAGGCCCGGCTCATCGCCCGGGATATTCCCGAGCACAAGATCCACGTCGCCCAAAACTGGGCCGATGGAAGCGAAATAACACCGCTGCCATTCCCCGAGGAATCTGGTCCTCTCGTCGTACACTATTCCGGGAATTTCGGGCTGGCCCACGACTCCGCGACGATCATGGCGGCTCTCGATCGTTTCGCCAACGACCCGCGTTTCCAGTTTCTGTTCTCCGGCGGCGGCATTCGCCGTCAGCACATCGAAAGTTACTGCCACCAGCAGGGCATCGCCAATGTCGAATTCCGGCCCTATGCCTCTCGCGTGGACCTGGGCAACAGCCTCGCCAGCGGACATCTTGGACTGGTGACGCAACTTCCCGAGACCTGCGGCTCCCTGGTCCCGAGTAAGACCTATGGGATCCTCGCCGCGGGGCGGCCGCTCCTCTATATCGGCCCGCGCGAGGCTACGCCAGCCAGGATCATCGAACGCTTCCATTGCGGCTGGCAGGTCGATCCTGGCGACACCGGGAGTCTAGCTTCGCTGCTCGAGAAGCTCGAAAACCAGCGGCACTTGATCGTCGAGGCGGGAGGCCGCGCCCGTCAAGCCTTCGAGGAGAACTACGATCAGGCCCTGGGAGCCGCTCGCATCGTCGAAATTCTGGGCTTGATTCCGGAACCGCGGAAAGCTCTCCGCGCTGCAGCGGGTGGCGTGGGACGGACTATTGAGCCTCTCGGAGAATGCTAACAGGACGAATTCAGCCGATTCGCGTCATCCAAGCACTCATGTATTCACTGCTTTCTAGGCTTCGTCTCTTTCGGCTTCGCCTTTGCGGAAAGTTTCCTGCGGGGCGGCTGGCGTGGGACGGGGCGAATTCAGCCGCAAGTTCGATTCGCGTTATCAAATACCTATGGATTTCTTGCTTTTCTTAGGCTTCCTCTCATTCGCCCTGCTCAGCCGCACGCGTTGTCGAGATTCTGGGCTTGATTCCGGAACAGCGGAGAGCTTCCTGCGCAGCAGCGGCTCGCGTGGGACGGACTCCAGTCGGCCGCAAGCCCGGTTTGCGTCTTCCAAATACCCATGTATTCCTTGCTTTTCCTAGGCTTCGTTTCGTTCGGGTTCGCTCTGCTATTGACACCCCTGGTCCGGACGTTCTTCCGGCGCACGGGGTTGGCCCATCGCGGCGGGCCACAGTCCGGAGCCGAGGCTCCCACGCGGCCGATCCCTAGAGCTGGCGGGGTCGCCATTGTCATTTCCTACCTGGCAGCGTACCTATGCCTGCTGGCATTGCCGCTCCATGCCGGATTCCTGGTGCGGGACTCGCTTACATTCGCTCTGCGCCTGCTACCTGCGGGCGGCCTCATCTTTCTGATTGGACTGGCCGATGATCTCAAGGGCCTGGAGCCCTGGCAGAAGCTGGCGGGCGAGGTCGCTGCCGCGGGCGCGGCGTATTGGGCCGGGGTCCACCTTCAAGGCCTGGCTGGCTATGCAGCCCCGGGCGGCATCAGCGCCTGGTGGAACCTCCCGGCCACCATTCTCTGGCTGGTGGCCTGCACCAACGCCATCAATCTGATCGATGGAGTGGACGGACTGGCCACCGGGGTCGGCCTCTTCGCCACTTGTACGACGCTGATTGCGGCGCTGCTGCAGAACAACACTGCGCTGGCGCTGGCCACCGTCCCGCTGGCCGGTTGTCTGCTCGGCTTTATCCGTTATAACTTCAATCCGGCTTCCATCTTCCTGGGCGATTGCGGGAGTCTGTTCATCGGCTTCCTGCTCGGTTGCTACGCGGTTGTATGGAGCCAGAAAGCCGCCACGCTTCTGGGCATGACGGCTCCGCTGATGGCCTTGTCCATTCCGCTGCTGGACCTGGCCGTGGCCATCTCACGCCGCTTCCTGCGGCGCCAGGCCCTGTTTGAGGGAGATCACAACCACATTCATCACCGTCTTCTCAATCGCGGCTTCACCCCCCGCAAGGTAGCGCTGGTCTTATATGCCTGCGCGGCCGCCGGCGCGGTGTGTTCCCTGGTG
The DNA here is from genome assembly GCA_036489835.1 of Bryobacteraceae bacterium. GTDB lineage: Bacteria > Acidobacteriota > Terriglobia > Bryobacterales > Bryobacteraceae > Palsa-187. Next base: position 18,544 of record DASXEY010000010.1, on the reverse strand, counting down.
GTGATGAACCGCAACTGGTCGGGACTGATCATCCTGGCATTTTGCATGACCACGTGGATCGGGGTCCAGCATCTGGGTTATGTCGAATTCGGGGTGGCCGGACGCCTGTTCGTAGATGGCGCCTTCCGCCGTCTTCTCAACTCCCACATCTCGCTTGAGAGCCTGGAGGAGAGCCTGGCGGCGGCCTCCACACCTGAGGACTGTTGGAATGTCCTCCGCCGCGGCTGCCGCGAGTGCGGCTTCTGCCGGATCGAGGTGGACCTAGCGGGCCGCAAATTCAGGGAGTGCGCTGAAGTTCAACCTTTTGAGTCCTGGAAAGTAAGTGTGCCGATCTCGGGATTCAGCTCCATCGAGCTCTATCGTGGCTTTGGCCCGGCGCAACAGCATCAGGTGGTGGCCTCCTTCGTGGACTTGCTGCGGCGGGTGCTGGCTCCCAAGTGCGCCGTCTTCGAGCGGACGGCGCCGGCAGAGGAGCAGGCGGTAGAGATGGTCGCAAGCGCATGACCGGACGCCCCGGTCCAAGAATTGTCCAAACCAATGGAACTCAGGAAGCACCGCCGAAAATGCGCCGGCCGCTGCGGATCCTGGTGGCTTACAACGCCACGCGCGAGCGCACCGGCGGGATGAGCCGCATCATGGGGCTGATTCACGACCAACTGGTTCTGGCGGGACACTCCGTGGAATACTTCTGCTCCGAAGAACTGGCGTGGCGTTGCGGGCGCGGGTGGGAGAGGTTTACCTACCCGCTGGCCTTACTCCATCATGCCTGGGCGGAGTCCCGGAGCGGACGTCCCTACGACGTGATCAACGTGCACGAGCCGAGCGGGGCGGCAATTTGCTGTTGGCGGGGATTCGCCGGAAAACCCAAGGTGGTGGTTACCAGTCACGGCCTGGAAACCCGGGGCTGGGGGGAATTGATGGAAGAGGTGAGGCTGGGCCGGGAGCGCGTGCCGCGGTCGTCCCGTGTGCTTTATCCCACGACGTTACTCTGGCAGGCAAGGATGGCGTTGGCATCCTCCGACCATGTGTTCTGTCTGAACCTTGAAGACCGGGACTATTTAGTTTCGAAGTGCCGCATTCCCCAGACCCGGATCACCCGGATTCACCCGGGCGCGGAAGCAGTCTACGCCAGCGCGGCAACCCGCCGCGACTACAGGCGCGCGGACACGATTCTGTTCGCAGGCACGTGGTTGAGGCGCAAAGGCACGGCCGACCTGGTAATTGCCTTTTCCGCGCTGGCCCGCAGGCATGCGCAGCTTCGGCTGGTGGTCTTGAACGGCGGCGTGGAGGAGGCGGCGGTCAAAGAGTCGTTTCCCGGCGACATCCGCGCCCGGGTGCTGTGCCGGCAATCGGCGCCCGAGGAGGGCACGGCGAGGGCGCTGGCCGCCGCCGACATTTATCTGCTTCCGAGCCTGTTTGAAGGCACCCCGTTGACACTGATCGAGGCTATGTTCAGCGGGCTGCCGGTGATCACCACGGCCACCTGCGGGATGAAAGACGTCATCGAAAACGGCCGGACCGGACTGCTGGTGCCACGGCGGTCTCCGGACTCGATTGTGGCCGCGGTGAACCGGCTTTTGTGCGATCCACAACTGCGGCGCACTTTGGGGCAGGCGGCGCGAGCCGAGGCGCTGGAGACGTACACATGGCAGCGCGCCGCCGAGCCTGTCCAGGAGGTCTACGAGCGCCTATGCGCGTGACTTCGACCTCCCTCGAAACCCGCGTGGCCACGGGCGCGGCAGCCGATAGGAGGCTCTACGACGACTGGCACTCGCGGTATGCAGTGGACATCGACGCGGACGCTCCGTGGCATTGTCTGGTGAAGGCGAACCTTTCAGAAACGGATCTGGCATCGAAGACCATTCTGGAGATCGGGTGCGGACGAGGCGGGTTTTCCTGCTGGTTGGCGCGGCAAGTGTTTAAGCCCCGCCGGATTGTCGCCACCGACTTCTCACCGGCGGCGATCGAGAAGGGCAAGAACGCGGCCCAGGGTTTGAACCTCGGCGGCATCGAATGGCGGGTCGGCGACATCCAGGCGATCGCCCATCCGGATGCCAGCTTCGATACCGTCGTCTCCTGCGAAACCATCGAACATGTGCCGGATCCACGCCGCGCTCTCGCCGAGTTGGTGCGTGTGCTGAAACCGGGAGGGCGCCTGTTCCTGACCAGCCCGAATTATTTCGGCCTGATGGGGTTGTACCGGATCTATTGCGGTCTGCGGGGCAGAACCTTCACGGAGGAAGGACAACCGATCAATCAGTTTCTTCTGCTGCCGCGAACGCGCCACTGGGTGAGATCCGCCGGATTGCGGATCAGTTCCAGTACCTCGCTCGGATTCTACTTGCCCCGCCCCGGCCGGCCGATGCTCCCGATGCCGTATCTGGAGCGCTGGGCGGGCTTGCGTTACTGGTTCGGATTGCATTCGTTGATTGTCGCGGAAAAGAGTATCGATTGTATCGAATGATGCGGGTTCTGCTCCATTTTGGATTGTGGCGGCTAGGCCTGGCCCAGCCCGAGACGCAGACTACGGAGGCCGAGCGCGCGTGCCTGAGCCGCCACGCCGCGGGGAAACGGAGGCTGGCCGAGATCGGGGTCTGGCATGGGGTCACCACCTGCCGGCTGCGCCGGGCGATGGCGCCGGATGCGGCCATCTTCGCCATCGATCCCTACCCGCCCGGCCGCCTGGGTTTCAGCATGCACCGGATCATCGCGCATCGCGAGGTTGCGAAGGTCTCGAACGGCAGCGTTCACTGGGTTCCCAAAACCGGCGCGGAGGCAGCCGCGGCCCTCCAGAATGCCGCGCCGTTCGACTTCGTTTTCATCGATGGGGATCATAGCTACGAAGGCATTCAGGCGGACTGGCTCGGCTGGAGAGGGATGCTCGCCCGGGGAGGCGTCATCGCTCTGCATGACAGCCGCTCGACGCCAGAGCGGCGGATCGAGGAAGCCGGAAGTGTACGCTTCACCTCCGAGGTGATTCTGCGCGACCCCGGCTATACGCTCGCGGCGGCGGTGGATTCCTTGACGGTGGTCAGAAGAGCATGAGCCTGCTGGTAGCCGCGAAGAGCCTGCTGGTAGCCGCGAAGAGCCTGCTGGTAGCCGCGAAGAGAATGACGGGCGGCGCGTTGTACGCCATGGGTTACCCGGTGAGCGCCATCGGACGGCCGGCGCTGGACATCGACGGGGATCCTCCTAAGCAACATCCGGCAAAACGGAGCCTGGGCCGCGGATACGAGCCCAGCCGTTCCTTTCGGGGATTGAGGGCCGCGACCGGCCCTTTGCCGGCTCCGAAGCAACATCCGGCAAAACGGAGCCTGGGCCGCGGATACGAGCCCAGCCGTTCCTTTCGGGGATTGAGGGCCGCGACCGGCCCTTTGCCGGCTAGCGACGAAGGCATTCAGGCGGACTGGCGCGGCTGGAGAGGGATGCTCGCCCGGGGAGGCGTTATTGCTCTCCATGACAGCCGCTCGACGCCAGAGCGGCGGATCGATGAAGCGGGGAGTGTGCGCTTCCCCTCCGAGGTGATTCTGCGCGACCCCGGCTATACACTCGCGGGGGCGGTGGATTCCTTGACGGTGGCCAGAAGAGCATGAGCCTGCTGGTAGCCGCGAAGAGAATGACGGGCGGCGCGTTGCGCGCCCTGGGTTACTCGGTGAGCGCCATCGGGCGGCCGGCGCTGGACATGGAGCCGGAATTCATTGCTTCCTTTGAAGCTTGCAAACCTTATACCAGCACTTCGGTGGAACGCATGTACGCGTTGTTTCAAGCCACGCGCTACATAGCTCGTTGCGGGATTCCGGGCGCGATCGTCGAATGCGGGGTGTGGCGTGGGGGCAGCATGATGCTGAGCGCACTCACCCTGCGGCAGTTGGGCGTGACGGACCGGGCTATTTACATGTACGACACCTACGCGGGGATGGCAGAGCCGGAGGAGAAAGACGGTTTTGAAGCCGCCAGGGGCTGGCGCTCGAAGCAGAAACGATCCCATAACGACTGGTGTTACGCGCCCTTGCAAGAGGTGCGCAAAAACATGGCGGCCACAGGCTATCCCCCCGACAAGATCCGCTTCATTGAAGGCAAGGTGGAGGACACCATTCCAGAAGTTATTCCGGACCAGATCGCGTTGCTGCGTCTGGATACGGACTGGTATGCGTCCACGCATCATGAACTCGAGCATCTGTTTCCCCGGCTTTCGCGCACAGGGGTGCTATTGCTCGACGATTACGGCCACTGGAGGGGGGCGCGCGACGCCGTGAACGACTACATCGAGACGCATCGAATTCCCTTCTTGCTGCAACGCATCGATTACAGCGGCCGGCTGGCGATTAAAGTCTAGGCGAAATTCACATCGATCAACCGGGATGGATCACACAAATGCTTACGGGAGCAGGCACGGCGGCCTCGCCCAACCTAGCCGCGCCCAAACCACGCGCCGGGCGGGAAGTCTGGTGGGGCCGTTTGGGGACGGTGCTGCGCTTCTCCACAGGGCAGGTGGCGCTGCAGGGGATCACGGCGGTGGCGGGGTTGTGCCTGGTGCGCTGGCTGACGGTCGCCGACTATGCGGTCTACGGGCTGAGCCTGACGCTCCAATCCGCGCTCGGGCTGATTGTGGATCTGGGAGTGACCAGCGCCATCATGGCGTTGACCGGAGGCCAATACGGCGACAGCGGGGTTCTGGGCGGATACATTCGGGCGGGCCTGCGCCTGCGCAGCCGGTTGCTGATCCTGGGGGCGGCGGCGGGGGCGGGGGCGGTCTATGTCATCGGCAAAAGGCAGCACTGGCCCTGGGCGACAGAGGCGCTGGTTTTGGCTGTCGTCATTTCCGGAATTCTGGTGCAATTCTGGGTTTCTATTTATGGCGTCCCGCTGATCTTGAATCAGCGCCTGACCGGCTACTACGGAGTTCTGGCCGGCGCCGCCGGACTGCGGCTGATCGCCGTTTTTGCGCTTCGATGGTGCGGCCTGCTGCGGGCCGGGCCGGCGCTGGCGGCGGGGACGGCGGCTACGTTCGGCGCGGCGCTCACCCTGCGGCATTTGTCGCGAACGCACTGGGAAGCGGACGGCGCGGTCGATCCGCGGGCCCAGACAAGAATCGTCAAGTACATCGCGCCGCGGGCTCCGCTGGTGGTCTTTCAATCGCTCCAGGGGCAGATGGCGTTGTTTGCGGTCTCCTATTTCGGATCCCCCAAACCCATGGCGGAGACCGGAGCGTTGGGCAGGCTGGGCCAGCTGTTTACGCTGCTGAACGCTTTCAACTGGATGGTTCTGGGACCGCGCTTCGCGCGCACGGCGGAGGAAGCCCTGCTGCCGCTGTATCTCAAGACCGCGGGAATCGCGAGCGGGATTTCGACGCTGGCGGCCGGCGCGGCATTTCTGTGGCCGGGTCCGCTGCTTTGGCTGATCGGCCCGAGATACCAAAACCTCGAAGGCCCGTTGCGCTATGTGGCGGCGGCGGCCTGCGTCGCCTATGTCTCGACCTTGCTTTTGGTGATCCACAACAATCGCCAGTGGGTTTTCTGGTGGAGCGCATGGCTCGAGATCGGCCTGGTGATGGGAGTTCAGGCGGGCAGTTTTTGGGCGCTGAATCTGGGGACCACTCTGGGGGCGAGCCAGATGGCGTTCTACACCTCGATTGCGATTTTACTGGTGCAGGTTCTGGTGGGCTGGTCTTCGCTCACCCGGCGGAGGCACGCGGCGGCTTTGACCTATGACAGCGGCACTTAGACGATGGATCCCGCGGCCGGCCCAAGTCCTGATCCGGAATTGGCGCACGGACCGGATGCAGCAGCGGTATGCGCCGCTGACTCTGGCGGAGACGTTCGACCGGGTCTACAAGACGCAGGCCTGGGGCGGGGGCGGCGCCGGGGCGCCCAACTCCGGCACGGGCTCGACCGGCCGGTATGTGATCGAATATTGCGCGATGATTTCAAAGCTGCTGCGGCAACATGAAGTCAGCAGCATCGCGGATCTGGGATGCGGCAACTTCAATACCGGCAGGATTCTGGCCGGCATGACGGCGCGCTATACCGGGGTCGATATCGCGCAGGCGGTGATCGAGGCAAACACGCGGGAACATGCGGGCGTCCACTTCGTCCGGGCGGACCTGACCCGCGACGTTTTGCCGCCGGCCGATGCCGCTATCGTGCGCCAGGTGCTGCAGCATCTGACCAACGCAGAAATCGCGGCGGCTTTGCGCAATATTCTCCGCACGTATGCGCTGGCGATCGTTACCGAGCATGTCTACGCGGGTCCAGGCCTGGCGCCCAATTTGGATATGGCGCATGGGCCCGGCACCAGGGTGCACCGCCGCTCCGGGGTGTTCCTCGATCGAGCGCCTTTTGGCGTCGAGGCGACGGTCACGGGAGATATCGCGTATGCGCCCAACCAATACACGTCGAACGAGGTGCTGCGCACCTGGACCGTGGTCCGGACGGGCACAGGGTGCTGAATCCGATGCGCAGACAATCCATCCGGAATCCGCCGCTCCGGAATCCGTTCGCGCACAATTGGCAGGCGTATTACTGGACCCGGATTTTGCAGCGGCTGGAGGTGACGGGGCTGACGCTCGGCATCGGCGGCAAAGCCCGCTGCACCATTCCCAATCCGCCAGGGATCTTCAAAACCTTCGCGACGCCGGAAGGCCGCAGGAGCTTCGAGGAGGACGCCAGTCTGAAAGCCGTCAGGAAGCTGGTTCGCTCGGCGACGACGTTCTGGGATGTGGGGGCAAACGGCGGCCTCTTCTCGTTATTCGGGCGGGAGGAAAATCCCGGTCTCTTCATCGTCTCGATTGAAGCCTCCACCCTGCACTATCAGACCCTAAGCTCGAATTGGGCCCTGCAGCCGTCCTCGCGCTGGCTGTGCCTGCATACGGCGGTGGGAGACCGCGACGGGGTGACGCATCTCTCGCTGCGGCAGAGCGGTTTCGATCATATTGTCGAAGATCCGGATTCTGGCGACGGCGTCGAAGTCGAACTGCGGCCCATGGCCCGGCTGGATACCTTGGCCGGCATGCTGGGGACGGAGACGATCGACGTGTTGAAGATCGATGTCGAAGGCTATGAGCTGAAGGTGCTGCGGGGCGCGGAGGCGCTGCTCCAGCAACGGCGCATCGGCGCAATTGTGCTTGAGTCCGACGGACACGATCTGCGGTATGGGTCGAGCGAAGCGGAGACCATCGGTTTTCTTGCAGCGCTCGGGTATGGTGTGGACGCGTCGCTGTCGCGGGTAGGCGAGGCCTCGGGCAATTGCCTGGTTTTCCAGCCATGCATGGGGGAAAGGCGCGAGGCAAACGGATCTTGATGCGTTGGCTGGTTCAGATCGTGGCTGGGCTCCCTCCGGCGGTGGACGGAGTGGGGGACTACGCCCTGGCGATTGCCCGGGCTCTGCGGGAACAGCATGGAATCGAATCGCTGTTTGTGGTGGCGAATCCCACGTGGCAGTTTTCCGGGGACGACGTTTCCAGGGACGCGATCGAGGGATTTCCTGTGATACGTGTGGCAAGCAAGCGCCCCGCGGCGCTGTGTTCGTCGTTGCGGAAGATTTTGTTTGAGGCGCGCGCCGACCCGCACACTCCGGTTCTGTTCCATTGCTCCTTGTACGGATACGCGACGCGGGCGCTGGCATTCTGGCTTGAAAGAGGACTGGCCGCCTGGAAGCGGGAGACTCCGGAGAGCCCTTTGATCACCATGTTTCATGAACTGGTTGCCGACGGGCCGGTGTGGAGCACCGCGTATTGGCTGCAAGGGCTTCAGTGCGGACTGATCCGGCGCTTCGCGCGCGCCTCGGCGGCAAGCTTAACCAGCAACACCCGCTACCGCCGTCATCTGGCGGAGATCGCGGGCATCGAAGAGACCCGGATCTTCAAAATGGCAGTGCTCTCGACCTTGGGAGAGCCGCCCGGGGAACTGCCGCCAGTCGCCGCGCGCAAGCGGCAACTGGTGGTGTTCGGAAAGCCGCATTCCCGGGACCTGGCGTTCTCGCGACATCTTCCGGCTTTAGCCGCGGCTTGCCGGAATCTCAAAATCGAGCGGGTTCTGGAGATCGGGCCGGACCCAAGAGTTCGGGTGCACGGGCTGCCGGCCGCAGTGGAAGCAACCGGAACCCTCCCGGCCGGCGAGGCGAGCTCGATCCTGTGCGATTCAGGATTCGGGTTTATCGCGTCCGATGCCAACCTGCTTTCGAAATCATCGGTTTTCGCGGCCTGCTGCGCGCATGGCACGGTTCCCGTTGTTTCGGCGGCGGGATGGGGGATGGAAGATGCCGACGGCCTGTCCGCCAACCGGCACTATGTGTCTGCCGCAGCAGGCGCGGCCTTGAGCGGGGACCAGCTCGAAGCGGTGTCTCAGGCGGCGCTGACGTGGTACCGGGGACATGGAATCGCTGCTCAGGCATCCCAATACAGCGGCATCCTGAACCAGATTTCCGGCGCTCAGCGGGCGCTGCCAAGGACATTCATCGCGGCGGGGAGCAGATGAGCGCATCCGGCGTCAGGATACCCGGCCGGATTGCGGCGAAGGCCGCGGAAGCGGCGGCGGGATTCCCTCAGCCGATCCGCTTGACGCCCGCAGCCTCGGGATATCTGGATGCCACGCGGGCGATCGCCGCTCTGGCGGTGTTGCTGGGGCACTGGAGAGCGCTCTATTTTGTCGACTTCGGGAATGTGAAAGCTCCCTTCGCGGGCGTGAAACTTCTGTATCTGATCACCGGGTTCGGCCACCAGGCCGTGATGATTTTCTTCGTGCTCAGCGGATTCTTCATTGGGTCGTCCGTATTCCGCAAGGCAGGACGGGACTCCTGGTCGTGGGGCGACTATGCGATTGACCGTGGCGCCCGGTTATATACGGTCCTGATTCCGGGGCTGCTTCTGGGCCTGCTGTGGGATTGGCTGGGGATCCATTTTTCCGAGAGCAGGGGGATCTATTCCCATCCGCTGATTCCTTTTGCAGATTCCATCCCCGTGCACGGATTTACAGCGGCGGCGTGGCTGGGCAACGTTCTCTTTCTCCAAAGCCGCTTCACGCCCGTGTTCGGCTCGAATGTTCCGTTGTGGAGCCTGTTCAACGAATTCTGGTATTACGTGCTGTTCCCCGCCCTGGTGACGGTATTTCTGTGCATGCGGCGGGGCGCGCTTCTGAAAGCGGCGGGAGCAGTGCTTGCGGCGGCCTTCGCAAGCTGGATGCTGGGCGCGCAATTGAGCGGATTCGTGGTCTGGCTGGCGGGCTGCGCGGTTGCGCTGAGCGCGCGCCATCTGCGGTTTTCCGCACGGGCGCGAGGGCGCCTTTGGCTGCACATAGGAGCGGCCGGGGCTCTTTTCAGTTTCTCGTTGTGGCGCGCCCGTGAGAGCACTCTGTCCGTAGGCCACGATCTGGCGGTGGGGCTTAGCTGCGCCGTGCTGCTGCACGGCATATTGCAACTGCCTTTGAGCCTTCCCGCGGCGGCGATTCGGCTGGCACACACGTTCGCGGGATTTTCCTTCAGCCTGTACGTGCTGCACTTTCCGCTGCTGCTGCTGATCCGCGCGAGGTGGCTGGCGGCGCTACGCTGGCAACCGGATCTCCGGCACTTGCTGTACGGGACTCCGGTGGCGATAGGCGTGGCGGCGTACGCCTACGCGGTCGCGCATTTGACGGAAAACAATACGGCGGCGGTTCGCGCGTGGATCCGGAGGGGGAGATGACGGGCACCCTCGTCGCGGCTCCGCGCATAAGCCGGACCCCCAGCCGGGCCGCCGCGCCGCCGGGACTGGTGCGCGAAGCCGACTTCACCTGGCTGCTGCTGTTGCTGATCGCAATTGTGCTCGAAGGCGCGCTGCGCAAATGGGTGCTGCCGGACGCCTGGCAGGCGGCCGCTTACGGGGCGAAGGACGTCCTGGCGGCTCTGTTCATCATCCGGCATCCACTGCCGCGCGTGCAGGCAGCCGTCAAGGAAGTGCGGACGGCGGCTTTGGTAGTGGGCGCGATGCTTCTGCCCGCATTCGTAATGGGCTTGGCTTACAACCCTCTTGCGGCGATCAGCACGTACAAGAACGCGGTGCTTTGGCCGGTCTTCGCCGTGCACCTGGCGCCGCGTTTGAATGCCCGGATCCTGGGGCGCCTGATGCCCGCGCTGGCCATCCTGGCGGGAGGGGTTGCGGTGCTGGGAGCGTTCCAATTCGCAAGCGAGCCGGGGGCGCTGGTGAATCGTTACGCCTGGCACGACATGGGAGCATACGTGCCGGTAGCGGGGTTTGGAAACCTGGCGGGCACGCGGGCGACGGGCACCTTCTCCTACATATCCGGGATGGCTGCGTTTGGATTATTCACCTTCTCGATTGCTTTGTGGCGGTCTTTGCTGCCCACGGGCCGGAGGCAGAAGCTGTTTGCGGGAATCGCGGCCGCGGCGGGGGTGTGTTGCGCCCTCGAATCCGGATCGCGCGCGCCGGTAGTCATGTTCGTGGCGATGTTTATTGCCGCGACCCTGGTTGCCAGAAGAGTAGTCGTGTTCGTGCGCATCTGGGGGGCTGTGCTGGCGATCGGCATCGCCGTCATCTACATCCTGGGTCCGGGTGTGGCGACGGCTTTCGTCAATCGATGGGAATCCACCGACGACACCATCCTCGGCCGCATTACGGGTGAAAACATCAAGGCGAATATGTTCAACCTGATTGTGGCGAACCCGGTGGGCATCGGCCTGGGCCGGTCGACCGGATACGGATTCTTCGAGAGCGCCCAGGAGAACGTCGAGGTCAAATCCTTCGACGACGGAGGCAGCAACGCCCTGCTCGAATCGGGATTGCCGGGGTTGATGGGGCTGTGGATGATTACGCTTCCGCTGGCGCTGCTGACGCTGCGGGGGCTCAAAAGCAACTGGCACGAATACCGCTGCGCCACGGCCCTGCTGGGAGTGTTTTCGACGTATTCGGTGTGGACCGGGATCTGGTACAACCACACCGGCACGGCCTTCACCTGGCTGAGCATTGCGATCTGGCTGAGCTGTCTGAATCGCCGCACGCCCGCGGCCGCCGGCGTCTTTCGCCGCTACAGGGCCCCATGACGCCGCAAGTACTGGTGAGCCATCCGTTTGGGAATCCGAATGCATATCAGGCCGCTCGCGGGCTCCACTTGCGAGGCTCTCTGGCAGGCTTTGCCACCTGCATTTATGCTCCCTGGGGAACGTCGCTGCGCTCGGATGAGCTGCTTCCGAAAGGGGCTGTCCGGACGGGCGGCTGGCGTGAGGGAATCCGGGTGATGCTGGCGAACTCCGGGGTCCTGTCGCGCACGGGGCGGTCCGTGGGAATGATCGACTGGGTGGCCAGGGCGCACGATGTCAGGGTGGCGCGGCAGCTCACCCGGCGCACGGATGCGGTGTGGGGATATGAAGACTTCGCGGCCCACAGCTTTGAGCGGGCCAAAGCCCTGGGGATCGGGACGATTTACGATCTGCCGACAGTGCATCATATGGAAGCCCGTCGCATTTACGAGCGCGAGGTGGAGGCTGACCCGTCGCTGGCGCGGTTTCTTTCGCCCGATCTGGAGCCGGAGCACCGGATCAGGCGCAAGGAAGCCGAGCTGGAACTGGCCGATGTCGTGGTCTGCGCCAGCACCTTCGTCAAGGGCGCTTTCACCAAGCGCGGCTGGCCGGCCTCGCGGCTGAAAGTGCTTCCCTACGGAGTTTCGGCGCGGGCGGTGCGCCCGGCAAGCAGACGCGAGCCCGGCCCCTTACGGCTCCTGTACGCCGGCGCGATCGGGCCGCATAAGGGGATTCATCACTTGTTCCAGGCGTTGTGCGATGTACCGGAGAAGGCGTTTCATCTCACGCTCGCGGGCGCGTGGGTCCCCGGCTTTCGGGAGTGGGTTGCGCGCCGCTTCCGGACACCGTTTCATTCCACCGGTCGCTTGCCGGCTGCCGGCCTCAGCGCCGAATACGAGCAGGCCGACGTGCTGGTCTTTCCCGCGCTGCGAGACGGGTTCGGGCTGGTGCTGGTGGAGGCGATGGCGCACGGAGTTCCGGCGATTGCCTCGACCAGTTGCGCGGCTCCGGATCTGGTTCGGGACGGGATCGAGGGGCTGATCGTCCCGCCGTCAAATCCGGTTCGCATTCGAGAGGCCATCGAGACGCTGCTCGATCGGCCGCAGTTGGCGCCGGCCATGTCGGACGCGGCTTACCAGCTTAGCCGGCGATTGACCTGGGAGAGCTATCAGCGGCAGGTGGTGGAGCTAAGTCATGAGGTCGCGGATGGGGGCCGGACACTCGTGCATGCCGCGGCGCCGCGTCATTGAGACTGCAGGTGCGGGGAGAACGAAGGCGGCCCCAGGTAAACACAGATGAACACTGATCAAAAGCGATATCTGTGTTTATCGGCGTGCATCTGCGGCCAGCTTGGTTCCGGCTTTTTTTGCTCCGCTTTCGTGGCCGGCTGCGAAATCAAATGACCTCCATTTCTCCTTGGCTCCGCGCGATTCTGCGGTGTCCGGCGGACGGGTCGGAACTCGCCGACGCGGAGAATCGTTTGCTCTGCCCTCACGGGCATGAGTTTGGAGTAGTCGAAGGCGTTCCCGTGATGCTGACGGAGAACCAGGACGAGACGCTGTGGGTTCGGTCGGCGTCGCTTGCGGCCGCACGGGAAGTTGGGCATGGGAACCGCGCTCCGGATGAGCTTTTTCTCGACACCATCGGCTGCACCCCGGAGATCCTGGCGCGGCTTTCCGCGAGCCTCGCCGATCTTGACGCTCTCCCCGCGGGGGTTGACCCGGTGGCCAGCTCGCTGGTGCTCGCCACCAACGGTCTGCTCTACAAAGGTTTGACGGGGAGGCTCACACGCATTCCCATTCCGGCGATTTCGCTACCGGAAGGCGGCGGCCGGATATTGCTCGATGTCGGGTGTAGCTGGGGCCGCTGGTCCATTGCCGGCGCCCGGCGAGGATACCGGGCCATCGGGCTGGACCCCTCTCTGGGGGCGGTGCTGGCCGCCAAGAGGCTGGCGGAAAGATGCGCGGTGCAAGCGGCATTCGTGGTGGGCGACGCGACGGCGCTTCCGTTTTCAAATCGCGCGTTCGACGCGGCGTTTTCGTACAGTGTTTTGCAACATTTCGGATCGCAGGCGCTGGACCAATCCCTACGCGAGATGCGCCGGGTGCTGCGCGAGGACGGGCGCATGCTGGTGCAAATGGCCAACGCGCTGGGGGTCCGGAGCCTGTATCACCAAGCCCGGCGGCGCTTCGCCGAAGGCCAACTTTTCGATGTGCGCTACCGGACGCCGGGCGAATTGCTGGCGACGTTCAACCGCATTTTCGGCGACGTATCTCTCGCGGCGGACTGCTTTCTGGGCTTAGGGGTTCAAAGCAGCGACCGGGATCTGCTCCCCCTGCGAAACCGTCTGATTGTGGATCTGTCCGAAGCTCTGAAAAAGCTCTCCGTGCGCATCCCTTGGATGCGCTATTGCGCGGATAGCGTGTACCTTTCGCATCCGCAATGACGCGATACACCATATTGGGTCCACACCCGGGAGGCCAGGCTTACAGCATCTCGAAGTATTTCAATTTCTATAGAAGCCGGCTGCCGGCGATTCTCAGCGATCCGGTGCTGGGGAAATGTCCTGGGGCGATTGAGGAGCTGGGGCCCGGAAAAATGCCGGAGATGCCGCGCAGGAAGGCTTGGGTTCAGAATTACGTGCTGTGGCCGATGGAACTGGCGCGGCAACAGGCCGATTGTTTTCACATCGTCGATCAGGGGTTGTTATGGTACGCGCGCTTTCTACATAAAGCGAGAATTATCGGAACCGTTCACGACCTAATTGCATACATGATCGGCGCCGGCAAATTGAATCTCCAGAGGGCTCCGGCTAAGAGGAGATTGATCATCTCTGAAAATACGCGGCAAATACGCCGACTGGAAGCGGTGATCAGCGTCTCCCGTCACACGGCGGATCTGCTGATGCGCGAGATCGATATCCCGGCGCGGCGAATTACGGTGATTCACAACCATCTGGACCCGGTTTTCGTGCCGCTGACGGGGCTCGAACGGGCCAAAGCCCGCAGTGCACTTTTTGGGGACGCCGACTATGTGGTGATTCATGTAGGCAAGGCCAGCGCCTATAAGAACCGCCTGGGGGCCATGAAGGCCTTCGCGCATCTGCTGAAGAGGCTTCCCACAGCTCGAATGTTCCTGGTCCACGGACCGGCCAGCCGGGAGGAATGCGATTTTCTAACGGAGTTGGGGCGCACGGCGGCGAATCAGCCCGGCGCGTTTCACTTCCTGGGAGCACTGGACGAAACTCGGCTGCGGCAATTCTATGGCGCCGCGGACGCGCTCATCTTTCCTTCGTTCTATGAGGGCTTCGGGTGGCCGCCTCTGGAAGCCATGGGAACCGGATGTCCTGTCATCAGCACCACCTGTGCCTCGCTGGCGGAGGTGGTGGGCGATGCGGCGCTCACACTCGACAATCCGGACGATCACGGGCGCATGGCGGACATGCTCTATACGGTTCTGACCGACAGAACGGCGGCGACGGATTTGCGGCATCGGGGACTCAGGCGGGCCAAATTGTTTGCTCCGGAAATCGCGCTGGAGCGCGTCGCCGAGGTGTACCGTTCCCTCGCCTGAGGACGCGTGGCGAAACATGGCCTGACGATATGCGCATTCTTCACGTCGTACCTTCGCTCGACCAGCGCTATGGGGGACCGCTCCGGGCGGTGCTGGATCTTTCCGCCCGCAGCATCGATCTGAATCTGGATGCCGAAATATTGGGGTTCGGTCCGCTCTCGATCCCCGACAATCCGTTTCCGCGCGAGAAGATTCACGAATTGCCGATTCGCTTCCCGCGTGTCTACGGCTTCTCGCCCGCCCTCGGGAAATGGATCGCCCGAAATCTGGATCGCTTCGACGGAGTCATCCTGCACGGCATGTGGCTGTATCCGAACTGGGCTTTTCTCAAGGCGTGCAGGCAGGCAGGGGTTCCCTACGTATGTTTTCCGCATGGAATGCTGGAACCCTGGGCGCTTTATCGCCAGGGACTATTTAAGCGGCTAAAGAAGACTCTCTACTGGATGCTGCGAGAGCGCGCCGTTTTCAAACATGCCTCCGCCGTATTCTTCACCACGGAAAGGGAACGCAAACTCGCCCAAGAAACATTCGCGCTGCCGCCCTCCAGTTTCGTAGTCGTCCCTTATGGAGTGGGCGGCGCGGTCCTGCCCGCCACGGAACCCTCCAATCCGGACTTGAAGATTGCCGCGCATCGGAACGTCGCTTTATTCCTGGGGCGCGTGCACCCCAAGAAAAACGTGGACTTCCTGATCGAGGCCTGGGCGCGGTCGAGGCCCGATCCGAACTGGCTGTTGATGATCGCGGGGCCGGTCGAGCCCCAGTATCAGCGCCGTCTGGAGGCGTTAATAACGCGATTCCAGGTACACGACCAGGTGCGCTTTGTGGGATCCGTGGCTGGCAGAGACAAGGCCTATCTGCTGGGGCGGGCGGCTTGGTTTCTGCTTCCTTCGAAGCAGGAGAACTTCGGAATCGCGGTGCTGGAAGCCATCAACGCAGGCTGTCCGGTAGCCATCTCGGATCAGGTGTATCTCTCCGACTACTTCCATGAGAAGTCGGAAGTCTTACCAGTGCGCCTGGATGCCTGGATCGAGTTCCTGCGGCAGCGGATGCCCGACGACCGGCATCGTAATGCGCTGGTCCGGATGGACCGCGAATGCCTGATTCCGAAATTTTCGATTGACTCGGTTACCAGAAACTGGGCGGCTACGATCCGGGAGGTATTCGCCGCTGCCGGTTCGCAGACAGCCGAGGAGCACTACGCGACCCATGCTCATTCTAGGACTTAACGCATTCCACGGAGACGCATCGGCGGCGCTGCTCGCCGGCGGGCAGTTGGTCTCGGCGCTCGAAGAAGAACGGCTGAACCGGATCAAACACTGGGCTGGGCTTCCCCTGATGGCCGCACGAGCGTGCCTCGCTGAGATTTATCCCGGGGCTTTGCCCGATCATATCGCCATCTCCCGCGATCCCAAGGCCCACCTGGCCCGCAAGATGCTTCGCGCAGCCCTGCGGCCGCACCGCTGGGGCAGATTTGCCTCCCGCGCGGCCAACAGCGTTCGCATCTCTCAGGTCGCCTCCACTCTTCATGAAGAAGGAATCTATCCGAAGGACGGACGCAACCTTCATTTCGTGGAGCATCACCGCGCCCACCTGGCTAGCGCCTTCTTCGCCTCGCCTTTCGAAGACGCAGCCGTTATTTCGATTGACGGTTTCGGCGACTTCAGCAGCATCATGTGGGGGCGAGGCCAGGGCAACCGGATCGAGGTGCGCGGCTCGGTTCTGTTTCCTCACTCGCTGGGTATTTTCTACACTGCGTTCACCCAGTTTCTGGGCTTTCCTCACTACGGCGACGAATACAAAATGATGGGGCTGGCCGCGTATGGCGAGCCGAGGTTCGCCGAGCGGGTGCGGCAGGTGGTGCGAACCGAGCGGGGGCGATGCCGGCTGAACCTCGATTATTTCACGCATCACTCCAAAGGCGTGGAAATGAGCTGGACCGGCGGCGAACCTGCTCTGGGCTCCATCTTTTCAGCGGAGATGACGCGGCAATTCGGCGCGCCGCGCTCGCCTCGGGCGGAAATTCAGCACCGCGATCTGGATCTTGCGGCCTCGGTGCAAGTGGTGCTGGAGGAGAATTACTTCGCGCTGCTGAACTTCGTTCAAAAGCAGACGCGAGCCTCGCGGGTTTGCCTGGCAGGCGGCGTCGCGCTGAACTGCGTGGCCAACGGCAAGATTTTCGAGCGGACCGACTTCCGCGAGGTGTATGTCCAACCGGCAGCGCATGACGCGGGAACCTCGATCGGCGCGGCTCTGCACGTTCAGCATCAAATCCTCGGTCAGCCGCGCTCATTTGTGATGCGCCACGTGTATTACGGACCGGAATATGGGGCCGCGGAAATCCAGAGCGGCCTTAAGGCGGCTGGATGCCAATTCCACAAGCTCTCGGAAGAGGCTTTGATCGATCGCACCGTGCGGCAAATTGCCGAAGGGAAGATTATCGGCTGGTTTCAGGGACGCATGGAGTTCGGACCGCGCGCCCTGGGCAACCGGAGTATCCTGGCCGACCCACGCCGGCTGGACATGAAGGATATTCTCAACAGCCGCATCAAATATCGTGAGGCATTCCGCCCGTTCTGTCCGTCGGTTCTATCCGAGTGCGCGGGGGACTACTTCGAAACGCAGTATCCTTCGCCGTTCATGGTCATGGCGTATCGGATCAAGTCCGAGCGGCGCGGCGACATTCCGGCCGTGACGCATGGCGATGGAACCGGCCGCCTGCAAACAGTGGAGCGGGACGTGAACCCACTTTATTGGAAGCTCATCCGCCGCTTCGGAGACCTAACCGGAGTTCCGGTGCTGCTCAACACCTCGTTTAACGAAAACGAGCCCATTGTGTACACGCCCGCCCAAGCCATCGACTGCTTCCTTCGCACCAGGATGGACGTTCTCTCGATCGGCTCGTTTCTTCTGTATAAGACCGAGAACCAGCACCTATCGGCGAATAAGGCGGCTTTCGCCGAAGCGCGGGTTTAGCGTTTCAAAATCTTCTTTCAGTATCTTCTGAGGACGGCTAGCACCTTGCCTTGGATCTGCACGGAGGCGCGCGGCAGATAGATCGGCTGCATCGCGGAATTGGCAGGTTGCAGGCGCACACGGCCATCCGGCTCCAGATAGAACCGCTTCAAGGTTGTTTCGGCGCCGTCCACAAGGGCGACGACGATGTCGCCGTCGCGGGCTTCACCGGCGCGCTCGACCAGCACATAATCGCCGCCCATGATGTGATCTTCGATCATGGATTCGCCGCGAACCTGCAAGGCGTAGGTGTTCGGATCGCCGATGAAGTCGGAAAAGCTGAGCGTATCCTGCCCGGCAATGGCCTCGACGGGCGAGCCGGCCGCGATGCGCCCGAGCAAGGGCATCTCCAGACCCGGCGCGGGTTGATGGTGCTGACGCTGCTCCTCGTAATAGCGCGGGGCAATTTCGAGGGACCGGCTCTGATTGAAGCCGCGCTTGATGTAATGTTTGCCTTCGAGCGCCATGATGTGTTTGTGCACTGTGGCGAGCGAAGCCAAGCTTAAGCCTTCGGCGATCTCCTCATAACTGGGACTGTATCCGCGCTTGTCGAGGAAGCCGGCGAGGAAGTCCAGAAACTCTTTTTGGCGTTTGGTCAGAGCCATGCAAATATTGTAGGCGAAGAAAAAGGAAATGTCCACAGAAAAGCTTGGAAATGTTCCTGTAGGTCTCCGGAAGCTTTCATCATTGACTCGTGAGGCGAGGGCTCCTAAGTAACAGCCCGCAAAACGGAGCCTGGGTCGCGGCCACCAGCGGACTTGCTCCTTTCGGCGAATTGAGAGCCACGACCGCCCCTTTGCGGGCGCCTAAACTAAGTCAGTCGTTTCATAAGTTCACTAACGTATCAGGAGAAACCGCTCCCTGTGGTCACGGCTCGGTGAGCAGCGTTTTCCAAGCCGCGATCCGCTGGAGGGGTCTCGCGGAATACGAGATGGTATTTGCGAAATGGTGT
>DASXEY010000004.1:0-58783 GCA_036489835.1 Bryobacteraceae bacterium | reverse complement strand
TTCTCGTATCCCTCGACCGGGTACTTTTCCCGCAAAGGCGTGCTGCTGGGTCTGTACATAAATGGTGGCGGCCAGGCGGGCAACCTGATTGACCAGCCTCTCGCCGCGCGCATAGAGCACGTGCTAATGCATTCGAGCAAGCCGGGGCGTTGTCGTCGTGCGGAAATACGTGGTACCTGGAACACGAAGGGTGGCAATGAATTTAGCCATCGTGCTTCGTCCGCCGGCATAGCCTTGGTCCTGGATCTCGTGCCAGAGTTTGGTCGCGTTGTGGCACCCCTCGGCCCAGCGACCGCGGAGAAAACTCCTGGAATTTGTTGACGCCTGGCGGTCTTCGGTGCGGCGTCGCCCGTTCCGGGGACTGGCCGGCGCGCAGGAACCGCCGGACGGTCTTTCGCTGGATTTTAAGGGTGCGACTGATGCCTTGCTGACTCATGCCTTGGCGATGCAGTTTAACCACTTCGTTGTACCGATCAACCCGACACTGGCGCCGATCCTCACGATGCTGCTCATGGGCGCTCTTGGCCTTCGGAACACTGTCAGCCGATGGCGGTGACGGGTCGGCCATGACGGGCGCAATCGCTTTCGCCAGGGAGGTCGGTGCTGCTCCAGGACTCGCTCGGCAGCGGATGTCAGGTTGCAGAGCAAATGGAAACGGTCGGCTACCTGAATAGCTTGCGGGACTCCACGGCTGGGACCGTCGGCATAGATCCCACCCCGATCACGGCTGATGACTTCCGCACCGGGATGCAATTGCAGCCAAGTAGCCAGGCTATCGTCGGAGCGGTCTGACAACAGATCAATTGGGGCATGCGATTCGAGGTCGACCAGGATGGTCCCATAGATTCTTCTTGGTCCGCTTTTCCCCTGCTTCGGTGGGGCGCTTGCCATGGCGCAACAGGAATTTCCCCAATCTGTGACGGCGCCGAAGCTGATCCTTCTTTGCGGCCTCGCGTGCACGCACCAGATCGCGCAGGGCTTCGTGCGCCGCATCGGGAACCCATACCGACGTCAGCTCTCCAGCGCGATAACAACGCGCCAGTTTCTCTGCGTCGCGGCGATCCGTCTTGACCCGGTCCCCGGACTTCACAGGCACCAATGTCGGGGCAATTACCTCGCACGCCACACCCATCTGCGTGAGCTGCCAGTACAGAACATAGCCCGTCGGGCCGGCTTCGTAGCAACACTTCAGCTTGTCAACCGGCCCCAACTTGCCAATCATCTTGCGTACCGATTCCAGTTTGTTCGGGATGGTCCCCAGGCTGCGAACTTCCCCGGCTTCCTCGGTCACCGCCACCGCGATAGTCTCGGCATAGACATCTAAACCTACAAGCATATTTTAGACATGGGCGACCAACTCCTTTCGTATGCGGCTCTGCGCCGCTGGTTTCACCTCTTCGCAGCGTAACCCGCGCTACTGCGATTTTGGTGTTGGTCGCTCCATCTTGACTACAACGATGGTCCTCCTTCCACTGGTGATCTGCGCCGTTGGGGCGCACCGTTGAATAACCGGGGGTGCCCAGAGACGCCAACGGAGACCCTCAGCCCTTCGAGCCGCTCGGACCGGCCCCGGCCCCGTCCGTCTCGGTTGAGACCGGAAGTGGAGACGCCGCTGGCCTGCATTGCTGGGAAAAAGCGTCTTCCACGGCGAAGGCGGCCCGTTTACTAATGGGGCCGCGAATTCGAACGAACAAATGGGTACGCGGTAGCGATACGAACTTTCTACCCATTAATTTAATCAACCGCCCCGAAAATCAACGCCACGTCGCGCGCGTCGAGGTAGCGTTCGATGCAATCGGCAAGGCTCGGCCCGTGGACCGTCTGGTCCTTGGCGGTCGCAGTTAGCGCGCGGAGCTTCGCTTCCGCCGCTGGCCAGTCGCGCGCCCCGAGCGCCTGACGCGGATATCGCTCCGCGTCGGTGCTCCCGGTGACCCAGATCGGGCACTCGCAATCGGTGAAAAACTTCTTCTCGGAGGGTGATAACTTGAGCTTGTGGACCCGGCAATCCTCGGAGTGGCGGCGGCAGATAGTGAGGGCCACAACCGGATTATAACCCCGGTTTTTGTACCGCCCCTTGTACAACGGGTTTTTCTATGTCTGTAAGTGATTCATTCCAGAAAGGTTGGCTCCCCGGCATGGATTCGAACCACGATTCACGGCTCCAAAGGCCGCTGTCCTACCATTAGACGACCGGGGATTGGAAGGCGAATAATCGACTTATCGATAGTGTAACAGTCGTGAACCGGGCGTTACCACTGCAGGTCTTGTCGCATTCAAGACCGACCAGTCGGTCATAAGAGGAAGGAACACAGGCAGAGTCGGGCGTATGATCGTCGAAGAGCCGAGGGCGGCGACAGTTGAGACCGCCGCATCAGGGGAGCCGTTCAAGCCGTTATGCAAGCATGGTTCTGCCGCATGCTGTTACTGCCAGAATCTTGAATTATCCTTTGTTTACAATCTTCGATCTAAGAATCTAATAGTTACTCAGAGAACAGGCCACTGGTTTGAGTAAGCGGACGGGGCTGTGCCGGACGCAGTCGGCGCGTCTGATCGGGAGCCATGCCGCGAAGGGATCGGTAAGGGTGGCGCCGTATCAGCGGCGCAAGTTCCCGGTACACTATACCGAAGCCGCCATACCACTACGGCCTACGTGGACCAGGCATGGCACACCGAGCTGGCCCGCCACAAGCGGGGTCCGCCCTTAAAGGAACGATGCCGGGCCATCAAGTCGCTGCCGATGGAGGCGGCAAAAAATGGCCTGCAACAGCAAAGAGGGGTTTCCACCCCATCGCTTCCCCCCCACTGCGTTTTCATAGCGGACAGTTCATGTGTGAATTCAACCGGACAGTTCACATACTCACGACAGAGTCCTTAAGGAGCCGTTGCGCTGGGGGCTTTTTGCGAATAGAATACTCTCCGGCGCCCAAGGGCGTGAAATCTACTCAAGAGGGGAGGAGCGCCGCTGTGCCTCAATCTAGTCATTGTGCGCGACGTTTTGCCCTGACAGTATGTGGAGTTGTGGCTAAAGCGATACGGAATCGATGGATCGGAGCTGGCTTAGTGGTGGCGGCGGCAGCCGCACTGCACGCCCCGCTCCCGGCGCAAACGGCCGCACGCCCGGCGCAGACGCAGCCGACTCCGGCGTCCGAGCGAGCAGTGCTCCAGCAGTACTGCATCGTCTGCCACGACAATGAAACTAAGACAGCCAACTTCTCGCTGGAGTCCGCGGATGTTAGTGCGGTCGGGGACCATCCGGAAGTCTGGGAAAAGGTGATCCGCAAGCTGCGTGCCGGGATGATGCCTCCGCCGGGCATGCCTCGCCCGCCGCTGGCGCAATACGAGCAGCTCCGCGATTGGCTTGAAACGGAGATCGACCGCAAAGCCGCGGCGCATCCCAATCCGGGCTCTGTGGTGCTCCACCGGTTGAATCGCACCGAGTATGCCAACGCGATCCGCGACCTGCTGGATCTCAATTTGGATGTCATCACGCTTCTGCCGGCGGATGATTCCGCGAGAGGATTCGATAACGTCGCCGGCTCGCTGACGATTTCGCCCACACTGCTGGAAGCCTATACGACCGCCGCGACCCGAATCGCCCGGAGCGCTGTGGGTTTTTGGAAAAGCCCGACGGCGGCTGTCTACATCTCGCCCGCGGACGCATCTCAGAACCAGCACATTGAAGGACTGCCCTTCGGCACCCGGGGGGGAATGGCACTTCGACACAACTTTCCGGCCGACGGCGAGTACAAATTCTCGGTGCAGAATCTCGGCATCGGGAAGTTCATCCCCGGTGAAAAACTGGAGTTCCTGATCGATAACGAAGTCGTCGCAAAGCGCACCTACGCGGGCGTGGGATTAAGCGCCAACAACTCTTCCGACAACGACGGCTCAATCGACGTTGCGCTTCCCGTGAAGGCCGGATCGCACATGGTGGGCGTCACGTTCCTGGCGGCGAGCTATGCGCCTTCGCTCGACATGATCCGGCAGTTTGAGCGGAAATCACTCGAAGACAATAGCATCCCGCAATTGGAGTATTACCCGGCGGTCGGGATCCTGAGAATCCAGGGACCTTTCACTCCGGCGCGGCCGACGGACTCGCCATCGATCCGTAAGGTCTTCACCTGCCATCCTGCGAGCGAGAGTCAGGAACCAGCGTGCGCCAAGGAGATCCTGAGCGCTCTGATGCGGCGCGCTTACCGCCGTCCAGCGACCGGCGCCGATTGGGAATGGGTGCAGGCGTTTTACCAGGAGGGCCGGAGTGAAGGCAGCTTCGAAGATGGGATCGAGCTGGGGTTGCGCCGCATCCTGACCAGTCCGCAATTCCTCATTCGAGCTGAGCGGGAACCGGAAAGTATCGCAGCAGGCCAACCTTATCGCATCACGGATCTGGAGCTCGCCTCGCGTCTATCCTTCCTGATCTGGAGCAGCATCCCCGATGACCAGTTGATCGACGTGGCCACCCAGAATAAGCTCCATCTGCCGAATATTCTGGAGCAGCAGGTGCACCGCATGCTCGCCGATCCCAAGGCGGATGCGTTGGTCGAAAATTTTGGCGACCAACTTCTCTATCTCCGCAACCTGCCGGCCACCTCGCCCGACGGCGTCTACTATCCGGACTGGGACGACGAGCTTCGCAAGAGCTACCGCCGCGAGACCGAGCTACTTTTCTCCAGCATCATTAAAGAGAATCGCAGCGTGGTGGATCTACTCACGGCCGATTACACCTTCCTTAATGAGCGCCTCGCGAAGCACTACGGCATTCCAGGTATCTACGGTTCGGAGTTCCGGCGCGTAAATCTGGGCCCGGATCTAGCGTACCGGCGCGGACTGCTGGGACAGGGAAGCGTTCTCTCGCTCACCTGGGTACAGAATTTCCGGACTTCGCCGGTCAAGCGCGGAGTATGGGTGCTAGAAAACATCTTGGGCACGCCGCCGCCGGAACCTCCGCCAAACGTCCCGCCTCTTGAAGACACCAAGAGCGAAGGGAAGGTGCTCACCCTGCGCGAGCAGATGACCTTGCATCGCTCCATGGAACCGTGCGCGGGCTGTCATAAGCTGATGGACCCGATCGGATTCGCGATGGAGAACTTCGATGCCGACGGCAAATGGCGGACCAAGCAGGGCGGCGACGGCGGCGTCCCGATCGATACCTCCGCGGTCTTGTGGGACGGCACGAAGGTGAACGGTCCTATCGAGCTGAGGCAGGCGCTGCTGCGCTACTCGCCGCAATTCGTGCGCACCATCACTGAGAAGCTGATGACCTTCAGTCTCGGCCGCGGGGTCGAATACCAGGATATGCCCGTGATCCGTTCCATTGTGCATGAAGCGGATAAGAGTGACGACCGGTTTGTATCGATCCTGATGGGGATCGTGAAAAGCGCGCCTTTCCAAATGCGAACGAAAGAAGTGGAGGAATCCAGATGAGCTTTATCATGAAGAAATTTATCCCCCGGCGCACGTTCCTGCGCGGCGCCGGTGTGACGATCGGCTTGCCGCTGCTCGATTCCATGATTCCGGCCCAGACGCCTTTGAATCAAACGGCAGCAGTCCCGGCCCGCCGGTTTCTCGGGATCTGGCATCCGCACGGCGCCGCGCCCGGATACTGGAGTCCGCTTCAGGAAGGCGCCAACTTCGACTTCTCCTTTATCACCAAGCCTCTGGAACCATTCCGCAACCGTGTAACCTTGATCTCCGGACTCGACATGCCGGAGGCCATGGCCAACACCGAGGAACCCGGAGGCGACCATGCGCGCGGGGCAGTCCTTCTCTCGGGATCGCGGCCGCGGCGGAATAGCGTGAGTCCATATCTCGGCGTAACTCTGGATCAACTGATCGCAAAGGAATACGGGCGGGATACGATTCTGGAATCGATTCAACTCGGCGTCGAGCAAGACGGCAACTTCGGCAACTGCAACTGGGGTTATAGCTGCGCCTACACCAACTCGATCTCCTGGACGTCGCCGGTTCAGCCGCTGCCGACCGAGGTCAACCCGCGGGTGGCCTTTGAGCGCCTGTTCGGTGACGGAAGCAGCCCGGACGAACGCCGCCTGGGACGCAAACAGAACGCCAGCATTCTCGATTCGGTCACACAGGAAATCTCCGTCTTTAAACAGCCTTTGGGCGCTGGCGACAGAGCCCGCCTTGAGAACTATCTCGAAAACATTAGCGAAATTGAGCGCCGAATCAAGATTGCGATGGACAAGTCTATCCAAGAGCCGTCGGCTGAGATTCCCTTCGGACTTCCCGAAAACAAGCACGTTCACTACAGGCTGATGTACGATCTGCTGGCGCTTGCCTTCGAGGGTGATCTTACGCGTTCCGCGACCTACATGCTGGGTAAAGATCTCTCGGGAGCGAGTTTCCCTGAGTCTGGTTTCAATGGCGGGTGGCATGGCTCCTCGCATCACGGCGATAAGCCGGACAATGTCGCCAACTATGCCAAGATGAATCGCTACCACGTCCAGAATCTGGCGTATTTCGCAGACAAGCTGAGCAAGACTCAGGACGGCGATGGGACGCTGCTGGATCACATATTGATCTATAAGGGCAGCAACATGGGCAACTCTCATCGTCACGCTCACGTGAAGGTTCCTATCATCCTCTTGGGCGGCCTGGACGGTAACTTCAAAGGCAATCGCCATATCGTGTTTCCGGACAATACGGAGCGAACCTCGAACATGCTGCTGAGTGTGCTCCACAAATACGGCATCCAGAAAGTTCCCAAGTACGATGTCGGAGGCAGGCAGATCGGGACGATCGAGAGTTTCGGTTCCAGCACGACGCCGCTTGCGCTCTGATTCATTCCATGGGCATGCAGCAGTCGACATTTGCCGCCCGATTGACCGCAGGGACGGCGCTCGCCCTGGTCCTCGGCGGTGTATCCTTGCTGGCGCAAAACCGGGCGACACGTCCGAAAGTTCAGCGCCCGGATGGACCGGTGTGGGATGTCATTCGCACGAACTGCACCACCTGCCATGGTATCGACGATTACGCTTTTTTCGCACTGGACCGGGACGGTTGGCAAAAGCTTCTCGCGGATAAGCACAAACCGGATGGCGACGGCCTCTCCGCCACGGATCGCAGTGTATTGCTGGATTGGCTGGTCTCGAAATTCGGTCCGGACACAAAACCGTTTCCACGAACCTACGTTCCGCCTGAAATAACAACATTCTTTTCCGACCCTGAAGCCAGACGCTTAATGACTCGCGCGTGCTCGAAATGCCACGGCCTGGAACGTGTGGAGAACGTCAGGAATTCGGCCGACGGCTGGCGCGTGACTCTCGTGGACATGCGGGAACGAGGCGCCCAGATATCGGATCAGGAGCTCGAACAACTGGTGGAATGGCTTGCGCGCGTATGGGGGACGAATCAAGATAAATGATACGCGCGGGCGCTGTGTTTCTAGGAGCGACGCTGCTGGCCGGCATCGCAATAGCCGTGGGGGCAACCCCGGAAGACGGCCCGATGCTCCGATTGACCGCCACCACAGCCAACGTGAGCGGCGCGCCGGATTCCATTCGAATCGATCTGTTCCGCTGGTCGACCGACGCCGAAAGAGATAAGCTGATGGCTGCCTGGGAGCAGAAACCCGGCGCTGTCAGCGCCGCCCCGGCCCGGGGAGGAGGACGCGGAGGCCGAGGCGCAGCGGCTCCGGCAGCTGCTCGAGGTGGAACCGCGCCTGGAAGCGATGCGGCGCAGGCTGCTGCTGCGCCGGCCGGCGGCGGGAGAGCGGGACGTGGCCGAGGAGCAGCCCGAGGCGGCGCTCCGGCTGCTCCTGTAACGCCGGAAGCCGAACTGGGCGTTGCCTTGAAGGAAGCCCCCACCATCGGTTATCTGTGGTCGTCGGAAGCGGCCGGGTATGCTTTGCGCTATGCCGGTAAGGTCGCCTCGCCCGACGGCACAGAACGAATCGTTTTAATTACGGATCGGAGGTTGGGGGAAGCCAACGGATTGTGGAAGCCGGAGAGTCAGGCGGCATCCGCCTCCCTAGACTTCTCGGTCATCGAACTTCGTTTGAACGCCAAGGGAACCGGCGAGGGCAAGCTCTCGCTGGATGAAAAGGTGGCTCCGGATGCAGCCGCCGGCATGGTGACACTGATGAACTACGACGCATTGCCGGTCGTGTTCACGGCCCTGAAGCAGCCCGCCGCGGCGGTCACCACACACCTCAATCCAACCAAGCCCAATTCCACAAAGCCCAATACGACAAAGCCCAATACTACAAAGCAATGAAACGCACACTTCAAAGTCTTTCGATCATTTTCATATTGGCCATGACATTGACCGCTGCTGGAAAGAGCGCCGTCGCCGACGCCGCGATGCACGGCGACAAGGCCGCTGTGCGTGCTCTGGTCCAACAGAAAGCCGATGTCAACGCTCCCCAAGTGGACGGCGCGACGGCTCTGCATTGGGCGGTCCGGGCGGACGATCTGGAACTGACCGACCTGCTGCTTCGCTCCGGCGCGCACGTATCCGCGGCCAATGCAGAAGGCGCTACGCCGCTGCTTCTCGCGACTCAGAACGGCAACGCGGCGATCATCGAACGCCTGCTGCAAGCCGGTGCGGATCCGAACGCCCCGTTGACGGAGCTTGGCGACACGGCTTTGATGATGGCTTCGCGCACGGGTAACGTCGCCGCCGTGAAAGTATTGCTGGACCACAAGGCGCAAGTGAATACGAAAGAGACCTGGGGGGGGACGACGGCACTGATGTGGGCTGTTTCGGAACATCATCCCGAGACCGTCAAACTGCTGGTGGAGCGGGGCGCGGACGTAAACGCGAAGTCAAATCTTGTTCCCTCCGCCTCCGGCAGGGGGTTCGAAGGCACCAGCCCGGTGGCTGCCAAGCCGGACCAGCCCATCGAGGAATTCGCCAGCGGTCTGCTGACGCCTTTGATGTTTGCGGCGCGCGAAGACGACCTGGAATCCGCACGCACCCTGATCCAGGCCGGAGCGGACGTCAACGCCGCCGGCGCCGACGGCAAGGACGCGCTGGGACTGGCGCTGTTTAACGGGAGTTACAGCGTCGCCAGTCTGCTCATCGACAGCCACGCGAACGTGAACCGCGCCGATGCCCAGCGATTCACGCCGCTGTTCTGGGCCGTCGACCGCCGTAACATGGAAACCGCTCCCAACTTCCCGTGGATGGTCACCACGGACCCCCTGCCAGTGATCCAGAAGCTGCTGGACGCGGGCGCGAATCCGAATGCGTTGGTGAATTCCACGCCCAGGGCCCGGATGAGGGAAGGCGCGCCTCGAATCGTGTTTGCCACGGCCCTGATGCGCGCGGCTTTCTCCGGAGACATCGAGCTGGTGAAGTTGCTGCTGGCGCACGGAGCGGATCCGCACATCGCCTCGACCGATAGGGAAACCCCATTAATGGCGGCCTGCGGCACCGGCTTCATCAACGGCTATCACCGGCTGCGCCCGCCTGCGGAGCGTCTGGCAGTGGTCAAGCTGCTTGTAGACCTCGGCGAGGACGTTAACGCCGCGGACAGCTACGGCATCACACCGCTGATGGTTGCAGCGAACCTGGGCGACATCGAAATCGTGAAATACCTGATCGGTCGCGGCGCGGACCTCTCGGCGCACGATTTGGGGAAGAAGAACGACGGCGCCTTCGGCTCCAGCGTGGAACCGCTGATGCCCATCGACTACGCCATTGGAGTGGGAACGTTCGTGCCCAACAACGCCGTGATCATGCACGCCGACGTCGTGAAGCTGATGACCGAGGAGATGGCAAAGCGAGGCATCAAACACACCACCTCGGAATGCACGCTGCGCGGCTTCACCTGCGCGCAGGCGAACGTGGATCCCAAGACGGCGACCCCGGCCGAGATTGCGAAGATCCGGAAAATCCAAACTGGATATCAGGTGGACGGGATCACCGGCGGTCTGGGCGACGCGGCCAAGAATCAAAAATAAGCGACTCAACGGTGATTTCAGAGGCGAATGATGCCGCGCTGGATGGCGGCGGTCGCCGCTTGCGTTCGGTCCTGCACCCCCAGTTTTCCGAGGATGTGCTTGACATGGTTTTTCGCGGTTTCTTCTGAAATATTGAGATCGTAGGCAATCTGTTTATTGCCCAGGCCGCGCACGATCAGCTCCAGCACCTCAACCTCCCGCGGGCTCAACGGCGCGCGCTCCAATTGGGAAGCCAGCTTCGCCGCCAGTTTCGGGGGAATGTAAGTGCGGCCGGTATTTACCACTCGGATAGTCTTGATCAGTTCGTCATGCAGCACGTCCTTGGTGAGGAAGCTGAGGACCCCTGCGTCGACGGCTCTCCGGATATCTTCCTCGCCATCGTAGGAAGTGAGGGCGATCAGGCGAGCGTCCAGGAACTCGGAACGAATGGCGACGGCTGCCTCAATGCCGGACATCTTGGGCATCCTGACGTCGAGAAGCGTGACGTCGGGAAGATATTTGCGAAACTGTTCCACAGCTTGCCGGCCATTGACGGCCTCGGCTACCACGGTCATGTCGGAGTGCATGTTGATGATTCCGGTGACTCCCACCCGCGCGATAAGGTGGTCTTCGGCAACCAAAATCCGGATTTTCTGGCTCATAGGAATCTGCTCACGCAAGAGGGACCATGATATGCACTTGTGTTCCCTGACCGGGTTGACTCTCCAGATGCAATTCGCCATTCACCCGCTCGGCGCGTTCGCGCATTCCTATCAAACCGAAATGGCCGTTTTGCGAGAAGAAAACCTCTCCGGGTTCAAAGCCGCAGCCGTTATCCACCACCTGCAGATCGAGCTGGCACGCGTCGACTCCTAAATTTACAGCTACGCGGCTGGCGCCGGAGTGCTTCAGAGCGTTGTTGAACGCCTCTTGGGCTATGCGAAGTACCTGATGCGAAATCTCCGGCGGCACGGCGGCGGTATCCCCGCGAACCTCCACCATCACATCGACGCTCGAACCTGCGACCCACATCGCGGCGCACGATTTGAGCGCGCTAGTCAGATCCTGATCATCTAAGGCGGCTGTGCGAAGATCCAGGACGGATCGCCGCGCTTCCGTGAGGCTATGCTGGGCCATGCGGCGAGCCAGATCCAGCGACCATTTTGCGTCCGCGGCACTCTCCGGAAGCTTCATCTCCACAACATCGAGCTGCGAACCGATTCCTACAAAAGCCTGCGCCAGGGTGTCGTGGATCTCGCGCGCGAGCCGGGTGCGTTCCTGCAACACACCGCTGAACCGCGCTCGGATTTGCGCCACTCGAATGCGGTAGCTCGCCCACCCCAGCGCCGCCACCATAAGTAAGGCAAGCAGACGGAACCATATCGTCTCGTAAACTCGCGGAAGCACATCGAACTCAATCCCGCTCTCGCTGGCGGGAACACCGGCCAGTTCCGCCTTGACGCGAAACCGATAGTGACCGTGCCGCAGGTTATCGTAATTGACTTCGCGCCGTGTTCCGGCCGGGATCCAGTCGGGATCCAATCCGTCCAGCCTGTAGAAGTAACGAATGGACTCGGGCGCACTCAAGTGAATCGCCACGTACCGCAGTTGCAGCCGGCCGCTCCCGGGAGGTACTCGCGGGCTCCGGTCTGCATCCAGAGGCCGGCCTTCCGTCGTCATCTCGACGATGTGAACCGGCGGGACCGTAGCCGGCCGAGTGGACCTTCCGGGGTCGTATACCGCGAGCCCATCGCTGGTCACAAACCACAAACTCCCGTCCGGGTGCCGATCGCCTCCGCCGCTAATCGCTGCCGGGCCGTGCGTGCTTCGCAGGCCGTCGGCGATCCCGTAGTTCGAAGGATGCAGCGCGTTGATCTGGTGCCCGGCCAAATCCCGCAATTCCTGTTTCGAGACTCGGCAGATTCCGCGCGTAGTAGTCAGCCACAGGGATTCTCCGTCGTCCAGAATATTGGAGATGTTATCGCTCAGCAGCCCCTCTTTCGCCGTATAGGTGACGAATGTCTCCCCATTGAGAACGCTCAATCCTCCTCCAAACGTTCCCACCCAAACCGGCCCTGCGGGGTCGGCGTAGAGCGCGTGAATCTGATTGCTGCCGAGACCGTCGGCAACCGTGTATAGTCGCTTCCGATCACCTTGAATCCTCCATAGCCCGCGACGATAGCTTCCGGCCCAGATCGACCCGTCGGTTCCTTCCGCCAGCGAGTACACGGAGGCATCCGGCTGCACGCCGCCCTCAATTACCGATTGGAATTGGTCGCCCATCAGCAAGCTCAGGCCGCTGGGAAGTGCCAGCCAAATCCGTCCGGAAGAATCGCCGAGCGCGTCGTAAACCGACTTACGCCCGACTGGGTCGGCCGGCACGAGGGTTCGCAACCGGCCTCCAGAGAGCCTAAGGAGACCATCCCGTCCAGCGACTAACAACTCGCCGTCATGCGTCTGGCGAATCGAGAAGACTCCTCCGGCCGGAATCGTGAATGGCGGCGGCGTGCCGGAGAGAGGTCTCAGGCCGCCGTCCAGGAATCCAACCCAGATCCTTCCCGACCGATCCTGAAGTTCCGAAGTTGGTTCGTCGCTGGGGAGTCCTTCGGCCTTCCCATAAACCGTGAACACGTCGTCACGCAGCCGGACCAACCCGTTGTCGGTGCCTAACCAGATATTCCCTTCCCGGTCTTCGAAGATGCGGCGCACCGATCCGCGGCCGCCCCCGGCAACCATGTCGGGGCGGGTTCGAAACTCATCATGCTCGAGCCGGGCCACCCCGGCGGCCGTGCCAACCCAAACGTTTCCGCCGTGGTCGATTTCCAGTGCGCCCGTAAGGCCGAACGAGTTGGGCAGACCTTCGGCTTGGCCATAGCGGCGAATACGTCCTTGGGGATCATACGCGATCACGCCTCGGGTGCCCAGCACCCAGATGGTCGCGGAGTCGTCCACGCGGACCCCCAGCGGGAAGTCAGAGCTCAGCACGTCCGGTCCCACGACGGTCTGGAATCGTTCGTTCGACAGTCGGACCACCCCGCTGTATCCGGCCGCGTACAACGTTCCATGCCGATCCTCAGTCAGCGCGCGTACCCGATTCAAAGGGATCTCGCGGCCTGCCCGGAAATCCGTGAAGCGGTTTCCATCGAATCTGCTCACGTCGCCGCCAACCACCATCCAAAGGATGCCTGCATGATCGACGAGAAGAGATTCGATCGCGCTATCCCGCAGACCGTCTTTCTGGCCATATCGACGGAAACGCTTTCCGTCGTAGCGCGCGAGTCCCTCCTGGGTGCCGATCCAGAGTGACCCGTCCTTTGCAGCCGCCAGACTGGTAATCGAGTCCGCGGGCAGGTCATCGTGCTCCTTGGTGAACGTAACGAACTCGTAGCCATCGAAACGCGCCAATCCTTCGTCCGTACCAACCCAGAGGTAGCCGTCCGCGGTCTGGGTGATGGCGTGAACAGTATCCTGCGGCAGACCTTGTTGCTGGGTCCAGAGGGCCATCGAGTATTGCGTCAGGGATTTGTGCAACGGGGCGGCAGGAGTGCCGCCGCACAAAACGCTCGCGAGCAATAGGAACGATCCCAAACGCATGAATGCCGTCGGCATATTATTATAGGCTCGCCGTGGAGGACTGACTGGTATGACCAAAACTAGTCATTGCCCGTCGCTAGCACCCTTATGCTGGAAAGGGTCTTTTGCGCCCGGAGAAACATTCGCGCTCGTGTGAAGTCGAGGCCACGTCAGCTTGCG
The DNA here is from genome assembly GCA_036489835.1 of Bryobacteraceae bacterium. Classification (GTDB taxonomy): domain Bacteria; phylum Acidobacteriota; class Terriglobia; order Bryobacterales; family Bryobacteraceae; genus Palsa-187. The sequence continues at coordinate 45,128 of DASXEY010000004.1, read as the reverse complement.
GATAGCGCGGCCAAGAGAATCGGAAACAAGAAACGCGCGGACCTAAAACGTGACGCGGGAGGCTTCGGAGACCACCATTTCCCGATACATCGGCAGCGCCCAACCTTGCTTCACAAGCTCATCGTAGCGTTGGGCGACTTTCCTGGCGTAGTCTTGGGGGTTCTTGTAGAGCTTCTTCACCTGCTCTTTCGACAAGGGCACTTCGAAGTTGGCCAGGCTGCAGAGCAATACTTCGGGGTCCTGACCTGCGGCGCGGTTGGCTGCGATAGTGCGGTGCGGATTTGAAATTCTGGGGCTGGCCGCCTCGTCGGGGACGTGGTAGCTCTTCACCGGCACGTCGACGTAGGTGTTACGAATTCCGCCTTTCACGTTGCCGAATTCGTCCAAGGCGAACATGGTTCCTTTGTCGCGATCCAGTTGGGACTTGTTGTCCGGGTTAAAGTCGACGTAAAGGCGATCGGCGTGGGGCGGCGCGACGCCCTTGTCCACCCAGGTGAAGAGCTTGTCGAGCGCCACCGCCATCTCCGCTCCCAAGGGATACCTGCTGATCGGAGCTTTGCAAGGGTCCGGGTAGTAGGCGCCCGCCACCCGGGAGTCAATATGGGCCATGCCGGCAAACTCATACACTCGAAGCCGCTCGTTATCCTGTTCCGTTATGCCGCTGCCCGCAAAGGTCTCCCGCATGGTGGGTACCAGGATTGTCGGCACATCGATGGCCGGGATCGGACCATTGGCGCTGGTAGGCATGAAACCGTCGTAGATGGGCTTCATGTCGGCGAGACGCAGTGCCATGTGCGCGTTTGAAAGGTAGTTCTGCGCGACGGCGGCTGAAGCGGAAGAACCGGCAAGGATCATCTTCCTGGGCGCGAGGCCCAGCATCGGGTTGTCCTTGCGGTCCGATTTGATAAGGGCTCCAACCTGCGCCAGGATATCGTTGGTGGCGCCGTTCGGAACCACAAGATCCTTGTAGCGCGCCGGATTTGCCGCGGCGAGACCCGCTGGTGTGGTGGTCAGGACCTCGAGTCCAATTATGCCCGTGGTCATTGCGTAGACCTGCGTAAAGTGGAACACCCAGGGATTGCCGCTGGGGTGCATGGATTCGGCAAGAATCAGGTGGTTGAACTTTGCGTTGTCCTTGGGCTTGCGGATGACGATGCGCGTCTTGTAGGGTACGCCTGTGGAAGTTGTGCCGGAGACGAAGTATTCGCGTGCCTCGTAGTTGAACTTGGCGTAAGTGTCGCTGGCAGGGATCTGGACCTTCTTGATGTCGTCCCAGTTGTCCATGAAGGTCTCAAAGAATGCGCCGGGGCCGGTGATTTCGACTGCGGCAGGGATGGGAGCTGCGACTTGTTTGACAGGCTCGGCTGGTTGCGCCCCTCGGCCGCCACGGCCACCCCGCCCTTGGGCCCCCCTGCCGGATGGAGGGGAGTTTTGAATCGGGGCTTGTCCCGGCACGGGGATGGGCGCTTGGCCGTACAAGGTGGTTATGCCGGCCGTGAAGAGCGCGGCGACTCTCTTATCAATCATGCCCATGGATGCCTCCTGATTTGAGCCCGAGTTCTAACATTACAACACCAACGGCTTGGAGAGTGTATACACCCCTCGCCAATCTCGCACCGGGCATGATGCACACGCTGCGTTCAGAATGCGCCGGCACGCGGTTATTTCATCAAAAACTGCAGTGGGGGGAAATCTTCTCCATGTCAGGGGGGCAACGGCCCATGGCTTCGCGGGCTGGTGAGCGCCCGGCAGCAGACCGATCTGCGACCAATCCACCTATAATTGGCGCCCAGCCATGCATCAAAAACTGCGGTCGAGGCGAATCTTCACCAGGGTAGGACCGTGGCACGACACGGTTGCGCCACGGCAGCAGATAATCACCCGGCCTACATCGTGCTAAATGTAGCAAAAGCAGTAAGCATCGTCTTTGGGGACTCCGGCCGGGCGGGATGGAAGTCGCCTTCTCTGATCCACCGGGCCCACCTTACTTCCCCAGAATACGATCTGCCTTGGCGTCAATCTTCTTTTTATCGGCGGTACTCAGTTTGCCTTGATGCTCCATTTGCGAAGCGCGCGCCTTGGCATTCCGGGCGTGACTCGCGTCGGGCATCGGGTATTTACGCTCTTTCGGGAGCCCGAACTCTTTCTTCGGCTCAGCGTTCTTCTTGGCGGATGTAAGTTTTGCCACCGTACTTCTCCTTAGCGATAGCAGCAGCACGTCTGGTTCCGATTCCGACGCGCCCTTCTGATGTCGAAGACTACGCCGGACTCTAGCACCACCAAGCAGGCTGCACCAGCAGCCCGCATTCTCTCGCCTCTCCAGGTCAACAACTCCGGCCGTTCGCTCAACATCATACTGCAAAGGCGGACGGGTGCAACTATGATAGCTGCCATCGAAGCGACCGCAATTCGCGCCTTGGTAGGAAACCGGGCAAACGGAATTCGGATCAGCACGGTGGCTACCGCCCCATTGACCTCAGACACGAGACGGGCGTCGATCCGAAGGTGGCGGCTGACCAGCGCGGTTACCGGTCCCCCCTGATTGCCGGATCGCCATCACGGCTGGCGGACGTGCACCGAGGAGCAGCCGGTAGATCGGCTAACGATCACTGCTTCGTGATTTACTTTTCAGCTCCACGGAGTCCCGGGCTTCAATGATGAGAACTCCTGAGGTTCGTGACCCTTCGGCTTGGGGACCTTCGATGACCCGCGTTCCCAGCTTTTCGACCGGCGCCCCCCTCGGGCCGTTGCTAGTGGGTGCCGTAGGCGCCTGAATGCGCCTGCGAAGAACCGTCTTGTTCTTGTCGTTCAGGATGTAGGCGATGCCCGTCACAGGATCGCTGGCTTCGATGCGCCGTCCTTGAGTGCGACCTTTTTCCTGGAGCGGCCCGTCGCATCGCGAAGGAGGCGCCCGATCACGTAAGGCCGCGGTGAATTCGGCCCCGACCGCATCTGGTCGGCGGATAAGAAGCGCCGTACACGACCTCGTGCATCGGAGCTTTAGCGGGCCGAGGGGTTATGGTGGGAAGTAGAAAAGCAGGATCGACCCTACACGCTCGGAGGGTCTGGCGCGATCCATCCAAACGCGTTGGCCCGGCGGGATGGCGGTAAAACCAGATTCGAATTGCCGGAGTTTCCACCACGTCGGGCTCAAAGCAGTCCAGCCGGGAGCGGGCATGAAAGGATCGATAGGGGTTACGGGAGGGAAGCCTTGGACGTTCTCCAGGTCTGCCGGGACTAGCGTGCTGAAATGAACCCCGGTGGCGCCCAGGACCTTGAGCCGGGCCGCCAGGCGGCTGAAATCCTGTCCCCAGTCAAGGTCAGAGTCCACCAGGATTCTCTCTGGTTCGTTGCCGGCCAGCTCATTAAAATAGGACAGATAATCCGGATGCTTCGCCGCCCCGGTCCAGACTAGCCAGCCGAGAAGGGCGGCGGCAACCAACATTCTCCACGCCGGGCTCTGCTTGCCGCCGGCAAGCAGGATGGCGCCCTTGCCAGCCAGGAGCGCCAGACCGCAGTACACAGGCAGAACATGCCGTACTCCTATATTGATTTGACTAAAAGAGCCGACCACAAGAATTCCGCCGGCGAAGATCAAAGGCGATACAAACTTCGTGCTTCGCCACCGGTTCCGGAACGTCACAAGCCCGCAGCCGAGCAGAAGCAAGAATGAAAGCGGCGTCTTGAAAGCCAGCGCCACCGGATAGTAATACCACCAGCCGCTATCGCTGACTTCTCCCAACAAGTAACCTGTCTGACCTTGTGCGTTGAAATCAGAAATGAATCTTAGTGCCCTGAAAAACTGTGGAGCTGGGATCGGGATGCCGTGCGCGGTGGCGCCGATTGAAAACTGATACCCGGCCCACCAGGTGAGCAGCGCAGCTAAGCTGGTCACGCAGAAGGGCGCCACGTGTGTGCTCAGGGCGGCTTTCAGGTGGGGCGGCCGTTCCACCAGGACATACCAGGCCATGGAGATTGCCAGGATGGTGGGTAGGAAGCCGCAGGTAGAGAACTTTGCCAACACCGCCAGGCCGGTGAGTATCCCGCAGGTCATGCTGCGCCGCCAAGTTGGTCGCTCGGCCCACATCAACCATGCCAAGAACGCGGCGGTCAGGCAGCCGGTCTCCGCCATGTCCGTCGTCGCCATTCCGGCGTGCGCTAAGACCGGAGGCAGCAGGGTGAAGAGCAGCACGCTCATGGCTGCCACAGCGTCGCCGAAATATCGGCTGCCCCACCAATAAAGAGAACCGCACGCTATCCAGAAGAACGGTAGAACTCCACAGCGCGCCAGCGCGAGGAATCGCGAGTAATGAACAGCCAGAATTGCCAATCCATCCTGCGGAGTATCTGTGAGAAACAACGACCTGGCGCCTGCCAGGTACGGACCCGCGGCGATGGCAGCGCGCGCCAGCGGCGCGTATTCATAGGGACAAACGTAGCCCTGGAGGTAACGGACACCGCAGGCCAGATGGCCGGGTTCGTCGGTGGTATGGCTGAAAACCTCGTACGTGGAAACGATGCGCGCCGATGCCCCAATAATGGCAGCGAGCGCCACAAGGGGGGCGATCCGCCCTAGGACTGCCCGTGGCACCCGAAACAACATGCAGCTTGGCGGAAACACAGTCGCTCTATATCACCCAAGATGGAGCGACCAGCTACCGAATCGCCTTTAACGCGGGTGCGCTGCCAAGAGGTAAATCCGGCGGCGCACAGCGGCATTACGAAAGGAGCGATCGCTCATGTCTAAAATACGCTTTGTAGGATTGGATGTCCATTGCTGGGATTCCTGTGGGCCATCGCTGTAGGTGCGGCTTAACAAGGGGTTGGGTTGTGAGATCGTACCCGAGAGTGCTACCGCCCAGGCAAGCTGTAAGAGATGCCTCCATCTGGGCGCTCCGGGAGGAAATCCAGGCATTCGTTCCCAACAGCGGCGCAGGGCCGGAGCGGCCCTCCTCAGGTGCGCGAATCGGCGGCGGTCCGGCCGCGACAGGCTCCGTTGTTTCCGTTTCTGAAGAGATCGCGGGCCATGTACAGTTCGGCAAAGTGAGACGCGTCTGCCCATCCGCTTCTTTGCGGACGAAGTTCGACACAGTGTCGCTGCCGCTCTGCATCTTCAAAAGGCGCCCCCGGGCATTGGAGAGCGCACGCGCCAGAGCCAGACGATACGGAGCCACCGCGGCAGCATTGTTTCTCTTGGCGAACTCCTGGGCCTCGCCTTCCTGGCGATGGCGCCCGAACTCCTCGGAATCCGGGGGGCGAAACTTCCCAGGGCGATACCAAGCCGGTCGCCATCCAGGGCCGCGCCGAAGACCACTGCTGGGTTACCCGATTCCTGCGGCCGATTGGGCGAACGAATCTGCCGGTAGCTCTCCTGGAGCTTGATCGCCTCCAAACTCGCGGCGCAATTGGCTGACGGCGGCCAGCCGCTGGTCTGAAGGCCGCTTCGCGGCGAGTTCCCGGTCCTGGACCGCGTAACACGCAGTTCTTCCACGGCTTTTTCGCCCCGGAGAGTTGTCACGGAATTGTCAGGCCGGTGTTATGGAAATTGCGTACGGTTCAAAATCGGCGAAACTGCGAACGGCAATCAAGTCCAGATTACGGCTAAAAAGACTCGGTTGAAGCTGAATCCTTACCTGCCGGATTCTATGTTTACCTTCACGCCTCCGCCGGGCGCGAAAGAACGCTTCACCAGAGTCCATTGAAGCAGGACGAAGCACTTTCTTTTTCTATTAACTTTGCAACACAAAGAGCTATATTCTACAGCAGATGAATCCGCGATTCATACTCCTTGCAGCATTCTGCTTCCTCGCCCTCACCTTGAGCCCGGCATGCAGCCGCTCCAATAATCTCCTCTTGGGAACGGTGCGGGCCGACGCCGGCTCGCATCACATCGAGGTCACGGATTGCTACCGCCTCAGTGTCGATCCGCCCCGGAAAATCGAAGGACCGCCGGGCGAATCCGGTTTTCGCTACACGCCCTGCCGCGACGCCGATGTACTCATCCGCGGCGAAGAGGCCATTGTGAACGGCCGGTCCTACGGCCACATCAATCCGGCCGACTCCATCCTGGTCGATCACGGAGCGGTGTCCATCGGCCGCGCGGGAGCAACACGGTGAAGACAAAAATCACCGCCGCACTTGTGCTATGCGGCGGCGCTCTATCCGCCTGTGCCAGCTTGCTGTTTTGCTATTACACGCTCCGTTTGGCGTACCTCGGAGCGACGGGAACCATCGACGCGGCACATCGCACCGTGGGCTTGCACATCGGCGCGGCCGTGTTTCCTGTCGCCTCCTGTACCTTCGGCTCGCTGAGTCTTGCCTGCTTCAAATTCGCGTCTACTACGGCAGCGCGAACACGTACAGCGACTCCGTCCGGCTGGGATTCGGATCGGTGATTCCCGCGCCGCCCGAGGCGCTGATGGCCACGTATTGCTTTCCGTTCTTGCCTTGATACGTAATTGGCGTCGAGATTGCGCTGTAGTCGAGCTTCGTCACCCACAATTCCTTACCGGTCTTCGAATCGAACGCGCGAAAGCGCCGGTCGTTTGTAGCCCCGATGAATACCAGCCCTCCCGCCGTTGCGATCGAGCCGCCCACGTTTACCCGGCCGGTATTCCTTTTGCCTTCGGGCAACGAATCGGTAACGCCCAACCGCACCTGCCACGCGATGTCTCCCGTGGCCGCATTCACCGCGCTCAGGCGTCCCCATGGCGGTTTCTGGCACGGCCAGCTTTGCTCGCCCAGCAGAGCGCCGCTCGGATCCGTCTTGCGATCCCAAAACTTCGATGGAACCGGAGAGCCATAAACGCTGCGCTGGTCGTAAGGCACTCGCGAGCCATCCGGCATCTTCTCAATCCAACCAAGGCTGGCGTAGTCGGAGGTGTTCACGAAAACAAGCCCCTGCTTGGGATCGGCAGACACGCCGCCCCAATCGGTGCCTCCGATTGCCCCGGGGAAAATCACGCTCGAAGTAGGCGGCGCGCCAGGCGCTCGATAAACCCACGGAGTAAACGGCCCTTCGTTCACCAGCGGCCCGCTCTTCTCGGCAAGCTCGCGGCAAGCCTTCGCGTGCGCTTCGTTGGTGTCGTCGGCGGTCACCAGATCTTCCATTTTGAAGCTGTGCCGAGCCAGCTCCGGAGGCTTGACCGGAATCGGCTGCGTGGGCGAGGTGTGTTCGCCCGGAACCGTGCTCTGCGCAACGGGCGTCTCCTTCACGCCAAACACCGGCTGGCCGGTCTCGCGATTCAGCAGGAACATGTAGCCCAGCTTGCCGGTCTGCGCCAAAAGCGGCATCTTCTTTCCGTTGATGGTCACGTCCAGCAGCGGCGGCGCAGGCGGCAGATCCATGTCCCACAAGTCGTGATGCACTGCCTGGAAATACCATTTCATTTTGCCCGTATTGATGTCGATGGCCACCACGGAGTTGCCGAACAGATCGTTACCCGGGCGATCGAAGCCGTAGAAATCGCTCGCCGGGCTGCCGAAAGTGGAATAAAGCAAGCCGCGCTGCGCATCCACGGTCATATAAAAGCCCCAGTTGTTGACGCCAGTGCGGTTCTTCCAATCGTCTCCCTGCCAGGATTCATGGCCCGGCTCGCCCGGCTGCGGGACAGAGTGGAACTCCCACAGCTTCGCGCCGGTGCGGGCATCGTACGCGCGAGTATTGCCAGGCAGGCCAGTCGCCGGCTGCTCCGGAACATTGGCCCCGGCAAAAACAAAATTGCCGTAAATTGTCGGAGGCGAATTGTACGGCACCACCAGATCGACTTCGCCTTCGTTGCCGAATCCTGGATCGACCTTACCCGTAGTGGCATTCAGCGCGATCATGCGGCGGCCCGCGGTGAAGATGACGCGCGGAGGATTATTGCGGTCGCCAGGCCAATAGGAAACGCCGCGATTCGACGGATTCCCCGCGCCGGTCAGCGTATAGCTCCAAAGTTCCTTGCCCGTCTCGGGATCCAGCGCCAAGACGCGTTTTCCAGCCGGCAGATACATAGTGCCGTTGACGACGATAGGCGTGACTTCCGAATAACCTGCGACTCCTCCCCCTCCCCCTCCGGCCGCCGCAGTGCGCTCGGCCTCCGAGCGGAGCCGATAGGTCCAAGCGGGCATCAGCTTGGTGACGTTCTTCGTGTTGATCTGGGTGAGCGGCGAATAGCGCGTGCCTGCCGGATCGTGACTATACATGGGCCAATCGCCGCCCGGCGGAACGGGAGGTTCGGCAGCCATCGCGGAAACGGCAACACAGCCGCTAAGGATGAGTTTCCACATGAGACATAGACTAGCAACTCCCCGCAGCGGGCGGAAGCTAATGCACGATCTCGTAGACTTTCGGCGGAATCAACAAGGCCACGCCGTCCATTGCCAGCGTCACCGGCGCGCTCCCCACAGCGACGGCGGCTGCCGTGGGGGAAATTACCGTTGCCGCAAGGGCCGCGCAAACAAAGTCTCCATCGCAAACCAACACTGGAAGGGCGGCGACGCCAACTGCGCTCATCACAGTAAATTCAAAGAAGTGCCTTCGTCGATGGCCGATCTCAACACGGGCGATCTGGTCGAAGCGTATGCCCTCAATGGACCCGTCCTTCCGATACAGGGACACCTGATCGGGGCTGAGGTGAAACCTTACGCCTGCATGTTTCATCCCGTCGATTGTGAAAACCGTGGCGCCGCGATCGCCACCGAGCGCGCCTATGCGATCCGCTATTTGCTCGTATCGAATTCTCTCCGCTCCCTGGGCCGTCGCTACGCATCCGATCGCCAAAAGCACCATCACGAGTCTGGTTCTCATAGCGACAGTATGCGGCCGCAAATCCAGTCGCAAATAAGGCGCCTGTTACGCTTTCCCAACCGTCACAAGCTTCCGAGCTTCCTGCAGGAACGCCTCCGGCACCACCCGCAACACAATCGGCCGAATCTGTTTCGGCAGCTCCGCAGCCGCCAGAACATCCGCCACCACCACATCGCATGCCGCGAGCCCGTCCCGCCACTTCGGCTGATCCGGGTTGCGCGAGATCACATCGTTTCCCGCCCCTCCCAGCGCTGCAATCAGCAACGAAGCCCATTTCAGAATCGATTCAGACCGTGAAACAATTCCGATCAGGAATGGCGATGGCGGCAGCTCGATGCCATCCAGCACCTGTTCGAGTGTCTTCAGCGGAAGCAGCATCCTGCGGTCCGCCCGCAATTGCGATACCGCCTCGATTCCCGACGCCGTCGTCAAGACCAGGCAATCCTGGAACTCCGCCGACCGAAGCGCCTCCGCCGGAACGGCATGCCGAACCGCGCACCCCGCAGCCTCCTGAATCTCGGCTGCCAGAATCCGCGCAAAATTGACATCCGCATGAGCCACCACCAAGCCCTGCGTTTTGCCTTGGGTCCGCAATCCTCCGCTCGCCTTCTCAAACTCAGCGTGGAGCGCTTCCACCGTAAATCCGCGATGGGAACCTTCCTCAATGCAGCCGCGCACAAAGCTCTCGATCCCGTCGTCCGCGCCCCCACGCTTGATATCGTGCACAAACACGCCCGAGCCGACCTTCGCCCTCACCCAACCTCCGGCCGCCAGTTCCTGATACACCGCGCTGACCGTATTCGCGTGGATCTTGAGCCGCCGCGCCAGATCTCGAACGCTGGGCAAACGCTCCGCCGGAGCAAGCCGCCCGCTCAAAATTCCAAAGCGGAGCTGAGCGCTCACCTGCTCACGAACGGGAATCGTGCTGTCGCGCGAAATCCAGATCCGAACCATATACATGGGCTATCTTATCGGTTACGGATGCTGCGCATTCAAATTACCAAGCGCGCCGACGGCGCCGGACTGCTCCGTTGCACACGAGCTGATGGCTCAGTGACGTGGCAGAAACAAACCCGTCACGCCATGCATTTCGCAATGCACGATTTGACGCACTTCGCCGTGGAATCCACGCTCGGGTTCCGGCGCGGATTTTTCGGATTGATCGCCGAGGGATGGGAAATCGATGACACCACCGGCAAGGGCGCTCGCGGCAAGCTTCCAGCGGAAGCCATCGAAGTCGAGCACATCGTGGGAATGTTCGACACCGAGCGTGCCAGCGGCGTCCTCATCACTGCCGACGACTACAATCAGCACGCGTCTGCGGGAGCGCGCCGCCTCACCGAGGAGCAAATCGCACAAGTCCGGGCATGCCGTGGCGAACTACTTTCGCTCTGGGCTGCACTTGAGCCTGGCGGTACGATAGAGCTTGAGTTTGAGTAGCCACAACGGAGCACGGCATGCCAAGAATCGATCGTAGGGACTTTGTACGCGGAATTGCGTTGGCGGGGCTTACAGCGAGCGCAGAAGTGGACGAGGCCAAGGGCGACGATAAAACCACGCCTCCGCAGACCGCTTCTCCAGGGAAAGACGTCACCCGCCATCTCGCCGAGTACGTCGTAGCATCGAAGCCTGGAGACATTCCTCACCTGGTCAACAAGGAAGCCACCCGCACTTTATTGAATTGGGTAGGATGCGCGGTCGGCGGTTCGCGCCACGAAACTGTGGACATCGCCATCGGAGCGCTCGCGCCCTTCGCCGGCCCTGCGCAAGCCACCATCCTCGGCCGCAAGGAGCGCATGGACGTTCTCAACGCAGCCCTGGTAAACGGCATCGCCTCGCATATTTTCGATTACGACGACACCCATCTCAGAACCGTGATCCATCCCGCCGGTCCGGTGGCTTCAGCGATTCTGGCCCTGTCCGAGTACAAGCCCGTCTTCGGCGCCGATTTCCTGCATGCCCTGGTGTTGGGAGTGGAGGTGGAATGCCGCATCGGCAACGCCGTTTATCCCACGCACTACGACGCAGGCTGGCACATCACCGGAACAACCGGAGTCTTCGGATCGGCCGCCGCCGTGGGCAAGCTCCTGGGACTGAACAATCAGCAGATGACCTGGGCGCTGGGCATCGCCGCCACGCAACCCGTGGGCCTGAAAGAAATGTTTGGCACCATGACCAAGAGCTTCCATCCCGGTCGAGCCGCGCAGAACGGCCTCACCTCGGCGATGCTCGCGTCGCGCAATTTCACGAGTTCAGAACAGGCCATCGAGGCCAAGGCCGGCTGGGCCAACGTGCTCTCAACCGCGCGAGACTATAGCGAGATCACCAAGATGCTGGGCCAGACTTATGAGATTTCGCTCAACACCTACAAGCCGTTCGCTTGCGGCATCGTGATTCATCCCGCCATCGATGCTTGCATTCAGCTTCGCAATCAATACAATCTGGCGGCGAGCCAAATTGAGCGGATCGATCTGCGCGTGCATCCACTGGTGCTCGAACTGACCGGCAAGAAAAACCCGCAAACCGGCCTCGAAGGCAAGTTCAGCGTGTATTACGCGTCGGCGATCGCGATCGTCGAAGGAGCCGCGGGCGAAAAGCAGTTCAGCGACACGCTGGTTCGCGATCCGGCGATCATTGCGTTACGCGACCGCGTGACCGCGACCGTCGATCCCAGCGTCGGCGAGGCGCAAGTAAAGATCGCGATCACGCTAGAGAACGGCATGCGTCTCGAAAAATCCATTGACAAAGTCATCGGCAGCATCGAAAATCCAATGTCCGACGCCGCACTGGACGTGAAGTTTCTGGATCTCGCAAACGGCGTACTCCCGCAACCGCAGGCCCGCAAGCTTTTGGAGCTATGCTGGACCGCCGAGAAACTCCCAAGCGCAGGAGAGATCGCCCGCGCTGCTGCCAGCGTCTGAGTTCTCGAAGTGTCAACGTTACAAGGAGTAAACCATGCAATTGCGAATCGCGCCGGTCGTGTTTTTGGTGTTCGCGCCAGCGCTCGGCTTCGCGCAGAAGACAAAGCCCGCTCCTGAATTCACAAGTGTTTCCATCCGGCCCGCAAGCGGACAGCCGCTCGTGCTGCCGGATGGAAGGCGCATCTCCGGAATGTTCCAGGGCGGCCCGGGCACTCCTGATCCTGTACACCTGGCGGGGAACAGCATGGTCCTTGCAAACCTGGTTGTCTTGGCTTATTACGAGAGGCTTCAAAAGTTTTCCGGTCCAGAATGGACTAAGACCACGCGTTACGACATTACTGCTAAAGTCCCCGCCGGCGCGACGAAAGAAGAGTACAAACTGATGCTCCAGGCCATGTTGGCGAAGAGCTTTAACCTCAGGGTCCACCACGAGACTCAGGAGTTCCCTGCTTATAACCTTGTCGTGACCGAAGGTAGCCTTAAGCTAAAGGACTCTCTTCCCATAGATAACTGCGCCCCAGGAACCCGCATGGCCGATGGGATTTGTCCCGACGGTCCGATCCCCATCTCCGGTATCGCAAAAGGTTCGGCCGATGGCCCAACGGGCATGAGCATGGACCTAAAGAACGGACTGACCATGGCCACAGGCCGGCGGGTGACAATGCCCAAGTTTGCGGCGAATCTGGAACTTCAACTTGGTTCGGTTGTGAACGATAAGACCGGCCTCACCGACGCTTACAACTATAGGCTCAGATTCGTGGCGCCAACCTCGCAGGCTGCGTTGACTGCCACTCCGAGCCTCTTCACAGCGATCGAGGAGTTTGGTCTCAAGCTGGAACCCACCACCGCGCCGCTTCAGGTGCTCGTCATCGATCAAATCGAGCCGCCCTCGTTTACGAAAAAGTGATACCGGTCCGGGCCGCCACCGCCCGCACCGCCTCACGAGTCGGCTCCCGCGGATACGGCGCGGTGATCGTCGACTTGATATCCGGCACGCCCCGTTCAACCCAAACCAGCGTCACGATGTGCGCGCCGCCGCGGTCTTCAAAATATTCCGGCGCGATACGCGTGAAGCCATGCGGGTAGTATAATGCGCCCGAGGGGGAATTGCATGCACAAGCTTCTCAGTATGAAGCCGCTCTGTATCGGAACGACCATGATGTTCGCGTTCGCGTCCGTGGGAATCGCGCAGGTGAAAGACTACAAGCCGGTCACCGAGGAGATGCTCAAGAATCCAAGTCCTGACGACTGGCTGATGTACAGCCGCACCTACGACGCGCAGCGCTACAGCCCGCTCAAGCAGATCGACAAGCAGAACGTCGGGCAGCTCGCGCTGGCATGGACGAAAGCGCTTTCCGCCGGAAGCATGGAAGGCATTCCTCTGGTTCACAACGGAGTAATGTACGTTATCGCGCCGGCCGGAGCGGTCGACGCGTTCAACGCCGCAACCGGCGATTTGATCTGGGAATACAAGCACCAGATGCAAGGCGGCGGAAGCGCGAACAGCGCCCGTTCCAAGACCATCGCCATCTATCAGGACGTCATCCTCTACTGCGCGCCCGATAGCACCATTGTGGGCATCGACGCCGCCACCGGGAAGCTACGCTGGTCCGCGGCCGATCCGCGAGGACACACCTCAGGACCGATTGTCGTCCAAGGAAAAGTGATCACCGGGGGAACCTGCACCGGCGGCCTGCGAGCCAACTGCTACATCGCGGCCAACGACGCGCTCACCGGCAAAGAGCTTTGGAAATTTTACACCGCGCAGGGAAAGGACGACGTCAACCCGGATTCCTGGGGCGGAGCGCCGGAAGAGAAGCGCACCACCTCCACCTGGGGTCTTCCCGGAACGTACGATCCGGTGCGCAACCTGGTCTATTGGGGCATCGCCAATCCAACGCCCAACACTCGCCTAGATCGCCACGCCGGCAATATCGACGCGATTCCGCGTACGGCGCCCTCCGACCTCTATAGCAATTCCACCGTCGCTCTCGATCCCGCCACCGGCAAGCTCGCCTGGTACTACCAGCATCTACCGGGCGACGACTGGGACGAGGATTACACCCACGAACGCACGCTGTTCCACACTACCTTGCGTCTCGATCCCAAGTTCGTCAAATGGTCCAATCCCGATCTCAAGCCCGGCGAGCAGCGCGATGTCGCGGTGATGGTCGGCGAAGGCGGCGGAGTCTTTGCGCTCGATCGCGGCACCGGCCAGTTTCTGTGGGCGTCTCCGTTCCCCTATGACACGCCGAAATTCCTGATCTCGAACATCGACGGAAAAACCGGCAAGACCACCATCAACTGGGACCTGGTGTTCAAAGACAAGGGCGAAAAAAATCACACCATCTGCTTCTACAACACCCGCAGCTATTGGCCGACGGCGTATAGTCCGGAAACCAATTCGCTCTACGTTCCCTATAACGATAATTGCCTGGATATGGGTGTCAGCGCCGGACGCACGCCTGTCCCTGGACCGAACTCGACCCCGGAGAAAAACGCCGGCGTCGCCCGCATCGACATGTCCACCGGAGAAATTCACGAATTCTACAAAGGCCCCGCGCAGACCAACGGATCGGTGGTGCTGACCGCTGGTGGAGTCGCTTTCTGGGGCGATCTGGGACGTCACTTCTATGCTCTCGATGCCACCAGCGGAAAAGTTCTGTGGCAGACCGCTGTGGGCGGATCGGTCTCCGTCAGCACCATCACCTACGCGGTGAACGGCAAACAGTACGTCGCCGTGATGACTGGCGACGGCCTGATGACGCAAGGCCTCCTGAACCTGAGCCCCGCGGGCAAGGCCCTGCCCAAGAGCCAGAATGCGGTCTACGTATTCGCTTTACCGGACAAGAAGTAACGCAAACTCCCGTACCCTTCAAACGGGCCGCGTCGCCCAAAGCGCCCCACTGTGGATAGCGAAAAGTCTGATCTAATAAAGGATCACATGCCCGCTTTCAAGAACATTCTATTTCCGGTCGATTTCTCTGACCGGTCCAAGGCTCTGCGCCCGTACGTGAAGACCATCGTCGAGCAGTTCCAAGCCAAGCTGACCGTGATGCACGTCGTGGAAGTCCCCATGGAAACCTTCGGAGGCGTGGACCGGTCCTTTCCCGTGGTCTTCGATTTCCCCTCCATGAAGCCGCACGTCGAGGATTTATTGAAGGAATACACTCTCGTGCCAGGAACCGAAATCGTAGTGCAGGAGGGCGACGCGGCGGTCAACATTTCGGACTATGCCAGCGAGCATGCCATCGACCTCATCATGATGCCGACCCACGGCTATGGCAAGTTTCGCAGCCTGTTAATGGGATCGGTGGTCTCCAAGGTTCTGCACGACGCCGAAAGCGCTGTATGGACCGCGGTGCACGCCGACGATCCCGCGATGCGGGAACATCTCCCCTGCCGCAACATCGTAGTGGCCGTCGACCGTGGCGTGGAGCAGACCCCCGTGCTCCTTCGCGCCGCTGAACTGGCGCAGGAATTGGGCGCGGGCCTTACTTTGGTCCACGCGGTCCCCGGCGCCGAGAACCAGCCCTACGACACCGGCGGCGAAGAGTTCGCGCTGTTCCTCCTCGACGCCGCCCGCAAGGACATGGCCAAGCTGCAAGCCGAAGCTGGAACCAGCTATGAGGCCACCGTCGTGGCCGGAGGAGTGGGCAAAGTTGTGCGCCAGGCGGCGCTCGATCGTCATGCCGATCTTGTGGTCATTGGCCGCGGCGTCATGCACGAGACCTTCGGGCGCCTGCGAACCCAGTCCTACGAAATCATCCGCCGTTCGCCCTGTCCCGTGCTGAGTCTCTGAAATTATGACCGCAGCGGCGCTGACCATCCCTCAGCCGATTGCCCAAAGGCCCCTGAAGCTTGAAGAGATCCCGCGGCCCGACCCGACCCCCGGTCACGTAGTTCTGCGCGTCAAGGCCTGCGGGGTGTGCCGCACCGATCTCCACGTGGTCGAGGGCGAGCTTCCCCCTCTCGGTCCCCGCATCGTTCCCGGTCACCAGATCGTCGGCGAGGTGGTCGCAGGCGCGGAGATTCCCATCGGCACGCGCGTGGGCGTATCTTGGCTCGGCGGCACCGATGGTACCTGCCCCTATTGCCGCCGCGGCGAAGAGAATCTTTGCGACGCTCCGGTCTACACCGGCTACACCGTCAATGGAGGCTACGCGGAATTCGCGCTGGCCCGCGCCGATTTCACGGTGCGTCTCCCGGAAGCACTTGACGACCTGGCGGCCGCTCCGCTGCTGTGCGCCGGCATCATCGGCTTCCGCAGCCTGCGAGTGGCCGGCGTGCAACCCGGAGAGCGCGTGGGTCTCTTCGGCTTCGGAGCCTCGGCGCACCTGGCGCTGCCTGTCTTGCAGGCCTGGAACTGCGAGGTCTTCGTGTCCACTCGCGGCGAGTCTCATCGCAAGCTGGCGCAATCTCTGGGCGCGACCTGGGTAGGCGAGGAGCGTGACCGCCCGCCCGTGACGCTGGACCGCGCCGTCACCTTTGCGCCCAGCGGAGACGTGGTCGTCGCCGCGCTCTCCAGTCTGCGCAAGGGCGGAGTAGTCGCCGTGAACGCCATCCATCTCGACCGCGTGCCGCAGTTCGATTACAACCTGCTGTGGGGTGAGCGCCAAATCCGCAGCGTCGCCAATATGACCCGCGCCGATGCCCGCGATTTCCTGAAACTCGCCGCGGAAATCAAGCTCCGCCCGCGCGTGACCGTCTTCTCGCTAGCCCAGGCCAACGACGCCCTGCTAGCGGTAAAGAACGACGCCATCGACGGCGCAGCGGTTATCGTACCCTGAAGGCCCGGGCGGCTACGCCCGTCGCTCCGCATGCGCCAAAATTTTGCCACCTGCTGCCGGCCACGCGAGCAAATTTCGTAGACAAAACGAAATAAAAGTGACGCATAACCGAGCATAATAGAGGTGCGGCAAGGATGAATACCAAAATAATATTCGGAGGAATTCTTGCGCTCTTCGGGTTGGCTCAGGGAGTGTCCGCCTCGCAACTCTTGGGCTCCATTTCAGACACCGACATGATTGGAACCGTCGGATCGAGTGACGCCACCAACGTCTCGGCTCTCTTCGCCATTGGCGGTTACGGAGTTGACTGCTTCATTGTCGGCGTCTGTCCTGCCATCACCATGGTGCAGGGCATCGGCTTATCTTCAATCGGGACCGGCATCACAATCGATTCCACTTGCGCGGATTTTACATCCGTGGTGGACGCCCTCGACGCCGGAGATTCACTCAGCGTCGGCATGATTCCGGGGACCTCCTATGGAACTTCTTCGGGAGGGGCAAATGATTTCGAGGTGCCGGACTTTACGGGTGAGGTGATTACTTCGCTGGTATTGAACATCGATAATCTTGTCATCGCTCCAGGTGGGTGGTTCCCCCAGGTCACCGGGCCGCCAGTGACGACAACCGTATTCAATCTGGCTTTTACGCTGGATGTGGAAGGCGCTTCGGCGATTGGCTCCAGCGCTGTTGTCGCCGCAGCCGCCGTGCCTGAGCCGGGCACATGGCTGCTTGTCGTGGTTGGCTTCTGTATGCTGATCGCTCAGAAGCGCTGGCGAGCCCGTTAACATTCGCCCAAACCGCTTCCCTAAGTCGCGGATCTGTTTCGACGCGTTTCTCGCCCCGCGACCATAGGGAGCGGTACTGATCTTCCAACTGCGACAGGCCACTAACGGATGAATTCGATTTCGGCAGGCGCGGAGACTGCGCCGCTACACTGAAGCCGGACAACAGACCGCCCAACCCGGATTTCGGACGGGATCATGGCATTGACCTGCCTTAATCCATCGCGGTCAGCCTCCCCAACGAACGCGGCAGGCACCCGCATTTCGCCGAGATGCACGGACACCTCATTCAACCCGCACTCGCCTGGAATTCCTCGCGCCCAGATTGACAAGCAGCTTCGAGCTCCCGCTTTCACCTTCGAGAGCTCCCATGTTCTTCCGTCCGTTACTGAGTGGATCATGAGCGTGGGCGAGGCAGCTGGCCCGGCTTGTCCCGTTCGACGTTCCTCGGGAGACAAATCCACCGGGATGCGGGCAGAATTGCTGAATTGGCCTCCGGACATTCGGAGGCGGGTTTCATGCCAGCCCGGCGCGAGTCCGGGTGGTAGCCTGCAAATTGCAATCCACCCGTCGCGGCCGGTCCTCGCCACCTGCGCCGGACGCGCCGCATACGGCCCAATCTCTACGCGAACGGTATCGGAGCAAAGCTCGGAGCCTTCGGACCCGAACCACAGCGAGACATAATCGTCCGACGCCGCCGAGAAGGTGTGGTCACGCGAAACAGCATTCTCCACGCAAAGCAATACTGGGGGGGGGGCGGTCCAGGTGCTTCCTGCCAGTTCGGTCTGCCACTTGCGGTGGCAGGTTACGTTGGCGCGCTGCTCGAACACGCCTTCCAGTTTTACCACAGCAAACCCCGCGGCGCGCGCCATGGCAAGCAGACACGAGGTGTTCGGACCCACCCAGTTGTCAAACTGTCCACGCAGCTCCGTTCCTTCATAGAATTCGAGCGATGGTGGAACATTCAGGTCGTCGCCATTATCGGTGACGTAGGACTCAATGCAAGCAAAGTCAGTGCTGAGCTCGCACACTCTTTCAAGCGCCAGCAGCGGATGTTTCAGGTGATAGAGGACGCCCAGGAACAGCACGATATCGAATTTGCCCAGCTCAGCAGCCGGAATCCTGCAGATGTCCGCCACCACATACTCAACCTTCGATTTCAGAAGCTCGCGTGCGATTAAGAATTTGGGATTGTGAACCAGGTCCAGAGCCACCACCTGAGCGCCTCTTCGTTCCAGCTCGAAGCTGAACCAGCCATCCCATGCCCCTATATCCAGAACTCGAGCGCCGCGCAGGTCGTCCGGTATCGGGAACAACGCCAGCCGGCGGCGAAGTTGTTCGAGCTCCAGCAGCCCGTTCAGGACCCTGCCGTCAGGCAATTCAATGCTGTGATACCACCCGAGCGATTCCAATTCCGCGATTTGTTTACGAGTTTCTCGGGTTACAACTTCATTTCTGGCTTGGCTCACAGCGGCTTCCGTACTTAAGTATCCACGCTTTATTGCGGCATAACAAGTGGCTTGGCTGGAATGATCCCGCCTACATCCCGCTCATCGGACCTCGAAATCCACCGTCCGCTCAACTTCCTTCCCCGCGGAATCGGACGCCGTGATTTCGAGCTGGTACGCTCCAATTGCAAGCGAGTTCAGCCCCAAGCCCGCACCAGCGGGGATCGAAGGCTTGCCACCGTTGTCCGGAAGAGGAGGCTTGGTCAGTCCGGAGTCCCATTTAGGCGCTCCATTCTTGCGATCCAGCACGCGCACCCGGACCCTCACCGACGCCGGATCCGGATCGTAAATCTCAAGATAGAAGAAGCCTTGCTCCGATTTGGCGAATTGGTTGGAGCCGAAGGGAACGAACTGAGTGCCCTCCGCGACCAGCGGCTTTCGATCTTCCACCAGGGAAGAAACCAGACCGATATCGGCAGCCGGGTGCGTCTCGCGGCTCAGCGCCACGCCGCTCAGCGTCAGCTCCGCGGGATTCCAAGGCTCCACGACCAGCGGCGCATCGATCTTGCCAAAACTCGCGCCGCCGGAGCCGAATGCAAGAGCAAACGCGTATTTCCCGGGAGCGATCTTGAACTCCTTTTCATAATGCACCGGTGTTCCCTTTTGCTTCTCGAACTTCGCGGGACTATCGAAATCCAGCTTCAGGACGTCGCTGAAGCGCGCCCCCACACCGCCGTCCGAAGTGCTGGCGACGCCCAGAATGTTGATCTCGGCATGCAGCTTCGGGCCTTTTTGATTCTCGAATTTCAACGCGCCGATTGCGATTTCGGCCGCCAGGTGGACCCTGGCAACGCCCGGTGAGCTTTCCAGAAACGGCGTAACGGAGCCTGTCTCAGCCGGGCGGGCCGCCGATTCTGGTCCCGAGGAGGACCGCTCCGGCGCTGCCCCGCTGTAAAAGTACGGAAGCTGAATCGACGCGCGCAGGTTCCCGGCCTCCTCGCCGGCCGCGCGGCTCTCCAAATCCTTGGCCGCCGCAGTGCCCGCGATCAAATCCAGCGGCTTCGTGGCGCAGTAGCTGCTGCGGGCGCGGAGCGTTGCTCCCGGACGATCCACCTTAACCCGCAAGGTATGGCAGCTCCCGTCCTTCGATGCGGGGGGCGTATAACTCAGCACGTAGGATTCGGTTTGTTCTTTGCCGATCCGCTGCAAGCCTCTCAGCAAATCGCTTGAGTCCGGAATCAGGAACCCTCCGGTTCCGCTGGCCAGCGCCAGCAGGAACTGTTGGCTGGTTGCGGAAGGATCCGGAATCCTGGGCGAATCATCCGCGCCCTGAAGCCCGCGCGCGCCTCGTCCAACAACCCGAGTCTGCGGATTCGCAGCCGATGGATCGATCTCAACGGAAATCGGCCGCACATTCACCGGATAGATCGCGACGCCCGACCTGCTGGAAGCCTCAATCGCCGCCGTGATCGCGGATTTCTGATCGGCCGTGGAAGACAACCCTCCCGTCAGCAAAACGACTGTCTTGCGGCCAGGAAGAACGCCGAGCCCCCTGGTCAGATTCCCCAGCGATTGAAGCATGTTGCGGGACTCGAAATTGTCCGCGGCAGTCGGCGCGCCCGCGGAAGGCCGCTCCAGGCTGGAGGCGCTGGTTACGCTGCTGGAGGATTCCACCCGGGTCAGCGCGTCCTTCAGCCGTCCGGCGTCGTCCGTGAAATTTTGGGCGATGCGCAGAGCGCCGTTGTAGCTCACCACCGCCATCAAGCGGCGCGATCCTGCATTTGCGTCGATGAACCGGGAAGCGGCCTGCCGCGCCAGGAATTGATCCTGCGCGGCCATTCTGGTGTCATCGAAAAACAGCACCAGAAAATGCGGCTCCGTGGATTTCGCTTCAATGGCGACGCTGGTGATCGCCTGCTGCTTGCCGTCCTGCCAGATGCGAAAATCCTTGGCCGTTAAATCGTGGACGTATTCTCCCGCTTTGCTGGTGACCACGGCGTCCACCAGCACCGTGCGGCTCTCGGTCTGGATCACCTGAGCCGGAACCGCACCGCCCGCCAGGCACAGCAGCGCCAAGACAAAAAACGTTCTCATGGAATCTCGATACCGGTGTTCCGGGCCGCCGTGGTGTGCCCTTCGCTGTCCTTCACCACCACCCGTATGATGTATCGCCCCGCAGGCACGCTAAAACTCTGCTCCACGCTGATTCCGGAACTCGCCAGAGCCTGGAGCGATTTGTCCCGAAGCCGCAGCTCCATTACTCTTTCGATCCCGGAAATATAGTTTCCGTTCTGATCGAACAGGCCCGTCACAACCGTCAGAGTATCGTTGCTCCGGTCCTCAGCCTTCCTGAACTTCAACGCCTTGGCATCCAGCCGCGCGACCACGCTGATCTCCGCGTTCCCGCCGCTGGGCTTGAAGAACTCCGCATGCAGATCCAGCGGAATATCCGCGATCTCATCGCGCGAGAACAGCGTCTCTTTGAGCTCCTCCTTCGCCGCTTCAGCCGGATCGGCCGCATGACTCGGAGCCCAATACCCGCGCCGCGCCTCGATCTCGAACTTCGCTCCGTCGTTCAGCTTCACCTTGAGCCCGTGATAACTTCCGTCCAATTTCAAATTGTCGGGCGAGAAGCCGAGCACATAAACATACTCCGGCCTTCCGGCAAGTTCCTTGAGTCCTCCTTCAAAATCGTTATCGTTGTGCACCTTCCCGCCGGTGCCGTCAGCGAGTTCGGCAAGCACGTCGCCCGCCCTGTAGGCTTCGTCTTTGTCCGCATTCATGTGGACAACCGCCGCGTCAGGATTGTTCGGGCCGCGGGATTCCGAGTCAAAAGTAGGTGTTCGAAGCGGCGTATAAACGCCGCGGATATCCAGACTGTTGATGATCACGTTCGCGCGAATCGCGCTGTCCAGAATTACGTTTTCGCTGATTCGATGATCCTCGCCCATGATGAACCCCGGCGACACCATGACGATGGTCCGGCTTCCGGGGAGAGCGGACATTCTGGTGATCAAATCCCTCAGCACCGCTAATCCGCTGGCCGTCTCTTCCTTCCCGTATTGCAGGGCGGTGCTCGCTGTCTGCCAGAGATACCGGAGCGGGAGGCTGCGGTCGTCGGGGTGATGCAAGCAGCCGTCCGCTTCGCCCAGCA
This sequence comes from Bryobacteraceae bacterium, assembly GCA_036489835.1. Lineage (GTDB taxonomy): Bacteria > Acidobacteriota > Terriglobia > Bryobacterales > Bryobacteraceae > Palsa-187. The sequence goes on along the minus strand of DASXEY010000004.1, from coordinate 23,242 downwards.
ACACCGCCGCGATCTGGCTGCTGCCAGTGATGCCGAACGGCGACAGCGACATCTCCTTGTTGACGACATAGTCAGCCAGGTAGTAGCTGATTTGCAAACACTCGGATTTATCATTGATCGATGTCCATGGCTGAATCCGGTTCAACGCGTCGTGCAGTTTTTGGACATCGTTGGTGAAGCCCTGCGTCGTGCGGCCGCTGGTGGTAAAAACTCCCGCGCGCAAGTTCGGATCCTGCGCTTGATCCAAATGGTGGCTCGCGGCCCGGCGAGCATTCAACAGATCGCCGGGCTGCATATGGATGTCGTCGAAGAAATAGGCGACGTAGCGGTCCGGCAACTCCGGCTTGGACGCTGTTGCCGGGGAAGGCGCCACAGTTCCTGCCGCGGGAGGCGCCGAAGGCGTTGCGGACACTGCGGCGGGGCCGCTGGTCTGAATCGTGAACTTGGTGATGACTTGCGGCTTGCCTTTGTCGAAAAGCTGAAAGTCGCCCTGCCGCAACCCGCCCACCGCGCGGCCTTCATGGTCGCGAATCACCACCGGCACGGACACCAGGTTGACTCGGCTGCTGAAGGTCGCCGGCGCTTCGTGCGTCACCACTTCAGGCTCGCCTTGGGCCGGAGCCTGCGCCCACGCTCGAGCTAAAACCAGGGCCACCACCAGCCCGTGCATAGCCCTTAGGACAGGCGCTTTCGCCTGTCGTTCCAGACGCGCAGGACCTCCGCCACAGGCTGTTAAGCGTGAGGTCATGCTGCGCCCCTCCTCGGCTTACGTTGTGGCGCTACAGCGCGGCGTCGTCCGGCACAGCCGGTGGCGGAGGCTCCACAATCTCAAACTTATCCGGAGTGAAAAGAACCGTCCGTACCTGACCGCGTCCACCGATCGGTCCAATCTCCCGGCCGTTCAGCCGCACCGCAATGCCGCCGGCGTTGCCGACTTTCATCTCCGCCGTGTCGGACGCCGTCAGCGTCTTGGTCTGGCTGGCCTGAAGGATGCCGGAGAAAATCTTCTTGCCTTCGCTATTGGTGATGGAAAGCCAGGTTTCCTCGGTTGCCGCCAGGTTTAGTACCACGTGGTTGATGCCATCGGGTGTGGTGGAGACCTCCACGGATGAAGCCGGAACAGTATTCCGCGACGCGGGCGCAGACTGAGAGCGCGGCGCGCGAGCTTGCTTCGGAGGCTGGTTCCACCAGCTGTAAAACCCGGAACACGCCAGCAGCACCGCCGCAAGAGCCGCCATCGGAACCCCGATCTTGCGGTTCGAGAAATAGCGGTTGGAAGCTTCGACGATCGGGTCCAGCACCCGTACCGGAGCTGGCTCCCCCTGATTTTGACCCAACAGCGGAAGTTCCGTTTCAGGTGCAGTGATGGCGTCGATGCCAGGTTGCAATTTCCTCTCGGGAACGCCCAGAATCGCAGCGTATTGTTTCACGAAGCTCTTGTAGAAGAATGTACCGGGAAGATTGCTTAAGTCGTCGCATTCAAGGGCTTGAAGGTACCGCCGCGTGATACAGAGTTCCTCCGCGATCTCTGCCATCGTGCGGCCTTGACCCTCCCTCGCGCCCCGAAGAATTTCGCCAACGGAGTTCATAGAAGATTAAGCCTATCGGTTAAGATTATGAAAAGTTCCGGCCCCGTACCGCCGGTTAGCCGTACTATCATACAACAACGTGCCGGTACCCGACGCAGCCCCGGTTGTCAGCACTGGGGTCACCCAATCGATCAGCGTGGTGGTGGTCACCTGGAACCGTCGGGAACTGCTCCACGCCTGCCTGGCGTCCCTTGCCCGCCAGACCCATCCCCGCTTTGAGGTGCTGGTTGTGGATAACGCCTCCCAGGACGGATCCGTTGAAATGGTACTTGACCTTGCCAAGTCCTATCCCGTGCCGCTCCGGTTGATCGCCAATTCCACCAACCAGGGTTTCTGCGCCGCCAATAACCAGGGCTTCGCCGCCTCCCAGTCCGAGCTTGTCGCCCTGCTTAATAACGACGCCGAGGCCGACCCGGGCTGGCTGGAGGCACTCGAATCCGTGATACGTCTGTATGACGATGTGGGCATGGCCGCCTCCAAGATCCTGGTTTGGGAGGATCCCCGGAAAATCGATAAAGTCGGCCATCTGATCTATCCCGACGGTCAAAACCGCGGCCGCGGCTCCGGCCAGATTGACCAGGGCCAGTTCGACCGCGTCGAGGAGGTCCTGTGGCCGGACGGATGCGCAGCCATGTACCGCCGTGCGATGCTAGAAGACGTTGGCGGTTTCGACGAAGAGTTTTTCGCCTACGCCGACGACGCTGAGCTGGGCTTGCGGGGACGCATCGCCGGCTGGCGTTGCTTTTACGCTCCCGGGGCGGTGGTTCGCCATCACCGCGGAGCGACGCTGGGAATTGGCTCCGCCCGCCGTTTGACGCTGATTGAGCGCAATCGGGTGCTGTTGGTAGTGAAGCTGTTTCCGTGGAATCTGCTTTGGGCAAACGCAGGATATCATCTCGCAAGAATCGCCGCGGGGATTTTGGCCGCGATCCGGAACCGGGGGGAGCTTCGGCACTATCCGGGAGCTCAGGGGAAAATGGCCGTGGCAGCCGCATTGATCCGGGGGAATTGGTTGGCGTTGCCGATGATTCCTTCGATGCTGCGCAAGCGGAAAGCCTTTCGCTCCAAACACCGCTTAACCCCGCGCCAGATCCGGACCCTGCTTCTGAAATACCGCATTCCCCTCAAGGAACTGTCGCAGGACGCGACGTAGCCACTCAGCCCCTCCCTCCTGGCGACCCCTGCCCCGCCTGCGGCTCCGAATCGGCGCGAGTCTTATTCTCCGCAACCGACCGCCTCTATCGCACCACCGACAAAGTTTTTCAGATCGTCGAGTGCCGCAACTGCCGCCTCATCCGCCTGCATCCGCTCCCCTCGCCCGCGGAACTGAACACCTACTATCCGCCCGATTATTGGTTCGTTCCGGAAACCACCGCGGCCGGCCGCCTGGAGCAAGCCTATCGCCGCTTCGTCCTGCGCGATCATCTCCGCTTCGTCGAACGCGCCATGCACGAATCTGAGGAAGAAGGTCTGGTGCTCGACGTCGGATGCGGCGGCGGACTCTTTCTCCAAATGCTGCGCCAGCGCGCCGGAGCCCGAGCCAGGTTGCGCGTCGCCGGTCTCGATTTTTCGCTTGAAGCCGCGCATGTAGCCTGGCGCCGATCCGGCGTTCCGGCCATCTGCGCAACCCTCGCCCGCGCGCCCATTGCCGCCTCCAGTTGTTCCGTCATCACCATGTTTCATGTGCTGGAGCATCTCTACGATCCGGGCGATTATCTCGAAGCCGCGCATCGTCTTCTGAAGCCCGATGGCCGCCTGATCATTCAGGTTCCCAACGCGGCCTGTTGGCAGTTCCTGGTACTGGGCGAGCGTTGGAACGGCATCGACGCGCCGCGCCACCTGATCAACTTCCGCCGCTCCGATCTGGATTCGCTCCTCGATCAGTGCGGATTCGAAGTGCTCCGCCACAAGCATTTTTCCTTGCGTGACAATCCCGCCGGCCTGGCCACCAGCATCGCGCCGGACCTGGATCCGATGGCCCGCCGTCTGCGTCACGTCGCGGAAACGCCGCGCCAGCAGTTGTGGAAGGACATGGCGTATGTGGCTCTGGCCGCGGCCTCGCTACCCTTCACGATGCTTGAAGCCGCGTGCCGCGCCGGTTCCACCATCATGGTGGAAGCTCGAAAAAAATCGTGAATTACGCGCAGGTCCGGTCGTGGCTGCCGCCCGGTCCGCGGCGTTACGTGATGCATTTTGAGGCAGCCATCGAGGACGCAGTCACAAGCTTCGCAGCCTCGCTTCCTGCCCAAGCGCGCGTTCTCGACGCCGGAGCAGGGGAGGGCAGTCATCGATCCTTCTTCGCCGCGCAGCGCTACATCGGCCTGGATCTGGCCGTCGGCGATGCAGCTTGGGATTATTCGGGAATCGACGTCATGGGCGATTTGTCCGCGCTTCCGTTTCGCGCCGGCGTTTTTGAGGCGTCGCTAAACGTAGTCACGCTGGAGCACGTTCGCGAGCCCGGCTGCGTGTTGAAAGAAATCTCGCGCACGCTGGCCCCCGGCGGAAGATTCCTTCTGATTGCGCCGCACGAATGGGAAGAGCACCAGCAGCCCCACGATTATTTCCGCTACACACGCTACGGACTCGACTATCTGCTACAGCAAGCCGGATTCAGCGGCATCGAAATTCGCCCCGTCGGCGGATTCTTCCGCCTGTTGTCCCGGAGGCTGTTCAATGCCCTCCAATTCTTCCCCGGCCCATGGATGCCTCTCGCTGCGCTATTCTTTGTTCCACCGGCGCTGGTGCTGCCGCTGCTGGATCCACTGGATCGCCGTCGAAATTTTACACTGGGGTATATATGTTCCGCGCACAAACCTTCCTGATCGCTCTGTTCTTCGCCGCTGGTTTGTCCACCGGTTTGTCCAACGTGGCCAGCGCCGCTGACTTCTCCGGAGCCGCAGCATTCGACTTTGCCAAGGCCGCCGTTGCCTTTGGTCCCCGACCGGCGGGGTCGGACGCCAATCACAAGCTCCAGGCCTACATTCTCGAAAAAGTGAAGGTGCCCGGGGCGCAGATCAGCGAGGATGCATTCACTGCGCAAACCCTGCGGGGCCCGGTGGCGATGAAGAACATCATCGTCAAGTTTCCGGGGAAGAACGGCAAGGCCATCGCCATCACCGGCCACTACGACACCAAGCCCTTTCAGAATCGCAACTTCGTAGGCGCCAACGACGGAGGCTCCTCCACCGGAGTCCTGCTCGAATTGGCCCAGGCGCTCGCCGGCCAGCCCCGCACCGACGATGTCTACCTGATCTTCTTCGACGGCGAAGAGGCCTTCGGAGAATGGAGCGCTACCGATAGCGTCTACGGCAGCCGCCACATGGCCGAGACGTGGAGGAAGGACGGCTCGTGGGTTCGCTTTAAGGCACTGATCAATGTCGACATGATCGGCGACAAAAGCCTGGACATCATGACGGACACCAATTCAGACGTCAGTCTGCGGCGTCTGGTATGGAGCGCCGCCGCCTCGCTCGGTTATCAAAAGAATTTCACCAACCAGGCTGACGCCATGGACGACGATCACATGCCCTTCGTCCGCTTGGGCGTGCCTTCGCTGGACGTCATCGACTTCGACTATCCGCCTTGGCACAAGGACACCGACACTTTGGACAAGATCAGCGCGACGAGCCTGGAAATCGTCGGCAAGACCATGCTCGAATCCATCAAGCGTATCCAGCAGCAGTGAGCGGCCCGCCAGGGGCTGGATCATGGCGTTTTACTGAGCGAACCGCCGTTCTGCTTTTCGCCCTCGCCCGCACCGTCCTCTGCGCCTATCGAGCCGCAGTCCAATCGATCACCGTGGATGAGGCCACAACCTACCTGAATTACGTCCGCGACCATTGGGCCAACATCTGGACCAATTACGATCCCAACAATCACGTCCTCTATTCCATCCTGGCCCAGCTTTCGGTACGCGCGCTGCATATCTCCGAATTCTCCCTGCGGCTGCCCAGCGTGCTCGCCGGTTTCTTCCTCGTGATCGGAGTGCACCGGGTCCTGGAGGTCACCGTTGGCTCTAGCGTCATCCGTTGGATCACGCTGGTGGCCGTGAGCCTCGCTCCCATGCTGCTCGATTTTTCGGTCGCCGCGCGCGGCTACGGGCTCGGAGTCACGCTCCTGGTCTGGGCCATCTCTTTCTCCATTCGAGGCCGAGACCTCATGGCCGGAATCTTCGCCGGACTGAGTATGGCGGCCACTTTTAACGTGGCTTTCTCCGTCATCGGCTTGGTCGCCTGTCCGTTGTTGTTAGGGGACGGCCGCCTTCGAACCCGCCTGCTCCGGTCGACCTCCGTTGCCGCGCCCGCCGGCATAATCCTTTTCGCGATCTGCTATCCCGCTATCCGCCAGGCGCATATCGACCAGTTCTACGTCGGCTTACCCACCCTGCGCGAAGCCCTTTACGACTTCGTCTCGCGGACGATCCGCGCCGTTCCGGGCTACGGCCACGGCGGATGGCTCGGTTCAGCCGCAGCCATCCGCGCCATCGAATATTTTCTGCTGCCGGCGGTAATGCTCGTCGTAATCGCCGTTTCCGTGCGGGTTTTCCTGCGAGAAAAACGATCGCGCCGGACACTGCTGCCCGCCTTCGCCCTGATTCTTGCTTTGGCCGCAATCGTCGCCTCTCACATCTTCCTTGGCCTGAACTATCCCATAGACCGGCTCTGGCTGCATCTATTTGTATTATTCGCGCTAGCCTGGGCTATCGCGGCGTCTCAAATCTCCGGTCCCGGCATGCGCATCGCGAACGGCATCGTGGCGATCGCAATGATCGCGCAGTTCCTCACGCAGTTCCACACCGGCTACTTTGCTCTGTGGATATTCGATGCGCCCATTAAGAATATGGCCCAGCGCGTTCGTGGGGAAGTACGCAGCAAGCCGCCGGGCTCGCTCTCGCTCACGGGCGAGTGGTACCACACGCCCGCCCTTCAGTATTACCAGCATGTCTACCGCCTCACCGCGCTGAAGCCGGTGGAGCGTAGCGAGATCACGCTGCTCCACGGTTTCGATTACTATGTGCTCGATACCGATGTGGCTGCAACTCCGGAAGCCCGCCGTTTGATTCCGATCTATAAGGACCATCTTTCCGGAGTCCTGCTGGCACAAGAACCGCAACCGTGATCAAACATTGGCGAGCACTCGTCTTCTGGCTGAGCCTCTCCGCCATGGTCCTGGCCTCGCGATTAACTCACGTCTTTCTGCTGTGGACCGATGAAGACTATCATCTTGCTGCCGCGATTCAGGTGCTGGCCGGCAAGTTCCCCTATCGCGATTTCTGGTACGACAAACCTCCGCTGAATCTATCGTTCTACCTGATGTTCGAAGCGTGGACCGGTCTTCCGCTGCGCATCGCGGACGCCGTGTTCGTGTGTCTCTGCTGCGCGCTCGCCTTTCATTTGGCCGCCGCGCTGTGGTCTCGGCGCGAAGGCTATCTGGCTGCCGCGGGGCTGGCTTTCTTTTCGATTTTTTATTTGGCGCCCGGGATTATTCCCGAAGAACCCGACACGCTGATGCTCGCGCCGCATCTGGCCGCCATCTATCTCGCGTTCCGGCGCAGACCTTTTCTCGCCGGCCTCGCCGCCGGAGTGGCTTTTCAGTTGAGCGTCAAAGGCGCGCTGGTGCTGATTTCAGCCGGCCTGTTCTCGGAAGCCGCCGCTCTGCCGATGCTGCTCGTCGGATTCCTGATTCCCAGCGGAGCGATCGCGGCATGGCTCGCGGCCGCGGGAGCGCAGACCGATTACATCGAGCAGGTTTGGAAATGGGGCCTGCTCTACGCTGGCTCACCGCACACGCAAAACGGAATCGCAAGCCTTCTCCATTGGTTCGGATTCCATGCCGCGCTGCTGGCCGCCGCGTTGTGGTACTGGCTGCGAACTCGCGACACGCAATGGAAGACGCTGCTGGCATGGTGCGCAGTGTCTCTAGGCAGCGTGTGCCTGGGCTGGCGCTTTGCCCCGCGCTACTTCATGCAGCTTCTTCCCGCGATGGTGATCCCGGCGGCTCGAGGGTTTACTCAAGCTCCATTCGCCGCCCGGGCGTTCATCGCCGCGGCGCTATTGATCCCCGCGATTCGCTTCGGTCCCCGTTACATCGAGCTCGCGCGCCAGGATGCCTTGCAGGATACCGCCATGGATCGCGAGAGCCGGGAGACAGCAAAGCTCATCCTCGGCATGGCGCATCCAGGCGATACGATTTTCGTATGGGGCTATCGGCCCGATGTCGTCGCATACACACGCCTGCCGGTCGCGGGGAAATTTTGGGATTCGCAGCCACTCACCGGCGTCCCCGCCGACCGTCATCTCTCCGAATCCCAGCCCGTCGATCCGGAAGGGGCCGCCCGAAACCGCCAGGAGTTGTCCAAAGAGCAACCGACATTTCTAGTGGACGGCCTGAGCCAGTACAATCCCAAGTTGGACATCCACAATTACCCCGACTTGGCATACTGGCTAAAACAATACTCCGTAGCCGGCCGAGCCGGAGCCACAATCATCTATCGCAGGCAATAACCGCAACCACTCGGAGCCGAGCCTCATTCAGAGCCGAGACTGCGAAGGATTGGCCGTCTGAGGATGGGCGATCTTGTCGCCCTCCTCTTGCGGGCGGCCATAATGGCAGCCCGCAAGATCACCTGCCCCACGGGGTTTTTCAGGGGAGCGTTGTAAATCCTACCGCAGCCACTCCAGCATCGCCGTCGACACCGCACCCGGCTGCTCCATCGGAGCCATGTGCCCGGAATCAGCAATAATGACCACCCGGCTACCAGGAATCGCCGCAGCCATTTCCTCATGTCGAGCGGGAGGACTCCATCCATCCTCACGCCCAGACAGCAACAGCGTAGGACAAGCAATCGTCCGAAGCACCGGCCATGCATCCGGCCGCCCTAGCAGCGCCAGCATCTGCGCCTCATAAATCTCCGGAGTCTTTCGGGCAATCATGCTCACAATCGACTCGACCAGCGCCGCATCCGCCATTCGCCCCGGCTTCATCATCCCCGGGAGCCATTCGAGAGCCATCGTCCGCATGCCCCGCTCCTTCGCGACGTGAAGCAGAGCCCGCCGCTTATGTTCCTCCGCCTCGCCCGCCGCTCCAGGAGGCTTCGGGTCCGCGCCTGTATTGAACAAAGCCAGCCGAGTTACGCGCTGCGGCGCAAGCCGCATCACTTGAAACGCGACCCGTCCGCCCATGGAATGCCCCGCCAGCGAAAACCGCTCCGGCGCAAGCCGTAACACCCGCTCAGCCATGGCGAGAAGCGAATCGAGCCGGCCCCAGTCCATGCACACGCACTCGGCGACACCGCGCAGAGCATCGATCTGACCCTGCCACACCTCTTGGTCGCACACCAATCCGGGAAGAAGAACAAGTGGTTCCATATCTATACCAGAGGCACGGACAAATCGCGCGTAATGTCCCCGCCGGACCAGAAATCGTCTCGGAAACCTTGAGCTCGCTGCGATCCTCGGAGAACGTGAGCCGGCGCTCAAAAGTAACATCGATGCCATGCATTCTCAGCGTGTAGGTTTGAACCAGGGTGTCCCCCTCCCATTCGTGGGAATGACGATTTTCAAACCGGCCCTTCCGCCCAGAGCCCACAAACCCGCCCCCGCCCCCGCCGATAAACCCGCCGCGCCCACGTGGACCTTCCACCGCATCGGCCGGCGGGACGAAGGTAAACACGTCTGCGGCAAACGGCTCATCGACGACTGCGTTCGCGAACGAGACGGCGTGCTTGCGCACGGTAGTCTCATCCTGCGCCGGCATTCGCATAGAAACCTCGCCTTCGATCCGCGAGACCAGGTGCGTCTTCGCATCGATCGAATATTGTACCGGCGAGCTAAGTCGCACCAAAGGATGATCGGGTTCCTCATAGGCCACTGAGATGAGAATGGAATCGCCGTCCCTGGCGAGTATTTCTGTAGATTTCACGCGCTCGGCAATTCGGGGAAACAGAAACACGGGAGGATTTCCGAACAGCGCTGCGTGCTCAGGACGGAACTCGCCAGGAAGAGGCCTTCCCCGAACCGAGGAACGCTTCAGATAGCGCTTGGGCAACGTGAAGAACGTATGCCAATCAATGCCGTCCGTCACCAGGACCATTCCGTTGCGCCCGCCGGTCTCGATGCGGACTCTATCCGGCGATTCGAACCACGCCTTATTTCGCTGCCCGCCGCGGTTTGAAGAGCCCGCATGATTCGATTCGGTAACCGACAGCATCTCGACCGAGAGAGTTTTCAACCCGGCATAAGCCCGAGCCACGCTTTCGAGAACCGCCATCGCCTCCATCCTGTGATTATGGCAGCCTCGCGAGCCTTGACTCGTCCCCGCCCCGCATGTTAGTTTCGGCAGGCCAGGAGTTATAGAACGCAATGAAATTTGGCAGTTTTTACGAGCTTCAGTTGCCCCGCCCGTGGGCCCAAGGAAGCGAACACACATTAATCAAGAACGCCCTCGATCAAGCCGAGCTTTGCGATAAAGCCGGCTACGATTACATCTGGGCCACCGAGCATCATTTTCTGGAAGAGTACGCGCACTCCTCCGCGCCCGAGGTTTTTCTTGCCGCTGCCAGCCAGCGAACCAAGAACGTAAGAATCGGACACGGCATCGTGCAGATGCCGCCCTATATCAATCACCCTGCGCGCGTTGCCGAGCGCATCGCCACGCTCGATCTCATCAGCGACGGCCGCGTCGATTACGGCATCGGAGCCGGAGCGTCGGAAACCGAACTCGGCGGCTTCGGAGTGCCGCAAGCCGAAAAGAAAGCCATGATGATCGAAGGCGCGCGAGCCGTCACAGACATGCTTACGCAGGAACCGTTCGCGGGTCTGGACGGCAAGTACTTCAAGATGCCGTCGCGCAACGTGGTGCCCAAGCCATTGCAGAAGCCGCACCCTCCCATGTGGCTGGCGTGCTCCAACCGGACGTCGATCCTGCAGGCCGCGAAGCTGGGACTCGGCGCTCTGACGTTTTCCTTCGTGGGCGCTGAACAAGCCCGCCAATGGGTCGCCGATTACTACGAGACATTTGAAAAAGAATGCGAGCCACTGGGCTACGCCGTGAATCCGCAGTTCGCAATCACCTGCCCGTTCCTATGCGATCGCAATCCCGAAAAAGTCGGAGCATTGGGAATGGAAAGCTACGGCTTCTTCATTTACGGCCTGGGCCATTACAGCTTTTTTGGCGAGCACGAGCCCGGCGTCAGCGACGTCTGGGACGAATTCAAAAACCACCCCAAGGATTTCGCTCCCCCCGAAGGCCGCACTCAGGATTGCGTCGGAACGCCCGAGCGGATTCGCGCGCAATTGAAGGAATTCGAAGACGTCGGCATCGACCAGGTGATCTGCCTTTCGCAAGCCGCCAAGATCCCGCATGAAATGCTGTGCTCCTCCATCGAACTGTTCTCGAAAGAAGTTCTGCCAGAGTTCAAGGAGCGCGATCAGAAGCGCGCCCGTCAGCAAGCCGAGCGACATGCCAGGCTTTCGGAAATCGTCATGCCCCGCAAAGCCAAGCCGGAGCAGCAGAAGGAACGCACCATCATCCGCGCCGCCGGACATCATTAAAGGACGGTCATGAAATTCCAACCCGAATCGATCACAGTCAACGGCGTCAAGGTCGCGATGCTGACCGCTGGCCAAGGCGAGCCGTTGCTGTTCTGGCACGGAGCCGGCACCTGGACCGGCTTCGATTTCGCGCTGCCCTGGGCCTCGAAATTTCGCGTTCTCATCCCGTTTCATCCCGGCTGGAACGATTCGGCGGATGCTCCCGAAATGACGACGCCCGGCGACTACGTGCTCCACTACCTTGAAATGTTCGACCAGTTGGGCCTCGATCGCGTGAACTTGGTGGGCTTCTCCATGGGTGGGCGCCTGGCTGCAACGTTCGCGATCGAGCATCGCGAGCGTGTGCGCAGGCTCGTGCTAATCGCCCCGGCGGGCTTGGATGTCCCGGGCCATCCGCTGCCGGATTTTAAGACAATACCGCCGCAGGAAATCCCCGGATACCTGGCGCACGACGTTGGAATTCTGGCGCCCTATCTTCCGAAAGGCCCCGATCCGGAGTTCGGGGCAGCGCGGGACCGCGAAGGCGGCAACTTCGGCAAGCTGATGCAGAACGCCCTGGTGGGGCCGTGGCTGCCGCGCTGGCTGCATCGTGTCGACATGCCCACATTCATTGCCTGGGGCGACAAAGACCGGATTCTTTCGCCCGCTCACGCCGCCGAGTGGAAGAAGCTGATCCCTCACGCCACCGTCCGCATCTTCCCGGATGCCGGGCATCTTGTCGCCGACGAAAAACCGGAGTGCGTGGAAGCCATCTCGAACTTCTTGTTGTGAGAATCGGAAGAGCCACGGAACGCTACGAGGCTTGGCTGGGCGAGCGGATTCCGCTGCTCAAGGCGGATCTGAAGCAGAAGCACATGCTGATGAAGGAAGCCCCGTTCCCGTTTCTGCGCGCTACGTTTTACCGCTGGGCCCAGACCTGGCCCGTGGTTTCGCCGGAGACCTTTGCCGCGCCCACGGTGCTGGCGGTCGGCGATCTCCACGTGGAAAATTTCGGCACGTGGAGAGACGTCGAAGGCCGGTTGATCTGGGGCATCAACGATTTTGACGAAGTCTGGTGGCTGCCCTACACCTGCGATCTGGTGCGCCTGGCAGCCAGCGCTCTGATGGCGTCCGCGATAGGCCACCTGCATATTCAGGCCAGAGAAGCCTGCGAAATGATTCTCCAGGGATACAAAGACAGCCTCAGCGCCGGGGGCAAAATGATTGTGCTCGCCGAGCATCACCCCGCTGTCCGCGAAATGGCTGTGGAGCGATTGAAGCAGCCGGAGACCTTCTGGGCCAGGCTGAACGCTCTCCCCACCTCCCGCGTGGAACCGCCCGAAAGCGCAACCAAAGCTCTGCGGCGATTGATGCCGGAGCGTGGATTGAAATATCGAGTGGTGCATCGCTTAGCCGGGCTCGGCAGCCTGGGACGCCGCCGCTTCGTCGCGCTGGCGCAGTTCCGCGGAGGCAGCATCGCGCGCGAGGTCAAGGAACTGACCGATTCGGCGTGGCTCTTCGCGCACCCCTGCCGCAAGTCCGGCATCTTGTATCAGGAGGCGCTCGACCGCTCCGTCCGTTGTCCCGATCCTTTCGTTGAGCTGCGCGGCCGCTGGCTGGTGCGGCGGTTGGCGCCGGATTGCTCCCGGATCGAGCTCTATTCGCTGCCCGCGAAACATGACGCCGCGCGCTTGCTGCACGCCATGGGCTGGGAGACCGCCAATGTCCACCTGGGCAGCCGCAAGGCCGAGGTGATGACCGCGGATTTAGAAAAGCGCAAACCGGCCTGGCTGCTCAAGGCCGCATCCGCGATGGTCACGTCCGTGCGTGCCGATTGGCGGGCCTGGAAGTCGGGCGTCTAGCCCGGCTCAGAGTCGCGAAGGCCGATCGTAAAGCGCGATTTCGCCCTTCGATTCGAAAAACTTCACGATAAGATCGCGCCGCGCCAGCAGGCCTTGAATCTCCCCTTTTTCAAGGTAATTCTTCATTTCCTTATTCAGGGTCGCGGCGTCCAGGGCTTTCATTTTCGCCAGCAGGTTACGATCGCAACTCATCAGCGCCTTGGGGTCCAGAAGCGTCTTCTGCATTCGAAAGGCGCGGGTATGATCGATCATCCAGACTCGCCACTGCTTATCGATAAGGAGATTCGTGGCGTTGGAATCCGTGTTGTACATCAATTGATCGTAAACATGCATGACTTGGATTTCCTTGTCCCAGGCATCCTTGTTTGGCGGGCTGACCTTCTTACTCATGCGCTCTTCTTCGTCCATCAGGACATCGTCGATCCACCATGTAAAAGAGGCGCTGGTTCCCATGTAGGTTCGGTCCACGGACGGCGGCACCATGTCCTCGATGCCCAGCATCCTGGCCAGCTTCCATGCCGCGATGTTAAACAAATACGTATCTTTGAAATTCAACTCCGTCTTGCTGGCCATTTGATACACGGCCTGATGTTCGTTAATTCGCTGCACGCTGGCGTCGTGCGTGATCTTGCCGTCGGTCATGGTCACCCGGACTGTGCCCGTAATGCCCTTTTTCGACGCCTTTTCCGAAGTGATTTTCGCGGTTTTGAGGAACACCTCCTGTTGATCGTAAGTCAGCTTATCGGCAGCCTGTATCTGAACCGGCGCCAGCGACAGCAGTGCGAAAAGCATCATTTTCATGAGCCGCCTCCTCAAATGCTTGGGATGGTGCGAAGTATACCACCTTTCGTACTCATGCCCGGCCTTGTAGTAAAATAGGGCACTCAATTGTTGAAAAGCGGCCGAACGCCGAACTCGCCCTTGGTTCGCCAGGCCCTTCTGGCCGCGGCCGTAATGATGGCATGGCAGGTGGCCGGCAAAGCCACCCGCGATAGCTTGTTCCTTTCCGCCTTTCCCGCCACGGCTCTTCCCGCAATGATGGGGGGCGCAGCCGTCAGCGCGATCCTGATGGCAGTCGCGAATACCGCGCTGATGCGCCGCTTCGGCCCCGCGCGAATGATTCCCTTCGGCTACCTGCTGGGGATGGCTTTGCATGCGGCGGAATGGGCGTTGCTGCCCCGAGCTCCGCATCTGGTGGCTATCGCGGTTTACATCCACGTAGTTGCGCTTGGGTCGGTCTTGCTTTCGGGGTTTTGGGCTCTGGCGAATGAACAATTCGATCCGCGCGAAGCTCGCCGCAGCTTCGGGAAGATCGCGGCGTTCGGTACGTTGGGGACGGTGGCCGGAGGCGTGATGGCTGAGCGCGTCGCCAGCCTGACCTCACCCCAAGGCCTGCTCGTGCTGTTAGGCCTCCTCCAGCTGGCGTGCGCGCTTATCTTATTCGGATTCTCACCCGCCCAATCGGCGCGCCAGCGTGCCGAAGACGTTTCATTTCCGGAAGTAATCTCTGGCGCTAGATACCTGATCTGCCTCGCCGGACTGGTGGTGCTGGCGGCGATGGCCTCCTCCACTTTGGATTTCTTATTCAAAGCCCAGGCCGCCGCGCACTTTGGCAAAGGCGCGCCGCTGAGCCGCTTCTTCGCCCTGTTCTACACCGCGACTTCTGCCATCACCTTCGGCGTCCAGGTCCTGGGAAGCAGGATCTGGCTTAAGCGCTTCGGTCCAGGCCGCACCGTGGCCGTTTTGCCGATAGCGGTGACTGGCGTCAGTCTCGCGTCGATTTTCGCGCCGGGGCTGATTGCGCTGACCATTGGCCGCGCGATAGAGCTCTTGCTTCGCGGATCGCTGTACCGCTCCGGCTATGAACTTTTCTACACTCCCATGCCGGAGGCGGAGAAACGCTCCGTTAAATCCGTGATCGACATCGGCGCGGAACGTTTGGGCGACGGCTTGGCTGGTGCAAGCCTCCAGATGCTTCTAACGCTGCCTGCCCAGATTCTCTCCATCGCGATTCTCGGCTTCACTGCGGCTCTCTCCGCGGTAGGAATATGGCTGGCGCTGCGGCTCGATCAGGTCTACGTGAAGGTGCTGGAAAGGGGCTTGGGGCATGGCGCCGCAGGTGCCGCGCCGGATCAGGCGGAGGATCTGAGCATGCAATCCATGTCTTCGGAATCGATGGCATCGGCGGGAATTTTCTCGGCCGCGGCATTCACCGCTCGCGCCATGCCGTCCCCCCCGCTTGACCCCGCGCTGCGAAATTTGATGGAACTGCGCTCCGGAGACCCCGTTCGAATAACAGGCGCGCTTCAGCGCAACGAATTACTCGCCCCGGTAGAAGTGCCTCAGGTCATCGAGCTGTTGGGCCGGGATGAAGTCGCCCAAGCCGCATATCTCGCGCTTAAGAAGTCTGGAGACCGCATTGCCGGCCAGTTGGTTGACGCGTTGCGAAACCCGGCCAGCACCTACAACACTCGCAAGAGAATTCCCAAAGTGCTGGCCTCCTGCCAGAGCCGCGCCGCATGGGATGGTCTTGTGGCGCACCTTCTCGATGAACGCTTCGAAGTTCGCACGCGCTGCGCCAAGGCGCTGGAGAAGATGCTCGCGCGCCGTCCTGAGTATGTCCCGGACCGCAACGCGGTCTTCGATGTGGTCCGGCGGGAGCTCGCCATCGCGCCCACGAGAGCGACCACCGACAAGGCCGTCAAAGACCGCGCAGCCAAAAGCATGGAGCACATCTTCACGCTGCTGGGCCTGGTGCTTTCCCGCAAGCCTCTGCGGCTCGCATTTCGAGCGCTTCAAGTTAAGGACGGCAAGCAGAACGGAGTGGCCCTGGAATATCTTGATAGCATTCTTCCGCGGTCGCTGCGGGAAGAATTGACGGCGCGTTTCGAGGGCGCGCTCCAGGCTGAGACCGCTCTCACCGAAGGAGACGTGGCAAAGTTGGTCGAACTGAACCCGTCCATCATCATGCGAGCAGAGTATCATAGCGATCCAAAGAGTCCGTCGAAAAGCGGCTGAGCAGGCAAACTATGTAGACGGGCGCGTGGCGTCGCCGACCCGGACGACCTGACGCTTGACGCGGGTCCCTGGCGTCGCTCGACCACGGCTTAGTTCGCCGATGTCGCGGCCGGGCGCGTTAAGCCGCTCGACGAATATCAGCGCGAACGCGAATAGTGACCTGCGATGTCTTCGTCTCTCGCAAAGCCGGGAAAATTATCGACCGGCTTGACCGTCCGTCCGAGCGCCGCCTCCGTACGCGGTTCGCGCAACTTGGGGATGACCCATTCGATCCGCGGCTTTCGGGGCCTCTGACTCGACGCGCTGGGGTGCGGAAGTCGCGCGTTGGAGTTTGGCGCATCGTTCAACATCGTTACGGTCGTCACCCGCGGCCAAAGTCTATAGACATTCGTGACGACAGGTAAACTAGCGCTGGCCCTCGGGAAACGCTATCATAATTGTTCAACCCTCGAGTCTTCGATAATCTTGCGTTGGAAAAATCAACAGTGACCAATTCAGTAGGAGTGCCGCGGGAGACCTTCCCCGGCGAGCGGTGTGTGGCTCTTACGCCCCGCTCCTGTGAAGTTCTGCAAAAAGCCGGGATGACGGTGCTGGTCGAGCCCTCGGCCGGCGTCGAAGCCGGCTATCCCGACGAACAGTACACGCAGCGCGGAGCCAAGCTCGCCAGCCGCGCGGAAATCTTCGCGCAATGCGACGTTCTGGTTCAGTTTCGCAGCCTCGGAGCGAACCCTGAAGCCGGCCGCGCCGATCTGCCGCGTTTGCGCTCCGGCCAAATCCTCATCGGCATGGGCGAGCCGCTGACTGCGCAAAAAGAAGTCGCGGAACTGGCTGCCGCGGGCGTTTCATTCTTCGCGCTGGAGCTGATTCCGCGTATCACCCGCGCGCAGAGCATGGACGTGCTCAGCTCGCTCGCCACCATCTCCGGATACGAAGTAGTTCTTTTGGCCGCCGCCGCGCTGCCGAAAATGTTCCCCATGCTGATGACCGCCGCGGGAACCATCACGCCCGCGAAAGTCTTCGTACTGGGCGCGGGAGTCGCCGGGTTGCAAGCTATCGCCACTGCCAAACGGCTCGGCGCGGTTGTCAGCGCCTACGACGTCCGCAGCGCTGTGAAGGATCAGATTGTCAGCGTAGGCGCGAAGTTCGTCAGCCTGGAAGTGGAATCCACTGCGGCCCCCGGATCAACAGAGGACAAGGGCGGCTACGCCAAAGCCCAGGATGAAGCCTTCTACAAACGGCAGCGCGAGCTGATGAAGGAAGTCGTCAAGGAACAGGACGTCGTGATCACCACTGCGGCCGTTCCGGGCAAGCGCGCTCCCATTCTGATCACTACCGAAATGGTGGAGGCGATGGCGTCCGGCTCCGTCATCGTCGATCTTGCGGCCGTGCGCGGAGGCAACTGCGAGCTCACCAAGCCAGGGCAGACCGTCTATCACAACGGCGTGGCGATCATGGGGCCGACCAATATAGCGGCGCTCGCCCCGTATCACTCCAGCCAGATGTTCGGAACCAATGTGACCACGTTTCTGAAGCACCTCAAACCCTTCCTGCCGCTGACCGCGGATCCGGCCGATGAGATTGTGCGCGACACTTTGGTGACCTTCGGCGGCAACATCGTGCACCAGCGCGTCTGCGAAACCTTCGGTCTTCCCGCTCCCACCAAGGCCATCACCAACGGAAACGTCAAATGAACCACTCTTCTTACGAATTCGGTTTGTACGTGTTCATGCTCGCCGCGTTCCTCGGCTGGGAACTGGTCAAACGCGTCTCGCCGCTGCTGCACACTCCGCTGATGTCGTTGTCCAACGCCATTTCGGCCATCGCAGTCATCGGAGCCATCGCGCTGACCGGCGATAAAACTGCGACCACGCTGATCCGCACCCTGGCCTTCATCGCGTTGATCACCGCGACCGTCAACGTCGTCGCCGGCTATCTGATCACGGACCGGATGCTCAAAATGTTCCGCAAGCGGGAACCAGCCGCGCCTTCCGAAGGAGAGCGCAAGTAGCGATGGAAAACATTCTCCCGCTCATTTATCTGTTCGCCGCGCTCGGCTTCATCCTGGCCATCAAGTGGATGAATCATCCTTCCACCGCCCGCCGGGGCGTCATCATCGGCGAAATCGGTATGCTGCTGGCCGTCGTCGGCACGCTGTTGCGGGCCGAGGTCCACCTGGAATGGATTCTGGCTGGTCTCGCGATCGGCTCGGCAATCGGCGCGCCCTTGGCGTACCTGATGCCCATGACCGCCGTGCCGCAGTTGACCGCTTTGTCGCATGCATTCGGCGCCTTGGCCTCTGCGCTGATTGGGACGGCCGAATATTATAAAGAAGCCCCGCACGGCGTTGCCATGGGCGCGCTCGCGGCAGAGACGCTGCTTGGCTACCTCACCACCACCGCCAGCATTCTCGCCTTCGGAAAATTGCAGGAGATCCTGCCCACCCGTCCGCTGACCTATAAAGGCCAGAACATTGTCAGCTTTATTGTTCTGGGCGGCGCCGTGATCCTGGGAGTTCTTCTAACCGCCGGCTATTCCGATCCGTGGATGTTCCCGGCGTTCATCGGCTTCGCCCTGATGTTCGGAATCATGCTGGTGACGCCCATCGGCGGAGCCGACATGCCCACCGTGATCGCCCTGCTGAATTCCTCGGCCGGCGTGGCTGCGGCCGCGATGGGCTTCGTTCTCGACAACCGGCTCCTGATTATCGCCGGAGCTTTGAACGGCACCGCTGGACTGCTGCTCTCCATCATCATGTGCAAGGCCATGAACCGGTCCTTCGCCAACGTTCTCTTCGGAGCCTTCGGCCAGGTGACCGCAGGTGCAGCCGCGGGTGCAACCGTGGCCAGGCCTGTGCGCTCTGCCAGTCCTGAGGAAGCCGCTGCGATTCTGGATGCATCGTCGAGCGTGATCATCATCCCCGGCTACGGCATGGCCGTGGCGCAGGCGCAGCACAAAATCCGCGAGATGTACGATCTGTTGACGCGCCGCGGCGTCAACGTCCGCTTCGCCATTCATCCCGTTGCCGGACGCATGCCTGGCCACATGAACGTGCTGCTGGCCGAAGCCGACATCCCTTACGACAAGCTTTTGGAGATGGATGAAATTAACGGCGATTTCCCCATGACCGACGTCGCCCTCGTCGTGGGCGCCAACGACGTGGTGAATCCCCTCGCGCGTAGCGACCAGGACAGTCCCATCTCCGGCATGCCCATCCTCGACGCCGACAAAGCCCGCACTGTCATGATCATTAAGCGCGGCATGAGCGCCGGCTTCGCCGGCATCGACAACGAGCTGTATTACATGGACAAGACCCTGATGTTATTCGGGGACGCCAAGGGCTTCGTCGCGAATATCGTCAAAGAACTGGGTTCCAGCCATTAAGCTCCAGCCACCTAGGGAATTGATCACGCGGCGACGCGAGGCCGGACGGTCCGCGTGATCTCCTCAGCTTTCGTCTCGCGGCGACAGCAAGATCATTAGGAAGCCTGCAGCTTCAGCCAGAATTTCGGTGTGGTGTCGAAATACCGCGCCAGCCGGAGCGCAGTGTCGGCGCTGGCGCCATGCCCATGGACGATCTCCGTCAGGCGCGTGGCCGGAACGCGAAGGTCCAGCGCAAGCCTGTTGACACTCAATCCGAGCGGCTTGAGAAAATCCTCGCGAATCGTATCACCCGGATGAGGGAACAGAATTCGGTCTGTCTTCCTTTGACTCATGGCCCCCCTGACTCAATGATAATCAGCGATCTCAGCGTCAAACGCATCGGGCCGCTGTGCGGTCGGGTTTAAGATTGCAATTACCTGCGCGGAGGGTACGGCAACGGTGGGAAGCGACCGGAGCGCCGACTCAGGGGCTGGAATGGCGGGGGCGCCGCAAGCAGCCAAACCAAGAGAAAAAGCTCCTGTCGCCAGCCTGGTGCCGGAGAATCAGACTCAGATTGAAGGCTGCGGCGTGAATCAGCGCATGCTTGCTGATGTTGTCCTTGCCTCGTGAATGAACCCGCCTCATCCCGCCTGTATCGTACAAATGAGCAAAGCTTCTCTCGATCAACTCTCCGCGCTTCCGCAGAATTGACTTGGCCGTGTTCGTGTTCAGGCGGCGCCGGTTACTGTACACCCGCCGCTTGCGCCCCCTGCTGCCCGGACCACTTTTGCCGCCGTCGGTCCGGTTCGTAGTGGAGAGCGTCACGCAATTCATCACGCAAAAGCTCAAGCTCAAGGTGAATGAGGCGAAGACTGCGGTGGCGCGACCGCAGGAACGGAAGTTTCTAGGATTCAGTTTTAGTGCCAGTCCAGAGGTCAGGCGCGTCATCGCGCCGAAGGCGCTGGATCGGTGTAAGCGAAGAATCCGGGAGATCACGCGACGGGCTAAGGGCGTTAGCATGAAAACCACGATAGAGGAGCTGGCTCCGTACATGCGGGGTTGGCGCGCCTATTTCGGATTCTGCGAAACGCCTGACGTGTTGTTGTCGCTCACTCCGTTGGATCCGGCTGCGGCTCCGCCGCCGGGAGGCGCTGATCGAACTGGGGGGCGTTCGCGGCTGGCCAGCAATAGCGCCGGCAGTCCTTCGTTGGTAGAGGAGGAACGGCGTGACTTTTCGAACCGCCGTGTACGGACCCGTACGCGCGGTGGTGCGGCAGGGGCAGCCGACACTGCTGCCCCCTGCCGATCAACGGCCATTCTGTGGAGTTGGCCGGGCATGGACCGGGGGACGGCCCCAGTTTCTCCGGGTTGTACGGAGAAAACAAGAGGGATGCCGGATTTTCGACCTGATTTTGGGAGGACCTTCCCCGGACGCCGGAGGCGATTCCGGGAACCGATTGCGCAGCACATTGCGGTACGAAACAAAAATCCCCGGCCTGCGCCGGCTGATCTCACATAGCAGGATTCAGCTTACCGGCTGACCTGGATGCTGGTTCCACCACCAGGGGCGCCGCTGCCGCTGTCACCGCCGGAGACAACCGGTCCACTCCCGAATCGGACAGTCGGATACAGCCCCGCCAATTCCGAGCCAGCCGTACCCTGGCCCGCTTTCCTCGACAACGATTGACGGTTGGCACTTGCCAGCGATGTGGATTGTGTGGGCGCTAGCGTTTTCCAAGGTCAGAACAAACGCGCGACAGGTTAGAGTCTGCGCGGCTTGCCCTTGGCAGCTGGGTCTTAATGGCAAGGTGCTTTGCGGATCTTCACGCAGCGTGAGGCGTAGTTCGTCCGATGGAGGCAACAGCCTTGGGGCCGCTGTCGCGGGCGTGAAACCAATCCAAAGCGCCCAAAACAAACCGGAAATGGAAAGGAGCCTCTTCACAGTCCGAAGTATACAGTGTCACTGACGTCAAAAGCCCCCGGCCGGCGCCGGGGGCTCTTCCTTATACAGCTGGGGCAGCTTGCCTATCGAGCAGCAACAGCAGCAGCGCCAGCATCCCGGCTGACCTGGATGCTAGCTCCACCACCGGGGGCGCCGTTGCCGGGGTCACCGGGAGAGACAACCTTGACCCAGAGTGCATCCTTGTCCTTGAAGTACGAGGTGTCGCTGGCCATGCGCAGCGCCTCCAGGCTGTTTTGCTGCGCACCCGAAGCTGCGGTGGTGAATCCCGGCAGATCGAAGATCACCCACGAGCCTTTCTCCATTTCCGTCAGCGAGAGGGACACGGACGGCCTTTCGGTGGTCACCTTGATTTCAGTACCAGCTCGTACGGTGCCGTTCGTTATGGTGTAGTCCTTGCCATTGCGGCTGAGAACGATTGGCTGCTGAGGAGCTCCACCAGGGCCTCCGGCTGCTCCTCTGCCGCCAGCGCCACCACGACCTCCGGCAGCTCCAGGACCGGCAGCTGCGCCAGGAGCGGAGTAGCCGGGACCGGCCGCTGCACCGGGACCAGCACCGCCGGCTCGAGCCGCAGGTCCGCCAGGACCGGCAGCCGCACCAGGTCCACCACGGCCGCCACCCGCGCCGCCGCGTCCGCCGCCCGGAGCACCCCCGCCAACATTCATTCGCCCAACATCGCCCTTGCACACAGCAGCGTTCCAAGTGGGCTTGAGCTCACAGGCTCCTGTGTCGACTGCGATGCTGTCGTTGGGGCCGTCATTGATCAGAACGTAGGATTCCGGACCGCCGCCGAACGAGCCGTCGTGGTCGCGGATCGCTGCGGTCTTATAGGCCGTACTGGCTCCATTGTCGTTGGCCCACTTACGCTCCATCGGCGGGAAATACACCGGCTTGGCGTTGACGAATTTCACGTGATCGACGGCGTTGTTGGAGCTGACCCCGAAGCTGGCATAAAACAGGACCGTGATCGCTCCCGACTTGCGAGTGGCGTTGTCCTGGTAATTCACGAAGGTGGTGTTCACCACGTCATGGCGGTAATCGTAGTACTCGTAGCCGTGGATCGGGTAATCCGGCATGTCGACCTTCGGGAAGGTGCGGCCGTAGGCCTTTTCCGCGTCAGTCTTGGGGTTGCCGACGTTCTCGGTTTCGCCCACAAATAGCGAGTCAATGACCTTTGACGTAAAGGCGTAACGACCGAATGCGCCAGACGCGTGCGTAAAGCCCATAGCATTGTCGGCCAGCTTCACGTTGCGGAACTCGTGCATCTCACCGCGGCCCCATATGCCGCCATTCCGGTTCTTATAGGCCGTGAGATTTTCGAAGACCGATACTACCGCCTTGCTGTTCGGGTCAGCGGGATTTTCCAGGCCGGTATGCGAGCTGCCGGTAACACTGAAAGTGCCATTGGGCGAAACGTTTCGGTCAAACATGAACGAGTCGTAGTTGGAGTGGGCGACGTTGCCCTTGAACTCGCGGAATGGCGTTCGACGCGGCCAGGTCTTCGCACTGATCTCCGTGCCTTCGAATTTACCCGTCGGGTGCTCCGGCAATGACATCCAGAAGCCGTTCGAGTCGGAACCCGCGGCCACATTGTCGCGGTAGATGTTGTCCGGGTTGGTGATCCAGAAAGTCGCCGCCGTATTGTCCGACGGAAGCAGGATGTCCTTGGCACTCTGGCCATTCCGCACCGCCGGCCGGCTCTCTCCGGCGGCAGCGAGGTTTGTCGGGACGCACGGCGCGTCCGGATGACACTTGGTCAGGATCCCCAGGTTATGCACGAATTGGTTGCCGTGCTCCACGCCGTCCTCCAGGAAGAAGCAGTGACCAATGTTGTTGTAGGTCACGTTGTTTTCAACGTCCAAGTAATTGGTGCCGTGCACGGTCACGCAGCGGCTGTAGGTGTCGTGAATCGCCGAGTTCTTG
>DASXEY010000003.1:0-182053 GCA_036489835.1 Bryobacteraceae bacterium | reverse complement strand
ATCACCAATCCCACACAGGAAACGGGGCCGGCCCTGCAAATGCGCCGAGCGCGGAATTATTTGCAAACATACGACCTCCGCGGACGTTAAATCGCTGATTCAGCAGCCGTCTGCGCCTGCTGAATTTTCGTAGGATTGGATGGCAGCCGCAGGCATAAACTGCGCGGACGCCCTGAAACTAGCCGCGGCGAAGGCCAGCACTCTTAAGTAACAGCCCGCAAAACGGAGCCTGGGCCCCTTCGGAAATTGAAAGCCGCGACCGGCTCTTTGCGTCTAAGTAACAGCCCGCAAAACGGAGCCCGAGTCGCGGCAAGCGGGGATGTTACTTTCGGGAATTGAGGGCCGCGACTGGCCCTTTGCGGGCTAGCTAGCCCGGCGGGAAAAGCTCGCATACCACCCAGATAAACTCTAACATTTGAGTAAAGTTGCGCAACTCCTCGGTATGCTACAATCTCGCGAATGACCCCGTTCCTGCTCGAAATGGCTGCGGCGTTGCTGGTGGCCGCAATTGTCGCGACTTTTGGATACACATCCGGTAAGCATGCGTTGCAGAAAAAGATCAACGATGCATCGGTTTTATACTTAATGCAACTCGAAGATCTGATCCAGAGGGGCGTAAAAGAAGGGGAATATAAAGCCATAGCGAACGCGAATGAGCTGGTATCGAAATGCTCCGCCTTTCGAGAGCCACTGGACGGCATGCGAAAAGGGCTGAGCCCTGAGATCGACACGCTTGCGCAACTAGGGCTGCGAGGGTCCGACAACCGCAAGGAGATTTACGCGACGATTGAGGCGCTGCAATCGGCGTGGCCGGGCAAGCGCAGGGCGATCGAGAGCGAGACGCGCAGATTCCTGGCTCTGCTCGGGATAGAGTAGTGCCGCCAATAAGAGTAGCGCTACCAGTAATGATGGCCGTTGGGAATCCCCCCGGGGAACACGTAGGCATAAATCAGCACAATCAGCCCAACCAGCAGGCCGAGCACGAGACTGTGTTTGAGGACAGCGCGGAAAAGTAATCCTTCCTGGCCTTGCTGGCCGGTAGCGGCGCAACCGATTACCAGGGACTGAGCGGCGATCATTTTGCCCATCACGCCGCCCGCGCTGTTGGCGGCGCCCATGAGAACGGGGCTGAGGCCGAGCTGCTGCGCGGTGATCATCTGGAAGCTGCCGAATAAAGCATTCGATCCGGCGTCGGTCCCGCTCAGTGCGACTCCCAGCCATCCGATCAGGGTCCCGAAAAGAGGGAACATCACGCCGGTGTGCGCCATCGCCATGCCCATGGTTGCATCCATGCCGCAGTAACGGGTGATGAATCCCGCGCCGAGCATGGCCATGATCGCGACGATGCTCAGCTTCAAACGGGACAGGCACTCGATGAAGACTTGAATGATTCGTCGAACCGAAAGCCCGGAAAGCAGTCCTGAGAGAACTCCCGCGAAGAAAACAGCGGTGCCGGGCGACGCGAGCCAGGAGCCGTCGAATAGTGCAGGCTCGGGGTGGGGCGCGGGCACAACGGGAGGCATCCGCACTACCTGCATGTGCAGGCCGGGAACAGGTTCGCGGAAGCTGAGTTCATCGAAGTCGCGGCTCACTTTTGGTAACCCCCAGACCACTACAAAGCACGCCAGCAACAGGAACGGCGACCAAGCCCATAGAATCCGGCGGATCGGCAATGGCCCCCCGGGCGAGCTCACGGCTGCGCCTTCGAGGTCATATCTCCAACTCTTCTTTGGCCGCCAAACCCGATGGAAGAAGAAAGCCAGCACCAGCAGGGTCCCTGCGCCGCTCACCAGATCCACAAGCGACGCATCCATGAAATTCGACCAGAAAAATTGGATGGACGCGAAGGTGAGGCCCGCGGCAAGCAGGCCGGGCCATATAGCGAGCGTGTCGCCGGTAGTGCAGAGGACTCGGATCAGCCAGAAGGGCAGAATCACAACCGTCAAAGGAAGGATGCGCCCGAGCATCGCGCTGAAATCGGCCTCAGGAAGGCCGGTAACTGCGACCAGCGTGCGCACGGGGTTTCCCAGCGAGCCGTAGGCGACCGGCGCGGAGTTGGCGATGAGGCACATCACCGTGGTCTGAAAGGGCGGGAATCCGAGGCCGATCATCATTGAGGCGGTGATGGCGACCGGCGCGCCGCCTCCGCCCGCCCCTTCGAGGAGGCCTCCGAAAGCGAATGCGATCAGCAGGACCTGTAAGCGGCGATCCGAAGAAATGTCTCCGATGGACTGTTTGATAAGAGTGAATTGTCCTGTTGCTACAGAGATGTCGTAGACGAAAACTGCGGCCACCGCGATCCAGGCGATGCGGAACCAGCCGTAGACTAGGCCGTCGGCGACGGCGCCTGCAACCATGTGCGGAGGCATGCGGAAGACGATCAAAGCTACCAGAATCGCCGCGAGGAATCCAAAGACGGCGGCTCTCCAAGCGGGAATTCGGCGAACCGCGAGGAAGTAAATGAGGACGCTGATGGGCAGCGCAGCGGCAATGGTAGACAGCCAGGTGTTACCGAGCGGATTAAAGTTTTGCAGCCAGACATTGCTCATCTTGGGCTCATGCCGGGCTCAAAGCTGGCTCATGAACGGGTCATGCTAAAGCGTCCTGACAGTATTGGAAGCAGCGCTTCACTTCCGTGACGGCGTCGTCTTTGCCCGGATATTCGTATTCGATGAAGGCCTTGATGGGCCACCTCTTGTCCCGCAGAAGCTGAAGGACAGGTTTGATGGGTGTGTCGCCGTGGCCCCAAGGGAGGTTGGCCACCTGATCGCCCTTTTTGCGATCCTTTAGGTGCAAAATCGTGATCATGTCGTGGTTGGCCTGGATAAACTCAAGGGGATCGTAGCCGGCAGCGACGAAGTGGCCGATGTCGAGATTGATGCGGAACTGCTTTGACATCACCAGGGCTTTCGCGAAGCTCTCGGGCTTGGCGAACTGATTGTCGTCCTTGACGTCTGCGTGGCCGTGGAATGCCACGATCATCTGATATTGTTCTGCGCCCTTCACCAGCCTCGGAGCCGTGCTCAGGGTGGATGAGGACGTGATCATGTTCACCCCGAATGCCTTGGAGATTTGGAATCCCCGGTCGATTTCTTCATCGGTGAAATCGTCCTTGAAGCTTAGGTTCAAAGCGGAGACGTGGATGCCGGCTTCGTCGAACTTCCTGCGGGCGGCCTTCATGTCGTCGAGCGGAACGGTGAGACGCCACCTGCGCAGGTCGTCGCGGCTGAGTTTCGGCTCGACGTGCGGCGAATAGACTTCGCAATCGCTGAGACCCACTTCCACCATGGCCTGAATCATCCCGGCGAGAGGGAGAATGCGAAAGCAGTAGGTCTGTGCGCCGATCTGCACGCCCTTGATCGTCGAATTGATTTTCTTCTGGGCCAGGAGCGCCAGGGGCATGCTTGCCAGAGCCAGCTTTCCCATGTCGCGTCGCGAGTACATACGAGGTAGCTCCTTCGGACCACTAGCGTACTACTCTTCGCGCGATGCCGACAAGCTATGTCGGTCGCCGCGATGGCTGCCTTCTCCGCTATGCTCGGCGCAGCGGTGCCGGGGCGCAAGTGAGCGCGTTGGCGTCATCTTCGTTGAACAGCCTGCCGGGGCCGAGGAATACGCGCAGTCGCGTTACTCCTCGCGCAGAACCGTCATTGGATCGACAAGCGAAGCCTGGCGGGCAGGGAAATACGCGGCCAGGATCGCAACGATCAGCATGAGCGGGGCTACAAGCCCATAGATTGCGGGTCCGAGCGGGTAGCTCAACGGGAAAGAAGAGGTCAGTAAACGTCCGGCGCCGGCGCTCAGCAGGAGGCCGACTGGGACTCCGCACAGAGCGGGAAACATTCCCTGGCCCAAAACCATTTTCAGGACCGAGAAGTGGCTCGCTCCCACGGCCATGCGAATGCCGATTTCGCGGGCCCTCCGGCTGACGGAATACGACATCATCGCATACAAGCCGATCATCGCCAGGGCTAGCCCCATCACCCCCATGCCTCCGACAATTTCAACTGTAACCTGCGCAATGCTGGTGGTTTGCGCTCCATAATGGTGTTCCATGGTTTGGACATCGTAGGCGGGCATATTGGGGTCCAGGGCGCGCACAAGGTCGTGCAAGGGGGCCAGCAGGCTGGCGGAATCGCCGGCGGACGCGGTGAATAGCGTCAGGTTTCCTGGCGGCATCTGCCGGTACGGCAGGTAGAGGAATTCAGTAGGAGGCTCGCCGATGAAGAGATAGCGGCTGGTTTTGGCGATCCCCACGATCTGTACCCATGGTGCATCCTTGACAGAGGGCAGACGGAAGCGCTTGCCGACCGGATCCTGGTTGGGCCAGTAGTCCTTCGCCAGGACCTCGTTGACGATTGCAACGCGCGGCGCGCCGGAGGCGTCAGAGGCGGTGAAGGCGCGGCCATCCAGAATCTGAATTCCCAGAGTTTCGAAGTAATGCTCATCCACACGGCTGGAGTAGGATGTCGCGAAGCTTCTGTCTGCCGGAAAGCAGAAGCCCTCAGGCTGAATGGCAGAGAAGTCGACGAAGCCGAGCGGGGTGGAGGAAGATGGCGCGACGGACTTCACCGCGGGCGCCGATGGCGAGGCGTAGCGCGATTTCCCGAGCGCGGAGAGGCGCCCTGCTGGTGAGTAATCCGGCCACGTTCGCGCAAGCCACAATCAGCACTGCCACGGCCAGCAGGGTGAGGACCGTAGCCAGCGCTGTGAAGATGCGGTTTTCACGGATAGTCATCTGCAACCCGTGCGCGTTTGCGGCGGGGTCGGCGGCGAACCCCATGCTGGAGAAGGCATAATGGGCGAGCAACCCGCTGAAACTGCGATTGCGGTCGCGAAGGTCCACATAATTGGGGTAGGAACTCCGCATGTAGCTGAAATCGCCTGCATTGAAATCAAAGCCGACCGTCATGATTTCTCCGGGACGGGGGACCGGAAGGGGGCGGAGCAACAGGGCGTCGGCCGCGCTGAACAAGGCGACATTGGCGCCCGCGCCGAGCGCGATCGAAAGCAGTGCCGCGAGGGTGAAACCGGGATTCTTGGCGAACATGCGCCAGCCATGGTGCACATCCTGCCAGATCATCTCCAGGCAGAGCCAGACGCGGCCTGCCGCTGCTTCGTGCGTTTCTTCCATCACGCGCGCTACCGGCCCCAGCTTGCGCAATGCGGCGAGCCGCGTCTCCGAGGGGGCCATTCCCGCGTTGAGGTTCTGCTGCGTCTCACGGTGGAGATAATTCTGAATTTCCTTGGACAGGCTGTCTTCGTGGGTCCTATTGCGGCGCCTGAGCCAGTCCATTCGTTAACCCTGAGTTGGGCGCATAATGCGGCTGATTGCCTGGCTGAGGCGGTCCCATTTGGAGGTTTCGGACAAGAGGTGCTTGCGGCCTTTGGCGGTTAAGCTGTAAAACTTGGCCTTACGGTTGTTTTCCGAAAGCCCGTCTTTGGCTGAAAGCAGTCCCTGGCGGACCAGGCGGTGAAGGGCTGGGTAGAGCGAGCCGTGCTCCACTTGCAAGACCTCTTCCGAGCCGTGTTCGATTGCGTGCGCGATCGCATGGCCGTGCGCCGGGCCGAACAGAAGCGTCCGCAGGATCAGCATGTCGAGGGTGCCCTGAAGAAACTCGACCCGATCCCGATTCAATCCGGTAGACATTCTTCCTGAAGCGTACGCGTGGTTCGGTAGAATGTCAAGGGGAGGAAGGCGTCGATGCTTGGATCTGAACCGCCTGGATCTGGATCAGTGTGATCTGGGCGATATCCAGCAACCGGGGAGGGTTGGCGGAAACAGCCGGAAGCGCGTCGCGGAACATGGTGTTACAAAACGGGCAGGCTGCGGCGACGATGTCAGCGCCGGTGGCAACCAGCTCCTCGGCGCGGACGTGGCTGACGCGCTCACCCTTTTCTTCCCCCAGAAACGCCAAGCCGCCGCCCGCTCCGCAGCAGAAGCCTCGCTCGCGTGCGCGGGGCGGATCGACCGCTTCGCCGGCTTGGGCAATCACGGCGCGAGGCTCGTCATAGATGCCGCGATAGCGGCCTAAATAGCAGGGGTCGTGATAGACGATCGTGTTCGTGGAGGGCGTCTGAGGCAGGCGATCTCGATGGAGCGCCATGAATTCGGTGTGATGCTGGACGGTGGGAGGATCGCCGTGTTGCTTCCAATCCGTCGAGATCGTTCGAACACAATGTGGGCAAATGGAGACGATTTTGGTTGCGCCCGCTTGCGCCATGGCTTCGAGATTCCATGTGGCGAATTGTTCGAACAACAGATCGTTGCCCAGGCGGCGCGCGGGGTCGCCCGTGCAGCGCTCCTTACGGAGGACTCCATAGGAGGTCCCCAGGTGCTCCATTACGCGCGCGAAGGAAGTGATGATTTCGCGGCCGCCGGGGTCGTAGGAGCCCATGCAGCCGAGCCAGAGGCAGTATTCCTGAGTGCCGTCAAAGATAGGGAACTGCTCACGCGCGATGAATTTATCGCGTTCGGCGGAGCTGAAGCCGGGAGCGTTGCCGTTGCGCTCCAACGAGAGGAATAACTTGGTTCCGTATTCGTCCTCCCATTTGCCGGTATTCACAGCTCCGCGGCGCAGGCCGACGATGATGGGCACATGCTCCACGCCGACGGGGCACTGGAACTCGCAGGCGCCGCAGGTTGTGCATTGGAATGCGGCCTCCTGAGAAAGATGCAGTCCCAGAAGCGGTTCTTCGGAAACCGGGCCGAACTCGTTCAGATAGCCGCGGACTCCGAGGGCAATTTGTTTAGGGTCGAGAATCTTGCCGGTATTGGCGGCGGGACAGTGCTCGGTGCAGCGTCCGCATTCGACGCATGTGTAGGCCTGGAGCGCGATCAGTTGCGTGAGATCCTTGCCTGTGTCGAGGCCGAAATCCTCGTCGCCGGCCAGCGGCGGAATGCTGGCGAACTCCCCGCGCGAAAGAAAAATTGTGAAGGGGCTCAGGAGCAGATGGAGATGTTTGGTGCGCGGGATGAGTGGGAGAAATACCGCCAGCGCAAGGGTGTGAGTCCACCACCAAGCCTTGGCCAAGGGCGAATTCGGGCTGCTCCAAAGCGCGCCCAGAAACGTCAGCATCAGGACCAGGATGAGGCCCGCGATGACGCCGGATTCGGGAGAAAGTTCGCCCAGCCATTTCGGCCGCACAAAGAAACGGCGCACAAATAATCCCAGGATCGAAACTGCTACGAAAACCGCGAACACGGCGGCGATGGTGAAGTAGGCGGCGTCCGGGGCTAGAAATGCGAATCCGAAACCTTCGGTCAGATGATTCAGGGTCACCAAGGCGAAAGCACAAAATCCCCAGAAAACGAAAGCATGCGCCAAGCCCGGGAGCGGACGCTGGCGGATGACTTTGGCTTGAAGCAGAACCTCCC
Source organism: Bryobacteraceae bacterium (assembly GCA_036489835.1). Classification (GTDB taxonomy): domain Bacteria; phylum Acidobacteriota; class Terriglobia; order Bryobacterales; family Bryobacteraceae; genus Palsa-187. The sequence continues at coordinate 174,675 of DASXEY010000003.1, read as the reverse complement.
AGACGAACGCCCGCACACGGCGGCTGAGTAGCCCGAGGGTGAAATCGGCATCCGGTTTGCATTGAAGAATGGTCCGAAGAACGGGCCAAATGCGCAGCCAAAAAGCGACGCCGGATGCAGCCAGGAGCGCCGCCAGTATCCATTGTTCCCCTGCCGAGAAGCTCTCCAGCACAAACGCACTGTAGCACGTCGTGCCTGTCACTGCCGCTACACTATTTCGAGGGGGACTTCTTGCGACATCTGATCTCGGGAGCGGCCGGCTTCATCGGCTCACACTTATGCGACCGCCTGTTGGCCGATGGCCACGAAGTGGTGGCCCTGGATAACTTCATTACCGGATCGAAGAGCAACCTGGAGCACCTCAACGGACATCCTCGATTCCGTTTCGAGAAATGCGACGTCTCCACGGAGTTCTCTGTCAGCGGCACATTCGACGGGGTCTGGCACCTGGCTTCGCTGGCGAGCCCGAAGCATTATCTGGCACACCCTGTCGAAACGCTGGAATCGGGGTCTACGGCGACGCGGAACATGCTGGAAATCTCGCGGCGGGCAGGGGCGCGGTTCCTGGTGACGTCCACGTCGGAATGCTATGGCGATCCTTTGGAGCATCCACAGGTCGAAACGTATTGGGGCAACGTCAACCCGGTGGGCGAACGCTCCTGCTATGACGAGAGCAAGCGCTACGCCGAGGCCATGACGATGGCGTACCATCGCAAATTTGGCGTGCGCACCAATATCGCGCGGATCTTCAACACCTATGGCCCACGCATGGCTTTAGACGACGGCCGCGTTGTGCCGGCGTTTCTGGATCAGGCTCTGCGAGGCGAACCGCTTACGGTGTTTGGCGATGGTTCGCAGACGCGAAGCTTCTGCTATGTGTCCGATATGGTGGACGGACTGGTGCGGCTGGCTGGGTCGGAAGAACGCTTTCCGGTGAATCTGGGCAACCCGGTGGAGCTGACCATTCTCGAATTTGCGAAGCGGATCTGCGATCTTACGGGGCGCGAGTTGAAGACCGTCCACGAGCCTCTGCCGGCGGACGATCCGCGCAAGCGCCAGCCGGATATTTCCAAAGCGAGGCGCATTTTGGGATGGGAGCCGATGGTTGGTCTGGAAGACGGGCTGCGCGAAACTATCGCTTACTTCAAGGCCCTGGAGAGCGCGAGCGCCCGATACCGATCGCCAGCACCACCCACGCGGCGATGAAAGAAAGTCCGCCGAAGGGCGTGATCGCTCCCAGCATGCGATTGCCGGTCAACGCCAGCGCGTAGAGGCTACCTGAGAACAGCACCACACCAGCGGCGAGAAGGCGACACACCCACACGCCGGAGGGTCGGGGCAACATCCCCGCCTCGGTGATCGCAGCGACGATCAAAAGTCCCAGAGCATGGACGAAGTGGTAGAACACCGCCCGCTCATAGATGTTCATGGAATAGTCGTCCAGACGGCCGCGCAGTCCGTGGGCCCCAAAAGCTCCGATAGCCACGGCCAATGCAAGTCCCCAAGCGCCAGTGGCGATCCAGTCGGTCACTCCCTTAGTGTATGCCGAGGAGCATGTGGGCGGTTTGTACTACGGCCGGCGCACCCTTCTAAGGTCTTCTAAATGTCCTTAAGATAGGGTATTAACACTAAAGTGATAGGATTATTGTTTTATAGGCTCCGCGTTATCGGATAATCCGGTCGATTATATATTACTTTCAAGGTCCGGAATGACCGCCGTGCGTCGCTTTGACCGGATTTGGTCGGCCCAGCTCGTGCCCTCCTCGACCGAAGGAATAGCTCATTGCCGGGCGGAGGGTAATGATTCTGCGGCGCTTTGCGAATCTACTGCAAGGGATGGGGATATCAGCGCGACTCCCGGCGAATGACGTGCCCCACCCTGGGTAGGCGCCCACCGGACCTCCTGATTCGCGACCTTACATGCGAGACCAGACAGTTTGGACGACCGCCTAGGACTTTATTGGAGGGGAAATGAGAGTTATTGGAATCTATCTAGTATTGACTGTGTCGTCAGTGAGCGTCTACGGCAGCGAAACCTATAACATGTTTCTCGGCACGGCTGACCCTTTTGCCATTCTCGGGGCGACCACTGTAACCAACACGGGCGATACTCAGATATTTGGAAATCTGGGGCTTTATTCGGGGACGTCGATCACCGGCTTTCCTCCCGGGGTGATGAGCGGGACGGTCGACGATGATAATGCAATCGCGATGCAGGCTGAGGCAGACGCACTGACAGCTTATAATTCGGCCGCCGCACAAGCGGTGACGACAACACTGACGGGCGAGGACCTCGGCGGACTTACCCTGACGCCCGGAGTCTATTTCTTTTCGTCCTCGGCGCAGTTGACTGGAAAGCTGACTCTGAACGATGAGGGCAACCCGGATGCGGTGTTTATTTTTCAGATCGGGAGCACACTGACGACCGCGGCCGATTCATCCGTCGTGTTTAGCGATAGCAGCGGTCAAGGCGGCAGCGTCACTTGGCAGGTGGGCAGTTCCGCGACTCTTGGCGCGGGGACTTCCTTTGCGGGAACGATCATTGCCGACGACAGCATCACCATGGTTAACGGCGCTACGATCGACTGCGGAAGAGCGTTTGCGCTTACCGGCGCTGTGACGCTGGATACAAATACCGTGTCCGTCGCCAATAGCGGCGGGTGCATGGCGATGGCGGATGGCAGCATGCCTGAGCCGGGAACCGCGCCGCTGCTGGGGATTGGGCTGCTCTCCCTCGCGATCGTATCGCTTCACCCCATCCGCAGGTGGAAGCAACGCTCTCTGTAAAGCCTAACTAAGCGGAGTGAAATCGAATCCCGGCGAAACTCACCACGCTGTGCTCGTCGATGTTCCATTGTTGATACTTGAGCAGTTTCCCGCGGGCCTGCGGGGCCGCTTTCATAAACGTATAAATGGGCGCTGAGCCGCACCACTTCAGATCGTCGCGATTCTCCTGGACCAGATTCCAGAAGCCGCTAGCGTCGCCCTGCTCCATGCGCTCAATGCGGGCGCTGTCGCGCCGGGCGACTTCTTCCATTTCGTTGTAGCCGGCTTTGGCCTCGAAATCGTCCCCGTAACGGCGGCCCATGTGCGCCATGTCCACGCCCAGAACCCAGAGCAGCCGATCGCCCTCTTTGGCCGCCAAATCGCCCAGTGCGCCGAAGATGCGGCGGACGCGGTCATCGTCTTCCGGCATGCCGCCCTTGTACAGGCTCCGCGCGAAGGATCCGCACAACACAGGGACGATGCGGATGTTTGGTCCAAACAGGTATTGCAAAAACACGACCTGAAATTCAATGGAGTGCTCGACCGCGTGACAGTAATCCTCCATGAACGCGCCGTCTCCGGCCGCGGCGGCAAGGCGATCCACCAGAGCCGTGTCTGTTACCGCTTCTCCGAACGGCGTGAGGAACGGTTTGCGAGTCAAGCCCAACCGGTCGGGTTCGCCATAATGTGAGGTGCCCAGGATCACGAAGGTTCGCTGCTGGTCCGCCGGCGTCAGAGATTCATACGCTGCGCGATAGGCCGCCACTCCTCCGAACGGGCTGACATGAGGCGCTGCGATTGCGACCAAGCCATCCTCGGGCGCGGACAGCGCCTGGGGAAGATACTCTCCGAAGGTTTGGGTAAGCTCGACGGCGTTGTCAGGATAGCCAGAGCCTGCGTGAACGGGCTCGCGCACGGGGGCCTCCGCGAAGGCTCGCTCGGCAGCGTCCTTGATGCGGGCGAAGTTCTCGTCCTGGAGGAATCCGGTGTTCGCCAAAGTATCGACCAGGTTCCGCACCAGGCCGCCGACGTCCAGATCGCCGGTTAGTTTAACCAGGTGAGCCCGAAGATCCAGCTCGGAGTGGTTCCCGTCGAAAAACTCCAGGCATCCGACCAGCGCCGGCGGCAGAATCAGCGTGGCGTCGGAAAAGCGAAATGGGTCGCGAATCAGGAGCCCGGGGCGATCCTCAATCGGAGAAGGCATGAAGTCCAGCGTGGGGCGAAGGCGTGCCAGCATCATAGTCAATATCGCAGGTTAGAATCAGGAGTGCCTCTTGTCCAACCCGGCCCGGAATATCGGGCGCGCCTCGAACGTCACCAAAAAGCCCGCGATCATTGGCAGCAGCGTCACCGTTTGCTGGGCAACGCGCGTGTGTTTGCCGGTTTGGCGGCGGTCGCCGTGGCTGGAATTTCCATTGGCGGCGGCTGGATTTCGCCATGGTGGCTGCTGATTCCGGCTTTCGCGTTCCTGGGATTGGCGATTGCGCTCACCAGTATTGAGCGGTCGCTCGACGCGGCGGGCCGCGCGGTCACTTATTACCAGCGAGCGCTGGCCCGCGTGGAGAATCGATGGGCCGGCGGCGGTCATCAGGGCGAACGATTTCGTAATCCTCAACACCTTTACGCGGACGACTTGGATGTATTCGGGCGAGGATCTTTGTTTGAGCTTCTTTCGACCAACCGAACCGCTGCGGGCGAGCGTTTTCTGGCGGGGTGGTTGCTTGCAGCCGGAGATCGTGACGATGTAGTCGCTCGCCAATGTGCTGTCGAGGAACTACGTCCGCGCATCGACCTTCGCGAAGAGATCGCGGTGATGGGCGAAGAGATTCGTGCGGCAGCCGACGACCGAACCCTGAAGGAATGGGGTGAAAAGCCGCCGGTTCGCGTCTTCAAGGGAGCGCGGCTGATCGCGCCCGTGCTGGCTGCGGGGACAGTCATTACATTTGTTCTGTTCATGGCGGAAATCGCGAATATCGTCCCGCTTCTGGTTGCGATACTTGCGGACATGGCTTACGGGCTGGCGGTACGCGAGCCGGTGGGCCGCATCGGCGAATCGATGGAAACTCCGGCGCGAGAGCTGGAACTGCTGGCTCTGCTATTGAAGCGCCTGGAGCGCGAGACTTTCACATCGCCGGCGCTGGTTCGTTTGCGCCAGTCGCTCCAAACCGAAGGCAAGCCGGCATCGCGCCATATCGAGCGACTAACGCGGCTGGTGCATCACTTCGATTCCACGCGGAATCAGTTCTTTCGCGCGATTGCCGCTCCGCTGATCTGGACGCCTCAGTTCGCTATGGCGATTGAGGCTTGGCGCACTCGCTGCGGACCTCAGATAGGCGAATGGATGGCTGCGGTAGGGGAATTTGAGGCGCTCTGCTCGCTCGCGTGTTTCGCGTATGAGCGGCCAGGGGCTGTCTTTCCGGAGTTGACGGCCGAATCAATCGATGCCCCGGAACATATCTACGAGGCTGTAGGACTGGCGCATCCGCTGATTCCGCCTGAACGATCCGTAGCCAACAATGTTTCGCTTGGCGGCGGGATGCGGTTGTGGATTATCAGCGGCTCCAATATGTCCGGTAAGAGCACTCTGCTGCGAGCCATCGGGCTCAACGCCGTTCTAGCCTGGGCGGGCGCGCCGGTGATGGCGTCGAGCCTGCGCGTTTCGCGTTTTGCCATCGGTGCATCGATCAGCACCCACGATTCGCTGAGCGATCATCGCTCGCGATTTTATGCTGAGATCAGCCGGCTGCGGGAGATCGTGGATTTGGCTCGGGCAGGGAAGCCGACGCTGTTTCTTCTGGATGAATTGCTCAGTGGAACGAATTCGCATGACCGGCGCATCGGGGCGGAGGCGATCATTCGGAGTCTGGTGGAGCGCGGGGCAGTGGGACTGGTCACGACTCACGATCTTGCGCTGGCCGAAATCGTGGCGAGCTTTGGCGGACGGGCAGCCAACGTCCACTTTGAGGATCATCTGGAGGGCGGCGAAATCCGGTTCGACTATCGGCTGCGCCAGGGCGTAGTCACGCGCAGCAATGCTCTGGAGCTGATGCGAGCGGTCGGACTTGAGGTTTAGGCTCAGGAGTCACGAACCAAAGAAGTCCGCGATGACCGTCTTGGCCTCCAGAGGTCCTGTGATTTCAAGGCAGATCGGTTGACGACCCGCTTCGATAATGATTTTGAACGTAAGGAACGGGCAGCACTGCCGCTCCAAATCGACAAGGCTGGTTAGTTGGGCCAAGACCTCGGAAGTCGGTTCGAAGTGATAGGCATAGCCCAGGGGCACGGACATCACCTCAAGGGCCGCACCTCGAACGGAATCAAGAATCGTCCTGTGTCGCTCCGGCAATTCACTTTCAGTTAGCGTGCAGGCTATTGGCGCGTCCATGCGCATAGCGTAGCATCCAAGGTGAAAGGGGCGGAGAGCGCCATATGCCGCGAGGCACGTTAGAATAGAGTCGAATGCGTTCTAAAGCCCATCCCGCCCGCGAAATCGAGAGGACAGTCCTGCCAAACGGCGTCCGCGTCATCACGGAGCGCATGCCGCATGTGCGTAGCGTCTCCGTTGGAGTCTATATTGGCACCGGTTCGCGGGAGGAAGAGATCCACGAGACTGGCATCTCCCATTTCGTTGAGCATATGGTGTTTAAGGGCACCAAGAACCGGTCCGCGGAGCAGATCGCGCGATCGGTGGATTCGCTGGGCGGCGGCCTCGACGCCTTCACGTCCAAGGAACTGGTCAGCTACAACGTCAAGATTCTGGACGAGCATCTTCCCGAAGCCTTTGAGATTGTGGCCGACCTGGTGCGCAATCCTTTGTTCGAAAAGAACGATATCGAGAAGGAAAAGGGCGTCATCCTGGAAGAGTTGAAGATGGAGGCGGACAATCCCGAGTACCTCATCCATGAAATCTTTTCCAGCAATTTCTGGAAGGGCAACGCCCTGGGGCGGTCGATTCTGGGCACCAAGCAGACCATCCGCAGCTTCGATCGCGACGCAGTCGAGAAATACTACCAAGAGTTTTACGCGCCGGCGAATATCGTAATCACCGCCGCGGGCAATCTTAAGCACAAGCAGTTGCTACAACTTGCCGAGGATCGCTTTGCCGATCTGAAGCGGCGGAAAATGCGTCCACGCCAGGAGGCTCCGCAGCCGCACGCTCCGCTGATTTTCCGTAACAAGAACTCGCTGGAGCAGGTTCACGTATATCTGGGTGTGCCCTCGATTCCGGTGCCGCATGAATCCCGGTTCATCTGTTATATCCTCAACGCGATTCTGGGCGGCGGCATGAGTTCGCGTTTGTTCCAGAACATTCGCGAGAAACAGGGTCTGGCATATACCGTGTACTCGGAACTGGCGATGTATCGGGATGCCGGCTGCATGATGGTGTACGCGGGAACGTCACTGAAATGGGCGGGAAAAGTGATCGATTCCATCGTCCATGAGTTGCACGAGATTTCCCAGCAATTGGTCGCTCCAGAGGAACTGCGCCGAGCCAAGGATCATCTGAAAGGGTCGTCTGTGTTGAGCTTGGAATCGACTTCTAGCCGGATGGGGAATTTAGCGCGACAGGAGCTGTACTTCAAGAAGTTCCTGACGATCGATGAAATGCTGGAGCGCATCGAACAAGTAACGGCGGAAGAGATTCAAGCGCTGGCTCAGCAATTCTTTGACCCTAAGCGGATGGCGGTGGCTATGCTGGGACGATTAGAAGGTTTCCGCGTGCGCCGCCAGGATCTAACCAGATAATGGATCTTACGCGATAAATGGATCCTACCTTCTAAATGTTCCCTCTTCGAGCCGCGGCGCTGGCGGCGATCCTAACGTATCCGGCGCTGGCTCTCGATACTTCCAAGCTTCAACCTAGCGGCTACGTCAACGATTTCGCCCATGTGCTGGATCCCCGCGGCGCGCAGGCGCTGGAGAGCTACTGCGCGCAAGTTGAGCAGGCCACGGGTGCGCAGATCGCCGTCGTGACGGTCAACTCCCTCGAAGACGAACCCATCGAAGATGTGGCCAATCGCCTCTACCACCAGTGGGGCATCGGAAAAAAGGGCACGGACGAAGGCCTCCTGCTCCTCCTGGCGATAAAAGATCGCAAGCAGCGGGCCGAGGTCGGCTTTGGCCTGGAATCGGTGATTACAGATGGCTATGCGGGCAGCGTGTTGCGCGGTATTCGTCCCATCCTTCAGCAAGGCAACTACGCAGGTGCGCTGCTAGCCGCAGTCCAGCAGTTCGGCGGGCGCATCGCACAATCGAAGGGAGTAGCGCTTGCGGCAGGGCAGCCGCGTCCGGAACCCGCGCAGAGTCAACGGCAGGGCGGCGGCGGTGGCGGTGGATTTATCGGTATCGTCATCCTCTTCCTGGTGGTGTTTTTCGTCCTGCGCATGATCGGCCGCGGAGGAGGGGGCGGCGGGGGTGGAATTGGCGGGTTCCTGACAGGTATGCTTCTCGGTAATATGATGGGGCGCGGCCGCGGTTGGGGCGGCGGCGGCTTCGGAGGCTACGACGGCGGAGGTGGCGGCGGGGGCGGTGGATTTGGCGGATTTGGCGGCGGCGATTCCGGCGGCGGCGGAGCGTCTAGCGGTTGGTAAGAAACCGCTGGGAGGAGGAATATGGAAGATCTCAAGGAGCTGCTGACTAAGCTGGAGCACGCCTTCTCAGGGCGCTTGGTGTCGGTGGTGTTATACGGCTCGGCGGCCTCCGGTTCTCATCACGATAAGCTCGCCGACTTGAACGTGTTGTGCGTGCTGAAGGAAATCGCGCCGCAAGAGCTGAGCGATGGGGAACCGATCCTGCGGTGGTGGCGAGGCAAAGGCCATCCTTCGCCGCTTTTGATGAGCGAAGAAGAAGTCCACAACTCCGCCGACAGCTTTCCCATTGAATTTCGCGATATGAAGGATCATCGCAAGGTGCTCTTCGGTACGGACGTGATCGCGGATGTGAAGGTCGATTCCAAATATCACCGAGTTCAAGTGGAGCATGAACTTCGCGCCAAGCTTTTTCGTCTTAGGCAACAGGGAGCGCAGGTGCTCTCCGATCCAGCCGCGTTGCTGATCCTGTGTCTGGACTCGGTTTCGACGTTTTGTGTGCTGGGCCGTCACGCGTTGCTGGCGGCAGGACATCAACCTAAGACCGAGCGCCGGGCTCTTGTGAAGCAACTGGGTGCGACGCTCCAGATGGACGTCGCGCCGTTTGAGAAGCTGCTGGATATTCGTGAAGATAAATCCGGTCCGGAAGCTGGCGATCCGGGCGAGCTGTTCGCCCAGTATTTGGGGTGCATTCGCAGGTTAGTGGAGTTCGTTGACCAATTGGAGGAGAAACGATGAAAGTCGTACTGGTCGTGTTGGGAGTGTTTGTACTGATTGCCTTGATCCTGGGGAGCACGCTGATTGGAGATAAGAACGACTTGGTGACGGAGCGGGAGTCCATCAAGAGCACGTGGTCCCAGGTGGACGTCGACCTCCAGCGCCGCAACGACCTCATTCCCAATCTGGTGGCGACGGTGAAGGGCATCTCGGACCATGAGCAATCGGTGATCGATTCGGTGACCAAGGCTCGCGCGCAGATGGCGGGTGCGCAGACTCCGGCTGAGAAGATTGCCGCGGATGCGCAGGTCAGCTCCGCGCTTTCGCGGCTGTTGGTAGTGGTGGAAAACTACCCCAATATCAAGGCCAATGAGAATTTCCTGCGCTTACAGGATGAGCTCGCCGGAACCGAAAATCGCATTGCGGTGGCGCGCCGCAGATACAATGAGACCGTTCAGAAATATGACACCGATATTCAGATCTTTCCCAAGAGCATAGCGGCTTCGATGTTCGGCTTCCAGCGCGAGGACGCTTATTTCAAGGCGGATGAGGCGGCGAAGGAAGCTCCCAAGGTCAAGTTCTAGTTAACCCCGCAGTCCCCATACCAGTCGCTGACGCGCCGGCATGTTGATGTTGATGGTGCGCGATGGGAAAGCTGCTCCAGCTTCGTTCCAGATGTGCAGGACTTCTACACCAAGGCAGCCGCTTGGGGCGCGCCCCGATTTCTCTCTCTCCCGGTAAAGTGGGAATTCGGTATCGATTACGCCCTGGAGCGTGCACCGCCGTCGCGTACGGCCAAGTGTCCTCCTCAGTAACAGCCCGCAAAAACGGAGCCTGAGTCGCGGCGAGCGGGCCCGTTACTCTCGGGAATTGAGGGCCGCGACCGGCCCTTTTTGGGGGCTAGCCAAGTGTCCTGACGATAAGTCCACACGGGATTTTTTGAAGCGCATCGGCGAGACCGGTGGCTAAGTCGCGTCGCCCGCCGATGCCGGCAGAGGAGTGCGTGTCGCGATCCTCGGAGGCGGCGTCGCGGGATTGTCGGCGGCGTATGAAATGGGAAAAGCCGGTTTCCAATGAATGAGCCTTCCGGGGTGAGTAACTGGAGGCAACTCGCCGTTATTTACCTGTGAGGGCGTGCAGCGCTTGTTCGGCGGCTGCTCGGGCGTCCGGATCGGGCCCCTGCGCGGCGGCTGTTAAATGCTGAACAGCGCCGGAGCGGTCTTCCTGGCGTGCCAGCACGATTCCCAGCTCAACCTGCCCGCGCCAATTCTCGGGCTGAAGCTGGACGGCCTCAGACAACTCTCGCCTTGCGCCGAAAAGGTCGCCCTTGCCGTAGAGGAGCGCACCCAGGATCTCATGGCCAGCCGAGGATCGGGGATCCGCGTCGACCGCCAGTTTGGCCTGTTTCTCTGCGTCGGCGGGCCGGTTCGAATCCGCAAGCACGCGCGCATAGTCGACCCTGGCTTCAGCGTATTCTGGCTTCAAGCGGAGACTTTGCTCCATCTGAAAGCGTGCCTCTGCAATCTGGCCTTGCGACGCCAGCGCCCGGCCAAGATTCAGCCTCCACTCGGCAATGCCGGGTTGGATCCGCAGAGCGGCCCGGAATTCCTTTTCGGCCGCGGCCCGATCGCCAACGCCCCACAGAACCAAGCCCAGATTGTTGTACAACTCGGCCACTTCAGGGCCAAGGCCGATCGCTTTTTCCAGCGCGGACTTTGCATCCCCGGCCTTGTTCTGCTGCCACATTGCCCATCCAAGCCTTCCCCAAGCCCGCGGGTCATCCGGCGCTAGTTCGGTGGCGCGGCGAAGTTTCTCTTCCGCCTGCGCCCATTGCCCGGTATCCATCAGCGCATCTCCCCATTGGATCAGCCGGATTGACGACTCAGGATCGCGTTTGGCAGCTTCCTCAAAATACCGGATAGCCGAAGCCGCATCGCCCGAGGCAACGTAGCCCTCCGCCAGCTCCGCATAATAGGCCGGTTTTGCCGGATGATACTTGTCGATCCGCGATGCCAATAACGGAAGGCCATCCTTAAGATTGCTCTGTTCGCGGACCTGCGCGACGGCGACAGTCAATTCATCCTCCGCAGTAGAGGAGACCTTGGCGGGGCAGTATGGCACCACCTCGCCCTTGTAGCTTTGAGCTTCGACGCGTTCGGACTTCTCGGCCAATAAATCTCCCGCAGGCGGACGACGGGAGATCAGATGCTCTGTCATCACGATGTGGACCGCGTCGTCGGTTCGCCGCTTCGGCATATGGCAGCTGACGCAGTTTGCGTCCGCAGCGTGAGGACCAGAGGACGCTATGTGTGTCACGGACTGATGGCAGCCGAGACAAACCTGGTTGTAATGCGAAGTGGCCTGTTCCCCTCGGGGAATGTCGTGCGGATCATGGCAACTGGTGCATCGCAGCTTCCCCGCGCTTTTCAGGAAGCATTGCGACTCGCGGAACCGGTAGCCACCCTGGGCCACTTCAAAGCTGCTCAGGTTTCCCTGCGCGCGATCGAAGATCATTTCGTAATCCGCCAGAGGCTGGCCCGGCACGTACGAGAACGGAACACGATCGAAACGCACGATCGCATGAGGCAGCTTTTCGTTGGAGGTCTCCAGGTGGCACTGAAGACAAACCTCCATTTCGCGATCTGGATTCAGGCGGGCTGGGTTTACGATTGCGGCGCGAACCACGTCCGCGGCCGCGCCCTCTGTAGCTTTGTCGACATGGTTCTGCCCGGGTCCGTGACATCGTTGGCAGTCGATGCCCTCCGGCAAGGGCTGGAGATAAGTGGCCTGGGTTACGTCCTTGTGCTCCCCTTCGGGAATCCTCGGATAACCGTTGTGGCAAGACATGCATTCGTAGTAAATCGGGCGGACCGATCCTGCGTAGTCGGGCCGATCGTAACCTGGATTCATCGCCCAGTAGCCACCCTTCTCGGCATACCATCCGAGGGGCAATTCCTCTAATGAGTTCTTTTCCGTGAGGTGCAACCATGTCTTGGCATGGTTGCCGGAACCGAGCACGTAGTCCACGCGCTTCTCGTCCACGTTGGTTTGCTTACCATCGAATCCAATCTGCCAACGGCGTTGAAACCAGGAGCCATCCCGTTGGACCATCTCAAAGTAGCTGTCCGACGCCGCATGATGCCAGGGCTTTCCGGGATTCTGCCAATGAATGTCTTCCTGAGGCCCGACACGGTGGAAAGATCTTCCCATCCCGGTTTTCTGGTACGAGGCCGCGATGTCCGCATGACATTGCCCGCATAGTGCCGGATCGGCGTACCGCCCTCCTGCCTGCGTCGAAGCATCGGTTACCCGGCGCAGACGCAACCACACTCCAGCGCCGGCCAATGCGCCAATCACGGCGATCACGAGGACACCTGTTCGTAATATTTTTGACTTCATTCACAGCTTCCACGAGGACTTCAGTGACACGGAGGAAGTTTGTTTTGAGCCCTATTTACGGCCCGAATCGTTCATTGTACAGCCCCATGGAACGCCTAAGTGTAGTGTTTATTGATAGATAGTATCAATCAAAACGAATTGACCCCTCTTGCATGCACATGATACCGTTGCCCCAGTCTCGCAAAAAATGAAGCCCTGCCCCCACCTTGGGGACAGGGTACGGACAAGGGTGGAAGGGGAATTGTATGGTCAGAAGAGAAATAAGAGCCTCAATGCGCGCAATGTTCGCGACGCGCTGCATTAGCGCCTTCGCGTGCCTGCTCCTGTTTGCGGTAGGCGCTTTCGGCCAGGGCGACAGAGGTTCCATCACTGGAACCATCACCGACCCGTCGGGCGGTGCGACTCCGAACGCGGCTATCGACGTCAAAAACGTGGAAACTGGGGAAGTGTTCCACGGAGGCACCTCGGGCACGGGTAATTACGTGATTCCGGTACCGGCGGGCAAGTACGAGATGACGGTGACGGTGCCTGGTTTCAAGAAATATATCCGCACCAATCTCCAAGTGGCCGTCGCGACCGATACTCGCCAGGACGTTAAGCTCGATATCGGCGCAGTGACCGAGACGGTCACGGTCACCGAACAAGCGCCATTGATGAAAACGGAAAGCGGTGAAGTCAGCCACACGCTTACTACAGACGAGATTAACCAGCTTCCGGTTCTGACAACAAACGGGAGCGGGGGCGCCACGGGCACGGGCAACATTCGCAATCCCCTGCAGGAGATGATCCTCCTTCCGGGCACCGCCTTCCAGAACGATACGGCGGTGGTGGTAAACGGCCTTCCCGCCAATAGCGAAAACATCCGGATCGAAGGCCAGGATTCCACCAGCAACATTTGGAAAATTGCGCAGCAGAACAGCCAAGGCGGCGTGGACGCCATTCAGGAAGTCGCCATTCAGACCAGCAACTTTGCCGCGGAGTACGGACAGGCTGCCGGCGGATATTTCAACTACATGATGAAATCCGGCACCAACGCATTCCATGGCAGCGGTTACGACTATTTTGTAAACGAAGCTCTGGATGCCGGTCTGCCCTTTACCGACCGATGCACCCAAAGCAGCCTCTACTGCCTGGCGACAGACGACCGGCAGCACATCCGCAACCGTGTGCGCCGCAACGATTACGGTTTCACTTTCGGTGGTCCGATCCGGCTCCCCAAGGTGTATGACGGCAGGAACAGGTCATTTTTCTTCGTCAATTTCGAACAATTCCGCCAGAACAACCTGAACGGAACCACAACGGTCAGTGTCCCGACTGCGGCCTACGAACAAGGCAACTTCAGCACGGCTCTGTGCAGCACATACACGGGCGGCTCTGTTGGCGGCGCTGGCGGTACCTGTTCGGCTTATCCTGCAGTGCACCTGGTTGGCACCACAAACCCGGCAGTGGATCCAGCGGGAACCACACTGGTGCAGGGGCAAATCTTCGACCCCTACTCCACTCATCTCATAGGCGGCCAGCAGGTTCGCACCGCTTTTATCAACAACACGATTCCGCTGACTTCGCTCGACCCGGTTGCGCTCGCAATTCAGAAGCTGCTGCCCATGCCGAACGCAGTCGGCGACATTAACAACTACAATGTGCCGGCCTACACCAGCTTCGAACACACCACGAACGTTTCCGTCAAGCTGGACCAGTCCATCAGTCCCACCATCAAAATCTCGGGATATTATTCACAACTGAAGACATATATGCCCAACGTTGACGGCGGAATTCTCCCTCTGGCTCTCGGTGGCGCTGACACTGACAATTACAACCACACCGTTCGTTTGAACTACGACGAGACGATCACCCCGACTTTGCTTCTGCATGTGGGCGTAGGCTATTTCGAGACCTCGGAGCCGCACGTTGCCCCGCCTTTTGCGCAGAGCAGCATAGGACTGAAAGGCTACGAAGCCAACAACATCATGCCGGATATCAGCGGCATTGTGGGCGCGCAGGGCGGTTACAGCCCCGGCGGTGGCGCGATCGGCGCCACCTTCAGCGCAACTGCGTATGAAGAAAAACCGACGGCCAACACCAGCTTGACGTGGATCCACGGCAACCACACATTCAAATACGGCGGCGACTATACGCAGGAGGGCTACCCGGTCCCGAGCAACTGGCGCGCGAACGGAAACTTTACCTTCAGCAACGCCGAGACCAGCGATCCCTGGCAAAACACGGTCGGCCTCAGTTCGGCGAACCCGACGGGGTTTGCGTACGCCAGCTTCCTCATGGGCCTCCCTGACACCTTGAACCTCAACGCGCCCACCGATAGCAAGCTTGGCTATCATTCTCTAGGTCTCTTTGCCCAGGACAGCTGGAAGCTGACCCGGAAGTTGACCGTGGACTACGGCCTGCGTTGGGACTACCAGACGTTCATGAAAGAACAGTATGGACGCATGCAGGACGCATCGTTCAGCACTTTCGACCCCGTCACCGGCCATGATGGCGCCGTGCTGTACGGGGCCACCTGCAAGTGTCAGTTCTCGCACAACTATCCCTTTGCTTTCGGTCCCCGCATCGGAGGGGCTTACGCTATCAATTCCAAGACCGTGCTGCGCGGCGGCGCGGGCATTCAGTACGATGTGGAAGAAGCGCCCAACGGCGTTTTGTACAGTGCGGCCGACTATTACACCATCTACCCGAACGGTTATGGAATCAGCCCGATGCAGAATAGCGCGAACCCGGCACAGAACGGCCTCCAGGGTGGCAACCCGTACGCGGTGGGCAACCCCTTCGGCAACGTGCCGATCGTTTGGCCCAACCTGAATCAGAACAAATATCCAATCTACAACAATGGCATCGGGGCCCCGGCAGGGTCACTACCGTTCATTTTCTTCGACCCGCACAATCGCCCGGGGCGAATCATCACTTGGAGCATCGGCGTTCAACGCGAACTGACGAAGAGTACGGTCATGGAAGTCAGCTACGTGGGCAACCGTGGAGCTTATTTCCCATCTCCAAACATGGATCAGGTCGCCTCCAATTCGCTAACGCCGGCGCTCCTGCTGTCGCAATTCGGACTCAACATGAACAGCGCCAGCGACCGGGCTCTGCTCACCGACTCGATCAGTAATCCGGCCGTTCAACAGCGTTTCCCCCAATTTGCGATGGTAAGCGTGAACGGCACGCTCACCGTCCCGTCCGTTTACCCGGGCTTTCCCGCGGCCCAGCAACTGCAACAGGCTCTGCGGCCTGTGCCGCAGTGGGATGGTGTGTCGCCCTGGCTTGGACCGCCGCTCGGCAAAACCTGGTACGATTCGCTGCAGGCGAAGGTGACGAAGCGGTACTCGCACGGTCTGCAGGCGCAGGGCAACTTCACCTGGGCCAAGGGACTGGTAGATGGGGCGTCTTCCGATAGCACGTTCTATCTGGGCAGCCAGCCCGCGAACACTGACATCTACAATTTCGCGGACAATAAACAGCTGAACCAATACGTCAGACCTTTGGCGACGACGATCACCTTTAGTTATATGACTCCGAAGTTCGCCTCTGAGAAGTTCGGATGGAAAGCGCTTTCGCAGGTGACCCGCGACTGGCAGCTGGGAGCGGTCCTCCGTTACCAGAGCGGCGCGCTGATTGGAGATCCCGCGTCGAATAATCTCCTCACCTCCCAATTGGGCAGGGTCGCTGGAGGGTTCACGAGCAATTTTGGCAATAACTTCCAGAATTTGACTGGACAGCCTCTATTTACAATCAGTAACCCCAACTGCGGATGCTTCAACCCGCAGACCACCCAGGTGCTGAATCCAGCCGCTTGGACGGATGCTCCGGGTGGAACGTGGACCACCACCGCACCGTTCTATAACAACTTCCGCTGGCAGCGGCAGCCCGCAGAAAATGCGAGCTTTGCACGGAGCTTCAGAATGGGCAAGGAAGGCAAGTATATCCTGCAGGTTAGGGGCGAATTCTTTAACATCTTCAACCGCCTCTTCCTTTCGTCGCCATCGTTGGCGAATCCGCTTCTTCCGATTGTGACAGCCGTCTCTAGCGGGAACACCTACAACAGTTCCGGCTTCGGCAGTCTTGCCACTCTCAACGGTGCTGGAGATACGCCGCGCAGCGGTCAGCTGGTTGCCCGCTTCAGCTTCTAACTTGATGCAGGTTGATCCGGTCCGGCGGGTTTGCCCCCGTGCCGGATCAGCTTGCAGCCTTGCCTGGGAAATACCCGAGAACGCCGGCGACATGTCGCCGGCGTTTTTGCATGCAGCCCTGATCATTTCGGCGACAGACCCCATTGGAACAAGATTGCGATAAGCTGAGAACGCCGTGTAGACTCGATGCCTCGACTGATCGGCGCAAGAGATCGGCAAGCACCCATGCGACACGTGAGTTTCCTAAGTAACAGCCAGCAAAATGGATCGCGCGGGCGGCTTTCTTTCGTGCAGCAAGGTCGCTCGCGCGCCATTTGCGGGCTGCTGATTCTAACGATGACCGGGCTGATGAAAGCGCAGGATGGAGCAGCGCTGTATCGGGAACGGTGCGCCTCGTGTCACGATTCTCCGGTGGGACGCATTCCATCCATTGGCGCGATCAAGCAGATGACCGGTTCGGAGGTCTATGCGGCCCTGACGACCGGTGCGATGAAATCGCAGACCAGCGGTTTGTCCACGCAGCAAGTGATTTCCCTGCTGGTGTACATTGCACCTGCCGGTGACGCCGGCACAAAGCCGGCGTTTGAAAAAAGCTGCACCGCGAACCCTCCCTTTAAGCTGGGCGAGAATGCGTGGGCCGGGTGGAGTCCCAGCATCACCAATTCGCGCTATCAGGACGTCAAGGCAGCGGGGCTTGCCGCAGCCGACGTGCCCAGGCTAAAGCTCAAATGGGCCTTCAATCTGGGCGCGGTGACGATGGCGCGCGGCCAGCCCGCGGTGGCTGGCAACCGCGTATTTGTCGGCACGGTGGCGGGGGATATCTACGCCGTCGACACGGCCAACGGGTGTGTTCACTGGGCCTTTAAGGCCACGGCGGGCATGCGTTCCGGCGTTACCGTCGGGGAGGCGAATGGTGTTCCCGCGATCTTCTTTGGAGATCGCAGTGCGGTAATGTATGCCGTCAATGCGGCGTCCGGCGAGCTGTTATGGAAGACGCGGCCGGTGGAGCATCTGCTCGCGACTTCCACGGCCACCCCGCAGTTCTATAAAGGGGTGATCTACCAGGGCTTCTCTTCCATCGAGGAGGCCCTCGTCACGGACCCCAACGCCATCTGCTGTTCCTTCCGGGGCAGTATGGCCGCGCTTGACGCCGCGACTGGCCGCACCATCTGGCAAAGCTTCACGATCGCGGAACCACCGAAGCCGACGGGGAAGGGGACTCAGCAGGGCCCGTCAGGAGCCGCGATTTGGTCCACGCCCACCATCGATGAACAGCGGGGTGTGCTGTATGTCGCCACGGGGGACAACTATTCGAATCCGGTGACGGAGTCGAGCGATGCCGTGCTCGCCTTCGATCTCAAGACGGGGAAGCGATTATGGTCGCGGCAGCTCACCCAGGGCGACGCCTATAACAGCAGCTGCTCCACTCGAGCCCCTACAAACTGTCCCGAAAAAGACGGACCCGACTTCGATTTCGGACAACCGCCCATTCTGACGCAACTCAGTTCTCAAACGCCGGGCGGCGGTAAGCGCGCGCTGGTTATCGCGCAGAAGTCGGGGATGGTGCACGCGATCGATCCTGACGCGGAGGGCAAAATTCTATGGCAAACCCGCGTTGGGACGGGTGGCTTGCTGGGAGGCAGCCAATGGGGTTCGGCGGCGGACAATCTCCGCATTTATGTCGCGATATCCGATGCCGTTCTGCATACCGTGCCGGACCCAGCGGCGCCGCAGGGGCGCCGCATCGCGCTCGATCCGAAGGCGGGCGGCGGGCTTCATGCGATCGACCTTAAGTCGGGCACAATTGCCTGGAGCGCCAAACCGCCGAAGTGCTCAGTTACTCAGGCCATCTGCTCGCCTTCGCAGTCCGCGGCCGTTACCGCCATCGCGGGAGCGGTATTCTCTGGCGCGCTCGACGGCCACATGCGCGCTTATTCCACCACAGACGGCAGAGTGATCTGGGACTTCGATACGGCTCGCGAGTTCCCGACCGTCAATGGCAAACCGGCGCGCGGTGGATCCATCGATGCAACCGGAGCAGCCATCGCAGGCGGCCTCGTATTCGTCAACTCAGGCTATAACCAGTTCGGCGGCATGCCCGGTAACGTGCTGCTCGCATTTTCGGTGGACGGGAAATAGCCCAAGCCGGCCCTTGCCCCCATCTCGGGGTGGGCGAAGCAGGCGGTGAAAGCCCTTGATCTCGGGCTCGAAAAGGGGTATACGAAGTTATGATTTCCCGCTTGGCGTTGTTCGCTCTTCTGATAGGTCCGTGCCTGGCGCAAGATGCCGCTCGGATGGATCAAATCGTCCAAACCTACGTAGCCAACCACACATTCATGGGATCGGTGCTCGTGGCGCGTGACAGCCAGGTACTCTTCAGCAAGGGTTACGGCTCCGCCGACCTCGAATGGGATGTTCCCAACGCGCCGAACACAAAATTCCGTTTGGGGTCTGTGACCAAACAGTTCACCGCGGCCTCAATCCTGCTGCTGGAGGAGCGTGGCAAGCTAAGCGTGAGCGATCCTGTCAAAAAGTACATGCCGGATGCGCCCGCGGCTTGGGACAAGATCACGATCTTTCACGTTCTGACGCATACCTCTGGCATTCCGAACTTTACGAGTTTTCCAGAGTATCCGAAGCTGGAACCGTTTGCCACCACGGCTGCCCAGTTGGTGGCGCTCTTCCGTGGCAAGCCGCTGGACTTTGAGCCTGGTGAGAAATGGAACTACAGTAATTCGGGGTATGTCCTGCTCACGTACCTGATCGAAAAAATAACCGGAGGAAGCTACGAGACTTTCGTTCGGGAAAATATCTTCATGCCCCTGGGGATGAAGGATTCCGGCTACGATTCCAACTCCGCCGTCATATCCCATCGGGCTTCCGGTTATGTGCCTGTGCCCGGCAGGAACCAATTTGAGAACGCCGGCTTCGTCCACATGACTATTCCGCAGGGCGCCGGCGGCCTCTATTCAACCACCGAGGATCTGCTGAAGTGGGAGCAGGGACTGTTTGGCGGCAAGCTGCTGAAAGCGGCATCGCTCGAAAAGATGACGACGCCGTTCAAGCAGAATTACGCATTCGGACTACAGGTGAACACCGTGAGCGGGCGCAAAATGATCGACCACTCCGGCGGCATCGAAGGATTCAATACGCAATTGGCCTACTATCCTGGCGACAAGCTGACAGTCGTGGTGTTGGGAAACGTGAATGGCGCGGCGCCCACGCAGATTGCCACGCAATTGGCCGCGATCGCCCATGGGGAGAACGTGCTCTTGCAGACGGAGAGGAAGGAGATCACAGTTGACCCGAAAATCCTGGCGCATTATGTGGGCGCCTATCAAATGGCGCCGGGCGTGAACATGCTGGTCACGCTGGATGGCAACCAGGTGTCCGCGCAGTTGGGGAACCAGCAGCCAGCCCCCATTTTTCCGCAGTCCGAGACGATGTTCTTTGCGAAGGTAGTGGACGCCCAATTTGAATTCGCAAAGCTCGACGCCAGCGGAGTGCCAGGACAACTAATCTTGCATCAGAACGGCAGGGACCAGCCGGCGGACCGGCTGAGCGACGCCGGGTTCAAGCAGGCTGCAGTTGAGGCCAAACAGATCGCGGATGCGACTGCCGCAGCCATCAAGAGATATAAGGACCAAACACAGGACCCAAGGACCGAGGCCGCGCTACGCCGTGACATTGACGAACTCCGGCTCGGGCAGCCGAAATTCGAGTTGATGAGTTCGGGCCTCGCCAGTGTTACCCGCCAGCAGTTGCCGCAACTCAAAGCCACCATTCATCAGCTAGGCGCCATTGAAGCGGTGACGTTCAAAGGAGTCGGACCCGGCGGCGCCGACATCTATGACGTGAAGTTCGAGCACGGACTGACGGAATGGAGAATCCTGATGCAATCGGACGAGAAGGTTGCCAGCGTAGGTTTTCGTCCTGAGTAGATTTGCCATCGGGAACCATCCGGGCGGCGTTGACGAGGGTCGCGTCCCCCGCGGGATCCGGGCCCGTGTTACCAGACGAACCGTCCGCCTAACTGAATCTGCCTCGGCAGGTTTCCTTGCGAAGTGATCTCACCGAAGGTGCTGCTGGAGATCGTGGTGACTGGAGCGCCAAACACCGGATGGTTTACAGCGTTAAAGGCTTCCAGCCGCAGTTGGAGGTACATCGACTCGCGGATTTGGATCTGCTTCATCAGCGAGGCATCCAGATTGTTGATCCCAGCCTGCCGCAAATTCGGGAACGTCGTGGAGAAGGTGCGAATGTGAAATTGATACTGGTCTGCCGCCTTAGTATCGAATTCCGCAGTATTAAACGCCGTTCCATTGACTTGGTTCGAGTTCAGATTCAGCGGACCTCCCAGGTAGACATAATCTCCGATGTTGGTGGTGCTGCCGTTGGTCCAGACCAGCGGCGCGCCCGTCTGGTAAGTGTAAATCCCGTTCACCGTCCAGCCTCCTAGAATCGCATTGGTCCAGCGCGATTTCAGATTCACAATCCGGTTCTTGCCCACCGGCAGTAGATATGTGGCTCCCACGACGAAGTGATTCGGATGGTCGAATGGCGAAATTCTCTTTTCCGGCTCGGGATCGGTATCGTTGAGCCACGTGTCCTGTTCGATCAGCCTCGAATACATGTAATTGCCGATCACCGAAAGCCCGTACGATAGCCGCTTCTCCAGCCTTACGCTGACGCTCTCAAAAAACGAGCGGCCGTCGCTGAGATTTTGTTCGATCACGCCCGTGCTGCCGCTGCCGGATCCCACCGGAAACTCCGGGTATCGCGCCAGCAACTGCTCCACCGTCGTGGTCGAGTTATTGAGACTGGTTCCCGGCTCCAGTCCTGCGAACGGATTGGGAACCGTCGCCGTCAAGGCGCTGATAGTGGTTTGATCGCGCGTGGGCAACGTGCTGAGGTACTGCCTGGGAATGGTGTTGAGCTGCGTGAAGGCGATCGGTAGATCCACCGAGTGGTTGCCCATATACTCCACCTCCAGCAGCGTGTTCTTTGTCAAGGATTGCTGCACTCCGAAGTTCCAGCGCAGTGAATACGGATTTTTCATGTCCGGATTCAGGAAGCTGACGGTCTGCCCCAGGAATGTCGACAAACCCTCTGACGATCCTACTGGATGCAAAATCCCTCCCGGAAACGGACTGGAGAGCGTCGCCGACGGAGTTAGAAAGTTGGTGGGAACCAGCATTGTGGTGGTCTGGCTGAAGCCCTCTTGGTCCACCAACGGATTGGAGGAATAAGCGCCTGTGGTTGCCAGGCTGGCCACCGTCACCGGCGCCACGAACATGCCGAAGCCGCCGCGGATGACGGTCTTGCTGTGCAGCGCCGAGGGGCTCCAGGCGAATCCCGCGCGCGGGCTGAACAGGTGCGAGGTAGTCTGATACGGGTCTCCGTTGCTGGCGCTTGGAAAGGTCAGGCCGCCGGGAACCATGAAGCTTGCCGCCGGAAGCTGCGGGATCGGATTCGCCGCATATGCCGTCATCGCCGCGGCCGCGATGGGACTGGTCGCATCCACGTTGAAATTATTCACCGTGCGCCCATACTTTTCCGCGTAGGGCAGGTCCTGATCGAAACGCAATCCCAGATTCACTGTCAACGTCCGGGAGATTCTCCAATCGTCCTGCACAAACCCGCTGAAGTAATACGAGCTCCACGACGCGTGCGAATTGATATCGAACTGCCCGGCGGTCGGAAGCCCCATCAGGAAGGAGGCAAAATCCTGCCCCACCTGGACCGTCGAGGAACTGCTATTGGCCGCGCGAACCCAGCCGTTCCCGAACGTATAAGATCCCGCTGAGTTGCCCGTGATATAAGTATTCAGCCTGTACTGACGGATGTCTTCGCCGAACTTGAACGTGTGCTTTCCGACGATTTTCGTCACCGCTCCGAAGAGCTGGTAGGACTGCGACGGATCCCGCGACGCGCTGTTGTCGCCCAGACACTGGAAGCTGGTCTGGCTGCCGCAACTGCCGAACTGCACGTACGGCATCACCAGGTATTGCGAGTTCGCTGCTATGTAAGAAGGATAACCGAGAGTTGTAGGATTGAACCCTTCGCTCGGCTCCGCGTGGACCTCGTTCATGCGGGTGAAATTGAAGCGCACGTCCGCGAAGGCAGTGGGGCTGATGGTGTACACTTCGTCGACCGTTGCGCCCCAGTTTTCGCGGGTCAGATCGGTTCCCGTTGCAATGTTGTTAAAGTAATTGCCCTTGTCCTGAATCCGGTAATTGTGCCGCATGTCGAAGGACAGATGGCTGCGGCTACTCATGTTGTAGTCGATGCGTCCCAACTCGTTGTCATAGGTGTCCGTCGATAGGAAGCCGCTCACATAGTTCTCGAATCCGTTGGCGCCCAGGGGAGGAGTGTTCGGCATCGGGTAATATTGCAGATACGCCTGCGCCACCGGATCCAGCATGGTGGGTGGAATGATATTGCCCGCAAGCGGAGAGCGCGTCACGGAGCTCCCGCTCAACACCGCGCTGAAAGGGTTGTACAGCGTATAGTTGAGGGCGGAAAAATTGCCCATTCTTTCGGCCGAGGTGGGCACCGTCGTGAAGTTGGAAGTGGATGTGGAAAGCGTGCTGTTGTTCGGTTGCGCGTCGGCCAGGTTTTCCCAGGCGAAGAACCAGAACAGCTTGTTGCGTCCGTTGAAGACCTTGGGAATGATAACGGGCGCGCCCGCCGTCAGGCCATATTGATTAAAATGCGTCACGGGCACCGCTGCGCCGGTCTTATTGGTGAAAAAGTTCACTGCGTCCAGCCGGGAGGCCTGACTGAACTCATACATGGATCCGTGGAACGAATTGGTTCCCCCCTTCATGATCTGGTTGATGGTCCCTCCCGCAGTGTGGCCGTAAGCCGCGTCCGTGTCGAAAGCGTTCACCACCACCTGTTGCACCGAATCCTGGGTGGGGCTGTAGGCCAGGCGCTGGTCCCAGGTTGCATCCGGCGCGCCGTCCATTAATAGTTCGCTGCTTTGCGACGGCGTACCTCCAATGCTCCACGCAGCCGCCCCAGCGTTGTCGAAAGGATGCACCAGCGAAGGCTGCGCGGTGGCGATCACGCCGATGGACAGTTGCGCCAGCATCGCAGGTGTCCGCCCATTGAGCGGCAAATCCTCCACTTGCTTGGTGGTGATGGTCTGTCCCATGGAAGCGTTCTCCGAATTGAGTAAAGGAACTTCCTCCGTCACCGTTACCGATTGCGTCGTCTCACCCAGTTCCAGACGAACGTCCAGCACCGGATGATCGCCCGGCCCCACCTCCAGGTTGTCGTGAACGTACCGTTTGAAGCCCGTCGATTCCGCGGTAATCCGGTAGATGCCCGGCGCGAGAAATGGAATCGTGTAGTCCCCTGCGGCGTCGGATTGCGCCATCGTGGTTGCTCCGGTGCGCGTCTCCGTCGCCGTCAGTTTGACGTTCGCCACCTTCCCCCCGCTGGGATCCGTGATCGTCCCGCTGACCGTTCCGCGAAACTCTTGAGCGAACATCGGCGTCGCGGCCAGCGCTAACAGTGCGCAATACCTCTTGAGTCTCATGCTGCCCTCCATAAAGCGAACTATCAGCACTATACGTCCGAAGGCGCCAGCCGGTCCAAGCAGAAGTTTTAAACGAATTGTTTAACAGGATAAAAAGGAGCAGCGATAAACGAATCGTTTAATGCTCTTAAAGAATCCTGGTCCGGCCGGGATGAGATGATGAAGAGATTGCCCGTCCCGGCGTGCGATGCCTCATCCTGCGATCGGCAAATGCTGGCTCAGGCGGTTCGAGGGATCTTGGATTGCGTCGGAGCCTTCAAGGGATCACGGCGCGCCAACATAGCTGGAGTCCGTCGCTTTTGAAACAACGTCCCGGAAGCGATCCCAGCCGCAATCTCTTTGAGCGCCGGCCCCGGCCACCGGGCACCCCGGGACAAAAATTCCGGCGATCGCTGGCGACGAGCTCGGCGGTAATGGCGCTCCGCTCCGCATCTGATTCAGCGTCTGAGCAATATATTGGGTCTCGACGAAGTAACCGGCTCCGCCGGGACGTTGCCACAGCTTGAAAACCAGGGCGCCTCCGGGCGGCGTGTCGTCACGCTGGTAGCCTGGAAGCAGCCAAGAGAGATTCAGCATACCCGAAATGTGCGAAATGTTGGTGTCGTGTCCGGTCAACAGCAGCAGCCGATCTCCCGGCTTACCGAGCGCGCCTGGCACTGGTTTGCCCGACACCGCCTGCTCCATCGAGCGCAGAATGTGACTTAGCAGATTCGAGCCTTGCACGCCAGCCAGATATTGTGTCCTCCGGGCTAGATCCGCGTAGGCCGTATGAATCGCTATGACTTCATTCAATTTGCTTTCGTCGAGTCGGCCCCAGCCCAGGTCTTTGCCGTTTTTGCCATCGGCATATTCCAGCAACAGATTTTCCACCATGGTCGAGCCGGTTCGAATAGGTCCCCGGATGTCGGCGAGTCCGTCATCGGTTCCGGCCACGGATGCGGGCAAGCTGAGGAGTCCCTGTTTTCCCAGCTGCTTTTCCGCCGGACATGCCGAGGCCGCTGGGCAGTCGAAGAGGATTTCCCGAAGAGTGAGAAACGCGTGCTTTAAGGTCGATGCGAGCGCGTCGGGATGATCGCCGATTCGGCCGGAAACGGCTGCGGCCGCCAACGCCGAATCGCCGTGCGCCAGGCCGCCTGCTGCCGGATGGAACAATGGGTCCGAGTCGCCAGTGGCGGTATTGATCGCGATCGCGCATCCTGGAAACATTCCTTCGACCAGCGCGCGGGCCGACGCGGTTGTTCGCTGCCCCACGTCCGCACGAACATGGGTAGTCGCGGCCGCCTGACATCCGGTTTCGGACAGAAGCCCATCCTGCGCCAGCCACTCTCGGTACCAACCGCCCAGAATGTTGAGGAGCTTCGCGCCGTGCGGGGTCAGCTCCCCCGGAGCGACCCCCCATTCGGGCCATGGCTCGGCTGCGTACTGGCGCAGTGAATCATTCGTCGCTGTGGGCGATCGCACGCCGTGGCGGGCCAGAATGACGACATAGACGAGGGTTGCTTTCGTGCCAGCGGCCTTTGGAGCTGGCGATTGCCCCAAAACGATCGCGGCGACCAGAAATGGCAAGAAAAAACGCATGCGGGTTATTTGGGAAAGGTCATTTGTGATACGTCTTCTCGAATTGGTTGCGGTTGTTGCGCACAGTGAACGATCCATCCGCGCGCGCCGTGACTTCAATCGAATAGCCCTTGTCGTTCTCAACGGACGGATTGGCGATGAACGTATCGGCCACGTTGTGATCCTTGCCGCCTTCGTTGGAGAAATGCAATTGCCAGAGATCCTCGAAGCCCGGCGATTTCTCGATGGTGGTCCACGCTTTGATGGAGCCGCCTTTATCCGCGCCATTGTTCATAATGGCGACCTTCGGATGCAACGCCCACACCATTTGCGGCGAACTGGATTTTTCGTTGCCGTGATGCGTCGTCATGTAAATGTCGACCCTTCCGAGCTTGTTCACCGGGCACGCGAGATCGTATTCCTTGTCCCAAAACAGGTCGCCAAGATCGGAGATGCGGAGGTTGCCATAGGTGATGATCATGGCCAGGGAGCGGGCGTTCTCGCCGGGATCGGGCGGCATAGCCTCATAAGTGGCGCAATCCGGATTGGACTGGCCAGCTCCCGGCAGAGGCTTCGAGATGCTGTCTCCGTTCGCCGCCACGATATCCACGTGCAGTCCCTTGATAGGAACGGTATCGCCGGGCTTCAGAGTTTGATGCGGATATTTCGCGCGCAGCGCCACGAAGGGTTGGTAGACCGCCTGCGTCTTCTCGTTCGTGGTTTCGATGTTGTCGCCGTGGTCGAAAATCTTCCCGATGGGCATTTTCGCAGCGAGCTGCAGGACTCCGCCGGCATGGTCGCCGTGATAATGGGTCACCACCAGATAATCGATCTTCTTGACCCCGGCGCTGGCAGCCGCGGCGGCGATGCGATCCGCATCGCGATTATTATTTCCGGCATAGCCGGTATCGACCAGCATCGATTCGCCCGAAGGTGAAACATAGAGTGTGGACTTCCCGCCTTCGACGTCGATGGCGTAAATGTGCAGGGTTTGAGCCGAGACCAAACCCGCGAAAAGAATCACACATGCAAGGCTATTTCTCATCATGTTCCTCAATCTCATCATGTTCCTCAAAAGGTTATTTTCGCGCCAAACTGCAGTTCACGCATCGGAAGCTCGCTCTGTACCGATCCAAAACCTGGGGCATTGATGATGCGCGCAATCTGGTTGTAGTTGTGGATGTTCAGAAGGTTGAACGCTTCCGCGCGGATCTCGACGCCGAAGCGCTCCTTCACACGGAAGCGTTTGCTTAGCGTGGTATCGACGTTGAAAAGACCCGGTCCTACCAGCGTGTTTCTCCCCAGGGTGCCGAACTGATAAGCGGGTGGGTCCACGAAAGCGTTCCCGTTAAACCACTCCGCCGAAGAACGCTGGCTGGCAGAGAGGTATGGACTCACTCCAGGAACCGGGTCCGCCCGGATCAGAATGCCGCCGCTGCCTCCGCCGATGTTGGCGGTGTCTCCCGTCAAGTTGATTGTGGAAGGGAAACCAGTCTGCAGGGAGATGATTGTCGCGACCTGCCATCCCCCCAAAATCGCCGATGCCAAGCCGTTGGTGAGAAATTGCTGCCCTTTTCCGAACGGCAAGGCGTAAACCGGGGTGTTAATCCAGCGGAACTTTGCGTTGAAAT
Organism: Bryobacteraceae bacterium; assembly: GCA_036489835.1. GTDB lineage: Bacteria > Acidobacteriota > Terriglobia > Bryobacterales > Bryobacteraceae > Palsa-187. The sequence goes on along the minus strand of DASXEY010000003.1, from coordinate 147,332 downwards.
TCGTGAGCCCGCGGTCCGCGCTTAAATCGTAGCTGTTCTGCGCGGGCGAGTTCTCGGTCCCGGTGGCGCCGCCTGCGTTGCGGAACTGCGGAGCATCGGTGATGGCTTTCGAAAAGGTGAAAGAGCTGAGATAGGAGAATCCATGCGTGAAGCGCCGTTCCCCGCGAACGTACAGCGCATGATAATTGGACTGGGCTTCGTTAGGCAGAGTGGCGATGGTACTGCCGCCGACGCTGTTGCCGGTGACCGTGATATACGAGGGAAACACCGTGCCCGGAGCGAACACAGCGCCCAAGTAAGGCCGGCGGGTGGAAGCGGCCGTGGGACCGGGCAGAGTATTCGAAAGCTGCACGTTCTGCTGCAGCTTGATGCCCAGCGTGCCGGTGTAGCCGACTTCGATCACGCCATTGCGCCCGATCTGCCGCTGAATCGAAGACGACATTTGGATCGCATAGCTGGTCCGCTGATTGGGATCGAGCGAGTACATATTTACGCTGGTGGATGGTCCGATCGCCAGGCTGGGCGGAAAGAGATTGAAGCCCTGATAGGTGGGCGCGAAGGTCACCGAACTGAGAGTTTGGGCGATGTTGGCGGGGATGGAATTCGTCAACCGCGAGATGGAACTGAAATCCGTGAGGCTATAATAAATGCCCGCTCCCATGCGGAACACGGTTTTGGGATCGACCTGCCAGGCAAGGCCGAAGCGCGGCGCAAAATTGTTCTTGTCGGTGTAGGCACAGCTTTTCGGATACCCGGCTTGACCGCAGATGTAAAACGTCGGCTCATAGTAATTGGTGGGAAGGCCGAGCGTGAAGATCGCCTGCGGGGTAGGCACCTTCGAGAAGTCGAGGCCCATGGTCTGCCCGCGCGTGTCGTAGAGCGGAGGCGCGATTTCATAACGCAGACCCAGGTCCAGAGTCAGGTTCGGCAGCGCCTTGATGCGATCCTGCGCATAGGTGGAGAAGATCGGTTGATGGCCATCCATCCGTTCTTCGCCGTAGGACTGGCTGGCGGTTGAAGAGTATCCGAGAAGAAAGCTCGCCAGAGCGGAGCCCGTGCCGTCGGTGGCGGACTTTTGGGCGGTTTGACCGCTCGAAAACTGATAGGTCCCATATTCGTTCGGATCGGTGATGGGAACGTACTGGATGAACATGAACTCCGCGCCGAACTTAAAAAGATTGCGGCCGTGCTGCCAGGAGACGTTGTCGTAGGCCTGAAAAGTGTTATCGCGAGTCTGAGAGGCTCCGCCGCCCGCGCCGCCGAACTGCGCGTAGTTGGTCAGCTTGAAGTACGGCAGATGCTCCTCAGTTCCGTTGACGTCGAAGAACGGCTCCGGGATCCCGCTGGCGTAATTCATGCGGTTGAAGCCGATGCGCGATTCGTTGACGATATTCGGGGAAATCACTACCGTGCCCCCGATCACCGCATTTTGCGGAAGAGCGTAGCCGATGGCAGAGTATCCGGCAGTGCTTCCGGGGGTGACATCATTTTCGCGGGTTGTAGAATAGCGGCCGAAGAGAGTGATCCGCTGGCTCAGGACGTAGTCGGTGCGGATCGAGTAATTGTTGGAGTTTTGCTGCAACACTTCGTTGCCGTTGACGTACTGATTGGCGGAGCCGGGAACGTCGGCCACCGGAGCCGCATTGATGGCGATGAGCGATAGGGCATTGAGGCGCGTCAGCGGAATGGAGTCGCTCGGGAAAGCCGTGCGCGGGCTGGTGAGAGCATCATAGATGGTGACATTGGACTGACTGAAGTTGCCCTGGCGTTCCAGCGCGGTGGGCACAGTGACAGTGGCGAGGCTTCCGCCCGCCTGGCGCAGCGCGAGGCGTTCATAGCCGCCGAAGATGAAGAGTTTGTTTCTGCGGATTGGACCGCCCGCTGTTGCTCCGAACTGATTGCGCTGGTACTTGGGCAGGGTCGCGGGATCGTTAAAGAGGCGCGCGTCGAAGAGGCGATTGCGAACAAACTCCCAGGCATCGCCGTGCCAATCGTTGGCGCCGGATTTAGTCACCACATTGATCTGGGCGCCGGCGGAGTGGCCGTATTCGGCGGTGAGTTGTGCGGTCTGCACCTGGAACTCCGAGATGGTATCGAGAATCGGAGTGAGGCTGAGCGACATGTAATCGACATCCAGATCGCTAATGCCGTCGAGCAGGAAGCCGTTGTTGTTGGTGCGGTTGCCGGAGGCAGAAAATCCCCCGTCCTGATTCAGCCGAACCTGATTCTGCTGCACGGACCGGCCGCCGGCGGTGACGTTCGGGGAAAGCAGCGTCAAATCGATGAACTGACGGCCGTTCAACGGCAAGGATTCGATCTTCTCGTCGCCGATCACGGTGCCCTGCGCAGCTGAGTCGGTGTTCAGCATCGAAACTTCGGCAACCACCTCGACCTTTTCGGACACGTTACCGACCGAGAATGAAATATCGAGGTGCGCGGGTGCGGCTACATCCACGGGGAATCCCGTGTCTTGAAAACTCTTAAAGCCTTGGGCCTCGGCATCGATGTCGTAGCGGCCGGGCGGAATCAGCGTGAAGACGTATTCGCCGTTTTTGTCCGAGGCGACGCTGCGTTCCGCGCCGGTGGCCTGGTTGCGCAGACGGATTTGCGCGCCCTCAACCGCAGCACCCTGCGGATCGGTCACCCGCCCTCCGAGCGAACTCGTATCGGTTTGGGCAAATAGGGGAAGTACGAGGAGCAGGAGAGCCGCCAAGCACGCAGAGAGCCGATGCATTTAGGAGAAGCCTTTCGTGGAAAATCAGGATTGCAAACGTGTGCAATACCGGTAACCGCGATTATGCCCGGCTTTTGTTACGCATTCGTGAATCGAGGGTGAATCATCCGTGGCTGCGAATGGCGCTGCGAAGGCTGGCGGCGGATCGAGGTGGCCCCGTCGATTCGCGAACCACCAAAACTCCGGAGGTCACACGGCTTTCGGGTTTCTCCCCGGCGAGGAGTTGCAGCAAAATCTCACCTGCCTGCACACCCATGTCCCGCTTCGGCTGCCGCACAGTTGTGAGAGGAGGATCGGTATAGGAGGACAAAAACAGATCATCGAAACCTGCAATCGAGACGTCGCGTGGGACGCGCAAGCCCTGTTCGCGGACCGCCCGCATGGCGCCAATCGCCATGCGGTCGTTGTAGCAGAAGACCGCAGTGGGACGTGCTGCCCGGCTCAACAGTTGGAGCATCGCCTGCCTGCCTCCTTCGGGCGTTCCGTCGCCGTAGGCGACCAGATCCGGCTCGAAACCCAGATCCGCCTCGAAACCAGGATTCGTCTCCTCCAGCATCTCCCGGTATCCGGTGAGCCGCTCCATGTCGGACTGGAAGCCGAAGCGGTCGCCGATATAGGCGATCCGCCGATGGCCCAGATCCACCAGATGCTTGGTTGCCAGGCGCGCCCCGTCCACGTTGTCGATGCGGATCGAGTAAACGAATTCGCCCGGGTGGTGGCTGTTGATCAGGACGATCGGCACTTTCATTCCAGAGAGCCTGGGGAGATAGAGTGCGCCGATCCGCGAAGCCATCACAAGAATGCCATCCACGCGGCGCTCCTGCAAGGAATGGACCGCGCGCAGTTCCCGGTCCGGGTCGGCATGGCAGGCGGCGAGAATGACGGAGTAATCGTGACTCAGCGCGAATTCCTCGATTCCGCTGACCACTTCTCCCGCGAACGGGTCGGCAATCGTGGTCACAACCACTCCGATCGTACTGGTTCTTTTCGTCACCAGACTGCGCCCCACCGCGCTGACTGTGTACCCCGCCTCCCCGGCCAGTTTGTGAATCAGCGCACGGGTTTCGATGTTGACCAGGGGGCTATTGCGGAGGGCCCTGGATACGGTGGAGTGGGACACCTGCGCGGCACGGGCGATGTCCTTGATGGAAACCATTGCAAACGTGTTCAGTCTTGCAAAAGCGATGCTTAGATGTCAAATCGGCTACCAAAAACGCGTTCGCCGCCACAGCAGGAGCCCGGTCCCGGCCAGGAACACCAATGCTACGGCGATCAGCACGGAAGCCCAGAAGGGGTTCACCGCCAACGGCTGAGGCCGCGCAAGCGTTGCCAGCCACACGAAGATTCCGATGGCGGCGCACAGCACTGCCAACTCCCACCATTTCCGGCGGGGATGCCCAGGGTCGTATTCCGGAGCTTCACCGTCTTCCAGATCAGCCAGCAGGCGATCCTGTTTCAGCCCGTAGCGCAGGCACTCCCGCTCGATGGCTCTTTTCCAAGCGGCCCGTTCGGAATCCGGCGCCTCCGCCGAGCTGATTGCCCACGCGCCAGCCACGATGATGACGGAGCCTCCGACGATCAGAACCACGGCCTTCGTGTCCATTCCCGCCGTCTCTCCAAACACCAGGATGCCCCAAGCCAAGCCCCAGATCTGGTTCGTATTGGAAAGAGGAATGCCTCGTCCGAGCCCGATGTATTTGGCAGCGTACTGTTGAAACAGATCGCCAAGCACCCAGCAAAATCCTCCTAGAAACAGCCAGAAAAGCGCCGGCCGTGCGCTGACCAGTTCCGCCGTCAGGTGGTGAAATCCTCCATCGAAGGCGGCGGCCAGCGCCAGCACCGACCCCAATTCACCGAACGTAAAAACGGTGACGAACGACAGCGGATTCATGCCGCTGATGTACGCCTTGCGGTAGGGGATGTACATCGTGCCCCACAGGACGCCGGCCCCCAGAGCCGCCGTTATTCCGAGGCCTGCGTCTCGCGCCGGTCCGGCGGTCCGCACTGAAGTTGCATACGCCAGCAAACACGCGCCCGCGGCAATTGCGAACGCGCCGGCCAGCACGCGCGGCCATTGTTTCGATCCGGACAACTCGCCGAACAGGAGCCATCCCCACAGCAGGCCGATCAGGCTGTTCGTGTTCCACAAGGGAAATGCGATGGACAACCCCACCTCCCGGATTGCGAAGACCGTCAGGGTGTTTGCCACAGCCCAAAGCGCCCCGGCCAGAATGCCCCAGACGATCAGATGCGGTTTCTCGCGGATGTCCTCGAAGACGTATTCGGTGCCTTTCACGATCATGGGCACAGTCCAGCGCGCGACAAACACTCCGGCCACCATGCCTAAGGAGACCAAGAACGGCGACAGTCCAGCGTTAACGAGTTTGGTGGGAGCTTCCGCAACGCCCAGCCAGACCCCGGCAGCAATACCGCAGACTACGCCGAGCCGATGCAGGGACCGTCCCCGGTCTCTCATGCTCTGGCAACTACGAACAGGAGGCCGAGGCCAATTGCGAGAACGCCCACCGGCAGCCAGAAGTGGAGGTCTGTCAGGATGCTGCGTACAAGCGAGCGGTTGGAGGACATCCTCATGGGTTCACCCGCCTATTCTGACATTTCTCAAACCGAAAGGATTGCGCGCCCGCGGGTGTGTCGATCTTTGGATAACCTCACGCTGGATCTATTCGAGTCGAGCCTGAAAATAAGGTCGCGGCTGATTTTGGCCGATGCGAGATTCCTTCCTTCCTTCGGGTTCTGCTATCGCACCCGCTCTTTTCCGCCGATTTAAGCGGAGTGAAGCGTTCGGATTTTGCGATCGGGATCGTTTTGGCGGCTGCGTTGACAGCGACGGGCTGCGTCAATCCGTTCAGGCCGGCTTTACGCGAGACCATCCTGCAAGGGAACCAATTCGCCCACTATCTCCGCTTTCCGTGGTGGTTCGAATATTCGGTTCCCGTGGGTGACGAGTTACAGTTCTCCCATGTGATGTTTCGAATCGCGGCGGGGAAACCCGACACCCTGATCGCAGCAGGATGTGGCTACCTGAACAATCACGAGGAGTCTTGCAGCGCCAATGCTTTCTTGATCGACACTGCGCATCAGTACACGATAACTAGAGCTCAGGCCGACGACTGGAATAAGGCAGGGCCGGTGCCAGGTTCTCTGAGTTTTGGCGATCCGAGCGGCTGGCGTCCGCCGTATCCCCTAACAGTGACGGAGATCGACCGGGCCGGCTCTCGCCCGGAGCAAGGCAACGCCTCCGGCTGGACCTTTCGACATCAGGACTTTCTCTCTCGCGGCGATTGGGTTACCGACCTCTTTCCGCGGGCTTCGGGTAATGGAAAACTTGTTCTGCTGGTGGGCATCGACAAGCGTAAGTTGCCCACGCACGGAGTCTTCTTCGGCGACGCGGTATCCGATGGAGCTTATGGGAACCTCACCCTGGATCTGTTCGAGTCGAGTCCGCAGAATGAGTCGCGGCCGTTGATCTGGATTGTGGGATGGCCAGCGTAGACTGCTGGCCGTATGTGACCATCGTCAATTCGCGCTGGTTTGCGATCGCCCTGCAAAAGAACTTGGGCCGCGTGGTGCTCTTCGATTTCGGCGAGCAGCAGTAAACTGCGCTGGGCTACTGTTCTTCGGTCTCGCCCAGTTCTTCCAATCTTTCTGCCTCGGCCGCATAGCGCTTTAACACTCGAATCGAGTTTCCGGAGCTGAACCCGGCACCGCGCAAACGGCGGAACGCCGACGCCAGATTCCTCTCCTCGCTTAGCAGTTCTCCGAGATTTTTGCCTCGGTACTTTCGCGCCAGGAAGCTCTCGATCAGCGCCACTTCATCCACGCCTGAATAAGCCGACTCGACGGCTTGCTTGGCCACGGCAGGCGCAATGCGGCGCGCCATCAGATCCTGCATGACGCGGACTTTGCCGAATCCCTGGTTCTCGCGCCTCCAGTTGGCAAAGGAATCGGCCAGCTTGCGGTCATTCAGAAACCCGGCTTCCTTCAGGCTGGCAATCACCTCCGTGACATCTTCCTGCTTGGACGCCCGGCGCTTCAGGCGATCGCGCAGCTCATTGAGCGAAAGTGCGCGGCTGGTCAGGGCTCGGGCGGCATAATTCATCAGACCTTCACGATCGAGCAGCTTGGGCGGTCGTCCGGGCATTACTGACCTCAACCTATCACTGCGCGGCGCATCCGGACCCACTCCGGAAACACCGGAGGATTCTCCAGCCACGTCAAGATCCACAACGCCATTTCCTCCTTTTCCGCGCGCTTGCTCTCGATTCGAGCCGCCAAACGCGCATGATCTTTCGCGGCGATCACGACACGCCTGATGCGCAAACGGCCGACCACGTCTGCGCGTTCGTATTCTGCGAGTAGCCCCAGCAGGCTCGCCTCCAGAGTATCGAACGATTCCTGCCGCACGCCTTCTACGAGAGGTGTGAGCGGAACCCCTGAATCCCGCAGGAGCCGCCGCAGATAGCTTTCGGAAATCGGTGCGAGCACGCTGAGTAACGACTCCCATTCCGTCTCGCCAATCTCGTGAGGCGCAGTCCGCTCAATCCACATGGCGAGCTCACGCTTTTTTGGAAGCTTTCGCTGCGGGCTTTTGAGATTGGGTTCCATGTTCCTGCGAGCCATGATCCTGTGAGCCATGGCGGTAAGCGCGCACGGCTTTGTCGTGCTCGGCGAGCGTCTCGGAGAACTGATGGCCTCCGCCGGAGGGCTTGGCGACAAAGTAAAGGTACTGCGTCTCGGCCGGATGCAGCGCGGCGGCCAACGACTCCGCGCCAGGATTGGTGATCGGCCCGGGCGGCAATCCCGGGTTCTGATATGTGTTGTATGGATTCTTGCTGTCGAGATCGGAGCGGTGGATGGTCCCGCGGTAACGGTGGTCCAGCAGCGCGGCGTAGATCGTGGTGGGGTCGCAATCCAGGTGCATTCCGATCTTGAGCCGATTGGCGAACACCGCCGCCACCAGCGGACGCTCTTCGGCGAGTGCGGTCTCCTTTTCCACCAGGGATGCCAGGGTTACGGTGCGGTGCGGATCGGCAGAGGGTCCGGCCAACTTCTTCCATTGACGCCGGAACTGGGTGGTCATCAACTGGCAAAGCTCGGCTGCGGTTGTAGAGTGAGACAGACGATACTTCGCCGGGAAAAGGTAGCCTTCCAGTGTTGTGGCAGCGGGATCGAGGTCGTGGATGGAAATCGGGTCCTCGGCTGCTTTCAGGAAGGCTTGCGCGGGCATCGCGCCGGCGGCTTCGGCGAGGCGGGCAATCTCGAAGATATTGCTGCCTTCCGGAATGCTCAATTCGAAATAATACACGTCTCCCCGGGCGATCCGGCGGAAAACGGCGCTGACGCTGGCCGCCTCGTCGAATTTGTATTCGCCAGCCGCGAGTTTGGCGGAGGGATTCATCGCGCGCTCGATCCAGAATTGCCAGGCATAGCGGATCACGCCGGCCTGCTGCAGCGCGCGTGCCATCGCCAAAGTCCCCGAGCCGCGGTCGAAGCGCACGAAAGCCTCCGCCGCAAAGTCACGATAAGGCAATTGCAGCGATACGAAAAGCGCGCCTGCCACGGCCACGACGATCAACAGCAGCAAGCCAGCTCGGCGAAAGCTAGTCACGCGCCTGCACCATGCCTTCCTGCTCGCACGATCCCGCGGTACAGTACACTCCGAGACGCGACTCTCCTGAAGCGGCACAGCGGAGCCTGTCGCGGCGGGACCGTCGCCAGCTTGTAATACTTCGTAGGTCCGCTCCGGCCCTGTGCCGCTTCGGAGGAACTCGCGCAAAATGGAGCGCGGCGCGAAACAGTTTCTGGCCACCCTCGGGGTGCGCGCCGCACCTTTTGCGCTCTCCAGAAACGGCACAACGGAGCCTGTCGCGGCGGGACCGTCGCAGGTTTCTCGTACGGACAGGGGCGCTGTGGCCCTGCGCCGCTGTAAAGGAGAGGCACCCCACAATACAGGCAGCCGTTACCGCTCTTTCACAATCGCAGCTCAGGGATGGGGTCTCTAGGACGGATCGCATGACTCCGTGTCCACATCCAGGTTATCCGCCAGGTCCAGGAAACTCGCAAGTAAAATCTGCGCGGAGAGTTGATCCACGGCGCTCGCCCGCTTGGCAATACTGATGCCGCTCGATTTCAGTACGCGTTGGGCTTCGACGGTGGTCAGGCGCTCATCCCAGTAACGGATAGGGAGTCCCGTGCGGGAGGCCAGCCGGTCTCCGAAGTCGCGAGTATATTCGGCTTGGCGGCCTTCGCGGCCGCTCATGTGCAGCGGGTATCCCATCAGGATCAGGCCGACGCCGCGCTCCTCGATCAGACCCGCAAGAGCCGTCAAATCCTCGCGGATATTGGTCCGCTGGAGCGTCGGCAGGCCCTGAGCGGTGATGCCCAAGGGATCGCTCAGCGCCAGCCCGATGCGCCGTTTGCCTAAATCGAGCGCCAGAATCCGCCGATTATCTGAATTCGCTTTGAAATCCACTTCAGTCCAATTATAGTGATAGGCAAGTGTACGCTCCCAGTACGACCTCGCAACGTTCGCTTCAGGTGGGGGTGGGGATTCTCGCGGTTGGCGCGGCTGTAGCCCTGCTGTACTACGGGCGTGTGTTCTTCATCACCGTGATCATCGCCACCATGATCGCGTTTCTTCTGGAACCGATGGTCGAGTTCTTCCTGAAGCTGCGCTTCCCGCGCGGCCTGGCCAGCTTCGTGGTGTGCAGCATTTCACTCGTGTTTCTTTATTTCGTGGGCCTGGGTGTGTATACCGAGGCGATCGCCATGATGGACGATCTGCCGGCGTATGGCGAGCGCATCAACGAACTGGTGGATACCGTTTCCATGCGCATGGAACATTTCCAGGAAAGCGTGTACCGGACGCTGATTCCGCGGCGCTTCCAGGACGGGGCTGAAGTGGCTCCGCCTCCTCCTCCGGTGAAGACAGCCGCCCGGAATACGGGCCAGAAGAAAAAGCCGGATGTCGATGCGCCGCCCTCTCCACCGGCGATTCAGGAAGTCCGGGTGCACCCCGAGCCGACACCGTTATTCAATTACGTCTACGATTACCTGCGGTCTTTTTACAGCGTTCTGCTGATGGCTTCCTTTGTACCGTTTCTGGTCTACTTCATTCTGAGCTGGCGCGATCATCTGCGTGGAAGGTTGCTGGTCATGGTGGGCGGCGACGCCCGCTACACTGTGTCCAAGGCCCTGGACGGCGTGGCGGATATGGTGCGCGCCTACGTGATCGGGAATTTTTTGCTGGGGCTGCTGCTCAGCATGGTCAGTGCTCTCCTGTTCGCTTCGGTCAAGCTGCCCTACTGGATTGTGGTTGCGCCGATGAGCGGCTTTCTGAGCCTGGCGCCCTATATTGGATTGCCTCTGGCGCTGATTCCGCCGCTGGTGGCCGCTTTGCCGCTGCAGCATCAACCGGCGGCTCTGTATTTGTATCTGACGGCCAGCGTCGCGGTTCTGCACCTGCTGGCGCTGAATCTTCTGTATCCGAAATTTGTAGGCTCGCGAGTGCATCTGAATCCATTGGTAGTGACCCTCGCGTTGATGTTCTGGGGCATGTTGTGGGGTGGCATAGGGCTGCTGCTGGCCATCCCGATTACGGCCGCGCTCAAAGCGGTCTGCGATAATGTCGGCAGCCTGCAAGCGTATGGCCGGCTTCTTGGAGATTGACCGCGAATGTCAAAACAGTTCTGGGGTTTTCTCGTAGTTGGCCTTGTGGCGGTGGGCCTCGCAGTGGCCATGATCTGGTCGGGTACGGAGAAGGCGCACCTGGATCTTACCGGCAAAATTATCAGGGTTCGCTCCATCCCCGTCGACGACAAAACCTCCCTGGTGGTGGTCGATTTCCGTGTTACCAATCCCTCCGCGATTCCATTGGTGATCCGGGAAGTCTCCCTGAAGATGGAGCGCTACAAGGAAGACACACTGGAGGGAACCGAGGTGTCCAGATCGGACGTCGACACCCTGTTTGAGACCTTTCCCCGTCTAGGCGTGAAGTACAACGACGTCCTGGCGCCGCCGGAAACCGTCGAGCCGGGCAAGACCATCGACCGCATGGCGGAGGCGACTTTTGAGGTTCCCCAAGCCGCCGTCGAGGTTCGCAAAGCGATTACCCTGCACGTGGAAGACGTGGATGGAGCAGAGTTCGATATAACTGAGAAGAAATGATCACCACCCATGTTCTCGATACCGCCCGCGGCGCGCCGGCGGCACGCATCCCGGTCCAGTTGGACCTCTTCATCACGGGCCAAGGCTGGCACGAAGTGGGAAATGGCGTCACCAGCGATGATGGCCGCGTGCTGGATTTTGGAGAGCCTTCGGTGCATGGCGTCTATCGCATCATGTTCGACGTGGCTGCGTACATGCCGCATGCTTTTTACCCCTCCATTGCCATCACGTTTGAGGTTCGCAATCCCAATGAACGGTATCATCTGCCGCTGCTGCTGAGCCCCTACGGCTACAGCACATACCGCGGCAGTTAGCTTTGACCGTTCGCGTGAAAGTGATACCGCGGAGCTTCTCCAATGGGGTTGTTGGCGAGCTCGCGGACGGCACCCTGAAGGTCAGGATCGTTTCTGCGCCAGAACGCGGCAAGGCCAACGCCGAGTTATGCCAGGTGCTCGCCAAGCACTATGCTGTAGCCCCCAGTGCGGTGACCATTTTAAGGGGTCACACAGCGGCGGTTAAATTGGTGCGAATCGGTCCCTAGATTCTCTCTGCGGTACTCCCGCCGCTTAGCCTCCCCGCAGCCAGCAGGCGCTACGGAGACAACTGTACAGAACATCCTCTTCCTCGGCGTACCAATGTGGAAAGAGCATATCCCAAATCGGTTCAGCGAGTTAGGGGTGAAGCATCCTGTTTAGGGTGAAGTGTGCTCAGGCGTGTCCCAAGGAGGGATTTCCATCCAATGTTTTCACAGAAATTTCTGATTTCGGTGGCGCTAGTTGCGTACTGTGCCATCCCGGCGTCCGCGGCACTGGTAACCTATTGCGACGTCACATTATGCAGCGACCCATCTACCGCCTTTGCTGGGGCGACTTCAAGCGACACCTTCAGCAACGTCGCTGTGACGGCGGGAAATCTCGGTGTCAGCTATACCGACCTCGACACCGGAGTAGAGTTCAGCGATCCCATTGGGTTAATCGGCTCGCTCACGGCGCCGGCGGGTTGGCCGGCTGGGGAGACGATTAGCTCGAACGCCGGCATCAGCACCGAGACCATCACCATTCCCAGCTCAGTGAGTGCGATCGACTTCTACGTCGGCATGCTGGCATATGACAATTTCACCATCTCGGTTACCGACAGCAACGGGGGGACCTACACAGACGGGTATTTCAACCAAGCCTCCAATGGCAGCCTGGCGATCCCCTTCTTCTTCGGCATAACCACCGACGGCACGTTCTCGTCCTTCACCATCACCAGTCAGGGGCCCCCAGACCAGATCACCCTGGATGGCGTTGCCGTCGGTTCCTCAGGCGCCGAGACGGCGACTCCTGAAGTTACGACCTTGCTGCTGGTCGGCACCGGCCTGTTCATGATGGGTTATGGACGCCGCTGGATGCAGCGCCGCGCCAATCAGGCTGCAAGCTTTCTGGATCGGGCGGCCAGCCGGATCGATCAAGCAGCCAGCCGCGGAACCGTGCGCACGATGTCCACCGGAATCACTCCGGCGTGAACCAGCGCCTTTCCAAAGAAGGTGGCTTCGGCCAGCAATCCGCGCTGAGTTTCGGCGCGCTGGAATTGGTCGAACACCAGGTTGCCGAGAGAATAGAAGATGACGCCGGAGCCGTATTTCTCCCAGGGCTGCGTAACGTGTGGGTGATGCCCCACCACGAGACGCGCGCCGGCGTCGATGGCGGCGTGGGCGAATTCCTTTTGTTGCGTGTTGGGCAGCGGTGAATACTCAATTCCAGCGTGCATGGAAACAATCGCGACGTCCGCGCGCAGGCGCAGATTGCGGACGTCGTCGCGCATCTGGGCGGTGTCCATCACCGGGACTCGCAGATCCACGTCTTTGTGATTGCCGTTCGATTGGTCGTAGGTGTAGGCCAGGAAGCCGAAGCGGATGCCGTTGCGTTCCAGCACGGTTCCCTGATGTGCGAGTTCCGGCGTTTTCGCCGTGCCGACCGTGGCGATGCCGTGCCCGGCCAGCCAGTCCAGCGTAAACTCGACTCCGTATCCGGCGCAATCGCGGGCGTGATTATTGGCTGTGGAAACGATGGCGATTCCGGCGGTCTGGAGCGCTTCGATCATTTCGGGTTCAGCCTTGAAAACCATGCCCGATTCGACCACGTGCCCTCGATCGGAAAAAGGGGCTTCCAGATTCACGAAAGCCAGGTCGGCGCCGCGAAGCACCGGCGCCAGGTCGCGCAGAGGCGACGCGGGGTCATGGCGTTCCCGGGCGATCTTGCCCACGAAGCGCGAAAGCATCACGTCGCCGCCAAATAGCAGGCGCGTCTCAGGTGGACGAGGCGGAATCTTCTCCCGGAAGCGGCGATTGAGCGGGATCACTCCCAGTGCGGGCACGCCCAGAACCGGCAGAAATGCCCGGCGAGTGATCATGATCCAAGTTCTGTTGCCGCGGCCTTATCGACAAACCATTCTGACGAATCCCGGGCGATCTGCGACGGATGCGCGAGCGGATCGTAAGCGCCCTGCAGTACGGCCTTGAGCGCCGGGGCCTTATCCACGCCGGTGACCAGCAGCGCCGTGTGGTGGGCAGCCTCCAAAACTCCGGGAAGGAAACTCACGCGCCACTGGTTCATCTTTTCTACCCACACGGCGGCCGCAACGCCGGTGCGGTTCTTGATCAATGGCTCGCCCGGAAACAGGCTGGCGGTGTGGCTGTCGGGCCCCATCCCGCGATGAATCACGTCGAAACGCGGCAACTCGCCATTCTGTAGTTTGAAGTGACGCCGAATCTCGGCCTGGTAGTCGCGCGCGGCTTCCTCGGCGCCTAACTCCGTCTGGACACGATGAACGTGCGGGGAAGGGGAGTCGCGAAGCGACAGCCACGTATCGTTGGCAAGCTTGAAATTGCTCTGCGGATCGGTGGGCGGCACCACCCGCTCATCCACGAAGAAAAGATGCACCTTCTCCCACCCGAAGCCGGCGCGGGCGAAAATCCCGAACATGAGTTTGGGCGACGTTCCCCCGGAAATGGCCAGCGTCGCCTCGCCGCGCTCCTGAAGCGTGCTCCTCAGCAGTTCCAGGATTCGTGCTGCGCAGCCTCCTGCGGCGGCGGGAGCGTCGGCGAAGCGATGCAGATTCATCCTTGTGAGCTTAACCCAAAATGTGAGCTTACCCTAATACGCGATCGTAAACCACATCCGGCCCCAGGATCTTGAGCTCCTCGCGCATCAGCGATTCCTCGTCGGCTGGCGGAAGTAAACTGCGGTAGTGGCGGCCGCACCCGTTGACCTCGATGGCGGAATCGACCTTCCTCATCGAAAGCTCGCAGGTAGGATTGATTAGGGTGACCAAGCGCAGTCCCGGCTCAGCCGCTTCCTCGCCGGCTTCGGGTACCAAAGATACTCGAGCGCCCGGCAGAGCCCTTGCGATCCAGGCCGCGAAATAGAGCGCGCACGTGGAAGGCGCTGAGCCCCCATAGCTCAGCCGAGCCTCCGTAATACTCGTTGGCGGCAAGGCTTCGTCATCGCACAAATGCGCCAGGATTTCACGCCAGCCGGTCAGCCTGGTCCAGTGCAAGTCAGCGACCCGGAAACCTCGCGCGCGCAAGGAACGAAGAAAGCTCAGGGCCGAGCTGGCATGGGGGACCGTGGCAGAGTCGAAGATGATTTTGTCCGCCACGGGAAACAGTGCATCGAAGGCCCGGAGTTGAAAGACCTGCTGGCCGCGGAACCACAGGACCACTGGCAGATCCGGCACTTTCAAGGGCACCAGCAGGCGAGCTGCTTCCTCCAGGTTCGTGGAATCCGCCTGGATCTCGATTCCTTCCGCGCAGATCTGCTGGCTGCTTCCGAAGGGCTTCCAGCACTCGGCGAAAACATGCGCGTCCAGCGGCGGGGTTTCCACCGCGGAGTCGTCCTGCGCCTTTAACACCACCGCGCGCGAGGGATGCTCATGCATCAGTACTCCTATGGTCCTCCGGATGTTTTCTGCGTCGAGGTCATCGCGTGCGGTTACCACCAACGTCATGGCGCAGGCCCGCAACACTCCGCCTGACCCGGCCTGATCCTGGTCGAGCCGGTCCCATAGCTCACTGAGGTCGTGGAGAATCTTTTCGGGGTGGATCGCGGTCGTCATTTCCCTATTCCCCCTCAGGCATTCCGCCAATGATGGCCCGTCCGCGCCAGCATCGCGTCGGCCTCTGCCGGTCCCCAGGAGCCCGGTTCGTAGTTCGGAAATTTGGGATTGCGAGACTTCCAGTCTTCCATGATCGGCTCGACTACCTTCCAGCTCGCCTCCACCATGTCCTGGCGAGTATACAAAGTGGCGTCACCGATCATGGCATCCACGAGTAAAGTCTCATATGCTGAAGGAGATCGGCCACCAAAGCTAGAGCCGTACTTGAAGTCCATAGAAACCGGTCGAAGGTGCATTCCGCTCCCCGGTTGCTTCGAGAAGAAACGCAGAGAAATCCCCTCTTCCGGCTGGATTTTGAGGATCAAAAGATTTGGCCGAGTGGACAGATCGCCATCGCCCGAGGCGAACAATGTGAGCGGCGCGGAGTTGAACTGAATCGCGATGTCGGTATAGCGCTTGGGCATTTTCTTGCCCGTCCTGACGAAGAAAGGGACGCCGGCCCAGCGCCAGTTGTCGACGTAGAAATTGATTGCCGCGAAGGTTTCCGTAGGCGATGCCGGATTGACCCCTGGTTCCGAGCGGAAACCGTTGTATTGCCCCGCGACGGCGAACTGCGGCACCTCTTCGGGTGGCATGATCTTGATCGAACGCAGCAGTTTCGCCCGCTCATCCCGGACTGCGTTGGGCTCAAACACAGCGGCGGGTTCCATGGCGACCGTCGCCAGAACCTGCAACAAATGGTTCTGGACCATGTCGCGCAGCGCTCCGGCTTCCTGATAATACGCCCCGCGCCCTTCCACGCCAATCGCTTCCGCAGCGGTGATCTGAACATGATTGACGTAGCGGCGATTCCATAAGGGCTCAAAGATGCCGTTGCCGAAGCGGAAGGCCAGAATGTTCTGCACCGTTTCCTTGCCCAGATAATGATCGATCCGGTAAATCTCCTGCTCCGGAAAGACAGCCTGCAACTGGCCGTTAAGCTCCCTGGCGCTCTTGAGGTCGTGTCCAAACGGCTTCTCGACCACGATCCGACGCCACCCACCGGAGCTCGTCTGACCCGGCGGCAGGGCGCCCAATCCTGCGGCCCCGAGTCCTGCGGCCACGGTGCTGTAATAACTCGGCTGCGTGGAAAGATAGTATAAGATGTTGCGCTGCCCGACCGTGGCAAGCTTCTCGGCGATGGTCTTATACAAGGCGGGATCGTTCATGTCGCCGGCGATGTAGTGCAGGTTGGCGGCGAAGTTCTTCCATTGCTCGGGGTTGAAGTCGCCGCTTTCGAGAAACTCTTTCACCTCGCCGGCCATCTTGTCGCGGAACGCTTCGTCGGTGAGAGGCGTGCGCGAATTTCCGATGATGGCGAAGGAGGCCGGCAGCTTCCGGTCGAGCGCCAACTGGTACAGCGCGGGAATTAACTTGCGTTTCGTGAGATCGCCGCTGGCGCCAAAAATCACGATGGCGCATTCCGGCACGCGGCGCTCAAAGCGCAACGGATCTGCAAAGGGATTCTGCGCTTCCGCCATGTTTCAACGGTAGCATGCTAGCATTGAACTTACCTTCCGCTTCGCTGCTTTTTCGCTTAACAAGACATCACATGCCCACCACGGAAAATAAGGCCGTCCTGGCCGTTTTGGAAGATTTGTTTTTTACCGTCAAGATCAACGAGGCCGCCAAGCGCGCCGGCCTTCCCGTCGAATTCCTGAAGAGCGAGATCGACGTTCTGCTGCGGGCCAAAACGCAGCCGTCGCTGATTATCATCGATCTGAATTTTCAAGGCGTCGACGCCTTGAAACTGGTGGGGGAATTGAAGGCGGACGCGGAGACCAAGGACATTAACCTGCTGGGATATTTATCTCATGTGCAAGGCGAGCTGAAGCTGAAGGCGCAGGAAGCTGGCTGCAACATGGTGCTGCCGCGCTCCGCATTTTCGCAGAGCCTGCCGCAAATTCTCAGGCGCTACGCAGGATAATTGAGCGACTGGCGGCTATGGCGAAGCCTCCAACCCCACGCGGCAAAGAGGGACAAGGCGCTTATTGTCGAGATCAGGGCTCCAGGTTCGGGGACCGTCGTTGGAGAGGCCAGAAAGCCGTCGGTCTGCGGTATGGAACTCACGCTGTAATCCCCGACCAACTGTCCGCTGTCATTGATCCCGAGTACTTGGGTTCGATCTGAGCCAGGCACAAGAATCGTGGTGTAGGTTCCCCCGCTGAATACAAAGCCATATTCCGTTTCGCCGATCGAGTAGATTCCCACCACCTCGCCGCTGTCGTTGATCCGTATGCGGCCGTTTCCGTCGAGCCGGGGACATCTAACGTGGTAAAGACGGCACCGTCCAGCAAAAACCGTAGCCCCCTCCACTTCCCACATAGCTTCCAACTATCTCTCCGCCGTTATTGATCCCAAATGCGATCGTGCTACTTGATCCAGGGAATTCTATCGGGGTGTAGGAGCCGTAAATCCCTCCGCTGAGGAGGAAGCCCTCCATGGGCCCGGCGGATCCCTTATAGTAGTAGCCCACGACCTGCCCGCTTTCATTGACGCCCGTCGCTATGGTTGCCTATGAGCCGGGGATAAAGATGCCGGCGTAATACCCCTCGCTCAGAAGAAACCCCTCGTTCACTTCACCAACTCCACTGGCGGTGTCGCCAAAGTTCCCTACCACTTGCCCGCTATCATTGATCCCAGTTGCAGTGGCTCCTTCCGAGTAGGGAGGATTAATGATGTTGTAGGTCCCGCCGCTGAGCAGAAAGCTGTATGTTTCGGCAGTTCCCACAATCTGCCCGCTGTCATTGATCCCATTTAGGAATGTGCCTATGGCGGCAGGGGCATCAATGGTCGTAAATGTGTACGAGCCAGCCAGGACTGGGCGCTCCGCGGCGATGCAGAGGATTGCAGCAACCAACCAAGCGGTCCCTTGAGCTGATGGAGATGCCATGAGTAAATTGTACCCGGCATTCTCGCCCTACCATTCTCCCCTGCGCAAATGGCTTGCCGGATATTCCGGCCTAATTATGCACCGATACCAGAACCCCGGCCTGGGTCGTCTGGCTTCCGATGGTCGCGGAGAGCGCCGCATCGCCATTCGGCGTCGAGGTGGGCACCGTCACGTTGAATTGGTAGACGCCCGGATCAACCAGGCCGGCGAAGGTCACGGCCGCTGGTGCGCCGCCAACCGTGACCGTCACCCCAGTGATCGGAATCGCTGTCGTAATCGTCTGGCCGTCCGGGATGGGCGTACTTCCAGGGCCAAAGCCAGTGGCGAATAATTCGATGGTCTCTCCTGGCGCCGCCGGCGTGGAGTTGTTCGCGAAAAGCGTCGTCGGCCCCACGATGGTGTTATTGGCGTGAAGCGCCGCGGCGTAATTGCTCGCCGAAATAAAAAATGCTGGCGATGTTGTTTGCATGGTCGCCGGAATGCTGGCGCTGGACAGGGTCTGATTGGTCGCGATCACAGGCACTGGCCCCAGCGTGAAGTCTGCGGCCACAAGCGCATTGATCTGCGTCGGGCTGATGTACGAGATGTACGCCGGTTTCCCGTCTATCGTCACACCCACGCCGTCCAGTTGGGTGGGAAGCTTGCCGTTTACGATGTCGCCGGCCCTCCAGGCTCTTGCGGTAGACGACATGTTCGAGCCAAAGACCGTGACCCAGGTGTACTCCGCGATCCCGGTCAGAAAGTCGGCGCCATTGACCACCGGATTGGTGGTTGGAAGCACGGGAGCTGCTTGCAGGCTCCCGAACAGTCCGTGTTGTTCGCCGCCCGGACCAGCCGTGAAATAAACAGCGTTCGCGTCGCCGCCACTCTTGCCGTTGCCAACCTGCAAGGCCCACAGCCCGCTGATCGAGATCGCCGAACCGGTGGGATTCTGTAGCGCGCCCAAAGCCGTTCCCGCCGCGGGGTCATACACGTTGATTTGGCCGTTGCCGAAGTTACCTACCAGCAGCATGTTCGCGAAGACACCGAAGTTCGCCGGTGCGATGGCCATGCCCCATGGCGAATTAAGCGCGCCCGCTGCGATCAACCGCTTGGTGAGGTTGCCGCTCATGTCGAAAATGTCCACGTAGCCGTTACCGGGACCAGGAGAGTCGTCCATGCCTTCGCTGTCCTGTTTCGCATACGCAATGTATAACTGCCCGCCGATATTCACGATGTTGAACGGAGCAAATCCGGTGGGAATTTGGGCATCGGTGAAGGCCCCCTTAGCCAGGGTGACCGGGGCGAAGTTGCCGTCGTAGACTTCCACCGTTCCAGCATGGAAATTCGCCACGTAAAGCTGCGGAGCCGTCGACGTTCCGCCCAACGCCATCCCTTTATACACCGCTCCCTTCGAGGAATTGTCGACCTTGATCGTCGCGGCTGTCCCTCCGTTCCATCCGGAAATGGTTCCGTCCTCGGTGCAGAACAGAAAGCTGGCCTTGGTGGTGCCGATGAGAAATACGGTCGTGGAATTGGAGAGTTGGCCGGAAACAGGGCCCGGACCCGCTCCGCTCGCCGCTCCGGGCGGTATGGTGACTTTCAGAGAGCTGATCGTGATGGTGGCCGTTGCGCTGGTCGAATACACCGTCGCCAAACCTGTGCCGTTTTCGCTGATCCAAAATGGCGACGTAGCGGATTGTGCGATTCCCCACGGGTTCACCAGATTGGGGTCCGTCAGATCCGCGACGCCCGCCGTGTCGGCAATCAAATTGTGCTGAATATATGCGTTTGAGCCCGCAACCAAAGGCACAGCCAAAAGAAATGAAAAGCATATGAGTCGTGTCACGTGGTCCTCCTGAATGAGTTGAGACTGCTCGCAAAGGGGCAGGGAACACGCTCGAAGGCGCCGCAAGAGTTACGCTGTTTCTTGGGACGCTATGATTCCTCTATTTAGTGGCGATTCGTTCCTTCCCGGTCAGGAATGGCTCGAAGACGGGGCTGCATTGCTGCGAGGCTTCGCCAGAGCCGATGCGCCGAAGCTGCTGGACCAAGTAGCCAGAATCGCCCAGGCCGCGCCGTTCCGCCACCTGGTGACGCCTGGCGGTTACACCATGTCTGTCGCGATGACCAATTGCGGCCGTGTGGGTTGGGTCTCCGACCGCCGCGGTTATCGCTATGACCCACTCGATCCTGATACCGGAACCCCGTGGCCGGAGATGCCCCCTGCGTTTCGCGAACTCGCTGCTCGCGCGGCTGCAAATGCCGGGTTCGCCAACTACGATCCCGATGCCTGCTTGATCAACCGGTACATCGCGGGCGCCAAACTCAGCCTCCATCAGGATCGTGACGAAAAAGATGCGTGGGCTCCGATCGTCTCCGTCTCGCTCGGCCTGCCTGCCGTGTTTTTATGGGGCGGGAAACGCCGAGCCGATCCTGTTCGCCGACTCCGGCTCGAAAGCGGCGACGTGGTGGTGTGGGGCGGGCCGGCACGTTTCGTTTATCACGGTGTCGCTCCACTGAAGGACGGCGAGCATCCGCTGACGGGCGCAGTTCGCATCAATCTTACGTTCCGAAAAGTATTCTAATAGAGGCTAGTGGAAGGCCACCCTCACGATCCCATCTGTTCACCCGAGTATCGCGAGGCTGGCCATTTGCCGCCGCTCCATCCTGCGGATATCGACCGGCTGCAATGGCGCCAAATACCTGATTCGAATCGCTTTCACCAGGTGATGCTTCAACCGTCACTGATGCCTGCCGGCCCGGGCATGCCTACCGGCCCGGGCATGCCTATAGGTGAGGCACTTCCGTTCCTTGCAAGCTCGCGGCGACTTTCTCTTGAACCTATCTTCGTCGCGATGCTATGGAGAGTCGACCCTCGCTGGTTTGCTCACATTGACCAACGGGATGCCGCTTCTGCGCGGAGTACTTCCTGCCTCACCGATGATCGGACCAGGGTTGTACGCGGTTGTCTTGGGAATCGTGGCGGTGGCCGTTGTTCTATGGAACGTCAGCCGTCTGGAACAGCGGCTCGCGCGCTACAACGCCTATCTATTCTGTGGCGCCTGGGTTCGGCTACCTCTGCTTGGAATCAATCCCAGGTCCTTTCGTACGATGCTACGCCTGCGACCGGTAAGTCTCGCCATCGTATTTGGGACAATCATCGTCGCGGACTACCTTTTGTGGAACGGGAAATGGGCCCGCGAGTTTTGGCACGGACGGCTTGAAAGCGCACTGTTGCGCGAGCGCAAGGCCTGAAACCTTCAAGGAGGAAACGATGACCGGAGACGGAATCATAACGATACCAAGCCATCAATCGGTAGACCAGACTGTTCACAAACTGGAGACAGTCCTTCATGCGAAGGGCGTCAAGATATTTGCCCTGATCGATCACAGCGGTGAAGCTGAAAAGGCAGGGATGCACATGCGTCCCACCAGGCTGCTGATCTTCGGCAACCCGAAGGCGGGAACTCCGCTCATGATTGCTTCCCCGAGCGTCGCACTCGACCTTCCGCTTAAGCTGCTGGTTTGGGAGGACGCTGAAGGCAAAGTCTTCATTTCGTACAACGCCCCGGCTTATCTTCAGGCAAGGCATGCCCTGCCGCCGGATCTGCTCCAGAATATTGCTGTGGTGGAAGCGCTGGCCAAAGCCGGGTCCGAATAAGACTGGAGACGTGATAGTCTCTTTGGAAAGGAGTCAGCCAAATGGAGCCAACTAAACCCAAACTGCCGAGTGAGGCGGTAGAACTCTACAACCTCTTTATTCACGGCGAGATCAGTCGCCGGGCCTTCATGGACGGCGTGCAGCGTTTTGCAATCGGAGGCCTGACGGCGGCAACGATCGTGAACGCATTGATGCCGAACTATGCTCAGGGGCAGCAGGTGTCTAAGACCGATGACCGGATCAAGACCAGCTATGAGACGGTTCCGTCGCCGCAAGGCAACGGAAGCATCAAAGGGTATCTGGTCCGGCCCGTAAGCGCCGACACACGCGAAAAGCAGGTGTCAAAATTGCCCGGCATTCTCGTCGTTCACGAAAATCGGGGTCTGAATCCGCATATCGAGGACATTGCTCGACGGCTGGCCCTCGCCAACTTCATGGCCTTCGCGCCGGATGGACTCACCTCGCTGGGCGGTTTTCCCGGTGACGACTACAACGGGGGCCAGATGTTCAACAAGGTCAATGGGGCAAAGATGGGCGAGGATTTCGCCGCCGCGGCCGTGTGGCTGAAATCGCGCGCCGACTGCACTGGCAAGATAGGCGTCACCGGCTTCTGTTACGGGGGCGGCGTCTCCAATACGTTGGCGTTCCGGATGGGCGCCGATTTGGCGGCCGCGGTACCGTACTACGGCGCGGTTCCCAACAATCCCGACTATTCGAAGATCAAGGCCGCGATTCTGGTCCATCACGGCGCCACCGACACGCGAACGAACGCGTCGTGGCCGGCGTACGACATGGGATTGACAGCGGCAAACATTCCGCACGAGGGCTATCTCTATCCGGGCGCTGGCCACGGCTTCAATTGCGATGCAACGCCGGAACGCTACGTTAAAGCCGCCGCCGACCTGGCATGGCAGCGCACTATTGACTGGTTCAATAAATACGTGCGGGCGTAATTAATTCCTCATTAGTTTCGCGTCCGGCGGCGGCCCAGGAACCATCCGGCCAGTCCGCCGATCACCAGGGTGACGCTGGCGGTGAGCCAAACTGCCTTCGTCAATTCGGCGATCAGGGGGTTCGTAAACACGTTCGACGACAGGTGCAGATTTACGATCTTCCATTCGCCGCCGGACTTGGCAACGGTGGCACTCCAACGGGAGTTCAGGCTAAACTTGCCCCGGATGATTGGATAGAACTCGTCTTCCATGCTGCCATCCGCCACGGCGACGTCGCCTCCAGAACCAAGGAAGCGCGCATGATCGCCGAGCTTCGCGTGGGTGGTGTATTTACTGATAATCCGCCCTTCGTCGACGACCATCCGCCGGTAATAGGCGCGAATATCGTTATGGCCTCGCGAGATCTCCGCGTTCCACCAAGTCACGGTGCAGTCCGGGCGCATCTGTGCCAGAATGCCGTCGATATCCTGTGCGTTGATCGCCGCTTCCACCTGGTTCAGAATCTTGAGCAGGGCCTGGCGGTCTTCTTGATGCAAATCTTCCGGATGTAAATCGTCTTGTGCCATCATCGGTAGGGGTCGCAGCAGAGCTGCTAACGCGAAAGCGTACCACAGTCCAGACGAAATCCGCATAAGTGCCTCCAATATTAGTACAACTGAGACTGTTCTTATGCCAACCTTGTACGCGCTAAAGCCGCGTTTTCAGGGGCTGCTGCGTCCGCTGGTGGTGCGACTAGCCGCAGCCGGAATTACTGCGAATCAAGTCACGATTGCGACCGGCATGGCATCCGTGATGGTTGGCGCTGGCCTCGCACTGGAACATCGCGGCTGGATCTTCCTTCCGAGTTTTCTATTCGTAAGGATGGCGCTGAATGCGATCGATGGCATGCTGGCGCGGGAATACGGCCAGAAATCGAAGTTGGGCGCAGTGTTGAATGAACTCATGGATGTGATCTCTGACGCCGCGCTCACGCTACCGTTCGCGACACTGCCTGGATGGAATCCGCTCGCGGTTGCGGGCGCGATCTTCTTCGCCGCGCTCACTGAGATGGCGGGTTTGATGGGTCTAACCATCGGAAGCACGCGCCGCTATGATGGTCCCTTTGGAAAGAGCGATCGGGCGCTTGTGTTGGGAGTTCTGGGCGCATGGCTGGCTTTCGGTTGGCCGGTGAGCGCGGCGGTGACAGAAGCGGCGCCTGTGGCGTGGATCGCACTCTGCCTCGCAACCATTGTGCAGCGAGTTCGGCGAGCTGTGACAGTCGAGAAAGCGTAACACGCGGCAAATTGCTACTGACCGTCTAAAGTAGGATAGAGAAAATGCATCCGTCAGAAGCCGTCATCGATCGAAGTTGTTCATCACGAGTTCCGGAGGAGCGCTTCTTCCAGACCCTAGACGGCGTAAAGATTTTCTTTCGTCATTGGCCGAATGCGGGGAAACGCGCCGTCGTATTCCTCCATCGCGGTCATGAGCATTCTGGTCGCATGGCGCACCTGGTCGACGAATTGGATTTGCGGGAAACCTCCTTCTTCGCCTGGGACATGCGGGCGCACGGCCGTTCCGAGGGCGAACAAGGCTCGACAACCACCATGGCGACTTTCGTCCAGGACCTGGACGAATTCGTGCGCCACATACAATCCGAGTTTGGCATCGCGGAAGAGGACATTGCCGTGGTGGCGCAGAGCGTCGGCGCAGTGGTCGCGGCTGCGTGGGTTCACGATTATGCGCCTTCAATCCGTTGCCTGGTGCTGGCCGCTCCGGCATTCAAGGTCAAGTTGTACGTTCCGTTTGCGCGTTTAGGGTTAAGCATTTGGCATAAATTGACGGGCGACTTCCAAGTGAAATCCTACGTCAAAGGGAGCGCGCTCACGCATGATCCCGCGCGCATTGCCTCCTACCACAGCGATCCGCTCATCAAGTTGAAGATCTCGGCGCGCGTGCTGCTGGACCTTTATAAGATGTCGGATCGGCTGGTAGCTGACGCCGCGGCGATTCGCGTGCCCACGCAAGTATTGTTGTCAGGCTCCGATTGGGTGATCCATAACAAAACGCCGCGCCGTTTCTTCGAACACCTGGACACAGGCGAGAAAGAGATCCACACTTTCGAAAGGTTCTTTCACGACACCCTTGGCGAGAAGGAAAGGCTTTTGCCCGTCGCCAAGGTCCGGGCTTTTCTCGAACGTCAGTTTGCGCGGCCGGCCGGGTGTCCGAGCCTGGAACATTCGGATCGCAATGGATTCACGAAGACTGAATACGACGGCCTGCTACGGCCGCTGCCCTGGTCGCTAAAACGGCTTTCATTCGACGCCACGAAGCTGTTCTTGCGAACCATCGGCCGGCTCTCGGACGGGATCCGGCTTGGCTGCGATTCCGGCTTCGATTCCGGTAGCTCGCTCGATTACGTCTATCGAAACCGGCCTTCCGGCGTCACTCCCATCGGAAAACTGATCGATTGGTTCTATCTGAACTCACCCGGATGGACAGGTATTCGCGTCAGGAAACAGCTTCTCCAGGAACTGATCTTTCGCGCGATGAAGCGCATGCGGGATCGCGGCCTTCCGGTGCGAATAGTCGATGTCGCAGCGGGGCATGGCCGCTACGTTCTGGAGGCAATTGCGCTTTCAGATGTCACTCCGGATGACGTTTTGTTGCGCGATTTCGATCCTCAGAATGTCGAGCTTGGACGCCGGCTGATCGCCGAAAAAGGATTGCAGGCAAGGTTCGAGCAAGGCGATGCTTTTGATCGAGCCTCATTATCGGCACTCCAACCGAAACCAACCATCGGGATCGTCTCGGGACTTTTTGAGCTGTTCCCGGAGAACGATCGAGTGCGGGAAACGCTCACCGGATTGGCGGCCGCAATCGAACCCGGCGGATGCCTGATTTATACCGGCCAGCCTTGGCATCCTCAAATCGAATTCATTGCGCGGACCCTTTCAAGCCATCGCGAAGGCAAGCCGTGGGTCATGCGCCGGCGCACTCAGGAGGAACTGGACGAACTGGTGCGGTTGGCCGGATTTCGCAAAGCGGAGCAGCGGATCGATCCAGGAGGACTCTTTACGGTCACACTGGCAGAGAGGGCCTGATGCTTCATCGTCCGTGGCCCCGAGCTCTGGGTTGGCTCCTCTTCCTGGGCCCATTCTTCTTCTTGACATACAACTTTGCCAACACTGCGGCAAGCCACCGCGAGCACGTCGCGGTCGTGATGTTTCCGTGGGAACAATATATTCCCTTCATCGGCTGGACGATCCTGCCGTACTGGTCGTCAGATCTGCTCTACGCGCTTTCTCTTGGCATCTGCCGCACACGCGAGGAACTCGATCTGCATGGAAAGAGGCTGGTGGGGATTCAGATTTTCTCGATCGCATGCTTCCTGGCGTTCCCGATGCGTTGTGTTTTTGAACGGCCTCCCATTAGCGGATGGGTAGGCGATCTCTTTAACGCCCTGCACAGCTTCGATCGGCCATTTAACCAGGCGCCGTCGTTGCACGTAGGCCTCGCGGTGATTCTGTGGATGCGCTTTCGCGCGTACACCTCTGGGGTTCTTCGGATCCTGCTGGCAGCGCTGTTCCTGCTCGTGGGCGCGTCCACGCTGACCACCTATCAACATCAATTCATCGACGTGCCCATGGGCGCGTGGGCGGGGCTTCTGGTAATCGCGGCTCTACCGGAGCGTCGCGTCGCAGAACCGCAAATCCGTCTGACGCTGTTGTACCTTTCTGGCTCCGTCGTGTGCACTGCTGCGTCGTTTGCATTGCGCGGGTTTGGGTGGCTGCTCCTGTGGCCAGGCTTTGCCTTGTCAATGGTCGCGGCGGCATATTGGACGGGCGATTCAGCATGGCTCGGCAAGAGCGTGCTGATGTTGCCTTATACGGCCGCGGCCTGGATCAATTCGCGTCTATGGACGCAGGGCGAACCGGCCAAGAATCACCTGATCGACGGCGTGTGGATCGGGCGCGCGCCTTCAGCATCTGATCTCGGAGAGGCGATGAAGTCGGTGGTGGGGCTCGCGCCCGAATTGCCCATTCGAGGAGACGCGCACGTCGCCATGCTCGACCTGTCGCCGCCGACGGAGGACCAGTTGGAGTCGGCGGTCCGCGCCATCACGCGACTAGCCGGGCAGCGGCCGACTCTGGTCTGCTGCGCGCTTGGCTACTCGCGGAGCGCCGTTGCCTCCGCGGCTTGGTTGATCTCGGCCGGGCATGCGGCCAACGCGGAAGACGCCCTCGATCAGGTGCGTCGAGCCCGGCCGCAAGTGGTCGTCGGACCGAAGCTCAAGCTTCGTCTGGAGCAGTGGGCGGAACGGCGGAACCAAAATGCCGGCTAGCCCGCAAACGGCCGGTCGCGGTCCTCAATTGCGGAAAGGAACAGCTCCGCTCGTGGCCGCGACTCCCCACCAGGCGTGCCGATTGGCGATATTGCGTGGTGGGACAGGCGGTTTCACCTGTCGTTCCGGATGCCCAGGACGTCAGGCTGCAGGGTGTGCCAGGTTGACTCCATGATCGCCGCGATGATCGAGTGGATGATGATCGCTTCGGTGCGCCTGCTGATCGGCGCGCGACCGCGAGCGCGCGACCGCGAGCAGTCGGCTGATCAACGCATCTATGTAGCAAATCACTCCAGCCACTTGGATGCCGTGCTCCTTTCTTCCACCTTGCCCCCGACTCTCCGGCGCCGAACGCGACCAGTGGCCGCCGCCGAGTATTGGACCGCTGGTCCTATCCGCCGGTACCTGATTCATTCCATCTTCCGCGGGGTGCTGCTCCAGCGCGAAGGCGGACGGCTGAATCCGCTGGAACCCGCCGCTATCGCACTGCGCCGCGGCGACTCGCTCATCTTCTTTCCGGAAGGCACGCGCGGCTCTGGAAAGATCCTGCGGCCTCTGAAACCTGGCCTTTTCCACTTGGCTCGCTGGTTCCCAAACATCGACATCGTGCCCGCGTGGATCGACAACTCATACCGCGTTCTGCCGAAGGGCTCGGCCATCCCACTGCCGCAACCGTGCTCCATCACGTTTGGATCTCCGCTGCGCTGGAAGGAAGGGCAACAGCAGGAAGAGTTCCTGGCCGAGGTTCGAGAAACGCTTGAAGCGCTGCAACCCAAGTGATACAGACCCGGACTCCCGAAGTCTTTTGGATACTCGGCAGCCTGCTCGCGGCGGTCACGCTCGCGAGTCTGATTGGATACGTACTCAAGCGCCGCAACCCCGGCAATCCGGCGACCGAAAATCTGAACGCACGCATCCGATCGTGGGGGATGATGATCCTGGTGGGCGGCGGGGCCTTGCTGACCGGACGGATCGCGATCCTGCTGCTTTTTGCCTGCATCTCGTTTCTAGCCTTGCGCGAGTTTATGACGTCAGCCTCAGGCCGCCCGGCGGATCGGGTAACTCTATTGGTGTGTAATTTCGTGGTGCTACCCGGTCAATACCTGCTTGTCGGCGCCGGACGGTACGAGCTGTTTTGCATTTTGATTCCGGCTTATTGCTTCGTGCCGTCCGCGGCTTCCGCATTCACGGACACCAACCGATTTCTCGATCGCGCTGCGGCGGTCCGTTGGGGATTGGCCCTGTGCGTTTATTGCATCTCATACATTCCGGCGCTGATGACGCTGCGGATCCCCGGGTATGAAAGCCGCTCGGCGCTCCTGATGGTCTTCCTGCTGCTGATCGCCCAGGTCAGCGACATCCTGCAATATGTTTGGGGAAAGCTGATCGGAAGGCATCCCGTCTCGCCAACGATCTCGCCCTCGAAAACAGTCGAGGGTCTGGTGGGAGGCGTACTGAGCGCCACCGTGCTTGGCACGCTCCTGTGGCGGATCACGCCGTTCACGGCATGGCAGGCGGGCCTAATGGCGTTCCTGGTTGCGGCTCTGGGCTTCCTTGGAGGCCTGGTGATGTCCGCAATCAAACGCGATCGAGGGATCAAGGACTGGGGCCATTTGATCGAAGGTCACGGCGGGATGCTCGACCGCATGGATTCGCTCTGTTTTTCCGCGCCGGTTTTTTTCCACTTGACGCGATATTTCTTCAGTCAGCCGTGAACTCGGCTAAAATTAGCTGAACCTGCATATGCGCCCTTCGGCTCTTCGTGCGCTCGCCGTCATCCTTTTTCCCACAATCCTCGCGATCACCGGATGCGACTCCGTGCTCACTACCGCGCAGCTTCCATCTGTTCGAGAGGACGGCATTCTGGGGGACTGGAAGGACCTTGGAACTCCGGGGTCGACACCTCAGGTTGACCCGGTGCTGATCCGGTTTAAGGACGGAGAATACGCCTTGGGTTCGCCCGACGACTTCGCCAAGGGAATGGCTTCGCGCTTCACGCTGGCGCGCGTCGGGAATGTGCTGATCGCCGAATCGCCCGGCGAGGGCCAGTGCGACGTGTTCGGGACCGAGAAGGCGGAGTCCTGTTGGAGCCTCAACCGGGTCGAGGTTTGGCCAGACCGCATGAACTGGTACGACTTCGACGCCTCCCGCCTGGGGCGGGAAAGCTTCGGTGGGTCTCTGAATATAGCCCACTCCATCCGCCGGCAGCGGAAACAAGACGGTAGCCTGGAGACCACCGTTCTGCTTTCTGCAAGCAGCACCGAATTGCAGCGATTCCTGGAGTCTTACGTGATGCGGCGAGGAGTTTTCCGGCTGACCGGCCGCCTTGAACGTCTCCGTTAATACGGATTTCGGGTGGTCTTTTCAACCAATGTGGTGGTTTTCGGCCATCGGGCGATTCAGCGATTCCTCATGCCGACAACCACTTACGAGTGGCCTCTCAGTTGCCTTTGATTGGGCATGAGCGCGTGCAGCGAAGCGACGCAATTTCCAACGGTTACAGGGTCAGCGCCAGTCAAGGCTCACTCGGACTACGCGGCTCGCGAAGAGGCCCTGGTGCGGCGGGTGCAAGCTCGCGACGAGGTCGCCTTTCGCGAGATCGTGGAGCGGTATCAGGCCAAAGTCTTCTCCATCATTTACGGCATCCTGCGCAATCGCAACGATGCCGAAGACATCGCGCAACAGGTGTTCACGAAGGTCTACTTTTCGATGCACAGTTTCGATGCCCGTAGTTCTCTGCTGACCTGGATCTATAGAATCACGGTCAACGAATGCTACGGCTACCTGCGCAAGAGGCGGGTGCGGAAGCTGGTGTACGAAAGCGATTTTTCCGCGGAGGAAGTCCGGTGTCAGGAGGGCGCGGACTCTGTTGTCGATCCTTCCGCTCCCGTCGAGCGTCAGCTATTGGACCGGGACTTAGTGATGAAACTGCTCGCCAAAGTTTCCGAGCAGGCCCGGATGCTGATTCTTCTGAAAGAAGTGGAAGGCCACTCCGTGGAGGAGCTCGTCGCGATTACCGGATTGAACGAGAATACGATCAAAGTCAAGTTGTATCGAACCCGTCAAAAACTGCTCAAGGCAGCGCGGCGCTTGGGAAAATTGGATATGCTCCGGTTCAACTCGGGCCACGCCGGCGCGGACGCAGCGTAACTCTGCGCGTTGTGCTTACAACATCACCAACCCTCGCCGGATCGCCTGGGAGACAGCCTCGGTCCGGCTTGATGCGCCCAGCTTCGCGAATATGGAGGCGACGTGGGTTTTGACGGTGTGCTCGGAGATGCTTAGCCTGTGCGCGATTAGCTTGTTGCTAAGCCCCTCCGCCACTAGGTCAAGCACTTCCAGTTCGCGGTCGCTGAGCGGTTCGGCAAGCTCCTCCGCAAACGGCCGTGCATCCGGCAGAAGCTCTGCTAGCGATGCCGGCGTGGTCACCACCAGTCCGGCGTTTACCGCATGCACTGCAGCCTCAATCTCTTCCGGAGTTGCGTCCCGCGAGATCGCTCCTCGAATTCCGGAGCGAAGCGCGGAACCGGCTAAACCAGAGTCCGTGAAATCCAACAGCACCACCACGGGAATGGGCAGGTCCGCGAGAGCCGCCCATTCGTCGCCGTTGGAATCTCCGGCCTCGATCAGCAAAACGTCGGCAGAGAGTTCGGATGGGGCGCCAGCCGAGGCGTCAAACGTCCCGGCGAATTCAAGTGACGGGATCGAGCGAACCAGGCTTTCCAGGCCCGCTCGAACCACGCTCGATCGCGATCCCACCAGAACGCGAATCACGCCGCTCTCACCGCAGCCGGATCAATTCGAGCCCTAACCGTGCGGATGTTGCCGCTCGCGCCCCGGCGGAATTGAAGTTCCAGAATCCCGTCGCGGCTTGTGTGAATGCTGGTTCCCAAGTCATGGATCGACTGGAATCGACGCCCGCCCGCGCCAATCAAAATGTCGCCTTGTAGAAGCGAGGCGCGATCGGCTGCCGAGTCCGGAATCACTTCGAGGACGATAAACCCAAGCTGCTGGCCGGAGCGGCGGTCCAGAGGGACAGGCCGCACTACCACTCCCAGACCGGCTTGCGCCTCGCTTCCAGTTCGGACCGGAGTCATTAGGAAGTCCGCGACGGAGAGGGAGGGAATCGCGAACGCCAATCCGCCCGCGATCATGGTGTTGATCCCAACCACTTCGCCACGGGCATTTGCCAGCGGTCCTCCCGAGTTCCCAGGGGCCAGCCGCAGCTGGCTGACCACCCAGGAACGAGACTCCCAGTTCAAGCGATGAACCACCCCAGTGCTGGCCGCGCCCGTGAACCCGAACGGATTCCCGACCGCGATCACCAGCTCGCCGACCCGCAGTGCGCTGGAATCGCCGGTGGTGGCCGCCGGCAGGCCCGAGGTCTCGACTCGCAGGACGGCCACGTCGCGCCCGCGATCCCTTTTCACCAGTCTGCCTGGCACGCTACGCCCATCCCAGAGTTCCACTTCAACCGAACTTCCGGCGCCCTCCACAACGTGCGCGTTGGTAACGATCTCACCGTCCTGCGACCAGATTACGCCGGAGCCGCCGCCATTTCGATGGGTCCGCACCTGAACGGTGGATCGGCGCAGTTTTTCGACAACTTCTCCAAAGGTGCCGCGCACAGTGGTTACCTCCTTCTGCTGGGACGCTCTCCAACGCGAACGTCCAGATCGTGCACCGCGCCCGCGCGCAGCACCTGGAACTTTACTGTCTGGCCCGCCGGAGTTCGTTCCAGCAGGTCCGCCAACGCCTCTGGCCCGGTCAGGGATTGGCCGCCTCCGGCCACCAGCACATCTCCGAGAAGTAATCCGCTCACGGAGGCCGGGCCTTCCGGTTCGATTCCCAGCAGCATAATGCCGGTTTCCTGTTTAAGCTTTTCCTTCATCGCTGGAGGCAGAGCCACCGGCTGCAGCGCGACACCCAGGAAGCCGTGGCTGATATGGCCGTGCTCGATCAACTTCCCCGCGACTCGATTGATGGTCGCGCCGGTGATCGCGAACACCGAACTTCTCGACAGTCCGGTGGAGATCAAACCGATCAGGTTGCCGCCCGCGTCCACGGCTGCGCCGCCGGAAAGGGTCGAATAAGCGGAAATATCCAGGCGCACAAACGGGTCGATTTTTCCGCCGCGCCAGGATTTCCATTCTCCGGAAACTCCGCTGATGATCCCGAAGGATGCGATCGGTCCAGTGTTCGAGGTTCGGCCGACCGCCAGTGCCAATTGCCCCACCTTCAGCTCGGCCACGGTAGCGAAGTCGAACGGACGAAGGCCGCCGGCATCGGTTTCGAGTACAGCCAGATCCGTGCCGGAGTCCCGCCCCCGAAGTCTAGCCGAGGCAACGTTTCCGTCCGGCAGAAGGATTTTGATCCCCTCCTCCGCGCGAACGCCTTCGCTGGAGGTGACGATCAGGTTGTCGCGCCAAACGATGCCGCTGGATCCTGTTCCGCGCCTGCCATGCACAGCCACAATGCTCGCCGCGGCGTGTTCCGTGGCTGCTGCCAATTCATTAGAGAGATTCACAAGTTCAGTTGCCATGACTCCAGCATGCTCCCGGCGGACGGCGCGTGCATCGGAAGAAAGAGTGATTCGTGGTCGCGCCTTCGGGCTACTCGGCTCAGCCGGTTATGCCGATAGAACTTTGGTATCGGCAGAGTCTACCATGCCCACACTCAGCTTACGAGGACTGATTCTTCTGGTGATCGCCGCCATCCTGATTTTGCGGACCGTTCGCAAGTTCGGGATGAATAGATCCAACCCAGTCGTTCCTGGAGCGACACCCGCCCCCGGAAACTCCTTCTGCACGAATTGTGGAGCGCCGCTGCCCGGCAGCGGGCAATTTTGCGGCGGTTGCGGCGCACGGCGCGGCTAGCTTAGGCCGTCGTTTCGGAAGGTCACTAACTTAGTGGAAGAAACGGCTCCCTCCGGTCACGGCTCGGAAGACGCTGCTCACCGAGCCGCGACCGGAGGGAGCGGTCTTCCCGGAATACGAGATGGTATTTGCGCGTCCGCGCTAGCTCAGCAATCGAAATCCAGCATAGCAATCGCGTGGCGAAGTGCGTCTGGCACTAAACTGGTTACTTGAGCAATGTGGAACGGGAGTCCGGAACGGTTGCCGTTCTTGCCGAGAAGCCTTCGGTCGCGCGCGACATCGCCAAGGTGCTGGGAGCAACAACCAGAGGCGACGGCTACCTGCACGGCAACGGCTACGTCGTCACGTGGGCCATCGGGCATCTTGCGTCGCTCGCGCAGCCTCACGAGATTCAACCGGAGTGGAAAGTCTGGCGTCGTGAGTCGCTGCCGATGCTGCCGGCGGCATGGCCGCTGGTGGTTTACGAAAAGACCAAAGATCAATTTGAAGTGGTGCGCAAGATTCTGTCTTCGCCTCGAGTAGGGCGTGTCATCTGCGCAACGGACGCAGGACGCGAAGGCGAACTGATTTTCCGCTACATCTACGAAGCGGCGGAGTGTTCAAAGCCCATCAGCCGCCTGTGGATTTCATCGCTGACTCCGGAAGCCATCCGCAAAGGCTTCGATGCCATCAAGCCCGGCAAGGATTACGAGCCTTTAGCGGACGCCGCGCGAGGGCGCAGCCGAGCCGATTGGCTGGTGGGCATGAATCTGTCGCGCGCCTATACGCTGACGTACGGGGATGAACTGAGCGTCGGACGCGTGCAGACGCCGACGCTCGCAATGGTGGTGGAGCGTGAACTCGCGGTGCGGCGTTTCGTGCCGGAAGATTATCTGGAGGTGAGCGCCACATTTCGGCCCTCCGTAAATCCAAAGGCCGAAGCTTACAAAGGCACCTGGGTGCGTGATGTTGAGGACATCCAGAAATCCTCCCGGCTGCCTCCCGATGGTGTGGAAGCCGGTCAAATTGTAGCGCGAGCGAAGACCGGCATCGCGGTGATTGAATCTGTAAAGGCCGAGACCCAGCGCATGGGTCCGCCGCTCTTATACGACCTGACCGAGTTACAGCGGCATGCAAATCGGCTTTTCGGGTTCAGTGCACAGCACACGCTGGACACAGCGCAAGCGCTTTATGAACGGCACAAGCTGATCAGTTATCCGCGCACGGACAGCCGGCATCTTTCCCAGGATGTGGCGGGGACTTTGCCCAAGATCGTGCAGGTGATGTCGGGTCCATATCGAGAACATCTCGCCCCAGGCACTGGCGAGAAACCGCTTGGGCGCAGATATGTCGACGATGCGAAAGTCAGCGATCATCACGCGATCATCCCCACAGTGACCTCGCCGGACCGGGCGGATCTCACCCCGGATGAACGGAAGATTTACGATCTGGTTTGCCGCCGGCTACTGACCTGCTGGCATGAAGATCACGTGTGGTCGGTAACAACAGTAATTACGACGATCACCAACGCGGCAGCGATCGATCGTTACCACTCTTCGGGTAAAGCGATTCAGCAGGTTGGTTGGAAGGTGTTGGACTTCCAGACCGAGAAGCAGAAAGCGACTAGCCGGAAAGTGAAGGCTGGAGAAGACAGTTCGGAAGAACAGACACTTCCCGCTGGACTCGCGCGTGGGCAGGCTCAGGACGTACTGGATGCAGAGTCGATCCGCAAGAAAACCCGCGCGCCGAAGCGATTCACGGAGGCCACGCTGCTGACCGCGATGGAGACGGCAGGAAAGACGCTCGACGAAAAAGAGCTGTCTGATGCCATGAAGGAATCCGGATTGGGAACGCCGGCTACGCGTGCTTCGATTATCGAAGTGCTGCTGAAGCGCGAATATATCGTGCGCAATGCGAAGAATCTGGAAGCGACCGACAAGGGCATCCAATTGATTGAAGTGGTGCATCCCGAGGTCAAGAGTCCCGCGATGACCGGCCAGTGGGAAGCCTATCTGAAGCGCATACAGCGTGGTGAAGCGCAGTTGGAGCCGTTCCTGCATGGGATTGAAGATTACGTCAAGGACGTGATCGGCAAGGTCAGCAGCATTCCGGCGGCCCCGCGGACCAACGGGACTCGCAACGGAACGAATGGGGTGTCCCAAAGTGCGCACGGCCCCGTTCCGAGCCGTGACCGTGAGGGAGCAGTCGTACAGTCTGACGCGGAATCGCCCGCTGTTACCGCGGAACCGGGCGAATCCTTGGATGCGCTGCTGCACAGAGCCTTCGGCTTCGCAGCTTTCCGCGCCAATCAGGAAGAAGTCTGCCGGACCGTGATCGAAGGCCGGGACGCATTATTGGTCATGCCCACCGGTGCAGGGAAGTCGCTATGCTACCAGTTGCCTGGGCTTGCGCGAGGAGGGACCACCCTGGTGATCAGTCCTCTGATCGCGTTGATGGAAGATCAGTTTCGGAAATTGCGCGACCACGGTTTCGCAGTCGAATGTATCCATTCCGGACGAGACCGCGCGGCTTCCCGCCAAGTCTGCATCGATTATCTGAACGGGAAACTGCAGTTTCTCTTCATAGCGCCTGAGCGTCTGAGGGTGCGCGGTTTCCCGGAGATGCTGGCGAAGCGCAAACCGTCCCTGATCGCCATCGATGAAGCGCATTGTATTTCACAATGGGGTCACGATTTCCGGCCCGATTACCGGCTGCTGGGCGGCTATCTTCCGACGCTGCGTCCGGCGCCGGTGATTGCCCTGACAGCCACCGCGACCGCCGTGGTGCAGCGCGATATCTGCAATCAACTGGGGCTCGATCAGCAAGCCAGCTTTATTCATGGTTTCAGGCGATCGAACATTGCGATCGAAGTGGTGGAAACGAACCCTTCCCAACGTCCGGACCTTGCGCGCGAGCTGTTATCCGACCCCGATCATCGTCCGGCAATCATCTACACGCCCAGCCGCAAGCAGGCCGAGAGCGTTGCGGCAATGCTCGCGAATGACTTCACTACCGCGGCATATCATGCTGGTCTCGACGCTGACCGGCGCAGCCGTGTACAGGCGGGATTCCTCAACGGCAAGCTGGAGGTGATCGTCGCCACCATCGCGTTCGGCATGGGTATCGACAAGGCGAATATCCGGTCTGTGATCCATACCGCTTTGCCGAGTAGTATCGAAGCCTATTACCAGGAGATCGGGCGCGCTGGCCGCGATGGCGAGCCCAGCCGCGCGATCCTGATGCACTCCTACGCGGACCGTCACACGCACGATTTCTTTTTTGAACGCGATTACCCGGATGTAACCTTTCTGGATCGAATTTATGAGCGGCTTCAAGCGGCGCCGCAGCCGCGGGAGTCGATTGAAAAACAGACCCGGATTCCATCGGATTTGTTCGAGAAAGCGTTGGAGAAGCTTTGGACGCACGGCGGCGCAATCGTGGATGCCGACGACAATCTAAGCCGCGGCACCAACGACTGGCGCGATTCCTACATCGCGCAGGGCGAACAGAAGAAGTCGCAAATAGAAGCGATGATCCGCTACGCGCAGAGCAATCAGTGCCGCATGGCGAGCCTGGTTCGTCACTTTGGCGACCACGCGGACAGCCAGAAGCCTTGCGGCATTTGCGATTTCTGCGCTCCGGAAAGTTGCGTGGCCCAGAGGTTCCGCACGGCCACTCATCAGGAACAAGCTGTCGCCCACGAAGTCATCAAGACGCTGCGGACGAATCGCAAGTCGGTCGGAAAACTGCACCTGGAGTGCGCAGCGAACGGCATGGACCGCGATGGATTCGAGGAACTGATGGGAGCGATGGCGCGCTCCGGGTTGGTCCGACTGGTGGATTCAGTTTTTGAGAAGGACGGAAAGCAGATTCCATATCGGCTGGCGAGCTTGACGGGCGACGCGGAGGGTATCGAGGAAGGCACGCTCCTTGAGTTGGCGATTCGGGAAACGGCGCCCGTCCCCGGAAAAGCGACAGGAGGACGTAAGCGGAAACCCACGTCCGCGGCGCCGAAAAAAGCCCCCAAAACAGGCCAGGAATCAGGCGTCGGGGCGAAGCTGAAAGCATGGCGGCGCGCCTTAGCAGCGAAGCAGGGCGTCCCGGCATTCCGCATAATGTCCGATCGAGTGCTCCTGGCGATTGCCGAGACCGAGCCGAACACCGCCGCGGAGTTGCTGGCCATTCCCGGGGTGGGAATCAAACTGGTGGAGAAGTATGGAGCCCAGATTTACAGGATCTTGAGGTCAAATGCTGATTGAGAATCCGCTCAATCAATCCAGCCTGGTCTTTCCGATCCTGGAGTGCCTTCACATTATCGGATTCATTTGCGGCGTCGGAACAATTGCGCTGGTGGATTTTCGCCTCCTCGGTGTGGGGCTCACTCAGAAGAGCGCGGCGCAGCTTTGGAGCGATACCCTGCCGTGGACCCTGGGTGGCCTTTCCCTGGTGATCTTTTCTGGACTGCTGCTTTTCTCCATCGATCCGGACATGTATTATCTGAACTACGTCTTTATTTTAAAAATGGCTTCGCTCATACTCGCAATCGTTTTCTATTACACCGCCGTTCATAAGACAGCGGCGTCTGGCGCTGCCCCGGGCAAAAGCCGAATTGTGGCGAGCATCTCGCTGGGCCTGTGGTCGCTCGTTCTTTTCGGAGGGATTTTCATCGGATTCGCTTGATCATGTTTGTCTCGCTTCTTACGGGCTTACAGGAAACGGGCTTCTTTTCCTATATGCGCGACTCAGGGCACATTTATCCGGCCCTTCTTTCGCTGCATATGGTGGCGCTGGCGTTTTTTGGCGGCATGATCCTTGCCACGGATCTGCGATTGCTCGATCTTGCCTTGCGGAGTTACTCGATATCGGAAGTGGTCAATGGATTTCGCGTTCCGAAGCGATTTGGTTTTATCTTGGCTGCTGTCAGCGGTGGCCTGTTGTTGGGCTCCAAAGCGGAGCAATATTCATACGATCCATGGTTCAGGATCAAAATCGGCCTGCTGCTGCTGATTGCCGTAAACTATTTCGTATTCCGGCGCGGCATTTTTGATAACGCATCGAGACCGGATCGCTCGCCCCCAAGCAAGGGTAGGGCGACGCTGGCAGCCTGTCTTTCGCTGCTGCTCTGGACCGGCGTGGTCTGCGCAGGCCGCGGACCTGCCACCATCAAGGACATCATGCATTCTATGGTTAATCCCAGTGGCGAGTTCCTATTCAAATCGGTGGAGGAGATCGCGGATGAGCACGGAATCAGAGAGAAAGCCCCGGCGACCGATGAGGAATGGGAGGACGTCCGCAGCCGGCTCGTTGTCTTGCTTGAGGCGCCAGCTCTCTTGACTAAGGAAGGGCGCATGGCCGCGCGTCCCAAGGATAAATCCAGGAATCCTCAGGTTGAAAATGAACCGGAGCAGGTGCAGAAATTGCTCGATGCCGACCGCACGGGTTTCATCCGCCGTGCGTCGAGGCTTCACGACGCGGCCGCCCTGGCGATGAAGGCTGTCGACGCGAAGGATAAGGATGCGCTATTTCAAGCGCTAGACCGCATCGACAAGGCTTGTGAGAGTTGCCATTTGCGCTATTGGTACCCAAACGACAAGAGGGCTCAGGAGGCCGCGAAAGAGGATGGGATCACGGATTAAGCCCATCCCTAAGTCGGCCGCAGAAGTTCAATAACCTGCCGGAAGAAGCCGCTTCTCCGGGCCGCGGCTCGAAAAAATGCCGCTCACCCAGCCGTGAACGGAGGGAGCGGTCTTCGCGGAATAGGTGATGCGAAATGTCCGCCAAGCAAAGCGTCATTTACTCGGTGGGGGCACGGCTGGGGCGCTCGGTGTCCCTTGGAGAAAATCATCAAAATCGACACTGGTCGGTGACGGCGTCACCACGGCGGCTCGAGTAGTCGTGAAGCCGATCAGCCGGCCCATAAAAATGATGCTGATCCACATGGCCAGCGACACGACTGCCACAGCCTTGCCCGTACGCGGCGCCGCCGCTGCCGTGTCCCAATGATGAATGGTGCGGCCGGCGGTAAGTTCGAAAACAAGCATGTTGATGCCAGTAAGGACAAGCAACAGCATCTTCGTGCGAAAAAAGAAGTTATGGAAGTACACCGAAGCATTCGTGATGAACATCAGCGTTCCGGTTATCGCCGTCAAGGCAAAAGCGGCCCACGTCCACTTCAGGATGTCCGATGCCATCCGGTGGAACGGCCGTCCCGTCGAAGCAACGCCCAACAGCCGGAGATCGATAATCGCAATCGTGCCGAAAACCAAAGCCAACCCAATGACGTGAGTCGCTTCGATTAGGGGAAATAGAAAGAGCGATTCGCGAATTCTATTGGCTAGTCCGGACCCCTCCAGGAATTTTAGAAACGCGGCAATATCCATTGCGTCAGGCCTTGGTCGCCGGCGACCAGGAACCCCAGACATGGTCGTAGGCGATCAGGCGTCCCAGGACAATAATGCAAGCCCAGATCAGAAAGGTCAGGATCGCCAGGCCCTTGATGGAACTGCTATGCACCAGCGTTTCTTCCCAGCGTCGCTCGTGTTTCCGGAGCGTAATTTGGAAGATAGCGGCGATGAGTGTGCTGATGGCGACAAAAAACATCTTCAGCCAAAACGAAAAGGTCACCAGTTCGCGCACCGGTTCGCCGATTATCATTAAGATCCCCGTGGCCAGCAGCACGCAGAGCCCTCCTGTTAACCAGGGGCTGAACCGGTCGGCGGTTTGCCGCAGGGTTTGATCCATACCCGCGAACTCCAGAATGCGGAGTGAAATCATCAACGCGGATCCCAACACCACTCCAATGCCCACGATGTGAACGGATTGAATGGTTGGGATAACCCAACTGTTGTGGTTCTGTATGAAGACGCTGAGGAAGGTTGTGGACAGCCACTCGGCAAATTGCTTCAAGTCAGCCTCTCCACTCGTCTTTCCAGCATGCCGGCCTCACGTCAGAACGTGCTTCCACCCAGGATCTCGCTACCCTTCACCGTGTCGCAGGTCTTACCTGGCTCGGGCGGCATTTTCCAAGGGCACTTGGCGATGGCGCCTACCCGGGAGCCAAAATTACTGCCGTCCCGCAAAGGATTCATCTTCACGCTGAAGATCGTACCCGTGGGGAACGAAGCGGCAGTGATGCCTTGTGCGGCCACAGCTGCGGCACCCGCCATTTCGACGCCCCAATCGGCATTCTTCCCGTCTTTCTCCTTGACGAGTTTGCCATCGGCTCCGATTAAATAGAAATGGATTTCGGCATGGTTAGCCTGCGCGACGAACTGATAGGCGACGCCGGTCAGCGTTATTGTTTTTGTCTGATCGTACATGGCGAACGAGTGGTGCGCCAACGCCGGAGTCACTGTCAGTCCAAAGGCCGCCAGCGCGGCTAGTCCCGCGATCACTCCGCCTCTGGTTAGTTTCATGATGAATTACTCCTTCTTATTTAAAAAGATCGAGTATGTCTTGGGGCAAGGCATTCTGGGGCTTATCCCAGCCAACTTCAAAATAGTTTTCCCAGTCCTGGGCCCACGGCCGCCCATAGTAGTCGATGTATCGAGGGTCTGATTTGGTAAGTTGGGTCGGCCTGCCGTCCGTATTCCGGAGATTGCTCAAACATTCGATATAGGTGTATCGCCGTGTCGGGTTGTCCGTGGTCGCTTGCCTTACGAAACGATAGGTGGCATGCAGCGGCTGGACGAATGCTTCAGGATCGTAAAATACCGCTTCGTGATCCAGGCCAATAAACTTGCCGCTCGCGTCATTTACGGGCTTGTAGGTCTCGACCGTCTCGATCTTGTCGCTAAATTCGAACATGGAGTGGGACAGGGTCCATGCTTGAACATTCGCGGTCCAGCTAACCAGCGTGGTTCCGTCCCAGAATCCAACCGTCTCCCCGTACCACTGCGGGACCTTTTGAACATGCTCTTTCGCGATCAGGACCTGACGCAGGAAATTAGCCGCGATACCCGACAGGAACTGGACCTGCCAGGGTGTCACGGTGAGCTGGAAATTGCCGCCTTGCGAGGCCTGGGCCCACCAGCGCATGAATCCTTCCGGATAACAGAAAGATGCCTCCCATTGCGGCGCATTGTCGACGGCCTCGTGATAATTCATTTGAACCATGCGCTTTTGATACTCGGGAGTAAGTAAAGATAGGATCGTCGGAACTTGGTTCACCGTGCCCCAAATCCACTCCGCGCCATGATCCGCTTGCTGGTCCCGCCCATAGTAACCGTCCCAGTCCGGCGTTGTTGCCTTGGTGTAGACAGTGGGACCGCCCTTGGCCTTTGCTGCCGCCAGCAAGGCCTCATAGTGCTCCTTAGCCGTCTTATAGGGATACGGGCTTACAATCTTTTCTCGCGGATAATCCGCACTACAGTCGCCCCAGGAAGCCGATGCCGGCGGCTTATCGCCAATGCGGCGGGAGGTCCAGATGTCCGTTAGCTGGCGAGGCGTATTGCAGCGGAAATAACGCTGGTCTGACCAAAGCTTCTGATCCTTATAGAAGTTTTTCGACAAAAACAGATCCAGTGGCAAAGCCTGCATTCCCGCCGGAGGGCCGGCGAATGTCGGAGTGCCCCCGCGGCCGAAGCCACCTCCGCCGCGTCCCGCCTGCTTGCCTTGCCCCTGCTTTGCCGCTGCCGGGGGCTGCTGCGCATGGAGTAGGGTCGACATCGGTGCGGTTGGAAACATCCAGATGAGTGCGGAGAGAATCACGGAGGTCAACAGAACGGATCGCCTGGCTCTCATTTGGTCTCACTCCCTGACTGTGTCTGGTACCCAAACTCAGGTTGCTCGGGGGTCCCATGAATCATACAACGGTTGATCCCTGCTGGCAAGGCCCCGTTATACGTCTGAAACACTCGTCCGCCACTCGGAATCCTAGTTCCAGAGGCAACCATGCCGAAGCCTGCGGCGCGGTCCCAGTGTGAACTGAATTCGGAGACACAATGAATATCGCAAAGATCGTTAAAGTATTGCTTTTGGCGACCGTCGTCGCCGGAGTCGTGGCGAACTTTCCCGACATCAAACGCTACATCAGAATCAGCACGATGTAAATGAGGTTCGGTCCGAAGCGTTCCGTTCCCCCGGAACAGCGGAGGCCTTCGGCCCCGGGGTAATGCAATTGCAAACGATAAAACTCTGTTGCCCAAACCCGGCTTCCAGAGTATCGAATGACCGAGCTGTTTACACTTATCCTACAAATTGGGATGATTCTGCTGGTGGCGCGCATCGTCGGGACGATGTTCCGTGCGATCCACCAGCCCCAAGTGGTCGGCGAAATGGCTGCGGGGTTCTTGCTGGGACCGTCTCTGCTTGGGTGGCTGGCGCCCCATGCTTTTGTGCGGCTGTTTCCGCCTTCAAGCCTCGGCAACTTGAACAACCTCAGCCAGATCGGCTTGGTGCTGTTCATGTTTCTGGTGGGGCTTTCGGTTCATCCTAAGGAACTGCGGGAGTACGGACCAGCCGCCATCGCGGCGGCGAATGCCAGCATCGCAACCCCGTTTCTCATGGCTGTGGCTTTGTCGTGGTTTCTGTATCCGCGACTCTCCGATCCCAACGTCCGTTTTTCGCACTTCGCGCTCTTTTTAGGTGCGGCCATGAGCATCACAGCGTTCCCTGTTTTGGCCCGAATCCTCACTCAGCGCGGCTTGCTGGGAACGCCCTTGGGAACCTTGTGCATCGCCTGTGCCGCGGTGGGCGATGTCGTGGGTTGGTGCATGCTGGCCGCGATCGTGGTTCTGGTTCGGTCGGCGCACGCGGCGGTGCCGTTCTGGGTGACGTTGGTCGGGTCGATCGCCTTTGTGCTGATTATGGTTTTCGGCGTCAGGCGCCTGCTAAGGCGTTTAGAGACCCATTACCTGGCGCGCGGGGAAGTCACGGAAAACTCAATCTCATTGATTATTCTGTTCGTGCTGGCCTCCGGCCTCACCACGGAGGCTTTGGGGATTCACCTTTTGTTCGGAGCGTTTCTGGCCGGCAGCGTCATGCCGAAGCATGGAGCCTTCGTCCGCGAGCTGCAACAAAAATTCGAGTCGGTGACCGTAGTGCTGCTGCTGCCTCTATACTTCGCCTTTACCGGCCTGCGAACCAGCCTCGGACTAGTGAAAGGAGCGGAGATGTGGGGCTACTGCGGAGCCATCATCGCAGTCGCGGTCCTGGGAAAGCTCGGCGGGGCGATGGTTGCGGCCCGCGCCGCCGGCATGCCTTGGCGCGATTCCGCGGAACTCGGTATTCTGATGAACACCCGGGGGCTGATGGAACTCATCATTCTGAACATTGGCTTGGATATTGGAGTGATCTCGCCGGCTTTGTTCTCAATGATGGTGCTGATGGCCCTGGTCACAACCTTCATGACCACCCCACTGCTGAACCTGGTTGAAGCGCTTGCCACTCCACGTGCCGGCCAAAGTGCGGCCAAGCTCCCCGCCGCCGGTTAGAGCCCGCCTCAGGGAGCGGGTGCAGCCCCTTCCGAATCATGGCCCGTTATCGCAGCCCACGCTCGCGGCTGCGCCTTAAGCTTGGTGTAGAGATTCTCCGAAAGCATGCGATGGCCCCGGGCATTTGGATGAACGTCCCCCCGGTACACCGCGAGCGGAGCGGTGTCCAGGATTCCGTCGAAGGTGTCCAGGAGGTCGACTACGGTTATGTCCAGAGAGGTAAGCAAATCGCGAACTCCCTCCAAACGTCTTCTGCTCAACTCACCTTCCTCCACCGACGGCACCAGAACTGCGATCAGCGGTGTGTGCCGGTTGGCCAGCTCCGTCTTGAGTTTCACAAAGCTGTCTCGCAATACGGTCATCCGGTAGGGCGCCAGCTTGGCGCTGAGGATCAGCGCGTCATCTCCGGATGAGACGCCGGACTGCCGCAGTGTCTCGCGAAGAAAGTCGTACTTCGGGTCGATGCCTTGTTGGACCACTTGTATCAAATGCCGGTCCCAGGATAGGTACGTCGCGAGCTCATTGACATCCAACAGGTACACGTCGGGGTTGAAGGGAACAGATCGCTCCACAGCCAAGTCCAACTCCTGGGTAAGTACGTAGGCGATGCAAGCGAAATTCAGCACCTCAAAGCGCTGCGACGGCCCATCGGGCTGGTCGGCGTTCAGCCGCCGCTCCAGCAAGGCCCCGAACGTCTGGTCGGCCTGGACCATATGACCCGCCGATATCGAGGCGCCCAGCAGCGCGATTCGCCGGACTCCGGGGGGCTTGCTCAGCGTAGTTTCGGGACCGACCATCCCGAAACCGTTCGTCGTAACGTGATCGTGCTCCCAAGTCAGATGCGGCTTGAACCAGTAGACCAGGAAGCTCTTGTCATAGACATAGTTCCTGTCCATCCTGCTGTCTTTCGCAAGAAGGCGTTCGTAGTAACCCGTCACGCCGGGTCTGTCCATGATTTCCCGGCCGCGCGTTACTGATATCAGCAACGCCGGGAAATGTCCATGCGGGAGCATATCCAGGCCGGCGGCGGCTTCGGCTAAACCCGCCAGGCCGAGAAGGCTCGCGGCCGTAAGGGCCGCACGCCACCAGAAGCTCTTTAATTTGTTTTGCATCGAGGGTTTGACCGCCTAGGAATGGCTCCGTGCCCAATGCGTCATCAAGTAATACCAGGCGCCAATGCTGGGAGAAGACCAGAACGTCCACAGGATCGTGACCGTGGTGAAAACGCCCAACACTTGAACGGCGTGGATGGCGCGTGACCCTAAGGTGGGTGCCTGTTTGGGGCGCTTGCGGCCGGTCTCCAGCAGCACGTTGATCAGCACCAGCAGCCCCAGAATCGTATAGAAGAGAACATCGTTCGCGCTCATTGTGGTTGGCCCCACCAACCAGAACGACTGGTACCAATGTAAAGCCCATGTGACGGCGAACACCGCGATGATCGCGAACACTTGCGCGAGTTTATCCCCTTTCTTTCGCAATTTGAAATA
Source organism: Bryobacteraceae bacterium (assembly GCA_036489835.1). Lineage (GTDB taxonomy): Bacteria > Acidobacteriota > Terriglobia > Bryobacterales > Bryobacteraceae > Palsa-187. The sequence continues at coordinate 102,686 of DASXEY010000003.1, read as the reverse complement.
AACCGGAAAGTAGATTACCTTCACCATGAAATCTTTCCAGTAAATATTGGCGCGCCGCCAAAAATCCGTGAAGCTTCGGGCCAGAAGATACTTGTGATTGGTTTCCGGAAGGTCGTAGCCAAAAAGGTGCAGCATGCCCACGATGAAGTGGAACTGGCCGGAAACGTTGATGTACGTGAGGTACGTCAGGACCATGGTCAGGAGCAGTTTTGGAAAGCTGTCGACACGATCCGGCAAATACGGGTCTTTGAAATACACCACCAGCCGGTACAGAATCAACTGAATCGCGCCGCGCATCATCCACTGAATCCCCTGCTGGGCGATTTCATGTATATCGCGCTGGTAATAGGACCGGCGCATTGTCTTGAAGTCGATGATCGGGAAAAGGGTGAAGTAAAAATTCGGGAGGATAAGAAAATAGCTTAAAAAAGGCAGCAATTGAGCCGGTTCGCTGCTATGCGCCAGATCGTACATGTAAATAACGATGCGGAACATGAAGATGGCGCCGAATACCGGATAAAACGCCGGCGGAATCGGCAGCCGGTCTGTAAAGACACGGCTATAAGCCAGCATGGCAAAGATCGCCCCGATCGCCAGAAAGCGCCAGACCAAAGCCACTGGGGAGCGGAGAATCAGGAAAAACGCGAACCCTGTGGCGATCACGAGAGCGGCGGGTAGCGGGTCCAGAACCCAGAATGCCCCGCCCATGGACGCCAAAATCCACAGCGGCTCCTTAAAACGAAAAGGAACCCAGTAGTGGACGGCGAAGATGCCAAACACGCCCACCAGGAGCTTCCCGAACCCGGCGCTCTCCAGGTTGAAAAGGCTGAACACCACGGCCAAAAGCCCGAGCTGCGCGGATAGGACAAGAAAGCGCCGCAGGTCCGGTGTGGCGTGCGCCTCGGCGGCCGACGGCGAGCTTGAACCAGCTGGAGCGGCGGCGAGATCCGTCGCGCCTGCCGCGGTTGGCCTCATCGACCCAAGCCTCTATTCGCGCCATTCTTCATGTTGCTGCTGGATACCGCGTTCCCACCCGGCAAATTCCCTAGCCGTGAGGCGGCTGCCGAGTGACTCTACTTTGCACTCCTAATGCCAAGGCCGGAAGGTAGCGACTCGCTAACCTACTGAAAGCGTGTGAATAGCCAACCGCGGTCTGCCGTGACCGGTCCAAGCGGGGCAATCTTAATTTTCGGGACAAAACCCAATTCTGGAGGCTACGGCGGTCCTATGTTGTAGACGAATATCGATGTGCCGATTCTGGCAATCGGCTGGTATTCTTGCAGCCAAGCGAAAGGCCCGGGATCGTGATGCAGTTTTTCATAGTTCCAGGGAATCGAGTAGTAGGGCGCCCCGATGCCTGGCAAATGTCTCACCTGAAACGGACTTGGCAGTGCACGATTATACGCGCTGATTGCCACCCATCCTGTGACTCTCTGGTTCGGCAGCAACTCATAAAATTCGGGAAGACCGGCGCTGTTCAAATCCGCCCTTCCAAAGTAGGAAATTGCGATGTCTTTCACGGCGGCTGTGCGCAGCCATCCCGCCAGTTGCGCCAGATCCTGTCCCCAATCGAGATCGGAGTCGACCTCGATCCTTTCCGGGTGCCCCAGGGCGAACCAGTTAAAGTACGAAAGATAATCCGGATGGGCCAGAACAACGGACCCCGCCAGGCAGAGCAGTAGACCGGTCACCGCGGCACGGGAAATCCACGGCCACCGGACCGAAGCCCAAAGCTCCGCTGCGGCATAACCTGCCATGATCGACAGAATAGGGTAGACAGCCAGGACGTGGCGCAATCCGATATCGATGTTGCTTAGCATGGCGAGGCCGAGGATCACCACCGGGATGACGACCAGCGCCATCTTCCTCCAATCGCGATCTTTCCTGAAAGAAACCGTGAGAAGGATTGCTCCCAGGCCGGAGAGAAGAAGAAAGGGGAGCGGCGTTTTCAGCAGCAGGAGAACCGGGAAGAAGTACCACCAGCCCCTGTGCCTCCATTCCCCGAGGAAAAATTGTGTATGCCCGCCGCGGTTGTCCGCTGCCAGATCCTGAAGACCGCCGGGGAGTTGACCGCCCGGGAGGGGCGTTTCCAGGAGCGCATGCAGTGCGTCGTGTATCGGGGGTACCTTCGCAAGCAATTGGTCAAAAGGAAGATGCGAGTGCGGAGGTCTGGTTGGATACACCGTGAAAAGATACCCGGCCCAGATCGCCAGATACATCACGCCCAGTGCCACTATGAGATCGCCCGCAGTCTTCCGGAGCGGGCGCTTTCGAAGCGCATCGGTTCCCGTGCCAAAGTTGAGGAGGAACAGAATCGCCCCCGCACCGGGTAGAAAAAGCACCGCGGAAAGCTTGCAAGCGATTGCGAATCCGGTCGCGGCTCCCACAAGCATGGCCGACCCCCGGGATGGCTTTTCCATCCACAGCACCAGGCAGTAAAGGGCAGCGACCAGGGTTGCGGTGGCGCCCATGTCGGTTGTGGCTAGACCAGCGTGGCCCAGAACCGGTGGAAGCAGGGTAAACAACAGGAGGGATAGAAGGGCCGCCCGTTCACCTGCGATTCGAACGCTCCAGAACCACACCACCGCGCAGGCGAGCAGGAAAAACGGCAGTGTCCCAAGGCGCGCCAACGCGAGGTTGTGCCAATAGTTGCCGTTCGCGTTCAGGATCGCATTTCCTTCCGCGTAGGTGTCTATTTCATCCACGCGGCGTCCCCCTGGTTCGGCGCGGCGCAATCCCGCAAGGTACGGACCCAGTGCAACGAAGACGCGCGCGAGCGGGCCATGCTTGATTTCGATGTCGTAGACCCGGCCCTGCACCAACTGCATGCCACAGTCAAGGTGAGAGGATTCGTCGACGGTCTGGGTTAGTTCGTGGAAGGTGGATGCGATCTCCCCCACCGCAAGGCAGACGACCAATACGGCCGCGCAACGATAGAGGACCTTATTGTTGAGGAAACGCATTGACGAAGGTTGCCCATCAGACGTTGCAAGATCCGGTCCGAATCGCGACCCACCGAGTTATTCTAGCCCACGCATTCCCTCTCCGGCGAATCTTGCGGTCATCCTTTTTGTGGAAGGCAATGTGCTCAGCCCCTCTCCCTGGAAGGAAACCTTTCGGGATAGCGGAAGTGAAGTACGCCCTCGGCGTTCTTCCAGGAATTCCTGAACAGACCGCATGCAGGGCGTGATTCTTGAAGGCGGGCTCGGCCCGCGGCTAGAGCCCGTCACGACGCAACCAACCGGGGCCTTTCACCCGGATACGGGACTAAGATTCGCTGGAATAACGATCAGGCGTATGTCCGTTGATTGCCGATTCCCAGGCGGATCGGGGCCTTGCCGTCCCAGACGGTAGAGACCGTATGACTTTGATTTCAATTGTGGTGCCCACGCATAACGAGATCCTGAATGTCCCGATTTTATACAAACACGTTGCCGCAGTCTTCGAAAAGCTGTCGGGCTATGATTTCGAGTTGATCTTTTCGGACGACAGCACCGACACAACCCCACAGGTCATTCATGACTTACATCAGGCCGACTCCCGGGTCAAACTGGTGCGTCTTTCCCGGCGCTTCGGACAATCGATCGCGATTGCCGCGGGCATCGACTGCGCCAGTGGCGATGCCGTCGTCATTATGGACGCCGATCTCCAGGATCCGCCTGAGATCCTACCCGAAATGATCGACCGTTGGAGGCAAGGTTACGAAGTCATCTACGTGCAGCGAGCAAATGCTTCCACTTCGCGCTCTTATCGGGCGTTCGCCTTTGTGTTTTACCGTCTTCTCAGGAGCATCGCTTCTATTGAAATCCCAGTTGATGCCGGAGAATTCCGGTTCCTCGACCGCAAAGTCGTCGAGTATCTGAAGAAGCTGACCGAGCATACGCGCTACATGCGCGGCTTGACCATGTTACCCGGGTTTCGCCAGACCAGCATTCGAATCCAGCGATCGGAGCGATTGCAAGGCCAGACAAACTACAACTTCAAACGTTCTGTTCTGGTCGCATTGGACGGAATTCTATCGTTCTCCACGTTGCCTTTGCGCTTGGGCGCTCTGCTGGGCTTTGTCATCACAGCGTTGGGTTTGGTGGCGGGGGTGGTCCATCTTGCGTGGAGATTGGTGGACCCGGCCATCTCTGGACCGGGCTGGCCCATTCTGATCGCCGTGCTGATCGTCGGCGGGCTTCAACTTCTGGTGATGGGCATTATCGGCGAGTATCTGGCTAGAATCTTTGTCGAGGTGCAGAATCGTCCTGTGTATTGGGTCGATTACAAGCTGGGATTCGATCGCCTGGAGGCGACGGCGTCTCAAAAGTAACGGCCCGCAAAACGGAGCCTGGGTCGCGGCCAGGAGCGGAGTTGTTCGTTTCGGGGAGTGAGGGCCGCGACCGGCCCTTTGCGGGCTCCGAAGTAACGGCCCGCAAAACGGAGCCTGGGTCGCGGCCAGGAGCGGAGTTGTTCGTTTCGGGGAGCGAGGGCCGCGACCGGCCCTTTGCGGGCTCCGAAGTAACGGCCCGCAAAACGGAGCCTGGGGCGCGGCCAGGAGCGGAGTAGTTCGTTTCGCGAATTGAGGGCCGCGACCGGCCCTTTGCGGGCTCCGAAGTAACGGCCCGCAAACGGAGCCTGGGGCGCGGCCAGGAGCGGAGTTGTCGGTTTCGGGGAGTGAGGGCCGCGACCGGCCCTTTTAAGGCTGACCAGCCGGGGTAGAGCATCCTAAATTTCGGGATAAAAGACCAACCGTGGAGACAGAGCGGCGGCGGCCCGGACCGGGGTTTCGGCCGATTCGCCGGTTATGCGGGCGATACCATGCAGGCAGCCGGTGGGAGCCCCGCGCCCGTCTTCGAAGCCATTCACTCCGGGTGGAAGATGTGGAACTTCGGATGCATCTTTGGGCAAACATTCCTGATGAATCTGGAACTGAGCGAAGAACAGCAGCAACTGCAGGACGGCGCGATCAAATTCGCCCAGGCGGAATTGAACGACGATATGATTCGCCGGGATCGCGAGGAGATTTTCAGCCGCGAGAACTGGAAGAAGTGCGCGGATTTCGGCGCGGTGGGCTTGCCTGTGCCGTCCGAATACGGAGGGATGGGACTCGGGATCACCGAGGTGATCGCAGTGATGGAGGGTCTGGGATACGGATCGCGCGATTCGGGTTTGCTTTTCTCCATCAATGCGCACCTGTGGACGAACGTTCTTCCCATCCTTGTCTATGGCACCGAGGAACAGAAACACAAGTATCTTCCAGGCCTCTGCAATGGAGATTTGATCGGAGCGAACGGCGCTTCCGAGCCGGACGCCGGCTCCGACGTATATTCGATGCGCATGACCGCGGAACGCAAGGGCGATTGCTACGTGCTGAACGGCGTGAAGACCTTCGTCAGTAATGCTCCGGTCGCGGAGCTGTTCGTGGTTTACGCAACCATCGATCCGAAGCTGGGGCCCATGGGAGTAACCGCTTTCATCGTGGAGCGAGACACGCCTGGCCTGACCGTGGGCCGGCAGATGGAAAAAATGGGGCATCGGACTTCGCCCATGGCCGAGGTAGTTTTTCGGGACTGCCGGATTCCAGCGGACCGCCGCCTGGGCCGCGAGGGCCGGGGCGTAGCCGTGTTTGAGTCGTCAATGGAGTGGGAGCGGGGCTGTATTCTGGCCAATTACCTGGGTCTGATGCGGCGTCAGCTCGAAACCTGCATCGCGCATGCGCGGAGCCGAAAACAGTTCGGCAAGCCGATCGGGAAGTTTCAATCGGTGGCCAACCGGATTGTCAATATGAGAGTGCGGCTGGATACGTGCAGGCCCTTGGTTTATCGAATCGGCTGGCTGAAGGAGCGGAAGAAACCGGCGATGCTGGAATCGGCCGTGGCCAAGCTGCATGTGTCGGAATGCGTGGTGAACTCCAGCCTGGACGCGATCCAGATTCATGGCGGTTATGGCTACATGGTGGAACAAGGCATTGAGCGGGAACTTCGCGACGCCGTCGGCACTACGATTTACTCCGGCACGTCGGAGATACAAAGAAACGTGATCGCCAGGTGTTTAGGACTTTGAGGTGAGGCGCGGAGGATTATGGAAAACGTAAAAGAAGAAATCAGACAGTACATACTGGCGGAATTTCTGCCCGGGGAAACAGCGGCCAATTTGCAGGATGACACGCCGTTGCGCACCAGCGGAGTGCTGGATTCGGTCAGCACCCTTCGCTTGGTGAGTTTTATCGAAGAACGCTTCGGCCTGGAGGTGCAGGCGCACGAAGCGGGCGTCGAGAATTTCGATAGCATCGACAGCATTGCAGCGTTCATCAAGAGCAAGGGCGGACCTGCATCCTGAGGCACGGCGCCGTGGAGGACCGATTGGCCGCTGTGCATCTCTGCGATTATCTCGAAGGCAGCGCCGCGCGCTTCCCGGACCGGGCGGCTGCCGCCGACCCGGATGGTACAACTCTCACCTATCGCGAACTTGACGAGCGGGCGAACCGCATTGCAGGATTCCTGATCGAGAAAGGCGTAGTTCCAGGCGACCGCGTGGGTTTGGCGCTGCCCAAGAACACCTCCACACTGGCGGCCGTGTTCGGCATATTGAAGGCGCGTGCTGCGTATATTCCGGTGGATTGGGCGGGTCCGGTAGAGCGCCTGCGGACCATCTTGTCGGACTGCGGAGTGCGTGCGCTGTTCGTGGATAGCCGGCGCGCGGATCTGATGACCAGCGCCGAGACCGTTGTCGTGGTGGGCGCCGGCGGCGCGGTTCCGTCGCAGACGTTTTCCTGGAACGACGCCATCGAACATGAGCCGTCGATCGCCGACACGGACGCACGGCAGTCTGACGATCTTGCTTACATTCTCTACACGTCGGGCTCAACCGGAGTACCCAAGGGCGTCATGTTGACGCACCTCAACGCCACCAGTTACGTGGACTGGTGTTCGTCGGTGTTCGCGCCGGATGAGAATGACCGTTTCAGCAGCCACGCCCCGTTTCATTTCGATTTATCAATTCTGGACATCTATGTCCCGATCAAACACGGCGCGAGCGTATACCTGATCTCGGATGAGCTTGGGAAAAATCCAAAGGATCTGGCGCAATTCATCGCCGCGCGGCGACTCACGGTCTGGTATTCGACGCCGGCTATCCTCGGGTTGATGGCGGAGTTGGGCGATCTGGATCGTTTCGATTATTCCCGGCTGCGCCTGGTGCTTTTTGCCGGGGAAGTGTTTCCCGTGAAGCAGCTTCGCAGGTTGGTCTCGCACTGGCCCGCGCCTGTCTATTACAACCTGTACGGGCCGACGGAGACGAATGTCTGCACTTTTGCGCGAATCCCCGGCGCCATTCCGGAAGACCGTTCGGAGCCGTATCCAATTGGCTGGCCGTGTTCGCACTGCGAAGCCATGGTCCTCGATTTCGATGGCCAGATCGTAGACGGGGAAGCTGAAGGGCTGCTGTATATTTCCGGCCCACCAGTTTTCTCGGGATACTGGGGGCGGCGAGAGGAAAGTGCCGCAGTATTCTTAGAGCGCGGCGGAGTTCGCTGGTACAACACCGGCGACGTGGTAAAGCTGGATCGCAACGATGGATTTTTATTCGTTGGGCGCAAGGACCGCATGGTCAAGCGGCGCGGGTACCGCATCGAATTGGGCGAAATCGAGAGTTGTCTGTATCGGCATCCCGCTGTCGCTGGCGCGGCTGTGATTGCGGAGCATCATCCGGAAACCGGGGTGAAGATCATCTGCTATGTGGCCACGAGCGGGGACACGCGGCCGTCCATCATAGGGATGAAGACTTTCTGCAACAGAGAACTCCCCGCGTATATGAACCCGGACGTCTTTCTGTTTGTCAATGAACTGCCCAGGACCTCGACGAATAAGGTCGACTACCAGGCGCTGGTCCGGCTACGCCAATCGGCCCCGCCGGAGTCAGCAAAAGTCCCGGCAGGCTGAATGCCTGCCCCACTTGGCTTGCAGACTGTGCCGTTGCGTGATGGGAAAAGGCGGTTCGTTTGCCGTTCCAGATTCGCAGGACTCGCCTACGGATTCGGAGCAGCAACTGGGAAGGGCCATACAAGAAAAGCCGCCGCCACAAGGCCGAGCAGACTGAATGCAGCCCCCGCGGTTTCCGCTGGACCGAATGGCAGCCGCACTTGGATGTCGCTGTCTCCCGCGGGCGTTTGAACCTCAATCAATCCTTCCGGCGAGGATGGACGAATCGTCAGGCTGCGGCCATCCGCCAGCGTGGCGACCCAGAGCGGGAAATAGAATTGTTCGACCATCGTCCAGCCTGCCTCTGCCTTTGTGAGATGAAACCGAATGGAACGAGGCTGCCACGTTTCGACGGTTGCGATCGAGTCGCCGGCGACCACCTTATCATCGCCGCCTTTGGCCGGAGGGATCCCGCGGAGCGACACGAGTTTCGGGTCCGTCCACTGCGCCCACGCAGTAATCAGATAGTCGAGGTTGACGAAATCTTTCTTAATCCAATCACCCTGATAACCAATGCTGCGGCTGATGGGGACAACCCAAGCGATCATCAGAACGAGCGTGCACGCGCCGACCGCAGCGCTGCGCCATTCCCAACGGCCTCGTACAGAATCGATCGCCAAAGCCGCGAGAGCCGCTAGAGCCAAGCCCAGGAGTGTGTTGAAACGCGAAGGAAACTGAATCGCCTGCAAAGGGGGAATCATGTTCCATACCCAGCCGCTCACCGGCAACATGAGTACGACACTCACCGCGGCAATCGCAGCCCAGAAACGGGTTTCGCGGAACATCGAGGATTTCTTCGAAAGGACGATGAGAAGAATGCATCCAGCTGCGACAGCGGCGGTCCACGCGGTCAGCCAGGAAACCGTCATCAGATACGGATTGGTTGCGGCGTCTCTTGAAAAGAGGAAATTGCGATAGTACAAGTAATCCGGTCTGGTGTCGATCAACTTATACGCGGAGACGTACTTGTGCCAAGCGAGCGCCGGAAGCAGATACGCCGCAGACAGCGCGACTCCCAGCATCAGCGATAGGAGGTTGTCCCGCAGCGCCCGAAGAGGCTCCTGCGGGCGGCTCACGGCGAGGATGTATAAGAAGGGAAGCGGCAGGAACATCAGGGCTGTGAAGAGGTGCGTGGTCAGCAGCAGCGCGTAGCTGACTGCCAGTCCGCAAGCATCCGTGCGCGAGGGCTTTCGCAGCAAACGTGCCGTGAAGCACATAATCAGTGGAATCCAAGCGAACGCCCACAGTTCGGCCAATGCCACGCGGGTGTAGAGGTCCGTCTTGATGTGATAGGGAGCGGACATGTACACGATGGCGGCGGTGGCTGCGGCGAACCCGGTGCAGCCAAGGTCTTTCAGCCATATATACGCGGCTATGCCGGAAAGCGCTACGGCTAGCCAAATCGAAATCCCAAGCTCCAAGGCTTCCTTTCCCGGACCTCTGGTAAAGATTCGAAAGGCGAACGCCGCATAGTAGGGAAGGGGACCATACACGAAAAAATCGGGGCTCCCCAGGCCCGCATTCATTCCTAATAACCAGCGTGGATACAATTCGCCGCCGGATAGCTGCGCCGCGAAACACCGGTACCAGGAGAGATGTTCGGCGGAGTCCATCCCGTAGGGCAGGCCTCGGCGCAGCGAAGGGAGGGACAGGATCACGCTGACCGCGAGGATAACGAAAATGGAAAGCGCGTTTCGAGGGGCGCCTCTAAAAGCGATTTGTTTTTCGCGGAACATTCGAGTCCAATTATTGGCTGGGAGTGATCAAAAATCGGCAAACTATCCCAATGATTAGGATCGCGGGCTATTCTTCAAAGTACACGGTCTGAAGCGGCCTGTCTCCCTGAATTATGGTTCGAATGCCAGCCTTTCGGATTGCATCCAAAAGATCGGCACGGGGCTCAACCAGCGCCGACTCACGGGCGTGTTTCCTGAGGTCCTCGATGGTCCAGAGGTGCAAGGGATAATATCTTGCCAGCGCAGCCAGGAGACGTGTGGTTCCCGTTTCACTCTGCTCCGGAGAAACGACCACAAACGCATATTGATCCGGCGTGCGGGAATAATAAAAAGCGTCCAGGAACAACATCGAGTTGGCGCAAAGGATGTATTGCTTGCCGTCCTTGTGAAGCCCGGCTTCCATGCCAAGTATCTGGTGGGTCTGGCTTTGCAAGTGGTAGGGGTCGGCCAATTCCGGGTTCCGCACCGTCTGGAGTTGCTCATAGACCCCGAAGCTGGCCAATAGCGCGACGATGCCCAGCCGGACTCTCTGATCTTTGGAAAAGTAACGCCACAGCATCGAGGAGAAGGCGAGCGCGGTCCCGGGCAGCAGTCCGATGAAGTATCGCGGCACAAATGCTTTCGTCACCAGTTCGGCGACAACAAAACCAGCGAGTGGGATGGTGAGAAAAAGCCAGCCGACATGTTCCGGAGGAGCCATCGGTAGGACGGTGCGGCTTGCGCCGTCGGTGCGCGCCACGACGATCCAAACGATAACCAGCGCCAGCAGAAACAGTCCGCTTGGAAAGAATTCGGAATACGCCTGCTGAAGCGCATAGGGGGAAGGTTTGGCCCAGAACGTCGCGTTGTGTCCTGCCGCTCCTCTGATTTGGCCGAGCAGCAGCAAAACCGCGGCGCCGAGCCCGACCGCTCCGGCTATCAACTTCAGGGAGGGGCGCTGCCATGGTCTCCAGCGAAGCGCCTCCCACAACGCGTACGGGACAATCAACAGCACCGCGTAATACTGCACCAGCATCGCGACCAGCAAAGTTAACCCGAAGAGCGCCGCGGGGACTTTTCGATCCGCCCGCGTATGCAGCCAGAGCCAGAGCGACAATGCTCCCAGCATGAAATAGATGCCGTAAGAACGCGCCTCATATCCGTAGTAGGGCAGAAAGGAACAGGTGAGAAACGCGACGGCGATCAGTCCCCCCAGACCATCGGTCAAGCGGCGTACACAATCGAAAATGATAATCAGGCCTGCGGTCATCGCCAGCGCGGATGGCAGCCGCGCGGCAATGTGAATGTTTCCGAAGAATCGATCCACCGGGAACATCAGCAGGTAGTAGGAAACCGGCGTCTGATTGTCGGCGTGCGCGAGCGCGTCCGACACCAGGCGCCAGTTCGGCAAACCGGCATACATCACGGTGAAAAGCTCGTCGAACCAGAACAGGCGATGCGCCGATATGTAGAGACTGGTGGCGAGGAAAAATAGGGAAAGCGCCGCGATCCCGAACCAGGCTGCGCTCTCTCGAAGGGGCGCGGCAGACTGCCTCTCCAGCGGCTCACTTTTCAACTCTACGGGCTGCAACTCGTATCGCTTTCCCCACCGTCGTTGGCACTTACGATGCCATCTTGATTCTGAGGGAGCGGTTACAGCCGCCGCTGATCGGTGTCCGTGACGGGCGCGCCTGCCACGCGTCCGTTCCACAATTGCCGGCGGACACGCACCAGCCCTTTCACGTCATCCCAGCCAGTCTGCACAATCTTGACGCGGCTATCGACGTCTTCTACCCATAGCACCGGAATGTCTTTGATGCGGTATCCGCTTTTCTCTGCGAGCAGCAGCATCTCGGTATCGAAAAACCAGGACTGATCTTCAACTTTGGGAACGATGGCCTCGACCGCACGCCGGCTCACTGCCTTAAAGCCGCATTGAGCATCGCTGAACTTATTGAAGAACATCGCCTTGACCAGGAGGTTGTAAATCCGCGAGACGACTTCGCGGTTGAAGGAACGAGTGGTCTTTGACTGCCGCATCAACCGGGAGCCCGTGGACAAATCGTAGCCCTCATGCGCGATGGAGTTGAGGAGGTCCGGAAGGTGATCCAGGCTGGTGGAAAGATCGACATCCATGTAGCACATGATGTCCGCCTTGCTCTGGAGCCACGCGTTGCGAAGCGCTCTCCCGCGGCCTCTTCGCTCCATGCGGATGAACTTTACGTCGGTGTGTTCCGCCGTCAGCGCTTCCCCGACGGCTTGCGTGCCGTCCGTCGAGCCGTTGTCGACAATCACGATCTTCCAGCGGTAGCGGAGCCGGGCGAGGGCGAAATCCCGAACCGTCTCGACGCTCTTGCGGAGAACATGGGCCTCGTTCAGGACAGGGATGACGATATCAACTGAAAAGCTGGTGTCATCCGCGCCAAGGGGCTGGCTCATAGCGATTAACCGCCAGTAGCAGGCACTTGAGTTACCAAAAACACTGTAGCGGGAGCGTCGCGTTTCCTCCTGGGTTTAGGAGGAATCGGTCCCAAAGAACTACCCTGTTTCCTAAGCTTTTGCACCGTTGCGAGCGAGCACGGAGTGGGTGTCATGCAAACCCGGGAAAATTAGCCGCGGAACAGAACCGCTATCCGAGCAGAAACCAATCGAAGGCTTCGGTTTCGTAGAACGCCGCTGAGTGCCAAAGTTTGGAAAGTTTTGAAAAATAAGGGACACAGAGACCATCTTTTGCGATGGAAGGGATGCCCTCATCCACGGTTTTGCGATGGCAAGCAGCGTGCTCCCTCAGCGGGAACGACTAAGAAGCTACAGGTCTATCCTCTGCACGAAGGCTGGCCGTTTTTTCGCTCATGAAGATCACCGATCGCGTCCTTCGACATGCCCGCATCACGCGGCAGAACTATCAGCACTTGCCCAGTCCGCCGTTTCTCATTTTGTTCATCAACTCCATTTGCAATCAGAAATGCGAGCATTGCTTCTACTGGAAGAACCTGAACCGGCGAGACGATTTGAGCAAGGAGGAAATGTTCGAGCTCTCGCGCTCTCTGGGTCGTATCGAGAACCTCAACCTCTCAGGCGGCGAGCCGTTCCTCCGTCCGGAGTTCGGTGAAATCTGCCGCCAGTTCATTCAGCACAACAAAGTACGACAGATCTACGTTCCCACGAACGGCTACTTCACGGATCGGACCGTGAAGCAGATCACGGAGACGCTCAAGGAGAAGGATCTCGATTTGTTCGTGGCTGAGATTTCGCTCGACGGTCTCGGCGAGTTTCATAATAAGTTCCGCGGCTCGCCAGGGGCATTCGACAAGGCCATGGCGACGTACGAAGCGCTGGCGAAGCTGCAGGAGAGCGACCCGCGCCTGCGCATCCACTCCATCTCGACGGCGACAGGCGTGAACATGGACGAGATCCGGCGTTTAACCAGTTATTTGTTTGAACGCTGCCCGAAGATGGATCACCACAACCTGGCTCTGATTCGCGGCGACCGCAAAAATCCGTCGCTGCAAGGGCCGGGCCTGGAGCAGTACCAACAGCTCTACCAGTACGTCCGCCGCTTGTGGGCCTCGCGCGAAGAGGGACGCTACGGATCTATCGTCGAACCGATGCTGCAATGGGCTAAGTCGCGAACCGCCGCCGCCCGGGCGCAAGTGGTACCCTGCCGTGCTGGAGTTCTTACGGCGGTGGTGTATTCCAATGGCGATGTGAGCGTCTGCGAATCGCATACTCCGCTGGGCAATTTGCGCGAGAAGAGTTTTACGGAAATCTGGCACTCGCCCGAGGCGGAATCGCTTCGAAAGGCGATCGCCGAGAAGCAATGCTATTGCACGAACGAGGTTTTTCTCTGGCCCAGCATCACTTATCAGCCGGAGCAGTTGGTGCGCGCCATGGTCGGCGCCAAGGTGTGGAGGGGCATTCCGCCTCTGGCCACAGGCGAACGGCAACACGTGGCGTTGGATGACGCCGGGAGCGCCTCCGACCACGACAAGCTGGTCAGCATCCAGACTGAGAGCGGGCGGGGTTAATGGACCGGCCTGAGCCAGCGGTGCTCGGCGCCGCCTCTGAGCCTCCCTCGCCTGCAATCGCACCCGCCCCTCCTCGCCGCCTCGCAATCAACCTTCTGTGGCTCTCTGTCGGGGAGTTTACCGCAAAACTTCTTACGTTTGGCGCATTCAGTCACTTGGCTCGCACGCTTGGTCCGGGCGAGTACGGATTTATAGAGTTCACGCTGGCGGTAATGGTTTTCTTCAGTTTGCCGGTGGATTTGGGGCTCAGTTCTTACGGCGCGCGGGAAATCGCCCGCAATCCGGAGAAAGCTCCGCGCCTACTGCATGAGATTACCGGATTACGGATGGCGTTGTCCCTTTGCTCCATCGCAGCCCTGGCAGTATTCCTGGTTTTCCTGCATAAGTCATCGGAACTGAAGGTGTTGCTGGGGCTTTATGGAGCGAGCCTTTTAGCCGGGCCGTTTCTCCTGCAGTGGTTTTTCCAGGCGTACGACCAGATGGTCTGGGTGGGACTCGCTTCGATTGTGCGGCAAGCGGGATTCGCGGGTTTGGTTTTTCTAATCTTCAGGCACGGGGCCTCCCTGATCTATCTGGGCCTTGTCGAATGTGTCTCCGTAACGGGAGCCGCCGTATTCTGCATCTACGTGACGCGACACAAGATGCGCGTCGCTTGGCCCTGGCCGGACCTCCGCAGCAGGAATCTCAGCGGCCATCTGCGGGAAGCTTCGCCGATCGGTTTGACCGAATTGGCCTGGGGTTTCATGTGGTATTTCAGCACGGTGCTGCTGGGCTTTATCTACCCGGATTGGACCCTGGGGTGGTTTGGAGCTTCGCACAGGGCTTTGATGGCGCTGCACACTTTCGTGTGGCTTTATTTCTTCAATTTGCTGCCGTCCATTTCACGTTGCGCGGTGCTTCCTCATCAAACCCTCTTGGAACTGATGGACCGGTCGGTGCGGTTCACGGCCTGGATCGGTCTTTTCGCGGGTGGTTTTTTGACGGCTTTATCGCCTCAAATCATGCCGTTGCTCTACGGGCCCCAGTTTCGAGGTGCCGCGCACATGTTCGCGGTTCTGGTATGGATGCTTCCCATTGCGCTGCTGAGCGGACACCATCGCTACATCCTGGTTGGTTATAAGTGTCAGAACCGGCTGCTGTTATGTACCGTGGCATCGGCAGCGGCTTCGGTGACGCTGGGTCTGGCGCTGGTTCCGAAGTATGGAGGCGAGGGCGCTGCATGGGCGCTTTTGGCCGCGAATGTCGCGAACCTCGCGATGGTGTATTTCTCCGTGCGCGCGTTGATTGTGGAGGTGCCCATTCACCGCCAGATCTTTCTCCCGCTCGGTGCGCTGGCCGTGTCCATCCTGGTCTATCTCGTGGTGCTGCCGCGGAATGAGTGGGCTGCGCTCGCGGCAGCATGCCTGGTTTACCTCGGCTGTTTTGCGTGGGCTGACGGACGTAGGCTGGCCGGGTTCGCCGTCACCATCATCCGGAAGCCGGGCGTGAGTGTCGTGGCAGCCAGCGCCGCGGACTAAGTGCCGTACTAGCCATACGTTGGCCTAGCCGATCCAGTTCCCAAAGCTTGGGATGTTCACCGTAACTTTTGCATAGATAGCCGTTCGATTCCCCCCTCCGGAACCGAAACTAGACTGGCACGGGACGTGCTCCCGGTGGAGGCTCGGAGAGGGCCTGAATCGGCGTTAATCTGTGTCTGCTGCGGTATCAGTCATCATTCCAGTCCATAACGCTCCACGATTCTTACGATCGTGCCTGGAGCATCTGCGCCGTTCGACCTTCGGCGATTATGAGTGCATCGTTGTCGACGACGGCTCCACCGACAACTCCGCCGAGGTAGCCAAGGAGTTCAATGTCTCCGTGCTATCAACAGGGGGACGCCGCGGTCCGGCGTTTGCGCGCAACCTCGGAGCCAAATCCGCTCAAGGCGACATCCTTTTCTTCATCGACGCTGACGTGTGCGTGGCTCAGAATACGCTGGAGCGGGTTCGCGCCAATTTCGCGGAAGACCCGGAACTGGCCGCCGCGATCGGCTGCTACGATGACATGCCCGAATCGCAGGACTTTCTGTCACTTTATAAGAACCTGATGCACTGCTATGTGCACCAGAATTCGCGCAGCCGGGCATGCACGTTTTGGAGCGGCTGCGGGGCCATCCGCAGGTCGGTATTTCTCGAAGTCAGCGGATTCGACGAATCTTACAATCGTCCCGCGATTGAAGACATCGAGCTGGGCTACCGCTTGAACGGGGCCGGCAAGAAGCTGCTGCTGGATACTCGGATGCGCGTGAAGCACCTGAAGCGATGGAGCTTCTTCGGGTTGATCAAGACCGATATTTTCGACCGAGGAATTCCCTGGACGGAGCTAATTCTGCGGGACAAGCTGTTCCCGAACGATCTGAACCTGCAGCTGAGCCAGCGTGTGAGCGTGGCTCTGGTATTTCTGCTAATCGCCATGGCCGGAGTGGCGACGGCCCGCGCCGGCCGCTCCTTCGCGCTCTCAATCGCTACCCTCTTATTCCTGTTTCTGGCGCAGTTCGGTGTCGAGAGTACCTGGCGAATGCGGCCCAAGGCGATGATCGCCACGTTGGGGCTCGCGGGGTTGATCGTTTATTTGGCGTACGAAACCTTTAGCGCGTGGCTGATTCCGCCGGTGCTGCTGGCTTACGCACTCTTATTCCTCCGGCACCGCTACGCTGTCGATAATCTGCGGCTCCGAACGATCTCCGGTGTCATTTGCGGCGGCTACCTGCTTCTGGTGATGTTGTTCGTCATGGTCTATCTTCCGCATCGCCCGCTGGTATTCGGTTTCTATCTGGTTTTGAGTGTGGTCATCCTTCTGAACAGCCAGTTTTATGTGTTCCTGGCTGGCCGCACGGGCCGCCTTCTGGCCTTGGCGGCGATTCCCTTTCATCTGCTATTTCACCTTTATAACGGCATTTCCTTCATCATCGGTCTTACGCGGCATTTGTTCCGCCGCGTCTTCTCGCCAGAGAGTAAGCGCATTCCCGTCTCGCAGGACCAATGAATTCCGGACGCTCATGCATCCTGACCTATCACTCCGTGGATGCCACAGAATCGGTTATCTCGGTGTGCCCGCGGGTTTTCCGCGACCAGATGAATTGGCTGGCGGAGAGCGGAACCCGCGTCGTCCCGCTCTCTGAAATCCGAAGCACGCCGGGCTCAGTGGCTTTGACGTTCGATGACGGATTCCAAAACTTCTTCGAACAGGCGCTGCCCGTGCTTCAGGAGCATCGCTTTCCAGCAACCGTCTTCGTGGTCTCGGGTTACTGTGGCGGGGCGAACAACTGGCCTTCGCAGCCGGCTCGTCCGCCGGTTCCCCAACTCAATCTCATGGGTTGGAATGAAGTGGAGCAGGCGGCACAGGCCGGCATCAGCGTAGGCGCGCATACCGTGACTCATCCCTTCCTGAGCCGTCTGTCGCACGCCGAGGTTGAGGAAGAGCTGCGCACGAGCTGTGCGGCGATTGAAGACCGCACTGGGCGATCCGTGACCACCTTTGCCTACCCGTACGGCGACAGCTCGGCGGAGGTGCGGCAGGCGGCCGCGCGCCATTTCTCACTCGCCTGCGGCACCAGGCTGGCGTTTGTGTCGAGCGATTCGGATTCCATGGAACTCCCCAGGCTGGACGTTTTTTACCTCCAACGGCGTTTCTGGTTTCAGGGCTTGCGCACCGAATACGGGGCCGCTTACCTTGCCGCGCGCAGATCTCTCCGTAGCCTGCGCCGATGGGGAGGTCCCCAATGACCGGCGTGGTGGACGTTTAATGTCGACGGTCACGAATCGCTATTCCGCGCCGGCGGCGATCGCAGAAGTGTCTCATGAGAGCCGCGCGGCGAGCCTGCTTGCGGGGTGGGCTCCCTACCTGCTGGCTTTGTACTTCGCTCTTTCCGCGCTGCGGGGTGTGAGTTCGACGGATGTGATCGATACCGACGCGGCGCGTCACGCGATGAATGGGACCTTCATCTACGACATGGTCCGGAGCGGCCAATTCTGGCATCCCGTGCGTTTCGCGAGGCTTTATTATTCCCATCTTCCGGCGCTCTCCATGCCCTATCATCCGCCTCTGTTCCCGGCCATCGAGTCGCTTTTCTTCGCCGCGTTCGGAGTCAAGCTCCTGACCGCCCGCGTGGCTGTAGCAGTGAGCGTGGGTTTGTGCGCGCTGTTGCTGTTCAAGCTGGTTCATGCCACGCTCGGGAGCCGCGTCTTGGCCGCGTGTGTCACGGTGACGACTTGGTCGCTGTGGACTTCTCAACTGGTGGCGAGGGACGTCATGCTGGAGTACCCCTCGATGGCTTTCGCCCTGGCGGCGCTGTATTGCGTGCGGGATCTGGATCATTACACTATGCGCAGGGCGTTGTTATTCGCAGTCCTGGCAGCCGCCGCGGTATGGACCAAACAGCACACCGTGTTCGTAGGGGCCGTGCCACTGGTCGAAGGAGTGCTGACCAGGCGATGGAAGATGTTTTCTAAGAGTCCGATCTGGATTTCCACGGCAATCTTCAGCGCGGCGGTTCTCAGCCTGATGTTCCTGTCGAAACAGTTCCATGGCACCGGCATCGACCAGATGAGCAACTCCGCCGGCGATGTTCGCCGGGTTCTGACGCTTTCTCTGCCAGCCTATTTCGAGTTGATGACCGCGGATCTCAAAGGTCTTCCCGGTATCTTCCTGGCCGTCTCTGTCGCCGCCTTCTTCATCTGGACCCGCAAGCCGATTCGGTTGGCCAAGGGGTTGACTCTCTATTTTGCATGGATGGTCCTGGTCTGCGTGATCGTGGCGTTCATACGCGGCGGCAACTCCCGCTATCTGTTTTTTGTTTTCCCGGCGGCGATCACCGTGGGATATACGTGGCTGATTCGCGGATGCTCCAGTTTGTGGGGAGAGCAGCGCGCTGCATTCGTAGCCGGTGGGTTCGCCGTTGCGTGGTTCGTGGTCGGGTTCTTTGTGCCGGTTGAATTTCTGCGCGGTGTCGGCGCCAGCGCAAAGGTGGTGGCGCAGGGAGCGCCGGTGCGAGTGGTTTATGCGGGAGAAGCGGACGGAAACTTCATCTTTGCGGTGCGTTCTCTGGATTCGAAACTCGAGGTCACGGTAGTTCCTGCCGCCAAGCTGCCGCCCGACACCTTCGAGCCAAAGACGCTGGACGCGTTTTGCCGTCAATTCGGAATCGATTGGGTGATTCTTGAGAATGGAAACAAGTCCTTTCCGTGGTCGAGCCTGCGGAATGCGCGGCCCGATTCGCTAAAGCTGGAACGGTCGATTCCCCTTGAATCAAACCGGTCCCGTTGGGCAAACGGCACCATCGATGTCTACCGCTTCAGCGGTCCGCCGGGTCACCCGGGCGGCGTATTGGATCTTCCAGTGGGGAAAATCGGCGGTAGTATCGGACTAAAACTTTGAGGTGGGCTCGCCTAAAAATTCCAGGGCTAGAAATTCCCAGGGATGTGGAATCCTTGCAACGAGTTTGGATTCCTGAGAGTCGAAGAATTGAGGTTGCCTTCGCGTCGTGGCAGCGCCTGAACGTCATGGTACTTATATTGACCAAGCACTCCCTATTCCCGCTGCGGGTTGTCTGCGGCGGAAGCATCCGGGCGGCGAACGCCAAGGGGTACGGGACCTAACGCATGGCATCTGAAGCCGGCCGCGTTTCCATCGTGATCGCTTCCAAGGTAGGCGCGCCTTTTATCGACGACTGCCTCACTTCCCTTGAACAACAAGCCAGGGACTGGAGCGCCGAAGTGATCGTGGTCGCTTGCGGAGACGCCGAGTTCGCGGATAGAATCGCGCGCACGTTTCCTTGGGTGCATGTGTTGCACCGGCCGGCTCGCGAGACTGTGCCGGATTTGCGGCGGCACGGCGTGGACGCTGCAAGCGGAGAGGTCGTCGCCGTCATCGAGGAACATTGCCTCGCGGCTCCGGATTGGCTCACCCGCGCGTTGGAAGCCCACGCCGGAGGCGAATACGGCGTAGTTGGCGGTCCGGTAGTGGATCATGCTTATACCCGGTTGCGTGATTGGACCGTGTACTTTCTCGAATACAACGGCTATTTGCCTCCCTGGCGTGAAGACGAACCGCACGACTTAGGGAGCGCCAATATCGCCTACTCGCGGGCCATACTTGTGAAATACCAGGAATTCTTGAGCGGCGGCTACTGGGAAGCGGGATTGCATCCCAGATTGATGGCCGACGGAGTGAAGTTCCGCTCGGTACCGGAAATGAAGGTGCATCATCGCGGACCTTTCGACTACGGCTACTACCTTCAGCAGCGATATTGGTTCAGCCGGGCCTTCGCGGGCTGCCGCGCCAGCCAGATGCCGGCGTCGAAAAAGCTTGCTTATTTCGTGGCTGCGCCGTTCGTGCCGTTCCTGCTTTTGGCGCGCATGACCAAGCGCGTTTTGGATAAGCACTGCCGGCCCGGAAAATTCGCGCAGTCGGTGCCTCTGCTTCTCCCCGCTCTGATTGTTTATGTTGCGGGGGAATTTGTGGGGTACATGGCCGGTCCGGGTGAAGCTCTTTCGAAGGTTGAATAGATGCCTGCGCCAGACTGTCCCGTACTTTCCGTAGTGGTGGCGATCGTCAGCGACACCGCTGGCCAACCCGATACGAATTGTTTGGAACCGTGTCTGGCGGCGTTAGCCCGGCAAGACCACGCGCCCGTGATAGAGATCATTGTTCCCTATCTTCCCGCCACCGCCGGTATTCCGCGGTTGCGCGGCAAGTACCCCGACGTTGTCTTTAAAGAAGTAAGCGATCTACGGATGTACACGCCCGGCCGTGAAGGCCGCGAGCATCACGACGAAATCCGCGCACGGGGGCTGGCCTTGGCGCGAGGCGAGATCGTCGCACTGATCGAAGATTGTGGGAATCCTGCTGCTGATTGGAGCGCGAAAATCATCGAGCACCATCGCCGGCCCGTTGCCGCGTTAGGCGGCGCCATCGAAAACGGTGTCGACCGCTCCTTGAACTGGGCTGTGTACTTCTGCGATTTTCTGCGTTATCAGAATCCTTTGCCCGAAGGTGAATCCAGCATTGCGAGCGACGCGAACGCTTCCTACAAACGGCCGGCGCTGGAGGCGATCCGGCCGGTCTGGGAGGAGGTTTTCCACGAGTCCGCGGTGAACAGCGCGCTGCGCTCGCGAGGCGAGACCATCGCACTCTCCCCGGACGTAGTGCTGTACCAGAATCGGCAGGGGCTAAGCTTTATGAGCGCTCTCAAGGAGCGCTTCGTGTGGGGCCGCTCCTACGCCGCGACTCGCGCGGGATTGGCCGATTCGGTTCATCGGATCTTCTGGGCTGTGTTCGCGCCGGTTCTGCCGGTTTTGATGGTGGCGCGCATGACCTTGATGGCTCGTGAGAAGCGCCGGACGTTCGGGCGGTTTATCAAGGCTCTGCCGCTTACCGCAGCGTTGGCTGTAAGCTGGTCTTGCGGCGAATTTACCGGATACGTGACCGGCCGCGCCAATGCAGGCGGTGCGCAGGCGGCGGAGGCCATTGCCCGAGGCTCGCGCGCGACGCTGTAATTGTGATGGAAATCGCAGTCGATGCAACTTGCTGGCATAACCGGCGCGGGTATGGAAGACACGCGCGAGCTCTGCTGCGGTCCTTGATCCGGTTGGACGCCGGCAACCGCTACACGCTCTTCCTGGATTCAACCGAAGCTGCCGAACCCACGCCGGACGGGTGTCAAGTCCGCTTGATCAGCCCCTCGGTTCCCACCGTGCAGGCTGCATCGGCCAACGGACGCAGGTCGTTGACGGACATGTGGCGAATGTCGCGAGCCCTTTCGGCGTCTACGTTTGACGTGCTGCTGTTTCCCACCATTTATAGCTATGTCCCGGTGCGGTCCCGCGCTCGCAAGCTGGTGATGGTGCATGACGTCATCGCGGAAACATATCCTCAATTGACGGTGCCGCGGCTGAGCTCGCGTATCTTCTGGAACGCCAAAGTTACTCTGGGACGGATGCAGGCGGACGCTCTGATCACGGTGTCGGATTATTCGCGCGACTGTATCCACAGGCGCTTCGGTACCAATCCCGACCGCATCTTCGTGGTCGGCGAAGCGGCCGATCCTATCTTTCGCCGGATGGAGAACGCTCCGCCGAACGCAAAACTTCATGGGCTGGGGCTCGACGGAACCCGCCGCACGGCGGTTTACGTGGGAGGATTCAGCCCACACAAAAATCTGGAAGCCTTGGTCGCAGCTTTCTCCCGAATTGCCGCAAGAAAGGAGTTTGACGACGTCCTGCTGGTAATGGTCGGGGACACTTCCAGCGACTCTTTTCACACCTACTTCGGAACCATCGCCGCCCAAGTGGAAGCGTTGGGCTTGCGTGAACGTGTGGTCTTCACGGGCTTCATGGACGATCGGGATTTGGTGGTGCTTCTGAACGCCGCAACCGTTTCCGTGCTGCCTTCGCTGATGGAAGGGTTTGGATTGCCGGCGGTTGAGGCGGCGGCGTGCGGCTGCCCTGTGATCGCCACCAAGGCCAGTCCACTGGAAGGCTTGCTGAGCGGGGCGGGGGTCTTCATCGAATCGAATGAAGACGAAATTTATCAAGCTCTCGAACTCGTTCTATCCTCTCCAGAACTACGACAGGAGATGGGAGAAGCCGGGCGGCGCGCCGCAGGGCGGCTCACCTGGGATGCAGCCGCGGGTCAGATGATGGACGTCATTCGCAAGGTTCCTCCCACATGAGCCGGCCTCTGAATTTCCTGCATCTGACGACGTTTTACCCGCCCTACGCATTCGGCGGCGATGCGTTGCAGCTCTACCGTCTTTCTCACGCTCTTGCTGAAAGCGGACATCATGTCGATGTGATCCACTGTGTGGATTCGTATCATCTGCTGCATCCCGGTCCGCCTCCGGTGCCGTTCGAGGAGCATCCGAATGTCGTACGTCACGAGCTCCGCAGCGGTTTCGGACCGCTCTCGCCATTGCTGACCCAGCAGACCGGCCGTCCCCTGTTAAAACGCAAGAGGATCGAAGAAGTGCTTCGGATCAGGCCTTACGACGTGATTCATTTCCACAATATTTCTTTGCTCGGCCCCGAAGTTCTATCGCTGCTGCCAGAACATGGCCAGGCTGTGAAGATATACACGACGCATGAGCACTGGTTGATTTGCGAGACTCACGTGCTGTGGAAGTTTAACCGCGAACCGTGTCTCCAACCGGAGTGCTTCCGCTGCACGCTGCGGGCGAAGCGACCGCCTCAATTGTGGCGTCACACAGGCTTGCTCGATCGCATGGCGGTAAACGTGGATCAGTTCGTGGCGCCCAGCCGCTTCACTGCGCGAATGCACGCCGAGAGAGGCTTCTCCCAACCTGTTGCAGTCTTACCCAATTTCATCGACCGCGTGGATGACGAGTGGCGCCAGCCGGGTCCGCGACCCCAAGAAGCGCCGTATTTTCTTTTCGTGGGAAGACTGGAACTCATCAAGGGTTTACAAACCGTCATTGCGCAGTGGGACCGCGTGCCTGGATTTGACCTTTTGATCGCGGGAACCGGAAGCTACGAGCCGCAATTGCGGGCAATGGCCGCGCGAAATTTCAGGATCAAGTTTCTGGGGCAGCTGACCCAGCAGGAGCTTGGGGCGCTCTACTATCACGCGCTCGCGTGCATCGTTCCGTCCGTGACCTATGAGACCTTCGGAATGACCAGCGTGGAGGCTTTCGCACGCAAAACGCCCGCAATCGTGAGGGACCTCGGAGCTCTGCCGGAGGTCATTGAGGAGAGCGGCGGGGGACTGGTTTATCGCACCGATGACGAATTGCTCGCCGCTCTCCACCAGATCTCCAGTTCGCCAGGGCTCCGCGCTGAGCTGGGGGAAAGAGGATACTGCGCTTTCGTGCAGCGATGGTGCCGTGAGGCTCATCTGAAGCAGTACTTCGATTTTCTAAAAGGCGCGGGCCAGCGGAAATTCAACGATTGGCCGGAGCCGTCGTGATGCAACGCTGACATTCGGATAAACCATTCCCTTCGGTCGCGGCTTCGTCACTCCACGTTCCAGGCGCCTAACAGAGCCGCGACCAGAGGGAGCGGTTAAATTCGTCAGGAGTCGCTCGCGTTTGTATCGGCGATCCGTTCGGGTACAGCGCGCAGACCGCTGGCCGACTCGGCTCCCGCGCTGCCGGATTCGTGATACTCGGCATCTTGGTTCACTTGCCAGACATCGAACGCTTCGTCGCCGGCGATGATGTTCTTGGCTGTCAGCATCGCGGTCATCATGGCATGATCCTGGTTATTGTACTTGTGCATGCCATTCCGCCCGACCAGATGAATATTCTCGCAATGCCGCAGCAGCGCTTGCCGCACCGTCTCGACGTGCGTTGCGTACGCGTCATCATAGACCGGGTAGGCTTTACGCTGGCGGATCACGCAGCCGTCGGTGACGTCGGCGGCGCGGCCAAGACCGATCTGCTCGATCTCCCGCTTCGCCAAGGCAATCAGGTCCGCATCGGCCATCGCCCACAGGCCATCGCCTTCGAAACAGAAATATTCCAAGCCATAGCTGCAATATGCCGGATCGGGGACCATCTCCGGCGACCAGGATTTGTAGTTTTGCACGCGGCCGACTTTGACGGATGGGTCATGAATGTAAATCCAGTTGTCCGTAATCGTGTCCTGCTCGCGCAGGATCAATCCCACCGTGAGGAAATCGCGATACCGGAGTGACTGCGCGGCAACAACGGCCGGCTCAGGCAGGCGCGGCTCAATTTGCTCCACCAGTTCCCGGATTGGCATGGAGGAAATCACGTGCTCACCTTGATAGGTCGCGAGTTTTCCGTCGGCTGTCTTCGCCTGAACTGTCCAGAATTTGCCCTCGGAATCGAAGCGGCATCCATTCACGCGGTGCCCAAGCAGCACCTCGCCGCCCATCCCTCTGATCCTTTTCGCACAGGCATCCCACATCATTCCCGGACCTCGCCGGGGATAACGGAAGGTATCGATCAGCGTCTTCACCACGCCTTGCCGTTCTTTCGGCTTGCGCTGGGGCAGCAGCGCGTGTTTGATTGCCAAGCCAAGGGACAATCCCTTGATGCGCTGCGCGGCCCAATCCGCCGAGATTTCGCTGCAGCTCATTCCCCAAACCTTCTCCGTATAGGTTTTGAAGAAGATGCGGAACAGGCGCTTGCCGAATTGATTGCTGACCCAATCTTCAAACGATTTTGGGTTGGGCTTGGGAGAAAGACGAGCGCGGAAGAACGAAAGCATGCACAGCGCCGACTCGAACACACCCAGTTTCCCGAGCGCGTCGAATGGCTTTAGCGGATAGGCGAAGAACTGCCCGCGATAATAAATACGCGAAGAGCGCGGCCGGTCGAGCATATCGGCGCCGGCGATCTCGGTCCATAGGTCTTCCACTTCGCGCGACTTCGAGAAGAAACGATGGCCGCCGATATCGAAGCCGAACCCCTTGTAGTCGACGGTTCGCGAAATCCCGCCGACGTATTCAGGATCGCCCTCGAGGACAAGGACCGGCAATCCCTCTTTGGACAGCTCGTACGCCGCGGTCAATCCCGCGGGTCCAGCTCCGATAATAATAGTTTTGAATCGTTGCCCTCTCAATCCAACCTCTTCCACCCTGTCTCTTTCGCCCTGTACATCTAGAATAGAGCCTCCATCCATAGCACTTCTAGCGCCACCTGCTTATTTCCGATGGAAATGATACCGGTACGCCGCATCGGCCTCGGAACGAAGCGCTATACTGAGGTTCATCGTCCTATGGCGGAGCGGATCATAGACAATCTGGTCCTGGGCGCATTTTCCGTGCTATACAGTGCCGCCGTTCTGGTGCTTCGCCTGCTGAGGCGAGGGTGAACGGTGCCTACGGTTAACCTCCTGACCATCGACGTGGAAGAGTACTTCCATCCGTCCGAGTTGCAGCGCACAGTCCCCATGGACAGGTGGGACTCGTTGCCGTCCCGGGTAGAGATGCAGACCGACCGGACTCTTGAGCTGGTCGCAAAACATTCCGTCCGCGCCACGTTTTTCGTCCTCGGCTGGGTGGCCGAGCGCTATCCTCGCCTAGTGCGAAAAATCGCCGCTGCGGGGCATGAGATCGGATGCCACAGCTACGCTCACCAGCTGGTTTACTCCCTGACACCCGAGGAGTTCCGGCGCGACACCGAACGAGCCTTGGCAGCGATCGCGGACGCGGTAGGCGAACGTCCTCGCGCATACCGTGCGCCCAGCTACTCGATTACCAGACAATCTTCCTGGGCCCTCGAAATTTTGGTCGAATGCGGGATTCAATGCGATTCGAGCATTTATCCCATTGCGCACGACCGCTACGGAATCCCCGGTTTTGGCCGGCATGTTCAGAGCATTCGAACGCCGTCGGGAGTACTTCTGGAGGTCCCTATTGCGACCGCCCAACTCGCCGGTGGATCGATGGCTCCCGTTGGCGGCGGCGCGTATCTGCGATTGCTGCCGTACCGGTACACCGCTGCTGGTATTCGCCGGATAAACCGCATGGAGCAGCAGCCCGCTTGTATCTACTTCCATCCGTGGGAGATCGATCCGGAACAACCCAAGCTCGCCGAGGGCTTTCTGTCTCGCGTACGGACGTATACGGGATTAGGGGGAATGGAACGGAAGCTGAATCGCCTATTGAGCGACTTTCAGTTCTCTACCATCGCCTCAATCTACCCTTACGAGAAGGCGGATCTGTTCCAGGCTTCGACTCTTGAATTGCTGCCTTCCGCGCCCTGACGGGCGGGCGGCAAGGAACGAAAAACCCGCGCGGATTGCTTACGCCCTCTTGCGGCGGGAGCCGAGTATCCCAAAACCGGCGAGTCCGATTCCCAACAGCGCGAAGGTGGATGGTTCCGGAAGTACGTCGAAGGTGTTGTCGAACGAATCCAGGAAAACTGCGCGATCCTCGCCCAGGGTGTTTGAGATCGTTATCGTGTCTTCGATTCCAATTTGCAACTGCGTGGCGAAAGTGACGGTGGCTGAACCGGGATTGGTGATCGTGCATCCGCCCGCGCCAGGAGTACAAACAGTATAAACGGTGTTGTAAGTTGGTGTGCCACCGCCGGTCCCCGTCTCTGTGATTTCGATATAACCGAGGTCTGCAGCAGCGCAACCTGCCACCGAAGCACCCCCGAGGCAAAACTGCTCCTCTGTAGTAATCACGCTGTCGGTGTTTAGGAATGCCGTTTGGAGCGCTCCATCGGTCAGGCTCAGGCCATTATAACCGCTCGCTGTCGTCGCATCGTAGGTGAGGCTCTGCGATGCCGTGAAGGGTGTCGTCAAGCCTGACGTGCACCATGAGTTTGCATTACAGCTGAATACCGCCGAGTTTGGCGCGCCTGTGGTCGTGAAATCTAACGTGTAGGTAGGAAGGAGGCCCGACGCCACGAACTCGATGCTGGGAGCAAACCCGCCAGTCAAAGTCGGGAAATTGCCATCCGCGCTGCCTGTGGGGGCCGCTGCTGCAAAGTTCAAGAAGTTGTTGTCTACGTAAGTGCAGCCGTTGGTTGCCCCCGTGCCCATGGCCGCGTTCAACGGCTGAGGACTCGAGCACGCGACATCGGATGCCAGCGCGGGTGTAGCAAGAACAGCCGCGCCCAACAGCAACAGTCCTGTAATCAAAAACTTATCCGATATAGATCGCCCGTTTCCGCCGGACTCAAGCCGGCGCACAGGCGAAGAACGTCGTAGCGCTAAGCTATGCATAGCTACTATTATTTCCCCCGATCCTAGGAGTATACGCGAATCGGGGGTCCATGTAAATAGAAGCTTTTGGCGAAATGCAATAGGAAAGAAGGAACAGTCGGTCCTGGATCTTTTGACAGGCCGGATTCAAGGCTTGGGTCGGGCACGGAAGGGTTTTAAACCTTCCAGTACTTATGATAAGCGGTGTGGTTTCATTTAGATAACCAATATGTTGCGGTTTAAGGGGCGGGTTTCGCCTTCCGCAGCTTGTCGTATTCCGTGGTCAGTTGGTGGGTGATCTTTTCTGCGACGTCGGCGCTGGCGCCCCGGAACTTCGCACCGTTGCTCTCCTGGGTGGTGGACCACAGAACGTCGCCATCCTTATTGACCAGGCGTACGGTGGCCAAGGCTTCGTGCTTGCGCTCCTTTATGTTGGTGGAGTCATGCTCACCCGCCCCGAGCGTGAGGGAACGGCTCTCGCCGTTGCCCGGGCTGTCCGAATTCGGCCCGGTGCGATAGCTTGCGTCATGGCTGCTGCCGCTGAGCCCGCCGCGGATGTCGACGCTATCGGAGGATTGGAAATCATCCGTGTAAATCAAGTCTTCGGCCGCACCGTGCACGAAAGCGTCGGCGCGATCGGGATTCTCCGTCAGGATGAACAACTTAGAGTTTTGCAGGCTTGAAATGATCAGATCGCGCATTTGCGCGGCCGTTTCGCCTCCGGTCAGACGGTCGACATAAACACGCTTGACCGTCAGCAACTGCGGCAAGAGGTCCTCTTGAACCACAGCCCCGGTTTGCGCCGCGGCCCCGGGTTGCGCCAGCGCCGCGGCGGGCGCCATCAGAAACACCAAGAACCACATCTTCATTGTTCTACCTTCCTTTCATCCCTTGCCCGCCTTGCGGGCTTCTTCGTCCTGATACTCCACCTTGAGGCCCGTACGGGCCTCGAGACTTACCAACGTCGCCCGTATGCCGCCCTTATCCACTCGGAACACCAGAGCTTGCTGCTTACCGTCGTCGCCCATATAGCCCACCGTTAGGAAGTGTTTGCGACTCTTGCTCAGCAGAAAAAGGGGCGAAAGTACGACAGCCATGGCCAACCGCCTATCCACCTGTTGACCGTACTCGATGAGATTGATGTGGTCGTAGGGAACCCGAACCTGGGCCTTCTTTGAATAAAAGGCGAAGTAGTCTTCGTCGCTGAGCTCGATTTGGCCTTCGACGCCGGTGGTGAGCTGAGAGGAGGTGCCCCCGGCGTATTGTGCGCGGCTTTGGGCGTCCAATGCCGGGATGAGGGCCAGCACGAGAACGAGAGCCACCCGCCGACGCATGCCCAAAAGACGCACGACATGTAGTCCGCGGACTATGCAGGATTTCTCAACCCCAATCGGGTTTCTTGGGACAATCGTTCGCGAAGGGAAGGGAGCGGTGCCGCCGCTTGGCCCATTCGGGCGCCACCACACCCTTTGCGGCTGCTAGACTGAATTCAGTGAGCCCCGAAAATTCACCGGATCATCCGCTGGGGTCCGTTGCTCCTGAAGCCCCCGTCGCCGAAAACCCTTGGGCCGGCAGACCAGACGAAGCCGGACTCAGCGAAGCCGTCCCTGGCAACGGCATCCCGTCCAATGGCGTTCAATCCGAACACGTCCAACCCGAACATGTCCAAGCCGAACACGGGAAGGCCGAACACGGGAAGGCCGAACACGTCTCTGCCAGTCCTGAGCCGATAGAACCTAGTTTGGTAACTGAGCCGGCATCCTCTCTCGCCGAGGCTTCTGCCCCGCTGACAGACGAACCGGGTCTAACGGAGCCTCCCGCTGTGACGGACCCTGACGGCGCCACTCGCGGATGGGTGCCCGTCGTCCCGGCCGCCACCGGAGTTCCGGTTGTGGCGCCGATGGCCCGCAGCACTTTATCCGAATGGATCATCACCATTCTGCTGCTGCTGTTCCTGACGACATTCCTGGTGCAGGCGTTTGTGATTCCCACCGGTTCAATGGAAGACACGCTGCTGATCGGCGATCACCTCCTGGTGGACAAGCTTGCGTATGCGCCGGGCGGGTCGATCAGCAAGCACATCCTGCCGTATCTCGACGTCAAGCGCGGAGACATCATTGTCTTCCGCTACCCCACGGACATTCAACAAACCTTCGTGAAGCGCTGCATGGGCGTTCCCGGCGACCGCATCCACATCGTTAACAAGCAGGTGTATCTGAATGATAAACCGCTGGTGGAACCTTACAAGTACAACAAGACCGACTACATCGATTCCTATCGTGACAATTTTCCCGGCGAACCCAACGTTACACTGGAGAAAGGCGCCATCGACATGCTCCAGAATAATGTCGAGGGCGGCGAGGTCGTGGTGCCTCCCAATAGCTATTTCGCCATGGGTGACAACCGCGATTCCTCCTGGGACAGCCGGTACTGGGGATTCGTCCCCCGGCAGAACATCATCGGCAAGCCGCTGATTATCTATTGGTCTTATGATCGCCCCAGCGAACAATTGAACTCCAATTCCGTTACCTTTCCGCAAATGCTCGACTTGGCGGAACACTTCTTCAGCAAAACTCGCTGGCGCAGGGCGTTCATGCTGATTCACGGTTACCCAGTGCAATAAGAGTCCACCTAAACTTAAGAGCCCATGGCCAAAACTCCGAATCCGGTCCGCGATTTCATCAGCGAGTGGACTATCAATATCCTGATCCTCCTTTTTGGCACCACCACGCTGGTGCAGGCGTTCATCGTTCCGACGCCCTCCATGGACACGACCGTGATGGTCGGCGATCACCTTCTGGTTGACAAGTTGTCGTATTCTCCTTACGGCCCCATCAGTCGGTACTTGCTGCCGTACACGGATGTGAAGCGCGGCGACATCATCGTGTTCCGCTACCCGGTAAATATTGAAGAGAACTACGTTAAGCGCGTGATGGGTGTCCCTGGCGATCATATCCATCTGGAAGACAAGGTGGTTGTCCTGAACGGAAAGAAGCTGGTCGAGCCGTATGTTCACCACGTGCGGCCCTATGTGCTTCCTTACGCCGACAACTTTCCCTCAATTCAGCCCGGAGGGGATGTTTCTTACGCCGAGCGGGAACGTGCGCAGGAGATGTTCACCAACCATGTGGTCAACGGTGAGCTGGTGGTACCTGACGGATTCTACTTCGCCATGGGCGACAACCGCGACGATTCTTCCGACAGCCGCTATTGGGGATTAGTGCCGCGCGACAACATCATTGGCAAACCTTTGCTGATTTTCTGGTCCTATGACGCCGACACTCAGGATCTGGTGGGATTCACCTTCAACCACTTCCTGGATTTGGGCAAGAACTTCTTCTCGAAGACGCGATGGGATCGCGAGCTAAAACTCGTTCGCGGCTATCCGGTCGAATAAGTCAAATAAATGAGTGCACTTAAGGAGGACGCGCGAAGAGGAGTGCGGCGCGATTCTCTTGGTGAGTCGCCGAGCGGTGCCCGCCGCCCCCTTCGCGCGCCTTACGGGCTGATTCTTGCGGGAGGCCGCGGCACCCGGTTTTGGCCTCGCAGCCGCCGGGCATCCGCTAAGCAAGTCCTGACGTTTTTCGGGGAGCGGTCATTAATTCAACAGACCGTGGACCGGCTGGGTCCGATCATTGCTCCGGAGCGGATCTGGATTCTTACGAACGATCACCTGCGCGACACCATCGTGAAGCAGCTTCCCGAGGTTCCCGCGCGGCAGATTCTGGCGGAGCCGGCGCAGCGCAATACTGCCCCCGCTATTGGTCTAGCGGCCCACATTCTGGAATCGATCGATCCCGGCGCGGTCATGGGTGTTTTTCCCGCGGACCACGTCATCGGCAATCCGGCCGCCTATCGGCGTCTGCTGCGGCCTGCGATTCGCTCGGCTCGGCAGGGAAATATTGTGGTGCTAGGGATTCAGCCCCGCTGGGCGGAGACGGGCTACGGCTATATCGAGTTTCCGCCCGGGATCGAGGCTGGTTCTCTGGAGCCGACCCGGGTGCGGCGGTTCCGCGAGAAACCGAAGGCGGCCGCTGCGGCGCGATTTGTCCGGTCTGGGAACTTCTATTGGAACGCGGGCATGTTTTTCTGGCGAGCCTCGGTTCTACTGGATGCGTTGCGCAAGTTCTTGCCGGCGACGGCAACGCTTTTGGATAGTCTGCCGAAGTTTGGGTCGCGAGATTTCGCCAAGCGCCTCGCCGGGGTGTTCCCGCAGTGCGAAAACATTTCGGTGGATTACGCGGTGCTGGAGAAATCGCCCAATGTGGTTGGTCTGGCCGCGGGGGATATTGGCTGGAACGATGTGGGAAGCTGGAACGCGGTGTACGAGCTGGGCAGCCGCGACACTCACGGCAACGTGCTATTGGGCGACACGTTGGTCGAGGATTCCAAGGGTATGTACGTTGACGCGCATGGCAAGCTGGTTGCGTTGCTCGGAGTCGAGGATTTGATCGTCGTGGATACGCCCGGAGCATTGCTGATCGCGGATCGCCATCGGGCCCAGCAAGTCGGGGATCTGGTCAAGCGCCTGGAAAAGGCTGGCCGCGAAGAACTGCTCTAGCAGGACGCCTCTGCATCGTCGAGGCGAGTTTGCCAAGGACGGTTATGTATTTGCCGATGGCAGTGACGATGCACCGCGGGTCGATGCGGCTGTTGCCGATGTCGTAAGAGAGTTGACTCCCGCATCGCGCAAGACTGGAGCGCCAGGGGGCGATCTTCTTTGAGGTACTGCTTTCAGATGAAGCCGCCGATCGGAATCATCTTCGAGCGGTGGCGCGGTGGCTACGAACGTTGTCCGGCTCATGTCCGATAGGCTGGGTCTTCCAGAACTGGGATTGTTCCCCTATTTCGATTTCCGAAGCCACTCCGAACAGGCGATGCTCCACGAACCTGCGTGGGCCTCAACCATGGCGTTTGCGGATGATCTGCTGGGGCAGGCATACCACTTGGCGAACAAAGAAGACACTCCGAAGCAGGCGAGTCTCCGGCGTGCCGTTTCCACGGGCACACTACGCTCTTTCCATCTCCTGATCGACCCGAAGCTGTCGGCAATTGGGCGGCAACGAAGCGCCATGGACAGATATTTGCAAACTTACAACAAAGGCGACGCACTGGCGACTGCGATGTTGCATTCGACTGGTCACGCACCAAAGCAATCGGTCAGATAGATCTCGCGCCCGCTCAGGATTACCTATTGAATCTGCTTTTTCCAAGATCGGCGGAGATCATGAAATCGTCCAAGGGAGAGTTGTCGACGTAGATTTTGCTCGCATCAGTTTTTCGTTGCCGCGGGTGCTGGAGGCGTCGCGAGCAAGGCGCGGTAGGCGCCCTCTTCGATGGCGATCTCAGTCTTGTAGCCCTGCGGATCGATGAACGGATTCGGACCGCCCTTCCCTAACTTTGCGTATTTTTCGACCAGATTGTACATGGCGGGGTGTGAGCCGAGCGGTACGTCGCACGGCAGGCTTCGGCTAACTTTGAATCCCTGTTCATATTCGGCGATCAGGGCGGGGTTATTGAGGAGTTGCTGTGCGGTTCCGTTAAATCCCATGCTGCCGATGATCACAACGTCGTATGTTTTCCCGGAATCTTGCACTTTCATGCTCCAGGTGGTGTCGCCATGGGTGTGGCCCGGCGTCAAGTGCGCCACCAGGGTCATCCCGCCCAGCGTAACCTGATCGCCGTCATGAAGCACGCGATCGATCGGGTGCGGCTTGCCGCCAGGTGTCATCTTCTCGAGCGCCGGAACGTCTTCGGCCATGGCCATCACCTTGGCGCCGGTAAGTTCCTTGACCATGGCGTCGCCCTCCTGATGATCGGCGTGGGCGTGGCTGCCGAGCAGGATCTTGGTGTCCGAGAATTTGAACCCCAGATCCTCAATGGATTTGCGGATTACCGGGACATTGACTTCGTAGGTGCTGTCAATGAGGATGTTCCCTTCCGGTGTCACCACCAGGAAGGAGCCTAGCGATTCCGTGCCCACGAAGTATATGTTGCCGACGATCTTGTGGGGCGGAAACTGTTTCGTCTGCTGCTCCTTGGTTCCGATATTCCGATTGAATAATTCCCGGGTAGTCCAGACTTTGGCCTGCGCCCAGATAAGCGTGGCGCTAAGAGTGACAGTGAATAGGGTGGCCGCGATCGGAGCAGGGATCTTGAGCATGTGCAGTCGCATGGGCACAGCATATCATTTTGGGGAAAGCTGCCGCGCTTGCGAGAACCTCGAGAGCGAGACGCTACTTTCTGAAGATCTCGTGTTTCAGGTCCGGCCAGAACTCCAGCAGGATATTAAAGGCGCTGTCGCTGACTATCTGGACTCCGAACTTTTCCGCGGTCTCTCCGACCGATCGCTCCGTGGCCGGATAGTACAGGTTCGAGATTCCCGCGGCGACGCCGTTCCCCACGATCTCTGAGTAGTTAAACCGATCGGTACCTTTATCCGTTCGCGTGATGAAGGTTCGGCTGAGAGCGTAATGGACGCGTTGCCGCTTGGTTCCGGTACCCTTGCGAAAATAGCGCGGATCCTCACGGAACAGGGTAGGGAAGATCGCCTCGGTGAGGTAGTTGCCGATCAACTGATCGCCAAATGCCGCTCCGAAGCGTTTCCCGTAGGCCGCGCCGCCTTGGCCCCACGTCGGAAAGTCGTTTTGCCATTGAGCGATTCCAGCATAGAAAGCAGCCAGGACAACAGTAAACGGGTCAGTGGTGTCTTTGAACGCAAGACTGAATTTCCCTCGAACTGTGAGCGGCTCTTCTAAAGAGGCTTTTGTCTGCGGAACGGTCTTGTTATTCGGAATGATGCCGAAGATTCGACCTTCTCCGTCGTCGGCCGCCTGGGGCGCATCTTGCTGGGTGACGTCCGACCCAATGGAATCTTGCGCGATCAGGAGAGTTGCTCCACTGAGCAGGATGCACAACGCTGAAATTTTCACGCAGGAATCACCGTCAACGACAATTAGGCCACCAATCTACTAACGCTTCCCGCAGCGTTCGGATTACAACTTTTGTGGACTGCAATAAGGGAACGCGCCAAGTGGCCATTCGGCAGATGGGAGAGACTAGAATGAACAGAGATGCCCGACTACCTTCCCTACGACGATAACACGCAGCTAGCCCGCAAGATCGATAGGTACCCTCTCAGCTTCACGCGCAATCCATCTGCCCCGCTGATCCAGCGTCCGCTGACCTTAACGGAGAGGACTGGTCCTACCGGCCTCATTAGCAGAATGAATGCCGGTCCACTGGACCTTTCGCGCGCCGCTCCGGACGGGCCGCAGGCTGTAGGTCAGCTCATCTCGGTCTTCGGGCGCGTCACCGATGAAGACGGCTCGCCGATTGTGAATGCCGTCGTCGAGTTGTGGCAGGCGAATTCCGCCGGCCGGTACATTCATGAGATGGATCGCACCAACGCTCCGGTGGATCCCAACTTCACGGGGCAGGGAAGGCTGGTAACGGATGCGGACGGCCAGTTCAAATTTTTCTCCGTCAAGCCGGGCGCGTATCCGGTGCTCGAGTCGGGCTGGTGGTGGCGCCCTCCGCATATTCATTTCTCGATCATGGGGCCGAGTTGGATGAGTCGCTTCGTGACGCAGATCTTCTTCCCGGGGGAGCCGCTAAACGAAGTGGATCTGCTGCTCAACGCTGCCCACGACGCCGAAGTCCGCCGACGTTTGATCTTCGAGTTCGATTCGACTAGCATGGGCGCAGTGAACGCCATCAGCTACCGCAGGGATTTCGTGTTGCGGGGCCACCGGCAGACGCCAGCGCTTGATTGAGAATGACTCGATTGAGAAAAATTTAGACATGATCACTTCGCCCTTCGGAACAATCGGTCCCTTCTTTCCCTACGATTTCGTGGATGGCTGCGAAGACCTGACGCGATCTGGCGGCCTCATTGCGCAGGGCAGTCATATTTCGATCGCTGGGCGAGTGTTGGAGGAAGGCCGTCGGCCCACCCGGAACACCATTGTCGAAATCTGGCAGGCCGACGCGAATGGCTACTTCCGCCATCCTCTCGACCCACGTTGTGCTCAGGCGGATCCGGGCTTCAGCGGCTGGGGCCGCGCCCGCACAGACACGCAGGGCAAGTACCAGTTCCGCACCGTACTTCCCGGGAGCTACCGCGGCGAAGACGGCGCGCCGCGCTGTCCGCATATCAACGTGATGATCTTGGCCATCGGACTGACTCGGCGCCTGGTGACGACGATCTTTTTCGCGGACGAACCTGCTGAAGTATCCGATCCCGTGCTGAATTGCGTTCCCGAGTCCGCGCGCGCGCGCCTGTTCGCGACGCGCGACGCATCTCTCGATTCAGGAGATGTGCAAGCCTATCGCTTCGACTTAATTCTGCGAGGGGACGATGAGACTCCGTTCTTTTTGGATTAGCCTGTTTTTGGATTATTGATCCGCGCGCAGGCCGAAAGCGTGGCGCCTCGTTCGCAAATTGTGGCACGCCTGATAGAAACCGAAGACCGCGAGCAAAGCGGCTAGAATCGGAGTATGCAGTGCATGTCGCAATGCCGCCGCACTCCGTTCTCGTGATCCGCAACGGGCGAGAATACTCGGACAATGCCTACTTGAAATTCTGCGAAGCAAACCCGAATCTGCGTGTAGAGCGGAGCGCGGAAG
This sequence comes from Bryobacteraceae bacterium, assembly GCA_036489835.1. Lineage (GTDB taxonomy): Bacteria > Acidobacteriota > Terriglobia > Bryobacterales > Bryobacteraceae > Palsa-187. Next base: position 66,675 of record DASXEY010000003.1, on the reverse strand, counting down.
GGGAGATTATAATTGTGCCTCCAGCCGGGTACGAGTCTGACTACCGTAACACGGATGTCGTCGCGCAGTTGGCAAGTTGGGCTACTAGAGACGGCCGTGGGCGGGCATCCGGCCCGGCTGCACAGTTTTTCCTGCCCGGCGGATCGGCGCTCTCTCCAGGTGCTGCCTGGGTCTCGAACGAATCGCAGAAGCGCATGTCCGAGCGCGAGCGGAAGAGTTTCCCGTGCGTCTGTCCCGAATTTGTTGTCGAGGTGCTCTCTCCCAGTGACCGCTTTAAGAGAGCCCCGGCAACAATGGAGCGGTGGATCGCCAACGGGGCTCAGCTTGCCTGGCTTATCGATAGCGATAAACAGACGGTCTACGTTTATCAGAAAGACCAGCCTGTCGAAACCAGGCGGGCATTCTCAAGCTGGCAGGCAAGGGCCCGGTCAAAGGCTTCCCTCTTCACATGCGCAGCATCTGGGATGGGCTAAAGTAACGGCCCGGCGTCGATCGGCGAGCTTTTCCAACATGGCCCTAGCACCTGACGAATCAGAATGATATGATTTACATCCAGGTAGCGTCCGAAGACTAGCAGTAGAAGAAAGCAGTAAGCGGCGGAGGTATCTGTGAGCGCGAGACTTCTCGTTATCGGTTGTTTGTTGCCCATGTCGGTGACCCTGGTCTCCGGCCAAACCGCGCAGGTGGCTAAGCCAGCCGCAAGCGCGGCGGCGCGAACGCAAGTTCCCGACATCGCGACCAAGCGTGCGATGATCGACCAGTATTGTGTTGGCTGCCACAACGCTAAGGCGAAGACGGCCAACCTGATGCTGGACCAACTCGATCTGGCCCATCTGGGAGACCACGCGGAGATCGGCGAAAAAGTGGTGCGGAAACTTCGCGCGGGGATGATGCCGCCGACGGGAATGCCGAGGCCGGATGCGGCTGCGCGTGAGGCGCTGGTCACGTGGATGGAGGGCGAACTCGATCGCAACGCGGTCACCCATCTGCCCGCGCCAGGACTGCATCGTCTCAACCGCACTGAATATACGAATGCGATTCGGGACGTGCTTGCGCTCCAAGTGGACGCCACGAAATTTCTGCCCCCCGACGATTCGACGCGTGGGTTCGACAACATCGCGGGTGCGCTGACGTTGTCACCGGCATTGATGGAAGCGTATTTGTCGGCGGCGGGAAAGATCAGCCGTCTGGCGGTCGGCGATGTGTCCGCGCCTACGCAGGCCGTCTTCGAGGTGCCCGCGGACACCGCGCAGAACTATCAGATCGAGGGGCTTCCGTTTGGAACCCGCGGCGGCATCCTGATCAAATATCAATTCCCGGCGGACGGCGACTATACATTCAAAGTCAAAGGCGTCACGGGTTACTTCCAGGCGGTACTCGGCGGCGTCAAGGGGGAGCAGCTCGAAGTCACGGTTGACGGCGAGCGCGTGAAGCTTTTCGATTGGGATAAAGAAATCGCGAACACCACGGGCAATGGGCGCTCGACACAAAAGATCCCAGTCAAGGCGGGGCTGCACACGGTGGGCGTGACGTTCCTCGCCACCAACGACATCCCCGGCAGCGAACTGAACCGGCCGTTTCAGAGGACCATGAATACCCCCGGCTCCATACCGGGATTTCTGTTCTATCCGCACGTCGGACAGGTCTGGATTGAAGGCCCGTACGGCCCCAAAGGCGCCACCGACACGGCCGCCCGCAAGAAGATTTTTGTGTGCCATCCGGCGACTCCGCAAGAAGAAGCGCCTTGCGCGCGTACCATCGCTTCCGCGCTTGTGAAGCATGCGTACCGCCGTCCCGCCACCCCCGCGGATGTGAATTCGTTGATGGAGTTTTATCAATCGGGCCGGACCGATAACGGCACCTTCGACGATGGCATCGAAGCGTTGGTGCAGCGGATTCTGGTGGATCCCGAGTTCGTGTATCGCCTGGAACCGGAGCCGGCGGGTCTCGCCGCGGGAAAACCATACCGCATCAGCGATCTCGCGCTGGCTTCGCGGCTGTCCTTTTTCCTGTGGAGCAGCGTTCCGGACGATCAATTGCTGGATCTTGCCGCGCAAGGCAAGCTGAAAGACCCGGTGGTGCTGGAGCAGCAGGTGAAACGGATGCTCGCCGACCCCAAGGCAGACGCATTGGTCCGCAACTTCACAGGCCAGTGGCTGGGTGTGCGCTCGCTCCAAAGCAGCGAGCCGGTGGTGAATCTGTTCCCGGATTTCGACGACAATTTACGCGCGGCGTACCAGCGCGAGATTGAGCTCTTCTTCGGCAGCATCGTACATGAGGATCGCAGCATTCTGGACCTGTTGACCGCGAATTACACTTTCGTCAATGAGCGGCTGGCGAAGCAGTACGGAATCCCGAACATCTACGGTCCCCAGTTCCGCCGGGTGGATTTGCCGCAGGAGTTGGACATGCGTCGCGGCCTGCTGGGCAAAGGCGCGCTGTTGACCGTGACGTCGAACGCGGCCCGCACCTCGCCGGTGGCCCGCGGCAAGTGGTTCCTGCAAACGTTCCTTGGCGTCAGTCCGCCGGACCCGCCGCCGAACGTCCCTGTGATTAAGGAAAAGCCGGTCGATTCCACCGGCAACACCAAAGCGCCGACCATGCGCGAAACGATGGAGGCGCATCACAGCAGCCCCACCTGCGCGACGTGCCACAAGATCTTTGAGCCGATCGGCTTGGCGATGGAAAACTTCGATCCGGTGGGCACCTGGCGCACCTACGACGGAGAGAATCCCATCGATGCGACTGGCGTCCTGGTGGATGGAACCAAGCTGGACGGCATCCCCAGCCTGCGTGACACGCTGGTCCGCTATTCCGGCCAGTTCGAGCGCGTGGTGGTGGAGAAGCTGCTCACCTACGGGTTGGGCCGCGGAGTCGAGTATCAGGATATGCCGATGCTTCGCTCGATTGTGCGTGAATCGGCGGCCAGCAAATATAAGTTCTCGTCGCTGGTAGTGGGGATCGTCAAGAGCCCCGCTTTCCAGATGAACATGAAACCCGAGGCGGCCCAGGCTTTGGCCTCCAACATCCCCGAGAAAAGCGCGAAGAGCGCGAATGCCGTAAAGGAGAAATAGCGCCAATGTTTATTACCAAGAAGCACCTTTCCCGAAGAACGATCCTGCGTGGAGGCGGTTCCGTGCTGGCGCTGCCTTTGCTAGATGCGATGATTCCGGCCGCGACGGCGCTGGCGCAAACCGCGGCCCGGCCGAAGCCGCGTTTCGTGGGCTGCTTTGTGCCTCATGGCGCGGCGCCGGGTTATTGGGTTCCGGAGCCGGGAGAAAAACTCAGCGCGACGCTTCCCTTCAATTGGAAGCCGCTCGAACCGTTTGTGAATCAGACGGTCATCTTCAGCGGGCTGCATTCCCGCTCGGCCGAACCGCCTCCAGGCGCGACCGGAGCCGACCATTGGGTTGCTGCCGCGTTCATGTGCGCGGAGAAGCCCAAGAAAACGGCGGGCGCCGACATTCGCGCGGGAACGACGATCGACCAGATGATCGCGCAGAAGATCGGCCAGGATAGCCTGATGCCGTCCATGCAGTGCGCGGTCGAGGACCCCGGTTCCAATTCGAGCAATTGCGGCGAAGGCTACAGTTGTACGTACACGAATACGATTTCCTGGTCTTCTCCCACCGACCCTCTGCCGATGGAGCTGAATCCGCAGGTGATCTTTGAGCGCATGTTTGGAGACGGCAGTACGCCGGAACTTCGGGCCCGGCGGCGAAAGCGCGACGGCAGTATTCTCGATTCGCTCACCGGCAGTCTTGCTCACCTGCGCACCGAATCGAGCGCGTCCGATCGCGCCCGGCTCGACAACTATACCGAAAACGTTCGCGAGATTGAACGGCGTCTCGACATCGCCATGAAGGCTTCGACGGTTGCGCCCACGGATATGCCGGTGCCGGTGGGTGTGCCGCAGTCCTTCGACGAGCATATCAAGCTGCAGTTCGATCTGATGGCGCTGGCCTTCCAGGCTGACATCACGCGCGTGGGCACGCTGTTGTTCGCCCGCGACCTCACGGGCCGCACTTATCCCCAAAGCGAAGCGCCGACATCCGGATTCCACGGCGTGTCGCATCATGGCGAAGATCCTAGGAATATCGCGCTGCTCTCGAAAATCAACCAGTATCACATCAAGATGCTGGCGCACCTTGTGGCTAATCTTGCCAAAACCCAGGACGGCGACGGCACGATACTCGACCATTCGCTGATCCTCTATGGCAGCAACATGGGAAACTCGAATCAACACGTCCATTACGATGTCCCGCACGTGCTGGTAGGCGGATTGAACGGGAAGCTAAAAGGCGGACGTCACCTGGCGTATCCTCAGAAAACCGTGCCCACCGGCAATCTCTTATTGAGCATTCTGGACATGTACGATATTCACCAGGACAGCATCGGCGATAGCACAGGCCGTCTGGAGAATCTGTAAGGGGGGATGAATGAAGCGCGTCACTCGATGTAGTGTCCTGTTTTTGCTGCTCCCGCTTGCAGGCTTTGCCGCAGGTTCCTCTGACGTTGCGGACGCCGCCATGCACGGCGATAAAACGGCCGTGCAGAAGCTGGTGGGGCAACATGCCGATGTGAATGCGGCGCAGGCCGATGGGGCCACTGCGCTTCACTGGGCTGTGTTCCGGTCGGATAAAGAGATGGTGGACGTTCTGCTTCGCGCCGGCGCGAACGCGAAGGCCGCGAACCGTGATGGCGCTACACCCTTGTGGCTGGCAAGCGTCAATGGAGATGCCGCCATCATTGAAGCGCTGATCACGGCTGGGGCCGATCCGAACGAAAAACTCCCGTTAGGCAGAAGCCCGCTCATGCTGGCGTCGCGTACGGGTAATGTTGCCGCCATGACGGTACTGATCGATCACGGCGCGGATGTGAATGCGAAGGATACCTTGCGCGGTACCACTCCGCTGATGTGGGCTGCGGACGAAGGCCATGCGCCTGCCATCCAACTCCTGATCCAGCACGGCGCGGATATTAAGGCGCAATCGGACTTGGCTGAACGCGGCAGAGGTCCGGCGCTTGGGAAATCGAACGATCCCAGGAAAGCGGTGGCGGCGCAGGGCGCGGCGCTGGCGGCCGGGCAGGCATCTCCTCCTTTGGGGGCGAATCGTGGCGATGCGAATGGAATTGGGGGAGCAGCGGGCGCCCGTGGTGGAGCTCAGGCTGCAGCCGCGCCCGGGGGACGAGGCGGCGGCCGTGGAGGCCGCGGTGGCGGACGAGGGGGTACTGCAGCCGGCGCTACTACGGCCGGTGCTGCCGGGGCGGGTGGTGCGGATCAGGCCGATGACGGCGCGGCTGCGGTCGGCTTTGGGGGCGGAGGGCGCGGGCGAGGAGCCGTCAAAGACGGCGGAGCTTTGACGCCGCTTGTCTACGCTGTTCTCGCCGACGATATCGATTCCGTCAAAGCCCTACTGGCGGCGGGAGCGGATGTGAACCAAGTCACGGGTTACGGCTGGAGTCCGCTGCTGGTGGCGACACAAAATCGGTACTACAAGCTGGGAGCATATCTGCTGGACCACGGCGCCGATGTGAATCTCACCAACAAAGGCGGGTGGACGCCGCTGTATCTCGCCACCGATAACCGCAATATCGAATCCGGAGATTATCCGGTCCGCAAGGGCGACATGGATCATCTGGAGTTCATCAAGCTCCTTCTGGATAAAGGCGCAGACGTGAATGCCCGGATGAAGGACAGCACGGAGACCCGCACGGTCTTTACGAATCAGTGGCTGGACGAAAACGGCGCGACGGCTTTCCTGCGCGCTTCTCAATCCGGCGATGTTCCCCTGATGAAACTTCTGCTGGCGCACGGCGCGGACCCGAAGATCGATACGACTTTGCATGTGACGGCCCTCCAAGTGGCTGCCGGAATCGGCTGGGTGGAGGGAATCACTTACGAGTGGTCGTCAGACCAAACCCTGGAAGCAGTGAAAATGCTGCTGGACCTGGGTCTCGATCCGAACGCACAAGCCGATACTGGCCGCACGGCTCTGCACGGGGCTGCGCATAAAGGGAGCACGGCCGTTGTCCAGGTTCTTGTGGACCACGGCGCCAAGCTCGATGTCCGAGATTATGGGAACACCGATAATCGCGGCGGCAAACTCGCTATCCACACGTGGGAACCGGTGGATTACGCAGACGGTCTGGTTCGCGTCGGTGTGCAATCGGCGATCGCGCATCCCGAGACCGGCCTGCTCCTACGCAAATTGATGACCGCCGCCGGGCTTCCTGCGCCGCCCATGGGCCGTACGCTCGAGTCGATTTGCATTACCGAGGCGTGCGATTAAGTCCGCGCTTTGCACGGCGCTAGCCCGCCGCTTGAGATATTCGCTAACCAACTGCAAGAAAACCGCGCCGCTGAAAAACCCCGTGGGGCGGGCCATCTTTGTCGCCTGCCATCTGACGGGCAGGCAAGAAGCTGGTGGGCGACAAGATCGCCCACCCCACAACTGCCCACATGTTTTTCATCAGTATTGGTGGGCTGCAGGCTCATTTTGACTCCCGAAGGTCACGGGCCTTTGGGCTAGGTAATCGCGTTCGCCGAAGCGTGAACAGCGGGCCCGTAGCCTTGACGAATGCACCCGACAATCGGTTCAGGAGTCAGCACTCTGACAGTCAAATCAGTTGGCCGGTGACGCTTCTGAATATAGCCTCCCGGAGACCATTGCAGTAACTTGTCGCCCATCACCAGATAACTGACGCCGTTGATTTGAACGAAGCAGCCATCAGGCAGCGTGGCCAAGGGCGCGCTCCAGGTGACCTTTCGCCCTCGACTGTCGATTCGAGCGCGATGTAACTCAACATCGATTTCAGACGCAAGGGGTGGGTCCTCGCCTGTCTTCAGGTGCGCCCGCTGCCACGCATGCTGGAAAGCGTTGAACGATTCGCGCCGGCATTCGGCGCAAGGCCGGTGTCCGGCTGCAAACGAGACTGCTTCGTCCAGGAAAAAGAGCTCCGTGTAACGGCCGGGCGACATCACGGACCGCCGCCGGCCTCTAAATTCCAAGAGGCACGTGATCCATCGAATGCCTTTAAACTGACGGACGATTACGCGCTGGTCATTGTGCAACGCGCCGCCCCGATTGCCCATCATCGTACCTCGGGAGGGGGAATGGATAATCGCCCCGCAAGGATCGACGCGGTTTTGGAGCGGCACCTGTCGACTCCGCCTTCCGTTGGAGAAAAACTTACTGCTTCGGCGCTCCGCCCTTTTGTCCGCCGCCGCGAGCCGGGGCAGGCGGCAGGGTGCCGCCTTCGGCCAGAATCTTCATGTTCTCGATGGCCTGCGTGAACTGCATCCTTTTTCGTTCCTTATCCCGGTCGCGAGCAGCATCGTCGGCCAGCATGGAATTGTCGTAAACCAACGTGTAAACGATCTTGGAGGTGGTTGCCGTTACAGGCCTCGCTTCCAGAGTGCCGTGATACTGGTTATACGGCTGGCCGGCTCTGACGGGCTGATCGTAAGTGTAAGAAAGCTCCGTCATACCCACCAGGATTTCATTGGCGACGCCGAGCGAACGCACTGCCCCGATTTCGCCGTCCTTGCCCGAGGTGATGGTGCACGAAAGCCGCAGCCATTCGGCGATATCGCAGTACTTACCTACCCTTTTCCAGACCTCCGCAGCGGGACGGTTCACCATGATCTCCATCGGGATCGTTACGTAATTCGGATTCGCGACCGCGCTGCTGGCGAATGTCCCCGCCGGCGGCGCGCCGCCTCCCGGCGCCTGTGCGCTGGCAAGGGACGCCAGACCGAGCATCGCGACTGAGCAAAGTGTGCCTGTTTTACCGAACTGATTCCGCATAAATATCCTCCAAGTGATTTGGTCTCGCGACGCTGGGCCGACTCACATCTTCGCACACGCGAACGGAAGCATCAAGCCTTCGTTGTCCAATCAGTTATCGATGGGCTTCTCTTCGATGTGATCGATGACGAAGACGGGCTCGGTCCGCTTGTGCAACTCCAGCTTCAGCCCGAGCTGTTTCTCCATAGCGTCGAACAGAGACACCGCGCCGCTTGGGTCCGATAGAACCCCAGCCGATGGGCCGCCGCCTTTGGTCCCGCCGTTCCTGCCTCCTCCGCCCGCGAGTTGCTGGTTGGGGTTCATCGGGCTGAAGCTAAGCGTAAAGTCCCAAGCGCCTTCGATCCCGCTGCCGTCCAGAGCCGGGTATCGAATGTAGTTCGGCGCGATGGTTGAAAGCTGCTCAGCGAACTGGGCCATCGTGATGTTCTGGCATGTCGCCACCAACGGCGGGGGGCCCTGTTCCGGATCTCTCGGCGCCCGAACCGTCTTGCATCCGGTGCGGCTGGATGGGTCGGATTTCTTGAGTTTCGGCTTATCCGCGACGATTGTGTAGGCGTCCATAGGCCGGTCTTCAAAGTGGACGGCCATCTTGAAGCGATCCACCAGCAGCGCCCGAATCATCGCCTGCATGTCGGCGGTGTCTATTTCCGTCCCGTTTGCGATGGCTGATGCGGGAACCTTCGCGATGAGGTCGAAACGTGGAGCTTCAAGAGTCAGCCATTTCGGCGTTCCCGGAATTTCCTCGCGAATGGGCGTGTTGACGTCCCAAGCCAATCTGACCATCAGGATCAGAGGGAGATTGTGCAGCTCATATCGGCCGCCTGGGTGAAGCCCATCTCCTGCGGGGGGAGGGAAAGCATCGGTAAGGTTCGGCCGGAGCGACGCCACTTCAAACTCGGCTGGAGCTGGAGCGGGCAGGGCCGTCTTCACATCCGGCGAATTCGCGGTGGGCTTCTGGTTCACGCCGTCGACGACGATGACGGGCATCGGAACCTTTCCCGGCTCCAGCTTCAGGCCGAGTTGTTTATCGACGGCGTCAAATAGGGTAATTGCATCCGCGCCGGCGCTCAGAAGCAACCCGCGGCTGGTCCACTTGAGGTCGAAATCCCAGGCGCCTTTGAGGCCGGTGGAGTCGAGCACGGGGCCGGTGAGATACGCGCCGGCCATCCCGCGCAAGATAGGCGCGAATGCATCCATAGTGGTGTTGCGGCATGCGATTGTCTCAGGCGGTATGAAATCGGGAGTGGGCAGTGGCCCCTCTCGAAACTCGCATCCGGGCTCGCCTGAGGCGTCGGCAGGCTTTAATTTCGGCTTGCCTTTGCCCGTCGAGAGCACAAAACCTTGAATGGGCCGCGTATCCTTGTGGAGCGACAGTTTGAAGCGATCGGCGAGCAACGACTGGAGCATCAGCTTCGCTGTTTTGAGAGAGGTCGAGGGCGGGGCCTTGGCGATCACATCGAAGCGGTCGGTTTCGAGCCATGCGGGCCCACCGACGATCGTATCGGGATCCACTCCGTAGGCGATCCTGATCAGATTGAGCATGGTCGCGCGCCGGATCTCGAAACGGCCCGCTCGAATGACACCCTCGTCCAGGCGCACCATTGCCGGGATGCCGATTCCGGAGTTCTGAGCGGGGGATTGTGGGAGCGCGCGGACATCGGCGATTTGAAATGTGGGTTTCGCGGCCGTCGGTTGCCCGAAAGCCGATGCGGACAAGAGAGCGGTGAGCAAAAGAGGGGTGAGAGTGATGCCGGCAAACGCTCGCGTCATAACCTATATTAGACACCTCCATCAGCAATCGGTTTGCAATCCGGCTATGATTTAAGTTATGCGGCTGGTGGCGCTCGGGGTTATCTTCGGTGCGATTGCTGCGGCTCAAAAGCCTCCTACTTTGAATGCCGCGCCGACTTTCTATAAAGACGTCCTGCCGATTCTTCAGAGTCATTGTCAGGAATGCCACCGGCCCGGCGAGATCGCGCCCATGGCGCTGATGAGTTATGAGCAGACCAGGCCCTGGGCGAAATCGATCAAGGCTAATACCCTCGAAGGCAAGATGCCGCCCTGGCCTGCCGATCCGCACTTCGGCAAGTTCGCCAATGACCGGTCGCTGACGCGCGCGGAACTAGACACCCTGGCGGCATGGGCCGATACCGGCGCGGCGGAAGGGCGCCCCACCGATGCTCCGATGCCTCGAAAATGGGTGGAAGGCTGGAACATCCCGAAGCCGGACGTCGTGCTGCGGATGCCGGAGGCGGTCAACATTCCCGCCAAGGGGACCATCGAATATCAATACATCATCGTGCCCAGCGGATTCACCGAGGATAAATGGATCCAGGCGATTGAAGTGCGCCCGTCGAATCGGGCGGTTGTGCATCACGCCGTGGTGTTCCTGCGGGAGCCTGGCTCGCGCTGGCTGGCTGGCGCCAAACCGGGAGTCGCTTTTGTTCCCGCTGTGTCGAGTCCGCAAGAGCGCATGGTCAATACCGGCGGTGGCGGCAGCGATATGCTCACAACCTACACTCCCGGCATGGTACCGGACGAATGGCAGCCCGGCCAAGCCAGACTCGTGAAAGCCGGATCGGATCTGGTTTTTCAGATTCACTACACTGCGAACGGAACGGCCGGAACAGATCAGACTTCGATTGGTTTAGTGTTCGCCAAGGAGCCTCCGAAAGAGAAGATTGTTTCGATGAGCGCGGCAAACCGGATGTTCAAGATTCCTGCGGGCGATGGCAATTATTCTGCCGAGGCGAACTTTACCGTCCGGACGCCGATGAATCTTGTGAGTTTGTTTCCGCATCTACACTTGCGTGGCAAGGCCTTTCAGTACGACGTTATCTACCCGGACGGGCATAGTGAAACAATCCTCAAGGTGGATAAGTGGAGTTTGAACTGGCAACTTTCCTACACCCTGGCCGAGCCTTTGTCGCTTCCGGTGGGGACGCGAGTCAAGGCGACCGCATGGTGGGACAATTCGGCGAACAATCCGGCCAATCCGGATCCTACCGCAGAGGTGATGTGGGGGGAACAGAGTTGGGAGGAGATGCTGGTGGGTTTCATGAACGTCGCAGTGGATCCGAAAACGGCGATACGCTCGTTCCAGCGTTGAGCCATATGGACTTTCGCTTTTCCATCCTCAAGCCGCAACCTGATGTGTTCAAAATGCGTCTATAAAGCAATGGTATTGAGTTCTCGCTTGGTTGCTCGATCCCTGTTCCTGGCGCTTCTGCTTTCTGGCGGCATAGCCCTTGCTGACGATGGGGACGCCAGCGACCCGGCTCCGTCGGTAGAGCCCGCGCAGGCTACGCCCGCCGCTCCCGTTACCGCTCCCACTACCGAGGATAAGCGAGTGTTTGGAGTCCTGCCGAACTATCGCACTACTGAGGAAACCGGCATTTACGTGCCGATTACTTCAAAGCAGAAATTGATCATCGCAACGAAAGACACGGTGGACTACCCGTTGTTCCTGTTGGGCGGCGCATTGGCGGGCCTGGCCCAGATCACGGATGAGCATCCGCGTTTTGGCCAGGGTGTGGCTGGATTCGCACACCGCTATGCGACCTCCTATGCCGACCAGGCAATTGGCAATTACATGACGGAGGGAATCCTGCCCGTCCTTTTCCATGAAGACCCGCGTTACTTTCGTTTGGGCCATGGCCCCATAGGGCACCGTACATGGTATGCGGCGACGCGGATTTTCGTAACCAAGACTGATAGTGGAGGTAAGACCTTCAACTTCGCTGAGGTGGTGGGCAATAGCATTGCGGCTGGGGTCGGCAACGCCTATTATCCAGGAGAAACGGGTGTCTGGGACAACTTGAGCCGTTTGGGCCAGTATCTCGCCACGGACTCGATCTCGCAGGTTTTGAAGGAGTTCTGGCCGGACATCAAGCGGAAGTACTGGTTTCATCATAAAGACTCTTCTTCAGCGTTCCTGCCGGCTTCCAGTACAGCAGGGCGATCAGGATCGTAAGCGCCTGCACGGCCGCGATGAATGCGGCGCATGCGGGCCATCCTCCCCAGGCATAAAACAGTCCCGGCGCGGAGGCTCCCGCGCTTCCACCCAGATAGTAAAACGTCGAGTAGAGCCCTATCGCCAACCCCCGGTTTTGGCGAGCGGCGGTACCGACAAAAGCGCTCGCGGAGGCCTGTGCGGAAAACACCCCGGTGCAACACACGGCCAAGCCGGCGATCACCAGCCACAATGATTCCCCCAGGGTTAAAGCTACGCCCAAAATACTGACGGCGATCGCGACGGCAAGCGTGCGCCGATGTCCGAAACGGTCGATCGAGCGGCCAGCCAGCGGGGTCGCAACCGCGCCAACAAGGTATACGAAGAAGATGGAGCCGAGAGCGCCGGGCAGGAGCGAATAGGGCGGCGCAGCAAGATGGAAGGTGACGTAAGTAAAAATGCCCACTAGCGAAAACAAGACGCAAAACCCGACCAGGAACGTGGCCAGCAATTCGCGATTGGCCAGGTGCGCGGCAGCAGCGAACCACGCCCGTGCGCCGGCTGCGGGCAGGTGGGGCTTCTGCTTCTCAGGCGCCAGCCAGACCGCAATCACCACCGCGAGAGCGAAGTTCAAACTCCCGAGAACCAGGAAGACCCGGGGCCAGGGAGCGTGTGCGGCCACGAGTCCCGAGAGCGTGCGGCTCGAAAACCCTCCCATGACGGTTCCCGATATGTACGACGCGACGACGCGTCCCGCGCCCGCGCCGCGCCATTCGTCGTTGATGTAGGCAACGGTCACGGCGAAGACTCCAGGAGTGAAGACGCCTTGCAGGAATCGCCACCACAGGAGCTGCGGGAGCGTGGTGGCGCTGGCGGTGGCGAGCGCGGTCACAGCCAGCAGAAACGCGGACGAAACGATCACCGGTCTGCGCCCGATCCGGTCGGCAAGCATTCCGGCGAAAGGCGCGGAGATGGCGACGCCCAGACTGGCCACGGTGACCGTCAGGCTGACCGCGACCTCGCCGGCGTGAAAAACGCCGCGCAGCATCGGCAAAAGAGGCTGAGTCGCGTACAGCTGGAGGAAGGCGCAGTAACCAGCCAGCACCACCGCGGCCCTTCTGTACTTCGATCCGCGGTGTTCTTGGCCCTGCCGGCTCAAGGCCGCGAGGGGAGCGGAGATTTTTTCTCCCAAGGGCGGGGATGGACTGGTTTGTCGCGATCCTCGACACGGTCGTAGAGGTGTTCGTCGGAAGTGGTGCCCAGCGAGACATTGTAGAGGCTGGTGAGGCCCAGGGCTTCGCGCAAATCCTCGTCGAAGGCGTGCAGCGCCTTGAGCTGCGGCGCGAGCGCAGGCAATTCCTTGCCGGAGGGCGCGTGCAGGAACATCTGGTAGCCACGGCTGACCAACAATGCGATTTCGTTTCCGACCAGCACGCCCGCCTTGCCCAATTTAACCTTGCCTCCGCCCGCATCCTCGACGATGGCTCCATCGCCGCCACGAACGGCTTTGGCGCGCGCCGGCGATTCGCGCTGGATCTCGAAACCGGCTTGTTTCAGCTTGGTCAGATGGTCGTCAAAGGTCAGTTCAGGCGGGGTTTGGTTGCGAAAGAACATAAACACCCATTATAGGGTTTGTAAGGAGCTGTGGTTCAGGAGCGGCGCCTAACGGCCTAGAGGTGAAGTGGCAATCCTTGACGCCGGGTCGGCGCCTTTTCCGAGCTGAGTATCGTAATCAGCCACGTTGAAGAAGGCGCGCACCTCGTTGATCCGCTCGCCGGAAAACCGGAATAAGTTGACAGCTTCCAGTGCCAAACGTCTTCCGGTGGGTTGATGTCCCCTCCAGGATCCGCGATGGGTTCCATATACCGTGAGCCAGCAGGCCACCCGGTCCAGTTCTTCGATGACGGCATGCACCTCGCAGCTCAGATCTGGAAACGCCTTCCGGAGGATTGTGACGAATTCTTTGAATGGCTCGCGCCCACGGACAGGCCTCTCCGAGCCCGGCCCAAAGAAGTGAACGTCGTCCGCCAGAATCTGGTCTGCGATTCCGAGTCTTCCCAGGCCCATTAGCTCTTCGATGTAGAGCTGAACCAGCGCCTTGCGTTGTAGAGGAATGATGCAACTCCTAAGTATGGTGTACGGGTATACGAGATTCCTGGCCGATCGGATGCGCCGATATGAATAATCGTTGCGCTGGCTCCGCCGGATTCTCGGCGCCGCAAAGCAGCCGGCCCAATTGCCGGTTGTGGTGGTCAATCAGTTCGGAAACTCTCAAGGGCATCGGTGCGAATAGCGTGGAGATCAAAACCGCAATCTGCATCGGTGTTTTGAAGGGTCGCCAAGCCACCCTGGGAGGACGCCAAGCCAAGGAGTAGGGGAGGCTGAGCCGCGAGATCGTCACGGCTTGCCGCCCGCGTCGCCAAAGTTCGCGATCGCTGCTACTCCCGTCCTCCGAGTGGCTTGGCTTCAGCGGCTCTCCGCGGCCGCTTATTCACTAGTTACACAGGGCTCAGAAGCGTTTCAAAAATTATCGGATATAGATTTGATACGGCGCCCAGTAGAACGGTTTGCGGTAAGGGCCGCTTGAATGAAGAAGAGTTAGTTTCGCTTGGCGAAGTGCCGCCGCCGGCTCGGATCCGGACGCCAGCGAGTCGTAAAGCTTCGTCATCAACTGCGAAGAGGAGCTGTCACTGACATCCCACAGGCCCGCGATGACCGCGCGCGCGCCCGATTGGAGAAACGCCCAGGCGAAACCGACCAGACCTTCCCCGCCATACGATCTGGCGCCCGCGCTGCGGCATGCGGAGATCGTCACCAGATCGGCCGACAGCTTCAGAAGAGCCACATCCCGGGCATAAAGTTTGTAACTGTCATTGCTCCCGGACAGGATCACCGCGGATTCAAGAGGGCTTTGGGAATTGGTCTCGGCATGTGCCGCGAAGTGGATGAGGGAGAATCGCGACGGCTCGGCGTCGAGAAAACCGCGTGGCGTGGCGTCCGCCCCGGTCCGGACGACGCCCGCGCCTGCGAAACGCTTCTGGATTTCGTCGATTTCCGCTTTGGCCGCGGGGAGTTCCGGGAATTCCGAACTGGCGGATACAGGAGCGCCGACTAAGAGAAGGGATGGTTTCGATCGCCTCCTCGGCGGAGCCGCTGCCAAAACACTGAGCGAGGGCGCGATAGCGATTTCCGCCTCTTCGATCCAATAGCGGCCCGGGTTCGCCCCAGGCAGCGTTTCCAGATTCAGCGCGTGAAGTTCACCATCGGGCACGATTACCACCTTGCGTGCTCCGGCGAGATCGTCATGGAGGGGGCCGAGCAGCAATTTACTCAACGCTCCGCTCTGAGCAAGCTGCTCCTGGACAGGATCGCGCAGTTCCACCTCAATCGTCTTCTGATAGCCGCGGATCGAATCCGCGATTTGGCTTTCTCCGGGAAGTTCTCGCATTCGAATGCGATCGGGCCTGATCACCCATACAAAGGAACGCTGCGGCGCGAGCCAGTAGGAGACCAGCACGCTTCCCGTCCGCCCTGCGTAGCCTTGAAAATCGGCTGGATGAACCTCGCCGATGCTGCCAGGTTGAACGCCCAGTTTTTCCGCCAGAACCCGCGCGCGGCTATATTCCACTACTTGAAGCGCGCGCTCCGGATATCCTTCGGCGACCAGCAGGTCGACGTACTCCTTGAAAAACTCCATCTGAAGGTCTTGATAGCTGAGCCGATAGTCGTCTTCGATAAGGGCCGACCGTATCCGCTCGCTCGCCGCCAGCCCGCGCTCGTACTCGGCGTTGGCGTCGTGGAAGTCCTTTTTGTCAGCGAACAAGGCCCCCAGGCGCATGTGCGCGTACCACTCCACATACGGAGAATCTTTGGATTCCGAAATCAGCTCGCGATAGAGGTGCTCAGCATCGCCGGAATTGCCGCGGCCCTGCGCAATTGCGGCTGTATTGAGCATCATGTACAGCTCCTTATCGGGGTTCTTGAACTGTGCGCGGAGGGCGTAAGCTTGCTGGTTCCAGGATTCGGCTGCATCCCACTTCTTCTGCTCAATCATCGCGAAAGAGAGCCGGTGCGCCCAGCGCAGGGCGTCCACGGTGGCATCCGTGCGTTTCGCGATAGTGAAGGCTTCCTCAAAAGCTTGGGCGGCCTGCACGGCGTGGTGACGGAGCAGATGAATATTGCCGAGTTCCCCAAGCGCGTCTTCCAGATTGCGCAGGTCGTCAATCTCGCGGAGTTGAGCGATGGCTTTATTCTGGTGATCCGCTGCGCGGTCCAGATCGTGAAGCGCGGTGTACGCGATTCCCAGATTATTGTGGGCAACGGCCACAATCCGGCCGGCATGAATCTTCTCCGCAAGGTCGAGGGCGGGCTGGCTGTAGCGGATGGATTCATCGAAACGGTTCCGCTTGAGGTGCGAGAACGAAAGGTTGATCAGGGCGCTCGCCTGGTTATACGGGTCCCCAGCCGCGGCGGTGCGTGCCAGCAGATTTTGCAGAACGTTTTCTGCCTGATCGAATTTGCCGGCGTTCGCCAGCACCGCGCCCCGCAGCAGTATGCCCTTGAACACCCAGTCTCCGCCTTTGCTTCCGCCAATCCGATCCACTTCGTCGAGCAATGCGACGGCTTGATCCGCCTGATGCGGGAGTTTCGAATACGCGTCCGCGCGATCGACCATCCAACGCAAATGCAGATCCTGGTCCGGAGGGTCGGATAATTGACCTAAGAGAGCCAATGCCTTACTGGGCTGTCCCCGTGCAAGCAGGATTTCCGTCTCGAGAAGGCGGAGAGGCAACAGGGCTTCCTTGGGGTGATCCCCTTCGTGGTTCTTGAGAGCCAGTTCCACCAACTGTTGCGCTTGCTGTAATCTGCCTTGGCGGAACTCAGTCCAGGCGTTAGAATACGTCTGGCTCACGGAAGGACGGCGCGAGCAGGCGGCCGCAAAACACAGCAGCACTAGGGAGCGCCATCGCATGCTTCCTAGAATAACGGCTGCGAATCACGGCTGGGGTAGCGACCTAGGGTAGGGAGCTGCCGCCGGAACAGCCCGAGCCTGCCTCGACGCACGCATTCTTAACTCGCACCAGTGTGACCCTGCGAACGTAAGGCCCCATGAGAATCTCGCCGAGGACGATTCTCCCGATCTTCGGCCACAGAATTGTGTGTCCGCCCACCAAAGATGCATCCGGAGGCAGACCTTCGACGTTCTTCACGATCGAGCCAGTGACATAACCCGACTGATTCTTGTGAAGAGCCGTGCCATCCATCAGAAATCTGGGAGAAAGCTCAGCCCGGAGCTTTGCGTCTTTCTGAAACGCCGCTTCGAACTCTGCCAGCGTGGAATACTTGTTGAAGGTGTCGAGATCCAACGTAACCTTCAGCTCCGTCCTGCCGAGTCTCAGGCCGGTAATTTCAGTCTTGCCGAATGTGATCTGCGGATGGGTGGTCTTGCTGGTATCGTGCGACGAGTGCATTGTGAGCAGACCGTACTTTAACGACAGCCCGCCGGCCAGCCGGAGCAATTTGATCTCACTCACGGTTCGGGATCCGAACGGCTTACCCGGGCCATCGGGCTCGCTATGAGCGAGCGAGTATGCGGAACCGACCGAGACTAGCTCTGTTTCCCGCAACTTACGAAGGGTCTCGCGAGGGAGGCTGTCGAATTTGGCTTTCCGGCAATCGACTGAGACTTTCTTGGACCTCGTCTCCGTTATGCCGCCTGCCATGGGAAGGTGCGCGGGAGCGACGGCGGGAATATGCACATAAGTGTCGATGTTGGGATGGATTCGCCGGACAGTGCCCCCAACCGCGAAGGCACCCGCGATGTGCAGGTAACGGGAAGGATAGTCTCGATAATCCATTGGCGATTTGATTCTGCTCCTCACTTTAGTTTGACTTCGAACGGAAACTGGCCCAGTTCGGGTCCATCCTGGTCGTTCGCCGCGGCAGCGTCAATGACCAGCTTATAGATTCCGGAGGGCAGCTCCAACCTCGGAATCGACAGAGTGACGGGCTCACCTGGCCCGGAGGTTCTCCCGGACAACCGGAACATTGCCCGGCCATCTGCTGATCTTACAACGAAATGGAGCTCAGGTGGGGCGGATTCCGGCAAATCGAAGATGAAAACCTCCGGTTGCCCTGGGACCGCCGTCAGCATAGTCGGAGCGCCTCTTGTCTGAGGACGAAGATAGGTAGGGGCAAGAATGCGCGGAGCGCTTTCGTCGTCCAGCCTGCGGCGCAGGCTGGGGATGGTGCCGAGTGTTTCCAAGCCCACGGCCGCCGCCAGAATCCCGATCATCGCCATCGCAAGCTGCGGCCGCAACCAGCCGACCCAACTCCAGCCTGGTTGCTGGACGGAGTGTCGGATGGGCGGCGCGGGCGCGGGATCGGAAGCGAAGATATCTCTCGCCTCTTCAATGAATTGGGAAGCGGCACGGAGATCGTCCGCGCACACGGGGCAGTCGAAATAATGGGCCTCGAAAGCTTGTTGCTCTTCGGGAGTCATCTCACCGAGCAGGTAACACTCAACGGCAAGGTTCTGAGCGGCTCTTTCGTGTTCCATTCTCCCTCAGTCTATAGTTGCTCAAAGTTACAAATCATTACACAAATTGGGAAAATAAATCGGGTTAGACAGCGGCTTGGCCCCGTCCTTTCAGCGACGAGCGCAGGCGGCCGCGAGCCCTGTGGAGCAAAACTCTGAGATAATCGCGGCTCACTTTTAATTCTTTACAAACCGTATCTTTATCGTGTTCCTCGAGGAAAACGCGTTTCAGGAGCTCGCGATCCTTGGGCTCGAGTTCGCCTAGAGCGCGCTTCACCAAGTCTTTGCGTTGGCTCTGAATAAGCTCCGCTTCTACACTGGCTTGGCCGCTTGAAATCTCGTCGGCCTCATCAGGCATCTGGCTCAGCTTACGGTCACGGCGGAAAGACTCCAACATCACATTGTTGCAGACTGTATTTACGAATGCGCCGAGGCGTTCCGGGTGTTCAATCGCACCCTTGCGGACATTGCGAAGAACACGCAACAAGGTTTCCTGCCGGATATCGTCGGCAAGTTGCGGCGATCGAAGGCGAACCGTCGCCTTGATTCGAATCAGATCCCCAAAATACTTCGCAAAATGGTCTTCCGTCGCACTGTCGCCATCTCCAAGCCGCCGAAGGTAGTCGGCGTCGAATGAGTATCGTTCTTGCAAAGTGGCCCTCGGCAGATGCTCTAAACCATCTTAGTACAAGGACTTCGGTGAAACACCTCAAACTTCTCGCGAATATTGGTGATATGATTTCTCCGAAGTATTCTAGCGAGGAGTCTCTCATGTTCCGTCCTTTCAACATTGCGTTCGTGCTTAGTTTAATGACTGGGGTGGTTCCGGCAATGGCCCAGGCGCCAGCGCGGCCGCCTGTTCCGACTCGCGACCCAAACACGCCCGGTTATGTCACGGCTAAAGACTTACCTGACGGAGCCAACGCCCCGGCCAACGTGGACGGAAACTTCATCATCGGACCCACGCACCCGCCCGCGCCTGAGATGATCGCGAAGGAAGGCGTGCCGCAGGGAACGATATTCAACTTCACGATGGAATCGACCGACAGCAAGTTCTATCCTGGCATCGCTCGCGGCGCCGCACCCGGAGCCGCGGCAAGCCCCGCCAATGCGGGCAGGGGAATCGCCAGCCATCCCGCTCCCTACACTCGCAAAGTGGCGGTCTATGTTCCGAAACAATACGTCCCCGGAACGATTGCGCCTTTTATCGTCGGAGCGGACGGCCCCGACCCTGCATTGTTCACTGCCCTGGACAATCTGATCGCGCAGCATCGCGTGCCGGTGATGGTTGCCATTTCGATCAGCAACGGCGGGGGCGACGCCCAGGGTAGCGAGCGGGGTTTGGAATACGACACGATGTCGGGCCTCTACGCTGAGTTCGTTGAGAAAGAAGTGTTGCCGCTGGCGGAGAAACAAGCCAACATCAAATTGACCAAGGATCCCGAGGCTCGGGCGACGATGGGCGGGAGTTCGGGAGGGTCGGCCGCGTTGGAGATGGCCTGGTATCACACGGAACTGTATCATCGTGTGCTCACGTACTCAGGCACCTATGTGAACCAGCAGTGGCCGGTGAACCCCGAGACCCCTCATGGCGCCTGGGAGTTTCATGAGCACCTCATCCCCAACACTCCGGCCAAGCCGATTCGCATCTGGATGGAGGTCGGCGACAGGGACAATATCAGTACGCGGGATGACTATCACGACTGGGTGCTCGCCAACGAGAACATGGCCAAGGTGCTCGCGGCCAAGGGCTATCACTATCAATTTGTATTTGCGAGGAACGCCGGGCACACCGATCGCGCGGTGAAGCAACAGACCCTGCCCGAGGCGCTGGAATATATCTGGCAAGGCTACCCGATCGATGCGCAGACCAAATGAATTAAGCAACATGCCGGAACGCCAGGCGAAACCGCCTGTCCCACCACGCACCATCAACAGTGTGAGCGCGGTGGGGCAGGCATTCAGCGTGTCGCGAAGATGCTGGGTTGCCCGGCGCCAGCCGAAATCTGAGCCTACAAACCCTTGAGGCGGGTTTCGGCGTCGCCGAATCGGTCGAGCTTGATCCCCATGCGATCCATGATCGATAGGTATAAGCTGCACATCTTCCGGTTGTCACCGCCGGCATTCAGATAGTTCAGCGTTCGTCCAGTTTCGAGAGTGCCGCCCAAACCTCCGGCCAGCACCAACGGTAACCGGCTGTTGTCATGCTTGCGTCCAATCCACAGGTTTGAAAGATACATCAGGCAGGAGTGGTCCAGCACGGTTCCGTCGCCCTCCGGCATCGCATCCAGCTTGGCTGCGAGGTAAGCGAACTGGCTGAGATGGAAACGCGCGATGCGCTCATAACCGTCGGAATTGTTGTTGTGCGAGGCGGCGTGGTGCCCGTCTTTGACATCCAGGAAAGGATAGTAGAGCGCCGAAAGATCGCGAGCCAGAATCAGCGACGCGACGCGCGTGCGGTCCGTCTGAAAAGCGATCGCGATGATGTCGCACATCAGGCGGGTGTGATCCCGCAGATCGTCCGGCAAACCGTTCGCCGGACGCCCCATGCTTGGCTTCGGAGCGGCGTCCGCCTGGTTCTTGATCTCGCGCATGCCTTCGACGCGCTTCTCCACTTCCCGCACGCTGGCGAGGTATTCGTCCAGCTTGGTTTTGTCGTCGGAGCTGATCTTGCGGCTGAGCGTCTCGGCGCGATCCTTCACGCGGTCAAGAATACTCATGTTGCGAAGGCTGCCGCGATTTTCAAACAGGCTATCGAATGCGAGCGAAGGGTAGAGCTCCACGGGGACCGGCGAATCCGGACTCTGCCACGAGATGTGCGAGCTGTAGGCCATCGAAAAGTTGGTTTCGTGATAACCGGTCATTGGCGCTTCACAAGCCAGAACGATGCTGGACTGCGTGGTGTCCTGGCCGACCGTGTTGGCGATCATCTGATCCACGGATACGCCCGAATGAATGATGGCCCCTTTCTGAATGTGCGCGCCCGAAAGCAGGCTGCCGGTCTGCGGCGGGTGAATTCCCATCCCTGTGGCTGCCTGGTTAAAGAGGCCGTCGATTACGTTGATCTTTTGCTTGAAGGGTTCGAGCACCGACAGAGTCTTGCTCAGCTTCATCGCGGCGCCGGACCCTTCGGCGTTCCAATGGTCCTCATTGATGCCGTTGCCCATGAACAGGACGGCGAATCTTTTGGGGAAGGTGGCCGCGGATGGCGTGTCGGCGAAGGCGGTGAGCGAGGGCAGCCAAGGAAGAGCCATCGTGACCCCAGCGCCGCGAAGAACCGTGCGGCGAGTGACGGGGCGGCCCGTTGATTGACGCATGGGATGCACCAGCCTTTCCTAGCGGAAATTGTATCAGGGTTTTCAGCGAGTCACGTAGCCTTCGCGGGCTTGAATGACCGCACCGGGGAAGCGGCGGCGTGCTGCTTCAGACAGATCGACTTTAATCGTGCGCGATTCTCCCGGAGTCACGTCCGAGGGTTGATTGAACCAGAGCGTGTAGCGTTGACGGATCGGCGTCAGAAGGTCGCCCGGATGCTGAGGGTCCATCGCGACGATGCGATCTCCTCCAGTCGCCTGAGCGATCCGAATCGGATTGTAGCGGCGGAATAAAATAGTTTGCGATTCGCCGCCGCTTGAACGCTGCACGCTCTTGATTGCTTGCGTGGGTGGTAAATCCTCGATCACGGAAAGAATGATATTTTGTTCCCACAATCTTCGAATGATGGGTTCATCCGCGTAGCGGGTTCCAACCCCGTCTACGTTGGAAATCATGATGATCACGCGCCGCCGGTTAGTGCGGGCATTGGGATCGTCCCGTTCCACATCGGCGATCATGCGCACTGCATACTCGATCGCCAAGGCCTCCGAAGTAAGGACGAGATTGTCATCCGCATCGTCGGCGCTTCCGGCGCGCTTGATGGCGTTGGCGATGGCTTTGCGGTCACTGGTGAAGCGTAATTCGATGTGCGGGTCCCTGCCGTAGGTCACGACGGCAACCCGATCGCCGGGACGCGACCCCAATACAGCATTGGCGGCTGCATTCATCAGCCGCTGGGACACGCTCGCCGCCTGAGCGCCCATATGATAGTGAGGCAAATTATCGCCATTTGGATCTGGCGGCGCGGCGGGCCCGACCAGAACGGATCGGCACACCAGTACGATGTCCAAGGGCAATTCGTCATGGGCCATTCCGGCGATTGTTATGGGTTGGCCATTTTCCAACACGACGAAGTCCTCGCGTCCAAGTCCCTCAATCACACGCTGATCGCCGGTCACCGCCGCATCGACCAGAACGCTGTTGGTGCTGGTCGTGAATAGAGGCGCTTCCTGAGCGAATACGGGCGCCGTGATGAGCAATGCGGCAACGAAGCGCTTCATTTGCAGGAATCTCGACCGGGCTCATACGTCTGACGAGGAGCTTCCCACTCCGGCTGGCTGAGGGATGAACAGGTGATGTGGGTGCTGAAACCGCTGGGGACGTTAAAGTTGACGATCGCCGGATCGGGCTCCATAAATCGGATGTTGTGGACGCTCTGCTCGAACACAGTGTGGTCCGTCTTGTATTGGGCGAAGAGAATCACGCCGAGCTGATCCGAGGTCCACACCTCATAACTCACGCCGTGATCCTCGCCGGTTCGGACCGTTGCTTTCAGGCCTTCTACGATCTTTTCTCCGCCTTTGCGGAAACTGAAAGGCAGGACATTCCAGGGGTCAATGCGAAAGGTGGCGGGTTCCTGAGGCGCGACCTTTTGTTCTATGTCGACAAGACGCAACTCGCGGTCGATTCTTGCATGGATCACGGGGCTGCGGCGGTCGCGCATTTCCGAGAGTCCGTAGGCGTTGTCGAAGCGGTCTTGGCCTTTGCTATTGCGCCAGTATTTTCCGGATTCGACGCTCGCAATTTCGCCCCACGGAGTCTTCGCCTTCAAGGTCGCCGTGATGTCGGCAACCAGGGCTCTGTTGTCAGAGGGCCCGGACTCCGACCAATCGGCCAGAAAGTCGAAGAATTGAGCGTTGGCCAGAGATGCCGTGCCGCCGAGGAGCAACACGCACGCGATGAGCCGCATGGCATCACCTCGCCTTCGTGAGGACGGCATTCCGCTGATTGTTTCGTGTGTTCAGAAATTGAGAGCTGGTGACGATGGTCTCCACGAGTGAATCAAAGCGATACCCGTTGGCGGCCAACCGCGTTTGCATCGCATCGACCGTCAACTCATCGGAAAGCATCAGCGACCGATTCAGCGCATAAGCCAAGAGTTTGCGGCCGATATTGTCCAGAAAGTCCTTCTGACGATTTTGGCGAATGTAGGCTTGCACGCCTTCTAATCCAGCGCCCTCGCTGCCGCCGGGGAAAACGGCCTTGGTATCGACGGGCCGCCCAGCCAAATCTTTGGTGCGTGCCTCGCCTACCGGCCCGTAGCCTTCGAACGCCAGGCCAAATACATCAAACCGAGCATGACAGGAAGCGCAGACAGGGTTGGAGCGATGGTGGGCCAGCATGTCGCGCAGAGGCAGATCCGATTTCGCTTCGTCGCTGGGCAATTCTGGGACAACGGGCGGAGGCGGCGGGATCACCTCGCCAAGCACTCGGCGCACTACCCAATATCCGCGCTTGACGGGGCTGGTGCGCAATCCGGGCGAGTTTTCGGTCAGGAAGACAGCCATAGGGAGAAGGCCGCCGCGCTGATAACGGTTCGCGCCGTCCATGCGAACCCATGTGTCGTTATTGCCTGCGACTTCAGGCATTCCATAATGCTTCGCGAGGATGGGATTCACAAAGGTGTAGTTGCCGTAAATGAGATCGAGAACAGAGCGGTGGTTGTGGATGACGTCTTCGAGGAACCGAAGCGGCTCCTGGAACATAGCCTCACGAAGGTCGCTGGTGAAGCTGGGAAAACGCTCCCGATCCACCGAGTTGATTTGTTCAAACCGGCGAAAATCGAGCCAGTTGCCGCCGAATTCGGCCGCCAAGGCGTCGGCCTTCGGATCTTTCAACATACGTCGAGTTTGCGCCAGCAGAACGTCCGGTCTTTGCAGATCGCTGGCCGCCGCGTGGTTCAGCAATTCCTGATCGGGCATGCTGGACCAGAGGAAGTAACTGAGTCGGCTGGCGAGAGCGTAGGGCGAAGCAAGGCCGAGATCGAGGCGGTAGCAGAAGTCGGGCGACATCAGAATGCCGACGACGGAATCGCGCATGGCTTCTTCGTGCGTCAATCCGCTCTTGTCGCGCAAAGAGTGATAATTCGCCAGCAAATCGTCGCTTTCCGCCTTCGTAAGCGGGCGGCGGTAGGCTCGCGCGGCGAATTTCAAAAGGGCGTCGAGATGCTTGGGCTCGGCCGCCAGCCGTTCCTTCTCTAGATTGCGGAGGGTTGCGTTGATGCGATCGAAGTGATCGCGTACGGCCTCGGGCGCGACGGAGCTGTTCCGCGGATCGGCCAGCGCCTTGGCCACGTAGGCATTGCGCATTGCCACGATGACGGCCTCGTCGGTAATCTCGTGGTCAACGGGGCGATCCGAGCTGGACTCATCTCCCTTGCCCTGCACCTCGCCGCTCTGATTAAAGAAGTACTGGACCCATGTGCGGGCCGTGTAATCGGCAATGAAGTCGAATTCGTCCCAAAGGCGGTTCAGTTCCTTCTGGCCCTTCTCGTCGAGGATCAATTCCATCAGCGGAGTGTCGTCGCGGAAGTAACCCATCACGCTGTGATTGCCCGCGCTCAGGAGGCGGCCTTTGTCTTCTGAATCGTCCGGGAAGTAGCGGCCGCGTTCGCTGACGAAGAATTTGTCCGGGAAAACGGAGGCGAAGCGCGAGAACGAGGCTTCATAACGGGCTCGCTCGGCTGCGGGAACAACAAGATCGAGATCGCCAGCGCGGGCCTGCGCCGAAAGAGCAGCCCAGCGCGGCGCGGCTTCCTGATGAAGACCTGGATACGGCGGAATCCTGGGGACCGTAGGCGGCGGGTCAGTATCGTTACGGAGATCCTTGGGATCGCTGTCGCGGCGGTGCGACGCGAATTGAATCAGCTTCCAGTCGAGCAACGCCTGAGATCCGGGGGGCAATCCCCGGACTACCGGCGCTGCAAATTGCATGGCCGTGTGGTTGCGGATCTTGACGACGAAGTCGCGCATCGCCTCGCATTGCGCGCGGAGGGTGCGCTTGGGGTCCTTAGGCGGAGGCAACGCCCGCCACATGGATTGAAGCTTGGCGATGGGTCCGACTTCTTCTTTTGCCGCCGCGTCAGGTTCTTCGAGGAGCTTCCAGACGATGGCGAGATACTTGGCGCTCACGTTGGCGTCGGCGGCAGTGGCGGCAAGCGTGGAAGCTGGTTTTCCAAGAAGAGACCGGTTTTTGAATCGCCAGGCGGCCTGGAAGTAATCGGCATAATCGGTCGGCTGGCGAAAATAGAAATCGACAATGCGTTTTATGGAATATTGATCGCGATCGGTTTCCACCAGCATGGGGGTCGGCGCGAACTCGAACCCATCGGGCGTGAGCACCATGTGATCGCCCACTTCACGCGCGGCCTGCAAATACTTCTTCAGCAGGGCGGGGGACATCGTCAGGGACTCGCCGGAATTATCGAAGCCGGCCTGATTGGCGGGATCGACGGGAAACTCACGAGTGGGCTGAAGGTCGATGCCTGTCAGGTCGCGGATCGTGTAGTTGTATTCGGCGTTGCTCAGGCGGCGCGCCAGCACCACACCGGGATCGCCGGCGTTCTTGCGTGCCTCATTCATGCGCATGGCTTTGATCCAGTCGATAACCTGTTGGCGAACTGCATCGGGCGGAGGAGGAGCGGGCGGCGGCGGCATTTGCTTGGCAGTCAGTTTGTCGATCATCACAGCCCAACGTGGAAGATCGCGGACCACCATCGCGGTGGTGGAATAAGCCGAGAGGTCGAACCCGGCGGATGCGGATTCGCCGCCGCTATGGCAATCGACGCAATATTTTGTGACAAAGGGGCGCACGGTTTGCGCGAACTGCTGGTCCAGGGAGGAGTTGGCTGTTTTCGCCGCAGGGACCGTTGAAATTGCAACTATTCCGGCCGCGATTCGCAGCGCCTTATTCAGAAAGGTCCGACGGAGCATTAACCTCCAGCAGCCGCTACCAGCAGCGACAGCAATTATACCTCGGCGTTTCGCACATAGTCCTGGAACATTGGCGGGCCCCGCGGTGTCACTCAGGGAATGATGCGATTCTTAGCTCCCGCAACTTGCTTTGCCGCTGTTCTCTCTTTCGGACAACCGGCAGCTCCCAAATTTCAAGCCGCCGACGTGCCTGTGAGAACGCTTACCAGGACCATGAACATGCAGGGCGGAGTCTTTCGAGCTGGCCGCTATGAAATCCGCTACGCAAGCATGCTGGACCTGATCGACACCGCTTACGGCGTCGATGCCGACACGGTTGTGGGCGGCCCGGCCTGGCTCGAAACCGACCGTTTCGACGTAATCGCCAAGGCGCCGCCCGGGACTTCGCCGGAAACCGTCAAGCTGATGCTCCAGTCGCTGCTTGCCGACCGCTTCAAACTGGAGGTCCGCAAGGAGACGAGGCCTATGGCTGGGTTTGTGCTTTCGGTCGGGAAGGGCAAGCCTAAATTGAAGCAAGCCGACGCCTCGGGTGAGTCCGGGTGCGAGCGCCAGCCGCCGCCTCCTCCGAACGGCGATTTTCTCACGATTCCTCCTCAGGCAGTCTCCTGCCGCAACATGACGATGACAGATTTCGCTGCCAGTCTGCGGGGGCTGGACCGGGGCTATCTCACCAGCCCCGTTGTGGACTCCACAGGCCTCAAAGGAGCCTGGGATTTCGATTTCAAATGGACGGGAAAGCTACTGCTCCCTCTAGCCGGCGCAGATGGCGTCACGCTTTTTGACGCTATCGATAAGCAGCTGGGACTGAAGCTCGAAGAGCAAAAGGTTCCGATGCCCGTCATCGTCGTAGTGAGAGTGAACCAGAAGCCGTCGGCCAATTCGCCGGATGCCAGCACAGCACTGCCGCCTCGCCCCCCGGCCGAGTTTGAAGTGGCGTCGATCCGGGCCAACCCTCCGGGCGCGAGCCTGGGACCTCCGGGCGGACTTCAGCCCGGCGGCCGTTACGAGCAGCACTCCTTCCCCATGTTCATCATGATCCGGCAAGCTTGGGACATCACGACTCCCGCGAATGAGGAGATTCCCGGCGCTCCCAAGTGGCTGACGTTGAATTACCCGCTCTTCGACATAATCGCCAAGGTCCCGGAATCCGCCATCGCCAGCGGCACCCAAATCTATACCGACGACCTGCATTCGATGATGCGGGCATTGCTGGAAGATCGTTTCAAGATGCGGGCGCATTATGAAGACCGCCCGATGGATGCATATACGCTAGTGGCGGAGAAACCGAAGCTCAAGAAGGCCGATCCCGCGAATCGCGCGGGATGTAAGTTAGCGCCTCCGCAGCTTCCCAGGGATGGCGACATCACGCCGCCGCCGTTCGTGGCGACATGCCAGAACATCACCATGGCGCAATTCGCGGACCAGCTTCAAACTCTCGCGCCGGTCTACCTGCGCTACCCGGTGGTGGACGGAACCGGGATCGAGGGCGCTTGGGATTTTACCTTGACATTCACTCCGGTGCCTCCCGGCCAGCTCGGCGGAGGAGGGCGAAACGGTGGCGGCAAGGGCGGCCCGGCCCCGGCTGGCGGGGGCGCCGCTGGGGTGGCGTCGGATCCCATTGGAGGAACTTCGCTGTTCGACGCGGTTGAGAAACAGCTTGGGCTGAAGCTGGAAGTGCACAAGCGTCCGGAACCCGTCTTTGTTATCGATCATCTCGAAGAAAAACCAACGGATAATTAACAACACTCAGAAGGGCAGAGTGTGCTAACGGATTGCCCGGCAGGACGTCTAATTCGACAAGTATAATTGCCGCATAGGCTGCAGGCGGGCGATCTTCGCCGCTTCTTCGATTCGTGCCTAAACCCTTGGCGTTGACCCAGGGCCGCAGGAGGTGGGTGTTATGCAGCGAGCGCTCGCACGCATAAGCTTCATCGCTCTTCTGTCCAGCACGGCGTTCGGTCAGGCCCCCGGGGCCCAAAAGGCCGAGGCCCTGCCAACGTTTGACATCGCGGATGTCCACGCCAGTCCGCGTACCGTGAGGGCAGTTCTGCAAACCGGCATGCTTCGGGCGGGCCGCTATCAGTTGCTGAACGCAACCATGGTGGATCTGATTCGGACGGCCTACAACGTCGACGCCGACAAGATACTGGGCGGCCCGAGTTGGCTGGAACAGGACCGCTTCGATGTGATCGCAAAGGCTCCGCAGTCTACATCGCCGGAAGCTCTGAAGCTGATGCTGCAGTCTCTGCTGGCGGGCCGGTTTAAACTGGTATTCCGCAGCGACACGCACCCCCTGCCGGCATTTTCGCTGACGGTGGCGAAGGGTGGCCCGAAGCTCAAGGAGGCGGACGGCTCGGCCGAGCCGGGATGCAGGTTTACGGCGGATACGGCGGCGCAGATCGACAAGGCGCAGGCTCAAATTGCCGCGGCTCGGGCTGCCTCGGATTCAGGTACCGCGCCTGTCGCGATCTCCCTCCGGCCGACCTATACGTACACGTGCGGCAGCACCACCATGGCGGCATTTGCGGAAGCCATGCACACGATGCCGGTAGCGGCCAGCTACTTCGGAACAGGAATTATCGTGGATCAGACCGGGCTGAAGGGCGCTTGGGATTTCAGTTTCAAGTACACTGCGAAGCCTCCCACGTCCGCTGCAGCGGCCAACGCAGCCGCGTCGAATGTAATCAACATCGGCGGCGATTCCATCCCGCTCTTCGAGGCCGTTGAGAAGCAAATCGGGCTGAAGCTGGACCCTATCACGTTTGCCACCCCGGTGATCATCGTGGAGAGCGTGAAGCGGAAACCAACCGACAATCCGCCGGACATAACAACCGCGCTGCTGCCTCCTCCGGCGGCTGAGTTTGAAGTGGCGGATCTCCGGCTGAGCGAGCCGGGTGCGCCTGCGGTTCCCAGCCCGGGATTTCAGCCCAGCGGACGCGTCGATCTGCGAAATTATCCGCTGAGATCGATGATCAACCTGGCTTTGAATATCAATGTACTCGACGGGCCCGCGCTGACGGGTGATCCGAAATGGCTGGCTGCCGCTCGAGTGGATCTCGTCGCGAAGATGCCTTTAACCGACGGTCCAATTCCGGCGCCCGCTGTCGATGCGTTCCGGCCGGCGCTGCTTGCGCTGCTGAAAGATCGGTTCAAATTCGCGTATCACCTGGAGGAACGGCCTGCCGATGCGTTCGCGTTAACGGCGGCAAAGCCGAAGTTGAAAAAGACGGCAGATCCTTTGATTCGCACCAATTGCAAGGAGGGCCCTGGCGCGGATGGCAAGGACCCGAGGATCGCGAATCCAGTGAATGGCAGGTTGATCACATGCGTCAACACGACCATGGAACAGTTTGCGGAACAGCTCCCAAGGCTTGCCAGCGGATATATTCGCAGCGAGGTGCTGGATGCCACAGGGATCGACGGCGCTTATGATTTTACGCTGAACTTTGCCGCAGCCGGCGCGGCGGCGGGCGGAGGGGGCCGGGGCGGCGACGTGGCCGCGCTGGGCGCACCAGGGGCATCCGATCCCAACGGCGCCACTTCGCTTTTCGACGCTCTTACCAAGCAGCTCGGACTCAAGCTGGAGACGCAAAAGCGTCCCATGCCCTTTATTGTTATCGATCATCTCGATCCAAAACCCACCGACAACTGATTATGAGAACACTGTCTACTGTCGTCTTCGCCCTCATATCCGGCGCGGCGTTCGGCCAGGCACCCACCCCGGCCGAGGCACCGCCCACATTTGAAATCGCCGACGTCCATGTGAGCCCGCACACGCTGACTCCGAACATGCGCGGCGGCTACGTTCGCGCCGGGCGGTACGAGATCCTGACCGCAACCATGCTGGATCTGATTCGAACGGCTTACAGTGTCGATCCCGATAAGGTGTTGGGCGGGCCGAGCTGGCTGGATTCGGACCGGTTCGACGTGATTGCCAAGGCCCCGGCGAACACGTCGCCGGATGCAGCCAAGCTGATGCTTCAGGCGCTGCTGGCGGACCGTTTCAAGCTGGTGGTCCACAACGATTCGCACGCGCTTCCGGGATTCGCGTTGACCATCGGGAAGAGCGGGCCTCCCAAGCTTAAGGAAGCCGACGGCTCGGGCGACACAGGATGCAAGTACACGATTCCACCACCGCCTCCGCCCCCTCCCGCCGGGGCTCAGGCAGGGCCGGGCACTATTAATCTGCCGACATATTTCTACGAATGCCACAACATGACCATGGCGGCGTTTGCGGACGCAATGCGCACCATGCTCGCGGCGCAGCAGTACTTCGACACCGGCCTGATTGCGGATCAGACCGGACTCAAGGGCGCTTACGATTTCAATTTCAAATATGGCCCGAAAATCACGGGAGGGTTAATCGCGCTGCTGGTAGCGCCCGGGGCGGAGTCGATCTCGATCTTCGACGCGATGGACAAACAACTTGGACTAAAGCTGGACCCGCTGAAAGTCGAGACACCCGTTGTGATTGTCGACAGCGTGAATCGCAAACCCACTGACAATCCGCCCGGCGTCTCGACAGCGCTGCCGCTCATCCCCGCCGAGTTCGATGTTGCGGATCTAAGGCTCAGCGATCCGAGCGCCGCTCGGGTTCCAAGCCCGGGATTTCAGCCCAGCGGCCGGGTCGATCTGCGAAATTATCCTCTCACGGCGATGATCAATCTGGCATTGAATGCCAACGGCCCCGATTCAATCGTGGGTCTGCCGAAATCATTGGCTACGATCAACGTCGACCTCATCGCGAAGATGCCCGGGAACGGGCCGGCGACGCCCAACCAGGGAATCGACATTGACTTCTTTCGGCCTGCGCTCAAAGCGCTTCTGGAGGATCGCTTCAAGCTGAAGACTCACATAGAGCAGCGGCCCGGCGACGCCTACACACTGCTCGCTCCAGGGAAGCCAAAGCTTCAGAAGACAGCCGATCCCTTGGTGCGGACGGGGTGCAAGGAAGGTCCCGGACCGGACGGCAAGGACCCCAGGGTCGCGAATCCGATTCTTTCAAGGCTGATCACTTGCCAGAACATTACCATGGCGCAATTCGCGGACATGCTGCCGCGGCTCGCCGGCGGCTACGTTCGTAGCGAGGTTCTGGATGCTACGGGGCTCGATGGAGCGTATGACTTCACTTTGAGCTTTAGCGCGAATGGGATTGCGCAGTTCGTCGCCCAGGTTCAGAGTGGAGGCGCGGCTGCAGGCGGCTCGGCCGCGGCATCGGACCCGGGCGGCGGTCTGAGTCTGTCCGACGCCGTAAGCAAGCAGTTGGGTCTGAAACTGGAGATCCAAAAGCGTCCGCTGCCGGTCGTCGTCGTCGATCATATCGAGGAGAAGCCAAGTGATAATTGACGGCGACAAACCGGCGGACAATTAGACATGCCGCTACGCCTCTTCGTCTGTGCCGTCTTTCTGTCCGCAAGTTTATTTGGTCAATCTCAATTCGACATCGCGGATGTTCACGCGAGTCCGCACGCCACGAATCCGAACATGCGCGGCGGCTTTCTTCGCGGCGGGCGGTATGAGATCCGAACCGCGAATATGGTGGACCTGATTCGAACCGCGTACGGCGTGGATGCCGACAAAGTCTTGGGCGGTCCGAGTTGGCTGGAATCGGACCGCTTCGATGTAATCGCCAAGGCTCCGCCGTCGACGTCGCAGGAAACGGTCAAGCTGATGCTCCAGGCCCTGCTTGCAGATCGCTTCAAACTGGTGGTCCATAACGACACCAAGCTCCTGCCTACTTTTGCGCTGTCGGTGGGCAAGGGCAAGCCGAAGTTGAATCAAGCGGACGGTTCGGGCGAGCCAGGGTGCAAGTACACGCTTGGGGCCCAGGGCGACCGCCGGGTCCTCACCCTGGAGCAAGCTGGGCCGATGTTTGAGTACGTGTGCCGTAGCGTAACCATGGCGGCATTCGCGGAGCAAATGCATACGATGCCCGTGACCAACCTCGGCAATAATCCGATTCTCGATAGGACCGGTCTCGAAGGCTCCTGGGACTTCACCTTCAAATACTCATTGCCCATACGGGCGGCGCTGAACTCGACCACCATCGCGGTTGGAGGCGCGGCTCCGCCTGAAATTATCACTTTCATTGACGCGATCGAAAAACAACTTGGGCTGAAGCTGGATCCGATAAAGGCTCCAGTTCCCGTCATCGTTGTCGATGGCGTGAATCAAAAGCCGACCGCCAATCCGGCTGGCGTGACAACCAGCCTTCCCGTTCTTCCACTTGAGTTTGAAGTGGCGGACGTGAAGCCGGCTAACCCGGACTTGCAAGGATTGAGACTGCAGATACAGCCCGGCGGCCGCGTGAATATCGGCGGCATGACCGTGAAATTTGTGATGCAGCAGGCTTGGAACCTCACTGACGAGATGATCGTAGGAGGGCCGAAGTGGATCGAGACGGACCGCTATGACATCATCGCGAAAGCGCCTGTCCCGGAAGATAGCGGGCCGTCCGCTGTGCCCGCTCCTGGACTATTGGCCCCGGCAGGCCCCCCGCCTATCGATATCGATACGGTCTGGACGATGCTGCGCGCGCTGCTCGCGGATCGCTTCAAGCTGAAGACGCACATGGAGGAACGGCCTGTCAGCGCGTATACGCTCACGGCGGCGAAGCCGAAGCTGACAAAAGCAGACCCGTTGAGTCGTACCGGATGCAAGGAAGGTCCTGGACCCGATGGGAAAGATCCCAGAACCGCCAATCCGGCGAACGGACGGCTGCTGTTCTGCCAGAACATGACCATGGCGCAATTCGCGGAAGCGCTTCCCAACCTCGCAGGCGGGTATGTTCATGCCGCGGTGCTCGATTCCACCGGTCTCGAAGGCGCCTGGGACTTCACCCTCAACTTCGCACCGAGCGGACCGGGGGTTCAGGGCGGAGGACGCGGCGACGCCGGCGCAGTTTCGGGTGGTGCAACGGATCCGAATGGCGCGAACACTCTTCCCGAGGCGGTGAATAAACAGCTCGGCCTTAAGCTGGAGTTGCAGAAAAGGCCACTGCCGGTGCTGGTCATCGATCATGTGGAGAAGCCGGCGGACAACTGAAACGGCAGGTCAAACCTCATTTCGGAGTTGGTAACCGAAGCCTCGCTGGAGCGTATAAATATGTTGAACGTCGAAGCGCCCTGTTGCGTCTTTGATTAGGTCCCAGCAAACCGCTCCCTGTGGTCGCGGCTCCGAATCGACGCTCCCAGTTCACAGAGCTGTAACGGTCAAGGTATTTCCAAAGGAGGTTTGGAATATTCATGATGCGAGCTTTTGCAGGTCTTAGCGTTCTCGTCTCTCTGTCTGCTGTTGTCTCCGGGCAAAACATAACCGCAGCCGCAGCGCCCGCCTTCGAAATCGCCGATGTCCACGTGAGCAGCAAGACCGTAAATCCGTACATGAGCGGCGGCGTTCTTCGCGGCAGCCGATATGAAATCCGCAGGGCTACCATGGTGGATCTGATTCGGCTCGCCTATGGTCTCGACGACCCGATCATGGTCCAGGGAGGGCCGAGTTGGCTGGACCTGGACCGATTCGATGTGATCGCCAAGGCTCCGGCCGGCGCAACCCAGGATTCAGCCAAGCTGATGCTGCAAACGCTGCTGGCGGATCGCTTTAAGCTGGTGGTTCACATGGGCACCAAGCCCCTGCCGACTTTTGTACTGGCGCTGGGGAAGGGCAAGCCGAAAATCAAGGAGTCGGACGGGAAAAGCGCTCCTGGCTGCCAACCCCCGCCGAATCAGCCCCCGCAAACCCCCGGAGTTTACCGGAATGCCGAGATCCAATGCCGCAACATCAGCATGGACGTGTTCGCGCCAACAATACGTGGGATGGCGGGTGCCTACCTTGGCGACCATCCTGTTGTAAATCAGACCGGCCTCGAAGGAGCTTGGGATTTCGATGTTGTCTGGACCGCGAAACAGATGCTGGCGGCGTTGGGCGCCGAGGGCATCAGCATTTTTGACGCGGTCGACAAGCAACTCGGGCTGAAGATCGATCTTCAGCAGGTCCCCACGCCTGTCATCCAGGTGGACAGCGCCAACGAGAAGCCCACCCCTAATCCCCCCGGCGTGGTGACCGCACT
Source organism: Bryobacteraceae bacterium (assembly GCA_036489835.1). GTDB lineage: Bacteria > Acidobacteriota > Terriglobia > Bryobacterales > Bryobacteraceae > Palsa-187. The sequence goes on along the minus strand of DASXEY010000003.1, from coordinate 32,219 downwards.
GCCGCCTCCTCCGCCCGCCGAGTTTGAAGTCGCGGATATCAAGCCGAGCCTGCCCGACGCCAATCCGGGAGGCCAGGGTTTGATGCCCGGCGGACGCATCGATATCCGCGGCTACCCTTTGAAGATCCTGATCCAAGTTGCGTGGGATATCAATAATCCGGACGAACTGATGGCGGGTGCTCCGAAGTTCGTGGATTCGGCGAAATTCGATATCATCGCCAAGGCTTCCAGCATTACAAGCGGCCCGGCGACCGCTCAGCAGATCGATATCGATGACCTTCGCGTGATGTTCCAGGCGCTGCTGATCGATCGCTTCAAGATGAAGGTTCACTATGAGGATCGGCCCGTGAACGGGTACGTCATCACGAATCCGGGGAAGCCGAAGCTGACCAAAGCCGACCCCTCGAATCGAACCGGATGCCATGAAGGTCCTGGAGCGGATGGCAAAGATCCCAGGATCGCGAATCCGATTCTGTCGCGGCTGCTCACGTGCCAGAACATGACCATCGCGCAGTTCGCGGATCAGCTTCCGAATCTCGCGAACGGGTACGCGCATACTCCTGTTTTGGATTCCACAGGACTCACTGACCCATACGATTTCACCCTGAGTTTCAGCTCGATCGGCGCGCTGCAGAATGGACTCCCCAGCGTGAACGGTGAGAAGGCCTCGGACCCTAGCGGCGGGCTCTCCCTTCCCGACGCCATAAACAAACAGCTCGGGTTGAAAATGGATATGCAGAAGCGCCCCATGCAGGTCCTGGTGATCGATCACGTGGAGGAGAAGCCGACCGACAATTGACGCGTGTCTGTGTTCATGTCTATCTATCCATCTATGGCCCATTTCGTTTTCTGAGCAATTCTATTTCGAGTAATTCAGGAGATTGAATTTGTGATGCGAGCTCCCATTGGCATAAGCTTCCTCGTCATCCTGTCTAGCGCGGTCTTCGGTCAAACCCCCGAGCCCGCGCCTGCGTTTGAACTAGCGGATGTTCACCCGAGCCCGAAGGCAACCAACCCATATATGAGCGGCGGAGTCCTGCGCGGGGGCCGCTACGACCTGCGGAACGCAAGCATGCTGGATTTGATCCAAACCGCCTACGACATCGACGAAACCAGCAAGATCGTCGGCGGGCCGAATTGGCTGAATACGGATCGATTCGATATTGCTGCCAAGGCTCCGGCTTCGGCAACGCAGGAAACCACAAAGGCGATGCTGCAAACCTTGCTGGCGGATCGTTTCAAGCTGGCAGTTCACATGGATAACCGGCCCGTGCAGGCGTTCGCTTTGTCTCTTGGGAAGGGCAAGCCGAGAATGAAAGAGGCGGACGCATCGGCAGCATCCGGATGCCAGGGCCAGCCGCAGAATCCTGCGCCTGGCGCCATCGCGTATATCGTGGTCTCCTGCCGCAATCTGACCATGGAGCAATTCGCCCAACAAGTCCGCGGCATGGCCGGCGGTTACGTAACCGACCTCGCCGTGGACCAGACCGGCCTCAAAGGAGCCTGGGATTTCGATCTTAAATGGAACGGCCGGAATCAACTCGCGGCAGCCGGGTCCGACGCCGTTACCTTCTTTGACGCTGTAGATAAGCAACTCGGGCTGAAGCTGGAGCCTCAACGCGTCACGATGAGCGTCCTGGTGGTCGACAGCGTGAACCGGAAGCCGACCGACAATCCGCCGGGCGTGACGACCAGCCTTCCGCCGCCGCCTCCAGCCGAGTTTGAAGTAGCCACCATCCGGCCCAGCGCGCCGGATGCGCAGCAAAGAGGAGATTTTCAAAACGGACGCGTCGATCTGCAAGGCTGGACCCTGAAGAGTCTGATCACAACCGCATGGAACGTCACCAACGAGGATTTGCTCGCCGGCGTGCCCAAATTCGCGGAGTCTGCCCGCTTCGATATCGTCGCAAAAGCCTCCACCGCGCAAATCGACGACGACGACCTCATTCTGATGCTGCGCGCGCTGATGATCGATCGCTTCAAGATAAAGGTCCACACGGAAAGCCGGACCGTGCCCGTGTATACGTTGACGGCGGCGAAGCCGAAGCTCACCAAAGCCGATCCCTCAAATCGCAGCGAATGCAAGAACGGTCCTGGGGCGGATGGGAAAGACCCACGCCTCACCAATCCCATGCTGAACCGGCTGGTGACATGCCGCAACATGACCATGTCCCAACTGGCGGAACAGTTCCAAGTCTTTGCGGGAGGTTATTTCCGATATGCGGTCGTGGACGCCACTGGCATCGAGGGCGCCTATGATTTTACGCTGAGTTTTAGCGGAATCGGCTTGGTGCGGAACGGAGGCCGGGGTGGAGATGCCGCCGGAGCCGGCGCGGCCGATCCCAACGGCGCTCTCTCGCTCTACGATGCGGTAAATAAGCAGCTCGGGCTGAAGCTGGAGCAACAAAAGCGCCCCATGCCCGTTCTGGTGATCGATCACGTGGAGGAGAAGCCGACCGACAATTAGCGGACGCCAAGCCCCGGTGGCACGCCCCGCAGCACCTCTCTGCATGCCACGTTTCAGCGCCCGCACCCTAAACTCCTTTCATCGCCTCGCTGCTAGAATCGAAGTTCCGCCCTATTCATGCTCAAAAAACCAAGTCTCCTCGACCGCCTGAAGGCCGGCATCCAGAAGACCCGCGCCGGGTTGCTGGAAAAGATTGAAGACGCCGTCAGCGGCCGCAAGGAGATCGACGCCGAGGTTCTGGATGAGCTGGAATACGCGCTCATCACCGCCGACATCGGCTCCCGCACCACCGCCGAAATTCTGGAGCGTATCCGCCAGCGTGTGGATCGGCATCAGGTCGCTGATTCCGCGCAGCTCAAGAGTTTGATCAAAGAGCACCTGCTCGAAATTCTGGAAGCCACCGAGCGGCCTCTGCCGCATGTCGGAGAGCCGCCCGAGGTGATCATGGTGGTGGGCGTCAACGGCGCCGGTAAGACCACCTCCATCGGGAAGCTCACCCGGCGTCTGCAATCGGAAGGCAAGACCGTCCTGCTGTGCGCGGCCGATACCTTTCGAGCCGCCGCTATTGAACAGTTGGAAGTTTGGGCCCAGCGCGCCGGCGCGGATCTGATCCGGCAACAGCCTGGCTCCGACCCGAGCGCGGTGCTCTTCGATGCGCTGCAAGCCGCGAAAGCTCGTAAAGTGGACGTCGTCATTGCCGACACAGCCGGCCGTCTGCACACCAAGGTCAACCTGATGGCGGAGCTTGAAAAGATGCGCCGCACCGCTGCCCGCGTGATTCCGGACGCGCCTCACGAGGTGCTGCTGGTGCTCGAAGCCACCACCGGTCAAAACGGATTGGAGCAGGCGCGCAAGTTCACAGAATCAAGCGCGGTCACAGGCATCATTCTGACCAAGCTCGATGGCACGGCCAAAGGCGGCGTGGTGGTGGCTATCTCGCGCGAGCTGAATTTGCCGATTCGCTATGTCGGCGTCGGCGAGCAGATCGACGATCTGCTCCCCTTCGATCCGCAAACTTTCGTGTCGTCTCTGTTTGACTGAGATCTCATGAGCCGATTTATGGATGAGGCGCTCGATCTGGCCGCGCGCGGCATCGGCTGCACCTCGCCCAATCCGTCCGTGGGCGCTGTGGTGGTGCGCGATGGCGAAATAGTGGGCCGCGGCTTTCACACCTGGGAGGGTGTAAAACACGCGGAGGTCCTGGCGCTGGAGGAGGCCGGTGAGGCGGCTCGCGGGTCGACCATCTATGTCACGCTGGAGCCTTGCGCGCACCATGGCCGCACGCCTCCGTGCATCGACGCGATCCTCTCATCTGGATTGCGCAAAGTGGTTGCGCCGATGGAGGACCCGAATCCAATCGTCGCCGGGCGCGGTTTCCGGCGTCTGCGCGAAGCCGGCGTCGAAGTCGAACTGGATTCGAACGCGGCGCCTAGAGCCGTCGAGATCAACGAAGCCTTCGTTCATTTCATGCGCACAGGCCGGACTCTGGTGACGCTGAAGGCCGCGATGACGCTGGACGGAAAGATTGCCGCGCCGGACGACGATCCGGGGCACCTGGCCGGCGAAATTCCCTGGATCACCAGCGCGACCGCGCGCGAGCACGTGCAATCTCTGCGGCATGCCCACGATGCGATTCTGACCGGTATTGGAACCGTGCTCTCCGACAATTGCCGCCTGACGGACCGCACCGGCCAGCCGCGCAGCCGTCCGCTGCTGCGCATTGTGCTCGATTCTCTGCTGCGCCTGCCGCCGGACTCGCACATGGCCAAATCCTGCGATCGCGACGTGCTGGCAGTAACCACTTCCGCGGCTTCGCCTGAGCGCCGCAAGCGCCTCGAATCCATGGGCGTGCGCGTCGAAGTGATGGAGCGCAAGGATGGCCGCGTCAACATTCAAGGCGTTGTGGAACTGCTGGCTCGGGAGAAATATCTTTCGCTGATGATTGAGGCCGGCAGCAAAGTGAATTGGTCCGTGCTGGAATCCGGAGTCGCCGACAAGATCTTTTTCTATTACGCGCCGAAAATTCTGGGGGGCATGCATTCGCTTCCCGTGGCCGGAGGCGTAGGCCGCCGCCGCCGCAACGATGCTATCCGCGTGCGCAGCGTGCGCCTTCATTCCGTCGCCACCGATGAGTTTGCCGTGGAGGCGTGGCTGGATAATCCTCATCACCATAACCCGCTGACCTAACGGATGCCGAAGTGCGGGGCATTCCTGCGTAGGAGCCTAACATGTGGAAACTTCGATGGCGGACTGCGTCAGACCGCCGCGGCGCGTGTGTCGCTCTGGTACTCTTGGCGGCCAGTGCCTCATCCATGAGCGCTTCGGCGGCGAGTCTTGCGCTTCAGGTATCGAGCGAGACCGTTCCCCCGGGCGGGTGGGCGCAAATCAGGATTTCCTCGGCGGCGCCGGCGCTGGTCGCCGGTGGACGGCTTGCCGTAAGTTTCGATCCCTCTGTCTTCGGGCCGATCGCGAGCGTCGCGGTCTTCAGCTCCGCGGGGGACGCCGTGGGAGTCGCTGAGGTTCTCGGGCAATCCATGAATGTGACATTCACCGCGCCCTCCGCCGGAGTCGGACAGTTGCCGGATCTGCCGATCGTGACGGTGACCGTCCCGGTGCTCGCGAGCGCAGTCATCGGCACAGTCCGGGCAATTACTGTGGATCCCAGCCAGGGTCCCTGGACGGACCAAAACGGCAATCTTTACGCCGTAACTGCGACGTCAGGGTCGGTGACCGTCGGCGGCAGTTTGTCGATCCAAAGCGTCGCTCCTGGCGGAGGATTGCAAGCCCCCGGGACGCTGGTTCATATTTACGGAACCGGATTCACCCCGGGGGCCACCGTGACCATCCCCGGAGTCGACACCTTGAACACCCAATTCGCGGGACAGAATGAGGTTGATGTGACGCTCGGCGGGGCTGCGGATCTGATGGGGAAGCAGGTCATCGTGACGAATTCGAACGGCTCGCAGATCGCGTTCTTTTCGTCGATTCCCAGCCTTCCGTCACAATCTCCTGCTGCCGACGCAATCTACCAGCCGTTGCTCTCGATGCAGACCTGGACGTCGGCCACGGTCGGCTTCAGTCAGAACGGTGCCATCGTGCTCCAGAACCCGAATCCCGTTCCGGTGAGTGTAACTCTGCAATCCCTGGGTCAGGCGGCTCCTCTCGCTGGGGAAGTCACAATCACAATTCCACCCGGAGTATTGCAACCCTTTTATACAGGCGCCCCCGGCCTGGGATCGGGACCGGATTTTGGTTTTAATGCGTTCTCAACGCTGCCGATTCACATAGTTGGATTGGCGTTTCCGACCAATGGCGCAGTCGTGAAGGTTGGCAGCGAAAGCGTGCCTGCGGTCGCGCCGGTAACACCCAGCCCGACGACTCCGCCGCTGCAACAGGTGACCGCAACACCGGCGGCTGTGTCGTTTAATTGGCAAGTTGGAGCCGCTGCTCCCGCACCCGTGAACGTCTCTCTTAATTTCGCCGGGATGCTTCAAGGGTCCACGCTCCATGTTTCAGTATTTGGCCCCGGCGTTACTTCGCCCTTTTCCGTCACCGCTACGCAAGTCACACTGCCTGCCACGATCACAGTGGCTGTGAATCCCACCGGTTTGAAGCCCGGGACGTACACCGCCGCAATCACGATCACTCCCGAAGGACCCAATGGAGTGGTCACGACCATCCCGCTCTCTTTGGTCGTCAACAATTCGGCCTTTCTGAATGTGAGCGCCACCAGCTTGGCTCTCGCGTCTCCCGGCAATACTCAGACGACCCTCACGGTCACCAGCAGCGGAGACCCGGCGGCGTTCATGGTCACGGCGAGTAGCGGGACCTCCAGCGTCAAGTGGTTGTCAGTGACTCCGGGGAACGGAATCACTCCTCAGTTGCTAACTGTGAATGCCAGTCCCACCGGTCTGGCGCCGGGAGTCTACAACGGACAGATCGTCGTCCTCGGCCCCAACAACATGGCGACGGTGCCGGTTCAGTTCACCGTCAACTCCGTGTTCGGGTTCAATGTACCTTCTGTGACATTTTCGGTGCAGGCAGGATCGGGACCTTCGATGCAAACTGACCAGCTGAACAACCCAAGCGCACTGGGGGCGTTCACAGCGTCAACCGCTTCCGGAGGAAACTGGCTGAGCGTTGTTCCAGGGCAGGGAGGTGCCGTAATCACTGCAACTCCAGGGAATTTAGCGCCCGGCACGTATAACGGCACAATCATCGCGACCTCAAGCGTTCAGGGCCCTGTGTCGCTTCCCGTGACTCTGGCGATCTGGAGTCAGCAGCCGATATTCACGGTGACGCCGTCCAGTGTCACCTATACGATTCCCGACAATGGCTCAGGGGCTATCCCGGTACAGGAACTTCAGGTCACCTCGGCTGTCCCGATAAACCTGACAGGGAACTTTGGGATCTTTTCATCGACGCCGTTGACATTCACGACGCCTGCGTCCATCCGCGCCATTCCGTATTTCGGGCCCCCGTGCCGCCCGAACCAGGTCTGCGAGTACAACATAACGCTTACCTCCGGAACCCAAACCATTGTCGTCCCCGTGACCACCATCCCCACCACCAGTGCCGCGGAGCCGCCCTTCCTTGGTTCCATCGTGAATGCAGCATCGCAGATCCCAGCTGCGATATCACCCGGCGAGATCCTCACGATCTACGGATTCGGGGCGGGACCCTCGAATACGTCAGGGCTCGCACTGACCGCATCGGGCAGCGTCGCTACCAGCCTAAACGGAGCCGAAGTCCTATTCAACGGCCAGCCCGCGCCGATGGTCTACGGCTCCACGTATCAAGCCAACGTGATCGTTCCGTACGAGGTCGCAAATCAGGCGACGGCCACGATTACGCTCCAATTCGGAGGCGTCACTTCAGGGCAATGGGTGGTCCCCATCGCGCCTTCCGCTCCGGGAATCTTTACCATCGGCTCGGCGGGTGTGGGGCCAGGGGCGGTCCTGAACCAGGATAGTTCGGTAAATAGCGCGTCCAATCCGGCTGCGCGTGGCAGCGTAGTCCAGATTTATGCCACCGGCGAAGGGCAGACGTCGCCGCCCGGTGTCACAGGCAGCGTAATCGTAACCAACCTGAAGCACCCGCTTCTACCGGTGACTGTGAGCATCGGAGGCCAGAACGCCATGGTGCAATACGATGGATCTTCGGGCGAGTCCGTCTCCGGACTCCTGCAAGTGAATGCCGTGGTGCCGCAGACCGTAGCGCCAGGCTCGACAGTCCCAATCGTCGTCTCGGTTGGAGGAGTTCCCTCGCAGAGCGGAGTCACAATCGCGGTTCAGTAGCCGCGTTATGGAATCGCCCAGTAGCCCTCGCGAGTTCTAACATGCAGCTCCGGCCTGCCTTTGACCACGACCCGGATCGAATGATAACTACCCGGCTCATTCCCCTTGGGCTCGAAGCTCAAAATGTATTGGCGGTGCACCTCCGCGCCCACCAGTTGAATGGCCTGCTCCAGAGCATTCTTCTTCAGGAACTCCAGCGTCCGGCCCCCGGTATATTGAGTAAACAAACTGGACAAATCCTCCTGACGCAAGCGCAGCAATTCGCCGATGGCATAAATCGGATTGCCCGGTCCCACGTCGGCGGGAACGCCGGTGTTGTCAGGCGACGGGCAGAGCGCGCACTCCCTGCGCTTGATCCGCTGCTCTTCAGGTTTCAGATCCTCGGCAGTCCTGGGTTTTACCGTAAATGGTTCAAGGAATGGAGAATAAGTCAGCCAATATACCGATGCATTCAGCCGCTCCACGCGCTGCATTACATCCACCAGTTTCGCTTTACTCGACCGATCCCGCCTTTCGGCGATCATCAGGACGATTCGCCGTCTTCCCGACGGCCCACGCTCCAGCATATCCAGCGCCTGCACCAATGCGTCCAATATGTGAGCGTCGCTGCCTTCCTTCCGGAGCATCCGTAACGCGTGGATTACGGAATCGGGATTGTTGGTGAAATCCTGATGAACCTTGACGTCGTCGCTGAAGGAAATCACCGCCGTTCGTCCTTTGTCCCCCGCCAGCAACTCCGTGAAGAGAATCCCGCTTCCGCCCAGCTTATCGATAACGGCTCCCGAATTGTCACTGGTTTGTACCGCCACCACCAGGTCGATCGGGTAGCTCATCCAGTCCATGTGTGTCGCCTGCGGCACATTGTTGTCGAATAGCGTCAGGTCCTCAGGCTCGAGTCCGTCCACGTATCGACCCTTGGAATCCGTGATGGTGGTGGGTGCCACCACCAGCGGGACGGTGCTTTTGAACTGCGCCCAGCCGATACAGGCGAGTACAAAGATCGCGGCGATTCGCATCGCAAGGAACCCTAGCAGCACGCAAAGGGCCGGTCGCGGCCCTCAATCTCGAAGGTAACAGCCCGGTTCGTGGCCGCGAGCCAAGCTCCGTTTTGCGGGCTGTTACTTAGAAGCGCGCACAGGGCCGAGTCGGCCCTCCAAACGATGAGAAACTCGCCACCGTTCCGGCGAGTCAGGCTCCGTTGTGCGCGCGAGTTCCTCAAAAGCCCGCAAAGGGCCGGTCGCCGCCCTCCATCTCGAAGGTAACAGCCCGGTTCGTGGCCGCGAGCCAGGCTCCGTTTTGCGGGCTGTTCCTTAGAAGCTTTGAGGCCAGGGCCTTTAGGCCGAGTCGTCCGCCGGATACAGTACCGCCCAAGCAACAGTTTACGTAGAACTATCTTAGGTGCTTAGGTATAAGTGCCTAGCCCGAGATCCAGCCGTCCGGACGAACCTAATGGTATGCCAGAATGGGTCGCTAAGGGTCCTGGTGCTCGTCCGAGCGCCATCGCACCCCCAACCTCGGCCGACCGGGGTGCTTCTGATAGCGATGGGTATCTCGGCCGCTATCTCGCCAGTTCTAAGACGTTTACGGAACAATTCCCAAGCGACTTGGGAGGCGGGAAGGGCAAATTACGCGGCATTCTGGTTTGTCCGAACCTAAATCTGGCGGAAGAGCTGTGCGCGGCGATTGAAACCGCAGGCGAGATTTCCATCTCACTGACGATTGAAAGCTATCCGACCGCGCCAGAATTGCTCAGGGCCATGCGAATCCACATGCCTGAGATTCTGTTCATGAGCTTCGAAGCTATGGAAAAGGCTCGTGAACTGGTGGCGATTCTTGAGACGGCCGCCCCTAAGCTACTGATTCTCGGTGTCCATAGCCATTCGATTCCGGACATCATGCGCGAGGCGCTCCGCCTGGGGGCGCGCGACTTTTTGACGCCTCCCTTCGAGCAATCCGCCCTGCAACAGGCTGCAGCGAACTTGAAAGCTCTGTTGAGGCGAACATCGGAATCAATCAGTTTCGCGCCTCAAGTTTTCTCCTTTCTTCCCTCAAAGGCCGGCGTGGGGACTTCTACGATCGCGATGAACGTCAGCGCGGCGATGTCGCGTCCGCCTGACGCTCGAGCGCTCCTCGCGGATTTGGATCTCAGCTCCGGCATTCAGCGATTCCTTCTCAAGCTCCGCACGGAGCACTCCGTCGCCGATGCCCTGGAATTTGTGCATAAAATCGAGGATAACCTGTGGCAAGTGCTGGTGACCAGGCTGGATGATCTGGATGTCTTGCCCGCAAAACACAACACGCCGCATTTGCGCGTTAACGACGCCCAGATTCAGGGTCTGATTGAATTTGCGCGGAGCCGTTATCGCGTTCTCTGTTTCGATCTTTCCTCGAACCTCGAACGATATTCGCAGGCAGTGATGAAGGAATCCACCCGCGTCCTGATGGTCTGTACTCCGGAGCTTCCCTCGTTGCAGATGGCCCGCCAAAAACTGGCTTTCCTCCGCACCCTGGGTATTGAACGCCGGGTCGCGATCGTGCTTAATCGCTGCGATGCGGCCACCTTCACTCCGAACCAGGTGGAACAGGCCCTCGGATATCCCGTAATCCAGTGGCTTCCCAACGATTATTTGGGTGTGATGGATGCAACCTTGGCCGGGGCTCGGGTCAACGCAAGGTCGTTATTGGGAAAGTCGTTTGTTGAATTAGCCGGGAAACTTCTAGGCCGTAACACGCCCGCGCCCGCAATCGAAAGTCCCGAGCCCCTCCAGTTCTGGAGCCTCGCCACACGTGCGCTCGCCTCACGCGTGCGCGCCTCGCGGATGCCTGGCGCCGGCTCTGGTGCCCGGATGATCGAGGCGGCCAGCAGTGCGGGTCCCGTTTGGAGCCGCAAGGCCCTCAAGTTCCTGGGTGCGGGGCCGAGCCCATCCGTTCCCCAGCCTGACGACAAGGGATTGAAGCCGCTGTTGGGTTCGATCGGCGGAGATACGGCCGCCGACCACGAAGCGGCCAGGCTCGAACTCAGGCGCAAATCCCTAGTAAGCCTGCTCGCCGTGCATCGCCACCACGCTGCCTCGGGATCGGGGAGACGCCTTCTGGCGGAAGCCGCCGCCGATCCCAAAGCGCAGTCCGGCTCGTTGCCGGCTCCTCAATAAACTCGATCGCGGTCAAAGAGCGTTCCGCAACACGTTCGGGCACACTCGCAGAGATTTGGCTAGGATTGACTAAGGTCAAAACGGTCGTTTACGCAGAACATTGATTCTCGGGATTGTCACCTCAATCCTTCTCTTCGGAGGTTTCGTGACAGCCTGGATGGCACGGCCGGTATAAACTGGACCCACCGGCGTCCGATCGGGGCATTGTTCCTGGCGGATCACAGTCACCCATCCCGGACAAATCCGCGGGGCCTGAGAGGTTTCGGAAGGCTGTCCTGGAGATGCGGATCGAAGCATAGCCATCCTACAGCAGACAGGCGCCCAGGGGATGATCGTCTGGGATCTTGTCTGGGATCTTGAAAGCCAAGATTTCCCCAGAAAACCAGCTATATCGGGGTCCCCGGCTTCTCCGTCAGCTAGCGCCAGAAATGGCGAGCGCCGCCGATGAGTTCTTCTACCGCCCCATAGTTTCATTGCAAGACGACGAGTTGCCAGGCTTAGGCCTTTCTCGGCTTCTCTAGCCGTTTTCAATTCAAGCACTTAACCTCGGCGGTTTCTCCCGAAATGCAGAAAGAGGCTAGCATTCTCTTGTTCGAGGCATGTTCTGCGGGGCTAATTGCCGACAACTGGAATTGTTCCATCAGAGTGAGGGCCACAGGCCACAAACGCTCCTCAGTAACAGCCTCAAAACGGAGCCTGGTCGCGGCCACGAGCGGAGATGTTCCTTTCGGGAATTGAGGGCCGCGATCTGCCCTTAGCGGGCTGGCTAGCCCACCGAATCGCGCGTTCGTCGGGACGATCTAGCCGTACCAGGCGCTGTCCAAGGAAAACGCTCCAAACTAAGGTGGTGACATAAACAATAAGCTCGCGGTATTTACCACGCAGGCAGGAATCGACCAGGAGCCTAACGGCGCGGCTCCGAATTCGCGATAACCGCCATTCATAACTGCCTGGAGTCTTCGAAAAGTCTATGGCGACTCGCTCGCGTAGCGGAATGAGTATATGCCTTGACAGGCATATGCGTTGTGGAGTATATCAAGAGAGTGGAATCCGTCTTCGAAATTATTGCGGAGCCGAATCGCCGCGCGATATTGAATCTCCTGGTCTCGTCGCAACAGTCGGTTGGAGAAATCGAGCGTCAGCTTGGTATGCCGCAGCCGACTGTATCGAAGCACCTGCGAGTGCTGCGGGAGGCCGGATTCGTAGAATCCACGGTAGACGCACAGCGCCGTCTCTACCGGCTGAAGCCGGAACCACTTCAAGAGCTTGACGCCTGGCTGGCTCCGTTCCGCCGGTTTTGGTCCGCTCACGTAGATGCTCTCGAACGCCACCTCGACCGCATGGAACCAATTGAGACCAACAAAAATCCCACACCAACGAAAACAAAGACAAGGAGAAAAAGATGACCGATCGCGAGCAGTATGCGCCGGGCCCAGCCAGTGGGGCGCAGGTAGAAAAGAACGGAGAGAAGTGGAAGCTGATTCTCGTCAGAGAGCTGCGCCATTCGCCCGAAAAGGTCTGGCAGGCGCTAACCGAACCGGCGCAAGTGCGCGAGTGGGCTCCCTTTGAGGCCGACGGGAGCCTGGGTATGGTTGGAAACACGGTGAATCTCACTTGGGTGGGAACGCCGACCACGTTTGAAACAACAGTGGCGCGAGCCGACGCTCCCAAATTGCTTGAGTACGGCGATATCCGATGGCAACTGGAAGCCTCTGGCGGCGGCACGCGCTTGACGCTGTGGCACAGCATCGATCGCCGCTTCATTTCAATGGGTGCCGCGGGGTGGCACATATGTTTCGATGTCCTGGATAGCCTTCTCAGCGGAAAGCCCATCAACCGCATCGCCGGCGCCGACGCGATGAAGTTCAGCGGGTGGCAGCGATTGAACGCCGAGTATGCCAAGCAGTTCGGGATTGAACCGCCGAGTTGGCCGCCTCAAGCGGCTCAAAAGCCGTGAATCGAGGGGTGACGGAGTTCATCTCCATACGCGGCGCGCGCGAAAACAACCTCAAAGACGTCACGCTCCAGATTCCCAAGCGCAAGCTCACGATCTTTACCGGCGTATCTGGCTCTGGCAAATCGTCGATCGTGTTCGACACTTTGGCGACGGAGGCCCAGCGCCAGCTTTACGAGAACTTCTCGCTATTCATCCGCAACTTCCTGCCCAAGTACCCGCAGCCCGACGCTGACGCGATCGAAAACCTCACCATGGCGGTGATCGTCGATCAGAAGCGGCTTGGCGGCGGGTCGCATTCCACAGTCGGCACGGTGACGGACATTCATGGCGTGTTACGCCTGCTGTTCTCGCGCGCCGGTAAACCTTCGGCGGGCGGCGCGATCGCTTATTCGTTCAACGATCCGCGCGGCGCGTGTCCGGATTGCGGAGGACTGGGGAAGAAGGTCGGCGTGGCTTCCGGCGATTTCCTGGATATGAGCAAGTCGCTCAATGAAGGCGCTGTGCAGGTGCCGTTCTTTGGCGACTGGGAAGCACAAGCGTACACGTTGAGCGGTTTCTTCGACAACGACAAGAAGCTCAGCAAGTTCTCGAAAGAAGAAATGGAGTTGCTGCTGCACGGCAAGGATCGCAAGTTCAAGGCGAGGTTCGGCGACCGCACCATCAACCTCACCTATGCCGGCATTCTCGAACGCATCGAACGTTCCTACATCCGCCGTGACATCAAGACGCTCAGCGAACGCACGCAGAAAGCGGTAATGCCGTATCTCAAGCCGCGCGAGTGTCCGTCATGCAAAGGCGCGCGGCTCAGCCCGGCCGCGCTCGCGAGCAAGATCAACGGCTACAACATCGCCGACATGTGCTCCCTCGAAGCTGGGGAGCTGTTGAAGGTGTTGCGTGCGATCGAGGCCGGCACAGGGCCAAGCTCCGATGTGCCGGCGAAATCCTTAGAGCCCAAGGCCGCGCCCATCGTGCATGCGCTGCTGGAGCGATTGCAGGCAGTGGTCGATATCGGGCTCGAATACCTGAGCCTCAATCGGGAAACTGACACTCTGTCCGGCGGGGAATCGCAGCGCGTGCGGATGGTGAAGCACCTCGGCAGCAGCCTGGTGGATGTGATGTACATCTTTGACGAGCCGAGCGTAGGTCTGCATCCGCGCGATGTGCATCGCCTTAATGAACTGCTGGGGAAACTGCGAGACAAGGGCAACACCGTGATCGTCGTCGAGCACGACCCCGCCGTGATCCAAGCGGCCGATCACATCGTCGACGTTGGGCCGGGCGCGGGCAGCGGCGGCGGAACGATCGTCTTCGAAGGAACATACGAAATGCTTCTCAAATCCGGGACGCTCACGGGCCGCCATCTCACACAAGCGCTGCTGATCAAGAAGGACGTTCGCAAACCCACCGGTCAGATGCGGATCAAGAACGCACGCGCGAACAATCTGAAAAACATCTCCGTCGACATCCCGAAGGGCGTGCTGACCGCGGTGACAGGCGTCGCGGGCTCAGGAAAAAGCTCGCTCATCCATGGAGCGTTCCTGGTGCAGCATCCCGGCGCGATCGTGATCGACCAATCCGCCGTCGGGGCATCGACACGCAGCAACCCGGCAACCTACACCGGAGTGATGGACGATCTGCGAAAGGCCTTCGCCTCGGCGAACAAGGTGGACGCGGGCCTGTTTAGCTTCAACTCGAAAGGCGCGTGCGAAGCGTGCAACGGCTCGGGAGTAGTCTATACCGATCTCGCCTTCCTCGATGCGTTCAAATCACCGTGTGAAGTGTGCCAGGGCCGCCGCTTCAAGGACGAGGTGCTGGCGTACAAGCTGGACGGGAAATCGATTAGCGACGTCCTCTCGATGACCGTGGCGCAGGCCGTGGAGCTTTTTCGAAAGCGCAAGGAGGTTGTTCGCAAGCTGCAGGCGATGCACGACGTGGGGCTCGCGTATCTCACGCTGGGCCAGCCGCTGAGCACGCTTTCCGGTGGAGAGTGCCAGCGCATCAAGCTCGCCAGCGAGCTGCACAAAGATGGAAGCGTTTACGTGATGGATGAACCGACGACGGGATTGCACATGTCCGATATCGCGCACCTGCTGGGGATCGTCGATCGTTTGGTAGACAGCGGAAACACCGTAATCGTGATCGAGCACAACCTCGATGTGATCCGTAGCGCGGATTGGATCATCGACATGGGGCCGGAGGGCGGAAGTAAGGGCGGCGAGGTGATGTTCGAGGGCACGCCGGCGGATCTGGTGAAAGCGAAGCGCTCGCTGACCGGGCAATACCTCCGGTAACTAACAGGAACTCTGCGTGAGGATTGCTTGTTGCGGCCAAATGGCTTCCGCGAACGTCGAATCTGCAGCTCGATGATAGACGCGAGAATCCAGCAGCTCAGGGCAGGTTTCGCAAAATACAGTCCCGTGTTCCGCGAAAGAACACCGCTCCTTTAGGTCATGGCTCGGAAGCGGCGCTTATCCAGCCGTGACCGGAGGGCGTCAACATGGGCCTGCGGCCCACCAATGGGGATGAGAAACATGGTGCGTTTTTCAGGGGAGCTGTTTCTTGCCGTTACGTTCGCGAACGGCTGGCTCGTGGCCGCGACCCAGGCTCCGTTTTGCGAGCTGTTACTCAGGAGCCGGAACGGGTGAGTCCGACGCGTCTTCAACTGGCGCGAAGGGCCACCTCAAGGACTAACAGCTCAAATACCTGCTCGACCGCCGGAAACCATACCAAATGAGAGTATCGTGATGATAACCTATAGCTTATCGAATCCTGGGAGGAGGCCAAAATGAGTGACGGCTATTATCTTGAGAACCAATGGTGGGTGAGTCCTTACAACTGCATCCCAGAGGTGAGGGCCAAGCTGGATCTTCCCAAGCGGGTGCAGATTCACGACGCCACGCTACGCGACGGGGAGCAGACGCCGGGGGTAGTATTCAGCATCGCCGACAAGATCGCGATTGCCGAAAAACTTGACGAAATCGGCGTCGACCGCATTGAAGCCGGCATGCCTGCCGTGTCCGAGATGGATTTCCAGGCCATCAAGGAAATCTCCCGGCTCGGGCTGCGGGCGAAGATCTACACCTTCGCGCGGGCCATCAACGCCGACATCGATAAGGCTCTCGAGTGCGGCTGCCATGGCGTAATCGTCGAAGTGCCGATCGGGTATCCCAAACTGAAATATCAGTTCAAATGGACCTGGGAAGACGTGCTGCGAAAGAGCGTTGGAGTGATCAACTATGCGAAGTCGCGCGGGATGCATGTAGTCTATTTTCCGTACGACACAACACGGGCTCGCGCGGAGGATCTGACCAATCTGCTCACCCGTATCATGCAGGATGCGCCGCCCGATTCAGTTGGCGTGGTGGACACCATGGGCTGCATTCTTCCCGAAGCCATGAAATACATGGTCCGAATGGTGAAATCGCTTACCAATCTCCCCGTGGAGGTTCACACGCACAACGATTTCGGGATGGCTGTGGCTACGGAACTGGCTGGCGTCGAAGCCGGAGCGGAGTGCGTCCACAGTTGCGCGAACGGCTTGGGTGAGCGCACGGGCAATGCCGCTCTTGAGGAGCTGATTGTCGCTCTGCATGTGTTATACGGCTACGACACGAAGTACGATCTGGCCAAGCTGCCGGAGTTGGGAGAATTGGTAAGCCGCATCAGCGGTTTTCCGATCGCGGCGAACAAACCCATTCTGGGAGACCGCAATTTCACTCGCGAATCCGGGATTGGCGTGGATCTGGTGGTGAAGGAGCCGCTCGCAATGTTCGGCACCCATCCCGCGCTCACCGGTCGCAAGGGGGAAGTCGTGCTCGGGAAGAAGAGTGGCAAGGCTTCGATCACCTACAACCTGGAACAGATGGGCATCACCGATGCCGACGATGAAGCCGTAGGCGAGATGCTCAAGCGCGTCAAAGACCGTGGTATCGCCAAACGCGGGCTCCTGACGCCCGATGAGTTTCAGGAGATCGTTGACAGCGTCCTCGCTGCCAAGCGCTAGCGGTATTGTTTTTCAGTTCGCCAAGGGCAGACGGGCGGTCGTGCATTCTTCGGCGACTTTTAGAAAGTTGAGGACCTTGGCGTTCCCCACGATGTAGGGATTGGGAGTGCCCGATGCCCGTTTTGCCAGCATAGGCAGGTTGACCTTGGACCGGTCCCAATCGGTGTGGTTGGCCAGGATGATGTCCGCTTCGGCCTGCTTCACGATGCCGCTGAAGCGTTGGTCGGACTGGATGTATTTCTGAACGGCCTCGCGGTCGGTATTCAGTCCAACCCCGCCCCAAAGCGCGGCGATGTGGGGCGCGCCATTGTCCTTTACCGGAAACACGACAGAGATCGTGCCGGGGGTGTGGCCGGGGGTGATGTACAACGTCAGGGTGGTGTCGCCGAGTGTGAGTTTCTGGCCGTCGATGGCCTCCAGATCCCGTTTGGGCTTGGTGCGGTTGGCTTTGTCGAGAACGTCCCAGTCAGCCGGAGACATGATGACTCGCGTGCCGTAATGATCCTGGAGGAACCTCGCGCCGCCGTCGTGATCGGGATGCGCATGGGTGACGACGGCGAATTTGATATTGGCGGGATCTAGGCCCATCTTCTTCATTCCGCCGGCGATTTCCTCTTCCACTGAATAGTCAAAGATCGTGTCGAGGACGATGATGCCCTGCGAAGTTGTAATCGCCCATACGGCGTACTCGGACTGCCCGAAGAAGTACAGGTTGTCAAAGACCTTCACCGGCTCGGCGTACCAGGTCGATCGGTCCGGCGGCCCTTGCGGCCCGCGTCCTCGCCCCGGACCTTGGGTGCCTGGACCACGCGCTGCTGACGCGCCCGGCGCCGCGCGCTGCCCGCCGGGTCCTGGTCCGTAGCACTGAAAGTTGAATAGATTCTGAAAATCTTCGCCCGCAGCGGCTTTCGCGGCGGCGATGTGTGCTTCGGGCGTATCGGTTGCATTCTGAGCTGTCATCGTAAAGACGGCCAGCACCCCTAAGCCAAGCGCGATCCTCATGAACCTCCTTGCGATCACGGGCGTTAGACCCGTCCTTACATGATATGTCCCAGGTTTCAAATCCGCGAGTGCGCCGGAATCCAGACCGAAGCGAGCATTGATCGATCACAAAAATGCGCAGGAGCGCGCGCCTGTGGAACGGAGCCAGATCGCTGCCGAATCGCCAGGTACACCCACCGCGGATATGCCCAGGGCGGCCCAGCAAATAGAGTTCGCGCGCGTTCGCCGGGGCAAGGAAGCTCAGCGAGGACTTCACCGACTCGCCGTGATTCAAGGTGACATCGGCGCCAATGAAGGACCCATTCTGAAACAGCGGGAGGCTTCGTCCGCGCTCGTCAAGCACGTCAAAATACCTCTTCGCCTCTCCAGTCGGCAGACGACTGGGCTTAGTGTGTTCGCTGAAGATACGGACATCGGCCGTGTAGAGGATATTCTCGCCCTGCCGCGCGGCGTTCACCGATTGTGACAATCGTCCTCGGAGTGAGGACCGGGACAGTCGCCAGTGCGATCATGTATGGAATCAAAATCGAGGCACAAACCCAACCCGCTCGCGCGGCCTTGCAGAACTTCCGATCGTTGAGCGTAAACAACACCGCGCGGAGGCCGTCGAACACCCCAGCCAAAAATATTAGAAGCCCTGCCACTTCTCTGCCGAACGAGGCTTCCCAGCGCTGCCAAAGCCAGCAGAGGTGTCGATCCGATCTTCTTCCACCGTCGAAACTGCATCAAAATAACAACTATATGGATGAGGTATCGCGGCAGCCTTGTCCGTTCACTGCACGGAAATCATGCGGGCAGTGGGCGCAGGCGGCGGCACCGTTTAGTTCCCACCAGTATAGGTGAGACATTCTGGACCGAACCGGTACAGATTACGCTCGCATCCTATCCGCTTGTGAACGCTCCTCAGCGATGACGTCCTCATCGGTAGCGAGATGTACGTCGTGTGCGTCCGGCCTCCCTTATTGCAAGCCGCTCCAGGATGGCGTCCCCACGACGCCAGCAATCGCATGGGAAGTCACGAACGCTTCCTGAGCATCCTGCGACGGGAAGCGCGCTTTCTGACCTGGGCTCCAGGCGACGCCGCACTTCCGTCGCGGTTACCTCTTATTGAGCCGGCGCGTGGTAGCGGCCAACGTACGCCGCCTTACCGATGATGTGTCCGTCCATAGCCTTCACCAGATCCTCGCGGGTGGTAGTGACTGGTAGATCGAGCTTCGTATCCAGGGCGTAAAACTCGAACACGTAGTGATGGAACGGACCGGCCGGAGCGCCGGGTCCGAAATACACTCCCGGGGCTCCTCCGCGAGCCCCGATACCGGGACCGTTCCGCGTCCCATCAGGCAGCTCGCCCGCGGCCAGGCCCTCCGGCAAACCCTTGGCGGTTCCAGGAATGTTAAACGCGGACCAATGGAGAGTATCGACGGTGGTATTCATCGTCGAATTCTCAATGTCGTGAAAGATCACGGCGTAGGTCTTGAGACTGTCTGGCGCGGAAGCCGGCGTGGGGCCCAGGCTCCAATGGAATTCAAACTCGGGCGACTTTCCGCCTCGGCCGGCATTTGCCGCGGGGACCTCGCCGCCATCGGGCCATGACGTGGAGGTGACGGACAGCACCGGGCGCGGGGGACCACCTCGCCCTCCGGCTCCTTTTGCCGCTCCGGGCGCCTGCGCCATCGCCATGGCGAGGGTGGTCATGGCGGCAAGCGCAGTCATCGCGGTTGTCGAAAGTAATTTCTGAATCATCATTAAAAATCTCCTGTTTGTCGGTAAAAGTGCTAACCCGCTGCCATCGGGCAATGGGTCAGTTTAACATGGGCATGTCTCGGGTACAAGACAAGCTCATGAAAGGTCAGTTGCGATGCGGCCATGGGTCAGCAAATCGAGGATCGTGAATCACCGCGTCATCCGTCAGAGACTTCAGAAATTCGATCAGATCCGCGCGATCCTGCTGAGTTAACGTGAAGCCGCCGATCAGCGGATCCTTGTTGGGATTGTCGCGGCCCGTTCCCGCATGCGGACCGGACGCGATCGTCCTGCCGCCCGCAGCATAATGATCGAGCACTCCTTCCAGCGTGGGAATGCTGCCGTCGTGCATATACGGGGCGGTAAGCGCGATGTTCCGCAGCGTCGGAGCCTTGAATTTCCCGACGTCCGCGGGCGCCTTCGTAAATTCGAAAATCCCCGTGTTGGGTTCCGGGTAGGAGAGCGAACCCGCAACGTTGTAAAGACCGGTATTGTGAAATTCGACGCGGCGGTCCGCGTTCTTCTCGAAGGCCGTGGCATCGCTGAAATTGGCGCCTCCGTGGCAGCGGAAGCAGGACAGGTGCTGGTTGAAGAAAAGAGTCTCGCCGCGCTTAGCTGACTCGGAGATCGCGTTGTCCTCGCCGCCGTAGTGATAGCGATCGTAAGGCGACCGGGCGGAGATGATGCTCCTTTCAAAGCTCGCCAGCGCCTTGGTCACGTTGGCGATCGTAAAACGGTCGGCGGCACCCTTTGGGCCCACAGCGGGAAAGGCGTGTTCAAACAACGTCCGATATTGGGGGTCGGAGCGCAACATCGGGACGAACCCATCGTCCTCGCGCAGGCCGAGCTCAACCGGATGGTCGCCAAACATCGGGACCAAAGCCTGTTGCTCCAGGGTCTTCATTTCCGGATTGCTCCAGGTGAGAACCGCGCTATAAGCGACATTGACCAGGCTCATCGCGCCGCGCGAATGCGCTTCTCCCGTTGCGCCGACACCGACGGCGCGTCCGTCGGTGAATGCGAGTTCCTGCTTGTGGCAGGTGGCGCAGGATGCCTTCCCATTCACAGACATTCGCGAGTCATAAAAGAGATACCGGCCGAGCTCAACTTTGGCCGCCGTCATTGGATTGCCGGCCGGCACGTAGGGCTTGGCGAAACCTTTGGGCAGGTTCCACTGATAGGCGCCGCCTTCGTCCGGTTCGGCAGAGGCCGGCCGCCGGCCGACGACGGGCAAGACGAGGAACGCAAGAATCAGCCCAACTCTTTTGAGGAACTCGCCGGCACAACGGAGGCTGAGGGGGCGAACCTCGGCGCGTTTCTTTCCCGTATGGAGGGCTGTCCCGGCCCTGTGCCGGGCTCTAAGTAACAGCCCGCAAAACGGAGCCTGGGCCGCGGCCAGGAGCGGGGTTGTTACTTTCTGGAATTTAGGGCCGCGACCGGCGCTTTGCGGGCTAGGCGGTTTCATTTTTGCAGTTTCACGACTTCCAGTGTTTCCAGCATTCGCACCGAGCGCGCGCCCGCCTTATCGTTGGGGCAGAGCAGCCGAAAGGGCCCCTGGTATCCAAACAGCGGCTTCCCATCGCGCTTATCCGCGACCAGAATCCGTTCATTGCCGAATGCCGTATCCACTTCCGCGAGCGTGAACACTACTTCGTAATCATCGTGCGCCTTGGCCAGCACATAGCTGGCGAGCGCTTTTCCCCGAAGTTGATTTCCCAGTGGAGCCCCGGCCCGCTTCAGAATTTCGCGCAAGGGAACGCCTTCATATTCGACCTTCGTCCCATCCTGCTCCTCGACCGAAACCTTCTCCCGAGGCATGCCTGCGAGATCCTCTGCTTTGATCGTGAGCGGCGCGGCGATATCGCCCTTGACAACGAAGGACGCAGGACCGGTGGCCTGTGGCTCAGCCTTTGGCGCCTGGGCGAACAGCAGGCCGGTAGCAACGGCCGCTAGAATCGAAATCCGGAAAGGGAACATAGACGTCGCCTCCAACTAAAAGTGATACCGCAGATTGAAGAACCAGTTGCGTCCTTCTTCAGGATACCCGGCTGTGTAGTAATAGTATCGGTCGAGCAGATTCTTCACCCCGGCCTGTGCCGTCACCCCCGCGCGAATCGGCGCCACTGCGAAGATATCCGTGGTTGCATACGATTCGCCGTGAGGGAGAAAAAGGGCTGACGTGGCCGCGTAGGTCGTATCCTGAACGGTCAGTCCGCTTTCGTAGCGTTGATTCACCATCGCCAGGATATTGTGGGGCAAACGATAGCTGACAGCGCCGATGGCTTTATTCCGGGGCAGCGTCGGCAGAATGGTGATGCTGGTATTGACCGCGCTTACATTTGGAAGCGCGACAAAGTCGTAATTGATGTCGCGATTGAGGAAGCTGTAGCTGGCATTCAGAGTTAGGCGCGGCAAGGGCGTGGTGCGAATCTCAAACTCGATCCCTTCATGAGTCTCCTTCCCGATATTGGCCATCTCGCTGCAATAACCGATGATCTTGCTGTTGGGACAGTAAGCCGTCGCGGGATTCGGCCCGCCCGGGTCGGTGACGTACACCGATTCGATCGCATTGCGCAGATTGCTGCGGAACAGGACCAGTTGGGCCATGGTCTTCAATCCGATTCGTTGCGAATATCCGGCGTTGTAGTTGAAGCTGTGCTCGGGCAAAAGATTGGGATTCGGCAGGCCCGCGCCCAAGCTGGCAGAGTAAATATCTTTCAGCATGGGGAAGCGCGCGCGATCGGCGAAAGTCATGAAGAGCGTGCCGCCCTCGGTGACCTTATAAGAAGCCGCTGCCTGCGGATTGTAATTCCAGACGTGAGCGGTGCATCCGGAGAAAGAAGTATTCTGCGGCGAGGCGATGCATGTGAATGGGACCAGGCCGGTCATGGGGGAATTGTAGGCCTGCCCCTGGGTGCCATCGAAATGGTCCGCGCTGAAGCCGCCGGTGAGGGTCAAGCGGGAGGTTGCCTTAAACACGTCCTGCAGTCCGATGGACGACTGGATGTCGCTAGCGCGCAGAACCTGCTCGATCAGAGGAAAGGGCGCGATTCCGGGATAAATTCCGTGTTCGGTATGGACGTCATCCTTGAGGAAGAAGGAGGCGCTGAACACATTGCGAGCATGCGAACGGTTGGTGTACTCGGTGGAGAATCCATCGTTGTGCTCGTTGTACATGCTGTGCTCGGCATTAGTGGTATTCATGACCGCGTAGGTGTCATTCGAATACATGTCGATATCATTGCGGAATTCGGTATAGAATGCGCGGAACTTGATCGAGTTGTCTTCTCCGATCTGAGTGTTGGAGTGAACGTAATAGTTATCCATGTCCCAATACGGCCAGTCCCAGAAATTCTTGAAAGTGGCGTTGGTGTCCGGTCCCTGGTATAGAGGGGAACCCTTCTGGCCCTTCAAATTCACCCAACTGAACACATATTCGTCGCCGTGTTTGGGAGTCCAGCCTGCGCGTCCTGTGAATCTCTCGTCTCGCGACCAGGAATCGTTAAGATGATCGGTCATGACGATGTTCGGCAGCTTTGGATATTGATAAACTGGGAAATTACCGGAGATCGGAATATAGCTTAGCTGGTTCCAGTCGATGGAGCCTTGAATAAAGAAGTGTTCGAAACGCGATCCAAGACGCAGGGAAGAGAGCAGAGTGTCTCCCGAGCCGGCGCCGATGAGCGCGTCCGCGTTGTACTTATTCACCGGCTCTTCTGTGACCATGTTGATCGAGCCGCCCAATGCGTTCGGTCCGAGCAGCGGCGTGGAATAACCTCTGGCGACCTGGATCTCCGAGATATCGCTGGTGAGGAATCGATTGAAATCGACATAGCCATCATAGGGCACCGAAATTGGAATGCCGTCGATATACAAAGGAACCTGCCCGCGCGTGCTGAATCCCCGGACCATGATCCCCGCCTCGTTACGATTCGCGGAAAGGTGTTGAATGGAGACCCCGGGTAGATAGTCCAATGCCTTAGCCGCATTAACCAGGTCCATATTGGCGATTTGGGTCTGATCGATGCCGACGGTCACCGGCGATTCCTCCCCGGCTTCGGCCGTCACTGTCACCTGCACCTGGCCCAGATTGAATGGAGTGCCCGGAGTCTGCTCAATCACCTGGGTGACGGCTGCGTTCAGTTGCGCCAACTGCTGCGTCAAAGCTTGATGCGATGGCGAGTTGGGCAGCGCATCCGGCACCTGAAGTTTTATTCCAGGATTGGCGGCGGCAAAAGACGCCAGCGACGAGCGCAGAGATTCAGCGTCGGTGCTCCAGGCCGCGGCAGCAGTGCCTGCGGCACCTCCATCCGGAGGTAGCGCTGCCAGGCGCTGCTCCAAATCCTGGAGACTTGCCTTCCACTGGACAGTTAAATCCTGCTGAGCCATAAGGACGATGGCGCCGGCGAGGCAATAGAAGATGAAGGTACGAATGAATGATTTCACGGAATTCTCCTCAGTGAACTCTCCAAAATCCGAAGAGGGCCTTAAGCAACGCTGGATTGATGTCAGCGTACCACACCGCTGTCCGTTATACAGGACAGATTTCTGAGGATGTCGATTCGCTGGGAGGGCATTGGCGGAACCGGGCAACTCACCGGGTCGGCCTCTTCGATTCAGCTTCGATTCATTAGTGAATTCGCCGTCCAAGCGAGGAGTTCGAACGTCGTCCCTGACCGGCGCCGAAATGTTACGAGACCTGGAAATGGTGGTGGCGATTGTGAGCCGAGTCCAACGGCGACAGACCGGCGCCGCCGCCACGGAGTTGGATCTCTATTGCTGCAGCCGTACTCATCGGCGGCCCGCGGCCTCAAGGGCTGCCCCGTCACCTCAAGCAGTTCGCGGCGGCGTGGCAACTCCCATCCGCGAACTGCCGAATGGGGCGCGGCCTGTATCGGCGTGATTCAATGCCAAGCTTTCGCATTTTATAAATCAAGGTGGTTCGCGGTAATCCAAGCCGGTTGGCTGCTCCGTCCTGTCCTCCGATCAGCCAGTTGGCTTGCTCCAGTGTTTCCAGAATATGCTCGCGCTCGGCGTCGGCAAGCGTGCGTGCAGCGCTGGCCAAGTGTTGCGCCGCCGGCGATGGGGCGCTCTCCGGGCGCTGCTTCACCGTCTGCTTCAAGCCCAGCGGCAGGCGCAATACCGATCCGGGCGAAAAGATCACCGCACGCTCAATGAAGTTTTGAAGCTCACGAATATTTCCGGGCCAGTCATGCGCTTTGAGTACCTCCACCACGTCAACTGGGATCGAATCGATGGGCTTGTTGAGGCGAGCGGCGCACTTTGCTACGAAGAACTCCGTCAGTGGCAGGATGTCCTGAATGCGTTCCCGCAGCGGAGGCAGGTAGATTGGAATGACGTTCAACCGGTAGAACAGGTCTGCGCGAAACAGTTTTTTTGCTACCAGTTGTGCGAGATCCTGGTTGGTCGCCGCCACCACCCGCACATTGACCCGTACTGTGTGAGTGCTGCCCAAACGCTCGAACTCCTGTTCTTGCAAAGCGCGCAAGAGCTTAGGCTGAAGCTCCAACGGCATATCGCCGATCTCGTCCAGAAAGAGGGTGCCCCCATCCGCCATCTGGAATCGCCCCTTCACTTGTGTGCATGCACCCGTGAACGCGCCTCTTTCGTGGCCGAACAGTTCGCTCTCCAATAGCGCACTCGGAATCGCCGCGCAGTTGAGGGCGACAAACCGGTTGTGGCGGCGAGGACTGGACTCATGAATGGCGCGCGCAATCACTTCCTTCCCGGTGCCCGTTTCGCCCTGGATCAGGACGGCGGAGTCCACCGGGGCAATTCTATCTACGTCTGTGAGCACAGCCTGGAATTTCGGACTGCACCCGATCAAATCGACATTAGCCATAAATCCCTCCCACGTTGATTGCGAATCAATCCGCTTTATCCTCGAATCGCCCCGCCCCTGCGCTATCTTTCCGTTCCCTCTCTCGTGATCCACTCGCGGACATATGGATCGCAATTCACCAGCGCAACACCGGCCGCCTCGCAGTGCGCGAGAAAAGCGATTCCATCCCGACCTGTCAAGGTCATATCCTTGAGGTCGAGAATGATTCTGCGATCGTTTCCTTCCGCGCCGATGAGCGCCTCCAGCTCTTCAAGGTTCACTTTGTCAAGCTGGCCGCTCAGGGTGAAGACCACGTCCCCGTTGCCCTTCTTTTGAATCCTCAGCATTCCGTTGCCTTGCCGTGTACAATGCAAGCCAAAGGCCAAGCGAAGTTATTGAAACAAAATATGTTGACCACCATCTGCGCTGATGAGCTTCGTCAATCTGACGAGCCTCGCCAACTTGGCGGCGTCACTTTTCTTTCGAAGGGTCTGGGCCTTTGAAGCGATTCTTATTGATCTTCAGTGCCTTGATCTTCGACTCGAGCGTGGTCCGCGGAATGCCCAGCCTGTCGGCGGCGCCTGAGGGGCCGTATACGCGCCCTCCGCATTCCCGCAAGGCGGCCTCTATGACAGCCTTTTCATCCTGAGCAGAAGGCCGGTTAAAGACGCTGGGCTGGACATCCACGCCACTAGGCGAAGGCGGCCGCGAAAGCCACTCTCATCCACTGAAAATGTCTGTGACTCACTGACGATAACGGATCGCTCGATCACGTTCTGTAGTCCCGAATATTGCCAGGCCAGGCGTACGATTGCAGCAGATCGAGGCTTTTTTTGTCGATCGCCGTAAAATGCCTGCCTGCTTTCCGTGCATAGCGATTCAGGAAATACGTGACGAGCAAAGGAATGTCTTCGGTTCGTTTCCGCAAAGGCGGAAGCTCAATGGGAAAGACGTTCAGCCGGTAAAACAGGTCGCTGCGGAACTTACCCAACTCGATCGCGGACTCCAGGTCGCGATTGGTGGCGGCGATAATCCGCACGTTTGCGCGAATGGTCCCAGTTCCTCCGATGCGCTCGAATTCGCGTTCCTGAAGGACCCGCAAAAGCGCGATCTGTGTCCGCCGGGAGTTCTCCAACTTCATCGAGGAAAATCGTGCCTTTCTCCGCCATCTCAAAGCGTCCTAAACGGTGTTGCGTTGCTCCCGTGAAGGCGCCCTTCTCATGGCCAAATAACTCCGACGCGATAAGGTCGCGAGGGATCACCGCACAATTGACGCTCACAAATGGATGCGACGACCGCTGTGATCGCCGGTGAATGGCGCGTGCTGCCAGTTCCTTGCCTGTGCCGGTCTCGCCGGTGATAAGAACGCTGGAGTCGGTGGACGCGACCTTGGAGATACGGGAGAGCACCGCTTTCAGCTGCGCAGAAGTCCCCACAATCTCTTCGAACATCGATGCCTTGTCGATCTCCTCGCGCAGCGTTACATTCTCTTCTTCAAGTTTTTGCTCCGCCGCCTTGCGGTCCTCGATGTCGGTGGCCGCGGTGTACCAGCGGGTAAGGCGCCCCTGTTCATCCCGGAGCGGGTTCCGGCGGGATAAAAACCAACGATATTTCCCGTCCTTTCTGCGCAGACGAATTTCGACTTCGTGCGGGAGGCCGTCCGCGAGTTGGGGTTGCGTCCCGCTGCTGGTCCGCTCCCAATCGTCCGGATGAAAAAGCTTGCGGAGGTCGTAGTCACGCCATTCCTCGAACGTCAGACCGAAGTAGTCGAGCGCGGCCTGATTGGCATAAATCCGGGTGGCGCTCGGATCGGCCCTTAACACATAGACGTGCTGCGGTGCGACATCCAAAATCTGTCGAAGTTCGCTTTCGGCTTGGCGGATTTTCTCTTCCGCTTCCTTTGCGGTGGAATAAAGACTCGCGTTTTCAAGCGAGATGGCCGCTTGCGATGCCAGTAACTGCAGCACCGTAACCCGGTCCGGCGTAAAGACGCCCGGAGTCAGATCGTTCTCCAGGTAAAGTGCGCCGACTAGCTTCGCCTGTTTGACGATGGGCAAGCAGAGGATGGACCTGGAGCTCTTCTCCTTCACGTAATCGTCCTTCGCGTATGCTTTATCCGCCGACGCATCATCGAGGAGCACGCTCTGCCGCGCCCGGATCGCATAATTCAGCGCGGAAAGGGGAAGATCAGACGGCGCCACAGTTGCCTCTCGAACTGTAACTTCGACCCCGCTGGGGCGCGTGACAGCCTCCGCTTCGATCAGCAAATCGCCGCCTCGGGGCAGGATAAGCAGACCCCGCTTGGCCCCCGCATTCTCTACCGCGATTCGCAAGAGCTTCTCGATAAGTTGGGGAAGGACCATCTCACTCGAAATCGCCTGCGAGGCCTTGACCACGGCTTCGATGTCCAACTGCCCCTTCTGAACGCCAAATACGGAGGTGGAACCGGGAGTTCGTTCTTCGCGCAGGCGGGGATACCGCTCTTCGAGTTGTTTAACTTTCCCTCGCGCTCCCCACCGGTCGTAGCAGTTGCGTGCGTTGCGTAGATGGGCATAGCCGGCCGTTTCGAGGCGGTGCGCCAGATAGTACCGCGCCGCCAATTCGCTGGCGAGGCCCTCGTACTGGACGAAGCCGTTCTCGCGCGCCGAATGGATGGCCTCCTCGTAAAGACGCAGACCATCGGCGTCCCGCTTTTCGATGCGGGCGATCTCTGCCGATACCAGCGCGAGCTTATCCGCAAACGTCGGCGGGTAGTTCTCGGCCCACTCGCGCAGTTGTTCCTGATGCTCTCCGAGGAGTTCGCGCCACGCTTGCTGCTGTTCGGCCGGTGCGGTCTCATAGAGCGCCGCCACCGCCAGCGCGGCGTAGTAGAAGTAGTTCAACCTCGGTTCCATCAACATAACGGCCCCAAGCAATGGCTTCGCTTTTTTGGCTGCTGACCACGCATCGGCATAATCGTTCGACAGGAGCCGCGCCATAAGTTTAAGGATCCAATACCTGCCCATCACAATGGGAGCCCGCCGACTGGTGGTTTCAGCTTCAAATGCCGCCTCGTCGAACTCCGCATCGTTGAACGTAGAGGAGGCTACAGTCCCCCCTCGCATGGTGGCGATGAATCGCTGCTCGACTGCGAATAGGGCCACGGCATCTTCATACCGGGCCTTTTGTGCGAACTCCACCGCCATTTCCGACTCATGCCACACAAGGTCAAGTGGGTTGCCTCGCAAGAGGCGATAGGTGAGGGATAGGATCAATCCATAGGCAGCCCAGACCGTGCTGCCCGTCTCAATCCCGGCGGAAATGCTCCGCCGTGAGGATTCAATCGCGTTCTCGATCGGCTGAGTGAAGCCAGAGACGAATCCAAGCCTGACGAGAATGGAGGAGCGGTTCGCGATAAAGGAGTGCTTCTCGACTAAATCGCATGCGAGTTTGCTGAAAAGATAACCCTCCCGGTAACGGGGAAAGACGAATGCAAGTAGGGAGCCCCAAAAGCCATAGGCCGACGCGGAGTCTCCGCTGACTCCGTACCGTACGCTGAGGTTCACCACACGGCAGGCCTGCAAGCAGCACAAATGGAGGTCCGTAAACTGGGCAGCCATGGAAAGGATTGAGAGCACCTTCATCGCAGCCAGAAATTCCGGATCGGTCATCAGCGGCAGATCAATCAGGCTTTCAATCGAGGTCGGTACGATGCGTGTTTCGCGCCCGGAGGCACCCCAACATCGTTGTTCGTGACCTGGGCCCGCCTCGTGTTCAACTTAGTTTCGCTTTTCGCCATGGCTCCCTCAATGTCGGAAAACGGTCTATGAACTGATCGAGGAGGGCTACTTTGGCGCCATCCTCGAAGGCTGGCCCTCGATCGGTTACCGAGCTTGGCCAGTGGACACGATTCCACCTCCATGGGACGAATTCGATTTGCGCCTCAGACGGGGATGCGCTTTACCCACGGGTTTTTGCGTGTCTTTTATTTATTTTCGCACTTCGAGCGGTTACTGTCGCCGCCAGCGGTAGTTCTCTCGCGACTCCCAGTTTTTCGCGACGTGGAGCGTCGACGCCGCCTCTGACGGCTGGCAGTTGCCGTTCCCATCTTCCCCATGTGCCCTTGATTTCAGGACGTTGGCGAAGTGTAGCTTACGGTGGCCGTCATCGGAACACCCGAAGGAGCCGAGTTGACGTTGCTGTTCAAGGTAGCAATAACTGAGCAGATGGCGTTTGAGGAACTTGGCCGAAACGAAGACAACAGGCTGCAAAGCACGATGACGTGGACGGCGGTTATCAGGAGTAATCGTCGGCGATCTTCTATCCACTCTCGCCTTAGACTGGTTGCAAAGCCATCTCACACCTCTACACAGTACGATCAGGCTGGGAAGGCGAACGGTTAGCTGAGCATCTTCTCTCGCGCTTCCGTCATCTTTAGTCGCTCTGGAGGGCTTGCGCCGCCTGCTCCCGGAGCCAACTCCGTCGCCTCGGCTTTGCATCAACTGGATGGGCGCGACCCCCTCCAGCCACGTTCACCTTAACATCCCTTTCCACCTCTGCCCGCTCGAACCGGAATTTCTATTTGCATTGACATTCCGAGACAGACGGCAGATCTCCCGAGGTAAGTTCGACCGCCTTCCGCACGCAAACGCCGAATTTACAACCAGTGCCCTTGATGGATATGGACTTCGTTGTCCGTTGCCAACTCGTCCGGCACCGTATGCCTCTGATCCGGTTCTCGTACATCGGCTCGTGCGTTTGCTCCACGCTTTTTTCAGGCCCTCCGCCGCCGGAACGCCCTTGCGCTTCGCTGTCGCTTCACCTCCATCCGGTTGTGAAAAGGATTCGCACCTTCGAGCTGTCGAACATGCTCGGCACACCAAAAAAAAGCCCCCGGCCTGTGCCGGGGACTCTTGCTCGTGCAGCCGGGTTGCTGCCTACCGGCTGGCCTGGAGGCTGGCTCCGCCACTAGCGCCGGCGGCCTGGCTGCCAAGGACGTCACCGGAGGAGACCAGCTTGACCCAAAGCTCACCGTTGCCTTTGTAGTACGAGGTGGTCGTGGCCTTGCGCAGCGCATCCAGGCTGTCCTGCGCCATACCCGAGGCTGCAGTGGTGAATCCCGGCAGCTCGAACATCACCCACGAACCGGCATCCAGTTCCGACACGCTGAGGGACAGGGCCGGCCTTTCGGTGGTTACCTTGTACTCGACGCCTGCGTGTACGTTGGTTGCACCGGAGACAGGGAAATCCTTGCCGTCGACGCTGAGAACGGCTACTGGGGGCGCAGGCTCTCCGATGCGACCAGTCCTTGCACCAACGCCACCACCACCACGACCGCCAGCGCCTCCCGGAGCGGCGCCAGCACCACCGCGACCTGCAGCCGCACCCGGGGCAGCAGCTTGTGCGCCAGATCCGCCCGGCCCTCCACGACCTCCAGCAGCACCACCGGGCGCACCGCCGCGACCGCCAGCAGCAGCAGCGCCAGGAGCACCGCCGCGTCCACCGCCACGTCCGCCGCCGGCGCCAATATTCATCCGCCCGACATCACCCTTGCACACATAAGCGTTCCAGGTGGGCTTCAGCTCGCAGGCTTCGTCTGGTGCGATTCCGCCGTTGATGACGATGTAGGAATTGGGGACACCGCCGACCGAGCCGTCCATGTCGTGGAACACAGCGGACCTATAGCTCCCACTGCCGTAATCATCGTTGCTCCACTTATACTCCATCGGCGGGAAATACACCGGCTTGGCATTGACGAATTTCGCGCGCTGTATGGTGTTGTTGGAGCTCATTCCGAAGCTGGTAAACAGCAGGTAAGAGATCGCTCCCGTCTTCCGGGTGGCGTTGTCCTGGTAGTTCACGAACGTGACATTGTCCAGCTGATGACGGTAATCGTAGTACTCGTAAGCGCGGATCGGGAAATCCGGGACGGCGGGCTCCGGCAAGCTACGTCCGTAAGCCTTTTCCGCCGGCGTGCTGGGGTTGCCGATGTTCTCGGTTTCGCCCACGAACAGCGAGTCCACCACCCGTGACGTAAAGGCGGAACGGCCGCTGTTGCCGGAAGCATGCGTGTAGCCAATGGCGTTGTCAGCCAGCTTCAAGTTCTTGTATGTGTGCATCTCCCCGCGGTTCCAGAGGCCGCTATTGCGGTTCTTGTAGGCGGTGAAATCCTCGAAGACCGACTCCACTTGAGGGCTGTTCGCGTCCGCGGGATTGGACAGGGACATATGCCCGCCCGTGGCGAAATGGCCATCGGACCTGGGGCCGCGGTCCAGCATGAAACTGTCGAAGTTCGAATGGGAGGTGTTGCCCTTGAACTCGCGCACCTTGGTTCGACGCGGCCAGGTCTTCATCCCAATCTCCGTGCCTTCGAACTTACCCGTACCGTTCTGCGGCAAGGCGAACCAGAAACCTGTCGAGTCGGACCCCGCGGCCACGTTGTCACGGTAAATATTGTCCGGATTGGTGATCCAGAAAGTCGACACCGTGTTGTCGGAAGGGAGCAGGACATCCTTGGCGTCCTGGCCGGCCGTTTTGAAGTTCGTGCCGTCCGTCGCTCCGAACGGGGCGAGGTTTGTCGGGACGCACGGCGCGTCCGGATGACACTTGGTCAGGATCCCCAGGTTATGCACGAACTGGTTGCCGTGCTCCACGCCGTCCTCCAGGAAGAAGCAGTGACCAATGTTGTTGTAGGTCACGTTGTTTTCAACGTCCAAGTAATTGGTGCCGTGCACGGTCACGCAGCGGCTGTAGGTGTCGTGAATCGCCGAGTTCTTG
>DASXEY010000095.1:0-37016 GCA_036489835.1 Bryobacteraceae bacterium | reverse complement strand
CGGGCTCCCTACGTGCCACCGGCAGCAAAGCCGCTGGCGCAGGCGCGGGAACCTTATGGTTGTTCATGTGTGAGAGTTCTTTCTCGCCCTGCTCTGTAATTACGGAACCAGGAGTGTCTCAGCTATGTTGGCACGGAGGGGGATCGCATTCGAAAATGCGATAGGTTTCGTCCGACCAGATATGTTCCCCTTCAAGAGGTTTCCATCCGAAGCTCCCAGTGTGGCTCAGCCTTTGTGCTTCGGTCAGATACGCCCCACGCCGGTAAAGTTCCTGTGCTGCGAACTCTCGCTCCGTGATGTCGAGGGCGCTGCCAACATACTGTTTTAGGCTCCCCCTTTCGACGAGAGGACTTCCGACCCAGCGAATATATCGGACGTCGCCGTTGGATCGCACCACCCGCGTGGTGGCATCAAAAGGTGACGCCTTGGCCCAGAGTCCCTCAAACAGGTTCAACATAGACACGCGATCGTGTGAGTGGAGAAAATCCAGGTATTCCCTGACTGTGGGTGGCCTGCAGGCTGGATCCAGGCCGTGCATTCGAAACAATTCAGGCGACCAGTAGTCAAATCCGGCGGGAGTAAAGGACCAAGAACCAATGTGGGCAAGCCGCTGAGCTTCAGCGAGAGAAGACTCGCTCCGTTCCAGTTCCCGGGTACGTCGGTAAAGCTGATCTTCCGCTCGCTTGCGGTCCTCAATGTCGATACTTGAACCGTGCCACTTCACAATCTCGCCGTATTCGTCGCGCACTGCGACATTGTGGTGAAGCATCCAGCGGTATTCGCCGTCTGCACGCAGGACGCGAGCCTCATGTTGTAAGGGCTCTCCGCTGGTTATAGATTGCCGCCACCTCTCCTCGATTATTTCGACGTCCTCGGGATGGATAAATGCTGTCCACTTCCAGCCTTCCAGGTACTCCAAGGACCGCCCGACATAATCGAGCCATCTTTGATTAAAAAAGTCAAGGTAACCGTCCGGATTAGCCGTATGAATCAGCCCGGGAACAGAGTGGGCGAACAGGCGTGCGCCTAAGATTTTATCACGGGCGCCACGATCTCCATTTGAAGCCATCGTTCGTATTGTATTGCGGGTCACTCGAATGCGGCCACCCCGCCAAGGCGAGCCGCAAGGTCGATGGTTTCATAGGACGATCTTTGAGGCCTAATGGCCAACGGTGGCCTCAGGCGGTCTGACTGTGCTCCTGCGTTCTCCGCCTGACGCGCACTGCTTGGCAGAAGGCTATTCGCGAAACAGTTTACTTCAGAAATGAGATGGGGCCATCATTCTAAAGCGACTCTTGTCGATCTTCAGCGCCCTGATTTTTGACTCAAGAGTAGATCCCGGAATTCCGAGCTTCGCCGCCGCACCTGACGAACCGGAGACCCGTCCTCGGCACTCCCGAAGGGCGGCCTCAATTAATTTCTTTTCCGCTGAGGCGGGGCGCCTGGAAAGGTCCGGCTGGCTCTGTTGCGACCGCGCGCGAGGCTGCCGGGAAAGCCAGCTCTCGTCGACCGAGAAGGTCTCCGCTTCACTGACGATGACGGAGCGTTCGATAACGTTCTGCAACTCACGCACATTGCCGGGCCACGGATACGACTGGAGCAGTTCGAGGCTTTTCCGGTCAACGGCTCTAAAAGTCTTTCCCGCCTTCCTGGCGTAGCGATCAAGAAAATACTCCACCAATAATGGGATGTCTTCGCCTCGTTCCCGCAGAGGCGGCATCTCAATCGGAAAGATGTTGAGTCGATAAAACAGGTCGCTCCGGAATGTGCCAGCTACGATGGCAGCCTCCAGGTCCCGGTTGGTGGCGGCGAGTACCCGAACATCTGTTTTAATGGATCCGGCTCCGCCGACGCGTTCAAATTCGTGCTCTTGGAGAACGCGTAACAATGCGGCCTGGGTTTCGATCGGAAGTTCTCCAACTTCATCCAGGAAAATCGTGCCACCCGCGGCCAGTTCGAATCGGCCGGGGCGCCGCTGAGTCGCGCCCGTAAAGGCGCCTTTCTCATGGCCAAATAATTCGGAGGCGATCAAGTCGCGCGGGATAGCCGCACAGTTCACGGTCAGGAATGGATATTTTGAACGGCGTGAGAGACGGTGAATGGCGCGCGCCACCAATTCCTTACCTGTACCCGTCTCGCCCGTGATCAAAACTCCGGACTCGGTGGGCGCGACCTTGGAGACGCGGGAAACTACCTGTTTCAAGGGTTCTGATGTTCCAAGGATTTCCTCGAACATCGAAGCCTTATCGATTTCTTCGCGCAACGAAACGTTCTCGTCCTGAAGTCGCCGTTCAGCGGCCTTCCGGTCGTCGATATCGGTTCCAGCCCCATACCAACGCGCGATGCGCCCCTCTTCATCGACCATCGGACTAAAGCGGTACTGAAACCAGCGATACTGACCGTCACGTCTCCGCAGCCGCATTTCGACTTCGAACGGCATTCCTTCCAGAAATCTGCGTGGAACTACGACAGCCCAGAGTTCTGTGTCTTGAGGATGAATCAGGCTTCGTGTGTCGGACTGCTGCCAGGCCTCGAGGGTAAGACCGAAGTAATCGAGGGCGGCACGGTTGTTGTAGATAGGATTCCCATCGGGCCCCAGTAAGGTGATATGAAGAGGCGAGAGATCGACGAGTTGCCGCGCTTCCCGCTCGCTTTGACGTATTTTCTCTTCAGCTTGCTTGCGCTCCTCGATGTCCAGACCAACTGCACACCACCGAATGATCTGCCGATTTTCATCCCGAATAGGAGCATAGTACACGAAGAACCAGTGGTACCGTTGCTCCTTTACTAGAAAATTCCGCACTTCGAATGTAAACGGCTGCCCGCTGGCAATTCCGGTGACGACTATGAGGTGCACCCGCTCATAATCGTCCGGATGCTGAAGTTTGCGGGCGGCGCCACGGAAAACAATGTCCTCCCTCGTGTAGCCCGAGTCTTCAGTTACACGACGGTTCAGATGGAGCAGTTCTCCGTTGGCGTCAAAGAGCCCTAATTGCACTGGTAGCACATCGATAAGATTTCGAAGCTCGGTCTCCAGATCTTCGGAGCGTGGACCTGACTTGAAAGCGCGTTCCGCAAAAACCGCCTGTATGTGAGCGATCCGTTCTTTCATAGCGCTGACGATGCCTTGGTCGAATGCTTCCGGATCGCTGTAGTAAACGGTCACCGCTCCATACGCACCGGCTTTCGACTTCACAGCGACGGAAATGACCGAGGTATACGCACAACGCCGGAAAGCCGCTCGAAGTAGCCCGAGGCCGGGATGCTCCGAAAGGTGGGTGATCCAACATGAGTCCGCCGTGCGAATGGCGATGCTCGCCGGATCCTCGTAGTCGCCCTGACTCAGGGCGGATTTCAGATCCTCAAGAAAGCCATCTCTGTCTCCTGAGCATGCAACTGGCTCGCCGACTCTCCTTCCGTCGCCGGCCGCGTACCCAAACCACGCCAGCTGAAATAATCCGGGCGCCACCAGGATGTCGCAGACGGTCTGAAAGAGGTTTTGCTCATCGACCGCATACGGTGCTGCGCCAAGACAAGTTGTCAGCATCCTCAGAACTTTATAGAAGTTTTCGTGGTGGCGTTCGCGGTTCAATCCCAACTCCCGGGCTGGTTAGAATGATAATCTGAGGGCAAACTGGATCTGGCGGGGCGGAGTCGCCAACGTAGTGATCTGGCCGGCCGTGGGCCCCGTAAAGACCGCCGCGTTAGGTGGACCGAAGTTGGCTCGATTGAAAAGATTGAAGAACTCGGCTCGGAACTCGGAGTCGAGCCTCTCTTTGAGTTTCGTATGCTTTATGACCGAAAAATCCACATTCATGAGACCAGGGCCAAAGATCGAGTCTCTTCCGACGTTGCCTTCGGTCCCGAGGGCTTGCAGCGAATAGCAACTGGGGTTGAAGTATTGGATTGCCGGTCCGGGGAGTGGCCTGTTTAGGATCTGATACGGATTACATCCAGCCGCTCCAGAATAGTTCGGACGTGCAGCGCCTCCGCCGCCCAGACTTTGATCGAAGCCGTCAACGACGTTCACGGGCAAACCCGACTCGCCGGTCACCACCCCCGCGAACTGCCAACC
The DNA here is from genome assembly GCA_036489835.1 of Bryobacteraceae bacterium. Classification (GTDB taxonomy): domain Bacteria; phylum Acidobacteriota; class Terriglobia; order Bryobacterales; family Bryobacteraceae; genus Palsa-187. The sequence goes on along the minus strand of DASXEY010000095.1, from coordinate 32,941 downwards.
CGAAGTGAATCTATTCCGCCCAAACGGGAACGAATAGATCCCGTTTGCAGTAATATTCTGAGAACGATTAAAGGCGCAGGGGCCGCGGTCCAGCGACTGATCATACGGATCCGTCACACCGTAGGAGCCTTCCTGCGGACCGCTGGCTGAACCGATGTCGACACACCTGGACCATGAGTAGGAAGCCTGTACCAGAAACGTGGTTCCGAACTGTCGATTAAGAGATGCCTGGAGAGCGTTGTAGCGCGAAGTGCTGGTCGGCGCGGCGTCATACAGAACACCAAAGTTGGGGTTCGTCAGCAGGCCCGTGAAGGGATTCCCGATCGAACCGGGAACGCCCGACGGCATCGCAGGACACCAGAATGGCAAAGGGCTTTGCGCGGCGCTGCACGGCACGGGGAGATTTTCGTTCACCTCCGAAAACAGATGGACACCTCGGGAGCCGACAAATGCTAACGATAAGATCGTTTGGGCGAAGATATTCCTCTGGATCGTCAGATTATATTGCATTGCATATGGTGCCGCCGTCGTACGTCCATAACTAATTCCAAGAGACTCGTACAACGGCTTGTTTTGAATGGCTGGGAAAGGAATGCCGCCAGCAGGTGGTTCGTCAAGGACGAAGGCGGACGGCGGCCCGGTGTCGTAGTTGAGGGCATACGATCGAGCTTCCACTTGCTCGTGAAAGATTCCGAAGCCGGCACGGATGGAGGTCTTGTGATCCGCGGACGGATTGTACGCGAGTCCGATCCGCGGATCGAAATTGCCCCAATTCGGATTCTGAGCGAACACGTGGTGCGTCACAGTGTACCCGCTGTCAGTCAAAGGATTCACCACCGCTTCGAGCGGAGTACCCATGCCCACTGGGTTAGTCGCAAAATCCCAGCGGAGGCCGAGATTCAAGGTAAGCTTCGGCAGCACCTTCCAGTCGTCCTGGATATAGGGAAAAATGTCGACTTGTCGAAAGCCACGCGAGTCATTATAAGTTTGGGAGGGCGTCGGGCTGCCGTAATATAGGTCTGCCTGACCAAGGAGAAAATTGGAGAGGGTGAAAAAGATAAAGTCGCCACTCTGATAGTCACCGTCTACGATACCGCTCTCAACCCTCGTCAACGATAAGCCGGCTGTGAGCCGGTGAGCTCCTCGCGTCCAGATAAAATCGTCGCCTAACGAGATCCGGTTTTGCACTACGCTGAACGGATTGGCGCCGTTAGCGCCAACCGTACTGAGGCCTCCCCCCGGTGTCACGTTCGTGTTCTCACGTCCTGGGCCGGGGAACAGGTTCAGCGCGGACACTTCGTTGGTGGTAATCCCATTTGAGTAGTCGCGCACAAAGCTTACGCGAAAGAGATTGACGGCTCGGGGTCCGAAGATGTGGCGCTCCTCAGCCGTTACGAATAGGTTCCTTGTGATCTCGAGGTCCGGCCAGAGAGGGAGCACGGAACCGGCAAATGGGTTGCTCTGGTTCGTCCGATCCGTCACGTAGCGTCCGGAGAGGGAGTCTCGGGGAGAAATCGAATAATCCAATCTTCCCAACGAATAGTTTTGGTTTGTCAGCAGGCTGGCCCGTTCGGGATAGGGCGCGTACCCGCCCAAATCGGGTGCAGCAGGAGAAGGTCGTGGATATAGCGAAAGAATCGCTCCCTGAATCGCAGGTACAACGGGGACGACCTGCGTCAATTCGCTCAAGGGGCAAGTGGTGGCTCCCGGTGAATTGGCTTGCGGATTGATTGTGCAAAGCTGGCCCTTCAATACGTAGGGCTCCGGGACATATGCGATTTGGGTCTGGCCCAGCGAGGATCGAAGGGCCTCGTAGTTTGCGAAAAAGAACAATTTGTCTTTCTTTATCGGACCTCCCAGACGGCTTCCGAATTGATTTCGGCGATACGGCGGCGCCGGCGTCGGTCTTCCGTTTGCGTCGACATCAAAATACCCGCGCGAGTCGAGGTCATTATTGCGCAGGAACTCGTATAGCGAGCCGTGAAAGTGATTTGTGCCCGACCGGCTGGCCATGTTCACCACGGCGCCGGTACCTCCGAATTGAGCGCCATATGTATTCGTGAGGATTTGGAATTCCTGGATAGCATCCACTCCAAGAGCGGTGCCTGTAACGTCGGAACCAGTTCCATGATTGAAGAAGTCTCCAATGTCGGTGTTGTCCAGCAGGAAGGCCGTTCCCACCGGTCGCGAACCGGAGACCGAATAGTTGTTCTGATTGCCGTAGGTGGGATTGTTCGGTGTTCCGGTGACGGTTTGTGCCAGCGAGGAAGGCACTAGCGATACCCCGGGCGCCAATAGAATCAGCTGTTCAAAATTTCGCCCATTCAAAGGCAAGTCTTGCAATTGCTCGGAAGTAACGAGAGAGGAGACCGCAGCGGTTTGAGTCTCGACCCGTGAAACCTGAACCGTGACGATCACGTCCTGGCGAGCCTGACCGATATTCAAGGCGAAGTCGATCACCAGATCGGCGCCGACAGTAAGCACAATGTTCGATCGAACGACGGGGTCGAAACCCGGGCTCGATGCTCGAACTTCGTAAGAGCCGATCGGCAGATTTGCAATAGCAAAGCGCCCCTCCGAATCGGTAATCGTCGACCGCGAACCACCCTTATCCACACCTTTCGCTTGAATGGTCGCGCCGACCAGAACGGCGCCGGACTGATCGGTCACGGTTCCTGAAATGCGGGCCGCTGCTATGCCTTGCGCGTGCAGGGAGCTCAGCCAGGATAAGCATGTCAACCAAATAGCTACGGTAAAGATTCTCGAAATCATCCTGCGCTTCTCACCGAAGCGGCTTCCACTCCGCGGGTTTCGAACAACCCAGATCGAACTGAGGTACAGGAATCAGGCATCCTCGCTGTCCCCGCTTGCTTCCGTTCGCTCCCTTGTGACCCAGTTACGGATATATGGAGAGCAGTTTCTGAGTACAGTTCCGTCAAGCTCTTGCTTAGCAAGGAATTTCACGACGTCTCGATCGACCAGATCCACGTTTTTCAGGTCGATGGCAACCGTGCTCGCTTCCGCGCCTATAGCGCCGCGAAGCGTGCCCAAATCCTGTTTCGTCATTCGGCCGCTAACGGACAGGACAGCGATCCCATCGCTGTCGATCACTCGGTCGATCCGGCAACTCATTTTCAGACCGAGAAAGGCGTGCTTATTCTTCTGCTCAACTGGACCTCTCTGATGCATCCTCGCGGTTGGCGGCAGCTTTGAGAGCAAGCTTGTGACCCTTTTAAGCTACTGACAATAAAGGAACTAGTCAGGACCTGGATTCGCGAAAGTCACAAGATACGCGAATTCCGCGAATTCCGTGATTTCCGCGATTTGGTGGGTTTCCCGGGCCTCGATGCGCTGGGCATCGCAGAAGGTTTTCTACAGGAATTTGAACTGGCGTTTGTCGATCTTCAGCGTCTTGATACGAGTCTCGAGAGTAGAAGGTGGAACTCGGAGCCTGGCTGCCGCCCCCGACGCTCCCGATACCCGCCCCCTGCTTTCGGCGAGCGCCGTCTCGATAATTTCCCGCTCGGTTCGCGGCTCATGTTTTGCGGCCGTCGCCGTTGTAACCAAAGGCGTCCGAGACGAAGTTCTTGGGGAAAGCCATAACTCATCAACTGAAAACATGTCGGCCGAACTCAGAATGATGGACCTTTCAATCACGTTCTGTAACTCTCGAATGTTGCCAGGCCAATCGTACGATTGCAACAGGTCCAACGTCTTCTGGTCGATCGATCGAATTGTTCTGCCGGCGCGACTGGCGTAGCGTTGTACAAAATACTCAACGAGGATCACAATATCGTCTCTCCGTTGTCGCAAAGCCGGCATTTCGATGGGAAACACATTCAGCCGGTAGAGGAGATCCTGCCGGAAAGTTCCGTTGCCGACTGCGGCGTTCAGGTCGCGATTCGTGGCCGCAATGACCCGAACATTGGTGTGAATAGGCTGGCCTCCACCCACGCGCTCGAATTCCCGTTCCTGAAGCACTCTCAACAGCGCCGCCTGTGTCTCGGGTAACAGTTCACCGACTTCGTCCAGAAAGATCGTCCCGCCGTCAGCCATTTCAAATCGGCCAAGCCGACGCTGGGTGGCTCCGGTGAAAGCTCCCTTCTCATGGCCGAATAGTTCGGACGCGACCAAAGTCGGAGGGAGCGCGGCACAATTGACACTAATGAAGGGGCACTCCGATCTTTGAGATCGTTTATGAACCGCACGGGCGATCAGTTCTTTGCCGGTGCCGGTTTCCCCGGTAATGAGCACCGTTGAGTCGGTAGGCGCGACTTTGACCAACCGGGAGAGTACTGCCTTCAGAGAAGTTGAGGTACCGATAATCTCCTCGAACATTGAGGCCTTATCGACTTCTTCGCGAAGAGCAAGATTCTCGCGCTCGAGTTTCTGCTCTGCCCGCTTACGGTCATCAATATCCGTACAGGCAAGATACCAGCGCGTGAGTTGTTCGGCGTCATCGCGCATAGGGTTGCAGCGAACCAGAAACCAACGGTAACTTTGATCTCGACCACGCAGACGCACCTCCGACTCGAACCCCTCCCCACTGGACACCGAACATTCAAATTCGGCGTTCGCCCTACCGCTGTCATCAGGATGAACGGCAGTACCATGTTTCAATCTGTCTCGCCACTCATCTAGACCAAGGCCAAGGTAGTCAAGCATGACTCGGTTGGCATAAAGGCGTTCACGCTTGGGTCCGTATACCGCAACAAGCTGAGGAGTCAGATCCAGTATCTGCCGAAACTCCGTTTCCTGTCTACGGAACATTTCCTCGGCCGCCTTGCGTTCGGTGATGTCGGTTACCGCCCCAACAACTTCTACGCGGCCCTCCGAATCGGCGACAGCGTGCCCTCTCACGTGCACGTGCTTGAGCGCGCCGCCCGGCATAATCAGGCGATATTCATACTCGAAATCCGTGTTCAGTGATACGCCGTCGATAATTTGTTGTGCAAGCGCCCTATCATCCGGATGAATGCGCTGGAAGACCATCTCCAGGGTAGGCTTCTCGGCGCGGTCGTACTCGAAGATGCGATAAGTTTCGTCCGACCAGGCCACATCTCCGCAGTCAGGTTTCCAACCCCAGCTGCCTGTGTGACTGAGAGCTTGAGCCTCTGTCAAATAGGCTTCAGCACGCCGGACAGCTTCTTCAGCGACTCGGCGTTCCGTAATATCCGTGATCGCGCCGACGACTTCTTCATTGCCCGATTCGTCCCTAACGTAATGTGTAAGATCATGGACATGCTTTATCGAACCATCTGGCATCAGCAACCGATGTTCAAAGTCAAAATCACTTCCGCCCTGCGCTGCACGCTGAAGGGCGTCAATGAGAAGACCCAAATCTTCAGGATGAGAACGCTGCAGGATCAAATCAGGCGTCGGTTCGGTGCCGGGAGGGTATCCGTAAAGCCGCGCAGCCTCATCGGACCAAAATATCCGCTTGGTGCTGATTTCCATTCTGACACTACCGGTACGGCTGAGTCTCTGCGCATCTGTTAAATGCGCTTTGCTCCGCCGAAGTTCAACTTCCGTGACCTTGCTCGCCGTGACATCCATTACCGCGCCTCGGAGTTCGACTCCCCCCGCATTATCCCTCTCGGTCTTGCCGACAATATGGATATATTTAATCCTGTCGTCGGGCAAAAGTAACCGACACTCGAGGTCAACTGCGTCGCCATTGGCCGCGGCCGCCAGCGCTATTTTCATTGAATCCCTGTCGTTCGGATGAACTCGGTCAAGGATCGCCGGCAAAGAGACCTTTGAGGAGGTCGTGAACTCGAAGATTCGAAACGTCTCCTGGGACCAGAAGTGCTCATCCGTTGAAACGTTCCACCCAAAGCTGCCCGTGTGACTGAGCCGTTGGGCTTCCGCCTGATACGCCTCACGTCGCCGGAGTTCCTGGGTCGCGAGCAGGTGCTCCGTCACGTCCAATGCACTGCCAACGTATTTTTTCAGATTGCGATTTGTGGTGACTGGAATTCCGACGCAGTGAATGTGGCGGATCTCCCCGTTGGGTCGCACGATGCGCTTGGTGGTAGCGAAGGGCAAGGCTTTCGCCGAGAGTGCTTCGATCAGGTTCGACATGGATTCGCGGTCCTGCGGGTGCACACAATCCAGATACTCCTGAACCGTGGGTGCCTGGGGGGCCGGGTTGAGGCCGTGCATCCGAAATAATTCAGGCGACCAGTACTCGAATCCTGAAGACGTGAAGGCCCAGCTACCCATGTGATTCATGTGCGGGCTTGAATCGACAAGATGGTGGATGTCGGAGGTTCGATCCTGTTTGGCAACGCCGCCTCGGCTGGTAGCCATGGCTCCGATTATATTCCTCGGCGATGCTTTAGTCCTGCATCGAAAGCGATCGTGTCGGACGCCTGAGTGTCGGCACACACTGATCACTTAAGGGGCACACGAAGGCATTCCTTCCTATCTCAATTTCCCACGAGGCACATCACGGTGAGCTAACCCTTGCTCACATTATTTTCGGACCGCCACGCTGCCAGTATCCAGGTATGGTTCTCGCAGCAATCGTGAGCAAACCAGCTCACTCCGCCATCGAGTTCGGTGACGATTCTCCTCCAAACGCTAAGACCGGTAGAGGTAGTGAACTCGTGAGACATATTTCACGCCAATCGACAAGCCGCTTGCCACACGGCGGAGGCACATGGTTTCGCGGGGATCCAACCAAAGGGCCCGCGCATCGCGGACGTGCCGATGCGTCACTCTTCGCCACCTTGGCCGTGCTCAGCGTGCTGTGCCTGGTAGCCGTGCCGGCCTGGGCTCAGGAGTCTTCAGAGATCGCCAAACAAGCTCAGAATCCCATCGCAAACCTAATCTCCGTTCCGCTTGAAAACGATTTTTATCCTCAAACCGGCATCAACAAGCAAGACAGTTATGTCTTGGAAATGAAGCCCGTCGTACCTTTCAACCTGTCTAAAGACTGGACTCTCATTACGCGGACTGTCATTCCCGTAATTCAGGAGCCCGATTTGGCACCGGGTGTGGACGGGACGGCCGGAATAGGCGACATTCAGCTTTCGCTCTTTTTATCGCCAACCAAAGCGGGCGCGTTGATTTGGGGCGCAGGACCAGTGGTTTCATTCCCCACGGCGTCGCAGGAAATCCTCGGGACTAAGAAAGTAAGCGTCGGACCGACCATCGTTGTACTCAGGAGTCAGGGGCATTGGTTATTTGGAACGCTGGTCCAGAACTTGTTCTCGGTTGGGGGACCAACGGCGCGCCCCGATGTAAATCAGATGCTCATGCAGCCGTTCGCGAACTACAACCTCCGACATAGGTGGTATTTAACCTCGTCACCGATCATTACAGCGAACTGGGAAGTTAACCCAAATCAGAGGTGGGTAGTCCCCGTAGGCGGCGGAGTTGGGAAGATCGTTCATTTCGGGAAGCTGCCCGTGAACATGTATACGCAGTTCTTTCGCAACGTCGAGTATCCCGGAGGTACGACGCACTGGTCGGCGCGATTTCAGGCGCAGTTGTTGTTTCCAAAACACAGACCAGATAAAGAATGAAAGGGATTTGACCCCTGCAATAGAGGAGCTTCTCGAACTGCATGGGGCTTTGCATTGTCATGAACGAGGTTAGCGGACAGGTTGTGGCCGACGGACCCCGGGCATGGTCTGGATGCCGCGGTGGCGTCCCGCTGTGCCATCCAGATCATCGGATTCCCGAGTCGAAGAAGTCTTGCGCGAATGGCGTATGGCCGAGGCCCGACGAGGGGCGACCCTTTCGCATCTTTAACAATACCCACGTCTGAAGGTAGAAACTCGCAGGCGGGTTTTCCTCCACACGCCGCTCCCGGTTCGCGTTGGGGCGGCGTTTTCTGGTCCTGGCGGCTGCATTTATCCGGCCCGGGAAAGCGGCGCGAGTGACAACCGAGAGACAACGTCGCGGCTTGTAGGCGGTTCTTGGGCGGGTCCGCGATACCGGTTGGACCTGTTTAGTACAAGATAGACCGAGGCGAACCGGATAGAAATGGTGCCGCACGCTTTCGATTCTCGTTAGTCTACGTGGTCGTATGAGCATCGACATCTTCACACCACACCTGCGAAACGGGGGCCTTGCGATCTCCACCAATAGAATCAGTAATGTACAAAGTGGAGAGGTTGTTGGAAACCATGTTTTCTGGGGAGGCACTACTTTTCTGCCCCAACTACTTCCACTCGTTTTGTTGACAAAGGGAGGAGGTGGCGTGACGGGTGCCGAGTGTGCCGGGTTCCGCAGAGACCTTGAGGATTGCGGCGGTCGCCCTCGAAAGCCACAGCAACCCGGCACAGGCGCCCGACCGATTTCGGTGGTCGATTGGGCAAACGCATGATTGTAAAGGTCGACCGGGGCGCGCGGTTCTACTTCGGCATTGGGCTGAAGGGCAGACTTGGCGTGACGGGTCTCGCGCCTGCGGCGGCCGCGGCCGAAAGCTGCGCTAACCCGTCACAGCCGCCTGCGCCCCTCACTCTGAAATCGAAGCCGAACAAGGCGACCCATCTGGCCTGAACAAGCCCCGGACGAACAACACGGGGCGGTGAATTTTTGGGGCAATTCAATATGGGGGAAATTCCGGCACCGTGCCGGGGAGGCGCACGTTCGTTCGAACTCCCGCCCCGTTATTTCAAGAACACTTTTGGCGCGCGAAAGGCGCGTTGTCGCAGCAATCCAGGCCAGCGGCGTCTCTCTTCCGGTCTCAGCCGAGATGGGCGGCGGCCAGAGCCGGTCCGAGCGGCTCGAATGGCCCAGCGTCTCCGCTCGCGTCTCTGGGCGTCCCCGTTAGATCGATTCGATGTTCTTGTAGCGGCAGGCACCAGCGAGCAATGCACGTTCCGAGGCCGCTTCGACGCGCTGGGGCGAATACTTCCGGGCCAATCGGATGATGCCCAGGCGGCCACGATAGCCGGATTCCGAGGCCGACCTCCGATCGAACTCCATCCGGGTCGTGCCCTTGGAACCCGACGCTGCGCGCACGCTTTCCCGATGGACGCGAGGTGCAATATCGGACCGCTGACGATATTCGGAAAGCTATCGCCGAGACCGAGGACGCCATCCGGGAGGCGAGTGCTCAGAAGACGAGCAAGTCGACGCTGGCGGAACACTGGCGCGGGTCCGATTCGATGAAGGCCATGTGGAATGGCGGGTGCGGGACGTGTTCGGGAACATTCTGCCGTTCGTTCAGCAAGGCCTCATTCAGATTCGCTTGAAGTGCTCGCAAGAGATCCTGCAGGGGTGGTTCGATGGCGTCTTCGTTGGCGGCCTTGGCCAAGTAGCGAGGTCCGAGTCTGCAACGGCCGGAAACGCGGAGATCCCCAGATCGCTGTTCCACGAACCGCTGAGCAGGGCCCCTCCGTTTCCTGAAGGAGGGCCAGCCGGCTGAACCGGGAGCCCGTCATTATCAATAACGGTTCGAAGAGGCGGCCCGCGTCTTTCCGCGAACATTGCGCACCGCAGGTGGCTGGTGGAAGGGCCTTTCCGCCGCAGGAATCCCCGCGGTGCCTACGGCGCGTCTTCCGTATCTATGGCCTTCTTCGTGGATAGGTTTTCGGCGGACGCAAGCGTGTTTCCAAGTACTAATCTTGGATTAGCACGTTCCTTCACGCCGCTCTCAGCCGGCGGCTTCCGCCAGGAGCTTTTGCGAGACAGGACGCAATTCCTCGAGATGTTCGCGCAGATACGCCAGCAGGCGGCGGCGCTTCTCTCTTCCACGGACGCCCGCCGGCGAATCCAATTGAACTGGTTCGGGTATTAAACCCGGCAGGCGATCTTCCATTCGGAGATAGATCGAAACCCATGTTTTCTTGACTGCGGGCAGAGAAGTTCCCAGCATATCGGCCAAGTGTTCATCCGTCGCGCCCTGAATTGCGGAACAGAGCAGGCGCTGCTCCCTGCGATTAAAGCCGAGGATCGGGGGATGGTAGTCAAAGAGGGCGCCTACCCAGCTTCCTGCCCACTTGTCCCGCCCCTTTAGCTCCAGGTCGCGGGTATTCCCCAGAATGTGCGGGTTGCGGAAGGCTTCGCCGGAGTTTTTATCCATTATCGGCGCGTAAGTCTCTCTGATCGGATCCCAAAGAAACCCTCCGGTTTTGAGAATATGAAGAAGACGCTCCGGAGTCTCCGCTTGGCTGGAGATCAACTCCTTCCAGAGATAACCCCTATGTAGCTGGATAAATACCTCCATCATATATCTTTGCAGCTCGCTGTCAGCTTCATATCCAGGACGGATCAAGCTTTCCCAGATAACCAGATTCAATCCGCCGCGGGAGTTGGCCTCACGAAGTTGATTGGAAGTGAGAATAGGAGATTCCCCTCGCATCGTCCTCCTGGTTAGCTCCGGACCAAACCAGAACAGGGGCGAGGTTTTCATTTCACGTACAAAGTCGTCCTGCAAAGCGACCGGGACTCCGAAGAAACAGATCGGCGCGTGCGCGCCCTCTTCGGAGAAAAACACTGTAGCGAAATTCGCTTCGCATTGGAGCACGCGGAGCCAAGCCGCCGGCAGTTCCTCGATCAAGGTCCCATAACGGGCAGCGATGATCCGATCATTCGAGATCAACTCCACGCATTCGCGAATGTCCTGCGGCTGCATGGGGCGATGGCGCAGGTTCATAGCGGCGCAGGGCTGGAGCGGCCCTCCTCAGGACCAGAATCTGTGGGCCACCCGGCCACGACAGGATCCGTTCCGCCGTTACTGGAAGGAAGTTCCTGAAATGGCTGTTCACGAAATAGCATGGGTCGAAATTTGGGGAGCTTTTAGAACCCTAGTAGTTTCCCTGCTTCTATGGCACTCTAGCACGAATGTGCAATTCGGAAATGGGGTCTCGGTCCGCATGAATTAGTCTGCCAGTCCCCGCAACGATGTTCCGCTGATCCTCACTAACCTATCGGAAATGCGAAGTGCGAATTATTAAATCCATCATCCTCGGCACGGTGGCCCTCGGCGCGATACTTGACGCGCAGAATATCATCAGCCAGTTCAGCGTACAGTACGCCTTAGACCAGTCTCTGCCGTACTTCGAAGGGGCTCAATTCGCTACCCCCGACAGCTCCGGCGGTCTGTTCTTTTTCAACGCTGCGGACGGCTCGCTTCACAGATTCGATGCCGCCGGGAAGGAGCTGTGGAGCGCTTCCTTCAGTTTTGGCTCTTTGCAGGGTGCGATCTCCACCATGGCGGTCGCGGCGGATGGGGTCTATCTGGGCGGACAAGTCAATGGCGCGCTACCCGGTCAAACCAACGCAGGCTCCTACGATGCCTTTGTCACCAAATACGACCTGAATGGCAAAAGCCTCTGGACCGCCGAATTCGGCACAGCGGATAGCGAGTTTGTTCAAACGATCGCCGTGGCTCCGGACGGAGTTTATATTCTTGGTTCAAGCGGCGGGCCAACACACCTGTTCATCCGCCGCTCGGATTCGAACGGCACAGAAATCTGGACGCGCCGCTTCACCGATCCTGCGTTGATCGAAATCCTCGGCGGGGCGGCGGACTCTACCGGCGTTTCCTTCTTTGGGATGGCAAACTATGGAGTGGTAAACGGCGTTGGCTACAACCTCATCCGGAAATTCGACTCCGCGGGTAACGATCTTTGGACTCATCAACTGGACCGGTTTGCCATTGTCACCAGCCTCGCAACCGACAACCAGGGAGCCTACGTCCAGTTCTTCTCCGATTCGGGCTCCGGCGCAACCGAAGTACGACGCCTGGATCTCACGGGCTCCGAAATCTGGACGCGTACCATTGCCACCACGTTTGCTTCAGGTCCAATCGCGGCAGACGGGACTAGCTTCTACGTCTCCAGCACGATCGACGGCGCCCTCCCACAGCAGTGCTATGCGGGGCAAGGCGATGTGTTCCTCATGCGGTTCGACGCCAACTCGAACCCTATCTGGACTCGCGAATTCGGAACAGCCGGGCCAGAGAGGCCGGCGGAGATTTCCATCGGAAGCGAGGGCGCATATGTGAGCTGGTTCGGCGCCGCCGGCAACGTTTTGGTGACCGCGATCGAGAAATCATCGCCACCGCCAACAGGCTCCGAGCCCCGCATTCTTAATGAGTGTGTCCTTAACGCGGCCAACTATCTTGGCGGAGGCGTCGCGCCCGGGGAAATCGTAACCATTCTGGGCTCGGCGCTGGGCCCCATGGATCTCGTCAAATTGCAACCTGCGGCCAATGGCCAGATCCCTACCAGCCTGGCTGGTGTGCGCATCCTCTTCGATGGCGAACCCGCGCCTCTCGTCTACGTTTCCGGTCAACAGAGCAGCGCGATTGTGCCCAACGATGTTGCCGGCAAATCAAACGTCCGCGTCCAAGTGGAGTACAACGGAGTTCAATCGAGCGCGGTCGCGGTTCCCGTTTTCGATTCGCGCCTGGGCGTGTTCAGCTTCGGTCCAGGCGGCACCGGACAGGCTGCCGTCATCAATGAAGACGGCACGGTCAACTCATCCTTTAATCCGGCGGCTCCCGGTTCGAACATATCGATCTACGCCACGGGAGGCGGCCTGGCGAAACCAGCGGATGTCGATAATCAGATCACAGGACCGAATCCTTCTCCGTTCCCAACCTCCGTCTACGTCCGCCTGGACTCCGACGGAAGCTGCGACGCCCCTTACTTCGAGGCGCAGGTGATGTATTACGGCGGCGCGCCCCAGTCCGTTCCGGGCCTTGTGCAGATCAACGCGCAACTCCCCTTCGATGTTCCCGTGGGGGATGCCGTGCCCCTCTATTTGGGGCTCTATCCGAACGCTACAGTCGAGCAGACAGTCACCATCGCGATCCGGTGAATCACATGAGAAAAATTGTTTTCCTTACCCTCCTTGCTCCGTTCTTCCTCCTGGCGCAATCGCCGGGCGCCTTCACCGCAACCGGCAGCATGACGACCCCCCGCGCCTCGCACACGGCCACGCTCCTGACCAACGGCAAGGTTCTCATCGCCGGGGGATTTCCAGGATGCCAGCCCCTTAGCGGGTCGACGGGCTGCCTGCAGCCTACGCCTCCTCCTAATCTAGCCAGCGCCGAGCTTTACGATCCTTCAACTAGGACATTTACCCCTATCGGCAACATGATTACTGCCCGTGCCGGCCACTCAGCCGTCCTTCTGGCTGACGGCAGGGTGTTAGTCGTCGGCGGGAATCAGACTGCTCCCTCCGCGGAGCTTTATGATCCTTCAACCGGAGTATTCAGTGCGACTGGCAACCTGACTATGGCCTCTGTCGGCCAAGCCACCCTGCTCCCCAATGGCAGCGTTTTGCTTCTAGGAAGCCCTGCGGCGAGCCTCTATGATCCCGCTACCGGTATTTTCACAGATGCCGGTGCGTATGCCAGCCCGAATATCGATAGCCTAAACCCTGGCGCCTCGCTCCCGGACGGCCGGGTCTTGATCGGATGCGATTGCCGTTTCGATGTGGGCGCGCCCTCGGTTGAGCTGTACGATCCCAGCAGCGGCACGTTCAGCCTTGCGCCGGCCGCTACGAGTTCGAATGTGGGTTGGTGGGTTGACCAGAATACGGTCACCTTGCTAATCAACGGCACGGTCCTGGTTGTGGGTAGCGATGAGTATTCCTTCCCCGCAGATGCGGAGCTGTATGATCCCTCCACCGGAACACTGATTGGCTTAGGGCGCGCGAACGCGTCTCACGAATATTCCGCGGCGGCTCTCCTCCCGGATGGAACAGTCTTGATCGCCGGTAGCCAGTTGGCGGGTGGGGCTGCTGACAGCAGTGCGGAACTTTATCATCCTGACAGCGGCATCTTCTCGACTATAAAGCCCATGGGCACCCCCCGCTTTTCTCAAACTGCCACTCTACTTGGCGATGGCGAAGTGTTAATGGCAGGCGGTTACTCCCCGTACCCTGGTGCGACCTCCAGCGCCGAACTCTACACGCCGGCTGTGTTGGTGGCCGCGCCCGCGCTGTTTTCCCTTTCTGGGGACGGCACGGGTGCCGGCGCAATCTGGCATGCTGCTACCGGACAAATCGCATCGGCAGACAATCCTGCCACCGCAGGAGAGGCTCTGTCGATGTACACCACGAGCTTGGGCAGCGGCGGTGTCATTCCTCCACAGATAGCCGCCGGCGGCAAACTTGCCAAAGTCCTGTACTTCGGCGACGCGCCCGGTTATCCAGGCTACAACCAAGTCAACTTCGCCTTGCCCACCGGCGTGACACCAGGATCCGCCATCCCCGTGCGGCTGACCTACCTCGGCCGCTCGAGCAATGCAGTCACCATCGGCGTTCGCTGAAATTCAGATGCCGATCTCTACAATCGAGCGGACAGTCACAATCGCGATTCGGTAAATCACATGACAAAAATTGTTTTTCTCACTCTTCTTGCTCCGCTCTCCATCCTGGCCCAGCAGTACACGATCTCGACCTTCGCCGGCGGCGGAACGCTTCCTACTTCTGTCCCCGCGTCGAGCGTCGAGATACCGGTTTCCTTCGGCGTTGCCGTGAACGCCGCGGGTGACGTTTACTTCGGCAGCGCCAATTCGGTCATGAAGGTGGATTCGCAGGGAACCCTGACGCGGATCGCCGGTACGGGCCAATACGGATTCTCGGCTGACGGAGGGTCCGCTGCGAATGCGCAATTGGCTTGGCCGGCAGGTCTGGCGATTGACGGCGAGGGCAATCTATTTGTCGCGGAAAACGCTGCGCATCGCATTCGAAAGGTCTCGCCGCAAGGGATCCTCAGCACCGTAGTGGGCACCGGAATCTCCGGCTATTCCGGCGACGGAGGCCAGGCGTCCAGCGCGCAGCTTAGTTGGCCGGTTGGACTGACTTTCGACGCTGCAGGCAACCTCTTCATCGCCGATACCGGGAATCAAGTCATCCGCAAGGTATCGCCGGACGGCACGATTTCGACCGTTGCGACTGGTCTCAATACACCGGAAGGTGTCGCAGTGGACGCATCCGGCACCGTGTACATTACGGATTACTCAATCAGCACCGACGATTGCGATGGCATAACATACTCGGGGCGTGTTCTGAAGATGTCTCCGGACGGCACGACCAGCACAATTCTGGGGGGAATTTCGGAGCAACCGTTAACTCAGCCGCAGGGCATTGCGGTCGACAAATCGGGAGATGTCTACATCGCCGATTCGGCTGCTGCGAGCCTGCTGAAAGTATCATCCGCAGGGGTGGCGTCAATCGCCGCCAATTTTGGAGGAGCGATCAACGTGGCCACCGACAGCTCCGGCAATCTGTACCTCTCTGACGGTCACGGCTCGCTGGTCCGAATTTCCGTGGACGGAAAAACGATCAACCTGATGGGCAACGGAGCTCCCGGAGCTTACTGGGGTGATGGCGGCAAAGCGGTAAACGCAGGCCTGAGCACTCCGTTCGGTTTGGTTATCGACAATAACGGGAATCTGTACATTGCGGATTCGGGCAACAACCGCGTACGAAAAGTGACACCGGACGGAGTGATGAGCACCGTCGCAGGCAATGGAACCCCCGGATTTTCAGGCGATGGCGGACCGGCCACAGCGGCTGAGCTGGCAGCTCCATCGGGTCTAGCGCTGGATGCAAATGGCGCCCTCTACATCGCGGATCGGCTCAACAATCGTATCCGCAAGGTATCAGGCGATGGGACCATCAGCACTGTAGCTGGCCGCGGCGACTTCAATCCGCCTCTGGGCGATGGAGGACTCGCGACAAGCGCGGCCTTGGCCGAACCCCTCAGCGTGACCGTGGACGCAAACGGAAACCTCTACATCGCGGATACCTACTTCTTCCTGGTTCGGAAAGTGTCGCCCAATGGAATCATCACCACCGTTGCGGGCGACGATTACTACCAGAACGGACCAAATAATATTGGCTTCCCTCTGGATGTTGTCGCGGACCAATCCGGTAATCTGCTGGTTGCAACGCTGAACACGATTCTTAAGTTGGGAACCGATGGCAGTTTGTCGACGATCGCGGGTGGCTCTAACGGCCAAGCCCCTTCTGGCGACGGAGGACCTGCAACGAGTGCAAGAATTCTCCCGGCAGCCGGAGTAGCGCGGGATTCGGCGGGCGACATCTTTATCAGCGGCGGCAGCCTTTCCGGATACTCGCAATTCGGGGCAGGTTACGTTCGCGAAATCACGCCCGATGGAATCATTCGTACGATCGCGGGTAATGGCACAACGGGCTATTCGGGCGATGGCGGAGGGGCCACCGCTGCTTCTTTATCGGGATCCGCGGGTGGAATCGCCGTTGACTCCGCCGGCACGATCTATTTTGCCGATGTGTTCAACAACGTGATCCGCGTTCTCCACCATTAGATCCCTTTCAATCAACCAAAAGATCGACGGAGTTGCCGATGACGTGATCGCCCCATTGGGAGGGCCGATCGAGGAATGCAAATCCCAATTGGGGTTCAGCGCAGTCTGGAGGATATATGACCTGCAGTCTAGTTCCTTTGCTACTATTGGCTGCGACCGGGCATGTATGCATCGCCCAATCCACCGGCGCATTTATTACCACTGGTCGACTGAACACCCCGCGAGTGTTCGAAACCGCGACGTTGCTCACCAACGGGAAAGTCCTGGTTACTGGCGGCGGAAGCGATTCCGGCGATCTGGCCACCGCGGAGTTGTACGATCCTACAACAGGGACCTTCACCCCCACTTGCGACATGACCACCGCCCGGGCGAACCATACCGCAACGCTGCTTCCTGACGGCCGGGTCTTGATTGCGGGAGGGAATCCTTTAATGGATAGCGCGGAGCTTTACGACCCCTCGACGGAAACCTTTAAGGCTACCAGTTCGATGATCGAGATGAGAATCTTGCACTCCGCGACCTTGCTCAGTACCGGCAAAGTCCTGATTGCCGGTGGCTACAACCCGGTATCCGGTGTCTCAATAGGTTTCAGTGCAGAGCTCTTTGATCCTGTAACCGGTATCTTCACGGCTACGGGGAGCATGAGCGCGGCCAGAATGGGGCATACCGCAACTCTGCTGGCTAATGGCAAGGTTCTCATTGATGGCGGGCGGGTGAACGGCGCGAACCCCAAGCCGGAGTTGTACGATCCCTCGACTGGTGTTTTCAGCTTCACAGGCTCATCGGCATATGGAGACGATCTCTACCCATTCACGGCGAGCTTGCTCCCCAACGGCAAGGTGCTGGAGACGTTGGCATATACCTGGGACCCGAGTTCGTTTGCAGAAGAGTACGACCCCGCCATGGAGGTATTCACCCAAACTGGGAGAATGTCGGCAGAGCGATTCTACAGCACGTCAACCCTTCTACCGGAAGGAAGGGTCATGATCGCCGACTTTGGCAGTGCGGAATTTTTTGATCCGATCGCGGATGTCTTCAGCGCTGCAGTGCCGATTCAATCACCAGGATACATGGCCACGTTGTTATCTGATGGCACAGTCCTGCTGGCGGGCGGATGCTGCGGTGTGTTGAGCGACCTGGCGAGTATTTATCAGCCCTTCGTCGCCACGCCGGCGCCGGTGCTCTTGTCCGTGTCAGTCGAAGGCCAGGGAGCGATCCTGCATGCGTCCACCCATCAGTTGGTTTCGCCTGGCAATCCCGCTGTTTCTGGAGAGACGCTGGAGATCTACCTCACGGGTTTGGCGGATGGAAGTGTGATCCCTCCGCAAGTGGCCATCGGAGGCCGAGCGGTTGAGGTTCTATTTTTCGGTAAAGCGCGAGGATATTCCGGACTAAATCAGATCAACGTCCGTATCCCTGCTTCGCTGGCGCCTGGCCCTGCGGTGCCGGTGAGGCTGAATTACCTAGCCCGTCCGAGCAACTCAGTTACGATCAGCGTGGAATAGAAGTATCCCGAATGGGTCGGCTTTCCGCGCTTCGCTCTTTAGGTCGAGATGAACGAAGTTGGACTAAGGATCATTCAGACGATGCAAAGATTGCTCGCGGTACTGGTAATGACGGTGGCCACACTGGCCGCTCTGAATGGTTCAACCGCTCCGCCGCCGGTCTTCCCCGTGAGCGGTATCCTGCCAATCGTTCAGTACAAGGTGGAGCATCCGGACAGGTCGCGGGTCTGATGCTTGTCAAGTTGCAAATTCTAACCAGCGTGCAGCACGAAGGATACGTGCCCGTCCTGCAAGTTGAAACGCAGCAACCGCGCCCGACGCGGTGTGGATCGGGATGTCGGGAAATTGATTGGGGAGACAATTCATGACAAGACCTGCTCTTGCGATTCTCAGCACTTCGATTATCTCGATCGCCAGCTTTGGCCAATCCACTATCGCCAAGCCATTTGTGCCACTGGTCAACATCCCGGGTGCCGCCGCCAGTCTACCCGGGGGCGTGAAAGGAATCGCAGTCGATTCGGCGGGCAACGTCTTCTTCGCCAGCGGAGGATATAGCGTATTGCGATGGGACGCCGTCACCGGCATCCTCACCTCAGTGGCGGGAAACGGAACGCCGGGCTTCAGCGGCGATAACGGTCTCGCAACCAGCGCGCAGTTGGACGGAGCAACCGCCGTAGCGGTGGACGGCTCTGGAAGCCTTTACATCGCGGACTCGAACAACGATCTGATTCGCAAGGTGTCGAACGGGATCATCACCACCGTGGCGGGGGGCGGCGCCTATCCTGACTGCGACAACTGCCCCGCCACCAGCGCCTACTTGGGCGACCTTACCGGCCTTGCCGCGGACTCCCTCGGAAACCTCTACATCTTCACGGAGGGACTCGTCCGCAAGGTCTCGAATGGCGTGATCACGAGATTCCTCAGCTATGCCACGCTCTATCCTGATGGCGCGCTTTACACATTCGGCGCTGCGGCGGTGGACTCCACTGGCAACCTCTTTATCGCCGACCCCGACTTCCATGTCATCCACAAGGTTTCGAGCGGCGCGGTCACCACCGTGGCGGGAACGGGAACGATAGGATTCAGCGGCGACAGCGGCCCGGCTACCAGTGCTCAGCTAACCGCACCCCAGGGCGTCGCCGTGGATGCCGCCGGGGATATCTACATCGCGGACACAGGCAACCAGCGCATCCGAAAGGTCTCGAACGGGGTCATCACTACCGTAGCAGGGGGCGGCACGTCGTCAGGGAGCTTGGGTGACAACGGCCCGGCCACCGAAGCGCTGTTGAACTACCCCTTTGGGATCGGCGTGGATTCAGCGGGAAACCTCTACATCGAAGACACACTCGACCATCGAATTCGAAAGGTCTCGAACGGAGTGATTGCCACGGTCGCGGGCGGCGGCTTCACTCCCGTGTTGCTGGCACGATCGGCAGGCAGGTTCGACCCCTCCGGGAGCATGAGCACGGCGCGTTTTGGACAGGCGGCCACCTTGCTCCAGAACGGCAGTGTCTTGATTGCGGGCGGCTACGACCATGACTACATCGAGACTTCCGAACTCTACGATCCCGCGACGCGCATGTTCACCGCGACTGGAAACATGACCACGCCGATGGCGATGCCCACCGCGACGCTGCTCCCCGACGGCAGAGTTCTGACCGTGGGGATGTCCCTTCTATATGAGAACTCGGCTACCGCGGAACTGTACGATCCCTCCACCGGAACCTTCTCTACCGCCGGAAGCCTGCCGAGCACATTCGGTCCAACGACGGTTACTCTTCTCAACAGCGGTAAAGTTCTGATCACGGGGGCCAGCAGTTTGACCAGTCTAAACACTAATTTCGTCGCGGATCTCTACGATCCCTTGACGGGGACATTCACGGCTACCGGGAGCATGGTCTGGAGACACTCCTTTCCAACCGCCACCCTGCTACCCACCGGTAAGGTCTTGATTGCCGAGGGCATATGCGGCGGAGACTTTGGCTCTGATGCCGGCGGCTCCGAACTCTTTGACCCCACGAGCGGAACATTCAGTCCAACCGTCGGGAAGATGTCTTGCAGAGTTGAATCTACCGCGACCTTGCTTCCTAATGGCAAGGTTCTGATTGCCGGAGGGCTTGGCATCGGCGCAGAAGTGTACGACCCCTCTGCCGGAACATTCATTGCCACTGGGGGCATCAATGCAGACGGGAACACGGCGGCCCTTCTTCCCGACGCAAGCGTGCTGATTAGCGGTGGTGCGATTTCCTCTGCTGACGATATGGATTGCCCCGATGAGAGCGTCGATTGGGGAGACCTTTTTGATCCCTCCACAGGAACCTTCGGCTCCGCCGGCGTCATGGTCACGCCCCGTAGCTTTCATACGTCCACCCTGCTTTCCGATGGCACGGTGTTAATTGCGGGTGGAGATTTTCTGACTCCCAATACTGAGACTATCCTCTCCACTTCAGAAATATACACTCCGCCTGTATTGACACCCGCGCCTGTATTGTCCTCGATCTCGGGAGACGGCAAAGGGCAGGGCGCGATCTGGCACGCGGACACGGGGAAGGTGGCTTCTGCGGACAACCCTGCGGTCGCTGGGGCTGTGCTCGCGATGTACACTACCAGCCTGGTTGAAAACGGCGTGGTCCCCCCGCAAGTGGCAATCGGCGGCAGGCTTGCTGAAATCCTGTATTTTGGCGACGCTCCAGGTTATCCTGGCTATGCGCAAGTGAACTTTCGGGTGCCGGGGGACATTGCGCCCGGAAGTGCCGTTCCCGTCCGCCTCACCTACCTGGAACGCCCGAGCAATGCTGTCACGATCGCGATTGAATAATCTGCGGCCACGGCGTTTACAATTAGCGACCAGCCATCGCCTTGGCCTATTCGTGCGCGCTCGGCGAGCCAATCTTGCTGCGAGTTCCCCCCCCAGCTATGTGCTCGGTGGCGGAGGTAGCCGCTGACTACAGGCGCTTCCCTCCTCTCTCGCACGAGAGCAAGTTGACGTTCCGTTTGACCGTGCCAGTCTTAGCCCATGTGCTGCATCTTCGGCGGACCGGCTTGACGATCCTTTCCGGCGTGGCCAATATGATCCTGCTCTATTGCGTCCTGGTGATCACACGGGCAACGACTGGCAGCAGGCGAACCGCTTTTTATATAGCTCTTACAATTGCTTGTGTCTGGGCAGGAGCGAGCGGTTTTCACGAACTGCGCGGTGGGTTTTATGATTCGGTGGCGCTTTGCCTGCTCGTTATGGCGATGAGCATATCGTCCCCCGTGCTGATGCGACCGCTACCCGAAGACGAAGTCACCCGGATCTATCGCGAAACCCTCCGGCCGCTCTACGCCTATGTATCGCGGCGCGTCGGCGGTGACATCGGCCTAGCCGAGGATTTCGTCCAGGAAGCCTGGATGCGGGCGCTGGACGGCTGGCCCGGCAAAGGCATTCCCGGCGAGCCTTTGGCCGCTCGACGGGCTGCCGCAGCGGACCCACCGAACCAACCACACCGGTTCTCCGAAGCCGGAAGGAGAGAACGGGACCGTCTGGAAATGTATGGCGTAATTGGGGATATCTGGCGGGGCTACAGTAGGCTCAGAAAGATCGATGCCGTCAACCAACAGGGCGTTGGCGTTCGGAGAGAAATAGTTTGCCTCCCCGGCACGGTTCCGAAATTTCCCCATTATTGAATTGCCCCAAAAATTCACCGCCCCGTGTTGTTCGTCCGGGACTTGTTCAGGCCAGATGGGTCGCCGTGTTCGGCTTCGATTTCAGGCTTAATCCCTTGCCTGCGTCTCGAAACTTTCGTTCCTGTCATGGCTTCTCTTGTGTTGACTCAACTTCTCCAAGGCGTCTTCGCACGCCCGTCGCTGCCCTTGGTTCGCTTCCCTCCATGAGGAGGACGTCTCATCCAGTTTGGCGACGCATTCGACGAAGGAGAGCCTCGCCCGGCGATCCTTGTGGTGGAGGCGGAGGTCCATCCGGTAGCGGCAGAGGTGCGCCCCCAGGTCCGCCAGGAGACAGAGGCGGCGTTACCGCAGCCGCACACGTCTGACCGTTCGCGGTCATCATAGGCTGGCGCTGCGTGCGGAGCAAGGGTGGGCTATCATGACTTTCGAGGATGGCGTGAACACAACCAAGATTTATTGCGTACTTGCCGTATCCACGCTTGCGCTGTGTGCAGCCCCTTTTTGGGAAGCTCCTATGGCTAATGCGCAAACGATCAATGCACAGATACCCGGTCCTGGTGAAATCCAGGAAATTGCCGAACGCGCCTACATTTATGCGTATCCGCTGGTTTTGCTCGAAGCGACCATGTCGGCGCTTCCGATCAATCATCTGACGCATGTTGCAGCGTTTCCGGATGCGAATTTCAGGCTGATCGTCCGCCCGAATGCGGACACGCTTTACACAAACATTTGGTTCGACGTTTCCAAAGAACCCATGCTTCTCCACGTCGCCGATTCCGGAGAACGTTTTTATCTGCTTCAGTTCATGGATGCGTGGACGGAAACATTCGCCGATCCCGGAAAACGAACAACAGGCACGGGAGAAGCATGGTTTGCAATTGTGGGGCCGGGATGGAGCGGAAAGCTTCCGCCTAATGTGACGCGCCTCGATGCGCCGACGAACCAGGTGTGGCTGCTCGGACGGACACAGACCAACGGTGCGCGCGACTACGACAAAGTCCATGCGTTTCAAGGGGCTATGCGCCTGGTGCCGTTGAGCCAGTTTCCTGGAAGCGCGCAGACGTCGGGGACGGTCCCGCCTTCGAGGGCTGCCGCGGGCGTTCCACCGCCCGACAGGATTAAGGCTATGCAGCCTGTGGCGTTCTTCTCGGCTTTCGCCAAATCGCTGAAAGCCAATCCGCCTCACGCCGCCGATACGGCAATGGTTCGCGACCTCGCTCACCTTGGCCTCATTCCCGGACGGGAGTTCAATGCTTCGGGGCTTACGCCTGAGCAACTCGCTGCCTTAGAGCAGGGCGTTCAATCGGCGATGGCTCGTCTTGAGAATTTTGTTGCTTCCGGAGCCGCGGTAAGACCGGGATGGACTTCTTTCCAGGGCACCCTCGGCCGCTACGGGACCAACTATATGGCTCGAGCCGTAACTGCGCGCATCGCCATCGGCGCCAATCCCGCAGAGGATGCGGTTTACATCAACAGTTCGGCGGACAGTGAAGGGCAACCCTTCGTCGGCGCCGCGCAATACCGGATGCATTTCGAAGCGTCAAGCCTGCCGCCCGTGCTCGCGTTCTGGTCCGTCACAGCTTACGACAAGGACGGCTATTTCATCGCGAATCCGATTGGCAGGTATGCGATAGGAGATCGCGATCCACTGAAGTTTAATTCAGACGGATCGCTCGACTTATACATCCAGAGCCAGGATCCCGGACCGGATCGGCGTTCGAACTGGTTGCCATCCGGCGATGGAGCCTTCAATCTGACTTTTCGTCTATATTGGCCCAAGCCGGCCATTCTCGATGGAAGCTGGCGCGCTCCCGCCGTCCAAAAAGTACGCTGAAGTTTGTCCTCATATCCGAGGACGACAGGATTTTTACACTTTTTGTGCCAAGGATAGTAGTCGCTGGATTTCAGACCAGGCAAGAAGTTGGAATTTGGCGGAGTCGTGAACGCCGGAGGAGCGATGACGACAACGCACCCGGGGGGGGCTAATTGTGGATGCGACGGAACTCGTCGACTTCGGAATAGCTGCCGATGATGAGCGGTGTGCGCTCGTGGATCCCTCCGGGCTCGATATCCATAATTCTTTCGCTCCCAGAAATGGCCAAGCCTCCTGCCTGTTCTGCGATGAAAGCCAGGGGGTTGGCTTCGTAGAGCAGCCGCAGTTTGCCGCGAGGATTCTTCTTTGTTGGTGGATAGAGGAATACCCCTCCCTTCAGAAGCACGCGATGAAAGTCGGCAACCAGCGAGCCGATATAGCGCGAGCCGTAGCTACGCGAGCGTAGGCGGCCAAGGTAGGTTCGATAGGCTTCTGGAAAACCCTCGACGTTAGCTTCATTCACGGAGTACATGTTGCCCTCAGCCGGCATCTTCATGTTGGCGAAGGTAAGAATGAAGGCGCCGATTTCGGGCTCAAGCGTGAACCCGAAAACCCCTTGTCCGGCAGTATAGACAAAGATGGTGGAGGAGCCGTAGACAACATAGCCGGCGGCCACCTGCTTCCAACCAGGCTGAAGCACAGCGGCCTCCCCATACGCGCCTTCCGGACGGCGCAGGATGGAGAAAATGGTGCCGACGCTGACATTCACATCAATGTTCGACGAGCCGTCGAGGGGATCGAAGACGACGATGTACTTGCCGGTGTCGGAGCGGTCGATGGTGACAGGCTGTTCGTTTTCTTCCGATACCAGGAAGGCGACACTTTCACGCGCCCCCAAACAATGGAGCACGGCCTTGTTGGCGTAAACGTCGAGTTTTTGTTGGGTCTCGCCCTGGACGTTGGTTTCCCCGGCGGAGCCGACTATATCCACCAGCCCTGCGCGCCGGATCTTAGCCTGGATCATCTTGGTGGCCAAAGTCATGCCCGACAGCAGCGAAGAAAAACTACCACGGGCGGCCGGGAACTTATCTTCCTGCTGTTGCAAAATGTGTTGCTGAACAGTGACTATCATGCGCCCTAGCAAGCATAGCAGGGAACCCGTCAGCGTCCAGCAACCGCAGGCAGCGCTGGATTTCGCGCAGGCGATTTCGGTGGTCTGTTGATCGATCCGGCCTCATCGCGGACACGCCAGAAAGGAAGCGCCGTCCTTCCAAGTTCCTCCGCCTTCGCCACACCGGTCACATCCCCCGCGCCCTCGCTGACGGGCGTCCAACAAATCAACCTGTTGGTGGGTCCGTCACTCTCCGGCTCCGGATACGTCCGGCTGTCCTTCGGCGGAACTCCGGTTTACGTTGTTTTGAAGTAATATTCGCCTCTGCATCAACTGTCGGGTTGAATCGCTGCGTGACAAATTTTGTTGGTTCCCCTGTGTCCTCCGAAGCAAGCTGTCCAGTGTACGGCAGAGGCCGGCACCAGCAAAGTGCAAAGCATCCATTCCAGCCGCGGCAATGACCGACCCCAAGATCGTGGCCTGTGTTACGGTCACAGCAAACTAGCTCCCTAATTGCACACGCAAAAGGTCATTTTTAGCGGGTCTAGACACACACTTTACAATAGGACGCTTGAAAAACGGGGCAAGAGGGCGGCTCTTTGGACGGCCATGTGCGGAGCCAACGTCGTCAGGCGCCTATATAACGCGGATCCTTAGAGGTGCTGGGAACGGCTACGAGTGGATCGGCGGTGAACCAACTGAAGATCATGCTCCAAAATCTTGTAAGGGAGCGCTTCGGGCTCACTCTACACCATGAGAGCAAGGAAGCGCCGGTGTATTTCCTTGTCGTGGGCAAGAATGGACCAAAGTTGACGAAGGCCGCGGAAGCTCTCGATCAGGTGGCTCCCGGCCCCGTGGCAAGGGATAAGGACGGGTACTTCGATCTACCGCCGGGGGCACCCGACTTCGTGGGCCTTGGAACCAACGGAAGTGTTCGGGTGAGCGCCCGGATGCAGACGATGGTGAATCTTGCCGACAAACTAGGATTGACGCTAGACCGCCCTGTTTTGGACAAGACCGGCCTAGCGGGGAGCTACGATTTCAAGTTGGGATATGCGGACCAAAGGCTGCGAGGTAGCCGTGGAGGCGCTTCAACAGAAGCGTCCGATCCCGAACCGGACCTGTCCGACGCTCTGCAGCGCCAACTTGGACTCAAATTGGAGTCTGGCAATGAGTTGCTGGATTTTCTGGTCGTAGACAGCGCTAATAAGATCCCAACTGAAAATTGATCTCCAGTTTGGAGGGGTAATCGCCGCATCTACTTGGCCAAGGAGTTTCAGATTGGCGGGGAGGCGAAAGACGGTACCGAAGCGATGCAGTTGGCCAAGCGTCTACGACCGCACATAATGCTGAAGGATATCGGCCTCCCAGGTTGAACTGCGCCGTTGGGGCGCACCGTAGGGAGGATCTAACCCCCGGCAGCCCTGTCAACTTCCGGATGCGCCGTCATCGAAGACTTGACCACCAGCGATGACGTGCGTCATGCCAGCGGCAGGCTGGTCATCTTTTCGGTCCACAGCCAGACTTCCGCCATCAACTTCGGATCCCGCGAAAGAGGATTGGACTTGGCGGGCTTGCACTTGACGAAGTATTCTCCGGAGACTTGCGCCACCTCCGGAGAGGCCGCGAGATACAAGGACACCGCGGCGCCCCGTTTTGAATTCAGCATGAACGGCTTCACCAGGGCGATGAGCAGCTTGAAGATGCGCGGCAGCGCAGCGGAGCTCCAGATATTCGTCGCTACCGCGCCTGGATGGAGGCAGTTCGCGGTGACTCCCGTTCCCGCCAGCCTCCGCGCCAGCTCGAACGTAAACGCGTTCATCAGCAGTTTCGACTGCCGGTAGGCGGCGACGCCGCTATATTTCCGCCGCTCGAACTGGAGGTCGTCCATGTCGAGGCGTGAGGGCTGTTGAGCCTCACACGAAGAAACATTGACGATGCGCGATTGCGCGCTGGCCTTCAACAGATCGAGCAAGAGAAGCGTCAGTAGCGCCGCGCCCAGATGATTGGCGGCAAGCGTCATTTCGATGCCGTCCGCGGAAAGCGTGCGTGCCAGCGCGGTGCCGCCTGCGTTGTTGACCAACACGTCGAGGCGCGGGTATTTCTGCTGGATCTGCTCCGCCAGCGCTCGAATGGATGCCTGCGACGACATGTCCGCCATCAGCAGATCAACCTGCGAAGATCCGGATCCCCGCCGAATTTCCTCCAGCGCCGCTTTCCCTTTTTCTGCGTTCCGGCAGACCATGACCACGCGCGCGCCGATCTGGGCCAGGCCGAGCGCCGTCTCTTTCCCAATCCCACTGTTCGCGCCCGTTACGATACATATTCTCCCGCTCATATTCGCCGGTGGCATCACATGTGACCTTTCGAACGTATTGGTTGACTACGCGACCAACTCGTCCTTCGCAATACTGGCTCCGCATACGTCACAAAAACGCTGACCCTCTCGTAGCATTCGAACCGACGATAGCACATGTGACGACCCGCTTTCCGAGCGGAACCGAACTCGGCAAAACGCTCGAAGACGGTGCGGATGGCGCCGGTTATAGCCTCGTCGGGATGCAACAGGACTTCCCCATCTTGTTTCCTCTAAATCAAGCCGACTGGCAAACCGCGGCGCACCCCGGCGTAAACGCAGCCTTGTACGTGCAGCCGGCGAGCGCCAGGGATTCAATCGACCCCAGCGCCAGCACTTCGGCTATCACAAGGCGATCCCGGAAAAAGACTGGGGCTTTGAGGTCTTCATCCGGCATCTTCATCCGGACGATCGCGCGGCTGTGGACACCAGCTTCCATGCGGCAGTCGGCGCTCTGCGGGACTGGGCCGCCGCATTCCGCGTCGTATGGCCGGACGGGAGCGTGCACTGGCTCGACGCCCGCGGGCGGATCTACAGGACCATCGACGGCAAGGCGACACGCATGCTGGGCATCGTGATGGACATAACGGGGCGAAAGAAGGCGGAAGAAACAATCCGCGTTTCCGAACAACTGGCGCGTGGGCAAGTCGTGGCGCTAAGAAAAGCCCTCGATGCTTTGGCGACCGAACCCGACCCGGACCGGCTATTCGGCCATATCCTCGGCACCATTACCGAACAATTCGGAGCGCACAGCAGCAGCGTGTGGCGGAGAGACGAAGCCAGCGGCATGATCGGATTTGAGTTTGCTTTCGAGGACGGCTCGCTCGTTTCGAAATTCGATTCACGGTTTGCCGGAATGAATCTCTGGTTGCCGATGGAGGATTTCTGGCCGTGGCCCGAGGTCTTCCGCGAAGGCAAGGTCAGCCTGATTGAGGATATCCGGGATGTGCCAGCCTTTTCCCTGCGAGACCGGCTGCTGCCGATGTCGATCGTTGGCCGGCTTGAAGGCGCAATCGGATTACGTTTTACGTCGAAACGGCAGTTTCGCAGCGAGGAAATGGAACTCGCGCAGGCATTTCTGCCGCGCGGCCGCTATGCCCCTGCGATTCTTTCGTCAGGCCCTTCGACATGGCGTCGGCGGCTGCTTCGAGTTGCACGATCACGCCGGTGAAACCCTGCGCCAGCGTGTCGTGGATATCGCGGGCCATGCGTTACGTTCGGCAATGACAGCGGACTCGCGGCTCTCTGCATACAGGCGGGTCAACCTCATCGCAGGGAGGCCCGGCGCTCCGTTCGAGCACTGCGCCCTCGCACTCTGGAAGACAACGATCTATGTGACGCTCTGGCCAGCATGTTTAGAAAGATGACGGCGACTACGAGCCTTCAGGCCAAGTTTAACTGTCATGGCGAATGCCTCCCTCTCCCGAATGGATGGGACGAGAGCCTGCTGCGAATAGCTCAGGAATCGCTGACCAATACGATTCACCACGCCCACGCGACACAGTTTTGGGCGGATCTATTCTATGGGCGGACCGAGATCAGGCTTGAGCTGCAGGACAACGGGAAAGGTTTCGATGTCAACGCCGCGCACGCCGGATTCGGCCTGCTCGGGATCGGCGAACGGGTCGAAGAGATGGGCGGCGAACTGATGATCAAAAGCGGGGGAGGCGACCGAACGACAGTCTCAGTGCGGGTACCCCTTCCGCCCGAACTTCATAACGGAGTGGATGTTGAATGAAGACTCTTTGCACAGAGGTAGCAACGGGCGGGTTCGAGTCACTTCCTTTCTTGTCCAGCGAGGAATTAATGGCCAAAAAGAAATCCGATTTGCCGTAGCTGAGGGGGAGCCTGCGCGCCAATCCCAACCTTCGAACCCAGCAAATATCCACCGCGAGTACCTGAGACACAGCTTGATTCCGAGCAGACCACCAGCGAAACGACAATCGGCCGTTTTGAGCCGATAAGAACACTTAACGTGGCTCTGGGCGGCCCTGCCACCCACGGGACGGTTTTAGGTTCGGGTCTCGGACGAATCTAACCCGTAATAAGGATCCGATGATAGTTTCGAACAAGATGCCGGGTAGCAAAATCTTCGGCACGGCGCGGCCGCCGCGCCGCTTGCGATCAACGCGAGAATAGCGATGGAGAATCTTCTCATCATCTTGTTGCCGTCGCATCCTTCCAGGCAGAGGTTCGTACACCAACTCAGGGTTGTCGCTCTTGGGGCGCAAGTCGAGATAAAAGATGAACTCTCCTGAGTCATGCGACGCATCGCGTTGCTCCTCGTCCATGCGGTTGGTCTCCAGGATCAGCAATGGCTCCTCGATTTGTGCGCGCTCCTCGCGCAGGTCAGTGAGCATCTTCAAGATGTCCATGCGGGAAGGATAGCGCGAGGCTCAAGAGCGCGGGCGCGAGCCGTCGGGGGCGAAGTAGTCCCTCGCGTGTGCAAGAACCAGGACGGTCCCAGGAGAGCCGGGCCGGCACCCACCGCGGTTCCAGTGTAAAATTTCCTGAGATGCTGACAGGAACGATGAGAGGCAGCGGCCAGGTGGGCACGAAGAAAGTTTCCTGCCGAATCGACATTCATCAACATGAAATCGGCTACCAAGACGTCAGGAGGGCCGCAATGCGGAAGCTGACATACGCGTTCTTACTACTTACGGTTACCGTCTGTGAGGCCTGGGGGCAGAGCCCGCCAGTCGTCACCGGAGCTGTGACTGCGGCCTCGGGCGCCTGCCCATCGCTGCCTTCTACCAAGTCCACCTTCCAACTCACCGACTCTCTCGTATGGTTCGATTTCACCTACACCGGTGGATCCGCCGGCGATAGTTGGTCTGTCGAATGGTTCGAGCCAAACGGTGCGCCGTACGCCATCAACACATTCACGCAAAAGGCAACAGGCGGCTCCTCGTGCTACGAGTACACCATCGGCATCTCAGGCTACATGCCCGCCTCTGTTCCCGGGCAATGGAGAGTCGAGTCGATCTGGGAGGGACAAGTGGTAGCAAGCAGCCAGTTCACTCTCGCCAGCGCCTCCCCTCTCATTACGGCGCTGAACCCGTCCGTCGCGGTGCCTGGCGGACCGGCGTTCAAGCTGGGAGTGTTTGGAGGCGGCTTTGCATCCAGCTCTGTGGTGCAATGGAACGGCTCGTCCCTGCAAACCGTCTTCGTGGGCGCCAATCAACTCACCGCGAGCGTCCCGGCGTCTCTTATCGCCGCGAGTGGAACTGCGAACGTCACTGTGCTGCAAAACGGCGCCGCGTCGGGTAGCGTTAGCTTCATCGTCCCAGTTGTTGCGCCCACCGGACTTGCGGTCCCTTCGCTGTCCAGCTTCGATTCGCTAATGGAGAGTCTGCTCGCCAAATACAACATCCCCGGCGGCTCCATCGCGCTCACGCAGAATGGCCGGCTTGTGTTCGCGCGCGGCTACGGCTACGCCAATCCGCAAGAAGCTCTTCCCGCCCAGCCCGATTCTCGCTACCGCGTCGCCAGCCTCAGCAAGGCGATCACGGCCACTACCATCATGCATCTGGTTGAGCAGGGAAAGCTGAGCCTTGATCAACCCGCCTTCGCGCTGCTTCCGTCGAGCATCCAACCACCAGCAGGTTCGACGCCCGATTCGCGCATCGCCTCCATCACTGTCCGCAATTTGCTCAATCACGCCGGTGGCTGGGATGACTCCCCCACCGGCTCCAACTTCGATCCAATGTTCAACTCACCCACAATCTGTGCGAAACTGGGCGCTCCGGCCCCGGCGTCCACCGAGAACATTATCCGCTATATGTGGGGCTATCAGCCCCTGCAGTTCAACCCCGGCACGCAGTATGCCTATTCTAACTTCGGCTACGCCGTCTTGGGCCGCATCATTGAGAACCTCACGGGCATGAGCTATGAGCAGTATGTCCGCGAAAACGTGCTGGCACCCATGGGGATTGGTGAATTGCGTATCGGCCAGACCTTGCCGGAAGGGCAATTGCCGAACGAAGTCGTTTACAAGAGTCCCGGCAACGGGCCAAGCGTATTCCCCGATGTCGCGAGTCCCGTGCCCTTGCCCTACGGCGACTGGTATATCGAATCGATGGACTCTCATGGCGGCTGGGTGGCAACAGCCATCGACTACATCAAATTCCTCAACGCCATCGAAGGTCGCCGCGGGACGCCCTTCCTCTCGGCCGCCAGCATCGCGCAAATGACCGCTCTGCCTACGGCCGTCACCACCTGGGACGGCTCGTCTTCCTGGTACGGCTTCGGGCTCTTGGTCAATACGGCGAACAATTGGTGGCACAGCGGTTCGCTCGATGGAACAGCCACCTACCAAATACGCACCGCCACCGGCTTTAACTGGGTCGTCTTCCTAAATTACCGGGGCGACAACACGGGCGCTCAGACCAACCTGTTCAGCGACATCGATAGCGGTCTGTGGGCGGCAGCCAACGCAGCCACGGCTTGGCCTACGAATGATCTCTTCACAAACTATCCTGATAGCGTCGTAGGCGCCACCCAGACTCAGCCTGCGCTCACCACCCGCGAAGGCGTCGTTAACGGAGCAACCTTCGACCGCGGAATAGTATCCGGCTCCTGGATCACCTTGTTCGGCGACAACCTCTCCGGTACCACCCGCACTTGGACAAGTGCGGATATTGTCAACGGCAATCTCCCCACCTCACTCGACAATGTTGGCGTCACCATCAACGGACAGCCCGCATACGTGTATTACATCAGCCCCACCCAGATCAACGTCCAGGCGCCTAAGGGCCTTCCGTCTGCCTGGGTCGCAGCTTCGGTCACCTACAACGGATTCACTACCAGCCCCATTCTTACCGAAGCTGCCCCCAACGCGCCCGGCGCTCTGACGTACGCAGCCAATGGAAAACTCTATGCCGTCGCCACCAACGCGGCCGGTACGCAAATCATCGGCAGCGTCGCGGGAACCACGCCCGCCGTGCCCGGTTCCCTGGTGACAATTTATGCCACGGGACTCGCCGCCTCTCAAGCGGGCGTCGCGAGCCCGGCTCTGACCGACGTCACCGCCACTACGCTGGTCACCATCGGCGGGCAGTCCGCAAAGGTAACCTATTCTGCCGCCGGTACTCCTGGACTGTTTCAAATTAATGCCGTGGTTCCGTCAAATTTGCAAAATGGGGATCAGCAGTTGGTAATTGCGATCGCCGGGAAGCAATCGCCGGCCAACGTCTACTTGAGCATCCACCAATAGCCGCGCGTTAATGCGCTGACGATCATGTCCACCAGGGTCGCGCCTCGGAGATCATAGTGGCCGCTTATCCACAGACTGTTAGCCGCCCTCCGTCTTAAACTAGCCCGTCTGAACCTGGCAGGTGAATGCCCATCACGCAAAAGTTGAGGACCATGAAAAGGGCCTAATTGCACGTGCGCTGAGGAAGCCGGAGGCAACCAGTCCAAAGCTGCCCGGATGCTCGGCATCACCCGTGACCGGCTGCGCTACAAGGTGGCTAAGCATAAACTGCGCCGGTGAGGCTGAGCAAGGAAAGGTACACGCATGCCACACAACAGGCGCTATTGGAGGCGCACGAAGCACTTGGCGGCCGGACTGCTCCGGAAGCGGCCCATCCTGCCGGAAGATACAGGAGCACACGTCTGGACGCGTTGGAATTGTCGCGCCGGCGCATCGCCAAACCCAAGTAGCTACTTCGGATCCAGCAGCGACTCATCAGTCCGGCGCAGGAGGGATCAGCCCCGCATCGCACGCTCGTGTAGCGAGGTCAGCGCTTGCCAGGCCGCGGCGACCGCACCTTCTTGCCAATCGGGCTCAGAATATGGCGCTGTTGCCGCGGACCCAATCAGCAACCGATTCTCGACCTTTGCCAATTGGGCGCGTCGCGCTGTCGTTGCGCCGCCGGCGTAGCCACCGCGGCTGTATTCGACCTCGCGCCACCAGACGCCATAAGCGCTCTCAAACTCCTGGCGGATCTGCGGATGGACCTTGCTCGAATGCATTAGCACGTGCTCTATGCGCGCGGCGAGAGGCTGGTCAATCAGGTTGCCCGCCTGGCCGCCACCATTTATGTACAGACCCAGCAGCACGCCTTTGCGGGAACGGTACCCGGTCGAGGGATACGAGAACTCGCCAATCGGCAGGTCTGAGTAAAGGTGTCCGCCAAAAATCTGGTCGTCCTCCTCCCAGAACCGGCGCTTCATCCCCAGGCCCATCTTGGCGCTGTTACTATGCGTTGTCCCGCG
>DASXEY010000110.1:0-79745 GCA_036489835.1 Bryobacteraceae bacterium | reverse complement strand
TGATTCGCTGAACCGCCGGTGTCGCGACGAACTCGCCTCAGAGGCAGATCCGCCATTATCGAGGCCATACCGGCTTCGAAGGCATCAGGCCAAGTCAGAGTAAAGGCCGACTGTCCGTATTCCCCCTCTGGTTTGGTTCGCCGTCCACGCTCCAAGCTCAGAACGGCGGTTGAGCCGACAGGTTTGGGTTTTCGTACATTACGGGATCGGACAACGTTCCCCGGCCTCGAAAGACCGACGCTGCGGGCTTACCCCCGCTGGCAGACTTACTGGGCGGAACCGATGGGCATCGCCGTACTAGCGGTCAATGGGGCCGGCATTGAATTGCCAACTCGAGGCTGATAGCTGAGGACATAACGCTGGATGGCCTTCTCGAACCAACTCATCCCCATCGATCTGGCTTCCGCCAGAGCACGATCATTCTTCCAATGGTCGTGTTCGATGCGATAGCATGCAATCACATTCCCGGTTCGATCCGCCCCTCGCATGCAATGTACAAAAACCGGACCGGTAGATTGGTCCTCAAGCAGCGTGAGCACTTTAGAGACGCTTTCGTTCGACGGAGCCTGCATCCCACGCATCGGAACGCTGACATACTGCATGCCGGCCGCTTCCACAGTCTGCTCTTCGGCCCGCGAGCGCTGATTATACTCACGCAGGTCCACGACAGTCTTAATGCCCAATTTAGCAAGGTTGCGGAATCCCTCGTCGGTCGGTTGCGCTCCGCGATAAACGTGCTCGTCTACCCTCTCGAAGTTCCCGACGCCCTGAAGAACCGGCGGCGTCACTGCTGCAAAAGTTGCAGTCCCAAATGCAAATACCAAAATAAGAGGGGCTGCATAACCCAGCAGGCCAAGGCGCTTAAAGAGAAGCACGTTTGTTAGAGAGTACCGAGCACAGACGTCTTCGCGGGCCATATCAACTCATTCATCCGAGGTCAAGAGTGACCACTTTGGTAGATGCATCTGGCGATGGGGAGGTTGCAACGGACGCCACGTCAAAGCTCTTCGAGAGCCGCAATCCTCGCCTGAATGATCGCCGTGAATCCCTGTATTTGCCCGGCAGAATAATCCGCAGCCCGAAAGGCGTCGCGAATCTGGTCGGGCGACAGCCGACCTAATTGCTGTCCCAGCCATTTCGCGTCGCTCCGAGGAATCCCTTTCCCGATCCAGCGCAGCCGCAGCTTGCTCATGAATTCGCGCGGGGTAAACAAGTAAAAGAAGGCTGGCCGGGTCGGGGTGAAGAAGCTCACAGTGTCAGGGGTTGTCTTGGTGATAAATTTCGAATGGGTGTAGGCTCCAAGGTCGCCCCGGCCCTTCCGAAGCGGCCATGAGAGCCTCCCAGATCCGAACGTGGAGCCGACATCGCTGACCATGTAGATCTCTTCGGGGGAGCCGGACACCGCAGTCTTTTTGATCGTGTATACGGCATTGTTTTCGTCCGTTAGGTCCCAGTTGTTAATAACTGCCATCAGGACCCGCAGGCCGTTTAGTTCCCGAGTACCGGTAAAACGGTCCTCACTCCAAGGCCAGGTTCCAGTCTTTTTTTCGCCTTCGAGATGCCGCTTCAGACGCACATCGTGCATCGAACCGTCTCCGGCAATATATTTGCGTGCGCGGCGTAACCGGGCAGGGACGTTCGCCACCGTGAGGTCATGCATGAAATAGTCTTCGTTCGCGAAATACCCGATAGCCCAAGTTAAGCGGGACGCGGCGACTTCCGGCCGAGCTTCGGCGCCGAACTTAACGGTCCATTTCACGCCATTCTGTTCCTGGATCACTATCTTCGGGTTCGTCCCGTTGAGATCTTCCTCCACAAAAGTGAATGTATCGTGCGGCTGATCCTCTTGACCACCCGGACCGTAGAAGAGGTTGCGTGCTGAAATATCCGCTGGATCGCGCCACAGCGTCGGCCGCCCCTTTTCGTCATTTTGTACCGAATCCGCCAACTGCTTTTTCCCGCCATGGTCGGCTGCGACTCCGTCCGTCCCGGCAAAAGCTACGAGGATTACAAGCGCCGGCACGGCGAAGGTGTTCAAGGGCCGACACCACTTGCTGGTCATCGTGATCATAACGATTAGCGAGCAAGCGTCGGTCCACCCCCTGCCAGCCCCGCCAAGGATGGAACCAGAAATGCAAGAGTGCCTTAAGTGGACGCCCAAGGAGTCACCGCGCAAAGACTGTCTGTGGGTGCTAAGACGGTCGGTGCACGCTTTAGGATCGGCAATCTCCTCCGTCCTCACGTAGGAGCCTTGGCTGGGGGAGTTGTCGCCGTGCTGGTGGAGGGAATCGCGAGCCTCCTCGATCCTTGGCCGGTGAAAGTCGTTGTCGACAATGTTCTGAAATCTCACCCGACCAGCGGCTGGTTGAATCAATGGATTTACGCGACCGTTGGGGATAATAAACTCGCCATACTCAAGCTGGCAGCCATCGCCGCGTTGTTCATCGCATGCCTGGGAGCTGCGGCTTCTTACGCCGAGAAGTATCTCACCACCAGCGTCGGTCAATGGGTGATGCACGACCTCCGTAAGATGATGTACTCCCAAATCCAGAGGCTCTCGCTGAATTACCACGATAACAAGCAGAGCGGCGACCTAATCAGCCGGGCGACCACCGATATAGACGCGATTCAGAGTTTCGTCACTTCCGGGTTGCTAGGCGCGCTGGTCGATTGTCTGACGCTGGTGGGCATGGTGGGGGTGATGCTGTACCTCAACTGGCGATTCACGTTGATCGCTTTGTCGGTTGCGCCGCCGATGTTCGCGGTTGTTTACTCCTACACCCGCCGCATAAAGAAGGCATCGCGGGAAGTGAGGAAAAAGGAAGGGCAGATCGTTTCGGTTCTCCAGGAGACGCTCTCTTCAATTCGAGTGATCAGGGCTTTCGCGCGGGAGGACTACGAGCAGCGCCGTCTTGAAGAAGAGAGCCTGGAAACCGTCGAGGTCAGCCTGCGGGCGCGAAGCATCAAGGCGCGATTGGCCCCGTTCGTCGAGATTCTCGTGGCCGTTGGCACCAGTTTAGTGCTGTGGTTTGGGGGCCGCATGATCCTTGCCGGCACCCTTTCGGCAGGTTCTCTCATTGTGTTCATCATGTACATCGGAAAGATGTACAAGCCTATGCAGGACCTCTCGAAGATGACCGATGCCTATTCGAAAGCGGCAATTGGTTATGAGCGGATCCGAGAAATTCTGGAGATGGATGGGGAAGTCAAGGATCTGCCGGGAGCACGCCGCGCCCCCCGATTGAAAGGTGAAATTGAGTTCGATCGAGTGAGCTTCGGCTACGAACCCGGCGCCGAAGTCCTCAAAGATATGAGTTTCAAGATCCAGCCGGGACAGATGGCGGCGCTGGTCGGGCCGACGGGCGCCGGCAAAAGCACAATTAGCGCTCTGATCCCCCGGTTTTACGATCCTGTTAAGGGCGTCATCAAGGTGGACGGCCGGGATGTGCGCCAACTCCGCCAGAAATCTCTTCGGCAGCAAATCAGTTTCGTGCTCCAAGACACCCTGCTGTTCCATGGATCGGTCTGGTACAACATCGCGTACGGGAAACCTGAAGCAAGTCGTGCGGAAATCATAAAGGCGGCAGAGTTGGCCAACGCGCATGAATTCATCGAAAAACTACCCGCCGGCTATGACACCATTGTCGGGGAGCGGGGGGCGACGTTGTCCGGAGGGCAGCGTCAGCGCATCGCGATTGCCCGTGCCATCATCCGCAACACGCCGATACTGATCCTGGATGAACCTAGTTCCGGGCTGGATGCCGCTTCAGAGAAGCTGGTGTTCGATGCCTTGGATCGGCTGACGATGGGTAAAACCTCCATCGTGATTGCTCATCGTCTTGCCACGATCCGGCGTGCCGACATTATTTTCGTGGTGCAGAACGGAACCATTGTCGAGCGCGGCAAGCATGACGACTTGGTAGCCGCCCATGGGCTCTATTCGCAACTTTATGCGCTGCAATTTATGCAACAAGATAACGTGCCGGCCACGCAAGAGGCCTGAGCCCGCTTGTCCCGGCCCAGAGCCTCGGTAGATTCTACTTGGCCGACCGGCATAGTGCGCTCTTTTTTCGCGTCCTTGGTTTAATACCAGAAACACCCGGCATCTCCGTGGATTCAATTACATCGACTCGATCTCCGGCCGCTGGTCGTGAGTGCGGGCTGACGTGCAATAGGAAGGCTGAATGAGGGTATTCAGCATGGAAAGGTACTTGTGAAACTCCTGCAACAGCCGGAAGATGGCGCTTCAGCGCTTATCAATGGCATCAACAACGCAAAGAACAGTATTGACATCCTTATCTTTCGGTTCGACCAGCCTGAAATCGAACGAGCACTAGCGGACGCGGTAAGCCGTGGCATCTCTGTTCAGGCCTTGATCGCGCATATAAACGGTTCAGGTGAAGAAAGCCTACGAAAGCTGGAGATGAGGCTACTTGCCGCGGGAATCACGGTCGCGCGCACATCCGGGGGCTTGGTGCGTTATCACGCGAAGTTGATGGTGATTGACCGGTCTGAGCTGTATCTGCTGGCATTTAATTTCACTCGTTTGGATATCAAGCGGAGCCGGAGTTTTGGCATCGTGACCAAAGACCCAAAACTGGTGCGCGAAGCGCTCAAGCTGGTGGAGGCGGACGCCAAACGCCAACCTTATGAGCCTGGCCTTTCAACGTTCGTCGTCAGCCCCGAGAACGCCCGCAAGGAACTTTCGTCGTTCATCGAAGGCGCGGAGCGTGAGCTTCTCATTTATGACCCCGAGATCAGCGATCGCACGATGATCCGGCTTCTTGAGGAGCGGGCCAAAGCAGACGTAGACATCAAATTAATCGGCAAAGTCTTGCCCGCGAATTCATGGTTGAGCGTTCGCCGACTCATTAGCCCGAGGCTCCACACCCGAGTCATAATCCGTGATCGCCGCACTATATTTATCGGAAGCCAAAGCCTTCGGGAGATGGAGTTGGATCGTCGTCGAGAAGCCGGGGTCATCCTGCACGATTCCACGATTGTGAATCAAGTCGCGAAAACGTTCCTGGAAGATTGGAGCCTCTCCAAGCCTATCAAACAGGATGCGTCGCAACAGCCTTCGCCCCCGCCGCTGGCGAAGATGGCAAAGAAAGTAGCGAAGGCTGTAGTCAGGGAACTTCCTCCTGTATCGCCGGTCGTTGATGCCACGATTAAAGAGATGATGGGGGAGCGGCCCGAACTGACGCTCGACGCTGAAGAGGTTGAGGAAAGCGTGAGAGACGCAGTTAAGAACGCGGTCAAAGAGGTAGTTCAGGAAATGGTTGAAGAAGTGGGGCACAATCAGGTCTAGACTCAGCGGTGAGGTGTCCAGCCAGATGCAATGCGACTTGGGCGAAATCGTCGACGACCCGGCGGAGCCGCTCGCTCATTTCGGTGTACGCGCGACCCCCAAGTGGCTGACAAGGGTTCCTAAAATCAGAGGGTTTTCGGACTGATTGCGAACGTAAACCGAATCCTCTTTGAAGCATCGTCTGAAAGGCAGTAGGCGACATTCTTTTACGCACAATACGATCCCCACACTCGCTGCCTTATTATTCGAAGGCGGGTCAGAATGTGCCCAGGCTGCTGCGCGAGAGGAAGATTCTCCGCCTGAACAAGGGAGGTCCACCTGGTCGGGCAGACCACGAAAGGCAAGAAACCGATCGCCAAAAAGGATACCTTCTCGATCACGCAGTCGGCATCGGGGCGCGCCGGCCCCGGATAGCATCGCCGCGGCAGCTTATGAACCTTGGAACGCTGCCCGAGCTACAGCCTAAAGCGAAACAAAGCCCATTGGGCCGATATTGCGCGGGCCTTGGTCACGGTTTTGTTACTGTCGGGTAAAACGACCGATTTGACTTTTCGCTTCGAGGTTTTCTCTGGCAGGCGGATGGAAATCCTTCACGCCCTTCCGTGACTTTTGGTTATCTTGCTCGACGTGAGCGGACTCCCGCCGGAAAGTGCTTTCAGCAGATTCTCTCCCGAGGGCGAGCCCAGTCCACTCGCCGCATCCCACCCCGGACCGGCGGAGAATGCTCCGTTCGATCCCGAGATAATGTCGTGGAAAGCTCCATCGGTCTGGGGCAGCCCGTATAAGGCCGGTTGCAAAAAGCCCAGTGGTTTTCCCAGCTTCTCATTCATCAGGGCAATCAAGCCGCTCCACAAAGGGGCCACCGCGCTGGTGCCACCGATTACCAGCGACTTCCCATCCACCAGCACTTTATAGCCGGTCTCGGGGTCCGCATCGCCTGCAACATCCGGGACGCCTCGGCCGCCACCCGTCGGCGGCTTAATGCTTTCGCTCGCCTGCCACGCGGGTAATGGAAACTGGACACTGAAGCCGCCGCCTGTCGCGCCGCCCTGCGCGCCGTCGTTCCACACCGTTTCGCTCGTGATGACTCCGTTGGCGCTCTGCAGGCTGGTTCCGCCGCAGGCGAGAATATGCGGGCTGGACGCCGGGAAGTCTACGTGATTGGCGCCATCGGTGACGCCGTCGCTCGATCCATTGTCGCCGGAAGCGGCGCAGATCGTGATTCCCAGTGCGGCGCCGTCCTGTGCGGCCGAGTCGAACGCTGTCATCGATTGCCCCGTCCATGTGGATTCGGCGCCACCCCAACTGATCGAAATGATGGAAGGCTTGTTCACGGAATCGTGAATTGCCGTGGTCAGCGCATCCTGAAATCCCTGCGAGGTGTTGGGCGCGAAGTACACCACGATCTTCGCCCCGGGCGCCACCGATCCCACCACTTCGATATCCAGCAATACCTCGCCATCGGCGCTGTTGGAATTGGTGGGCTTATTCTGTCCTTTATCAACCGAAACCGATGTCACCGTTGGCTCCGCGAGGCTCTCGGAGGCGAAATAGCTCTTAAGATCCGCTGGACGATACCCGCCGCCAAGTTCCAAAATCCCGACGGTCTCACCCGTTCCGCTCACATCCAGCGGAAACTGATAAAGCTGCGCAACCTGACGGGGCGTGTAGGAAACCGCTTTCGCGGCTCCTGCATGCTCGCCATGGATTCGAAAATGCGTTTTCGCCTGCGGTCTGTCGTCCAGACCCAGCACCGCTTCCACCGATGGAGCTAGATCGGCGGGCAGCTTGATACTCCCGGTGCGGGCGCGGTATTGGTGTCCCTGATGTTCGTAACGATCGAGTTTGACCTCGAACGCGTGAAGCATATCCGCCGCGGTTCCTTGCAGCTTCACTGTCCGCCGCTCCGGCGAAACCTCTTCGACGGTCAGGTTGTTATCTGTTGCGAACTGTTTCACTTTCTCGATCACACGGCTGTCCGCGCCGTGACGAGCCGCGAAATCCTCGCGTGAGACTGTCGCGCCACCCGCGTGCGGCAGCACCGCGCGCGTTTTCGGTTTGAGGATGACTGAGACCTCGATCAGTTCATCGTTCGGTTGATCGCCTACCCGGGTTCCGACAGGTTGCCTTTCACTTCCAGGCAGCGGGAGCTTTTGAGGGTTCATGGTTTCCTCTCCTACCGATACTATATGCAAACCAGAGCAGTCGTTGCCCAGAACGTTGCTCAAGCCCATCCGGAGTACGCAGACGATTCTCGCACCCAGAGATTGCCTTCCAGCCGAAGGAAGACGCGATGCCGGTAGACGTCGTAGCCTATGGAAGTCATCAGGGCGGCTTGGTACAGAGCCGAGAGCGGAGAACATCAGCCAACCATCGGCCTGCTTGATATCCCTGCTTGATATCAGTGAGAGGATTTGGCAAGTGTGGGATTCGCTCGTGCCGTTGGTCGCCCCCAAAGGAACGGTACGACGGACCTCATGCAAGATCACGGAATCTTGCGGGCTTGAAGGCGGAAGGGTTTCTGCGGACTCCCGCATTTGGCAATCCTCCATCGCGCGCGCGGGCCGGCTCCGGCGAAGCTGGAATTTAAGGTCGCGTCCTTACGTCAGTCCGCGCCGACCCGAACGCTTCAACGCCACGAATGCTATCCTCACGAATCTGCTGCCAACGCGTACAGTCTGTCCAACGACCAAATCGAGGTGAAGGGGACACGCAGCCAACCAGGGAAGTAACTCCAGGGAATGCTTAAAAACCTGTGGATCGTCTCCAAGTGACCGGCGCGGATGCTCCGTTAGTGGGAACCGCCCTACTATTACGCTGGCACCGGACGGGGTTGGCGGCGCCCGGCACGCAGAGTCACTCTGCCTCGGTCGCCATCGTGACCATCGAGAATTAGCCGGCGAACGTATAACGGCGCGGCTCGCCAGTCCCAGTAAAGACGGCGGGCCCTGAAAAGGACATTCCTCGGGAAACTCCACCACAAGGAAATCTGCCTCGCGATTGTTTTCCCCTTTTGGCGGGCCTTGCGCTCGATGTTGGCCTGAATATCGAGCTGATCGATATCCTGTCGCAGCTAATCCGGCCCCCCAAATAATCCGGAGTTCGGGACCCTCCCGGCAACTTATCTGTCGACTATCGATATGGGAAGAATCATGTCTAACGAAAGGGTAGT
Source organism: Bryobacteraceae bacterium (assembly GCA_036489835.1). GTDB lineage: Bacteria > Acidobacteriota > Terriglobia > Bryobacterales > Bryobacteraceae > Palsa-187. Next base: position 71,262 of record DASXEY010000110.1, on the reverse strand, counting down.
GGGCCAAATTGAATTTGACCCACTACCAACGAAAGCGCCTTACGCGATTACTTCCAGCGCTCTTCGACGAACACGTATCCGTCGTCCTGCCAACCTGGAGCGACCCAGAAGGCGCGTGCTCGTGTGGTGGGACTTGCCAGCGGCTAGGACTCGGCCGGCGGGTGGGTGCTCGACGACAACCCGTGGCGGCTTGACCGTCACCACTCGGCCGCCCCTATGCAGAATGCAGCGCGCCCGGCACGGCGCTGAGAATAAAGTTCCTCATTCAATTACCAAGCTCGCTCCGGGCGCTTCGCACCGAGTCACTTTTCAAACACTTTCTCGACGTCGCCGGTCTTCTTCTGGACCTTGCCGCCGATCTTCTCGTCCGTCCCTTCATTCTCAAGGGCGGGATCGTTCTTGGCCCGTCCGATCTTCTCTTTGACCGCGCCCTTCAGTTCGTGCGCCGTGCCGGCGATTTTGTCCTTCGTGCTGTCTTTCATAATGGTCACCTCGGCGGAGACTTGGCACGCGCATGGCCAAAGCGCTCTGCCGCATCCGCAGCAGCTGCGCTATTTCGCAGGTGCTCCCACCAATACTCCGCGATGGATCATACCTGACGAATGGCCTGACACGTGCATGTTTACATGTGTATGTGTCTGAGGCATAGGTTGGCGGCGTGCGTTGTTGTGGCCACATCGATCCTTGCCGCGCCGATCTTCGGAAATCTCATTTCGAGCGAGGTAGAACAAGCCGGGACGGGAGTTATTGGCCCGGGCGCGACCGGTCCGCAGGTGATTCGGGCGCAGATCCTACTGGATCGCTCGAGGTTTTCTCCCGGGGAAATCGATGGCCGCTATGGCGGCGATTTGGTGATCGCTATCAAAGGTTACCAGGAAAACCACGGGTTGAAGCCAACCGGCATTGTCGACGCCGAGATGTGGAAGCTGCTCAATGTCTTTACGGGTCCGTTGCTTATAACCTATACGATCACGCCAGCCGATGTGAAAGGCCCCTTCCAAGAAATACCGAAAACTGCTGCTGAACAGGCCAAGATGAAATGGATGGGCTACGAATCGCCTGAGCAGGGATTAGGGGAAAAGTTTCACATGTCGCCGAATCTACTCGCGGAATTGAATCCTGGCAAGAAACTGGACACGGCGGGAGAGCAAATCATGGTAGTGAACGTGGCACGGTTTCCGGCCCGGCGGGCGTCGCGACTCGTCATCTCCAAGTCGAAACGCACGGTAACCGCTTATGGCTTTGGCGACAAAGTGCTGGCGCAATATCCGGCAACCCTCGGGGGCGAGCATGACCCGCTGCCGATCGGAACTTGGAAGATCCTGAATATCGTCCGCAATCCGTGGTTTAACTGGGATCCGGTGCATTTCTGGAACGTGAACCCGAACGAAGCGGCACAGAAGCTACCGCCAGGACCGAGAAACCCGGTAGGCGTGGTATGGATGGGGCTGTCGAAGGAACACTATGGGATCCATGGGACAGATGATCCAGGCCGCGTGCGGAAGGGTGAATCTTACGGGTGTATCCGGCTTACAAACTGGGATGCGGTCGATCTCTCGCACATGGTAGGTATTGGCACTCCCGTAGTGGCGGAGGAATAAATAGTGGGGCGTGGAATCCGAGTCGGGCAATGCCTCGTGTTCGTTCTCGCTCTTGCCGCGAGCGCTGCCCCACCCGAGATCGGGCTCCCTATCGACGGCCTGAGCGCAGCTAACGTCCGGGACAACTTCAATGAAATCCATTCGGGACATCCGCATGAAGCGATCGATCTTCCCGCTCCCAAAGGGACACCGGTTCACGCGGTAGTGGACGGCACCGTTCGCAAGTTGTTCTTGAGCAAACCGGGCGGTAACACTATTTACGAATTCGATGCAATGGGCATATATTGTTATTACTACGCTCACCTCGACCGCTACGCGGAAGGCTTGCACGAGGGCAGGAAGGTCGCCCGGGGCGAAGTGATCGGGTTTGTGGGTTCAACAGGGAATGCGGATCCGGCGTCGCCGCACCTGCATTTTACGATCTTTGAGTTAGGCCCGGAAAAGCAATGGTGGAAGGGACAGGCCATTAATCCCTATCCAGCTTTGCTGGCAGCGATGAAGCGGGCGAAGTGAACGCCGTTCTTCATCCAGGTCCATTTCGATCCTGACATTCGAAACCGACCGCCCAATCGTTGCGGCCTCCAAATCCTCCGCAGAATGCAACATCCCGCCGTGCGCCGCTGCGCGTCACTCAATGCGGGCTTGTGCTCTGCCAGTGGGTGTCGTCCTCGCCATTGCGGCTCGTGAGTCACGGCCAAGTTCCAGCACGCCGACAGTATGTCTGACCCATCCCTGTACGCTGGATCTGCGCTGCCGTGCTATCTGGCATTGGTTGCGCGACATCGGCTACGTCTACATGTTGTTCAGGAGGATATCAGCATTGGAAAGGTCCGCATAACCTCGAGGATCTGTGAACCTGAACGTGAAGGTTTGGGTAGTTCCGCTGCCGGCGCCGGGTCACCTCGGTAGGCTACGACCAGGTTGCCGAGGACAATCAAGTCCTACTCGTCTTCGAGAAGGACAATTCGGCGTTTCTTTCGTTGCGAGGCAACGCGCGGATTGAGCAGAATGGAGGCCGGCATCAAGGAATTCTGGAAAGAGATGTACAAGGTTTGGTTACCCGGCGGCCCGGAAGACTCTGATCTCGCGCTCATCGTAGTCAACCCGCCGGACGGCCCAGGTTCTCCGTGAAAAGCCCGAGAGGGTCAATATGGCCTGCACGCAAAGGCCAGGCTGGAAAAGCTCCGCGCCTACGCGGGCCGCAGCCGAGATCGATCCAAGCAAACCCGCGGCAAATCTATGCACGGTGGAGCAGACCCTGAATCACCAGATGCAGTGCTTGCGGCTGTACATTCTGCTTTGCTCACATCCCACGAGAGCTGAAACCAAAAAGAGGCACTTACGCTCGGCACCCGCCATTGCCATCAAACCGGCTCCTGGCTAACATAAGAACTTGAAATGCGTTTGGCAACTCGGCGTTAGCCCGCCCTCGCGCATCCGGCCCCCGTCCGTCCTGTGCCGGTGCATGGCACTCGCGTTGAACAGTGAGTTTCCGAAGAGGCCTGTCGAATACACCTGGCATGGCTGACCCCGGCTCATGAGATTCGTTCTCGCCGCTTCGGGGACGCATGGGGACGTGAATCCCTATCTGGGTGTTGCGTTGGGGTTGAAGGCGCGCGGGCACTCGGTCACGGTGGCCACATGTGCGTCCTACCAGACGAAAGTCCGGGCGGAGGGGCTTACCTTTCATCCTATTCGGCCTGACTTGGCTCACCTGATGAACTCCTCACCCGAGGTTTCCGCGCGGGGGAACGATCTTAAAAACGGAACCGAATACATCTTGAAGACGTTGGTCCTTCCCAAGTCGCGCGAAACCTACGATGATCTTCTTCACGTTTGCCAAGGCGTAGATCTGCTGGTAATCCACCCGGTACTGTTTCCCGCGCCTCTGGTTGCGGAGAAACTCGGGATCCGTTGGACGTCGGTGATCCTGTCTCCGGGAGTGTTCCTTTCGGCGTACGATCCGCCTCTGCTCCCGCCCCTTGCATGGTTTCATCCCCTCAGGAAGCTCGGCCCCCGGCCGCACCGGTGCCTGTATCGTTGGATAGATCGCGTGACGCGCTCCTGGATGCGCCCGATCAATGCGCTGCGTAAGGAGGTAGGTCTGCCGGCTTCGACCCAAAACCCGGTCCGGGACGGAATGATCTCACCCTTCGGCACGCTGGGTTGGTTTTCACAGATGCTGGGCGATCCTCAGCCGGACTGGCCACAAAAAACAGAAGTTACAGGATTTGTATTCTTTGACAGAGTTGTCCCTTCGGATTCGGACACCCTTTTAGACGAATTTCTGAATCGCGGCGAACCCCCTGTTATCTTCACTCTGGGTACGTCGGCTGTTACAGTCGCAGGTGACTTCTATCGTAAGAGTCTGGAGGCAATCCGGCGCGGCGGTTGGCGGGCCATTCTCCTGACTGGCGCCGACCCTCGTAATCAGATCCGGGGCGAGGATGTTCCCTCTTCTGTTCTGGTGGCGCAGTACGCGCCCTACTCGGACTTGTTCGCACGATCAGCCGCCGTGGTTCATTCGGGCGGGATTGGCACCATCGCGCAAACGCTACGGGCGGGCGTTCCGAGTCTGGTGGTGCCTCACTCCGCGGACCAACCGGATAATGCCCACCGCCTGGCTCGCCTGGGAGCCGCTCGAACGATTGGCCGTCATGACTATACCGTGAAGCGCGCTGTTAAAGAGCTAGGCGCAGTGCTTGGACAACCTCGGTATAAGCAGCGCGCTTTGGAGATCAGCAGGCAGATTCTATCTGAAGACGGATTGACCAGAGCATGCGAAGCCTTGGAAAGACATGCGCGGAGCTAGTAGCTTGGCGGCCGTGGCCGGTCTGGGTGCCTTGGTTCTGGGTCTCCAAATTCATTCGGGAGCATATCGGTCGGACTTCGACCTGACGCCGGATGAGCCGGCACACGTGGTGTCCACGCTGATGGTGCGGGATTACCTCCTGTCAGGCAATCTATTGCACCCTTGGGAGTTTGCGAAGGCTTATTACATTCATTATCCGAAGGTAGCGATTCTGCATTGGCCGCCGTTGTTTTATGCAGCCGAGGCGCTGTGGACCTTGGCGGCCGGGCGGAGCCGCCTGGGGCTCCTTATGTTTCAAGCCGCGGCCGGCAGCGCACTCGCCGCTGGATTATTCTTTCTGCTTCGCGTCCGATACGGTTTTTGGATTGCGCTGTGCTCCGCGATTCTCTTCGTCACTACTAGTTTGGTCCAGATGTCAACGGCGATGATCTCGCCGGATCTGCTGCTGGGCGGGCTGGTTTTCTGGGCGGCGGTTACCTACGCGAACAAGTGGGAGACGCGATCCGGAAGATGGATCGTATGGGTGCTGGCGGGCTGTGCCATTGCCACGCATGGACGCGGCGTGGCATTCCTGATGGTGCCCCTTCTGGCGCCTCTTTTTCTAAAGGGCCGCGCTGCAGCACGCCCAGTTCTTCTGGTGCTGGCGCTTCTGGTCTTCGCCACTATTCCGCACTTCTTCGGACAAGCGTTTCCTTCAACTCCGCACGGTATTCTTTGGAATGCGGCGGCATATCTGCAGCTTCTTGTCTCAGGTGTGCGATGGCCGGTTCTCGCGGCGGCCCTGCTGGGCGTTTGGACAGTGGGGCGATCTCCGCGGAGCAACACCCTAGCGACAGTGATGATGGTCGCCGCGCTCGGCTGTTGGATTTTTCATTCTCTGGTCAATGCAGGTTTAGCGAATTACTACCTAATTACTGCCGTTCCTCCGGTAATTGTGTTGGCCGCGGCCGGGGTTAACCATTTGCTGCAACGGCTCCCGAAACCGTGGTGGCGAATCCCTGTGGCGGGGGTTGCCCTTGGCATCGCTGTTGTCAACGTGACATCGCCGGCCCTGAAGAAAGACAATAGCGCCTTGCTGCTGACCCGGGATGATTTCATCTATAACGATCCCCGGAAGATCTGGCTGGTCGCCGGTAGTCCAAAGGTTGAAGGTACGCTGATCGCGGATGTGGCTCTCCGGGATTCGACGCTGCAGCACATTGTACTTCGCGCGAGCAAAATGCTCGCCAGCAGTACCTGGTTCGGGCTTGGATATCACTTACGCTTCCGCGATGAAGACGCGGTTTGCAAGTTTCTGGACGCTGCACACGTCGGCTGGGTGATTATGCGTGTGGATGATCCCGCTCCCCACCTCAGACAGCTCTCGTCGGTAGTGCTATCGAATCCTCATACTTGGCAGCGGGTCTCCGCGTCAGACTCCCTCGTCGGATGGGACATCTTTAAACGCGCCGGGCCCCTGCCGGCAGGGGCAGCAAAGATCGAGATCGATATGACTGACAAATTAAGGACGATATTCCGTTTCCATGAGTGATTCGTGTTTCTTAGACATATACGGTTATAGAGCACTCGTCGCAAGCGCGCCGGTTTCGGTTCTATCGGGAATCCGGGAGGATTTTGCCTTCTTTGAAAAGCAGTGGACCAGTTCGGCCGAGTCCGTGGCCGTGCGGATTGAGATCTTCCAGACTGAGCCGCCCTATGACCGCGCGCAGCATGCCTCAGCCCCGGTTTTCACTCCTCGAAATGTCTCTTTTCGCAGCGACGGAACGACCTTTCTGGACTATTCGGGGCGCGCCCTTGGGATTCACGATCCTCAAAAACAGACCTTCCAGGTGTACAGCCTGAATGCCGACCTTTTATACGAAGTAACGTACTTGTTCCTGCTATCTCAAACTGGCGAATTTTTCGACGCTCATGACCGGCACAGGGTGCATGCTCTCTGCGTCAGCATTGCCTCGAAGGCCGCGCTTGTGCTCCTCCCGATGGGCGGAGGCAAGAGCACGCTTGGTTCGCAACTACTGCGGTTCCCGGATATTAAGTTGCTATCCGACGATTCGCCGTTGATCGACGGCAATGGCAAAGTGTGGGCGTTTCCCCTGCGAATCGGATTGCTGCCCGGTTTCGAAGGAACCATTCCTCCAGAGCAATTCCGAAAGGTCGAGCGGATGGAATTCGGCCCGAAGCTTCTCATGCGATACGCCTGCTTTGCCGATCGCGTGATCCCGGATGCTGAACCTTGTCTGCTGTTCCTTGGTAGCCGCAGCCTGCGGGCGGCGTGCGAAATCAGCAGAGCCTCGAAATCGGCCGCTCTGCACAGTATGGCCATCAATTGCATCATCGGAATCGGATTATTCCAGGGGATGGAATTCGTCTTCCAGCGCGGTTGGATGGAAGTATTTCGAAAGGCTGTCACCGCGCTGTCCCGTCTCCGTGCGAGCTTCCGGCTGATTGCGCGATCTGAAGTTTATAACCTCACTCTTGGGCGCGATCTGGAATTGAACGCGCAAACGCTGGTAGAGTTTATCCGTCGCCAGGTTAGTGAAAGCCCGTCAAATAGGCCATAATTCGGGGAATCAGGGGCCGAACGTCGGAAGCGTTTCCGCTGATCTCGCACTGATACGCATCTTCCAGCAAGCTAAGTAGATTGCCCTCCGCAAGGGCTAACTTTTGAAGCTCGCGCCGGACTGCGCCAAGAGAAAGCGCGAATATCGCTGATCCAGCGGCGCTGGTTCGTACTAAAACTTCCAATTGTAGATGCCGCCACACGTTGCGGAGAATCTCGATGGAGTTGGGAAATACGTCCGGCGTCACTCTGGACAGCACAGACCGGCGGACATTCAATTCCTCTACGGCGAGGTCCCGCGCGAAGCGGCTCCAGACAGGCTTTCCCGCGATCGCCGGTAATTCGCCATCAATGAGAAACTCAGGCCGACGGATTAAGGTGAAGAGATCCGGAGTCGAGGGCGGAAATATAAGAACGCGCCACATCTCAGTGAAGTTGACGAACTCCAATTGGCAGGCCCCCGAGGGAAGCAGGAGATACAAGGCGATTCGCTGAGGCACTCGCGCGCGAGATTGCTCATGGAAAGCGCACAGGGTTCGCAATTGTGCCAAATCCGGAAGCTGCGCGGGATCCACTTCAATCAGCAGCAGCAGGTCATCCATGGCGAAACACGCGGCGCTCGGAGCCAAATAGGCGCCTCGATAAGACGGCCACGCCTGTTTCAAATGCTGGGCCAGCCGCCGCGCATGGGCGATGGCTTGGGGCGTCCGCAGCAATTCCTCCGCACGCGCATCTACTTGGAACTCTCCGAGAGGGGCAAAGGAGGGAAGTTTGCGAAGATCGGCGTGAAGCCGGTCTAAGACTGGCAGAAGCAATTGCAGAGATTCTTCCTGAATGTCGCCGCGAAATCGAAGATGACCAACCTTCGCGCTTTCTTCGAGCCTGCTGAGGAAATCTCGATTCTGGTTTTGGGCTTCGTCAATGGACCGCCGCAGAGCGGCTCTGCGTGATTCCTCCGGAGCGCGACCCGTTTGCATCGCTCGAGCGATGTTCAGAACCTCTGTCACCGCTTTATAAGCGATGCTGTTGCGAAAGATTGCATCCTTCGCGGTGGGGCCCGATCCGAACGTGCTGGCGATGAAGTGCAGCCACCAGCTTCGGACCTCCATATAGTAGCCGCCAGCCTTCCGTTCCCGGGGAACTTGACCGAGTGCGGCAACAAGATCGCTGCCGTACTCAAGCTTCCACTGGCGGCGGCCTTCGTCAAAGCGGGATTGGAAAAAATAATCCGTCTCCCACAGATTGTGGAGACTTTCCCGGGTGTGAACCTGCTGCCACAGCCCGGAATCGTAGAGCGGCGACAATGCGCTAAGCAGGCCCAGTTTGCGCATCAAGCGAATCTGTTCGTCCTCCGGCCATTCGCCGACCATGACCATATCGATGTCACTGACGCCAAAAACGATTTCACCTTTGGCGACGGAGCGTGCGACGTAGATGGCTCGCGTGCCTGGGAAGCGTTTGGCCACTCGGACGGCATACCAGACATGGGCTCGATAAATCGATCCGTAGAAGAACCGCAGAGGAGTTTGGGCGGTGGCGACAACGGCCCATCGCACAGCCATTTTTGCTCGCGAAAGCATCTTGCCCCAGCGGAAGCGCCCTGGGTCGCCGGGCATCAGCAGCGAGACCTCGCGGATGTCAGGCACTCTAGAATGCCCAGCGAAGCGCCAGTTGCATCTGCCGGGAAGGCGTACTGGTCTCCGTAATCTGGCCCGCCGAGCCCACAGCCGACCCGTCCGCATTATAGAGCGCGAGTTGCGATGGAATCTGAAAGTTGGGGTGATTCGTCACATTGAACGCTTCTACCCTCAGCGTCAAGGATTGGCGCTCGGTCGTGAAAAGCGCACGGTGAAGCGCGGCGTCCAACGTGAATAATCCCGGGCCGGTAATTGAATTCCGGCCTAGATTTCCGAAGGTCCCCGCCGCGGGTAGCGCGAATGCCTGGGGATTGAAGTACTGATCGGGGCCGCCCAGGACCACTGGCGCCCCGGGCACAAGGTTAGGGCGTTGGCCCAGATCATCGAGCGATCCCACTCCGGCCTGATCGATTCCCAGATGCGGATTGAAAGGCCGTCCCGATTGTACCTGCACAATGCCAGCAAGCGCCCAGCCTCCGTACAACGCATGCCATCCGCGGCCGGCTTTCCATGGCAACGAATACGAATAGTTGAGGCCCAGCGCGTGCGTAATGTTGTAGTCAGCCGGGCCCAGGTTGGCGCGGTAATTGAAATTGTTGGGAATTTTATCGAAATTCAAGAAGTCTTGAAAGAGCACGGAAGAGGTCTCGTCAATCGCGCGTCCCAAGGTGTAGCGCACTTCCAAACTGAGTCCTTTTCTCCAGCGCTTTTCGAGGCCCGCCGTCAGCGAGTTATAAAACAGGTTGAACTGCGTTCGCAGCATGCTGATCTGGCCGAATGCTGGATTCATCAACGGGCTGCCGGGGGCAAAGTAGAGCTGTCCGTCGGGTAGCTTCTGGGGCGACGGAGTATTGATGTCGCCGACGTATCCCGCAAGATGAACTCCGCGGCTGCCCGAATAGCCCGCAAATGCCGCAGTGCCGCTGGACAACTGATGTTCCAAGCGCGCTTGGTATTGCATGACATACGGCTGCTGTACCTCGTAGTCGACCGTTTCCAGGAACGGCGGAATGGGCTCCGCCGCAGCCGCAAGCAGGTTCGGAAACGGGGGCAAGGGAATCGTGATATTCCGATACTGGCTCGGCAAATAAGCGCGATTTCCCAGGTAGGTCGTGGAACCGAGGATGTCATAGAAGATCCCGAATCCGGCGCGAAGCACCGTTTTGGGCGACGCTCCGGGATTCCATGCCAGCGCGATGCGGGGAGCAAAATTGCGGGCAGAGGGATTGCGATAGAGATTGCTGCCTGCCACTACCATAGGCGACAACGCGGGAAATTGAACCTGCCCTACCCGTCCAAAACGCTCCGACGGAGGAGTGTACGGCTCATAACGAACACCCGCGCTCAGCGTGAGTGAGGAACTAAGCCGGTCTTCATACTGCGCATAGACATCGCCCAGATCTTGCGAAAACGTCCGGGAAGGATCGGAAGATGGCGTGGTCAGATTGGCTGCCGCCGGTACGTTTACCAACAGCGATTCGATTGAGTAAAAGAAGTAATAACCGCGCGTGTTCACGGCCAGTGTCGGGTTCGTCTGTGAGTGCGAAAAACCAGCCCCGGCCTTCAGCGATTGCCGCCCGTGCACATAGGTGAAGCCGTAATCGAACTGCAGATCCGTGCTGGCCAGCAGCAGCTTTGAGATCAGCGCGTTATTGGATCCGTAATCCTCCAGCCCCGTCACCTGCAAAACGCCCAGAGGCTGGCCGGGAATGAAAGAGAGCGAAGACGTTATGCCTGGATTGAGATTGGGAATCTCAAATTCCCAATTGCGGCTGACGCCCATGCGAAAGGTGTGCAGCATGGAAGGCGAAGCGACCCACTGCGTCTCACTGGTGACAAAATCGGCGTGAGTTTTGTTCTGAAAGGTCCACCAATGGTAGGCATCCTCCGTTTGCGCGGATGCCCGATCGAGCGCGACGCGGAAGGCGGTTCGAAGTTGCGAATTCAGAATCGCGTCCAGCTTCGCGGAAAGGTAGCCGTCATCTGTGGTACTGGGCACTACGCTCGAATACTCCGCTGTACCATCCCCGTAATCGCGGCCGTTCGGCAGCGGATAAAGTTGCAGGAAGGGCTGGATAATCGGCGATACGGGAAGCTGAATGGTTCCCTCACCAGGAATGGGCAGAAAACCTTGGCGTGCGGCCGCCGTCAAACTGGGGGCCGATACCGTCAGGCTCTGCGCTTGCCGCACCGCCTCCGGATTGATGAGGAAGAAGAGTTTGTTAGGAACAAGAGGGCCGCTGAGCATTCCTCCGAACTGATTGCGATGGAATGGGGGGATTGCCTGATCCGGCGCGTCGAAGAAATTCTTGGCGTCCAGGTTGTCGTTGCGGAAATATTCGAACAAGCTCCCATGCCAGGAGTTGCCCCCGGATTTGGAGATCGCGGTAATCACCGCGGCGGCGGCGCGCCCATATTCTGCACTGAAGGGACTGGAGACAACCGATAGTTCCTGGGTGCTTTCCAAGCCGAGCGATCGGCCCGCCGCGCTTACCGGCGGGAGATTCGTGGCGTCATTCACCTGTAGCCCGTCGTAACGAAAACCGTTTTGATTCGGCCTCCCGCCGTTCAGAGATAGCGCCAGCCCGAACCCTCCCACGAATCCCGCGCGATTCAGATTGGTTACGGTCGAAGCGCCCTGCGCCGCAGCCATCTCAAAAATATCTCGTCCGTCAAGGGGCAGATTCTCCAGAGTCTCCCGCTCTGTGTCGAGCCCCCATTGCGATGCGCTCGCGCTGAGGACGGAACCTTGTGCGCTGATTTCGACAATCTCGGAATAGTTCCCTAGCTCCAGGTGAACCTCAGCCCAGGTAGTCTCGCCGGCTCGCAAAATCAGCCCGGTCTCTACCGCGGTCTTGAAGCCGGCAACGGAAACGGACAGGGAGCAGTTTCCAGGCGGAAGTCCGACGATCAGCCAGTGACCTTTCGAATCGGTGGTGACCGTCCGCGCCGCCGAGGAGCCACCTTGCAGAACTTTCACGTCCGCATGGGCCACTGGCGCCATGGCGGGATCAACAACAGTGCCCTCAAGCGCACCAGTGGTTTGCGCGCTGCAAAGACAGTTCAAGAACAACAGGGGCAAAACGAGGAGGATACGCAATGGCACACCGGTTCTAAAGATTATAGCGGCCGGCGCGGGCTTGGAATCTCCCCACCCAGGAGCGTTTGCTAAGGCGCAAGGCCCACAGGATGCATGCGAGATAGGTGAGCCCCTTTCCGGCCAGGCGTTGCGTCCGTGTGGGAGCGTAATCGTCTAAGTAGGAGCAGGCGACGCTCGCGAAATTCCATACGTACCTGGGTTGCATGATAGAGTCCCACTTTTTGTGAGCGCTGTTGGGGTAGTAGCGTTTCCAGAAAGTGCAGCCATCGACGTACACAGCCCGGCCGATCAGGGCCACGGTGAAGATCCACAGCATATCCGCCGCAATATTCTCGACAGTGTGGCGAATCCACAATTCCCGATCCACCAGCATCCGCCTCCGGAACAGACCATGAAATTGCAGGCCGCCGCTCATGGCCACGCGGTATGCAAGCAGAGGCCCGGGAGCATTCGGTTCGGCGGGAATCTTGGGCGTAATGTACGTTAGCGGCTCACCGTTGATGCCAATTCGCTCCGCCCGGCCGCTGGCAACAACCGCATCGGGATTCTGTTCCAGTGCTTTCACAAGTTTGCTGATGAAGTCGGCCGAATAGGAATCGTCGTGCGAGACCCAGATTAGGTACTCGCCCCTGGCTTCGCGCAAGAGCAAATTGTAGTGGCTCACCCAATCGATCCTGTCTTCCGCCAGGAAAAAGCGAAATCGCCCGTCGTTCGAAAAGGTCTCTCGAAGGATGTCGATCGCGTCGTCCTCATGATGCCGGTCGGAGACGATGAACTCGAGGTTGGGATAATCGAAGACCCGCAACGTCTCGGTTACGATCGCCAGAAATCGGCTGGATCGATACAACGGAACCGCAACCGTGACTTTCGGTAAAGTTTCCTCCAAACGATTAAGGTAGCATCCCGCCGGACGCCAGGATCATTGTCAAACGGAGCCATTCCTGGAATGGATGATTGGCTCCCGCTCAGGCTTCCGGAATTTCCCCCACCATTTAATTGCCCCCAAATCCACCGCTCCGTATTGTTCCTTCGCAGGTCGGTGCTGCCTATTGTCTTCATTTTCCACATCGACAAGGACAAGTATCCGCAGACAGCCGGGCTGGCGATGCGCTGCGTCCACATGCGGGCCGATTTGTGGCATTCCCCCGACCCCGCCAGCACCTTGGGAACGTCGACGATCGGATCGAGTGAAGCCTGCCTGCCGGGCGGGCTCGCACTGAAGTGGCGCTGGCGTGAGAAGATGCGCAAGCTGGCATCAACACGCAAATCTGCTGGCACAAATTCCTGCGCTACTGGGATGTTGAGGAGCGAGCGGTGCCGCTCCAGGGGGACAAGTATGTCACGGATGTGGAGCCCGCCGCGGCCGCCCAATACGAGGATGTCAGCGCCTTGAGTGCGGCCCTCGATCGCTTGCAGGAGCGAACCGGCCTGGACATTCCGATTCACGTCGACGGCGCCAGTGGAGCATTCGTCGCGCCCTTCATCCAGCCCAAGCTGGCGTGGGATTTTCAACTGCCCCGCGTGAAATCCATTAATCCTTCAGGGCACAAAATACGGGCTGGTCTATCCGGGCATGGGTTGGATGGCCTGACGCAAGGCGCCCGATTGGCATCCGGACTTGATCTTCAATGTGGATTATCTCGGCGGGACTATGCCGATGCTGGCGATCAATCTTTCACGCCCTGCCAGCCAGGTGGCCACCCGGTATCACAGCCTCATCCGTCTCGGCCGTTCAGGCTGCTCAGCGACGGACGCAACTTGCCGGTCTTCGCCTAGACCAAGAAGGACCAAGCGACGAAGGAGCAAACTGGTCGCTCTACTGGTGGTGCAGCGCGTTGTGGTACGCAACGGATTCACCAACGTCTGGCCGAGATTTTGTTGCGCGATATTCGCAGGCACTTGGATTGGTTCGCCACACACCCCGGCCTCAAAGCCACGGCTCTAGGCGCGGGATTCCACCATTAGAATGTCGCAGTTCCTGGTATGCCGATTCGCATAGGCAGGCAAAATTTGACGCCTTTCTCAAGCCCGCACGCTTGATTTGGGATAAAATAGCCGTATCTACATGTCATTGGCGTCAGCCTCGCCTCTGCCCATGCGAGCAAATGTCCGCGATACCGACGGCTAGAGTTTCCGCGCCCGCGTTGCCGGGACTGGTTTCGATTGTCACGCCGTGCCTCGATTCCGAGCGTTTCATCCGCGAGACCATCGACAGCGTTGCTGCGCAGGACTATCCGCATATCGAGCACATCGTTATGGACGGCGGCTCCACGGATGGTACCTTGGCGATTCTTGCCGAGTACAACGGACTGGCTGTGCATAGCGGACGCGATCATGGCACGGCCAGCGCAATCAATGGGGGATTTCGGCGTGCCCATGGCGAGTATTTCATGTATCTGAATGCCGACGATGTGCTTCTGCCCGGCGCAATTTCAGCCGGCGTAAAAGCGCTGGAAGAAGCGCCTGGGGCCGCCGGCATCTATGGCGATGCGTCCTGGATCGACGAAGCAGGCGGGATGATTGGCCCCTATCCCGTGCGCGATTTCGACCCGAAGCTGCTGCAGTGCGAATGTTTCATCTGCCAGCCTGCGTCGCTTCTGCGAAGCAGTTCCTTTGAAGCCGCCGGATTGTTGAATGAGGATTTCAATCTCACCTTCGACTACGAATTCTGGATGCGCCTGGCGCGGATCACGACGCTCCGCCGGATTCGCGTCCCTCTGGCTCTTTCGCGGATGCATCGGTCTAACAAATCGCTGGGCCAGCGCTCGGATGTTTTTGTCGAGACCTTCCGCATCCTGCGCCAGCATTATGCATATGTCCCTTTCCGCTGGATCCTGGCATACGAATGCCATCGCATGGACGGTAGGGATCAGTTTTTCGAGCAGCCCCAATACTCCGTGCTGCGATACTTGAGAAGCCTCCCCGCCGGATTGTCGATGAATGCCGACGCGCGCCTCCGCTATGCCAGGGAGTGGCTGCGCTTTATCACATTCCGGCGGGTCCTAAGATATCTGCGCCAGAAATGAATGACGCCCGCGATGATGCGAGTGCGTCCCGAAGCGCGGTGACTGAGCCGCGGCGAAAGGGAGCGGTCCTTGATTTTTCCGGCCCTGCTAGGCTTATAAATTAAGTGTCAAAGAACATGAAATCAGCTCTGGAGATCGAAGACGAAGTCGAGAAGCCGCCTGTTGAGGGTCCAGAGACCCAGTCTTTGATGGCGCTACGCCGTCCGTACCGGAGGGTTCGATCCGGCTTCCTCAGCCTGCTGCGCATGCGGCCCAGCGCGCCTGCACCGAAACTCGGAGTTTTGCGCCAGCATCCGCCGAGGCCGCTGCGCGTCGGCCGGCCGCCGTATCTTGCCCCAGTGGTAGGGCCGCTTCCAACGATCTCCATCGTGACTCCATCTTTTGAACAGGGGCGCTTTCTGCGGCAATCGATCGACAGCGTCCTCGCCCAGGAACATCCACGCCTCGAATATTTCGTGCAGGACGGCGGATCGGCGGATGAATCGGCGTCGATCCTGGGTGAATTCGACGGCAGACTGAGCGGGTGGGATACCGCGCCCGATCGCGGTCAGGCCCACGCCATCAACATCGCCTTCCGGCGCACCACCGGCGAGATCATGGGCTGGTTGAATTCCGACGATCTGCTACTGCCCGGAGCGCTGATGTATGTGGCGCGCTTCTTCGCGCGAAATCCTGATATTTCTGTCCTCTACGGCAACCGTATTCTTATCGATGAAAGCGGCCTCGAAGTGGGCCGCTGGATCCTGCCCAAGCATGACTCAGGGATACTGCGCTGGGTCGACTTCATTCCTCAGGAAACACTTTTCTGGCGCCGGTCGCTCTGGAATCAGGTTGGCGGAGGAATCGACGAGTCGCTGCACTTCGCCATCGATTGGGATCTGCTCTTGAGATTTCAAACCGCCGGGGCGCGCTTCGCCCATGTCCCGCATTTTTTGGGGGCCTTCCGGGTTCATCCACAGCAAAAAACTTCAGCGCAGATGGATTCGACCGGAGCCAGAGAAGTGGCCGCTTTGCGGCGCAAATATCTGGGTTTTGAGCCTTCCCAGGATGAGGTGATGGCGCGCTCGAAATTGTATCTGAGCCGGCATTTGATTGAACACGCGCGCGTCCAGATTCGAGATCGGATAGCCTTTTGAGGTTTACAGGTGGCCGCCGATCCTACACCAATTCTCGAATTAATCGACGGCTTTCGCCGCTCAAAAACTCTATTCGCCGCCGTGAAGCTGGGGATTTTCGATGGATCGCGGCCGCTTGGATTTGCAACCGTTCGGTTGCTTGAGGCCTGCGTCGGGCTGGGCCTTCTTGAAAAGCGCGGCTCTGAATTTGTGAACAGCGCGCTGGCCGACCAATATTTACGCAGCCACCGTCCGGAATCGCTGGCAGGATACGCCCGGTCGGCTGGCAATGGCTTGTATGAGCGTTGGGGACATTTGGAGCAGGCAGTCATCGACGGAGCTGTAACCCAGAGCCCTGCTCGTGAGCCCGCCCCGGAAGCCTATCGCGATTTCGTCGCAGGGATGCATGCCTTCGGGCTGCTCTCCTCGCCCCGCGTCGCCGCTGCATTCGATCTTTCACGCTTCCGCAAGTTCGTCGACCTGGGCGGTTGCACGGGACATCTGGCGTTGGCGATCCAGCAGCTTTATCCCGATATCAAAATCGGAGTGTTCGACGTGCCGCCGGTCATTGAGGCGGCCCGAGAATACACGGGCAGCCGCGCTGAGCTCTTCGCAGGAAACTTCTTCGCCGACCCGCTTCCAGCCGCTGACCTGTACGGCCTGGGCAAGGTTCTGCACAACCAGACGGAGCCTAATATCCGCATCCTGCTCGAGAGGATTCGTGCGGCGCTGCCGGACGGAGGAGGATTACTGATCGCGGAGCGCTTGCTCGATGAGGATCGCAGCGGCCCCCTCCACGTGCATCTGAGTTCCTTGAACATGCTGGTGGCTGCGGGAGGCGTCGAGCGAACGTTCTCCGAATACCGGACGCTTCTGGAAGCAGCGGGCTTCCACGGGGTTCGCTGCCAGAAAACCGGCGTGCTGGTCGACGCCATTTTCGCCCAAAAGTAACCCCAAAATTAAACAAATGTACGATTCGTCAATTCCGGCGCAATTTCAAAAGATGGCCGCGCGCTACCCGCTGCGTGTGGCGATAGCGTCGGGCGCATGGCAGCCCACCTACGCCGAATTAGACGCCTGGTCCACCCGGCTTGCGTCAACATTGCGTGGACGCTACGCCCACGGAAGCCGCATCGCGATCTTGCAAAAGCTCGATGGAGTCTTGATCGGTTCCATCCTGGGAGTCCTCAAGGCCGGTCAAACCGCCGCTGTCTTCAATGCGTCCGACCCGATACCGCGACTTCGCGCCAGTCTCATGGACGTCGAACCGGCAATGATCGCCTGCGATTCCGCGACTTTCGAAACCGCCGCCCAAGTCGGCCAGCAGGGCATTCCGGTAATCAACATATCGACGCTACCACAAGAGCCCCTTTCGCATTCAACAGCACCGCCCGCCGAATTAGCGTTCTTGATCCAGACCTCCGGTTCTACGGGCCGTGCCAAGTGGGTCATGCAGACCCATCGCAATCTTCTGCACAATGTTCACCGGCACAATGCGGAAATGCAAGTCCAGCCCGAGGACCGCATTCTTCTTCTGGCTTCGCCAAGCGGCAGCCAGGCCCTGGCCACCATGTTTTGTGCCCTGCTGAACGGCGCGGCGCTGTGCCCGTTCCCGATCGCCGACCGAGGAATCATCGGACTCGCCGGATGGATGCGGCAGCATCGAATCACCATTTACATCTCAGCCGCCTCGGCCTTCCGGCATTTCTTGAAGACTCTGCGCGAAGGCGATTTCTTTCCGCTGATCCGGCTGGTGAAGATAGGCGCCGAACCGATCCTGACGGCCGACATTACCGCATCGGCAAAATACTTCCCCGAGGACTGCGCCGCCTATTGTTCCTATTCTTCGGCGGAGGCCGGGAACATGATGCAGTTGCGCCTGTCCCACGGCGACATCCCCGCTGGCGCCCGGCTTCCACTAGGGAAGCCGGCGGAAGGAATCGAAATCCTGTTATGGGATGGCGAGATCGTCGTCCGCAGCCGCTTCCTCTCGCCGGGCTACTGGAAGAATGAAAAGCTGACGGCGGAGCGTTTCAGCTCACCAGGCATCTCCGAAGAAGCGCGCACATTCCGGACCGGCGATCTCGCCCGTCGCGAACCGGATGGCGCGCTCTATTGCATTGGCCGTCGCGACGACATGGTCAAGATTCGAGGCAACGGAGTCGACCTCGCCGAGGTCGAGAGCGCGATAGCGGCGCTTGCAGGCGTCGATGCAGCCGCCGTGTGTGCGCGACCCCAGACCAACGGAACCATGATCCTCGCCGCGTTCGTGGTGGCGCGCTCGTTCCAAAGCGCGTCTCTTCGAGAGGCGCTCGCGTCGGCAGTGCCCGATTACATGGTGCCCACGGAATTCATTTTCCTGGAGAGCTTGCCGCTGAATCCACATGGCAAGATCGACCGGCCAGCATTGCTCAATGTGGCTGTGCCCGCTCCGCGCCCGCAAGCCGACCTCACGACCCCTACCGAACACCTGCTGTCCGGCATCTGGCAGGACGTTTTCGGCGCCGCTGCAGCCGGACGCCAAACCAACTTTTTCGACTCAGGCGGCGATTCCCTGACCGCTGCGCTGGTTGTAGCAAACGTCCAAACCGCCGCCGGTGTCGAATTGAACATGCTCGATTTTGTCGAACATCCTCAGCTCGGTGAGCTGGCTGTAAGAATTGACACGTTGCTCGCCGGTACCCACGCCTCGGCATTGCCCGCGATCGAGCCCGCTTCGCAACGATCCTGTCACCCTCTCTCGTTCACGCAAGAAAGCATCTGGAGATATTCGCAGACCCCCGAGGCGAACCGGGGCTACACCGTCGCGCGCAGCTACGGACTGCACGGCCGCTTGGATGTCAATGCTTTGCGCGAAGCCATGAGCCGCGTCGCCCGCCGCAACCAAATCCTGCGGACGACGTTTCCACTCATCGATGGCAACCCCGTGCAGCTTATCCATCCGCCCGAGCCTGTCGCATTGCCGCTGATCGATCTCTCCAGTCATCCCGACGCTCGCGAACGCGGCCTCGCGCTGTTGCGCGAGCACAGCCGCGAATCCCTCGCCCTCACCCTTGCACCTTTGTTGCGCCACAAACTGATCCGCATCGCTCCGGACGAGCATTGGCTGCTCCGCCTCAGCCATCACATTCTCTACGATGCATGGTCATGGAAATTATATTTCCAGGAGTTAGAGTCAGCGTACAAAGGCGAAACCTTGCCCGGCCACGCTCTGCAATATGGCGATTACGCCGCGTGGGAACGCCAGGTATTTGCGAAGGGAAGGAAATACCGCAACGATCTCGTTGAATGGTGGAGAAGCGCACTCGTGAACCAACCGCCCCGCCTGGAACTTCCGTTTCGCGGCTCCA
Organism: Bryobacteraceae bacterium; assembly: GCA_036489835.1. Lineage (GTDB taxonomy): Bacteria > Acidobacteriota > Terriglobia > Bryobacterales > Bryobacteraceae > Palsa-187. The sequence goes on along the minus strand of DASXEY010000110.1, from coordinate 52,061 downwards.
CGCCGATCCGCGAAGACGTCCGGCCTTCTGAAGGATGGCTCTGGCGCAGCCTGGATGCCTCAACCATGCAGCGTCTCTCCGATCTCGCCCGCCGCGAGTCCACCACGCATTACGTGATCGGCTTGGCCGCGTTCGCCGCCTTGCTGGCCGAGTTCACCGGGCGCAGTTCCATCATGGTCGCCACGCACATGACCAGCCGCGCGAACCTGGCGTTGCAGAACATGCAGGGAAACTTCGCTCGTTTGATGCCGATCTGTTTGGAGTTTCCCCGGGCAGGGAACTTCCTCGATTGGTTGTCCATCGTTCGCAAGCGAGTCGTAGAAGCGCAAGCTCACGCGCAGATTCCGCGTGAAGAAGTTTGGGACGATTTGCGTTCGCTCGGTGTGGAACCGCCCGGGATCGAGGTCATTTTCGGCGGCCCGGGGCTGGTCCTGCCGTCAACGTTCGCTGGCCTGGATCTGACAGTGCACTCGCATCGCTTTAAGAGCGTCGATTCCGAACCAGAACAACCGGCAGCGATGCCGTGGGGATTCACCTTGAGCTTCGATTTGAAAAATGAGGAGCACCAATGCGAGCTAACCTTCGATGCCAGGCTCTACGATCCCGCCAAAGTCCGCGCGTTTCTCGATCGCTTTGCTGGCTTGTTGGACAGTATCTCAGCGGCTCCGGATCAGCCGATGGAGAAGATGGTTCGCGCTGCAACTGCTTGACAGCGGCGCAGGGCCGGAGAGGCCCTTCTTAAGGACCGGAATCGGCCCGCCGGCCGGGCCCGAAACTTTCCTGTAAAATTGTGTGAACAAAACCGCGCCTGCCGGAATATCAGGATATGAATCCATTCGGGAAACCGCTTCGGCGGGAGCTGTGTCCCTCGTTGCGCTCGGTAACGATACTGCTTTGCGCTGTTGTGTTGCAGGCGCAAGCGCCCTTGGGCCAGATCACAGTCGAGGTCAAAGACCCGGCCGGCGCAGTGCTGGAGGCCTCCGGAAAGTTGGAAAGCCTTGCGCCCGGCGCCTCCCAACGCACCTTTCGCACCAATCCGCAAGGCGAATACAGCATTGAAAATCTACCGTTCGGCCGCTATCGCCTGGAACTTTCCAGAGTTGGGTTCACCACCCAGACCCTGACCATCGACGTGCAATCCGCGGCGCCCGTCTCGCGAATCGTCACGCTGGAAGTGAGCGCCCAGTCTTCCAAAGTGGAGGTGGTCGCGACCACTCCGCTCCAAGGAATCGATCTCCCGCTGGCTGAGATTCCTTCGCAAGTCCAGGTGGCGACTCAAGCCGATATTCAGAACAGTTCCGCGGTCGACCTTGGTGATTTCATGAACCGGCGTATGAATGGCGTGTATGTGAATGAGACCCAGGACAACCCCTTCCAGCCCGACGTCAATTACCGAGGCTTCACCGCATCGCCGCTGCTGGGCACTCCAGAGGGACTTTCGGTCTATGTCGATGGCGTGCGGCAGAATCAGCCCTTCGGCGACGTCGTGAGTTGGGATCTGATTGAGCGCAATGCCATCGGCGAAATGGCGCTGATGCCCGGATCGAATCCCGTGTTCGGGCTCAACACCTTGGGCGGCGCCATCTCCGTCACCACTAAGGACGGCGTCAGTTTCCCCGGTTTCAGCGGACAAATTCTCTATGGCAGCAGCAACCGGAAATCGGTGGACGCCGAATATGGCGGAGGCAAAGCCACGGGCTTCAATTGGTATCTCGCGGGCAACGCATTCCACGAATCCGGCTGGCGCTTCGATTCGCCCTCGGATGTCCGCCAGGGCTTCGTCAAGCTGGGCTGGCGTACGGAGAAGACTAATTTCGCGCTGACCTCCACGTTCTCCTACAACACCCTGACCGGCAATGGCATCCAGGATTACCGCCTGCTGCAGGCCAATTATTCGAGCGTCTACACCATTCCTGACATCACCGGCAATCGTTCTCCGTCGTTCAATTTCATCGCGCAGCACAGCTTCAGCAACACCCTCACGTTTTCCGGAAACGCCTGGTATCGCTACATCCGCACGGAGGAGGTCAACGGCAACGCCAACAACGATGCGTTCGGTGGACCGGTTTACCGTCTCAACTCCGCGGACCGGACCGTGCTGACAGCCGACGGCTATTTAGGGCTCACCGCCAACGGCGAGAACGCGTCTAACACGCCGTTTCCTGGTTTGGCTTGCATCGCCAATGCGCAGCTCTCCGCCGATCCCGACGAGACCTGCGATGCCGCCACAATCTATTCGAGAGAAGTGCAAAATGAATTTGGCGCATCCGGCCAACTCACCTCCACTGCGACTCTGTGGGGCCGCCGCAACCAGTTAACCGTGGGCGGAGTATTGGACCGCGGCATCGTCAACTACACGCAGAACACGCAATACGGCTATCTGACCCCCGACGGCGCGATTGTCGGAGTTCCGGCGTGGCAGGATGGTTCCACCAGCGTGGACGGTTCGCCCGTCAACTCCGCCGTCAATCTGCACGGAGTGACGCCCAACGGAAGTATCTACGCCACCGATACGTTTTCGCCAGTCAAGAATGTGACCATCACGGTCGCCGGACGCTTCAACCGGAGCACTATCCGCAATAACGACATCCTCAACCCCGCCGCTGGCCCCGGCTCGCTTACGGGCAATTACACCTACAATCGATTTGATCCTTCGGCCGGATTTACCTACAATCCCTTCCGCATTTTCAACCTGTATGCAAATTACTCCCAGGCGAACCGCGCGCCGACATCGATCGAACTGGGCTGTGCCGATCCCAATAATCCTTGCAGCCTTCCTAATGCGTTATCCAGCGATCCGCCCCTTAGCCAGGTGGTCACCACAACCTGGGAGGCGGGCCTCCGCGGGAAGCTGCCCGAACAGCTCCACATCGATTGGGACCTCGGCGCGTTTCGAGCCGAGAACCGCAACGATATTCTGTTCGTCGCGTCGCAGGAAACCGGCAGCGGCTATTTTCAAAACTTCGCCAAGACTCTGCGCGAAGGGGTCCAGGCCAGCCTGGACGGGCACTTCAAACGCATCAGCGGCGGCCTCGATTACACGTTTCTCTCGGCTACTTATCAGAGCACGGAGACGCTCGATGGCACCGGCAATAGCTCCAGCGACATCGCGCTTTCCGGTTACCCGGGAGTCGGCGGAGTAATCACGGTTCATCCCGGCAATCGCATTCCGCTGATTCCAAAAACCAGCGGAAAGGTTTTTGTGGACCTCCAGGCGACGACGAAATTTATGATCGATCTGGGATTGGTCGCCAATTCCAGTGCCTACGTGCGCGGCAATGAGAACAACGCATACCGGGCCGATGGAGTTTACTACTTGGGCCCCGGCGTGACGCCCGGGTACGCGGTGTTCAACCTTGCCGCGCATTACGATCTGGCCAAGCACCTGCAACTGGCCGGCCAGATCGATAATCTATTCGACCGGCATTACTACACGGCGGGCCAGATCGAGAACACTCCGTTCACCAACGCAGGCACGCTCAGCTTCAGACCCTTCCCGGAGTACACCAGCGGGCCGCAAGCCGGCAATTATCCCCTGCAAAGCGCCACTTTCTTCGCGCCCGGAGCCCCGAGAAGAGCATGGGTCGAACTCAAGCTCAGGTTCTGATCCTCTCTCACAGAACCCAGTGATCTACGCGTGCGCCACCCGCGCCGAACTCACGCACGGCAGTAGGATTTCGAACGTGGTCCCGGCGTCGTCCCCGCTGACGACGTCGATCCCTCCGCCCAGGCTGTGAACAATGCCGTAGATGGGTGAGAGCTCAACCCCCACATCCTCATGACTCAGATACAGCGGTTCGAACAGGTGCTCCTTGATGCCGGCGTCCAACGGCCGCCCGGAGTCGGAAATCGTCAGCACTCCATACGGCCCAGGCCTCAGCTCGCCGCTCTGAACCAGACGAGGCTTGGTCAGATTGCAGCGCCCCGTGCGAACCTGCAGCCGATCGTTGTCCCGCATCCGCCCCCGAGCGCTCCCGCACAGCAGCAGGATCACCTCTTGTAGATATTCCCCGTTGGCGAGCGAAGCCTTATCCATCGGCTGAAGGTCGAAGTCGATAGGGCAGGGAACCGCTTGGCGAAGCTGGGTCTGCATGTTCGTCACCAGCCGGTTCAGGTCCACCGGTTCAACCGGAATCAATTGCGTTCCGCTGAACGCCCCCAGATGCCGCGTCAGGCTGGAAGCGCGTTCGCTCGCCGTCACGATTTCTTGAAGATCCCGGTGCACGGGACTGCTCTCCGGAGTCGCCATCAACGCGAGTTCGCTATACCCGCTGATGGTCGTTAACAGGGACTCGAATTGGCCGGCGATTCTCCCAACGATCCTCGCAGTCTGTGACAGGGACTGGAGTGAACTCGCACCAACGCCGGATTCCTCCTTCGCATGGTCCTCGAAAAACAAATAAATATAGGAAAGCTTTCCCGAATTCATTTTTGCCGCACGAAACGGCAAGCGTATGTGCGAACCATCCTTGCGGCGGATTTCCAGCGTCTCAGCCAGCCGCGAAGCCGCCAGCGCCTCCGGCACCAGCGTCACGATGCTCTGGCCCAGCATCTCCAGCGCGGAATAACCGAACAGTTTTTCCGCCGCGGAATTGAAGATCCGGATGGGTCCCGAGGTTTCGAATTTTACGATGGCCTGAGAACCGCCTTCCTGGAGCACCAAGGCGTGGGTCGTCAGGTCGGAAACCTCTCGCGTCAGCCGACAGCGATCCCTGTTCCATCGCCGGGAAAGCGTGCTCACACCTAACGCGGCGAAGGCCAGCAAGGCCAGCCCTATAACAGCGATCTCGATCATGCTTTTATGCAAGGCTCACGTTCACCGGCAGGGTCCGGAGCCTTGTCGACGGAATATAGCACACCCTCATGCATGGAAGCAGTGCCTGGGGCTGGTTGGAAATATCGTAAAACTTCGGCCTGGTTCACCAACGCAATAAAACCAGTTCGGAACAGAATCCGGGTCCCATCGCCGCCAGGATGCCCCACGTCTCCGGAGCCGGCCGGCGATGCGCCAGAGTCTCCTCTAAAACCAGCAGAACCGATGCCGAAGAAAGATTGCCCGTCCGCCGCAATAAATCCCACGACGCCCCGATTGCCGTTTCCGGAATCCCCAGCGCCTCCTGCGTCGCTTCCAGAATTTTCGGGCCGCCCGTATGCAGAACCCACGACCCGATGTCGCCGCGAGTCAGGCCGTGCAGCCCCAGGAATTCGTCCGCGTCGCGGCCCAGATGCTCTCGAATCACATCGGGAACCTCGGGCGACAACACGATCCTGAAGCCTTGTTCGGAAATCGCCCAGCCCATCACATCCTCAGTGTCGGGATAAAAAGACGAGCGCGTATCCACGATTCTTGGTCCCGAGCCCTCCACGCGCTCCCCGCCGATCACCACCGCCGCCGCTCCGTCCCCGAACAACGCCGCGGAGATCTGGTTGGCGATCGAAAGATCGTCGTGCTGCATGGTCAGCGAGCAAAGCTCCACCGAAAGCAGGACCGCGATCTGATCCGGATAGGCGCGAACGTAGTCGGCGGCGCGGGCAATCCCCGCTGCCCCGCCTACGCACCCCAGACCGAAGATCGGGATGCGCCGTATGTTCCGCGGCAAGCCCATGCGGTTCACCAATCGCGCGTCGATGGAGGGACTTGAAACTCCGGTGATGGAGATGAAAAAGAGCGCGCCAACATCGGCCACACTCCGCCCAGCCCCAGCCAGAGCGCGGCAAATCGCCTCCGATCCCAGTTCTTCCGCGGCCTGAATCCAGATGTCGTTGGCCTTGCCCCACGTATCGATCGCCGGATATTCTTCCATCGGCCGGACCAGATACCGCCCGTCCACTCCGCAGTTGGACCAGAGCCGGTCCAATAAACGCGGGTTCTCCAGTCTCGGCCCCCAGAACATTTTCAGCGCATCGCGTAATACGGTCTGCGGATAGTAGTGCGGGGGGAAGGCGCTCGCGGCGGAGAGGATTCGCATGATTTGCTGAATGAGCTGAGGGGGTCCGGCGTCCTATTGGACCTTGGCAAGCTCCTCGCGGAACAGATGGTTCGACGGAAATTGCGCCGCCAGCCATCCCAGTTGGCGCTTGGCGCCCTCGCGATCCTTATCCCGCACCGCAGCCACGGCCAGCAGCAGCCGCGCGAAGGGCAGCAGATAGTGGCCTTTTTCCGCGACCACGCGCAGGTTTTGGATCCCTTCATCCTTATCTGTCTTCGATCCGCCCAGCCGCAGCAGCCAGCGAACCGGAGCCGCCTTCAAACTGAGCAGATAATTCTCGAGGCCGACGGCGACATAGGCGTCGTAATAGTCGGGCCGCTCGGCCAGCAGCTTGTCCGCCGCAGCGCGGGCAACTTTCGTTTCGCTCAGCGCAGCCAGATTCCGTTTTGCGATCAACGCCAGGTAGTCGGAATTGAGACCGGAGGCCAGAACCTCCGCGAACAGCGCATCGGGATCCGACGCCGGGGCCGACGACGCAAGCTTCCTGGTCTGATCCAAGGCTTGATCGAAATCTTGCTTCCGTTGCGGGTCGGGAGCGAGCTGATGCTGGCTCAGGAAATTCGAGTCTTGGGCGAAGAATTCCGATTGCAGGATATGCAGCCGTTCAAACTCCGCGAAAAGATGCGCGGCCGCATCCGCTGCGGGACCCAAAGGACTGCTGGGATGCGCCCGCTCCCATTCGTGAATGGCCTGGTGCGCCGAGTCGAATTGCAGGTTGTACATGTCCCGGTACGCGTCGTCTAAAGAAGTCGATGGGGCAGCGCCGTAGCTCAGGGCTGCGGCAAATGCGAAGACAAAAATCAGTCTCACCATCCTCAAGCTAACAAAATTACAGACGTTGAAGAGTAACCACCGCCTGCGCCTCGCCCGACCGGCCTTCGCCCACCGGCCCGACGCCTTCCGCGGTTTTGAATTTCACCGACACGCAATCGGCTTCGATCCCCAGCGTTTTCGCGAGCGTCTCGCGAATCGCCATTCGATAATCTTTCAACTTGGGCCGTTCCAGAATCACCGTCGAATCCACATTGGCGATCGTAAATCCCCGCTCGCGGACCAGTGCTACGGCGTGCGCCAGAAATTGATCGCTGGCAGCGCCCTTCCATCGCGGGTCGGTATCGGGAAAGTGCATCCCGATATCGCCCAGCGCCGCCGCACCCAATAGAGCATCGGTGATGGCGTGCGAAAGAATATCGGCGTCCGAATGGCCGTCGAGCCCAAACTCCCAAGGGATGGTCACGCCTCCCAGGATCAGCGCCCGTCCCGAGGCAATCCTGTGCGAATCCCAGCCCAGCCCAACCCGAACCTCACTCACGACGCCGTCGTGCCCGCAAGCTCTTCGCCCAGGAACAAACGAGCCAGATCCATATCGGAAGGTTTCGTGATCTTGATGTTCCGGTCGCTGCCCTGCACCACGCTCACTTCCACCTGCTCCAGCCGTTCCACCAGGCTGGCTTCATCCGTGCCGACAAAATTATCGCGGCGCGCCTGTTCGAAGGCATCGTTCAAAAGATCGAAACGAAATACCTGGGGCGTCTGCGCCAACACCAGGTGCTCGCGTGGCAACGTCGAGCGAATCTTGTTCCGCTGCACGCGCTTCACGGTATCCACGGGGACAATGCCCACAATCGCCGCACCGGTGGAAGCCGCTTCGGCGATGACCCGTTCCACCAGATCCGTATCGATAAACGGACGCACCGCGTCATGCACCGCCACCAGGTCGGGGGCCGGCATCAGGCTGGCCAATGCATTCTCCACCGATTGCTGACGGGTTTCGCCGCCCTCGACGACATGCACCGGCTTCTGCGGATGCTCCTGCTCAAGCAGCCCGCGAGCCCAATCCAAATCCTCCCCACGCAGCGCCACCACAATGTCGGTGACCGAAGGGCATCTCAGGAATTTTCGAATCGTGTGGATCAAAATGGGCGCGCCTTCAAGCAACATAAACTGCTTGCGGCTGGTGCCGGACTTCTCCCGGCCCATGCGGGTGCCCAGGCCCGCCGCCGGAAGGATGACGGAGACTCTCATGAGATGAACTACGATTGTACGTTAGGTGCCGCTGCTTCCGCCCGCCGCCGGCACCGAAGCCGGAGCTGGCGTTGGGGCCACTTCCCGCGCGATCCGTTCTTTGTCCGGGATCCGTGGTTCGTGGCTCCGGTCGTAGACTGCGTGGGAACGTTCATCGAAGCGGCCGAAGATCATTTTCCCTGCCGTGGTTTGCAGCACGCTGGTGACGGCCACATCGATGGTTTTCGAAATCATCTTGCGCGCGTTGTCCACCACCACCATCGTCCCGTCATCCAGGTACGCAACACCTTGGTTGTACTCTTTGCCTTCTTTAAGGATGAAGACCCGCATGGTCTCGCCCGGCAGCACCACGGGTTTCAGGGCATTGGCCAGTTCGTTAATGTTCAACACCTCAACCCCGTGCAGTTGCGCGACCTTATTAAGGTTGAAATCGTTGGTGACGATCTTGCACGTGTAGACCTTGGCCAGCTCGATCAGCTTCAGGTCCACCTCCCGGACTGCCGGAAAATCGTCTTCCAGGATCTGCACGTTGAGCGCCGGCATCTTTTGGAGCCGTTGGAGAATATCCAGTCCGCGGCGCCCGCGGTTGCGCTTCATTGAGTCGGAGGAATCCGCCACCAGTTGCAGCTCGCGCAGAACGAACTGAGGAATCACGATGGAGCCGTCGATAAATCCGGTCTCGGCAATATCGACAATGCGCCCGTCGATGATCACGCTGGTGTCCAGGATCTTGAAGGTGTTCTTCGACACCTTTTCGCCGCCGAACAATCCCCCCAGCGCGGCTAGGTTGAGCATATCGCCCTTGGCCGCGCCGACGATCAGGCCGCAATACGTCATCCAGGCCAGCAGCGCCAATTGAAGGAATCGGACCGTGGGCGAATCGGGCATGGCGCTTTTGAGCACCAGCGAGATCAGGTAAGCCCCGAAAATCCCGAGCACGCTCCCGAATGCCGCCCCGATCAAGCGCTTGAGGCTGACTTCCTTAATGCGGAACTCAAAAATCACCACGGCGCCGCCGACGAGAACTCCCACCAGCCCGGCGACGGGACCCGAAAGATCCAGTGGACGCAGGAAAAACGCCGTGCATCCCAGCACGGCGATAAACAGGACGCGGATGATAAGCAAATCCGCCATAAATACGTCCTCCCGGCAGGGAACGGCTGCGGCAGGAACCGTCCGCTCCCGGAAAATGAAAGATTTTATAAGACTAAGAACAAAGGGTAGTAGCGAACGAGTATATATCAGCTTCTACCGAGTGTGCAAACGGCGTCTCGGCCGGAGGCAGGCGACGGTGCCTGGGTTCAAGGGAACTGCGCCTAAAGAGCTTTGGCTAATTCCTCGGCAAAGGGGCTCTGCGGTCCTCCGGAGGAGGGACGCTTCGCGGAACCTTTCCTGCGCCGCGGCGGAGGACGAAGATCGCCCCCGTTTCCCGAAGCCGCCGGCGATCCAGCGGACGGGCCGGTACCCGAACTTTGTCCCGACGCCGGACCATGCACCGACACTGTGGGTTGTCCCGATCCCTGACTTTGCCCCGATGTCGAAGCGTGTCCCCCAGATCCGGAGGATGCGCCGGAGGACGGTCCATGCCCGGAGGAATGCCCCGTGGGAGCATGGCTGGGTCCGCCATAGCCGAACCCGGATCCGGGAGGACCTGTCGGACGGCCCGGAGGCTGGCCCTGACCCTTCGGTCTGGGCGGTTGCGCCGGATTGGCGCGGAGCAGGCGGTCTTCCAAGGGCGCGCGATCGAATCGGCGGATAATCGCGTTCATCTCCTCCGTGTTGGGGGCATCAATGAAGGCGAAGCCCTTGGACTCCTGCGTTTCGGGGTTGCGGATCACTTTAATCGCGTCCGCAACCAGATTTTCGGCGGTGAGCCATCCTCGGATATCGTCCGCGGTCACCCAAACAGGCAGATTGCCCAAAAAAACAGTAAAACTCATTCGATGGTTGTCTTCGACTCCATGGCGGGGGTTTTGCTTCGAAGGTACTTCGAGGCACTAATATGCTACCACACTCTTGCGGTGGTGCAAATGGAAAGTTGAATCAAGTCTCCGAGTCTAAGTAAAGCTCTTCACTCCCGCAGTCTCGTCATCGAAAACTTCAAACACCGTATAAAGCTTGGTGCTTTGCAGCGGACTCTGCACACGCTGGGTCAGATTCAGGAGCTTCAGCTTGCCTCCGCCGCTGGTGACAGTCGTATAACCCGCGACCAGTTCGCCGATTCCCGAGCTATCTATATAAGACACGTCGTGCAGGTTCAGCAGGATCTTCTTGCGGCCCTGGCTGATCAGATCGCGCAATGCGTCCCGAAAAGTGCTGGACGCGTCGCCCAAAGTGAGCTTGCCCGTCACATCCGCTACCGTTACGTCGCCCACCTGCCGAGTGCTCACTTTGACGCTCATGGAATCTAGCTTAAAGCATCAGAGCCTTGACGTGGGCCGCCGCCGCCAAACCTAGACCGTTCAGGTTATAGCCCCCTTCCAGCACCGACACCAGCCGCCCTCCCGCGTATTCGCCCGCGATCTCCAGTACAACTCCGGTGAGCTCCCCGAAATCCTTGTCGCTCAGCGTAAAGCGTCCTAGAGGATCGGCCATGCGGCTGTCGAATCCCGCCGAGATCAGCACCAGGTCGGGACGGAATCGGTCCGCGGCGCGGCGCAGTTGCTCCCGAAACGCGCCCACCACCTCGGTGTGCCCGGAGCCCGCGGGAAAAGGACAGTTCAGGGTACATTCTTTGCCGCGGCCCACCCCGGTTTGATCGGCTGCGCCGGTGAACGGGTACCACGGCGATTGGTGCGTGCTGAAGAAAAACACCGATCCGTCGGAATAGAAGATATCCTGGGTGCCGTTGCCGTGGTGCACGTCCCAATCCGCGATGAGGACTTTTCCCAGCCCATGCCGGCGCTGGGCGTAGCGCGCAGCGATCGCAACATTATTAAAGATACAAAAACCCATCCCCTGATCCGGACGGGCATGGTGTCCCGGCGGCCGCACCACGCAAAAGGCGTTTTGAGCCGAGCCGTCCATCACCGCGTCCACGGCATTGAGAATCCCTCCGGCGGCATTGAGCGCGACATCCCACGATTCTGGCGACACCACAGTGTCGCCGGTCGACAGCTCGCGCGCGCCCGACAGTATGTCGAGGTGGGCCGTTTCAATATAGCGGCGTCCGTGGCAGGCGGCGATTTCGTCCTCGGTGGCCGCCCGGGGATGGACGCGCAGGAGCCTTGGCATCAACCCGCCCCGGTCCAGAGCTTGGACCACCGCATCGAAACGTTGCGGTTGTTCGGGATGCTCCGCGCCGGTGTCATGCAGGCGGGAAATCGGGTCCGCCAGAAGGGCGGTTGGCTTGTTGCGAGGGTCCGGCATCGTCAGACCCTCGTAGGATAACGAATTACCCGGCCCCGCGAGTTTTTCGGTCTTCGATCGGGGCCGGGTTCCCCCCAGCTACTTCACCTGCGCAGTGGCCAGCTGGACTACTGCGCTGGCGCGCTTAGCCAGCTCCTTTTGTGTCGCGGTCTTCGGAATCGAAAGCCCCCTCACGGAATACGGATTCCAGACGCTGGCAAGGAAGTACTCATTGCCATAGCGGTTGAACCGAAGCTCTCCCGTATTCGGAGGTCCTCCTCGCGTTTCGGGGATGGTAATGAAGGAGGCCGTCAGAACGCGGCCGCTCTCTTCCCGTAGGATAACGGAGGTGTCCGAGGTCACGATTTGGTAGGTCCCGGAGGGAATTAGTTTGTCTCCCACCCGGAAATCGAAAGGGATGGTTGCGGACATGGTCACGTTCTGGGCCGGCAGAACCGAACACATGGCGGCAAACAGCCCGGCTAGAATAGCCGACTTCTTATGCATAACTACTCCTTTTCGGTAATTTTCCAGACCGGCTTTTGGGAACCGGTTCACCTTGGAGAGCGCGATTCCCGCGGAAAGCCCGCCAACTCCCTGCTCCGCGACGGTCAGGGAGCGGCAATAAAACTGCGCGCCTCGTCATATTTCTGAGGCACTTATGTGGTATAATCATCCAAAATTTTGGCAGGCCGTTATGTCCGAGCCAATCGGCGACATCACCATCAACCTCAAGCAGTGGCTTGCCGGGAGCAAGACGGCTGAGGACAAGCTCTACGAGATGGTGTTTCCCAAGCTGCGGGAACTGGCGCATGCAATCATGGGCAGGGAGCGGCGCGGACACTCGGTGCAAGCCACCGAGTTGGTGGCCGAGACCTACTTCCGGCTCTCCATCGCAAAGAACCTGGATTGGCAGAACCGGCAGCATTTCTTCGCAATCGCCGCCCGATCCATGCGCCGGTTTCTGATCGATTATCATCGCCGGCGGCCAGACGCGAATTTCGTCCCCATTCAGGAAATCGAGGAGTTTCTCGCCCGATCTGGCCCGCACGATCCGAATCGGGTCATTGACGTTGCCCGTTGGCTGGAAGAGCTCCAGAAAACCCAGCCGGACTGGTGCAAAGTGGTCGAATTGAAGTTCTTCCTGGGATTCACCGATCAGGAAGCCGCGGAGGCGATGGGAACCTCCCTGCGCACCACCCAGAGAATGTGGGCTGACGCCCGGCAGTGGCTGTTTCGACGCATCGTCATGGACGAAGGTCTATTTTCCGGATTTCCCTAGCGGCTTCGCAAAGAGCCGGTTGCGGATCTCAATCCCGAAAGGAACAACTCCTCTCGTGGCCGCCGCCCCAGGCTCCTTTTTTGAGGGCTGTTCCTTAGGAGCAGCCCCCCGTGGCAAGTCCGGCAGGCTAGATGTTCGTCGTTCGGGATGGGTTGGCGGGATCTTTAAAGTTTTTTCGCTATAGCGGGTAGGGGCGGCGCGCGGGCCTTTTGAAACACGAGGAGCATGGTCAACTCTCGCGGCGGCAGGGCGCAAGACGATGACGCGGTGATGGCCCGGGTGGAGCTTGCCCTGGCGCAGCCTCCCGGCCGCCGGGAAGCCTTTATTCAGAATGCGTGTGGAGACGATTCCGAACTCCTCGCCCAAGTCCGCAACTACGTTCATTGGGAAGAAGCCATGGACCGGTTTCTTCTGGATCCGATCTATGTGCCCGCCCCGGTGGAGTACCGCTTCGAGGCCGGAGAATGTCTGGCCGGCCGCTTCCGGATCGTGCACCTGGTGGCCGAGGGTGGGATGGGTGTTGTCTACGAAGCCTGGGACGAAAAGCTGGAACGCCGCATCGCTGTCAAGTGCGCCAAGGCGGGGTTCGACAAGCGCCTCCCTCCCGAGGTGCGCCACGCCAGCGAGATCAGCCATCCCAACGTGTGCAAAATCTATGAGATTCACTCGGCGTCCACCGCGCACGGCGAGATCGATTTCTTTACTATGGAATTCCTGGAAGGCGAGACCCTCGCCGACCGGCTCCGCCGCGGACGGCTGCCCGCCCCCGCCGCGCGGAAATTCGGCCGCCAGATCAGCGCCGGCTTGGCGGAAGCGCACCGTCATGGCGTCATTCATGGCGACCTCAAAACCAATAACGTCATTCTCGCAACCGATGCCGCGGCTGCCGGCGGCAAGGAAGAATCCGTCCGGGCCGTAATTACGGACTTTGGTCTGGCTCGCGGGCCGGCCGCGACTGCCCCTCTGGGAAACTTGCAATCGGCGGAAGCGGGTGGAGCACCCGACTATATGGCGCCGGAGCTGTGGACCGGCCAAAAGGTTTCCGGCGCGTCCGATGTGTATGCGCTGGGTGTCATTCTTTATGAACTAGAGTCCGGCCGCCGCCCGTTTGGACTGGATGTTCCGCTGGAACACCGGGCCATGCTTAGGCCTCCGCATCTGCACGCGAAGTGGGGTGGCATTAAGCTGGATCCCGTTCTGGCTCGATGCCTCGATCCGGCCCCTGCCCGTAGATTTCGAGACGCGGGAGAGGTTGCAAAGGTGCTTCAGCCGGTGCGTCCGCTGCCGTGGTGGCTGCTGGCCGCCGCTGCTTTCGTGGCGATCGTCGTCGGCGTGGTGACCTATCAGGGCGCTATCGCGCCCAAGGACTCGTGGCGGCTGGCCATGCAGTCTGTTGAACCGTCCTCTTCCGGCATGGCTGGGGATGCCCTTGCCCTGTCGCGCGATGCCGCGGCCGAGTTGTCCCAGCTAAAGGGCGGCGATGTCGCGCGACTTTCCTTCATCCCTCCTGCGAAGGCGGATTCCGGTGCGGACGCCACCTACATCCTGAAAACCGGGTTAGGAGGGCAAAACGGCAAGGCAATTCTATACGCCGTGCTGATCGACGCGCGATCGAAGGTTAATGTCAGGGAGTGGACTGCCGAGTATGCTCCGGAAGAATTATCGCGCTACGCGCCCGTGGCCTTGGCCGGCATGGTGAGAGCGGCGCTGCATCTGCCGCCGCGAGCGGTCCGCTCCGTGAATACTGCGGCGGCGAAGGACTATTGGGCCGGAGTGTGGGACACACGCCAGAGTTCCACTCTGGACGAAGCAATTTCCCTGCTCCAGCGTGCCGTCGCCGAAGATCCCGGCTCGCCGCTCCCATACGCGTCGCTGGCCGAGGCGCAGTGGTTCGAAAGCCGTGTCACCAGGGATGTGTCCTGGCTGGATCGCGCCAACGAATCGGTGCGGCAGGCGGAGAGGCGCAACCCGGACGTGGCGGGCGTTCATCGCGCCCTGGGATATCTTCAATATTCGAAAGGCCGTTACGCCCCTGCCAGAGCGGAACTCGAGCGGGCCATCCAACTGGAACCTGGCAATGCCAACGCCTACATTTTGCTCGGCAAAGCATATGAGGATGACGGGCAGCTCACGCCTGCTCTAACGGCTTTTCAGAAGGCTGCGGAAGTTGAACCCGGTTACCCCCGGGTCTACCAGAACCTCGGCGCGTATTTCGTCAATCGCTCCGATTTCAGCAAAGGCGCCGAGTACCATAAGAAGGCCGTCGATCTCGCCCCTTATGAGCCCAGCCTGCATTCGAATCTTGCTGCTGCCTACGGGCTCCTGGGGCGATTCGACGAAGCCTTGTCTGAAGATCGCCGCTCCCTCGACCTGGCCAAGACCCGGACAGCGGAACACAACCTCGGCCAGGCGCTGATGTACAGAGGAAGCTGGGCGGAGGCAGCCGAACACTTTCAAAACGCTCTCATGCTTGGCTCCCCGCAAGGAGGGGCGCCCCCATATTTAACCCTGATGTACCTCGGAATCGCTAACCGGAATTTGGGGCACAAGGGCGATTCGCTTAAGAATTGTCAGCAAGGCTTGAAGATGGCCGAGGAGGGGCAGTTGAACCCGCGCTACGGCTATGAGAAAGCTTTTCTGGGCTACTTTAAAGCCGCCTGCGGAAACCGGCAGGACGCCGAAGATGACATCGGCGAAGCCTTGGGTTTAGCCACGGATGAGTCGGACACTCGCTGGAGAGCCGTGCTCACGTATGAGGAGCTGTACCGCAGGTACAACGATCATGTCTACCGGGACAAGACCCTGGCGGTCTTGAAAGAATCCACTCCCGAACAGGTCGACGACGTCAATCGCTGGCAGGATTTGGATAATCTGCACAAGGATCCTGCGTTTCAAAAGCTATTCCTAGAAAAGCACCAGGTCAAGTGAGGAGACGACGCATGCCACAGTTCAGTAACGGCGGACAAACGGGCGGGGGCGATTTCGGACAAACCGGCACCGGAGATTTCGGACAGACGGGAACAGGCGACTTCGGGCAGACCGGTACAGGCGATTTCGGGCAGACGGGAACAGGCGACTTCGGGCAGACCGGTACTGGCGATTTCGGGCAGACTGGGACCGGTGATCCGGGCAAGACCGCGCAGAGGACGGTAACGGTCACGGGCCCAACTGTTATCGCCCATCGGCGGCTCAACTTTAAAATTCAGCGCCAGGAACAAACCGATTGGTGCTGGGCAGCCGTCGCGGTGAGCGTCGAGCAATATTTCGATCCTGATCCGGACCCGGCCACGAGGTTGAAGCAGTGCAGGGTCGCTAGTCTCGTGTTTCAGGCCAAGTGTTGCGAGAACCCCGGCGAGTTTAACCAGGGCGCGGAACTGGAAACGGCTCTGCAATTGATACACAAGTGGAGAAACACTCTGGATGAGGACCCTTCAACGGGCGCGACCGGCTCCTTGACCTTCGAGCAAGTACAGCGCGAGATAGACCGCGGCCGGCCCATCTGCGCCGGAATCACCTGGAACAGCGACGTGGGAGGAGGAGGGCACTTCGTGGTCATACGGGGCTACCGGGTGCTGAACACCGGCGCCCAACAGTTGTACATTGCCGATCCGGATAATCCGTCCAACCTCGTGGACTTTGACGAGTTCACCGTCGCCTACTATGGCGAGGGGCGATGGACCGAGACGGATTTCGTGGAAAGCGATTGGGCGTAGCCGCGAATACCAGAGAGCCAAAGGAGAAGGATATGAGTTTGACAATACCCACGATTCCGCCGGTGGTGATGCGCGCCTTTACTGCCGGGCTAGGAAATTATATCGATCCCAGCAGACCGCTCTGGTCGCTGCTGCAGAAAAAGTTTGTCGGACTGCAGTGGTGGAGTCTGAACCGCGCCGCGGTGTCCCAAATAGCCGGGCCTGCGGATACTCTGGCCGATTTCGTGATACCCACGGGTTGGAGGTTCCTCGCGGCCGACGGTGATCTTTATGCCGGGTGTCACGTTGGCAGCATCAAACCAACCTCTCCGCCGATCCTCACCGGCGTCTCGGTGGACGTGCAAATCCTGACCTTCGCGGAGCAGTTGGAGGTGCTGAAAACACTGCCGGTGATAGGGACGGGCCGGTTCGAGTTGCGAGTGATACGAATTACGTGGCTTCATTTCGAAGCGTTCTGGCTTACGCCATGCGACGGCAATGGAAATAGCGCGGAGGGACCGCCTACAAATGGCGGCCAGCAGCCGCCGACGGCGCCCGGCGGCTTCGTGGTACCGTTTATCGGCTTCGTCGAGGGCTCGCCTAACTATCTCGAACGGATGAAAGCCTATCCGGTTGGCGATTTCGTTGAAAGAGTTCGATGTCTCCTCCGGGCGATCGTCGAAAAGGAGAGTGCCCGGAAGGACCGCGCTCGAAAGACTGAGGCCGAGATCCGGGAGAAGGTTAGCGATTGCCTGGAAACGCTGGCAAAAGCAGCCAGGGCTGCCAGCGCCGAGGTCCCCGCCAAACCGGCGCTGGTTAGGGCGGGAAAGCCTCCCGCGGCCAGGAGCCGCGCGGCCCGAAAAAAAGCCTGACCCACAGGCCAGTCAAGATGGAGCGGCCAGCCACCATAGGAGCTGGTGAGGCCCGGGCACTGAGGACCATTCCCAATCGCCTGGAATCGATCCGAAAATCAGCTCTGCCTTCCTCAAAAGGAACCGGGCCAGTTCAACCCGCAAGCGGGTGAACTGGCCCGAAAAACCAACCCCTCAAATTCGCGGGGGTTGACAAGGTCGCTCCATATCAGAAGATGAACCGCGCCACTACCTGGATCTGCCGCGAATTGCTGGTGAAGAACTGCGACCATTGGCCAAACAGAGGATTGCTGGGCACCAGCTCATTACGGCCGAGCGCCGCGCCCAGATTTGGATTCGGCGAAACGTCATTGATCCACGAACCCGTGTACTGGGCGTGATTGAACAGGTTCAGGAACTGCCCGGCGAATTCAAGGCGCATCCGCTCGGAAATCGCGAACCGCTTCGTGATAGCAGCGTCGATGTTGTCCGTGGGCGGCATCAGCAGCGTATTGCGGCTGGCGTTGGCAAGAGCGCCCACTCCCGCGACCACATATCGCGCATTGGAATTATTGGCGACATACGCGACGATACTCGGGCTGCCCGCAGCCACGGCCTTGCCGGCCGAGTTGTACCCAGTGACGCCGGTGCCGACGGTAGCTGCGCCGGCCGGGTTAATGATGCTGCGGTCACCGGCATTGTCTCCATTGAGATTCGAATCGACACCGCTCTGAACCGTGGCTCGCTCCCCGGTTTGGTAGGTGTAGGTTGCCGAGAGATTCCAGTTGCCCACAAGGTTCTTCAGGAACCAGCTCGACCCCTGGAAGGGCTTGATGTCGTAGATCGGGGTGAAGGTCAGCCGCTGGCGGTGGTCGAGCGCCGAATCGGACCAGTCCCCGCCGGGGTTCTGGAAGTCCTGTCCGCGGCGTGGCGTGAAGTACGTGGAAAAGAGCGTCGCGGTGGAATCGTCCAGGTTGTGGCTCCAGGTGTACGCGGCCAGATATTGGAAGTTCTTCGAGAAGCGCTTGGTTACCTGCAGCGCCAAACCGTTGTACCGGGAGTCTCCGATGGGATTGAATCCTACCAGATTTTGTTGGAATCCATACACAGCCAAATCGTTATACGGGATTTGCGGCGTCGCCCCGTAGGGTATGGTGCCCTCTACCGTGCCCGGTGTCGACGCATTGCCCAGGGTCTTGGTCAGGGATGCGAATTGAGCGGCCGAAGGCATGGTGAAAAACGTGGGGATGTAATTGGTGGGCGTCACTTGCGGGACCACATTCAAGCGATCTTGGACGTACAGATGAACGCCTTTGGTGTAAATATATCGCGCCTCCAGCGTGTAGTCTTTGCCGAGCAGCCGCTGCACGCCCAGAGATCCGTTCAGCGCGTAGGGACGATTCTGATACCAGGTATAGGAGGAAAGCGAGGATCGCGCAGAGGCAGCCGTTTGCGCAGCCGGCGGCGTATACGTCAGTCCACCGTTCGCAAGGAAATTGCTCACGGGATTGGCGGGATTCACATCTTGCGTGACCTGATAGTAGGCCGGGTTCGCGTTCACGCTCAGATTTGCGTACGGGAGATCGAAGGAGCGCCCGACGCCTCCGCGGATCGCCCACTTGCCGCTGGTCCCGGGCGAATAGGCGAAGCCGACACGTGGAGACCAATCGTTCTTGCTATAGTTCGGCTTATTGAAGCTGATCACGCCCGGGACGTCAGCGATCGCGCTGTACTGCTGTGCGCGGGAAGCCACGGGGACGGTAACGACTTCGTAGCGCAGGCCCAGGTTCAACGTCAGGTTCTTCTTAATCTTGTAATCGTCATTGACGAACGCGGAGTTCTGCAGGAAGCCTTCGGGAACGCCCGTGGTCGCCCCAAACGTACGCTCGCCCGACACGCCGCTGATGTCTCCGCCGCTGGGCTGTTGGTCCAGCAGATACTCCTGAAGAGTCGCGTAATCGTAATCGCCGCGCACGCGCTGCACGAAGAAGCTGCTCAGGATGATGTCGGAGAAGTTGTAGCCTGCCTTAAAAGTGTGCCGGCCAATCGTTTTGGTGATGTTCTCCTGAATCTGAAACAGGTTCTGGATTCCGCCCGAGGGCGCATTCGGATCCGGCCCGAGCTGCAATTGGAGCTCGTCCACACTGATATTGGGAAATGCGTTCAGTCCCGGGAAGGCGAAGTTTCCTGTCGGTACCTGATTGTAATGACGGCTGTAGGAAATCCGAATCTCGTTCTCCAGGGTGGGGGAGAAAGTGTGGAACTCAGAGAGCGACAGCATCTGGTTCAGAGTCGGCTCCTGGGAATAAAAGATAGGCAGCGCCGCGAGGTTGTCGATTTCCGAGAGCTTGTCGTAAATGTAACGGGCCCGGAATTGGTCCTTGCCGCTGATATTCCAGTCCGTCGAAACAATTCCGTGATAGGCATTGTTGTAGTTCGGCGAGGCAAACGTCAGCGGGCCGTTCGGAATATTCACTCCGTTGACGGTGATGGGATTGGTGGGGTCCGCAGTGGGCGCGACCGGAACGTATTTCTCGAATATGCCCAGGTTGGCCTTGCTCAGCCCGCTCATCCCGTTCAGGAGGCTGATGCCAGCCGCGGTCGGCGCGTAGACAGGCGCGCTCGGCGTGGAAGCCTGGCCCACCGGATTGTATTCATAATTGCCGAAGTAGAACAGCTTGTCCTTGACGATGGGTCCGCCGACCGTGGCCCCGAAGCGGTTGTCGTCGAAACGCGGGTTGGTCCTGTTTCCATTCAGAACCAGTGTGTTGTCCACGGCATTGAGATTCCGGTTCTGCATGTACTCATAAAGGGAGCCGTGAAGTTGATTGGTCCCGCTCTTGACGATCAGGTTGAAGACGCCGCCCGACGCTCCGCCGAACTCAGGGCTGAATTGGTTCTGCAGGATACTCATCTGGGCAACTGCCTCGTTAGACACGTAGGTCAGCGGGCCGGTTACGTCATGGTCGTCGTTGTTAACCCCGTCGATACTGAACGTATTGTTCTCGGAGCGCTGGCCGGCCACGCTGGGTCCGGTCCCATAGCCGATTCCGCTCAGCGAGACCCCGGCGTTTCCCAAGCTGAGATTATAGACACCCGCGCCATCGGTTAGCCTGGAACTGCCCGCGCCGGCGAGATTCCTGACAGCTTCGGAATTCCAGGTGGTTTGTATCTGGGAGGTGTCGGTATCGAGCGTGGCCGGAGCCTCAGTCACCTCCACGGTTGTGGTCACCGCACCCACGGCCATCTTCAGATTGACCGAGGCTGTGCGATTGAGCTCCAATTGAACCCCGGCCGTACTGGCAGGAGCAAAGCTTGCGGCCGTCGCCGAAATATCGTAGGTGCCAACGGGAACGTTATTCAAACGATACTCGCCGGCGGAGTTCGAGACAGTGTCGTACTTGACCCCGGTGTCTTTGTTTGTCGCCGTGATCTTCGCGTTGGCAACCGCTGCCCCGGTTGCGTCTGTTATGGTTCCCACAATGTTGCTATCCGTCGCCTGACCCAGCAGTGCCACGGAAAGGATTGTCAAAAAGGCCATGGGGAGGAGAATAAGCCTTGTAACAAGTTTGGTATGAGTCACGTTTGAACCTCTCTCTCGCGTTGTCAAAACCCAAAAGAAATCAATGCCGTCGCCTGCCGGGGAACAAGGCTCCGCCTTCGTATTTGAAGAACTGTGATTGAAGTCACCCCTCTAACGAATCGAGGAGAGAGAAGGAAGAGAACTACCCCCCGAATGGCACCGCGCATGTTCCGTTTCTCCTGGCGTTTTTCCCACCATCAAAACAAAAGCGACTTGGCCGCCGGGCTAAGTACCCCGGCAAGGTACTGATGGCCTAAATATAGGCTATTGTTACTATCTTGTCAATATATTTTGTCTGTAAGCTGTTTTTTTGTGAAGAGAGAAGTGCAGGAACACTAAGGGGGCCGGGGAGTGGTTATAACGGGGACCACGCTAAGCCAGACAGGCTGATGCCTGCCAAGCTCCTAAGCAACAGCCCGCAAAAGGGAGCCTGCGTCGCGGCCATGGGTGGAGCTGTCGCGGGTGGAACTTGAGGGCCGGGATCCCGGCCCTTCGCGGGCTAAATGCCGGCCCGGACGTATCCGGCCCCGGACTTATGTTGCGTGGTGACCAGGCGGTTTCGCCTATCCTTCACCATGGGGCTAAAAGTAGAACTTCGCGGCCAGTTGCACGATGCGTGGTTGTGCCGCGCTAAGCGCT
Source organism: Bryobacteraceae bacterium (assembly GCA_036489835.1). Classification (GTDB taxonomy): domain Bacteria; phylum Acidobacteriota; class Terriglobia; order Bryobacterales; family Bryobacteraceae; genus Palsa-187. The sequence goes on along the minus strand of DASXEY010000110.1, from coordinate 30,651 downwards.
TCTCCGAAATTGGCTGAGTTGAAGTCCGAGTACTGCAAACTGCCGGACTCCATTTCGAACTGCGTGTGATTGAAGGTATTGAAGCTGTCCAAGCGCAACTCCAACCGCCGGATCTCCGTGAACTTGATGTCCTTGATCAGAGAAAGGTTGGTATTGTTGATACCCGGGCCGTGGAAGTTGTTTCGGCCTTCGTTTCCTATCTGTCCGATATTCTCGTCGCTGAATGCAGCGGGATTGAAGTATTCGTGGTTTGGAGAAGTACGCGGGTTGTAAGTGGTGACAGGCCCGACCACGTTCGGCGTGTCCCAGCACGCATAATAAACCACCGGGAACCCGGCATTACAACTGAGCGAATTGAGGCTTTGATCGAAGATCAGGATCGGGAAGCCGGATTGCAAAGTTTCAATGCCGGTGAGTTTCCAGCCATCCAGAACATACCGCGAAAATGCATTATTCCAGCGCTTGCTGGCTGACGGAATGTCCCAAACCGCGCTGAAGACGAAGCGGTTCCTGGCATCGAAAGACGAGTCGCCCCGGAATGACGATTCCAGCTGATAGGGATTGGGGGCCCGGAAAACGCCGAAGCCGGCGGCCCCGCCGGAGCTTTCATAACCCGAAGTGTCGTCAATCGAGTGGCTGAGAGTGTACGCCGCCAGAAACTGCAAGCCATGCGACATGCGCTTGTTCAAGCTGAGTTGGAGCGAGTTGTATTCGGAATTGCCGCGGGTTGCCTGCGTGCCCACCGAGACGAACTCGTTGCCTGGCTCATACAACGTGTGACTCGGGAAAGCGATGGCCTGGCTCGCACGCTCGCTGATACAGGTGGGATTGGCGGCGCAGGCGGCTTGTCCGGCGGGCGAGATCGGATTCCCTTCGTACGCCATCTCCAGATGCCGGCTCAGCGAGCCGACATAAGCCACTTGCAGGATCATCGAGCTCGGCAGTTGCCGCTGCACGTTCAGATTGAAATTCATCGAATACGGATCGGTTAGATTCGGATTGACTACGTTAATGTCGAAGGGTTCGAACGCCGAGAAATTGACGGATTGCCCTTTGGTGGGCGCCACGAACGGGAAGGGACTGGGCGCGGTGCCCCCGCCGGCAATATCCACATAGGGATTAGTAAAGCTGGGGCTGCCGCCGATGTTCGACGCGCCGAAGCTGGAGATCAAAAACGGGGCCGCGCTCAACTGCTGGAGCCCGAGTTCCTCCTCGGTGCGGTCGAAATACACTCCAAAGCCGCCGCGGACCACGAACTTCTGCCCGCCGCCTGTAAGGTGTCCGCCCCCGCTGGGAGACCATGCAAACCCGAAGCGCGGCGCGATGTGATCGTAGCGTGAGTAGTAACCCGAGGTGCTGCAGCCCTTGTCGCCGGGGAAGTCCAAGCCCACGGGAGCCGTCGGGAAAATAACCGATTGCTGCCCGGGAATGAAGCAGTTATTGTCGAGCTTGTTAAAGTGCTGGTTGGTGAGCGGGGTGTCGATCTGATAGCCGGCCCCGTAATTGAGCGTCAGGTTGTGCTTGATCTTCCAACTATCCTGCGCGTACAGGTAGATTTCATAGGAACGGAAGTCTTGGACACCGCCGCTCTGCTGGACGAAGGAATCCGGGAAACCCAGCAGAAAATCCGCGCCCGGATCGCCGGTGCTGTACTGCCCGGCGCCATCGAAGGAGAATTCTCCGTTGTTCACCGCTTCAAACGGGTTGTCCACCTCATAGCGGCGACCGTCGAAGCCGAACTTCATAGTGTGATCCCCGTGAACCTTGGAAAAGTTGTCATCCAGCTGATAGGTGTTCTCGATCACCGGCTGCGGGCCGTCCGGACTGAAACCCAAATTGAAATAGCCCAAAACGTTGACGAAGGGCATGCTGGCGTTGTTGGGGAACTCGGGCGTGATGCCTTGGAATCCGAACGTGCTTGGCAAGGCCGGGTTCGTCGGAGCCACCGCATCGTAGTTGAACCTTGTGAAGGAGAAGCGCAGCTCGTTTAAAGTATTCGAATTGAAGGTGTGGTTCCAAGCGCCGATGAATTGCGAGGTAAACTGAGCGTCGGTTTCGCCGAAGCCCGGCAGTGTCGCTCCGATGAATGGCAGATCGTGAATCGTTGGAATGTGTTCCAGGTACAGCGATCCCCAGATCGTGTCCGTATTGCTGACGGTTTCGTCAATGCGGGCAATACCCTGGTTCCCCTTTTGCGCCTCGACGGCATCGTATCCGAACAAATTCCCGGACTGGTTGGGAAGCGGCACGTACTTATTCATCAGCGACACGGAAAGCGGGTTGAAGTCCTGCGTTGGTATTTGCCCGGCCGGAAACAAAATATTGTACGGCGTTCCCGCGGCCATGGTGGCTCCGTTCGAAGCGACCAGAGGAATCGGAGAGGTGTTGGTCGACTGCGCGATGTCCGGGAAATAGCCGTTCCGCTGAGCCTGCGAAAAGACCGGAACAGAGCTCTCCTGAGAGTTGTCGTCCGGCGCCCGGTTGTAGGTGCCCTGGTACGAAATCATGAAGAAGAGATGATTCCTGACGATGGGCCCGCCCAGGACCCCGCCGAATTGATTCTGGTGAAAGATCTGTGGGGCGGGCTGGAAGAAATTCCGGGTGTTCAGGAATGTATCGCGGTAGAACTCAAAAGCCGTTCCATGAAATTCGTTGGTGCCGGATTTCAGGATGACGTTCATGATTGCGCCCGAATTGCGGCCATACTCGGGGTTGATGGTGCTGTCGATTAGATTGAACTCCCCAATGGCATCCTCGCTGGGTGTCATTAGCGCCTGATTCAAGCGCAGGTCCATCGTGTCCGCGCCATTCACCAAAAACGAGTTCTGCTGGGATTCCTGGCCGTTCGTCGAAAACGTGAGTCCCCCGGAGGAACCGAACCGGTCGCTTGCTCCCACCGCGCCGGGAACCAATTGCTGGAGCGTCAACCAATTCCGATCCAGGATCGGGAGGTCGACAATCTGCTGGTTCTCCATCACCGTGCCCATCTGCGTGACGTTCGTCTCCACTTGAACCAGATCGGCATCCACCTGCACGGTTTCCGTCGTTTGACCGATTTGCAGCGTTACCGGCAGATTGTAGACCTGGTTGAGTTGCAGGACGATGTGATGCGTCGTGGACGTCTTGAATCCGGCCTTCGATATCGTGACATCGTAGGGGCCGACCGGGAGGCTGAGAAACTCGAACGTCCCATCGGAGCCGGATGTGATTGTTGTCGACACCTTCGTATCCGTGTTGGTGGCCACGACTTGCGCCCCTGGAACGCGGGCCGAAGATGGATCTGTCACCGTTCCGCGGATATGGGCGATCAGTTCATCGCCCCGAAGAGTGAAAGCACCGGAGATCAAAAATAGAGCTACCAACCCCTGAATGCCTTTGCGCATGTTCCGTTCTCCTCCTTGGCGATTGCCAAACAACAAAACAAAAGCGACTTGGCTGCCGGCCCTGGGCTGTGGATGCCCGGAGGACCGGCTAAGTTTTCAATGGCCCAAATATAAGGCGGTTTTCACTTTTTTGTCAATACGTTATGGAGGCCTATGCCATTGAGCGGATTGGACTTGTGGCCGTAGATGCAATCCGGCTACGGTGGATGGGGGTGCGGGAAGGTAGAAAGTCTAGGTCAATTCTGGGACAGCCGAAGCAGGCGCGTCCGTGGGCGCGGGAGCAACCCACTCCACCGCCCAGCGGATGCGTCGGGGCAAGCGAGGCGCGAGAATAACGAACAATCGGCGCAGCGCCCTCCACCGGAGTGTTCCGGCGTCCAGCGACACGGTGACAGAAGGATAAGGCTGGGCGCCGCGCGCTACCGGGCCACCCACTCCGCCCCAGAAAAATACCTGGCGATAGCCTCTGGAAATGAGGCTCTCGATGAAATACGCGCGCAATACCACCGATAGCGATTCGGTTCCGTAATCGTGGTCGTTGTTCATCTGAAAGACTACGATTGCGTTATTGCCTTCGCACCATCCTCCCAGGATCGAAACCCACTCTCCATCGGCGCGGCGCAGGCCGGCAAGCAGAGGGTGGTCCGCTTCGGAGAACATGCTCAGGGCCCGCGTTACTGCATCGCGCGTCGCACCCATGAGCGGTTTTTCCAAAAGACGGCCGGCGACGCGGCGGAACTCGGCCAGATCCATTCGCTCCACGTAGCGATGCCCGGCGGCCTCGTAGCGCCGCCTGTAGTAGCGCATGTTTCGCCGCGCTTTGTAGCTCAAGGAGTTGAGAAAGGATTCGTAAGAGGCAGGCAGGGGCACTACCTGGTGACTCGTGTCCGGCCGCTGCGAAATTTCTACTTGATTCCGTGAGCCTTGGCTGCGCGCAACCACGCGTTCGCAGATCGCCTGCTCGAATCCCTGCGGCGGAACCAGCATACGGATTCCATGGGTCCGCTTGGAGGCCAGCAGGAAGTTCAGGGCCTCCTCCAAAACCGCTCCGTGTAGCCCGGGTTCGGCTACAACCAAGGTTCCCAAAGTGGAGTGTCCGTAAAGAATCCCAGTGGGAAGTCCGGCTAATTTCCGCTCTTTGGTATAGACGATGCCCTCGATCTTTCGCCCCCGCTTGACCACCACCACGCGGGGGATCCATAAACCAGGCGCGATCGAAGCCAGGAAAAAACGAGGTCCTTCGGTGGCTCCCCGAGATTCCAGAAGGGGCGCGGCGCGTCCGGCGAGGGCCGCGATTTCGGAGGGCTTCGACAGCAACTCCGCAGTCCAGATTTGCTCCGCACCCGAAAGCAAACGTGGTTGGATAGCACGAACCAACGTTGATCCTCCGAACAATCGTCTTGTGTGAGTTGTTCAAAGGTAGCACAAATGGAATATGCCATCAAGCATAGACTTATGTGGCATAGTACCAGTACTTTTAGCAGGGACGTAAATTATGAGAAGTTAATGGCTTACGATGAAAGGCACCGACACCACGCGGCTTTGCGAGGCATCCAAAGAAGCGAGAGAGCCTGATGAGGAGGTGTTCCATGCTTGCCGCCACGAAGTTTTTTCACCGGACGGTCTCGATACCGTTCATCGCAGTTCTGGGATTCGGCTCGCAGGCTTGGGCGCAGCAAGGTCCGCCTTACGCGGCCCAACCTTATGGAGCGCCCTCCTATGGAGCACAGGCAGCGCCGCAATATGGACAACCGCCGGCGCAGCAATATGGACAACCTCCGGCACAGTATGGGCAGCCGCCCGCACAATACGGACCGCAATCCGCGGCGGCGGGTCAAGAGGCGCCTCAGCTTCTCAGCCCCGATCAACTGCAGGATCTGGTCGCTCCGATCGCGCTTTATCCCGATTCGCTATTGAGTGAGATCCTGGCGGCCAGCACGTATCCGTTGGAAATTGTCGACGCGGAGCAGTGGCTCCAGCAAAACAAGAATCTGCCTCCCGCTCAGCGCATGGATGCGGCCAAACAGCAGAGTTGGGATCCCAGCGTTCAGGCTCTGGCGGCGTTTCCCGATGTGCTGGACATTCTGGGACGCGACATCCGCTGGACCACAGACCTGGGCAATGCATTCCTGGCACAACAGGCGGATGTCATGAATGCGATCCAGAACCTGCGAGCCCGGGCGCAGCAGTCGGGAAGATTGCAGAGCACGCCGCAACAGACGGTCTCGACGCAGGTGCAGGACGGCCAAACCGCGATCCAGATCGCGCCCACCGACCCGCAGATGATCTATCCTCCGGTCTACGATCCGTACGCGATTTGGGGTGCTCCTGTGTATGGCGCCTATCCCACACTGTGGTATCCGCCGGCATGGGGATATGGCGGATATGGCTCGGGAATCGGGTTTGGCGTCGGGTATTTCATCGGAGGTCTGTTTTCCGGATTGCTCGGATTCGGCGGTTGGGGATGGGGTTTGAGCTGGTTCGCGCATTCGCTTTTCTTTAACCCGCTTTTCTTCGCACACTTCGGATTCCACGGATACGGCGCGGGATTCGGCGGCTATGGCCTTCACGGCGCGCTGGTGGCAGGGCATCCAGTATGGGCTCATGATCCTGTGCACCGCATGGGCGTGCCTTATTCCAACCGGGCAGTAGCCAGCCGGTTCGGCGGCCGCGTGGGCGGAGCCGGGGTTTCGGCGGCTTCGCGCGGGGTTGCTCCATCCGGAGCCGGCCGCGCCGAGGCAGCCCGAGCCGGGTTGGGAAGATCCGAAGCCGGAGGATGGAGGGGTGTTGGAAGCAGCGGAGCTCGCGCACCCACTGCGAACCAGTTTGCGACCCGCACCGCGCCGCAGGCGTCTGGACGGCAATCCTTTGCTCAGGGCAACCGCTCGACGGGAACTGGGAACGCCGGAGGCTACAATCGCGTGGGGCCGTCGCAGAACTTCGCAACGACGCCGCGGAGTAATCAGAACATGAATCGGAGCGAGAGTAATAGAGTTCAACCGCAAGCGCGCCAATCTCAGGGCATGGCGAGGAGCTTTTCGGCTCCGCACGCCCAGAGCGCTCCGCATGCAAGCGCGAGTCCTTCCCATGGCGGCTCCTCCTCGCATGGGTCGGCATCCCATGGAGGCGGAGGGCATTCGGGCGGCGGACATTCGGGCGGCGGGCATTCGGGCGGTCGCAAGTAGCTGAAGTAGCCGACTCGTCGCTTGACGTTACCGAGCCGACCAGGCAGGCTGAATGCCTGCCTACCCGTTAATGATGTTCTGTGGTGGGGCAGGCGGTTTCGCCTGCCGTTCCGGAAACGGAGCCAGGGTCGCGGCCGCGAGCGAGCTGGTGGCAACGCTCCCATTCTGAGTTGCGCGAGTCGCGGGTTGATGTTACCGAGCCGACGAGAAGAAGCGGTTTCTTTCGTGGCAAAAGTCCGGCAGGCTGAATGCCTGCCCTACCTGTTGATGTTCTGTGGTGGGGCAGGCGGTTTCGCCTGCCGTTCCCAAAACGGAGCCTGCGTCGCGGCCGCCAGCGAAGCCGTTACTTTCGGGAATTTTTGCGGGCTAGCGCGGCTTGCATAGTGCCGCTAACGTTCCTTCCGCAACGCCTCCAACTCATCGAGGGTTCGCGGCCAATCCTCACGAAGAAGGCGGCTGAGGGCTCGGTCGGCGAGCAGCTTTCCGCCCGTCTGGCAGACTGGGCAGTAATTGGTTTCGTTGTCTGCATGACGGATGCGCTGGACCTTGGTTGCGCAGCGCGGACAAGGCTGGCCATAGCGGCCATGCACGGCCATCCCTTCTCGAAAAGCCGTGACCTTCTCCGGAAATTTCCCGGCAGCGCCGGCGCGGAGCCGGGCGATCCAGTCGCGCATCGTCTCCTGGACCGCATCGTAGAGGCGCAGAATCTCCGCCGAACTAAGCCGCGAGGTCAGCTTCACCGGCGACATCTGCGCGCGATGCAAAATCTCGTCGGAATAGGCATTGCCGATTCCCGAAAATAAGCGCGGATCGGTGAGAGAGCGCTTGAGGGTGTGGTTCTCCGAAGCCAGCACCCGCGCGAAATCCTCAAGCGGCGCGGTCAGGATGTCGATGCCGCCGGGGTCCATCGCCTGAAGCGCGGCCTCGCCTTCGAGCACGTGCAGCGATGCGCGTTTGCGCGTGCCCGCCTCGGTCAGCGTGAGGCATCCGGAGTCGAAGACGAACGCGGCGAGGGTGCGGCGGCCGTCGGGCTTCTTGGGTTGCTCACTCCAATGGAGGCGTCCGGCGATCATCAGATGCAGCACCAGCCACACGTGGTTATCGAAACCGATAGCGATGCGCTTCCCGATGCGGCGCAGCTCCACGACGGTGTGGCCTTCGGCAGCTTGGGGCGCGGGATCGGCCGTGCGTAAAAGCGACGGGCCGGCGATCTGAACGTGCCGCAAGGCGTGATTGAGAATGCGCGCCTCCAAAGCTTCGAGGTAGACGGCGATGTCGGGCAACTCAGGCATGCGATATAAAAGAATACATGACCGCAGACGAAGCAAGGACGCATATTCGCTATTCCGGCTGGGCTTCGCGCTTATTATTGGAGGCCGCCGAGGCTTTGACCGAGGAGCAGCGCACGAAACCGATGGGCGTTTCGCATGAAGGCATTCAGGGAACGTTGGGGCACATTCATGCCGCGGATCGCATCTGGTATAAACGCACGGTTGAGCCGGAGATGATCCTGCCCACCGCCGCGGAGATGTCGTCGCTGGAAGCGATCACCATGGACTGGCCGAATCTGCAAGCGAAATGGGAAGCCTGGGCGGATTCGCTCAGCGATCAGGATATGCAGCGCGTCGTAAGCTACAAATTGCTGAATGGGACTCCGATGGAAACGCCCGCCTCGCACATCGTGCTGCACCTGGTGAATCACGCGACGCTGCATCGCGGGCAGGTGGTGGGGATGCTGCGCCAGTTGGGCGTCAAGCCTCCGGTGACGGACTTGATCTTCTACCTGCGCGACCTTTCTCAGAACAAGCTATAGCCCAAGCAGTTGTAAGCCGGCGTCGACGAAAATGATGTTGCCGGTGACGCCGCGGCCTAAGTCGCTCGCGAGAAATACCGCGGTGTCGGCGACCTCGCCTGGTTCGCAATTGCGCCGCAGGGGCGCTCGCAACGGAGCTTTCTCGAGCAACGACGAAAGATCCTTCACGGCGCGTGCCGACGCGGTCTTGACCGGTCCGGCGGAAATCGCATTGACGCGAATGCCCGATGGACCAAGGTCGTTGGCGAGATAGCGCACGGCGGCTTCCAGCGCCGCTTTGGCCACGCCCATCACGTTGTAATTCGGCACCACGCGCGTCGACCCAAGATAGGTGAGCGTGGTCATGGAGCCTCCCGAAGTCATCAGGGGTGCGGTTGCCCGCGCCACTCCGACCATCGAATACGCGCTGACATCCTGCGCGAGAAGATAGCCGGCGCGAGAGGTTTCGACGAATGGCCGGCTCAGATCCTCGCGGTTAGCGAACGCGACGCTGTGAATCATGGCGTCGAGCCGGCCGTGCTCCTGCACAATTTCAGGGAGCCGCGCCAGATGCTCGTCCCTGGTCACGTCGCATTCGAAAACGCGAGTGACGCCGAGTTCCGCGCCGAGATCTTCCACCGGGCCTTTTAGACGCTCGCCTTGATAGGTGAGCAGTACCGAGGCGCCTTCGCGGCGAAACGCCTGTGCGATGGCATAGGCAAGGCTCCACTTATTCGCGACGCCTAGAATCAGCGCCGTCTTTCCTTCCAGAAGTTGAGGCATGAAACAGTTATTCTAACTGGAGAGAGCGCACGCCCGTCGAACAATCGGCAACGCGCTCGAAACCTTGTTGGACCTTTCCACTCCACTCATGTATTTAAAAGGCGTCGGGCCGGCGCGCGCCGCGATGCTGGAGGCCAAGGGCCTGAAGACCGTCGAGGATCTGCTCACCTACGCGCCGTTTCGCTATGAGGACCGGAGCAATGTGAAGCCGATTCGCGAGCTTGCTCCGGGCGAGATGGCGACGGTGCTGGCGGAGGTGGCGTCGGCGAAGGTTTCAGGATTCCGGCAGCGCAATCTGGGATTATTCGAGGCGACGTTTAAAGATGGTTCCGGATCCGTGCTGGTGGGCAAGTGGTTTCACGGAGCGTATCTGGCGGATGTGCTCACGCCGGGGCTGAAAGTGGCGCTCTTCGCGAAGGTGGAATGGGATTCGTATTCGGGTGGGTTGGTGATGATGCATCCCGAATACGAAATTCTATCGGGGGACGAAGATGGCGACTTGTCCATCCACACCGGCCGCTTGGTTCCCATCCACGAAGCGGCGGGGCGGGTGTCGGCTCGCATCTTTAGAGGGCTGCTGTACCGGCTTCTGGAATCTCTGGAGCCGGTGGAGGAGTCTCTACCGGAACATATCCGGCAACGATTGAAATTGCCGGATCGGTGGAGCGCCATTCGCGCGCTGCATTTCCCGCCGGCGGATTCGGATCTGCGGCTGTTGAATGACTTTCGCTCCCCCGCGCAGTGGCGGCTGATCTTCGAGGAATTCTTCTGGCTGGAATGCGGACTGGAGTTGAAACGCGCCAAGGCGAGAGTGTATCCAGGCATCGCGTTTGAGCTGACGAATCGCGTGCGGGAACAGATTCTGAAAATGCTGCCGTTCAAGCCTACGGGAGCGCAGAAGCGAGTGCTGAAGGAGATCGCGGACGACATGGCCCGGCCGCATCCCATGTACCGTTTGCTGCAAGGCGATGTCGGCAGCGGCAAGACTCTGGTGGCGGCCGAGGCCGCTATCATCGCGATTGAAAACGGGTATCAGGTGGCCGTGCTGGCGCCCACTGAAATCCTGGCCACGCAGCATTATTTCTATTTCAAGAAGCTGCTGCAGAAGCTGGATTACGTCACCGTGCTGATGACCGGGTCGAATACGGCTCGGGAGAAAACGCAGTTGCGAAAACTGGCGGCGCACGGGCTGGCGAAGATTATTGTGGGCACGCATGCGCTGCTGGAACCTGACGTGGAGTTCCATAAACTGGGGCTCGCCATCATCGATGAGCAGCACCGCTTCGGAGTGGAGCAGCGCCAGAAGCTGATGGAGAAGGGCACGCATCCGGATGTTCTGGTCATGACGGCGACGCCGATTCCGCGCACTCTTGCGCTGACGGTTTACGGCGATCTGGACGTGAGCGTGATCGACGAAATGCCTCCGGGACGCAAACCCATTGTTACCGAGCATGTGGACGAGACTCGCATCGAGCAGGTGTATAGCGTATTGCGGAAAGAGATCGAGGCGGGCAGCCAGGCTTACGTGGTGTATCCGGTGATCGAGGAATCCGAGACGCAGGCAATGAAGGCGGCGGCGAAGATGCACGAACATTTATCGAAGATCGTGTTTCCGGATCTGCGCGTGGGCTTGCTGCACGGCAAACTTGCGCCCGCTGAAAAAGAAGCCGCGATGGAGAAATTCCAGCTCGGCGAGACGCAGATTCTGGTGGCGACGACGGTGATCGAAGTGGGCGTGGATGTGCCCAACGCGACCATGATGCTGATCGAACAGGCGGAGCGTTTCGGGCTTGCGCAATTGCACCAGCTTCGCGGACGAGTGGGCCGGGGCGCGGAGCAGAGCTTCTGCATTCTGGTGACGGGCAAGCTGAATCAAACGGCTCGGGAACGGATTCGCACGATGGTGGATTCGAACGACGGATTTTATATCGCGGAGATGGATATGAAGCTGCGAGGGCCGGGCGAGTTTTTCGGCACCAAGCAATCCGGGCTGCCGGTGCTCGCGATCGGCAATATTTTGCGCGACGCGGATATTTTGGAGATTGCCCGGAATGAGGCGGCTGCGTTTGTGGCGCATCCTCCGGCGGAAGATGATTTGCGGCGCGCGGTAACGTTTCTGCGGGATCATTGGCAGCGCCGGTATGGCCTGGTGCTGGTTGGCTGACCCCTATGCGCGTGATTGGTGGCGAGTTTCGCAGCCGGGTTTTGAAGAGCGTTCCGGGTCTGGACACTCGCCCGACTCCGGATCGTTTGCGCGAGGCTTTGTTTAACGTGCTCAGGCCGCGGATTTCGGGCGTGGTGTTCGCCGATCTCTACGCGGGAACGGGAGCGGTGGGAATCGAGGCGCTGAGCCGAGGCGCGTCACGTGCGATCTTCGTGGAGCAAAATCGCGCGGCGCTAAACGTGATTCGCGAGAATCTTCGATCGCTGGATCTGGAGCCGCGCGCGCAGGTGCGGGAGGGCCGCACGCTTCAGGTGCTCAAAAAGATCGAGGCTGAGATCGTTTTTCTGGATCCGCCTTATGAGCTTGTCAAAGAGTATGCGTTGGCGCTGGAGCTGCTGGGTGCACGGCCTCCGGGATTGGTGATTGTCCAGCATGACGTGCGTTTGAAGCTGGAGGAATCCTACGGGGCGTTGAAGCGGGAAAAGCAGATGAAGCAGGGCGACAACGTGCTGAGTTTCTACAAGGGATAGCAAGCTGCCGGCGCTACCTGCGGCGGACCTGGACGAGAGGACATCATTGAATGTCAACCCAGAGCCACGACAGGCGCGAGTTCTCGCCGAAAATCTTGAAGCGATATCCTGCCTTCTGGAGCCGCCGTAGGATGTCTTCCGTATCGGCGGTATAAATGCCGCGGCCGTCGGGACCATCAATGACCACCCCGTTGATGGCGCGCCGGCGCCGTCAACGGATGAGGCCTCGACGAGCTTCATCTGATCTGGCCAGTCATCAGGAGGAGTGAGAAACCAGTGTATGGAACCGGGTCGGAATGACGGGTGGGCAGCGTGAGCCGTGCGGATATATGGCTCCAGCGGTGCATCTCGCAGCGGAACCCAGTGAGTATCGCGGGCCTCGTACACGCCGGTAACCCGGTAGTCAAGCGAGTCCCGATCCCAGGGTCCGCACTCCGTGGTTACGATCTCTGCTCTGCCATCATCGTTGGCGTCGATGACGATCCCCGGAAAATAGGGAGGCTTGCTTTCGGTGTCGGGAATTTCGGTGCCGGCCATCCACGGTACGGGACGGCCGGAGGTGTCGAATAGGAGAACCGTGATATCGACATTGCGGACGCAGTGCCCGTTGCCCGGGAAGGCGGCTGCGATGAGCAGATCCGGCTGCCCGTTGTGATCGAAATCGGCGGACCAGACATCGGTGAATCCGACGCCTCCGGTTTGCGAAGTCCAAACGCGCCAGATTTTACCGGCATGATCGCGGCCTTCGAAACGCAATCCGTTTTCATCGGGGAACGCCTTCGCAAATCCGAGATCGGCGAATTTTCTATGGTCGTAGAGCCCTTCGCCGAGGTGCCCGACTTCATCGACATATTTCATCGGAAATCGGGTTTGTCCGATCGCAAGGCCCGCGGCGAGGAGCGCGAGGAGCAAGCGCATCTGCTTTATGGTATCCGGGGACTCTTCATCCATCCGAAGAATAAAGCGTAGGCGGCGATGCCGACCACGATGGCCACCACCACTAGAATTGCGGCCACGATCCAGCGGCCGGCTACGGGCCGCATTATTGCGGCGTCACCGCGGCCGAGGCGCCCTTGGTGTTGGTCAGCGTCACGGAAACCGACGACACGTCGGCGGCGTCTCCGGCGACGCTAAACGGCGCGGTCAGCATGAACTGGCCTCCCCATTGGTTCGACGCCGAGCTTGAATACCAGGTGGAGAAAGCCGAGGAAAGCTGCTCCGTGATCGTGCTCTGAGAAAGCGTACTGCCACTCGCGGGAGCGAACGTGAATTGGCCGCTGACCATTTCGCGAGTGGTGGAATAACCGGTCACGATCACGGCAAGGGTGCCTCCCGTGTTCGAGAAGGTGACCTTTTGAATCACCGGCGCCGAGGAAGGAATCACGATGTTTTCGGTGGCGGGAGTTGGCGTGACGACCACTCCGCCGGAGCTGAGCGTCGCGGACAGAGTGATGGTCCCGGCCACAGTGCCGGTGTCGAGCACCGGGGGATTCGGAAACACAGCCGTGGTGGATCCGGCGGGAATGTTGAAGGTGAGTGACGTGAAGCTTCCGGCGGACGTAAAGAATGTGACTTCGGTCGGGCTGCCCCCGACGGCGGATTGGAAGCTGACGGAGATCGTGCCGGTCAGCGCCACGGGAAACGAACTGGCGAGAGACAGGCTCACCGCCGGTTGCGTCGCGGGCGTGGCGGGGATTGTGCCGATGGTCAGCGCCGGCGTGGACGGCAGGCCGACAGTGATGGAAATAGACGCCGTCGCGGAAAGCTGCTGCGAGTCCGTTACTTTCAAAGTGATGTTCGATGTGCCGGCGGCGGTGGGTGTTCCGCTAATGACGCCTCCGCTGAAGAGAAGCCCTGCCGGCAGAGTCCCGGAGGAGATCGACCATGTATAAGGAGGCGTTCCGCCTGTCGCGGCCAGCGTTTGTGAAAACGCGGTGCCCACGGTGGCCGAAAGATTGCCGGTGGTGATCGAGGGAGGATTGGCGGAGGCGGCGATGGCAATGCTGAGTTGCTGCTGCGCAGTCAAGCCCGTCGCATCTTGAAGGGTCACCGTGAACAGGTTGGGGCCGGTGGCCGTGGGGGTTCCGGAAACTGCGCCAGTGGAGGTGTTCAGACTCAACCCTGGAGGCAGCGCTCCGGAAGTCACGTTCCAGATATAGGGCGGCGTGCCGCCGGAGCCTGCCAATGTCTGGGAATACGGGACATTCACCACTCCGCCGGGCAGGGGGCCGATGGTGGTGATGGTCAACGTCAAAGCCACGTTTATCGTGAAGGCTTTTTGCGCAGTTAAGGCGGGCGGCGGAGATGAGTCCGTAACCTGCACGGCGAAGGTGGTTATGCCGAGAGGACCCAGCGGAGTCCCCGAGAGTTTTCCACTGGGCAGGAGGGACAAGCCGGGCGGAAGTGCGCCCGAGACCAACGCCCAGCTGTAAGGGGCGACGCCTCCGGAGACCGCGAGCGTTTGCGAATACGGGACGGTAAGCTGGCCGTTGGGAAGCGAGGAAGTGGTGATGCTGAGAGCCGCGACTCCCAGGGAGATGCTCAGCGAGCCGGTAGCGGTGCGGCCTCCGGCGTCGGTCACTTGAACGGTGAAATGGTAGGTGCCTGTGCCGGAAGGTGTTCCGCTGATGACGCCGGTCGTGGACAACGTGAGTCCCGGAGGCAGCGAGCCTGAGGTGACGGTCCACGTAAAGGGCGACACGCCCCCGCCGGCCAGGAGCGATTGCGAATAGGGGGATCCAGCCGAGGCGTTGGGCAGCGAGGTCGTGGACACGGAGAGCGGGGTGGCAACAAAAATACTGATGGCGACGGTGGTGCTCTGCCCGGTGGCGTCACTGAGGAGCACTTGCAACGTCAATATCCCTGGAGTAGTCGGCGTGCCGCTGATGATTCCGGTTTGCCCGCCAATGCTCAAGCCCAGACCCGTGGTCGGGAAAACGAAGGCCCATTGATAGGGAGGAAGTCCGCCCGTCGCCAGAACCGGCGCTTGATAAGGCGAGCCTTCAACGGCCGGAGCAAGGTTAGTCTGCGGAACGGTAAGCGGACCGCTGGTGACGTACAGAATCAGCGTGGTGGTGCTGCTGACGTAATTCGGGTAATTCGCCTGTAATAGGAGTGAATATATTCCCGTAGTCGTCGTCATTCCGGAAAAAAGGCCCGTGGCCGGATTGAAGGTGATGCCCGGCGGCAGCATCCCGGTCAGCCCCCAGGTTACTGCGGAGGGTGTTGCGCTGAGAAGCGTCGAATAAGGCTTCCCGCTGAAGGCCAGGGGCAGGGAAGTGGTCTGGATGCTGGTTTGTCCGCTATAGATTGTCAGCGTAAAGGACTGATTGGTCGAAAGCGTGGTGCCTGAAATCTGCACATTCATGATGAATGAGTAGACTCCGGCTGTGGTCGGGTTGCCCGTCAGCAAGCCGGATGGATTCAAAAACAAGCCGGGAGGCAGGCTGCCGCTGCCCAGCGTCCAAGTGAGCCCCGCGGGGTTGGAGGACCCGGAAAACAGCAGCGAGTAGGTCTGGCCGACGAAGCCGTTGGGCAGAAAGGGCGGGGAATTAATCGTAATAAAAGGAATTAAAAGCGTCAGCGCGAAGGTTGCGGTAGCGCTGGATGAACCATTGGTTGCGGTTACCTGGAAAGAAAAGTTTCCGAACTGATTGGTGGTTCCGGAGAGGGTACCGTTGCTGGCCAGAGTGAAACCGGTGGGCAAAGTGGAACCCGGTGTTAAGGAAAAGCTAACGGGCAAGTCGGGAAGAAACGAGAACGCGGTAAACGTGTAGGTGTACGGGAGTGTGGAGAAGCCCTGAGGCAGCGGCGACGTGCTGGTGATGGTTATCTGCCCAAATGCGGCGGATGCGACCGCCAGAAACACGAGCAGGAGCAGAACGCGGCGGGCGGTCATTGCAGTACACCCTTCGACGGAACCGGGCCGCGGACCGGCTTGGGACTTGCTTCAGGCGGGTCCACATTGGAGAGTAGGCCTGGCCCTAACGGCACCAGAAACACGCTCCCGGCCGAGGCATCGAAGATTCTGAAGACGGCGTCGGTGAGCGCGGTGATCCGGAACAACGATCCGCCCATGGAGAGAACGCCGTCGGGCGAGCAGCCGCAATTCAGCTGAGCTGCGGAGCCGGAGGTCAGGTCGATGGTGAGAACTCCTCCGGAGGTATCGGCCATGACCAAGCGGCGATTGTCGGTGGAGATTCCAAGCCCAATGGGCGAAGGCGCCGGTCCGGCCGGGCTTTGCCCGGATTGCGCTCCATATAAGGTTGCAACGGCGGCGCTGCCGCCGACATCGGATACCGAAAAAATCCCGGTGCGCGTGGCGGCGGCCAGATCCTGACGGCCGGCGAAGAAGGCCAGCGCCAGGGTCCGATCACCCATCAGCAGGCTTCTGACTTCGCCGTTGGGGCCGAAGCCCCACACGCCGGAGGACCACGCTCCCGCTCCCCAGGTGCCGTCGTCGCTGACGGCGAGTGACGACGGAAGATCACTTGTGTTTCCGCTGAGGAAGCTCGCATTGATCTGGCGGACAACCGGGGAGCCGGGGAGTCCGGATACGATCTCGAGGAAGTGCGGGGAAGCAAACCAGAGCACCGCTGCGGAGCCCAACGGGCTCATTACGATTTGGTCGGGATAAGCGGCAACGCCGGCTACGGGGGCTGTGGTCCCGTCGGGATAGGCGAGCAGCACAGCGCCGGTATCGATCGTGGAAACCAGCGCGTAGTTCTGGCGCGGCGCGATGGCGATGCGGAGAAATTCGGAGTCGAACGCCAACGCGGGAGCGATGGAAGCGGACGCGGGGATGCCGTTGACCGGAAGGATGTGGCCGCGATCGGGGAGGAACCCGAGCACCGGCGCTCCTACTTGCGCCCACGCGGCGCTGGATGCAAGTCCGAGCGCGGCGGCCAGTTGAAGAAATCTCGAGGACGTCTTCATGGAGCCCCCACTGTCGGCGTTCCGGCGGTGATCGTAATGGGCGGAGCGGCGGTGCTGCTGGAACTGGACCCGCCGCGCGTGGCGAGAATTGCTCCGGTGGCCGCGCCCGCGGCAAGCGCGGCGATCAGCAATACCTTAACTGTGGTGCTCATGCCCGGCGAGCCTCCGGGTCCGCCCACATTGGTCTGGGTGATGGTGGCGGTCGCGGTCTGGCCCGCGGAAGATGCGGTAACACGAATCTTCATCTGGCCGGAAAGGCGGTTGAAGCGGATGCCCCGGATGGTGGCGCGGCCCTGCGCGTCGGTGGTCACCGTCAGCGACTTGGTGCCGTCGAAGAAGGTGCCTCCGGGGCCGTCGTTGGGCAGAAAGAAAACGACCGCGGCTCCGGCGACCGGCTTTTGAGTATCGTCCACTACTTGAATGACAGTCTCGTGGGTGGTCTGATCCTTGAGATTGTTGACGGCGCCTTCGCCTTCCACAATCACGATCCCCAGTTTGGGCGGGGGTTCCTGTGCCCAAGTCGACGCGGGGAACAGGTTCACCAGAAGAAGACACACGGCCGAGGCGCAGTTTCGCGCGGTTGGCTTCATCGCACCTCCCTGAAACATAACAGTACCATTATGTTCTGGACTTGTACAGCCGGACTCGCGGTATGTTGTAGCGTTATTCTTCGATGCTACCATCGAAATTACGGGCGCGTAGCTCAGGTGGATAGAGCATCAGCCTTCTAAGCTGAGGGTCGCTGGTTCGAGTCCAGCCGCGCCTACCAATTCCATAGGACGTCCATGTGATGCCAGATTCGAAACCCGATCCGAGGTATCCGGTGGGGAGGTTTTCGTTCCCCGAGTCGAGCACCGCCGCGCAACGGGATTTGTGGATGGATGAAATCGCCGAAGCGCCGGCGAAGCTGCGGGCAGCTGTCGATGGGCTGACTTCGGCTCAGCTCGACACGCCTTATCGCGACGGAGGTTGGACAGTTCGGCAGGTGATCCATCATGTGCCGGAAAGCCACATGAACGCCTATATCCGTTTCAAACTGGCGCTGACGGAAGACGAACCGACGGTCAAGCCATATGACGAGGCGGCATGGGCGAAGCTCGGCGACATTCCATCGACTCCTGTGGAGACTTCCCTGGTGCTGCTGGAGTCGCTTCACGATCGCTGGACGCGGCTGCTGAGGACGCTGGACGAGGCGGCGTTCGCGCGAACGTTCCGGCATCCGGAACTGGGCGCGGTCAGGCTGGACCAGTATCTGGCGCTTTACGCCTGGCACGGCAGGCATCATATCGGGCACGTCGAACTGGTCAGGTCCGCAAAATGAAGAAGGTTTTGGGGATCGTGGCGCTGACGATGGCGGGCGTCTGCGCCCTGGTCTTCGCGGGCGATTATCTTTCCGTTCGTCTGGCAATCCCCAAACGCGACCAATTCGACTATGTGGATGTCCGGCACTTCTACGCCGTTAAATTGAAGAACAGGAAGACCGAGTACACGTATGACCAGCCGCAGCCCATGGAGTGTGTGAACTCACTGCTGCCGCATTATGGCGATACTCCGTGCTGGTACAGGAAGAAGCATCCGGTGATTCAGGTGAATCTGGATTCGGGACCGTTCGGGGCTTGGATCGATACACCTTGAACGACAGGCGAAACGGCCTAGCCGCTACGCGACGGATTCCGACACTCGCTGGGGAGTGCTGGGACATCGGCACGGGGTGACGCCACATCGACACTCGACTGCCGCGCCGAGGCGTTCTAGAGGGGAGATAGAGAAGACGTTGGCGGACCGGCGGCTTCTGGCGAAAGATATGAAGCCGAGGCTCTGACGCACTTCGTTGCGGTCTAACGGCAGGGCCAGTGCGTGAAATGCCCCAGAATCTGCAAGATCGGGCCAATTCACGCGGTCGGAGAGCCGATGACACGGGACCAGGAGCGCAGTGGACGCGGCTTGCTGCACCAGCTTTAATGCGTTCTGCCAAGGAAGGCCCAAGCGCTCGGCTTCGAAGAGGACCGCGACTAAGCTGCTGGCCGCGCTTAACTTGCGAAGGCCGTCCAGGTTGGCCGCAAGCTCGAGCGACCAGCCGAACTCAGGAAGCAAGTCCACGAGTGCGGCTGTTTCGACCTGAGGGCCCCCGAGGAAGACGACGGTTCCGTGCAGCATAAGTCAACAATCAAGCAGTTTGATGGCCACGGTTTTCCACGCGAAATGAGGGTTTGCGAGTGGTTCTTGCGGCCAGACAGTTTTAAGAACGAGCCAGCTTAAGAACGACCCAGGGAGGATCGAGACGAAAATTCGAAGAGGCGCCCCTTGCCCGGTGATATCGCTCAGCCGGGAAGCGCCGTTAACTCCATTACTGGGACCGCACGCGGGCTTTCGCCCTGCGCGGCTTTAACGGCACAGCCCATCGTTTGACGCCTCCACCGGTAAGGGATGGCGCGGGTTGCTCTCGAGAACTCCTCCGCGTTGGCGTGAACCGGATGCGATGAGACATCCGATCTCTTACGACTACAAAATAACCGGCGGGCGGCGAGATTGGAGGCGAGAAAAAATGCCAAGTTAAGGAATCGGCGGGAAATCTAGTTTGCGATTCGCTGGTGTGCTCGTCTGGAGAGAGCGGTAAAAGGTACACTAAAACTTGCCCTCCGGTATGAGCCCTCTTCGCCACGACTGGTCTATTCACGAAATTGAATCCATTTACACCGCGCCGCTGCCGGACCTGATTTTTCGCGCGCAGACGGTGCATCGCGAGCATCATCGGGCGGATGAGGTTCAGGGGTGCATGCTGTTGAGCATCAAGACTGGCGGATGTCCTGAGGATTGCGCTTACTGTCCGCAATCGGCCCGCTACGACACTGGGCTGGAGCGCCAAGATCTGCTGCCCGTTGAGCAAACGCTGGCGGCGGCGCGGAGCGCCCGGGAGCAGGGCGCGACCAGATTCTGCATGGGGGCGGCGTGGCGCGATGTTCCTCAGGACGCGCGGTTTTCCAGGGTTCTCGAAATGGTGCGCGGCGTTCGCGAGTTGGGAATGGAGGCTTGCTGCACGCTGGGAATGCTCAACGAGGCGCAGGCGCGCGATCTCGCGGCCGCGGGGCTGACCGCATACAATCACAATCTGGACACGTCGCCAGAGTTTTACGGGCAGATCATCACCACGCGGACGTATCAGGAGCGGCTGGATACGCTGGCTCGGGTGCGGAGTGCGGGCGTGACGGTGTGCTGCGGCGGGATTATTGGAATGGGCGAGGATCGGGCGGCGCGGTACGGATTGTTGCAGCAATTGTCCACGCTGAACCCGCATCCGGAAAGCGTTCCGGTGAACCTGCTGGTGAGCGTGGAAGGGACTCCGCTGGGTGAGAGGCCCGCGGAGGATCCGATTGAGCTGACGAGGATGATTGCATCGGCGCGAATTCTTATGCCGAGGTCGATGGTGCGGCTGAGCGCGGGGCGGCTGGCATTGTCGGATGAGGCGCAGGCGCTGTGTTTATTGGCGGGGGCGAATTCGGTGTTCCTGGGCGACCGGCTGCTGACGACTCCGAATCCTCAGGCCGATGCGGACCGGCGCTTATTTGGGAAACTGGGGCTGCGGCTGCGTCCGGCGGAAGTTCCAGCGAGTGCGGGCCCCGCGGCGAGCGCGCTTACGGGTGCTTGATGCAGGGTAGCGGCCGCGCGGGCGCATCCGGAACGACAGGCGAAACCGCCTGTCCCACCACTCAGCATCGGCGGATTGCAAGCACCATGGGGCAGGCATTAGCCGGCCGGGACTTTTCCGGTTTCTTCCGCATGCACGCTTGTTCGAGATCGAACTCGCCGCGGGCATCGGTTGTGGTGTGGCGGAAGTCCCGCGCATCTGGAACGACAGGCGAAACCGCCTGTCCTACCAGGCAGAGCGGGGAGGCCGGCTAGTGCGGGGTGACGATTTGGAGCGGCGGGTTCGGGCGGCGTTTGAGGAACTCGACCGCGCTGGATTGCGGCGTACGTTGCGTGCGCCTTCGGGGATCGATTTTTCCTCGAACGATTATCTTGGGCTGGCGACGCATCCACTGCTGAAGCAGCGCATGGCGGCGGCGGTTTGCGAGCATGGCTGCGGCAGCACGGGATCGAGGCTGCTGCGCGGGGAGAGGGACTGCTTCTCCCTGATCGAGCAGCGGTTCGCAGAGTTCAAGGGGACCGAGCGGGCGCTTTATTTCTCGAGCGGATATCTGGCGAATCTGGCGGTACTGACGACGTTTCCGGAAGCGGGCGATGTCATTTTTTCGGATGAGCGCAATCATGCCAGCTTGATCGATGGGGCTCGGCTATCGCGGGCGCGAAGGGTGATTTTTCCGCATAACGACGTGGCGGCGCTGCGGCGGTTGATGGGCAACGAGACGGGATCGGGGCAGAAGTTCGTTGTGGCGGAATCGGTTTTTAGCGTGGACGGGGATTTTGCGCCTTTGCGGGAATATGGTGAGCTTTGCTGTGAAACTGGGGCGGCGCTGATTGCCGATGAGGCCCATGCGGTGGGGATTTACGGCGAGCGTGGGCAGGGCTTGGGCGACGATGTCTTCGTCTCCGTGAATACGGCCGGGAAGGCTTTGGGCGTCGCTGGAGCTTTCGTTACGGGGCCGGAATGGGCCATTGAATTCCTGGCGCAGCGGGCGCGGCCGTTCATTTTCTCGACGGCTCCGCCGCCGGCGGTAGCGGCTGCGCTCGACGCCAGCCTGGATGTGATTGAAGGCGAACCAGAGAGGCGCGAACGGTTGATCGGGCTGGCTTCTTATTTGCGGCGGCGATTGGGCGTTCCGGGGACTTCGCAGATTATTCCTGTGGTGCTGGGATCGAATGAGCGCGCGATGGCCGTTGCCCTAGAACTTCAACACCAGGGCTTCGATGTGCGGGCGATTCGTCCGCCGACGGTGCCGGAGGGGACGGCTCGGCTGCGGATCTCCGTGAACGTGAATCTGTCCGAATCGGTCATGGATCGTTTTGGGGACCGCTTTGCGGACGCATTATGCGCGGCGTCTTTGTAACCGGAACCGATACGGGCGTCGGGAAGACGGTGGTGAGCGCGGCGCTGATGGTGCGGTATCGCGGGGCGCGGTACTGGAAGCCGATCCAAACCGGACCGGAGGACGACACCTCAGAAATTCTGCGTCTTTCTTCGTCGTCGCGAGAAGCCGCTTGTCTTCGGGGAGTGCGGCTGGCGGATCCAGTTTCGCCGCACTTGGCGGCTAAGCGGGCTGGTACTCGGATCGATCTGCCGTTTCTGACACAGTTGGTGCAGGAAGCCGGAGGCAAATGGATTGTGGAAGGCGCGGGCGGGGCGCTGGTTCCGGTGAATGAATCCGATCTTATGGTGGATTTGATGGAGCGGCTGGGGCTGCCGGTGGTGATCGCCGCGCGAACTACCCTGGGCACGATCAATCACACACTGTTGACGATTGAGGCTCTGCGGGCTCGGAGGCTGACGGTGGCGGGGGTGGTGATGGTGGGCGATCGCGATGCGGAGAATCGCGCGGCGATCGAGCAGTATGGGAACGTGAGCGTTGTCGGCGAGATGCCGCGCTTTGTTCCTCTGGCTTCGCAGGCGCTGGCGGCTTGGGTGACGGAGCATTTCGATATCGACAGTCGGCTGGCGGAGTTTTTGGCGTGAGTTTGGTGGACCGCGACCGCGCGGTGGTGTGGCATCCGTACACGCAAATGCTGACGGCTCCGGCGCCGCTGCCGATTGCCCGGGCGAAGGGTGTGTATTTGTACACCGAGGACGGGCGCAAGATCCTGGACGGCATTTCGTCGTGGTGGGTGAATATTCATGGGCATTCGCACCCGAAGCTGAATGAGGCTCTGGCGGCGCAGGCTCGCGAGCTGGAGCATGTGATGTTCGCCGGATGCACGCACAGGCCGGGTGTGGAGCTGGCGGAGCGGCTGCTGGAGTTGCTGCCCCGCGGGATGGCGCGGGTGTTCTATTCGGATAACGGGTCGACGGCGGTTGAAGCCGCGCTGAAGATGGCGTGCCAATACTGGCACAATCTTGGCGAGGATCGGCACGTTTTCGTCACGCTGCATCATGCGTATCACGGGGACACGGTGGGCGCGATGTCGGCCAGTGAGGATTCTCCGTTCACGCGTCCTTTCGCTCCGCTGCTGTTTTCTGTGGCGCGGGCGCATTCGCCGTATTGTTATCGCTGTCCGCTGGGTTTGACTCGGGCGACTTGCGATGTCGATTGCCTGGGGGGTTTGGAACGGCGGCTCCAGGAGCTGGGCGGGAGGGTGGCGGGCGTTTTGGTTGAGCCGATGCTGCAAGCTGCCGGAGGGATGATCGTGTGGCCTCGGGAATTCCTGGCTGGGGTGCGGCGGTTGTGCGATCGGTTCGGCACGCTGATGATCGCCGATGAAGTGCTGACCGGCTTCGGCCGCACGGGAAAGATGTTTGCTTGCGAGCATGCGTCCTATAACAATGCTCTGGTAAGTCCGGATGTGATTTGCCTGTCTAAGGCGCTGACTGGAGGTTATCTTCCGCTGGCGGTGACTGCGGTTACCGAGGCGATCTACGAAGCGTTTTTGAGCGAGGACCGGAGCAGGACATTCTTTCACGGGCATTCCTATACGGCCAATCCGCTGGCTTGTGCGGTGGCTTTGGCGAGCCTGGATCTGTTTCGTGAAGAAGGGACGCTTGCGCGAGTGGCTGCTCTGGAATGGACCTTGCGGGCGGGGCTTGAGCCACTGCGACGGTTGGGGAATGTTGGAGATGTGCGGGTGATCGGCGGGGTGGGCATTGTGGAGATGCGCTCCGATGCGCCGGGGTATTTGAATGAATTCGGTTCCCGGGTGAGCGCGGCGCTGCTGGATCGGGGATTGTTGCTGCGGCCGCTTGGCAACGTGGTTTACTTTATGCCGCCTTATGCGATTACCCGGGAGGAAGCGGAATGGGCGATTGGGCAAATCGCCGAGGTGCTGGAAGGGACTACCGCTCTTCCAGGTGCTTGAGGCGCGCGTCGAGCACTTCTTCGACTCGCCGAAGTTCGGATCGCCAAGTCTCCTTGAGATCGTCAAGGCGGCGGTCGACATCGGTGAACCTTGCGTCCATATGAGCACGAAGTTCATTCAGGCGCGAATTATTCAGCAAGATTCCGACGAATACGGCGAACGTGGGAATGGTGATCGACACGGCGGTCTGAAGAGCAAGGTCAGACATTGATCATATTCAGCATAGCAAGCTCGGCGACGGGATCAATACGGAAACTGAAAGCCGGGTCAATTCTCAGTCGGTACCTTTTCGGCATGATCGACGATCAAGATCCCGATCGGCGCTTTGCGGTTTTCGAGCTTCAAACCTAATTGATCCTGGAGCGCTTCGGTGAGGGTGACGCCTACGATCTCTGCCGGCTCGTTGCTTTTGTCTGATTGCTTCGGCTCCGGAACCCAGTCCAGTGTGAGATCGTACGACTGGGTCAGTCCAGTCATATCGATCACAGGCAGGTCCATTCTCCGCGACAGAAACTCCGCGAACTTGGCCATCGTAATGGCATTGCCTTGGTAGTGGTTGTCATCGCCGTTACTGCGGGACTGGCCGCCCGGCACTTCCTTGAACTTCGGCCCGGCTTTCCCGACGGTGAGTCCGTAAACCGAGAAGGTTTTCTGATCGCGATGGACTGCCAATTTGAATCGGTCCGCCAGCATTTTCTGCATCATGGCGGTGAACGCAGCTTGATATTTGTCGCGATCTTTGGGAAGCTCCGCCGGGAACCTCGCGGTGATGTCGAATCGCTCCGACGCTAGCCAATCCGGGCCCTCCACCTGGTAATCCTTGATGTCGTAAGCGGTGGTGATCAGGTTCTTCAGGCTGAGATTGGTCCCTGAGTACAAGCCCTGATCGCTGTGACTCCGCGAACTGCCCGACATCGACTTATTGGGCTTCACGGACACCGCTTCGAATTCCTGACACAGCGCCGCTGATGCGAAGGCCGAAGTTAGCAAGATGGTCGAGAGGATTTTCCGCATGTAGGTTAATACGCAGATGGACGTAAAGGGTTACTGATCTCATTCCACTCCGAACGCGAGCAGGACATTCCCCGGTGTGCCGCGCAGAGTGCCTGGGTACCCGGACGTGGCGAAGACCATGCCGCCGACGATGACCGGTCCGGCGGAACCGAAGGACCCTCCTTTGGCGGGCACTCCGTTGACGGTGGTGAAGTCGCGCACGGAGTTAAATGTCCAGATCACTTTTCCTCCCGTGTCCACGGCGCGCAGAATTCCATCCCATCCGCCGGTGAAGATGACTCCCGGGATGGCACTGGCCGGACCTGCCTGTCCGCGACTATCTGCGTTAATTGCGGCATTCCAATCCACTTTGCCGGTCTTGATGTCGAGCGCCTTCAATCCGCCGCCGGCCTGCTGTAACGGGTAATAGACTCGGGTGCCGTCGGAGGCGCCTCCCCAGACGACTAAGCCGGAGCCCGGAGGGGCCTTGTCGACCCACAACTGGGTTCGCCACAGAAGCTCGCCTTTGTTGTCGGGATCGAGCGCAATCGCGACTCCGCCTTTTCCCGCGGCGAGAAGGAAATCCTTGCCGTTGATGGTTTGTAGAATGGCAGACGAACCGCCGAAGTCGTAGTCGGGTCCAAGGGTTTCCGGGCAATTTGAGCCAGAGGGGTTGGTGGCCTGGCAACGAACCATGAACGCATCATGTTCGAATTCCTGGTGATGCCACACGATTGCGCCGTCGGTCATGCGAAGGGCCAGGATGGAATCGCTGGTGGCTGCCGCGATGCGTCCGAAGCTGTTGCCTGTGCCGACGTAAATCAGACCGCGCTTGGCATCGATCGTAGGAGTGTTCCATACCGAAGCGCCGGCAGGTCCCCATCGCTGCTTGCCATTTGTGTTTTCGCCGAGCTGGCGGAGGGGCTCCTGAACGCTCTCCGTGCGCCAGAGAATTTTGCCGGTGTTGGCGTCCAGGGCTGCGACTGCGCCGCGGGACTTGCAGCATTCGTAGTTTGGATCCGCGCCCACCAGGGTCTCGGTGCCGGACATCGGCACATAGAGGCGTCCGTCATGAAACGCGGCCGTTGCGCTCAGGTTACTCAGGCCGGTCCGGATCTGCGTTTTCCAAAGCAGCTTGCCGTCATGCGCATCGAGCGCGTAGGCAGTGGTGGAGCGGGTGACAAAAAAGATGGCATAGCGAGTCCCGGGGTAGCCGGAGATCGGAGCCGCAATTGGAGCGAACCGGCCAAACATATCGGCTTGGTAGGCCCAATAGGCGCAGCCTGTTTTGGCGTCCAGCGAATACACGACACCGTTGTCATTCCCCACGAAAACTCGGCCGAACGCCACGGATGGCTGCGAATACATGCTGGAGGCGCCGGGAAATCCAAAGCTCCACTTGAGCTTCAGCTTGGGTACGTCGGCCGGGGTTAAGCCAGCGGCAGCGGCAGGCTGAAAGCGGGCATTGACCGGGCCGCCCCATCCGGACCAGGATGGCGCGGCGTCGAGATTGCCGAGCTGGGAATTTGCCGCGCAACGGTTCGTCAATGCCGGGACCAGGCCCTCTGTCACACCCGCCGGCGGCTGTGCGAGCTGGGCGTGCATGGAAACTGCGAAAAAGATAAGGCCGGCATTGACCAGGATCGGGTGTCGCATTGCGTTTGTCCTCGAAGGGTATTGTAGTGCAATTTCCGACAAAACCGATGATATGCTTACGACATGAAGAATCGGATGCGCTATTCCGTTGTGCTTGGACTCGCCGCGTGCCTGGGCTTGCGAAGCCTGGCGACGATCGCGCGGGCGCAGGATGCGAAAGCTCCTAGCGGTCCTGACCCGAAGGAAATCCCGATCCCGAAGATCAAGACGTCTCTGGGAACCATGCCGGGCGTGAAGGACTTGCCGGTGCGTAAGGAAATGCCGGACGTGATGGTCATGAACGACGGCACCAAGGTGACCACTCGCCAGCAATGGGAGAAGCGGCGCGAAGAGATGAAGCGCATCCTGGAATACTACGCCGTGGGGCAAATGCCTCCGCCGCCGGGGAACGTGAAGGGGAAAGAAATCAAGTCGGAGATCGTCCTTGATGGCGCGGTCAAATACCGGCTGGTTCGGTTGACGTTCGGCCCGGGCGAAAAGCTTTCCTTAGATATCGGTGTCTACACGCCGGTCAGCGGCGGGCCGTCGCCGGCGATCATCCTGCAAAGCGGCACGGCTCCGGGGGGCGCGGCGCTCCCACGTCTGCCGAATGGTCCGAATCAGGGCCGCGGCGAAGACGTGTTGATGCTGGTGGGTCCGGTGCCTCCAGCGCCGGCGGCTGTGGGAGTTGGAACGCAAACCGCCCAAGCGGTGGCGAGCCAAAACGCGAATGTGTTCCGCCGCGGATATGCGCTGGTCACCTACAACGCCAATGACTGCGCGGAAGACACCACTCTGCGGAATCCCGACGGCAGTTGGGCTTTCCGCAACACCCGCTTCTTCCCAGCGTATCCAGGCTACGATTGGGGGATTCTGGCCGGCTGGGCGTGGGGCGCGTCACGCGTGACGGACTACCTGGAGACAGATCCAGCCATCGACAAAACCAAGTTGATTATCACGGGGGCTTCGCGCAATGGGAAGTCGTCCATGATTGCCGCCGCTTTTGACGAACGACTGATGGGCGCACCGGTTGTGACTGGCGGAGGCGGCATCGGAGCCTACCGCTTCGCCGGTCCGCGCGGGAGTGAAACGCTGGATATCATGCAGAAGAAGTATCCCAACTGGTTCTCGCCGAACCTGCATGAGTTCTGGGGCCAGCGCGAAAAACTGCCTTTCGATGAGCATTGGTTCCTGGCGCTGGCCGCGCCGCGTCCTTTCATTTCACTCGAAGGGATGACCGACACGATTTCGCTGCCTGAAGCGGTACAGCAGTCTGACCTCGGCGCTCGGCCGGCTTTCGAGCTTTTCGGTGTGAGGGATCATCTGGGCGTGAACTACGCCAAGCATGGTCATGCATTCACGGCGGAGGATTGGACAGCCATTATGGATTTCTTCGACAAGAATCTTCTTGGAAAGAAGATAGACCGGACCTTCGACCGGTTTCCCACGGAGAAGGAATTGGACGATGCGGCAGCGGCTGCGGCGGCTGGCAAGGGTGCGCCTAAGAAGCAGTAGAAGGCTGCCGCCGAATTACCTACTTGGGAAAGTCAGTCGCGGCTCTGAGTCGGTATGGGCCTGGTGCCCACCAATGGTGATGAAAAACATGTGGGCGGGCGACCTTGTCGCCAGCCGGACTCTTGCGCGCTGCCGGATGGCAGGCGACAACCTGCCCCACACTGGGTTTTTTCAGCGGAGCGGTTGGGCATGCCGCTAGCTCAGGCCTTGCAGAATCCGGCGCACCTCGTCGGCGTGTGAGGAATTCGGAGCCAGCGCGAGCGAACGCTCATAATGCTCCTTGGCTTCGGCGCGACGGCCCAACTTCAGATAAAGGTCCGCGATATTGCGGTGGGCTATCTCCCGGTTCGGGTCGATGGCGAGCGTCTTCAAAAGGTAGGCCAGGGAATCGTCGTAGCGCCCCATGACTAAATAGACATAGCCGAGGTTATTGAGCAGCAGGGCGTCGCCGGGTTTGAGATTCACGGCTTCAAGCATTTTCTGTACGGCCTCGTCGTACTTTTGCTCGCGATAGAATTGCTGACCCTGGCGGTCCAGGTCGTACGCCCGCGTGCTGAGTGAGCGCGGGGTGTCGGACGAGCGTGTGGCCGGGGCGGCAGCCACCTTGTTGCTTTGCGCCTGAATGCTCTGTTGAAGCTTCAACAACTCTTCCTGTTTCGCGGCGATTTGCTGCTGGAGATGGGCGAGCTGCTCATTCAGACGGAGAGACTGCGCATCGAGTTGCGCCGCGCCGGCGCTGAGCGGCTGCGGCTGCAACTCAAAGATGAACTCGCCGCCCTCACTCCCGACAAAGTTGCCGACGGAGGGCGTCTGTCTCGCGAAGGACGACACGATCGGGCTGATGTAAGCGCCCAGCTCGGACGCTGTGATCACGCCGTTGCCGTCCAGATCCGCCTGTCCATCCAGCCCCTGCAAAAGCGCCCAGGTGAATACGGAATGGCCGCCCGGACCGTCGTCCGCCACAAGTTGGTCCGCACCTCCGGCGGTGAGGATCTGGCGCGCGGTGCGGCGGGTGACTTCTTCGAGGTAGGACCGGTCCTTAGAGAACTCGCCGCCGCCGCGCGTCAAAGCCAACCCGCTGTAACAGGAATCCATCACGAAATAAATATGCTTGGCTGGGATTAAGTCGGCGGCTTCCCGCAGGGTTGTCATGCTGATGGCCGTGGAATAGTAGTTGGATCGATCTGCGTCCACAGGCACGATGAAACCGATTTGCCTCCCATCGTCAAGAGTGCGAGTGGCTCCATGTCCCGCGAAGAAGAAAAACACACGGTCATCCCGCTGGACTTTCTGGCCGTCCGAAAGTTCGTCCCCCAAAACCTGGAGGATGCGCTGGCGTGTGGCGTCTTCGTTGATCAATTTACGAATATGGTCCTTCTGGAAGCCAAACTTGTTCACCAGTTCTTCCTCAATCCCGTTGGCGTCGTTCACGGCGTAGCGCAGCTTGGGCCAGTTCTGATAGTCATTGACTCCTATGATCACGGCCCAACTCTCACGATAGAGTTTGCGCGGAGCGTCGGAGACCGGTGAGATCGCGGCGGGCGCGTCGGGTTCGGCTGCACGGCCGATAATCAATGGCTCGCTGGTCGGCACAAACTGGCCTTTGTCATATTCCAGAAACGTGTAATTCTGCCGCATCAGTTCTTCGATTATGGGTGAGAGCGCCAGGACGCTCTGTTGATGGATGTCGTGTAATACGATGATGCCTTTCTGCTGTTGATTCATCTGATGCAGGATGCGCATCGCAATGGATTCCGGAATCGGGTCGGCCCAATCCTCCCCGTCGATGTTCCACATGACGGGACGCATCCCTTTCGAAATGACCTTGTCGACGATGGCCTGGTTGCGCGAACCGTAGGGTGGGCGGAATAGCTCGGTTTTGCGCCCGGAGATCTTTTCGAGGATTGCATTGGTCTGGTCGATTTCGGAATTCCACTCCGCTTCCGGAAGTTTGGTGAGGACGGGATGGGAGTAGCTGTGGTTCGCCAGTAGATTCCCGGCCTCCATCACTTTCCTGGAAATATCGGCGCGCGGAAGAAGTTTCATGCCGCCTGCGCCGTCGGGTTTTCCCAGGACGTATCCGACTTCGAAGAAGGTGCCCTTCAGTCCGTATTTCTTCAGGATCGCCAACACTTGTTCGGTATATTTCGGATGCGGTCCATCATCGAAGGTGAGTAATACTGACTTGGCCGGGAACTCAGTACCAAAAACCTCTTTCGAGTTGCCTCCTCGCGTCTCGCCCGGGAGCGGATTGGTGGGAGGCTCAAACGGGAGGCTTCCTAACTCAGTTAAAAGCGATTCTCTTGACATCCCTTTTCGGAGGCTAGCGACGTAGGCGTCCCATTTCTCCCGCGCCCCCGTGCCCCCGCGACTGGCAAATTGCGAAAAAATCCGAGTGACTTCTTCCCGGTAGGCCAACTGAATGGATTCGAGGTTATCCAACAAAGCGCGCAGCTCCGGCGGGCTTTGGGGATCATCGGTCAGATCGCGGACCAGATCGAGAAGCGCGAGCTTATCCGCGTCATGCAGCGCAGGATCCGAGGTGAGATAGCGCTCCAGTTGTTGAATGCGGCCGCCGCGGCCCTGCGGCTCAGCGAGTCTGTCGGCGATCTCCTCAAGCGCGCGGCGCTTCTGCCAGAAGAGTAAGTGGCCCGCCGCATCGGCGCGTGCGCGAGTAGTTTCGTCGAGGGCATCCGCCCCATCCATGAGTACGATGATCTTGCGGTAATCGTCGACGACGGCTGCAAGCTCGGGCGCGAGGGTGGCATCCTGG
>DASXEY010000111.1:0-195720 GCA_036489835.1 Bryobacteraceae bacterium | reverse complement strand
GCGACCTGCCCTTCTCCGTCTAATTAAAAACTACTTCGCCGCGACCGCCGTCTTTTTCCCGGCCTGCTCTTTCAAAGCCGCAGCTTTGTCGGTCGCCTCCCAGGTGAAGTCCGGTTCGTTCACGCGCCCAAAGTGCCCGTACGCCGCCGTCTTGCGATAGATCGGCCGCCGCAGATTCAGGCTTTCGATGATCCCCTTCGGCGTCAGCTGGAAATTCTTGCGAACCAGTGCCACCAACTCCCCTTCAGGAATCGTGCTCGTGCCGAACGTTTCCACCAGCACGCTCACCGGCTCTGCCACGCCAATCGCGTACGCCAGCTGCACTTCGCAGCGTTCCGCCAGGCCGGCCGCCACAATGTTCTTCGCAATGTAGCGCGCCAGGTATGCGGCCGAGCGATCCACCTTCGTCGGATCTTTGCCGCTGAAAGCGCCACCGCCATGACGGCCCATGCCGCCGTAGGTGTCCACGATAATCTTGCGCCCCGTCAGTCCTGTGTCGCCCATCGGTCCACCGATGACGAAACGTCCCGTCGGATTGATGTGGTACTTGGTGTTCTCGTCCAGCAGCTTCGCCGGCAGAACCGCCTGAATCACGTGCTTCAGGATGTCGGCGCGCAGTTCCTCATTGCCCACCGTCTCGGCGTGCTGTGTCGAGATGACCACGGCGTCAATGCGCACCGGCTTGTGATTCTCGTCGTACTCCACCGTCACTTGGCTCTTGCCATCCGGCCGCAGATACGGCAACTTTCCCGACTTCCGCACTTCCGACAACTGCCGCGTCAGCTTGTGTGCCAGCGAGATGGTGATCGGCATCAGTTCCGGGGTCTCGTTGCTGGCGTAGCCGAACATCATGCCCTGGTCACCGGCGCCGCCGGTGTCCACGCCCATAGCAATGTCGCCGGACTGCTTGTTGATCGTCGAGATCACCGCGCAGGTGTTCGAGTCGAATCCGTACACAGCGTTGTCGTAGCCAATCGCCGTCACAACGCCGCGCACCAGCGCCTGAAAATCGACATACGCGCGTGTGGTAATTTCTCCGGCGATCACCACCAGGCCGGTCGCGGTCAGCGTCTCGCACGCCACGCGGCTGTAGGGGTCCTGTTCGAGGCAGGCGTCGAGAATCGCGTCAGAGACCTGATCGGCAATCTTGTCAGGATGGCCTTCGGTTACGGATTCCGAAGTAAAGAGAAAACGTTCAGCTGCTGGCAATGAAAATCCTCCAGAGGGATGCGGACTTCCAGCGTTAAAAGCGGTGGAATCCGGTGGGTTATCTCCTCTATCGTACCAGGCCGCGGGGTCCCCGGCAAAGGGTTGCAGCGGGGGGTGAAAAACAGGCCCCGGAGTGCGCCTTGGAGGGGCCGGACAGGACGGCTGCCGCCCCAAAAACCAGCAATTTCAGAAACCTCGTGACCGCCGATACAGACCACTCCACGCAAAAAGTGCTATCGCCAGAGTGGCGGAGGCGTCTTATGGCCAAAGTGGTTGCAATTATTGGAAGTTATCGCCCCGGCGGCATCACCGATCAGGCCGTCGATGCGGTTCTGGAAGGAGCTCGTACAAGCGGCGCGTCCACCGAAAAAATCTACCTTATCGAGCAGAACATCGAGTTCTGCCGCAATTGCCGCATGTGCTGCCAGGTGCCCGGGCGTGAGCGCGGCGAATGCGTCCATCAGGATGATCTGGACAGCGTCCTGAAGCGGATCGAAGACGCCACTGCCATCGTCCTCGGCTCGCCGGTCAATTACTACAACGTCACCGCCATTTTCCGACGCTTCATGGAGCGCCTTATCGGCTATACCTACTGGCCGTGGGGGGGAAACTTTGGGCCGCTGATGCGCAAAAATGCTCGTCTCAGGAAAGCCATCCTCGTGGCGTCGGCAGCGCTGCCGGCCATCTTCATTCCGGTGGCAACGGGCGCACCGCGCGCTCTCAAACTCGCCGCGAAAATGGTCGGCGCAAAAAGCGTCGGCAAGCTCTGGATTGGCGGCGCAGGAACCCAGTCCCAGGAGAGGTTGCGCCCCAGCGTACGCTCGAAGGCTCTCAAACTCGGCCGTCGCCTCGTCTGAGGAGCTTCCGCGCCGGCCGCGCCATTCCTGCTCCTGGAGGCTACTCCCTGTTCCCTGTCTCGGCCAGTCCCTGCCTCACTGCGGCTTCGAAGCAGGCGGCGTCTGCGGTTGCGATGCAGGCGGCGTCTGCCCCGCGGGCGGCGTCTTGTTCGGATTCCCGGTGATGTCCTGCCCGCCATAGATCACGCGAATGCTGGTATGGAACTCGTGGTAGTTGGTGTACTTCAGAGTCTCCCTCATGTGCACGTCTTCGCTCAGGTACCCGTGGCCGCCGGAGAAATGCAGGATTCCATCGCCGTGCGTGTACACCGGGAACCAATACTTCCCGTCCACCAGCTGCCGATAGGTCACAAACGGCGTCGACAGATCTTCATGCCCTGGCCGCACATCGTCCGGCACATTCTTCCCGTTTGTCACCACAATCTGGTGGTCCTTCTGATCGACCCAGATCCGTCCCTGGAAATATCGCTTCTTCTTTTCGATGGTCTTCGGCTTCACATCGAAAACCCACGTGTCGATCTCATCGATCTTCTGTTTCCCTATATAGGTGATGTCGTATTGCGGAGCGTCCTCGGTGGTCAGCACAAAAGGCAACCGCTCCTCGATGTCTTCAAAGTCCGCGGGCGACATCATCACCCGCGTCAGCGTGTTGGCCGGCGATTCCAGCACGCGCTCGGTACGATGCTCGTTCGCATCAAACGCAATGTCGACCACCTGGTAGTAACGGCCGTCCGGCTTGCCATCGTCGTCAATCGTGTCTACCTGCACGCTGCGCGTCCACGTGTAATTGTCCAGCGCCCGCCGGAACACCGCCTCTTTCGCCGTGAACTCCGTAATAATCTGTTGCACCGGAATGCCGGGCTGCGACTGATCGAGCGCCCCAAATCCCTGGTCGAGCGGCATGGACGTGTAGGAGGCCTGGCCGTTCAGCGCGGAACCCATCATGAACACAGCCGCAGCAACAAGGACCGCAAGAAAACGACAGCGTTGGACGAAAGGCACGAGTAGGCTCCTGTTCCTCAAGAATAGACGCACAACACGCCCTTCCTGCCACCAACCCTGCAACCTCTAATTTCGCGACCGCACACCATGCTCAGAGCCCGGAAGTGCGGCCCGGCTCTCCCGCGGGTTCCCAAAAGAATACTAACCGCATCAAATTGTGCAGCTTCACGGGCCTGGCGGCCATTTAAACTCGGTGTGTTGTCCCCGGGGACGGGCGGACCACCAAAATGGATCTCTACAGGGCACCGACGCTCATTCTGCTGTTCGTGCTGGTGGCGGTCTTTGGCGGCCTATGGCTGCAGCGTCGATCCCTGCCCCCGCTCCGCATGCGAGCCGGCGAAGCCCCCTCCGCTCGTCGCCGCCAGCTCCTCTGGCTCGTCGGCTGGATGTTCGCCTCCATCCAGCTCGAGATGGAAGTCTTCGGACGCGAGCAGGCCGGCGTGTGGCTCGCCGTTTCCCGCGTCTGCCTGCTCATGGCTCCCATCATGTTCCTCGGCTCCATGGCGTCCCAGCACTTCGGCCGCAGACTCCGCGTTCCCTATGTCGTGGGTGTTGCCGCGCCCCTCATGGTCTTTACGATCATGGCTTCCATCGACGTCACTCCAGGGCCTAAGGGGCGCGCCTTCCTGCTCTTCTTCATCTTTGCCACCCTTCTCGTCGGCGCTCGCTGGTGCCTTGAAAAACCTATCATCCCCATCTGGATCAGCCTCTGTCTGGTAGCTGCCATCGGCGGAGTCGCCGTGTGGCTCACCCTCCGTCATGACTATGCCAGTGTCGTTGCCCTCGCGCAGAGCGGAATCCTCCTCATCACTGCGCTCCTGTTCGCCTTCGGCTTCCGCCGCGTCAGCGCCGGTGTCGTCTTCACCGTGGGCGGCCTCGCCGGCTGGTCGCTACCCATCCTCATCGCATCCATGGCAGGCTCTGCGGGGGCTCCCATCATGCTGATGCGCGCCTTGAACCTCATGAAGGTCATCGCCGCCGTCGGCATGATCGTCCTCGTCCTCGAGGATGAAATCGCGTCTAACAAAGCGGCTCAGCTGCGCGACCGCCGCGCTCGCGTCGAGATGGAGAAGTACACGGAAATCTTTCTCGAGGCCATGCCTCTGGAGGACAACAGCAACCAGTACAACCAGATCTGCGAAATCATCACCGGAGCCAGCCGCTTCAGCCGCTGCGCCGTCACCATCCGCGGACCCGAGGGCAGGTTCCGCCTTGCAGGCTCGGCTGGCGTCGACGGCGCCCTGGCCGCCGCCCTCGACGCCATGGCTCACCGCACCACCGAAGATCGGGTGAGAGAGCTGGGTGACTCGCTCTACTCCCGCGTCATCGGCCATTTGGTCATGCTTGACTTCGAGCCGCTGATGGAGCCGGGCGACGAGCTGCAACAGATGAATTTCCTGGAATCGCATGCCATTGCCATCCGCGGCCGCGAGCAGGAGCTGCTCGGCGCCCTCCTGCTCGCCGGGCTACGCGAGCCCGACGAGCCGCTCCTCACCGAAGACGTCCTGCCCCTCGAACTGCTCGTGGTCCGCATCGGCACCGCGCGCGAACATCAGCTGCTGCTCCGCCGCCTGCTCCAGGCCGAGCGCATTGCCGGCCTCGGTCAGCTGGCCGGCGGCGTCGCGCACGAGCTCAACAATCCCCTCACCGTCGTCACCGGCTACGCCGAGCTGATGTCGGACTCCGAAGGATCCACCCGCGAGCACGCCCTCGTCATCCTGAACGAAGCGCGGCGCATGAAGCAGATCATCGAGAGCCTCATCCGCTTCCGCAAGGCCACCCCCGGCAATCGCATTCCGGTTTCGATCGAGATGCTTTTGTACGACATTGATAAGCTCGCGCGCCACGACATCGAAGTCGCCCACATCGCCCTCCAGATGCGCGTCCCTCCCAACCTGCCTTACGTTAATGCTGACGGCGATCAACTCCGCCAGGTCTTCCTGCATGTCGTCAAAAACGCCGTCGGCTCCATGCACGATACGCCTGAGGGCGATCGTCGCCTGATCATCGAAGCGCTGCCCGCCGGCCCCCATGTCCAGATCACCTTCTCTGACTCGGGACCAGGCTTTGTCGACCCCTCTCGCGCTTTCGACCCCTTTTACACAACCCGCCACCAGGGCGAAGGCATGGGCCTCGGCCTCAGCATCTGCTACTCCATCATCCGCGAGCATGGCGGAGAAATCTCCGCCGTCAATCTCCTTCCCCGCGGCGCCGCAGTCGTCATTGAGCTCGCCATAGCCGCCCCCGAACCGCCATCGATTCCCTTGCCCGACCTCAACGCCTCCCCCGCCACTCCCTGAAACGGTACCCGCCAACGGGAGTAGACGGCCGTCCGCATGGGCCGCTCCCAGGAATCGTGCACCTCTGTGCCCAGCGCCCGGTGCCCAGAACCTGTTGCCCAGAGCCGGGCGGCCTGGCCCCAACCCCCTCTCCAGTAACCCGCAACCTGGTCCCTGTGTCCTGAGCCCGGTCCTCCGCGATGTACCATGATCCGTTGCGAATTGAGGCCCTTCATGAAAGCACTCGCCTGTGCTGCCACTCTTCTTCTCGCCGGCTTTTGCGCTTCCGCGCAATCCCCGCAATCGGATGGCCCGCCCAAGCGCCCCATGACCTTCGAAGACCTCCAGAAGATGCACCGCCTCGGTGACATCGATGTCTCGCGGGACGGACGCTGGGTCCTCTTCACCGCCACCGATGTCGACCTCGCGAAGAATACGAAAACGCCGCACCTCTGGATCGTCCCCGTGAACGGCGCCGCGCAGAAACAGCCGACCGAGCACGTCGGAGACGATCAGGTGCGGATGGCCACTGTCGGCGAGCGTCCCCTCACCGCTTCCTCGGCCGGCGAAAGCCGCGGCCGCTTCTCCCCCGACGGCAAGCAGATCGCGTTCCTGACGGATCGCGGCCAGGGTACGCAGATCTGGCTCGCCAGCTTCGATTCGGACAAAGGCATGATGGGCGAGCCGCGCCAGCTCACGGCGATCTTCACTGAAGCCGACAACGTGACGTGGGATCCAGATGGGCAGCACCTGCTGTTCACTTCGGCGGTGTATCCCGAGTGCAGCGCGGGCGGACAATCCGGGATCGACGAGGACAGATGCGACAAGAAGCGCGACGACGACGAGGCGCAGTCGAAGGTCAACGCCAGAATCTTCACCTCGCTGCTCTATCGGCACTGGAACCACTTCACGGGCGACAAGCGGAGCCACCTCTTCCTCGCGTCGGTAAGTGACGGCACGTTCCGCGATCTCAACCCCGGCGACACCCATGACGTGCCCCCGTTTTCGCTCGGAGAGCCGGATGGCTGGGACTTCTCCCCCGACGGCAAAGAGCTGGCCTTCGAAGAGAAGAAGGTGGACGACCCGGCGCTCTCGACCAACGTCGACATCTTCACGCTGAATCTCGACGCCCCATCCACTCATCCGGTCAAGATCTCCACGAGCCCCGGCGGAGACTACACCCCGCGCTACTCGCCGGATGGGAAATGGATCGCGTGGCGGATGCAGCGGAGGGCTGGGTATGAGAGCGACCGGTTTCGGCTGGTGCTCTACGACCGGGGGACGAAACAGATCAAAGAACTCCTGCCGAACTTCGACCGTTGGGTGGATGAAGAAGCCTGGTCGCCGGATTCGAAGACGATTTATTTCGCCGCAGGCAATCAGGGAGCAGAACCGGTTTTCCAAACGACGCTCGATGACAAACTGGAGGTTCTCACTGAGAAGGGGGAATACAGCGACCTACACGTTTCATCCGATGCGAAGGTGCTCGTCGCTTCTCGAATGTCGGTGCTGGAGCCCGGCGAGGTCGCCGCGCTCTGGCTTGACCAAGAAGCTCATCCCGGCGCGATTGTCGATTTCGGTCCTTCGCATCGCACAAAAGTGATCCCAGGGAATACCACTCCGATTTACAACTTGCCTCCGAGCCTTGAAACCGCTCTAAAGCAGACTGCCCTCACCCACCTCAACACCCCCCTCCTCGACCAGCTCGACCTACCGAAGATGGAGTCCTTCTGGTTCCCCTCCATCGGCAAGGTCCAGGTCCAGGGCTTCCTCATCCGCCCGCCCGACTTCGACCCCCACAAGAAATACCCGGTCAAGTTCCTCATCCACGGCGGACCCCAGGGCGCGTGGGGTGACTCGTGGTCGTATCGCTGGAACCCCGAGCTCTTCGCCGCGAATGGCTACGTCGTGGTCATGATCAATCCCGGCGGGTCGACCGGCTACGGCCAGGCCTTCGTCGACCGCGTCAACGGCGACTGGGGCGGACGGCCCTTCATTGACCTGATGCGCGGCCTCGACTACGCCGAAGCCCACTATCCCTTCATCGACAAGACCCGCGAGTGCGCCCTCGGCGCCAGCTACGGCGGCTACATGGCCAACTGGATCCTTGGCCACACCGACCGCTTCAAATGCATCGTCTCACACGACGGGATGTTCAATCCCGAGTCGGCCTGGGGCACTACCGAAGAGCTCTGGTTCAATGAGTGGGAATTCAAAGGCACTCCCTGGTCGAACCGCGCGCTCTACCGCCGCTGGTCGCCTATGCTCGCCG
This sequence comes from Bryobacteraceae bacterium, assembly GCA_036489835.1. Classification (GTDB taxonomy): domain Bacteria; phylum Acidobacteriota; class Terriglobia; order Bryobacterales; family Bryobacteraceae; genus Palsa-187. The sequence goes on along the minus strand of DASXEY010000111.1, from coordinate 188,101 downwards.
AAACCCATTTCAAGACGCCCACGCTCGTCGTGCACTCGCAGCTCGACTACCGCCTCGACGTCTCCGAGGGCTACCAACTCTTCGACACGCTCCAGCGGATGAAGGTCCCCTCGAAGATGCTTTACTTTCCCGACGAGGGCCACTGGATCCTGAAGCCGCAGAACTCCGAACTCTGGTACAAAACCGTCAACGACTGGGTCGACCAGTGGACGAAGAAGTGAATCGGGTCTGCCCTCCAGGCGGCTGGGGGCCATCCAAGCCCGCGGTTGGCTTGAGTGGGGTCAGCGCGAATCACGCGATACCTCAGCCCCAGCGCACAACACCCATCCTTTGCGATATCGTTTCTCCATCCGCCCTGTGCCGAAAATGATCGCAAGGACGCTCCGCCTCGCAGCTCTGCTCGTCTGCGCCTGCGCCCTTCCGTCCATCTCCCAGGAAACCACGGCCCCGCCACCTTCAACTACCACCCTCCACACCCCGCCCCCCGACGCCGCCTACGCCGGTGACCAGGCCTGCGCCACCTGCCACGAAAAAGAAGCCAAAGCCTACTTCGCAACCCCGCACTACCTCGACTCGGGCCCTCCCACAAAGAAAAACGTCCTCGGCAACTTCACGCCTGGCAAAAACGTTCTCCGCACCGCCAACCCTGACCTCATCTTTGCCATGATCGCGGCCGACGACGGCTACTATCAGAGCGCCGTCAACATCCGCGATCCACAAAACCTCTCCGGCGAAGCGGAAAAAATCGACATCGTTATCGGCTCCGGCCGCCACGGCCAGACCTTCCTCTACTGGAAAGGCGATCAGCTCTTCGAGCTTCCCGTTTCCTGGTGGACCTATACCCACCAATGGATCAACAGCCCCGGCTACGTCGATGGGCACGTCAACTTCGTCCGCAAGATCGAGCCCCGCTGCCTCGAGTGCCATGCCACCCGCTTTGACTCCACGCCGCCACCCCTCAACCGTTACCTGCGCGGCTCGCTCGTCCTCGGCATCGGCTGTGAGCGCTGCCACGGCCCCGGCCAGGCCCACGTCGACCGCGAGCGCTCCGACCATCCGGCCGCCGCCGGCTCTCCCGACATCGCCATCATCAACCCCGCGCATCTCCCGCACGATCGGCAGCTCGACCTCTGCGCCCTCTGCCACGCGGGCGCCGGCGAGCCCATCACGCCTTCACTCTCTTTCCTCACCGGCGACGATATCGCGCCCTACGTCAAAATCACCGCACCCGCGGCCAACGTCCCCGTCGACGTGCACGGCAATCAGGTAGGCGCGCTCAAAGCCAGCAAATGCTACAGCAGCGGCAAGCTCACTTGCTCCACATGCCACAATGTCCACGAGACGCAGCAGAATGCCGCCTCCTTCTCCGTCCACTGCCTCACCTGCCACGCCGTCCGCGCCTGCCCGCGCTTCAAGCAGCTCGGCGAGTCCATCCGCACCCGCTGCATCCAGTGCCACATGCCCATCGGCAAATCCCAGGCTCTCACCGCGGCCGCCAACGGCGCGCTCCACCAGGCCGAGATGCGCACCCACCGCATTGCCATCTATCCCAACGGAGTAGCCCAATAATCCACGCCGTCTCACCCAGCAGCCGGGTTAACCTGTAACCGGCATGATTGCTCACCTCAGCGGCCGCCTCTTCTCAAAACACCCAGGCCAGGCCATCGTCGAAGCCGGCGGCGTCGGCTACGACGTCACCATCAGCGTCCCCACCTTCACTGCCCTGCCCCGCGAAGGCGCCGAGGTCGCGCTCTTCATCCACACCCATGTCCGCGAAGACGCGCTCTCCCTGTTCGGCTTCATGGATCGCAATGAGAAGCGCCTCTTCGAACGCCTCATCACCGTCTCCGGCGTCGGACCCAAACTCGCCGTCACCATTCTCAGCGGCCTCGATCCGGAGCGCACCGTCGCCGCCATCCGCGGCCAGGACCACGCCACCCTCACCCTCATCCCCGGCGTCGGCAAAAAATTAGCCGAGCGCCTCGTTGTCGAACTCAAAGAGAAGCTCGAAGACCTCGCCGTCGCGACCCCTGCCCGGCAACCCGCAGGCCCCGCCGCCGACGATGTGCTCTCGGCGCTCGTCAATCTCGGCTACCAACGCCCCGCCGCTCAAAAAGCCATCGAGAAGGCCATCGAAAAAGACAAAGCCCCAGGCGAAAATTTTGACGACCTCTTCCGAGCGGCATTGAAACTCATCCGTTAAATCTGAAAGAGAAAAAGCACAACCCGGCCCGCGCAGCTTTGCGTGTGCCGGGTCGTGCTGTTCAACCGAATCAACCCAGGCTACGACCCAGGCTGCTCGTCCTTCTCCTTCTTCGGCTTCGCCGCCCCGGCATTCAAATCATCCCAGTTCAGAATGGTGTTGAAGCCCAGGAAAAATGTGCCCTGAGTTTGCCAGCGCCAGAAGGGACGCAGTGCGAACATCACCACGTGTCCTTGTCCCAGCGGCACATCAACCGCCAGCGCCCGGCCCGCCAATGCTTCGCCTCCCGCCAGTTCTCCTGACAGCAGGATCTGGTTCGGGTCCGTCGGAAATGCCATCACTACACGCGGTTTCTCATTGCTGTCGGTCGCCATCCCAAACTGCCGCATCATCTGCCGCGTGGCCGCCTCTTCGCTGATCTGCTCATGCTTCTCTCCCTCGCTTGCCGCCGCATCCTCCGGAGTGTACGGGGACAAATGTTCCGGCACCGCATTCGGCGTGATATTCGCGCCAACCCCCGAGGCCACCGGCAGGCCGCCGCGGAGTCCCCCCACCCCAACACCCGCCGCCGCGCTCACATGCAGAACCGGAGCGCCGCCAAAGTAGATCGGCAACTGCGTGCCGTCGTATCCGTACACTATCGGGCTCTTCGTATCGGAAATCATGCCACGCAGTATCGAGCCCTTCGCATACAGATTGTGCGGCTGTTCTACCGACACGCCGCTGATGATCCCAAAGTCCGGCAGGATCGTCGTTGTCGAACCTTCCGTGATCAGCGTGCCTCCGCTTTCGACAAACTTCGCCAGCTCGGCGAGCCCATCGATCCCCATGCCGCCCCGAATGTCGTCGCTCGAATCCAGCGCCCCAAGGTTCGGCGTCAGTTCAGTCTTCTTGTAGGGAATCGGATCCGGCCCGTTCTTCGGAATCCCATTCACCTGCGATATCGAACTGCCCCCAACCGTCGGATAAAGGATCACATCGTACTTGCTGCGCAAATTCCCCTCACGCAGTTTTTGATCCGCAAAATACGTGTAGGGAACGCCATAGTGATCCAGCGCCGCCCGCACCCATCCTTCATCCTGCGTTCTCTGCCAGGAGTGCACAAACCCGATGCGCGGAACGTTGAGCTCATGCGTTTTTACCGGCGGCATCGACGAAGTAGCCCACGCCGACAGTCCATATTCCCTGATCGAAGGCTCCAGCACCGCCGTGTCCGCGTCGGGAATGATGAAAGCGCCTGCGCGGAAATGGTGTCCGCTCAGATCGAAATCATCTTCCGCCGCCAGCATCTTCACGCCGGCATTCTTAAAGCGAAAGGTCACCAGCGTGTTGTCCGTCGTGTGGTCGACGACCAGAATGTTTCCCGTTCCCTCAATCTTCCCGGTCACGGATGCGTCGGCGGTGAGCAGCGTCATCGCGCCGCCCAGCAGGCTCTTGTCCGTCACCGTCTTCACATCCACATCGCGCATCAGCGGCATCGTCCAGCCTGTGTCGTCGTAGGGCAGCGGGTTGGCAGCAGGATAGTTTTGCAGAGAGAAATACATATCCACCAGCGTGCGATACGGCTGATCCGCCCGGATGATGTAGTCGCCCGCCGCGACGCTCACCTTGCCGAACTGCCCCGCCCCATCGGCCCGCTGCACTTCCACACCCTGGCGCCGTAAATCGTTCACCAGGTCCGCCGCTTCCACTTTGCGGCGCTGCCCTGCCGGGATCACCCAGCCAAATGTTGGCCCATCTTTGCCTTTGTCCACCGACCGCTTGTTCTTCAGCCAGTAATTCTCGAGGTAAACATCCTTATCTTTCGCTACCTGGTGCAGAGCAATCAGCAGCGCCGACTCCTGGATGTTGGTGTTGTTGCGCGGTCCCCATTTGATGGAAGGCAGCGGTGGATTCGGACGGTACCACTCCCTGCTCGTCGTCGTAGCCGGCAGTTGCAGGTTCGGATTGTTATCCGGACCATATGACTGCACTTCGTAAAAGCGTCCGAAAGAATTGTGCGTGATCGCAATCCAGAAAAGGTAATTCGGAACCCAGCCGTCGTAGAAACCGTAGGTGAAAACGCCAGGAACACCGCGCTTCGCCATTTCCATCACTTCGGTCTGGGCGAGGGTCCACCATTCGCTGATCGCGATCGGGTCCAGCGAATCGTTGTAAGGCCCGGTTCCCGTCGAAGCATACAGATAGCTCTGCGCTTCGTGCAGATCGTGCAGGATCGTCGGGTGCCATTCCAGCACCGTCTTCGTGATGTTCTGCGTCAGCTTCAGATACTGGCCCATCCCGTCGCGATTGTTATCGTGCGCGACATACTTGCCCCAGTACATCAGCGGCGGCTTCGGCTTCCCCGTTTTCTTTCCGTAGTAGTAGGTATCGACTTCCTTATCCCGCCCATCCGTCTCGACCACCGGCGTGATCAGGATGATCGAGTTGTTGCGGATCTCCCGAATGAATGGGCTCTCTTCCACAATCAGGCGATAGGCCAGCTCCACCAGCATCTGCGGACCGCCTGTCTCCGGAGAATGGATGCCGCTCGTGATGTAGTAAATCGGCTTCGCCGTTTTGATCAGCTGGCGCGCCTGCTCCTCAGTCGTCTTCCGCGAATCGGTTAATGCGGCGAGCTGATCCTTGTATTTGTCCAGCTGTTTAATGGTCGCCTCATCGGCAATCGCCAGAAGAACTTCGTCGCGCCCCTCCTCCGATTTGCCGATCTTCCAGAACTTCGCGCGCGGCGATACCTTCGCCAGCTCCTCGTAGTAGCGATTGATGTCTTCGTTGTAGTAAAGCTCGCCCGGCTGCCCCGGCATCTTGCCGAAAAACTTCAGTGGCGTGGGCACCGTGGCCGACGCGGGCAGGTGGTCCACCAGCTCTGTCGTGATCCTGGGATCCTGGAGGTATTCGTGGATCTTCTGCGTGTACTCCTCATCGTTCTTCTGCACAGCCTCCGTGCCCTTGCTCCCGTGGGCCGTTGTCTGAGCCATCGCTTGGGCGCCGTACCCGCTCCCGACTACAAGAGCGGCCACCATGGTGCTACCGGACATCGCACTGCTGACAACACGAAACCAGCGAACAATGCGTTCGTTCATCGTCTGAGCTCTCCAAATCTTCGATTTTCTGAAACGGTTGGAAGATGGGGTACCGCCCCAATTTCATCGCGCCCCGATCGTTCTCATCCCACAGCCGCCCTACCAGACGAGCCGGCGCACGATTTTTGGATGAATCAAGATACCAGACAAATCTGCCCGGTCAATCCGCCATTTCGCCGTGCAGATTTTGCTTGCCGCCCGCGCCCATTCACAGCAAACCTGGTCCCCCGATGCTCGTGTCGGCTCCCTGTCACCCCGGTTGCGGCGCTCCGCGCGCTCGCATGGGAAAATAAACACTGCATGACGACAGGGACAAATCAAAATGACAGCAAGAGCGCTCTTCTGGAAGAACTGCGCTGGCGGGGCTTTCTAGAGGCGACGACCGCCGATGATCTCGACAGCTACCTGAACGAGGCGCGCCGCACCATCTATGTCGGTTTTGACCCCACCGCCGACAGTCTTCACCTTGGAAGCCTGATACCGGTGATGGGTCTGGCCCACGTACAGCGCCACGGCCATCGTCCCCTGGTCCTTGTGGGGGGCGGCACAGGGTTGATTGGCGACCCCAGCGGCAAGTCGGCGGAGCGGCTTCTGCTGACCAGCGAGTTGGCCGAGCAAAACTCCACGGCCATTCGCAAACAGCTCAGCCGCTTCTTCGATCTCTCTTCGGACGAACGGGCGCTGATGAAGAACAATGCGGATTGGCTGCTCAAGCTCAATCTTGTGGACTTCCTGCGCGACGTTGGAAAGCACTTTTCCGTAAACGAAATGATTCGGCGAGACTCGGTTCGGACGCGGCTGGAGGAGCGCGATCAGGGGATCTCGTTCACGGAATTCAGCTACATGCTGCTCCAGGCGTATGACTTTCTGCACATGTGCCAGCATTTCGATTGCACGATTCAAATGGGCGGCAGCGATCAGTGGGGCAACATTCTTTCGGGCAAGGATCTTATCCGGCGCATGCTCGGCCAGCGCGCGGAAGGCATCACCTTCCCGCTGCTTACCACCTCGACCGGGAAAAAATTTGGCAAGACGGAAGAGGGTGCGGTCTGGCTCGACGCCGCGCGCACCAGCCCCTACCAGATGTACCAATACTGGCTGCAAACGGCGGATGCGGATGCGGGCCGCTACCTCAGGCTCTTCACCTTTTTGGACCGCGAACGCATCGAGGCGCTGGACAGCGAAACGCAACGCCGGCCGGAGGATCGTGAAGCACAGCGTGTGTTGGCCGCCGAATGCACCACGCTGGTACACGGGGCCGATGCCGTGCGCAGCGTAGAAGCCGCCAGCAGAATCTTGTTTTCGGGCTCGGCGGAAGTGCCGACCAGGGAGACGATTGAGCTCCTGGCCCGCGAAGTACCAGTGACAGAGATTCCGCGAAAAGACTTTGAGGCCGGGATCAACCTCGTAGACCTGATCGTTCGTACCAGGCTGACGGACAGCAAAGGTTCAGCGCGCAAATTGATCGAAGGTGGCGGAGTTTATCTGAACAATGAGCGGCAGAGCCAGATCCAAAAAACAATCACAGCCGATGACCTGAAATGGCCGGCCGCAATTCTTCTGCGTGCAGGGAAGAAGAATTACCATCTCGTGCAGATAAGGTAAAACCCCCCGGACCTCCGTAGAGCCTTGCCACGAGCGAGGTTCATCAGACTCGCAGCGCCACGCGCTGATTCGGCGCGATTCGAAGCGCGCGGACCGGCCGCCCCGGGACGCGAATCGAGATACGTATCGCCTCCTGAGCAATGCCCACGGCGGCCTCCAGGTGGCCGGCGCGCGAAGTCAACAGTCGTACGGCGCCTGCAACCAGGGCGATAGGCCGGCCGTCGAGTCGCAACTCCGCGCCGGCGGGGCCATAGATCAACTCGGCCTTCGCTGCCTGCGCTCCGACGCCGACTGGTGCATAGAATCGTGCCGGCTGATCCGCTGCTGGGGCACGAATATTCCACTCGATCACGTTGTCGGTGGGCCGCACACCCGACGAGCGCCACAGAAAGTCGAGGAAGACCAAAGCGCAAGGAGAATAGCCGCCCGGATCCTCCTGCGAAAACGCTCCGGTCAGCGGATCCATCTGTTGACGAAATTCCCCCTCAGCACGCACCAATGCCTCAATCCAACGGTGCATCAGCCACGCCAGTTCCGACGGCTTACCGTAGTGCTCCATCCAGCGCGGAGCGCGCAGCGCCGTCAGCGCCTGCGCTGCCCCGCCCCAGGAATTTCGCGGAATCGGCCGCACAAATTGGGGATCGTCGAGCGCCATGGATGGAAAAGGATACGGCGCCCAAAACGCCCTCGAATTATGAACCTGCTTCTGCCAAATCGTCTCGAACAGCTTCGCGTCAGGTACGTGTTCGCCCAGCACATTCAAAATCGTCGAGCTCCGGATGCGCACGAAATTGTTCTGCGCATCGAGATCGTAGAAAGCTCCATCCTGCGGATGGTAAAGCCGCTCGATAATCAGCCGCCGAATCGTCTCTGCTTCCTCGCTCCACCGGTCAGCCTCGCCGTTCTTGCCCAGAGCCCGCGCCATCGCGGCCAATGCCACACGTCCGCCATAGACCGTCGCCGAAAGGTCCGGACAAAGCCGCGGCAGCCCCGGCACCGCAGCGCACTTCCGCGCGTCAGCGTCCGGGCAGCGGTTCGGCATGCCCTTCCAGCGCGGGCTGTTGTCCTGCCCCGTGTCATAGGTGCAGAAGCCCTCGCACAGCCCAGTCCCGCGCGTGTTGCGATAGCGGAGCAGCCAGGCATCCCAGCGTCCGCACGCTGCATAAGCCTTTTGGAGCAGCTCCTGATCACCCGTCCGACGCGCCAGTTCCCAGGCCGTCGCCGCAATCGGCACCACCATCTGAATCTGCCCAAAGGCCGGTCCGTTCGCTTTCACGCTGCACGGCAGCTGCCCGTCGTCTTTCTGCAGCGCGAAAAAGATCAGGTGATTATTCCGCGCAGCGCTGCCCGCAGACTCCGGCCCTACGGCGTCGTAGACCGCTCCCTCCTGCGGCGCGCACTCCAGCCAAACGCCGTGATAAACGCTGCCCTCAACCAGCACCGGCTCGGGATACGACCCCGGCCGGACGACGTTGGTTCGCAGCGTCGCCAGCGCTGCCTCATAAACCTGCATCAGCTTCGCATCGCCGGTGGCAAACGTCCGCGTCGCAGGGCCAAGAGCCGAATCCCACCCAACCTCCGCCGCCACCAGAGAAGGCCGCGCCAGGGCGCACACAGCCAGCGATCCCCCTGCCACAAACCGACGCCGGCTCATCGCTTTTCCACGAACGAAGCAGTCCTGCTCATCCATGCCGAACCAACTTACCACTCTCCGGTTCACAGATCCGCATCCCCCCAGTGGGCCAGCAACCGCGCCGATGGGATAGTCTTTTAGAGGCAGCAGCGCCGCCCCACCGTTCGAGAGGACTGTCTGCCTCGACTATGATTCGGATCCTCTTCGGTCTCGGCCTCTTCGGGCTGTTCACTGCATCCATCTCCACAATTCTCGCCATCCTCGGGCTGCTGCAATTTCGCCGGCAGAACAGGGCCCAGGTCGCAGCTTCCTCCACCCCACCCGTCAGCCTGCTCAAGCCCCTCGACGGCGCGGAACCGAATCTGGAATCTCATCTCGAGTCCTTCTTCGATCAGGCTTATCCGGAATTTGAAATTCTCTTTTGTTCCCGCTCCGCCGCCGACCCGGGCCTCGAAGCCGCTCGCCGCGTGGCCGCTCGCTATCCCCATATTCCTGCTCGCTTCCTCTCGACCGGCGATGAAACCTACATCAATGCCAAGGTCTCGTCGCTCGAACTGATGCATGCCGCCGCGCGGCACGACATCTTCATCATCAGCGACAGCGATGTGCGCGTGGCCCGCGATTACATCCGCGAAGTGGCCGCACCCTTTGCAGAAAACACCGTTGGCGCGGTTACCTGTCTCTATCGCGGCGTTGCCGATCGCGGTCTCTGGTCGAAGCTCGAAGCCGCGGGTATGTCGGTCGAGATGACTGCCGGCGTTCTGACCGCCAACCTTCTCGAAGGCATGAAATTCGCGCTCGGCCCAACCATGGCTGTGCGTCGCCGATGCGTTGAAACCATGGGCGGCTTTGGCGTCCTCGGCCCGTATTGTTCTGACGACTTTCTTCTCGGCGCCAACGTCGCAGCGCAGGGCGACGCGGTTGTCCTTTCCCATCACATCATCGACCACATCATCCTCAACCTCAGCTTTGCGGCCTCGCTTCGCCATCAAACCCGATGGATGAAGTCCACTCGCTTCTCGCGCCCATGGGGGCACCTGGGAACAGCCCTCACATTCAGCATCCCTTTCGGGATCCTCGCCTGCCTCGCCGGTCTGGCGATGCACCGGCCTGTGCTCGGACTCGCGTTGCTGATCTACAGCATCCTCAACCGTATGGTTCTCGCGGCGCTCGTCGGCTCTCTGGCTGTCGAGGAACACCGGCACCTGCTGCGCACAGTACTGCTCTACCCCGTCCGCGACTTCCTCGGCTTCTGCTGCTGGGTGGCCAGCTATGCAGGCAGTACGATCCTCTGGCGAGGCCGCCGCTACCGCCTCTCGCGTGGAGGCCTCATGCATCCTGTCGACGCGCAAACCGTCGACGAAAATCAACACGCGCTGAGCACCTAGAGCACTTCGCCGGTGCGATGATGTGCACGCACCACCCACCCTGAAGTGCTATAGTCGCTGCTCTTCCGGCGCCCCTCACGCCCACCCGCGGCTGTCTATACTGGTGTGCATCCTCGGCACACAGGAACTAAATGCCTCTCACTCATCTCGACTGGCTCGTCATCGCGGCCTATCTGCTTTTCAATCTGCTCATCGGGCTCTATTACCGCAGCAAAGCGAGCGGCTCAACAGAGGATTTTTTCGTCTCCGGCCGTGACGTCTCCTGGTGGCTCGCCGGCACTTCGATGGTCGCGACCACCTTCGCGGCCGACACCCCGCTCTTCGTTTGCGGTCTCGTCGCCACCCAGGGCATCTCCGGCAACTGGATCTGGTGGAGCCTCTGCCTCTCCGGCATGACGACGGTTTTCTTCTTCGCGCGCTACTGGCGCCGTGCCGAAATCCTCACCGACGTTGAATTGGTCGAAATCCGCTACAGCGGCAAACCTGCGGCTTTTCTTCGCGGCTTTAAGGCCATTTATCTCGGCCTGCTGATGAACTGCTTCATCCTTGGATGGGTGACGCGCGCCATGGTCGACATCATCGCCGTCACCCTTGGCCCCGTCATCGCACAAGGGCGACTCCTCACGTTGTCCCTGGGCGGCCACGAACTCCTCCACTACACCCTCGGCGACCCGCGTCATACAGCTCTCTTCATCTGCGTTTTCGTTCTGGTTCCCTTTACCGGCCTCTACACGTTCCTGGGCGGGCTCTGGGGCGTCCTCGTCACCGACATCTTCCAGTTCGTTCTTAAGATGACGATGATTGTCGTCCTGGCCTGGATTGCGGTGGGTCGTATCGGAGGAATGTCGGCGTTGCGGGTGCGCCTCGCTGTGGTTGGCGAAGCCACGCGCGCCGCTGGCCATCCAACCTCGAACGTGCTCTCTTTTCTGCCCGACTTCCACGCCGGCCTCACCACGCCAAACCTCTGGACCCTCCCCATTCTCACTTTCCTGATGTACATCGGCGTGCAGTGGTGGGCGGCCTGGTATCCGGGCGCCGAACCCGGTGGGGGCGGCTACATCGCGCAGCGCATGTTCAGCGCGAAAAACGAAAAGCATTCGCTCGGCGCAACGCTCTGGTTCAACATCGCGCACTACGCTCTGCGCCCATGGCCATGGATCATCACCGGCCTGGTCGCATTGGCGATGTACTCCACCAACGGCGGCCTCCATCCCAGCGTGGCCTACACCGCCAATCCCCAACAGGGATATGTCATGGTCCTGCGTGACTTTCTCCCTCCCGCGCTCCGCGGGTTGATGATCGCGGCCTTCCTCGCCGCCTATATGTCGACCGTCGGCACCCAGCTTAACTGGGGCACGTCCTATCTCGTCAGCGATCTCTACCGGCGATTCATAGTCCGGCACGGCACGGAAAAACACTACGTGCTCATCAGTAAAATCATCACCGTCGTCCTGGTTCTGTGCAGTGGATACGTGGCCAGCCGCCTCACCTCTATCGGCGCGGGCTGGGAGCTGGTCCTCAATCTGGGCGCGGGCACCGGCGCTGTGTACATCCTGCGCTGGTTCTGGTGGCGCATCAACGCATGGAGCGAAATTTCAGCCATGGTCGTCGCGGCGCTCGTCGCTGCCGCGCTCTCCCTCGTGCACTTTACGGGAAATGATGCTGTCGTCTTTGCCAAAAGCACCCTCATCACCGCTGGGATCACCACCATTGCATGGATCGTCGCTACCTTCGTTACGCCTGCCGAGCCCGACGCAACCCTTCTCGCCTTTTATCGCCGCGTTCATCCCATGGTTCATGGATGGAAACGCATAGCACTCGAGGCGCCTGAACTGCCGCCGGTACGCGATTTCCGCGCCAATGCTTTCGATACCGTGCTGGGCTGCATCCTCGTCTACGGCTGCCTGTTCGGCATCGGAAAGCTCATCTTCGGCGCCTGGCTCGTTGCCTCCCTTCTTCTGGCAGCCGCCGCCGTCGCCGGTTACCTCATCTGGTGGGATCTTTCCCGCCGTGGCTGGGAGACTCTATCGGGTACTTCTTCATCCAAAACCTGAACGAAGTTGTCCGCTCCCGGTCATAACGGGGTTAAGCTGGTAACTTCGTGAGGACCTTCCCGCGTGCCTCGTGGCGTTTCATTTACCGGTGAGTACCTGTCCCGATACCTCGCGGGACAAAAGCGGTGGAATGAGTCGAGAGAATGGCGAGCGAAAGAGACCGAGGCGGGCCGGGCTCCAACCTTTCCGAGCTTCTGCCGTGCCCATGGCCTTTGCCCCGCATGCGCGGCAACCGGCGTCAGCCTCAACGATAATGGCGTCGGCTTCAGGACCCTCGGCTGGAACGGCAATCTTCCTCTCTATGAAGAATGCGCCGCCTGCGGCGGAACCGGAAAGATCGTCTCACCCAGCTGACTTCACCGAACGGGTGCCTGAGTTGCAACAACAAAAAACAGTTTCCGTTTGCTCTCCGCGCCACGACCAACGAACATAAGAGGGATGATTGGTTTCGATGGTACTTCTCGCGCATCTCAGCTCCCGGGCACTGCGTCTCTAGCCTTCCCATCTCCCCCGTCGTCTCAGATATTCGCCGCATGAAGACTGCCCTGATTATCGGAGCCGGTCCTGCCGGCCTCACCGCTGCCCTTGAGTTGCTGCGCCGCTCCGACGTGCGCCCCATCGTACTCGAAGCAACGGAGCGCATCGGCGGTATCTCCTGCACCATCCGCCACAACGGCAATCGCATGGATATCGGTGGCCATCGCTTCTTTTCCAAAGCCGATCGCGTCATGGAATGGTGGACGGAACTGATGCCCGTCGCTTCCACTGAAGACGACGCCGGCTTCCATACCATCCAGTACCAGAACAAAGAGCGCGTGATCCCCGCCGGCGGCACCGCTGCCGATCCCGACCTTGTGATGCTGGTCCGCCCCCGCAAAAGCCGCATTTATTTCCTGCGCAGCTTTTTCGATTATCCACTCGCCCTCAATGGACAAACGCTGCGCCAGCTCGGCGCCTTGCGCATGATCAAGATCGGCTTCGGCTATTTACGAGCAAAGCTTTTCCCCCGTCACAACGAGAAAACGCTGGAAGATTTCCTGATCAACCGCTTCGGCAGCGAACTCTACCTGACGTTTTTTAAGTCCTATACCGAGAAAGTCTGGGGCGTGCCCTGCAATCAAATCAGCGCCGAGTGGGGAGCGCAGCGCATTAAAGGACTCTCTCTTCGCACGGCCATCGCGCACTTTCTCAGGAAAACGTTCAGCCGCAAAAAATCCGGCGACATCGCGCAGAAATCCACAGAAACCTCTCTCATCGAGAAATTTCTCTATCCGAAATATGGCCCCGGTCAGCTCTGGGAGTATGTCGCCGACCTGGTTACAAAGAAAGGTGGAGAGGTCCGCATGGGCTGGCGCGCGGGCAAGCTCCATGTCCAGGGCGACCGCATCATTTCTGTCGACGCTGTCGACCCGCAGGGAGTCGCCCACACCATTCCCGCCGATTATGTCTTCTCCACCATGCCGGTCCGTGACCTCATCCACAGCCTCGACATCGAGGTCCCCGCCGACATCCGTGCCATCGGGGACGGGCTCATCTATCGCGACTTCATCACCGTGGGCCTGCTTGTCGACCGCCTCACCGTCACCGAACCCGACGGCGGCCCGCTCAGGGACACCTGGATTTATATCCAGGAGCCGGATGTTCTGGTCGGCCGCCTCCAGATCTTCAATAACTGGAGCCCCTATATGGTCGCCGATCCATCGAAAATATGGATCGGCCTCGAATATTTCTGCTACGAAACCGACCAGCTCTGGAACATGCCCGATGAGGAGATCGCGCGCTTTGCCATCGCTGAAATTGAAAAGATCGGCATCCTCCGCGGCGATCAGGTTCGCGACTCGCATGTGGTCCGCGTCCCAAAAACCTACCCCGCCTACTTCGGCACCTACGACCGCTTCGATCAGATCGTTCGTTACATGGATCGCTTCGAGAACCTGTTCATGGTGGGCCGCAACGGCATGCACAAATACAACAACCAGGACCATTCCATGCTCACCGCCATGACCGCGGTCGACCAGATCGTTGCTGGAAAAATCGATAAGGCTGCTTTATGGGAAATCAATACCGAGCAGGAATACCACGAGGAGAAGAAATAACCCCCTCACTCCCACTGCGTCGTGTGCCTTCGCAGCCACCAACACGCGGGCGCTCCGCCATGCGGGAAAATCCCCCGCGCGCAGCTCATCTCGGCCGTCCCCATGTAGTCGTATTCCTGCTTGTTGCCCTTCAGCGCGGTCGAAAGATACTCCTCCACCTGCACGGAATCGAATGCTGTACCGCGCGTCAGGCGTATCCGGTAGAGCCCCCAGTCGCATAGCCACAGCAGCAACGCCGTCACAAGCACGACCTTCGCCGCCTGCTCCAGAATTTGTAAGATTCGCTTCATCGCGATCGAATATTTTCGCACCCCAGGCATCGGGAATGCGCAAACTTTGCCGTTTTTCTATACCCTGAAGCCTACAGCCTATACCCTGATTCCATGGACCTCGATTCAATTCAGTCTGCGCTCCGGGGAGCCGGCTTCGATGCCTGGCTCTTCTACGATCACCACCATCGCGATCCGCTCGCCGCCGCCATCCTCGGCCTCCCCGATCACGGCCTGGTCAGCCGCCGCTGGTATTACGTCATCCCCGCCGAAGGAGAGCCGCGCAAACTCGTCCACCGCATCGAGGCCGGCAAGCTCGACTCCCTGCCCGGCTCCAAAGGCGTCTACTCCTCCTGGCAGGAACTCGAGAGCGGTTTGGACGCGATGCTCGCCCCCTTTAAACGCATCGCTATGCAGTATTCCCCTCGCAACGCCATCATGTACGTCTCCATGGTCGATGCCGGCACCATCGAAGTGCTCCGTGCCATGGGTAAGGAGATCGTCAGCTCCGCCGATCTTGTCAGCCGCTTCCAGGCCGTCCTCACCGAGGGGCAGATCAACAGCCATTACTTCGCTCAGAAAGCCCTCGACGAAATCCTCACTCAGGGGTTCCAGCTCATCGGCAGCCGCGCCCGCTCCGGCTCACCCGCCACTGAATACGAAATGATGGTCTGGTTTCAGGAAGCCATGGGCCGCGCCGGCATTACCACCGATCATGGGCCCAACGTCTCTGTGGATGAGAACAGTTCCGATTCGCACTATGAGCCCAATTCGACTTCCAGCCGCCCCATCCGCTCCGGCTCGTTCCTGCTTATCGATATCTGGGCGCGCCTGAATCAACCCGGCACCTGCTGGTACGACATCACCTGGACCGGCGTCGTCAATCGCGAACCAACGGAGAAGGAACGCGTGATCTTTGCCACCGTTCGCGATGCGCGCGATGCTGCAATTCAGGAGGTACGTTCCGCATTTGCCGATGGCGGCCGTCCGATCGCAGGATTCGAAGCCGACGACGCGGCTCGCAACCTCATTCGCAATGCCGGCTATGGCCAGTACTTTACCCACCGAACCGGCCACAACATCGGCGCGGAGCTGCATGGCAGCGGCGCGCACCTCGACAATCTCGAGACGCACGACGAGCGCCGCATCCTTCCCTTCACCTGCTTTTCCATCGAGCCCGGCATTTACCTGCCCGAATTCGGGGTCCGCAGTGAAGTCAACATGATCACCTCGCGCGACAACGCCGTCGTCACCGGCCGAATCCAGCGCGACCTGGTTCGAATCTGACCTTAACCCCGCAACCCTACCCCCATCGACTCCGCACCTTGTATCATCGATAACGAATGTCTTCGAAAGCCCAAGTACCGGTCCAAACCAAAGCGCAGGGCTTTGCTTACTCGGCGCTCATCCTCGGCTGGCTCATTCCCGGGGCAGGTCACCTGCTCACCCGCCACTGGATTCGTGCCCTCCTGCTCTTTGTCGCCATCACCGCGATGTTCTCTCTCGGTCTCGCCATGCAGGCAAAGGTATACGTGCCGAATACCGGCGACCCGCTTGATGTCCTCGGCTTTGTCGGTGACCTCGGCGCCGGAGCCCTTTATTTGGTCGCGCGCATCTTTTCCCTCGGCCAGAGCACCGTACAGCTGGTCACCGCTGACTATGGAACCAAGTTTGTCGTCGTCGCCGGCCTCCTGAATTTCGTCGCCGCCGTCGACGCGCACAATCTTCGCATCGGGAGGAAGGTCTAGATGCTCGCTCCCTCCCACTTCACCGCGGTGCTGCTCTTCGCTTCCTGTACTTCTGTTGTCTTCGGAATTACGCAGCGCTCCACACCCCGCGGCATGGTCCGCTATGGCATCTATTGCTGGATCCTCTTCGTCGCCGCTGTCATCGCCGCCAGCTGGCTCATGTGGCTCGTTCGCCGTTAAGCCCAGCCCTCCAACCGTCTCCGTTTCCCCGGACAATTCCCGAACCGCGCTGGTCGTGACCACCATCACAGAGGTTCGTCCTTGCTTCCTGAAAGCATGACGGCATGTGCGTCGACCAGTGCCCCGCGCCTGGGATGCGGTGTTCCTTCAATTCGTGGATCAGTTCAAAACGGTATTTCCGGCCGTTAGTCGCTCTGCTTCTCTTTGGCGCCAGTCCGCTCCATGCCCAGCCCTCCCGGCCCCAGCCATCGCTGTGGCCAATCGCCATTGACTATCCGGAGGACGGTTCTATCTTTCCGCCCGGCATCACCCCGCCAACATTCTGGTGGCGCGATGCGGCAGGAACCTCATGGACCATCGACATTGCGTTCGCCGGAAAGTCGGCGCCCCTGCATGTCATCTCTCGCGCAGAGAGGTTGAAGCTCGGGCCAGTCGATCCTGCATGCATCGGCAGGAAAGAAGACCTTCCCACGCTGACGCCACGCCAGGCCGCCACCTGGACCTGGACACCCGATCACGCACTTTGGACAGCGATCCAGACACACGGTGTCCAGCAGCCGGTCGCGATCACCATCACCGGCTATCGTGCCGGCAAAATCGCCGTGTCGCGCGCCGGTATTACCCTCACGACCTCAACCGATCCCGTGGGCGCGCCTATCTTCTATCGCGACGTCCCGCTGATGCCGAGCGCGAATATCAGCGGAAACGTGCAGCCACTGGCAAAATCCGCGCTTCCGCTGATTCGCTGGCGCCTCCGGGACATTCGGCAGCCCGAGAGCCGCACGGTTCTGGAAAAGATGCCGACCTGCGGCAACTGCCACTCCTTTCCTGCCGACGGCAGGACCTTCGGAATGGACGTCGACGGACCCGAGAACGATAAGGGCCTCTACGCTGTGGTGCCCGTCGCAAAACACATTTCAATCCAGAGCAGCGATCTCGTTCACTGGAACACCGATGGGCGCGTGGGCATAACCCGAGTTGGTTTTATGTCGCGCGTCTCTCCGGACGGCCGCTATATCCTCAGCACCTTCGCCGGGCCGACCTATCGCCTGCTCGACACTTTCTATGTCACCAACTTCATGGACTACCGATTCCTCCAGGTGTTTTATCCAACACGCGGCATTCTGGAATGGTATGACCGTGCCACAGGACTGCGCCAGCCGCTGCCTGGAGCCGACGATCCCCAATTTGTGCAGACCGATGGCGTATGGAGCGACGATGGAAAGTGGATCGTCTTTGCCCGCGCTGCAGCACGCCCGCCGCGGGAGAAAGGCCAGGGACCAGCGCTCCGGGCGAACGACCCCAACGAAACCCAGATTCAATACGACCTCTGTCGCATCCCCTTCAACCAGGGCAACGGCGGAATCCCGGAGCGGATCGCAGGCGCCTCAGAAAATGGAATGAGCAACAGCTTTCCCAGGATTTCTCCAAACGGAAAATGGATCGTCTTTGTCCAATCCCTCAACGGACAGCTGATGCGCCCGGACAGCCAACTCTTTATCGTGCCTTTCGCCGGAGGCGCAGCTCGGCGTATGCGTGCTAACACCAGCCGCATGAATTCCTGGCACAGCTTTTCGCCCAATGGCCGATGGCTGGTCTTTGCCTCAAAGGCTCGATCGGCCTACACACAGATGTTTCTTACCCACATCGACGCGGACGGCAATGACAGCCCCGCCATCGTCATCGATAACGCAACCGCAGCCAATCGCGCGATCAACCTGCCGGAATTCGTCAACATCGCCGGTGACGGAATCGACGAAATCCGCGTGCACGTTATTGACACGCCAAAACCAAAGCAGGCAGCGCGATGAAGCGCACGCCGCGAGCAACTTTCATGCTGACCTTGTTCGTCGCCGCCGCGCTGCTGCCCACAATCGCTCTGTGCCAAAGCTGCCATGCGCCGGACTCCATGCAGGCTGCCTTGGCGCACAATCCCACAGCGGACACCTTCGCCGATCTCGGCATCTTTCTCGCGAACCAGAAGCAGTATGTATGCGCTGCCGATGCCTTCGCAACCTCGCTCAGCATGAAACCGGATTCGGCAAATGTGCAGTTCATGCTCGGAACGAGTCTGTTCTTCTCCGGCCATGCTGAGGAGGCCATCGCTTCTCTGCAGGCGGCGGAGCAAACAGCGGGGTGGCAATTGAAGACGCATTTGCTGCTCGCAGCGGTTTACGACCAGGTGCGTCGCTTCGACGACGCCAGGACTGAGTGGCAAGCAGCTCTGGCCGTCGATCCTGAATCGACGGAAGCGCTGGGTGGCCTGGCTCAGGACCTGGTGCAAAGCCAAAGCTATACGCAGACGATCGAGTTGCTGGAGGCCCCACGCGCCCAAAGGCTGCGCACGGCCGCCCAGAGCCTGAGCCTCGGCACCGCCTATGCAACCCTGGGCCAGACGGATCGAGCCATCGTAGCACTGCGCGATGGCTTGAACACGACGCCGGATTCACTGCCGATTGCGAATGAGCTTGCGGATATCCTGGCGCAGTCCGGACGAACCGATGACGCCGTCGCCTTGCTGGCAATGTCGCGCGAACTTCACCCGGACGACCTGGACACGCGTCTCCACATCCTGCGCCTTTTGATAACAGCTAACTCCGACAAGGCACAATTGACCGGACAACAGATCCTGCAAGCCTTCCCAAAAAGCTGGGAAGCCTTTTACCTGAACGGCGTGCTGGCGACACAAAATGGAGATCCAAATCAGGCACGCCTCTATTTGTCGCAGTCCATGGCACTGAATCCTGATTTTGCCCTGACCCACAGCCTGATGGGCATCGTCCTTGCCCGAATGAACGACATGCCCGCCGCTAAAACAGAACTGGAGCGCGCCATCGCCCTCGGCGATACCAGTGAGGATGTGCAGCAGAACCTTGCCCGCGTGACTGCCGCGATCCACTAATCAAAATGTAACTTGTCCTCTGCGATTTACGTGGATGCGTTGTACAATCCGCGAATTACATTCCAGATTATTTATATTCATCATCAGGCCGGACTTATCAGCACTTCAGACCGTAATGGTCACCATCGGTAGCCATTCTTCAACGCGGCCCTGATGACTTCGCTCTGGATATTTGAGCCGTTTGCCAATGCATCCGTCGAATATCGCAATTCGCTACTGGTTACCGTGATGATTGAGGTTCGCTCCGGAAAGCGGAGTTTCCTCGTACAGATGGTAGCGTCGAACGGGCGCCTCATTCACTTTTGAATTGGCGCGCAGTGTCATCAGTTGTTCCAGCGCCGCATGAGCCTCATCCGTGCGTCCCGCTTTTCGCAATGCCAGCATCAGATGGTATACAGCCGACTCGTCATTGGGATTGGTTGTCAGAGCCGCTCGGCTTTGCTCGATCACCTGCTCCAGATGCCCGTTGGCATAGTATGCCGCGCTGAGCAGATCGCGCGCCGCCACCAGCCCGGGGTCCAGTTTGACTGCTTTTTTCGCCGCGTCAATTTCCTCGTTATATTCAGAACTGCCCTCCGGTTTCCCTTCGGCTGCAAGCGCCTCAGCGAGCAGGTAGTACCCGTAGGCATCATTGGGGTGGGTTTTCACCGCCGCGCGAAAACGCGCCAACGCCTCCTCAGGTTTGTGCTCCTGAGAGTGCACGAGTCCCTCTGCGACTGCGAGGAACTGCAACCGCGGATCGAGCCGGTCGGCGGCATCGAAGTCCTCGACGGCGCGACCGAATTCACCTTTCTGCGCAAGCAAAATGCCCCGTACCAGGTAGAGGCGAGGCTCCATCGGCATCTTGCCGATTCCAGCACTTACAATGTCGATACCTACCTGCGGCGAGGCATGATCGAAAGATAGGGTCGCAAACTGCATATAGATGCCGACATTCGTTGGGTCCGCAAGCAGCGCTTTCCGCAGAAGCGCCACGGCCTCACCAGTATCGTTTTTCGATTCGCGAATATCCGCTGCTAACGCAAGCGCATCCGGATGGGCGGTCGGCGCGTCAAGGAGCGGCTGCAGCGTGCCAAGCGCTTCGTCTGCGCGATGTGCATCGAACTGCGCAAGCGCCAGGTTATACCGAGCGATCGAACTGGCAGAATCGAGCCGCAGCGCGCTGCTAAAAGCGTCAACGGCCTCACCATATTGTTTGAGGGCGGAGAAACAGGCGCCCTCATCGGTGAGAGCTTCGGGGTTACGGCTGATGGCTGCAGCAGCTTTGCGAAAACTTTCCACTGCGGCCGCGCAGTCATCGCTTCGGTAATTCAGAATACCGAGCAGCGCTTCCGTTGGAGGGTCGTCCGGACGCTGCGCCAGTATCCTGGCAAGCGTCGGTCTCGCATCCTCACCAAGCTGCACCTCTGTTTGCGCGATGCCTTCCAGGGCGGGTAAATACGTGGGGGCGAGCCTCAATGCATGTTGGTAATCTTCGAGCGCCACAGGAAGCTTGC
Organism: Bryobacteraceae bacterium; assembly: GCA_036489835.1. Lineage (GTDB taxonomy): Bacteria > Acidobacteriota > Terriglobia > Bryobacterales > Bryobacteraceae > Palsa-187. Next base: position 167,444 of record DASXEY010000111.1, on the reverse strand, counting down.
CCGTCCCCGCGGTAGCCATTCCCTGCAGGGTCCAGAGGCGGTAATCCTGCGGATGCGCACGTAACGCCGTCTGGCTCAGGGTCAGCGCGCTCTGGAAATCGTGGCTTCGCAGTGCCTTCGCGATCTCACCTACCGGATCCTGACCTTGCTGGCCAGGAGCGTAGCCACTCGATACAAGAACGATGCAACAGAGCCGAGCCGCCCACCGCGCCGTTGAAAGCCACGCTGGCCAGGGAAGCGCGCGCTCCGTTCTCCGTTTCATCCCACGCAGATCCTCCTGCAAGAAAGTGTCCCCTGTCAGCCACGAAGCTCGGTGCTTCTCGAACAGAATATACGGAGGATACCGAGCCCTGCGAGCGCAGCCTCATGTTCTGCATGGAAACGTCGGCGGATCGACAAGGCCCCTTTACCTGCCCCGCCGAGCGCTTTTCGATCCGCCGAGTGCGATCGTCGACCTTCGTCAGAAGTCGAACCTGGCGCCGACCACCATGTTCCGAGGCGGAAGCGTGCTGTTAGTCGTGCCGAAGTTGGCGCTGGTGTCCCCGTAGTTGGTGTCGACTCCGTTGAGGTTAACCCGATTGAACAAATTGAACATGTCCAGTCGCAGCTGAAAGCTGAATCGCTCGTTGATCGCCGTAGTCTTCTTAACGGTCAGGTCGGTATCCGCGTAGCCTGGATTACTGAACTGGTTTACTTTTTCATTCCCTTCCGTCCCTGTGGCTTTAAAGGCGGGTTGCGAAAACTGGCCATGCGTCACAACACCGGAATCGACGACGCCCGTATATTGATAGCTTTTGCGGTTAGTCTTCTGCTTGTAGCTGGCGGCGTCCGGCAAATTGAAATTATCCCCATCGGCGGCATAGTTACCGCTGTTGGCAGCATAGGCAAAATGGCCAGCCGCCAGCTCTGCCTGATAATTCGCCTGGGTCACGGTCACGCCAGCCGTATCCACGAGCGCAAGCGGATTGTAGTTCGCGACGAAAAACGGATTACCCGACTCAAGGATGGTTGTGGAGCCGAGGTTGAAGCCATTGGTCAATCGCCGGACCACCCCGTTGCCCTGGCCATAACCTGGAATATCGTAGCTCCAGCCGAGTGAGAAACGGTTGGGAGTGTTGAGGGCCGACGGACCGTAATACTGATTCACATTGAACGACGTTCCACCGCTTGCCACATACCCCTCAGGATAGTTACCCCAGTCGTCGTTCGCCGACGAACGGGTATAGGAGGCGGTAACGAAACCACGCTGCGTAAACCGTCCCTTGATCGCTGCAATAAACGCGCTGTAATTTGCGCGGGCGCCGTTGAAGGCATACCCAATTGATCCGAAGCTGCTGTTGAGCCTCGTCTGGATGCCGTCTCCAGTCCATACTCCCTGAGAGTTAAACGCAGGGTGTTGAACCAGATCCCCGGGAAGAATATTGATGTCGACACCGTAGCTGGTATTGTTGGGATTTCCGCCACCCAACACGAGATCCCAGGAGTGGGTTCCGGAATAACCCAGACTACCTACAAGATTGGAGCCTAACTGACGCTCCAGGCCCGCCGTCCAGGTCACTGTAGGCTGGGGAGATAAACTCACCGAGGTTCCACCTACGCTGATCTGAGAACCGGCGATGCCGCCCCTGGCATCGAGCGGCTGCCCGACAAACGCCGGGACCGTGAAGCCAAAGGGTTGCGAGTTCGACGTACCGTAACTGAAGATCGGAGCCGCCGTGGAACCGTTGTTATAGAAGGTGGGGACAACATAGCCGGGTGGGTTCCCCTTCAGACCGTTCTCGGCATTGCCCAGAGTGAACTCGTTGTGAAAGAGGCCGACCCCGCCGCGGACCACCCATTTGCCATTGCCAAACGGATCCCACGCAATACCGGCGCGCGGACTGAAGACCCAGTTGATGTCGCCGTTGAAGACGTTCGACTGCTCTTTCATGATGCCGCTGGCGACCTGGTCGGAGAAGCTCGACCCCGAGCCGAGATGGAAATTGGCCAGAACGGTTCCCTTCAGCGCCACGTCGGGATTGCCGAAGTTATCCCAGCGAAGGCCGTAATTCACCGTCAGCTTGCGGTTCACCTTCCAGGTGTCTTCGCCAAAGGCTCCAAAAGTAGTTTCTTTATAACCATAGTTAGCGGGATCATAGGCGCCGGTCACCGGATTGTAGGACACTCCGGATTCGCTGTATGGGTTGTCCGCGATGAAATCGATCATATTGTTGTAGTAAAGGCTGGGCTGATCGTAAGCTCCCGCGAACAGGGCAATGTCATTACTACGCCAGGCTTCGAAGCCTGCCTTGATGCTGTGTTCGCCGACCACATGGCTCAGAACATCCCGCCAGTGATAGCTGTGCTGGATGTAATCGCCCTGAGCAAACCCGTCTCCCCACCCCGAGCCCAGTTGATTCACGTTGACTACGGGCACATTGAAAAGTCCCGTCTGGGGCGCGAAACCTTCGATGCGGTTGTACCCGAACATCGCTTCGTTCAGCGTAGAAGGCGAGAAGGTATGCGTCTCGTTGCCCTGCAGGGAAAATGTGTAGTAATTGTTCGTCTCGTTAAATGAAGGACGCAGCGAAGGGCCACCCTGATTGATGGTATCGCGGAAGAATTGTCCGTAGGCGCGATCGCTTTTCCAGTACTTATCGATGCGGATGTTGTACTGCTTGGCATTCTCGAAGCTCGACGAATTAAAGTTGCCCGAGTCGAACACCGGCGTGGAGCAGGGGATGGAAATGTTGTCGTAGGCCGTAACATTGCCCGTTCCGTTCTCGCAGTCCTGTTGCGCCGCGCCGGTGGGAAGGGTATTGCTCCACAATTGGCCGGCCGTCGAAGCAACGTGCACATTGACGATATTGCCCACTGGATATTTCGTCATAAGCTGAACTTCCGGGCTGTTGGGCTGGACCGCCTGCGCGAATGTGACAAAAGCAGGATCTTCGAAACCTCTTATCGAGGTCCCGTTGGATGACAAGGATAGGTAGGGTTCATAACCCACATAGAAGAAGAACTGTTTGTGCGGTATGACCGGTCCCCCGACGGCGAAGGACATGTTGTCGCTGTGATAGGGATTAAGCGATGTAGGCTGCGGCACTCCAAATTCGCCACGGGCCGTAAATCCCTGGTAGGTGTAGTAGTCGCTCGCAAGGCCGTGGAACTGATTCGTTCCCGACTTGGTCGTCATTACAGTCTGGATGGACCCGGCGCGACCGTAGTCCACCGTATAGGTGTTGGTCTGGATGCTGATTTCCTGGATGACATCGACATTCGGCGTCAGATTAATAACGCCAGGACGAATCGTGCTGGTCACGTCCATGCCGTCGACTACGTATTGATTGCCGTTCTGTCCCTGGCCGTTAGCGCTGACCGAAACGTAGTTCTCCGGGTTGAAATTCAGCGCAGCACCCGATCCCGTACCCGTGACCCCTGGAGTAATGTAGATCTCCGAGGTTGGATTGCGCCCGGGCATAGGCAGATCCTGCAACGCAGTGGTGCTCAGCGTCTCCTCGAATCGGCTGTCGGAAGTATCGAGCAGCGGAGCCTGCGTGGTTACGTTGATCGTCGAAGAGGTCGAGCCGACACTCAATGTGAACGGCACATCGCGTACCTGATCTGTTGTGAGGTCGAACGACGTGGAAGCGGGTGCAAATCCCTCCGCAGTCACCGATACCTTGTAATTGCCGGGCGCGAGACTATCGAAGTGGTAAACGCCCGCGGCTCCCGTCACGGTCTTTTGCGTAACCCCGGTATCGACGTTCACGAGCATCACCGCCGCCCCCACCACAACCGCCGCCTTGGGATCCTGAATGTTCCCTTGCACGCTGGCATTGAATTGGGCGTGACACGCAGCTGCTGACACCAGCAGCATCACTAGTGTTTTGAAGAATGCTCCTGCAAAGTTCTTCATGATGGCCGGCCTCTCTGAGCAAGTACTTCCATGGAGTCGTGCAACCGTTTACAGTCACTTCTTAAGACAGGGTGAGCCTACGCACGCAGCATGAGGCTTGCATGAGTCATTGGGACCAATGGTCTATAGTCCATTTGAACTAGAAGCCGCAAGCGCACTTGATGCCCACAAAGACCGGGGCGTAGACTCCATCTGCGTGAAGACGCACCCTCCTGTTGCCCACGGCCAGCTTCGCGTCCCAGAAAAAATGAACTGCAAGTTCGCGTGGCTGGGGTTCGCCGCTTGCATCGCCATTGTGGGTTGTGCGGCAAACAACCCGAACAGAATCGCTGTGATCCCGCAGACGGAAGGGACCGCCTTCTGGGAAGCCGAGCATGTGGGAGCCGAAGAAGCGGCTCACCGCCATGGGGCGTTCGTCTACTGGAACGCGCCCACCCGCGAAGACGACGTGGAAGCTCAGATCGCGCTGGTCGACCGGATCGTTCACGAAGACTATCAGGGAATGGTGCTGGCCCCGGATCAGGCTCTGGCCCTGATGACTCCAGTCCGCCACGCGCTTGCCCACGGTATTCCCACAGTCGTGGTCGGATCCCCATTGTCGATTCCGCCCAGCAGCAACCTTTTCTACATCCTCAACGACGATGAGCAGGGCGGGCGAATAGCAGCGCACCGCGTGGAAGAAATTCTTCACGGTAAAGGGACGGTGGCTATTCTTGGCATTAATCCGGATCTGGCCGGCATTATGATCCGGGCGCGGGTTTTTGAGCAGACCCTTTCCCAGGAGGCCCCCGGCATTCGCATCGTCGAGAGAAGGATTGGTTCCGCCAACGTTCCCCACGAACATCAGGTTGCGCACGATACAATCACCAGCCACCGCGGGCTCGATGTAATTGTCGCCCTGATGTGGACGACTGTTGATGGAACGCTTTCCGCGATCGATTCTCTGCCCGACGCGCGCGGCATCAAGGTAATCGGATTCGATGTCGGCAGCGCCCCGTCTTTCTCCCGGAGTCCGAGCCTCGACTGCGTGATTCAGGAGGACACACGATCCATTGGGGAGAAGGCCGTCGATCTGATTCTTACCAGACTGGCCGGGAAGGCGGTCACCAGTCAGATAAAGGTCGAACCGGTGGTGATCACCCGCGCAAATATCGATTCACCGCAAGTGCGCCGCATGTGGTCGCAGGACTGGACGTTGGGTCATACACCATGGAGCCCGACTCAATGAGAAAGGCACGCCTGTTCCTGCAGCGATTCGGGATCGCGTCCGCCGTGTGCCTGCTCGCCGCCGGCGGCATCTTCGGATATACCGCATGGCTCCATGCTCCGAAACGCGGACTGCCGTACCGTGACGGATTTTCCGCGGGCAAAGCCGACGAGTGGAAGGCGTTCGGGGGCACCTGGGAACTGGCGAATGGCATGATGCGCAACGAATCCGATGAGCGTGGCGCAAAACTGCTGACAGGCTCTCCCTATTGGCATAACTATTCTGTGGAAGCGGACGTGTATCTGCTCGGACCCAGCGGAGATGCCGGCCTGATTGTCCGCTCGGGCAACGAAGAGGCTGGCGTCAACGCTTACAGCGGCTACTACGCAGGAGTACGAACGTTCGATAATTCAATGGTTCTCGGCCGCGCCGACCATGGGTGGATGGAGGTTCCAAGGCCGAGCCCCATTCCTGGCGGCATCCGGCCATTCCAGTGGTACCACCTCAAATTGATGGCGGTCGATTGCCAGATCGCGGTTTCGGTCAATGCGGCCACTTCTTCAGAGCAAACAGCGTTTGAAATAACAGATTCGCACTGTATCCAGGCAGGACGCATCGGTCTGCGTTCCTATTCATCCGGAGGCATCTGGCGCAATGTGGTGGTTCAACAGGCGACCCACCAGGATTTGATCGCCATGATGCGGGCCGGCGAGAGCCATACTCCCGCCACGGCGGACCGCGCCGATTCCATACCGGAGACGGCGGAGTCGCAGCACCTGATGGAAATCGAGCCGGAGGCACGACCGCAGCAGGGTCTTACCGGAGTGAGCACGCAGAGCATTGGCAGCCTGCGCTTCGGCTCGTTCGCTGCATCAGCCAATGCGACGGTGCGAGGCGTCGTGGTGCTGACTGTACCTCGACTCTATGTCGAGGACGCAAGCGGGGGTCTCTATCTACCGCAGTACACCGGCCCGCTCCTCAAAGTGGGTGACGAAGTGGAAGTCAACGGCGACGCCTTCCCAGGACCTTTCAGTTCTCGGATGGATCATGCCAGAGTCAAAGTGTTGTGGGCGCGTACACCGATGCCGCCGTTGTCCGTGACGGCTGCCCAGGCGGCCACCGGTCGATACGACGCAACCTTTATAGAGCTGCACGGCGTTTTAACCGGTAAGGAGCGCGGAGCCAATAACAGCCTCATCCTCGACCTCGATGATGGTCCGCAGTCGTTTCGCGCAGTGCTGAATCCAGGCCGAAGCAACGTGCTCTTTACCCGGCTCAAACTGAACAGCTCGCTCCGCCTGCGCGGAATCTGTGCCGTCGATTCCTCACTCACACAGGACCTCACTCCATTCGTTCTGCTGCTTCGCTCCAACGAAGATCTGAACATCATCGCCGGTCCACCCTGGTGGAGTACTCGGCATATCCTTGCGCTGATCGTCGTCGCGGCATTGCTCGCGCTGGTGTCGGTGGTTCTTTATCATCGGGTCGAAAACTGGCGCCTTCGTGCGATTCTTGACGAGCGCGGCCGGCTCGCGCACGAAATGCATGACACTCTCGCCCAGAGCTTTGCCGGAATCGGGTTCCAGCTCCAGGCCATTCGCAACGGCCTGCCTTCCGGAATGCCCGCGCTTTCAGACCAACTCGACCTGGCGCGGGAACTCGTACGCCATAGTCACGAAGAGGCGCGCCGCAGCATCGCTACGCTGCGAACCGAACCCCTCGATTCAGAAGATATTGCCGGAGCGCTTGAAGATTGCGCGCGGAGCATGGTGCGCGGCACCAATGTCGAAGTCGTTGCGACCATCCAGGGCGACCAGAGAGAGATTCCTCTGAGGATGACGGACACGCTCTTTCGCATCGGCCAGGAAGCCATTGCAAATGCTGTGCGCCATGCAAACCCATCGCGGCTGATCATTGCTCTGGCCTGGTCCTCGACTTCTGTGTGCCTGCAAATTGAAGACGACGGAGCTGGCTTCGTTCCGGGAGGGGGTCTTTCCGGATTCGGTATCCGAGGGATGCGGAGGCGCGCCCAGAACGTCTCTGCCGACCTGAGAATTGATACCCGGCTCGGTGCTGGCACCGTGGTTCGCGTCGAAGCGCCGCTGCCGCCGCGCATGACTCTGAAACGCTGGCCACAGGTTTTGTGGAAATATACCGTGAGGTACTGGAGCAATGCGCGATCAACGAGAGCAGCCGATTCGCATCTTTATCGTGGATGACCATCCCGTCGTAGTCGCTGGCCTGACAAGCATGCTGGGAACTCAGGCCGGCATGGTCGTTGCCGGCTGCGCGTCCGGCGGAGAAGAAGCCCTGGAGATGCTGCAGACCGGAGTTGCCGATTTGCTCCTCCTCGATCTGCGCATGCCCGGAATGAATGGGATTGATACCCTCCACGCCATGACACGCGCGAAAATTCAAATCCGCACCATCATCCTTACCAGCTATGAAACCGACGAAGATATCTATCGGGCCGTTCAGGCCGGCGCGCAGGGTTATTTGCTCAAAGATGCCCCTCAGGCCGATATGGTCGAAGCAATCTGGACCGTTAACGCCGGAAAACGCTACTTCCCCCGGCACGTTGCGGAACGGCTGGCTGAACGAATGATGCGGACCGAGCTAACCGCTCGCGAGGTAGAAGTGCTCCACATGCTGGCCCGCGGCCTCACTAACAAGGAGATCGGCAATGCGCTTGATATCAGCGGAAACACTGTTCGCAATCATGTGAACAGCATCATCGAGAAGCTGGAGGTCTCCGACCGCACTGAGGCCGCAACCTCTGCCATCTATCGGGGAATCATCGAAGCGCATCGTTGAGCGCTCCATGCCCGTGCGCGGCATGGAGGAGCTAACCGTTGAACGCAGGCATGCGACCGCTTCTCCCCGATGCTGCTCCTCCAGGTAGACCATTTGGACCATGCGCGGTCACGGTGCTTTCAGTAGGATCAGCTAATTACTGACTGTCGAGGTCGTCCTTTGCTCCGTCCTTCGCTGCTCCTCTCTACCCGCCGTCAATTTTTGGCCAGATTGAGCCTGTTGGGCCTGACCTCAGCCTTACCCGCCCCACTCATGCGCGATTGGCGGGATGCACAGACCAAAGCTTCTCCATCTGATCCCTTGCCGCAGGCATGGGTCAGGTCGCGCGCCCCGTTGAGGCCGGGTGCCTTCACCCTCTTGCCTTTGGGCTCCATCCAGCCCCGCGGATGGTTGCTGGAGCAGTTGCGGACCCAGGCCAATGGACTCAGCGGACACCTGGACGAAACCTGGGCCGACGTCGGCCCTGACAGCGGCTGGCTCGGCGGGACGGGCGAGTCCTGGGAGCGCGGCCCTTACTATCTTGACGGCCTCGTTCCTCTGGCCTGGATACTTGACGATGCCAACCTGAAAGCCAAAGCGCAGCGATTCATTAACTGGACGCTGGAGAACCAGGCCGCCAACGGAATGATTGGACCAGCTTCGACGAATGATTGGTGGCCACGCATCGTGATGCTCAAGGCTCTTACTCAGTATCAGGAACTCACCGGCGATCCGCGCGTGATCCCGGTCATGGATAAGTATTTTCGATATCAGTTATCCCAACTGCCGACACGGCCACTGCGTGACTGGAGCAAGTTTCGCTGGCAGGACGAAGTATTAAGTGTTATCTGGCTCTATAACAGAACCGGCTCCGAATATCTTCTCGACTTAGCACATTTGCTGCATGGGCAGGGATACGATTGGGTCGGCGAGTTTGAGAATTTTCAGTACACCCATCCGGTCACCGCCGCTTTCCTGAAGCTGAAGCAGGCCCCGCTCAGCGATCTGGCGCTCGCGACGCACGGCGTTAACAACGGGCAGGCTTTGAAGACCGGCCCTGTCTGGTCCCTGGTTTCCGGGTCCGAAGCCGATCGCAAAGCTATCCTCAAAATGATGGGCGAACTGGACCGCTACCACGGACTTCCCAACGGCATGTTCTCCTGCGACGAGCATCTTGCCGGGCTTGACCCTTCGCAGGGTTCTGAGTTGTGCACCGTGGTTGAGTTCATGTTTTCGCTCGAGCAATCTCTCGCCATCACTGGCGAGGCAGCGCTCGGGGACCGCCTTGAACGACTCGCCTTCAATGCACTGCCAGGCACATTTACCGACGATATGTGGGCGCATCAGTACAACCAGGAGCCCAATCAGATCGAATGCAGCCTGCATCGCAGGCCGTGGACGACCGATGGCCCGGAATCCAATCTGTTTGGCCTCGAACCTAATTTTGGATGCTGTACCGCGAACTTCAGCCAGGGATGGCCGAAGCTCACCAACAGCCTGATTCTTCGGTCGGGAAAAGGAAACGACGATCCCGATAACGGACTGGTTCTTGCCGTCTATGCGCCTTGCGCATTGCACACGGCGATTGGCGACACTGCGGTCCATCTGGAGGAGGAGACAGACTATCCGTTTCGCGGAACCGTGAGGCTTCGTGTGAATCCCGCCACGCCCTCGCGATTCCCACTGCAGCTGCGCATTCCGGCGTGGGCCAGCAACACCGAAATTCGTGTGAATAATGAAGCCCAGCCGTCACCGTCCAGCGGCTCCTTTGCGCGGATCGATCGTGAATGGAAGGCCGGTGATGAGGTTCACATCGAGTTTCCCATGCTCCCACGCCTCTCGCGCTGGTTTCACAACTCAGTTGCCGTAGAACGCGGCCCCCTCGTTTTTTCCTACGGCATTGAAGAAAGCTGGGTGAAGCTGCGTGATCGCGGCATGACCGCCGATTGGCAGGTGTTTCCCGGAAATCAGTGGAACTATGGGTTGAAGGTCAATTCCGAATCTCAACAGGACAACTTCGCAGTCAAGGAGAAAGAAATTGGCTCCAGCGTATTTACACGGAGCCATGCCCCGGTTGAGATCAGCGTAAAAGCGCGCCTCCTGGATATGTGGCGGGCAGAGGACGGCGTAGCAGATCCGCTGCCTCAGGACCCCGACAGCAAGAACCCGGACCACGACCTCATCCTCATTCCTTATGCGGCCGCAAAGCTCCGAGTAACAGCGTTTCCGGTAATCACTGAGTAACCTGCTGGCTTACGCCAACTCGATCCGCACTGAATCAGCGGCGAGAGGTTCGATGCAGCTCCAATCTCTTATTAGATCGTCAGCCGTAGTCGTGGCCGGCCCCCGAATCCTACTGTGCGGCGGTCATCGAAGGAGGCGCAGCATCCACGGCGCTGCCCCATTTTGTGTTCGGCGCCGGTCCCATCGTGAGGATCAGCGTGGCGCCCCCGGCGATGTCGGAATGGCTGAACCATGGCTTCTCCCACGGCTTTCCATTCAGCGTAGCCGACTGGATATAGATGTTCGCAGCTGAGTTATTGCGCGCAATAATCGTGAAGTCGTGACCGTTGCCCATGTGGATCGTCGCTTCGCTGAAAACAGGGCTCCCCATGATGTAGTCGGGACTCGATGGATCGACCGGATAAAAGCCGAGAGCGCTCATCACATACCAGGAAGACGTGGACCCCTGGTCGTCCATACCAGGAAATGCCAGGCCGTAGCGGTCGCTGCCATACATAAGACTAAGTATTTCCCGAGTCAGCTTCTGCGTCTTCCAGGGCTCTCCGGCCCAGTCGTAATAATAGGCGGCCTGCTGGTCGGGCTGGTTCCCCTGAACATACTGGCCGATTACACCAGTGCAGTCGCGGCAAATTCCTTTGGCAGTGTAGGGTGTGCTGAAGAACTCATCCAGTTTGCCCGCAAATTTCTGTCGCCCGCCCAGCAACCTGATCAGGCCCTCGACGTCGTGCGGTACCAGCCACAACGTCGACCACCCCGAAGCCTCTTTCATCATGAAGTTGTAATACGGCTCGCGGGGATCGAACGGCGAGATCCATTTGCCATCCGCAGTCTTACCCCGTATGAAACCGACAGAAGGATCGAAAACGTTGCGGTAGTTATGCGCCCTGTTCAGAAACATTTCGTAATCATCCTGCCGGCCCAGCTTCTTTGCATAAATCGCAAGAGCGTAATCATCCCAGCTATATTCCAGAGTAGTAGCGGCTCCGGCCTTGCCCCCCGCATAGGGCGGGCTGGGATTGTGATCGGGGATGACGTCGGAGATCCAGCCGTTGCTCATGTATTCGGCAAGATAATCTCGCGGACCCTTTGGGTCGACGGCGTTCTTGCGCAGATACTCGTACGCTGCGGCCCAGTCGAACTTCAGTCCCCTTTCCCAGTCACCTAAATACAACAAGTCGGCATTGTCGCCATGGAATGACGTCCCCATATAACCCGTCTCTCGCGCGATGTCGAGCTGCGAGCGCAGAATGTCTTCCTTGACCCTGGGCTCCAGCAAAGTCAGCAGCACAACCTGGTTGCGTCCCGTGTCCCACAGTGGCACTTGATTGTAGCGATCAAAGTCTGCGGCGTGGACTTTCCGGTCTTCCCCCAGAAACTCGTCGCCCTTGCGCGCCAGCAGCCTCGGACTGTCAAACGAGTGGTACAGACAGGAGTAGAACAGCATCCTCTCCTTTTCCGTCCCGCCTTTCACCTGAATCTGGTCGAGTTTCCTCGACCATGCCTCTTCCGCGCGTCGCCGGATCTCATCGAAGTTCCATCCCGGATCTTCAGCCTGTAACCGCGCTTCCGCCGTCGCATAACTCGGGCCCGTAGCCACTTTCACCAGAACCTGCTCGCCTTCCCCGGTCGAGAAGCGCAGGTAAGCCCCCGCAAAATGTCCGGAAATGCTCTTCGCTTCTGGATTGACCTCGCTAAAGCCCACCAACGGTCCGCCGGGCCGCTCCGCGGGATGCTGCTTGAACGTTCCAAAGGTCGTGAACGACCGCGAAAACTGCGCTACAAAGTAAATGTCAAGACCCTGGACTTTGCCGCGCACCGTGTGATCGTTGGAGATTTCAATATCGCCTCCCCGTTCGCCGAGATCCAGCAGAACATGCGCCTTCTCCGTCTTCGGGAAAGTAAAGCGGAAGATTCCAGTCCAAGTCGTCGCGGTCATCTCCGCGTTCGTTCGGAAATCGTCGAGATATACGCTGTAATAACCTGGCGACGACTTCTCCAGTTTCTTGTCATAGACCGACGAGCTTCTCTCCGGAGGAATTGTCCAGTTACCCACCACCGGCATCGCGATCGGTCCCCCCTCAGCTCCCGTGGTAAATCCGAAGATGCTCCGGTTGGGATAGAAGTAGGTCGCTCGTACCCCTGCGGGATACATCAGATCCAGATTGGCATTGATGGGTCCAACCTGTGTGGAACTATGCGGCAGCATCGCTGCCGGAGATGTAAATCCGGAATAGAGCTGCTCACCCGGCGGCGGCGCGTTGCCAATCAGCTTCTGCTGATCGAGAGGCGCCGTTCCTACCAGACCGTTTGCGTACTCCAGCGGGGTTCTGGGGGAAGCTGCGGTCTGCTGCGCCGGCAGGTTCCCAACCAGCAAACATCCTGACAATGCAAGCAGACTTCCACAGTCGCGAAGCCGATAAGCAACCGTCATGGATACACTCTCCCGATGAGAGCACGGGTGCGCTCTCATCTCAGCGCTCCGCAGGTACAAGAGTTGCCGCAAGCACGACCACGTTGCGATTGCCAGGCAAGCTGACGCTGCTCACCCCCTTGTGGCCGTCGAGTGGAAAGGAATAGGCGAATAAGTTAAAAGGATTGCCGTCCCTCGATCCGTCCGCGATAACCCGGTACGGCATACGCGCGGCCACCGACTCACCATGTAGGTGGCCGCCACCGGACCAGTCACTCAGACTCTGCGTGAAGGTCGCGCTTGTGCCGTCCGCATAAGTCACGGTAAAGATTTGATTGTCCTGCCTGCCTTCCACCCCCACCGCCAGTATTTTCAGGCTGGTGAAGTTACCGTGAGGTAGATCGATCGTCCTGCTAGTTACTGCGTCGGGCGCGTTCGCCGGTCCGAGTTTGAAAATGACTTCCGCCCCCGCCGGATCACTGGGACCCAACGCCTCCGCAGACAACGAATACCCTCGCCATCCAGGCTGTCGGCCGAAGGAAACTTCGTGCCGTCCGTGTAGATTCCCGTGACGTTATACGCGGACGACAGATTCACCGGCACCGTCCCCTTCAGGATCGGCGTCACCGTGACCCTGGTCGTGACGCTGTGCGACAGAATACCGGAGGTCCCTGCAACTGTGATGGTAGCGGTCACAGGTGCAGCCGACCCGGCCGCAGCCAGCTTTAGTGCGCTCGAACCGGAAGTTATCGATGGATCGAAGGAAGCAGTTAGTCCCTCGGGAAGTCCGGAGACCGACAGACTTATATCGCCGTGGAAGCTTCCTCGCGGCATCGTCAGGATGTGGCTCGTCGTTGTCCTGCCCTGCGGAACAGAAAGCTCCGGCACGGCAGAAAGTGTAAAGTCCGGCTCTCCGGCGTTTGGCGCGGGCAGCACGTCGTAGAGCGGCTGCGCCGGCTTCACAACCGGATTCTCCTCCGCAACCGAAATCGCCAGGATACGAATGTGATCGTTGTTCGGCAGCTTCAGCGTTCTGGTTCCGGCCGGCAAGTCCATGCCGTAACCAAATAAGTAGGAATAAGAATAAGCCACATTCTTTCCCGATGGATCGTGGTGATGGCTGCAGTACCACGCCAGGTCGGCTCTCTTGATAAATCCCGGCTTGATACCGATCATCTCGCCGTAACTATCCTGCGCTGCCGCCTGAGAGCTCCACTCACGATCGTCCCATTGGCCGATGAAGCCGCCCCACTGCTCCACATCCAGTTCGAATTTTCTGTCGCCGGCTTCGAAGGCCGCTCGTTGATCGCCATCGGAGGACGCCGCCAGCACATAAACGCGGTTGTAGCTCCCTGCCGGCAAGTTGATAGTCTGCCCCTTCGCTGTGATTGCATTCGGAGCACCACTCTTTGCGGCAGCAAGATGGAAAACGGCCCCGTTGAATGCAATGTGATCCGGCAGCATCTCTGCGGGCAAAGCATCGCCCTTGCCATCAAAGCCCGAAGTCGAGCGATCGCCGTCGTTGGTAGCCGTCGCCACATCGTAGGACAGTTCCACCGGAGTGGAGCGCATCCCCCCAACCCTGGTGGCAGCGGGACGCAGCTTCAGTGCGAAGGTCCGCGGTTGGTACGCCCCAAACGAGACCACCAGGTCGCCGCTGTCTATCCTGGCCGGCCCAACGGGTTGTTCCTGCCCATTCACCTCGCGCGCTTCCACAATGGGCGCAGCAAACCCCACCCGCACATCCGGCTCAGGCTTCCCATCCAGTTCCACCATGCGAACGATGACTTCATCGCTGGCCTCGGCTTTTTTTACCGCCATAACTCGAATCCGGGGATTGCTGATCTTCAACAGTGAAAAGCTCCGTCCCAGTACCCCCGGATGCTTCGCAGACTCGAAGGCAATCAGCGGTGCATTGAGCCGCTCTCCTTGCCAGTCCGTCTGCGCGTCGCGCCAGCCATTCGCATGACCCACGATCCCGTAAGTAAATTCATGATGCCCGATGTCCTGCGTTCCCTGGTCCGGATATCCTCCCGCCGTGCCCGGTGTGCGAATCAGCGTGAGACGGATCGTATGATCATTCGGCTTGTCCGATCCGTTCTTGCAGTCGGTCAAAATAGTCGCCCCCGACTTACCGCTCATGTCGGTCAGATCGATCCACTGGTGCGAGGGCACTTCAAACTTTTTGGGCTGTGCCGTCGGCCGTTCAATCGTCCCAATATCCCAGTTGTAAGTCGCCATCTCGTTTGAAACGGTCAGCGGAAACGTCGCTTTCAGATTCGATTCGCGCGTGTTCCAGTCGATAACATTGCCGAATTCGACGCGCTTTCCTGCATCGCCGGCCGCGAGACCAATCGTCTGCACAAATCGCGAACCCGCGGTTTCGCGCGTCACTTCGATGGCTACGCGAACCGGGCCGTCTTCCACAATGCGTACCTTCGCGGGACCGGAGACGTAGCTCGTCGGAGCTGCCTGCTCCTGGTCCCAGTCCATATTCCATGCGGGCCATTGCGACGGATTGTCGTAGGAGATAGCGAGCCGAGCAGGAGCGGCCAGCAACTCACGGCCCTGGTCTTTGTCAAAGATGCTGGCAACGTCGCCGCTTTCATTTAGTCTCACCCGGTAGTGCGCGTTCTCCATCTCGTTCCGGCTTACGTGCAGTTCCGTCGACCCGATGCCCGGTGCAGCACCCGGCATAATGCTGTACACGGCATAGCCTACCGAGGGAACTCTGGCTTCAAACATCACTTTGCCGTTCGCAATTTGTGCCGGCAGTTCCTTTCCATCCGGCGCGATCACATGCGCGGCTTTCGGCATCTCGCCAGGAAAATGAACGCTGGCCTCTACCAAATCTTCCCGAGCGATATTCAGCGGATTGAAAACTACGAGCGGGATACCGCTTCCTTCAGTGTTCATCCCAGCGGAAACGGCCTCTGCGCCGCTCTTCAACACGTCCGCAAACTGATTCATCGCGATGACATCATCGTTCCACGCGAACTCATACGCCCGTGGCGTCGCCGTGCCCGCAGCCAGATCGTGAAAGTGCGCGGCCATGGCCAGCGTCCACGCATTGTTCAACCGCTCGATCGGATAATTTCGCGAGCCCAGCCATGAGGCAGCTACCGACGATTCTTCCGCCGCCGATGCGAGCAGTTCCTCGTGCCTGATCCACCGTTTCTGATAGGCCTGCGACGTAAGCGACCCGGCGGAATGATTGGTCAGCTCCAGCTCGCCGGTGTAGCGCGGCAGATTCGATTTCTCCTCCGGAGTGATATCCCGAAACATCTGATCGGCCGTTGCCGAAATCACGTGTACCGGTCCGTCGCCCACCTGCACCTGCGGCCACGCAGCATGCGGCTCATCCCGAAAATAAGCCCCGTTCTGCGGTGGCAGATCCACTTTGCCCCGGGTGACAATGGCCTCCAGCCGCTTCACGGATTCCTCGTCCGGCGCTCCCCCGATGTCGCCGGTGCCGTAGTAGTGATAGTCCGTAAACAGGCCGGTGACCTTGCCGTTGTTCAGCACCCGCGCCGCCCAGTCGCCCTGATATCGTCGATCGGCGGCCTCGCGCTCCGCCTGGCGAAACCCCGATTCCTCCGTGCGCAGCGACATGAATTTCTGCACCTCCTGCGGATCGAAGGCCTGATGATTCTGCTCCGCCTGTTCCAGATGTCCCTGAACTTCCGCGCTCTCTTTCTCCAGTTGTGCCAGCGTGTCGTCCGAAGACTGCGCCGGCAGAGGCTTGCTGAGACCCGTGTAAATACCGCCGCTGTAGGCGCCCGGATTCAATGCCGCAATCACGCTCTCGCCGTCCGGACCTACCCACGTACCAACGTCGAACGGCGTGCCCTCAGGCGTTCTCTCCACAGAGTCAGGACCTCCGGCATTGGCCGAGGATCCCCACGTCAGCTTCTGCGTCGAAAATCCCTTTACCCCGGCATGCGCCAGAATCGTCGGAAGCGACGACGGAAACCCAAAGCAATCCGGCAACATGTATTCCTCGCTGGCTTTGCCAAACTCGCGACGGAACCATTCGTTGCCATACAGAATCTGGCGAAGGATCGCTTCCGCGCTCGGCGCATTGACGTCGCCCTCTTCCATCGACGACCCTGCCGGGAACCACCGGCCTTCCGCAACATATCGCTTCATCCTCGCGAAATCGGCCGGGTAATACTCCTGCATCAGGCGATACCGGTTCGCGCCGCTGAAATTGAAAATGTAATGAGGATACTTATCGAATAGACGGAAGTTATCTTCCATAGTATGGCGCAGATACTCGTCGATCACCTGCGGGTATTCCCATCGCCATTCCGTATCCAGATGGGCATATCCCACCGCATACAGGGTCGGCTTCTTCGTCAGATCGGGCTTACTCGAATCTTGTGCCAGGGTCAGAGCAGAAAAAAACCAGGTCGCCAGAAGAACTGGCGCCACATACGTACGCAAACGTCCCATTACTCTCTCCCCATTGACTTACTGATACCAAGCCTCATGGATAAGGAAACGGAAGAGCAACCACACTCTTCCGCAGGCTCCTTCTAACGGTTTAGCACAGACTCCCGCATGCGCCACGCAGGAGTCTGCACTTCCAATCCATCAGAAACTGATTTTTCCGGAAAGCTGCAGGATCCTCGGAAAATTCTGCTGAGTTGGTCCAACCGTCCCAAATCCGCTCCATCCCCCGTTCGGGCTGAAATTTGCGGGCCCGTCTCCCGGATTGTTATCCGGTCCGCCGAACAGCACCGAGTTCAGCGCGTTGAATGCATCCAGCCGGAGTTGGAGAGTCGTATGTTCCCAGAGGGGCGTGTTCTTGGCTAACGAAAGATCCAGGCTTGGAATGGTAGGATCACGCACCTGCGTCGTGTTCCCTGGAAGATTCATCAACCCGTAAGTCGGAATTCCCTGCCAGCAGTTGGCACTGGCATTGAGCCAGCGTCCCTGCCCAACCGAGGTCCCACCTGAGGCGCGAAAACTCTGCGACGGGCACTCGTAATACCATCCCGTGTTCAGCCCCACCGGGAATCCGCTTTCCGCGTTGAAAACTTCGCTGAGCGTCCAGTGACTGATCACGGCACTCAGCGCCCGAGGAGCGCTCGCCAGTACCAGCCCATCTTTTCCGATGGGCAGATCGTATACGCCGGTTACGGATAGAACATGCGTGCGATCCGTGCCCGCGATCCAGTGGATCTGGAACGGATCCTGATAGGGCCAGCCGTTTTGATAGCCGTCCCCGTTGATGGTCTTCGAGTACGTATACGCCAGCTGGGTACTTAGCCCGCGAGCCGTGCCGCTCGAAACAGTGCGGTTCAGCTTTACCTCGAGGCCGTCGTACCAGTTGCGTCCCAGTCCGGCGTTATATTGGCCCACCAACCCGTTTCCCCCCGGCGAACAATATTGCGATCCCGGATACAGCAGCGCAATCGCCTCAACCGTCGTCGAGGTGCCGCATTGTCCCGGTCCCGACATCACCGCGACACCGTAGTAAGGATTCGGCACCTGCTGGTTCCACACTGCCGGATTCGCCTGGGCCAGCTTTTGTTCTGCGCGGCTCGCAACTCCATTCAGCCACAGGCCTACCCGCAGGCGGCTGGAGAAGTTCCCGGCATATCGGGCGTCAAGCACGAAGCCACCCGGCAGTGCGCGCTGGAACCCGAACGATGTGATCTGCTCCATCGGAATTTTGCGATCCGGAAAATCCGCCTGGATCGTGCCGTTCCCCACATCTGTCAGCAATCCCTGGCTGTCCCCTGTCGGCACCAACAGGCCACTGGCGAATGGATTGCCCGTCTGGAAATTGCTGGTAGGTGTGTTGTCGTTGTCCAGGGAGGCGGTGTAATTGGTGGTCTGCGCTTCACCAATACTGGATCCGCCTTCCAGACCGTAGGAGTACATGACGCCATACCCCAGACGAACCACCGTTTTAGGATCCAGCGCGAAGGCAATGCCGATGCGCGGTCCCACGTCGTTCCAGTTCGTGTCGTATGCGTCGCGGGACTGCCCGTCGAAGCCTGTGAATTCCAGCCCGCCGTATACCGTCTTCAGACTCGACGGGTCGATCCCCGCCGCCGTCCAGGCCGCCATGTTGCCGGAGTCCGCGACGTTTGTCTGATAGGTCGCATCGTTCGTCAGCGGATTCACGCAGGTCAGGCAGAGCCCGCGGTTGAGATGGTTGAATCGCTCGCGCAGCCCGCGCTGCACGTCATAGCGAATTCCAAGATTGAGCGTCAGACGATGGTTGACCCGCCAGTTATCCTGGAAGTAAACCGCGTAAACCGGATAGCCCTCCATGATCGGCGGTATCCAGTCGATCCCTCCGGGCCCCGTGCCATCCGAAGTCGACGATGGCACACCCAGATACAGCGAAGCCAGAGCTGACCCGTTCGGAGTATTCGAACTGCATCCATTCGCGTCTCCGGGGCTCGCCACCGCAGGATAACAATCCTGGTTATGCGGGTTATATTGCGTGAACCCCGACCCAAAGCCGAATACCCCGTTTGGATGGCCGCCTGAATACGGACGCCCGCCATATTGGAACTCGTCGATTTCTCCCCCGAATTCCAAAGTGTGCGCACCTGCTGTCTTCGTCAGGTCAGCATCCAGCGTGAAGTTGTTCGTCACATCAGCATTCAGCTGATTGCCAAAGATGGTGTGATCGCCTGCCGGATTGTCGGCCAGCAAGCCCGTACCCCAGCTGTCGTTCACATGAATTTCCGGAAGGTATTTGGAACTTGTGTAGCCGGGCAGCGGCATCGCCAGCCCCAGCGCGGTTGTCGGATCGGTCTGCTGGCTCAGGTCCCCGTCTGGCGATGACTCGAAGAAACGGTCGAACGAAACCTTGAAATCACCCACCATAGTGGGAGAAAAGGTGTGGGTCACATCCTGCGTCGCCACCCAGTTCTGATGGGCGTAGTCAATATTTCCGTTTGCGGCGACACCCGTAAGCCCGTTTTGCGTACGGTTCTCCGTACCCTTCCAGTAAAGAAAGTAACTGTACAGCTTCGTCCTGTCTGTGAGGTTATAGTCCACGCGAACCATGGGCTGGTTGTAATCGTAAAGATCGGGAGTAATCCCGATGTAATTGCTCCCGCGCGCCAGGTTCTGCGCGCCAGCAAGGTTGGGCAGCGGAATATATTTCAGAAGCGCTGTCGACGAGCTGTTGATCTGCCCTGCAGGAATCGTATTGTTCGGGAACTGGGTCTGCACTACATGATTGCTGTTACAGGTCTGCGGTGTGCCCCCATCCAGGCAGGTTGCTGTCCCCGGCTGGAAAATCGCGACGCGGTTGGGGAACTCCTGCGGGTCCATCTGCTGGATCAGGCCGAAGTTCACGCCCGCGTTCCCGTTGTATCCTGGCCGCAGATAAGCCGGCGGAACATTTTCGAGCGTCGTTCCCGCGAGCGATTGCCGGTAGCCCTCAAATCCGAAAAAGAAAAACAGCTTCTTCCGGATGATCGGTCCGCCCGCCGTGATCCAGAACTGATTCTGCACTTCTCCCTGACGCGCGGTACCGGTCAGATTATTCTGGAACGTGTTCGCGTTCATGAACGCGCCCTCGTACGCGTACCTCGCCGAGCCATGGAAACGATCGCCCCCGCTCCGGGTCACGACGTTCACCGTCCCGCCGCTCGTCCTGCCGTAGCGAGCGTCGTAGGTCGTGGTCATCACATTCACTTCTTCCACCGCGTCCAGGTTCGGCGAAACCGTCCACTCCCCCGGCGAATGGTTATCGTAACCGTACTGGCTGGTGATGTTGGTTCCGTTCAGCGTGAACTGGTTATTGCCCACGATGCCGCCGCCAATGCTGTAGGAATTCGAGACGTCCCACCCGGTGGTGCCGTGGTAGCCGCCTGTTCCGAACTGAGTCTGGGTAAACTGACTGCCCGGCGTCGTGCCGATCAGCGTGTACGTCTGCCCCCCGTTCAGAGGAACATTCTGCAGTTCGCGCTGGCTCAGCACCGTGTTATTCGATGCCGTCGACGTTTCCAGTTGCGCGGGCGCCGTGGTGACCACCACCCGCTCCGAAGCCGAGCCCACCTGAAGACTGAAATTCTGGTTGAAGGACTCAGAAGCCAGCAACAGCACCTTGTCCTGCACCTGGGTTTTGAAACCATTCGCACTCGCTGTCACCGCATAGGTGCCCGGCAATACATAGGGGATGTAATAGACCCCCTTGTCGCTGGTCTTGCCGTTGTAAGTCGTCCCCGACTGGGCGTTGACCGCGGTAATGGTGGCGTTCCTGATGACCGCGCCCGAAGGGTCTGTCACCTGACCGGTCAGAACCGCACGAAAATCCTGCGCCCGGCCGTCGTGAACCATTGTGAGGAAAGCAAGGACTGACACAATGGCTGTCCGCCATATCAAGGGTTTGTGCATTGAATCGCCTCCAGGAGAAGTCCTGCCGAATCTCTTGCGTGAGTTCAGAAATTCTGTTCGTGGTCGAGACCCCGGCCCGTTCGCTGCACCGTTGGCGGCGGTCATGGTATCGATTCCATAAACGGCCCAATGCTAACTCTGAGGGTATTAACTGTCAAGATAAGGCAGGAGATGGCGCGAGCCAGCGACCCCGGCTAACCCGAAATTTCCGGCGCTGAACTGTCCCTCAGATCGTCAGCGGAGAGCAGCCGCACGAGCTCCGCCGGATCAATCGCGTCTCCACCTGAGCCTGTTGCGACCGCGAAGAGCGGATGGGTCGATCCATTTGATTTTGCCCCGTCAGAGCACCGAACAACATCTCGGCCGCAACCCGCCCAATCTCTTCTATAGGCTGTTGCACGACTGTAATCGATGGTCGAACCGTTGCTGCCAGCTCAAAGTCGTCGTACCCCACCAGCGCGATCGATTCCGGAATCGAAACCCTGAGCTTCTGCATGGCTTCAAAGGCATGGATGGTCGTACTGTTCTTCAGGGTTATGAAGGCATCCGGCGGATCGGCTCCCGCCAGCATGCTTTCCACTGCGTACTCGGCGGATTTGTAGTCCTTGATCGAGCTGTCCACAATGCACGGCAGCCCCGCGGCTTCAACCGCGCTGCGGTACCCGCGAATGCGTTCGCGAATGGTGTAGAGCGTCGCTTCGCCGGTGAGACACACAATCCGTCTCCTCCCGTGATCGATCAGGTGCCGCGTCGCCAGACTCGCGCCGGAAAAATTGTCCGCGACCACCGATGGAACACGCGTGCCGGAAAGAGGCCGGTCCATCGCCACGACCGGCACCGCCAGGCGCTGAATCACCTCGCGCAGTACGGTGCTCTGCGAATTTGCCGGGGCGATGATCAGCCCATCGACGCGATGGCGCATCAGCACGTTTACATTGTCGATCTCCGTATGCGGGTCGTTCTGGGTTGTCATCACGATCAGCAGCGAATCGTTAGCCCGGGCAATGGCCTGCACCGCCTCCGCACAACTGGAAAAAAATGGGTCTGCGATGCTCGGAATCAGGAGTCCGATCGTCCGCGTCCGGGCGCCGCGCAGAGTCCGCGCTGCCTGGTTTGGCATATAGCCAAGCTTCTCGATCGCACGTCGCACGCGAGCCATCGTCTTCGGATCGACTCGGTGACTCCCGTTGATGACGCGGGATACGGTCGTGGTTCCGACCCCGGCCAACCGCGCCACTTCGCTCACGGTTGGATGCTTGCGATGCGTTGTCATCACATTAATCAAGGCCCCAAAACCGCTGCCGTGCAGCGAGTTTACGCTCCCGCCCTCTGCCCCTCAACGGGCGGCCGTCATCCAGGATCACCGAACCGCGATTCGGCCAACGCGCCAGTCTGTAAAAAGACAGGACCGTCTCCTGCCCGGTAGAGCCCGGCTTATCGAGCGTCGACAACACATCGAAAGCCCACTGTTCCGGACCGGTCGTAGCCAGGAGCCATCAGCAGCAACTTACCATGCTGATCGTTGCGATACGCCTGCGGAAAACACCAGATCGACCCCTGCGGCTGATAGTGGTTTCCTCCTCGCACGATGCCCGCGCGCGTATGGTCATCGGTGAATTCCTCGGTCCACTGCCACACATTGCCCACCAGATCCATCACACCTGCAGGACTGGCCCCCGTCGGATGCGCGTCCACATCATCCGCCTCGGTCAATGTTCTGGCCTTGTCCGGCTGCGGCACGTCGGACGGATTCCATTGGTTGCCCCACGGGTACATCCGGTCCGGATCGCCTCCCTGCGCCGCGTACTGCCACTCCCACTCGTGGGGCAGCCGTTTGTGCGCCCAGCTCGCATAGGCTCGCGCGTCTTCCAAAGAAACCCAGGTGACCGGCTTGTTTCCCCATCCGTCGGGATAGCTTCCGTTCTTCCAGTCCTTCAGGAAATTTTGATCATCCTCGGGACGATAGTGCGAAGCATCGAGAAACTTCCCGAATTCGGCGTTGGTCACCGGATATTTGTCGATGTAAAACGGTGCTATCTGCATGCGGTGCTCGTGGAATCGGCGCGCCGAATTCTCCCACGGATATTGCACATCGACACCAATGTCGTCGGAGCCCTCAATCTCAACCCCCTGCACGCGGAACAGATACTCCCCGCCGTCCATCCGGATCATCCTGGGCGGCGCCGTGGCTGCCAAAGCCGTCCTCGGAATCTCCACCAGCGTCTGGGACAGTGGCTTCCACTCATGCAAGAAAGACGAAAGCGGCTCCTTCGTCATTCCTTTCATGCGGCCGAGCAGATCGTCAATTGCAGGGTCCGGGCCGCCTCGAATCGCCATCACCGCTTCGAATCCATGCGCTTCGATCGGGAACGACAGCACATCGGCACTCCCATCGCGGCGCGGCGTCAGCTCCACTCCCCGATACAGATCGAAATAGCGGACCCCCTCCTCAGCTCGTACCGTCATCTGGTCGCCGCTCGTGTCGTATTCATTCCGATTCACAACCGTCCACATCGTCCGATCGCCCAGCGGCCATCGGCGCGAATAGACGCCGTAGAAGTGCATCGGGTAGAAGGGCTCCCACCCCGTACTGGCGAAGAAAGGCGCCACCGCGCGCTCGATGGTGGCCACCCGCCGAGTTGCTTCTCCATCGCGGGACGTTATCCCGTTCCAGATGCCCCACACGTTCTCCCAGCTTTCCCACCCTTCCCCGTTGAAAAAAGCAAACTGCAGATCGTCAGTCTTGTCGCGCATCCAGCGGCCCTGGATGTTGACCTGATGCCGGGGTTCCAGCCACCGGTATCGATCCACCGTCGGCACAAACTGAAATTGATACTGCCCCCATGTCAAAACGTCCCAGGCTACTTCCTCGTCCGATGGTCCGCCTTCCGGCTCAAACGCGATCGGGTGACCCAGCTTGACCGCCGCAAGCGGGTACACCAACGGAACGCCATCCTGCGTGTCGCCATTCATGCCGTCGGCGTCGATCGCTTTCATCTCCTCTGCCAGCGCCGTCGGCCACGGCTCCCCTGAGTCGCGCGTGCCCTGATCCCACATCATCATCGGGAAAAGTACTTTCACCCCATGACGGTGAAACTCGTCTACCATCTGACGAACCCCGTCGAGCCCGCCCGGCATCGACCGCACCATGTCGAGCTGGTTCCGGTCGTCAATCCCCATGTTCGGATAGGTCGGCCAGATCAGAACAGCATCGATGCCTCCATACCGCCTGGTCAGGTCGTCGAGGTAACGGTCGACTGTGTATTTGTGCGCGATCGGATCATAAAAATAACGGTCTTGCACCATCATCTGCGGCTGTATGAATGCAGATCGAGCCCACGCCAGGGAAGCCATGTCATAGAAGTCGGGAACCCCCTCCATCCGCGGCCCGTCCAAGCCTGTTCGGATGCGCCGCTCCCGCCTCCAGTGTGTGATGTCGCTCAGCCATTCCTGATGCGTTGCGTCCGTGCATGGCGTGTAGCCGCCTTCCCAAGCCCCCTGCAGGGTAAGACAAGCCGGAGGCGGAATCTGCTGACGGTCCGGTTTGAATTTCGAATCCTGGCCGTTTCCCGCAGACGCCAGGCCGGCCATCAGGATCCCACAGACGATCGCCGGCGCCGCATGCATTCCGCTCTTCATAAGTTGTCGTCCAATCGCCGTTAACTGCTTTACACCCTCGCCGCCGGGAATCGTCAGAAAATCTCTTCCCGGATCCGTCTCGCCCATCGCCGGTAAACTACCGGCATCTGCCCCGGTCAGGATCGATTCCTCTGACGACATGGATCGATGTATCTGCAGTTCAAATGATCGGAGCCAGCGCCACCGCGCCCAGACCAATCAGAAACAGAACGAACATCCAGACCAGAAACATGCGCGACCGGCGGGGCGCGTTGGCGAACTCATGCCATACAAATACACCCCACGCGGCCGAAATCATCGTAGCCCCCTGCCCGATGGAGTAGGACACGGCCGGACCTACGAAATGCAGCCCCGACGCTACAAAGTTGAGCACCGCACCCGTGCACCAGATCGCTCCTCCAAGGATCCCCCAGAAATGCCACCGGAAGGGCGCCTCGAAATACCCCCGCATGGCGACCGGAGCGCTCCCGTCCAGAGGACGGCGCATCAGCAGAGCATTGAACGGAACAGAACAAATCAAAACGCCAATGGCGAAGTAAAACGCGACCGCGTACGGTCCCGGTGCCGTTGCCCCGGACATTGCTTTGGCCACAAATGGATAAAAACTCCCCATCAGCAAACCCGAGATCACACTGATCACGACTCCGCGCCGGCTCATGGCCGATCGTTGCCGTTCGCGCTCCCGATAAGCCAGAGCATCGCAAACGATGGCCGCGAGAACCAGAACGATACCTCCGAACAGCAGTTTGGCGTTTCCCTCCGGCGTCACAAGGTAGCTGCTCACCGCCCCTACCACCAGCGCAATCCCGATTCCAACAGGAAATGCCACCGCCAACCCGGCAATGTCAATCGCCGCTACCAGCAGCAGATTCGCAACATTGAAAATAATGCCGGCCAGGGTTGCAAACAGAATATGGCGCGCATCGCAGTGCCGCAGGTCTGCGAAAAACCCCAACCCTGTTGATCCCCAACTGCCGAGCGAGACCCCCCACAACACCGCCCCCATCAGGAGCCCGGCCACGTAGTCCCAGTAAAAGAGCTGGAAGCGGTAACCCGGGGCCAGCTTCACTGTGTTTGCCCACGAGCCCCAGCAAAGCATGCTCGTCAGCATGCACAGCAATGTGATCGCATACGTATCCGGCTGATACATTCGAGTCCCCTTTGCCCTGCCTGCCTCGCCCAGAACTCGAGCTTCAGCGCACCCTGCAGCATACGCGCTTCGTGAGTCCCGTTCGCAGATTCAAAGGCTACATTGCGCCCGTGCGCCAGCCTGTCACCACCCTGCCTGACTCCTCAGGTTCGACCCGCCATCCCCTCCGCCCAATTCCCCGGCGACTCCGTCTCACCCCCGATGCTCTGGCTCTCGCCCTCGCTTTTTCTCCGTTCCTCACCCGATTCCCCCGCATTCACCCTTCCGGATGGTCCCCCTCCCCACCTGCTTTGCCTCCCTGCCATCGTCTCTGTCGGCAGCATCAATGGTTAACTCATCGGTTATCTCCCTGTTCGGCGCACCGCGCGCATTCGTCCCATCTTGCCTCAGCCCATAAATCGAAAGCTGCCGCTCGCCCCAGATGCCTCACGGATTTCCATAGATCAGGGCCCCCGTTTCTATGGTTTGCCAGAGGGCTCTTGCTTCCTCCTCATGCCTTTGTAGTTACCTGGGGTAACCAATTGGCTTATGCCCACAGTGCAACCATCCTCTTTTGGCCCCACTTTCGGTACTTTCGTCACCGCATTTCGTCTTTTCATCCCACGACCTTCGCTATTTGCTCAATGATCTGGCCCTCGGAATGAAATCCACTGTTTTTCGATGGGGATGGCAACCAACGTGCCTTAATTCAAGCCAGATACTGATTTTTTCCTCTTCACTGCTGGGTTTCTTCGCGCTCCGTCTCCGGTTGCTGAGACCAACTCTCAACCAGACCGACGATTCGCAAACTGAAACCAGCGCACCCGGAGGCTTCCCTTGCTGAAAAAATGTGGATGGATCGCCCTTGCTCTGCTGCTCTCTCTCGCCCTCACTCCTGCCCTCTTCGCCCAGGACACCGCGTCCATCACCGGCAACGTGACCGACGCCTCGGGAGCTGTCATCCCCGACGTCAAAGTCACGCTGACAAACCCGGCCACCGGGGTCAGCTATCAGGCCGTCAGCAACGCTGAGGGTTCCTACACCATCAATGAGGTTCGTCCTGGTCCCGGCTACAGCGCCACCTTCTCGCACCAGGGCTTTAATTCGGTTGTCGTCAACGCCATGTATCTCAACGTCGGGGTCACCCGTACCCAGAATGCCGTTCTGAACATCGGCAATGTGGTCACCACCGTCGCCGTTTCGGCCTCCAGCCAGGACGTCACCCTCGACACGAGCGACGCCACAGTCGGCAACAGCTTTCAGGTGGAGTTCCTCAACGAACTCCCGATCGCGAACCGCGATTCACCGGCCGCTCTCTTTACCCAGCAGCCCGGCATCACCCTCGATGGCGCTGTCACAGGCGCGCGCGTCGATCAGGACAACGTCACCCTCGACGGCCTTGACGTCAACGACAACGAAACCGGCCAGTTTGGCGCCATCGTGGCCCACGCACCCGTCGATTCCGTTCAGGAGTTCCGCGGCACCACCGCCGGCGAGCTCGCCAGTGCAGGCGAAGGCGGCGGCGGCCAGTTCGAGCTCGTCACCCGCAGCGGCAGCAACAAGTTCCACGGCAACGTCGAGGAATACCATCGCGACACCGATCTGGAAGCCAACGACTGGTTCAACAACAATGCCGGCGTTGGGCGTCCCCCGCTTATCCGCAACCAGTTTGGCGGAACGGTCGGCGGCCCCATCCTCACGGACAAGCTTTTCTTCTTCTTTAACTACGAAGGCCGGCGCGACACGCTCTCCAACCTTGTCACCCGCACCGTGCCCATGGATAACTTTCGCAGCGGCACACTGTCCTACGTCGACGCATCGGGCAACATCTCTACCCTGAACTCGGCTCAGGTCGCGGCGCTCGATCCCGCCCACATCGGTTTCGATCCCGATCTTCTCAGCTTCGTTAATAAGCGCTATCCCGTCGCCAACGACACCTCCACCGGCGATCAGATCAACACGTCCGGCTACCGCTTCAACGCGCCCTATCCTTATAAGGAAGACAACTACGTCCTCCGCTTCGACTACAACCTCAACGCGAACATGAAGATTTTCGCCGTGGGTCACGACACCCGCACCAACGGCACCGAGGCCGCCATCCAGTTCCCCGGCGACCCGGAAACCTATCCCTTCCTCGACAAGAGCTACACATGGGTTGTCGGACACTCATGGAGCCTCAGCTCCAATAAGCTGAACCAGTTTGAAGTTGGCGAGACATACGAGAACTACAACTTCCCCAACACCTACAATCCTCCCGGAGTCAATCAGTTTCAAACCTTCGGCGGGAACGGTTCCGGCGGTGCCATCCTCAGCGCTCCCTATGCCCGCGCCATCAATGCTCAGAGCCGGACCTTCCCTGTTCCCCTCGTCCGCGATGACTTCAGCTGGCAGAAAGGCCGGCACAGTCTGACCTTTGGAGGGACGTTCAAATGGGTCAGCCCACACAACAACACGATCCTGGACTACAACACCCCGACCATCGGGCTGGGTGGTTACATCAACGGCCTGACTTCTGCGCAGCGCCCTGCCGACATCGGTGGCGGCAACGCGACGGCTCTCTATGACAGCGCCTTCGCTCTCGCTCTCGCGCCTTACACTTCGGTCGGCGCTACTTACAACTACGACGCTTCGGGCAATCCAGTGCCTCAGGGTACCGGCGCGGTGCGCGACTATCGCTACTACGAAACCGAAGTTTACGTTGGCGATGCCTGGAAGGTGACCCCCAACCTTACCCTCTCTTACGGACTGCGGTGGCAGAACTACACCGTGCCCTATGAAACGCACGGGCTGGAATCGGTCGATCAGATGGGCACCCCTGGTGGCACGACCAGCTCGGTCGATCAAACTACCTTCAACAATTACTTCTCGCAACGCATGGCGCAGAGCGCTGCCGGCCTTTCCGGTAATCTCTCCGTTCCGCTGTTCGACTACATTCTGGGGGGTAAAGCGAATCACGGCCCGAGCCTCTACCACACCGACAATAAGGATTTTGCCCCGCGCGTAGCCTTTGCGTGGAGCCCAAGCTTCGATCGCAAGACTGTCTTCAGCGGCGGTGGCGGCATCGTCTTCGATCACACTGTCGTTAACGCCGTCCTGTATCAGCAGACGCAGTTTTCCTACATTTTCGAAGCTGGCATTAGTCAACCTCTGGGCACGGCCGCCAACACGGCCGCCACCCTGCAACAGGATGCTCGCTTCACCGGCATCAGCTCGCCGCCGCCTCCTCCTGCGGCACCCACAATCACCAGGCCGTTCTATCCCTACGTCAGCGGAACGGGTGCTGCAGCCGTTCCCAATGGCCTCGCCAACGGGGGCGCCTTCAACGAAATGATCGATCCCACGTTCAAGACTCCATACTCCATCCAGTTCAACCTCGGATGGCAGCATGAGTTTCCCCGTGGCTACATTCTGAAAATGAACTACGCTGGCCGCCAGGGTCGTCGTCTCCTTGCTCAGGCCGATACCAGCCAGCTCATCGACTTCCCTGACACGGTTTCCGGCCAGCTCTACTCCCAGGCTTTCACCAACATGAGTAAACAACTCCGCGCTGGGGTCTCCACCACGGCGGTCACAGCACAGCCCTGGTTCGAGAATGTCCTGGGTCCCGGCCTCGGTGCGGCGAACGGCTACACCAACAACACGGCTCTGGTGGCCGACAACACGCAGCCTTACGGGATCCGCGGCGACTTCGCAGACGAAACGTTCCTGCTGGCTCTGTTCGGCATTCTTCCGCCCAACGTCGGTATGGACGCTCAGTTCGACGAGAACACCATGTACACCAACAAAGGATTTTCGTCGTACAACGGCCTGCTCACCACGCTCCACAAGAACCTTGGCAGCGGACTCCAGTTCGACCTTAACTACACCTGGTCGCACTCCATCGATAATGTCTCCGTCACTGCCAACACTGTCGCTTACGGCGGCTACGGATTCATCTGCGATGTCCTGCGTCCCAGGGAATGCCGCGGCAATTCCGACTTCGACATCACCAACAGCCTGAACGGAAACTTTATCTACGAACTGCCCTTCGGGCACGGCCGCCAGTTTGCTGCCGGCGCTCCCGGATGGGCCGATCGCATCATCGGCGGTTGGGAGGTCAGCGGTCTGCCCAACTGGCACACCGGCTATCCTTACTTCGCCGGTGCCAACGCCTTCGTCGCTGGCTACGCCAACAACGCTCCGGCCATTCTCACCGGCTCAGTCGCCGATCTTAAAATCAAGACCCACGGCGGCCAGGGCCAGCCTCTGAATGCTTACGCGAATACCGCCAAAGCCGATTCCGACTTCGAAGGACCGTTGGGCTTCCAGATCGGCAGCCGCAACAACCTTTACGGTCCCAAATACTTTGACCTCGACCTCGGCCTCGGCAAGAGCTTCGTCGTCTGGGAAGGCCTGGCCCTCAAGCTCCGCGGCGATGCCTTCGACGTGCTCAACCATCCTAACTTCGGTCTTCCCTGCAGCGATATCACAGACTCGAACTGCAATTTCGGTGTGATCTCCAGCGACGCGGATTTTGGAAACTCCTCCCGCGTTCTCCAGGTGAGCGGCCGGATCGAGTTCTAACCCAACATAGCCAACCAGAAAAGGGCCGCTTCGGCGGCCCTTTTCTTTTGCCCCGCCTCGCCGCGTAGTTCCTCCTCTGGCAACACACCAATGAGAAAATAAGGAAGTCAGGTTCGCTGACCGCCCAAATTCCCTTCCCTGCAGGAGAACCGCATCGAGCTAACGACGGCTTACGTCTTGCTGACCCTCTTTGTGGCGACGACGGTTCGTTCGGCCTTCGGGTTTGGCGAGGCGCTCATTGCCGTTCCGCTGCTCGCGGCCGTGATTCCACTGCAGGTGGCGGCGCCGCTCGCGGTGCTGCTGTCTATCACCATTGCAGCCGTCGTAGTCGCACAGGATTGGAAAGATATCCACCTGCGCAGTTCCGTCTGGCTCCTGGTTCCCACCCTCGCCGGCATACCTGTGGGGCTGTGGCTCTTGACCAACACCCATCAGCGGACAGTAAAGGGCGCCCTGGCCATCGTCATCATGGTTTTCGCAGCCTATTCGCTGTCAGGGCGCAACCGGCTCGAACTAAAGAACGACAGCCGAGCGTGGATGATTGCCTGTGGGTTCTGCGCGGGCATTCTCGGCGGAGCTTATGGAATGAACGGGCCGCCCGTTGTGGTCTACGGCACAATGCGGCGCTGGTCGGCGCGGCAGTTTCGCGCGACTCTGCAAGCCTACTTTCTTCCCGCAAGCATCGTCGGCATGGCAGGATACGCGATCGCCGGCCTCTGGACCCGGCCTGTAACGCACTACTTCCTGGCAGGGCTGCCGGTCGCGCTGCCCGCGGTACTGGTAGGCAGATGGATCAATCATCGGCTGAGCGGCCATACCTTCCTCAACTGGATATATGTCGGCCTGTTAGGGATTGGGCTGCTGCTGTTAGCGCAGGCGATGCGCACACGCGTGTGAGAGCACGCCCCCCGTCACTCCGGGGCATTACCGCGGCCCGCTTCGGTTGCCTATCTCCGAACGTCGAAAAGCCGGCGCTGGCAAACCAGCACCGGCTTTTCATCTCAAGTCCCAACACTTACCAGCTGTCAGGGAAGTTAAACAAGCTGAACAGGTCTCCGAGTGCCGGGCTGTTGACCGGAACATAAGGATCCTCTGCCGTGACCGGGTTCGGGAAGTTATCCCGGCTCCGCCGCGTGACCGTTTCCAGTCCCCAGTTCCGCTCAATAAACTTCAGGATCGAAACGTGGTCGGAGTATTCGTGGGAGATGTGACCGCCCTTCGAATAAGGAGAAACAACGATAAGAGGAATGCGCGTGCCATCGCCGAAATAATCAAGTGGCTGCACATAGCCCGAGTCGTAATAGCCACCGCCTTCGTCGAACGTAATGAAGATGGCAGTGTCCTTCCAGAGCTCCGGATTCTTCTTGACGGCATCGACGATCTTCTTGGTGAAGCCTTCAAACAGATCCAGTTTGGATGACGCCGGATGGCCGTCGACCAGGCCGCTCGGCTTCACGATCGACACCGCCGGCAATGTTCCCTGAGCTATATCGTTGTACAGGTTGATCGTGTCCTGAATATGGGCGGCACGAATCTTCGGATTGGCCATGATCGAAGTGTCGTACTGAAACGGATTGCAGATGTTGCAGTACTCGTCCGAATTAGCCCCGATAGCTCCGTAATTCAGCTGATAGGGATCGGGAACATAGTTATTCCACTGATCGCCGTAGTACTTCCAGGAAATCTTTTCGGCGAGCAGCTCATCCCCGATACTGCGCACCGAAGACGGAGGAATGGTAAATACCGTATTCGCGGCATTCGTGTCGGTAAAGGCATTGTTGCCGTTGCCGAAATAACCGGGGTTGTAGTTGTTCAGCAGATAATAGTGTCCCTTTTCGCAGTGCGGTTTGATCGGCGTTGGCAACGACTGCAGATAGCTCACGATCGGTCCCACCCCCGGCTGCGAACTGTCAGAGCAATCGGTGTAGGAACCGCCGCCGTAGGAAGGCGACCCAAAAGAACCCCCGCCGTAGCCGTCCTCTGCGTACCAGTTGTTGGTGTGCGCAGCCGGGTTGGGATTCTCCACTTCATCCACAACTCCGCCGTTCGCAGTTCCCGCGGCGACTTCCGTGTTGTGCGGTGGCACGGCCGCATGACCCTTGCCATCGCTGAAATAAATCATGTCCCCGTGTCCGAACATGATGTGATTGGCGCCCGTGCCCCCGTTGACGGACTGGTGAAAGTTATCGCTCATCGAGTAGTTATCGGCTAGTTGCTTGAAATACGGCGCATCGCCGTTCTGGACGTTGTAGAAGCCCATTGCGGTCGATCCTTCACCCGTCGTGACATCGCCCACACCATAGTCTGTACTGAAGTTCGACGGCTGAGTAATGCCGTTAGTGCCGGCACCCACGGTCGTTTCAACCCACGGAAACAGCCGGGCATTACAGCCAGATGGATTTTCGGAGGTCGCCCGGTCCGCGCTGCAGTCCAGCTGCTGCCACATCTGGTAAAAACGATGAACGGGGCTGGCCGCGTACGAGTTGTAGGTGAACGTGTCACCATTCGTCAGCTGGAATGGTCCCGGAGGAAGGCTGCTCACATCCTTAATGCGGGCGTCCGGTGTGGCCGACGTCTGACCGGTACCGCCGCTCACCAGGTAGCCATAGTAGTCGCCGGGAAGGCCGGTTTCCGATTGCTTCGCCAGCTTCAGGTTGTCGTTCTTCACGAATGAATCCTGCGGCCCTCCCACCAGCGGGGCGGGCAATACTGCTCCTGGAAATTGCGTCTTGGTCGGGCTCAGGAGAAAGGCGTCCGAAGCTTCGTCGTATGCCGCCTTCTGCTCTGCTTTGGAAAAGTTCGGACCAGGAGTTCCGTCCGCTTTAATAATGCCCTCGGAGAGCAGATTCCGTACGCTCTCACCCTTCTTCGGCACGTAGGTTGCGAAAACGTGATCGAAACTGCGATTTTCTCCAATGATCACGATGACGTGTTTGATCGGTGTCGCGGTGTCGCTGTCTCGGCCGTACGAGTCCTGCGCCTGCAACTCTGCAAAGGTATTGCCAATGGCGAGCGGGAAAATGGCAGCGGTGATAATACCGGTGCGCATCGTCCGCAAGGCCGCGGATAAGACTGTTTTTGCGGTCAAATTGCCCTCCTGGGGTTGAGGCTCTCGCCGTCAACTCGGAGAGAATAAAAGGCCGCCCTGAAACGAGTCTTGTCGATCTGGTGAAGAGAATATGAATATTGACGCGCCAGAAAAATTGCCGCTCATGAATAACTGTTGAATTACCTGGCATGAAAATTAATAGAGCGGGCTGTGGTTCGGCGCGGATTTGGTGCATGGCCGACCTGAACTCACCTCCCCCGCGGCACACGAGCCGTCCGGCCCTGTGGCAGTCGACGGCCGTACCTCGATCACCCCCATCATGCCTTTGTCTTCGTGCTCGAGCAAATGGCAGTGATAGGGGAATCTGCCCACGATATTCGGATCGCGAAAATCCATGCGAATGCGAACGCTGGGATAGGTCAGCAGTCGGCCATCGTAATACGGCACATTGACGGTGTCCCTCAGAAAGTTCTCCTCGACCCGCCTCCCCAAATAATCCAGCAGGAGAAAATGCAGCTGATGAATGTGGAAAGCATGTAGTTCCCGCGAGCGATTTTCGATAATCCAGTCCTCGACAGTTCCCTGCTCAGCAACAATGTCAGGCGATGCCGCATTCATGTCGAACATTTTCGGCGTCTGCCCATCAACCGTCAGATAGAACTCCACAGCGCTGGTCGGATCGTTCTCATCGAGCAATTTTTCAGAGAAATAGAGATGCCTCACCCGCACCGGCTTCACATCGCCAAGCCACGGCCGTTCCGGCGACGCCAGCGGCCGTGGCGAGCTTTCCAGTCTCAACCGAGGCTCCGGCGCATCCGGCGTTGCCACCACTTTCGCCAGCATCCGATTTGGATCGTTCTCCCCGCCAGGCCCCGTGTCCACTGTCCGCGTGACCAGCAGCGCCGATACTCCTTCCGTCGGCCCCTGCACAATGAATTCCATCCTCGCACCAGGAGCAATACCGAGATGCGTCTGCACGTTCACGCCGCCTGCCTCGGCCTCCGCACTACTCCCCCGCGCGCCGATCGGCACCCCATCCACGCCCACCAGCCCCAACGGCTGTGGCATATGGTCGTACAGCACTTCCAGGTTCAGATAGGTGATGGCGGATGCATTCAGCACCCACCACAACTGCCTCTCTCCCGGCCTCATCGCAATCACCGCGGGCGGATAATCCGGATACGGTACCGGGACATAATTGATGGAGAGGTCCTTGGCCGGCATGCCGAAACCTGTCCCATTATTCGCTGCGTCCCCGTCGCGATCGATCATGAATTTCGGAACCTTTGGCTCCGACTTCGACGGCGGTGCGTGCGGATTCATCAGGTCTTCGTCACGAATGATGAACGTGCGTTCCGGAAGCCCCGCCGTTTCCGGCCGCGCTCGTTCAATGCCTTCCACAATCAGCGCCCCCGAAGCGCCGCCCAGCACTTGCGGCTTGCTGAATCCGTGGATGTGAGGGTGGTACCAGTAAAGTCCTGGCGGCTCATCCTCCGGAACACGAAAGCGATAGGTAAACACCGGGTCGCCCGGCTCGAGTGACGTCGTCAGGACATCGTCCTGGTGGCATGTCGGGGGAATCGTCATTCCATGAAAGTGAAGATTCGTGGAAAACCCATTCATCGCCCCGCCCGCACACGCGCCCGTCACCGGTTTCATTCCGTGCAAATGCGCATCGGGGCCGGCGGGTTTCCCACCGTTCATAGCATTTTTCAGATGGATGACGACCAGATCGCCCGGATCCACGCGCAGCGTTGGCGATTCCTCTCCTTCGCTGTCGGTGAAACAGTAGCGCGTCCGGCCGTCTTTCTCCGTGACATTTTCAGCCGTCAGACTGATTTCGAGCACGCCGTTTTTGCTGCGCGCGTCCGGCGGCTCGCCAACCACGCTCTCTGCCTGCGGTCGCTCACAGATTTCTGCCGCCCGCTGCTGAGCCGTAGCGGGCAATGTGCAGAAGCCTATGAAAAAAACACTGAAGCGGATCAGAACACCGAATCTTTTTCCCAGCCGGAGTGGAACGTGCCTAACGCATAACTGCATTGCCATGGCTGTTCACCATGGTTTCAACGTTCCTCGCCAATCACATTAACATCCGGTGAAATCGATTAAGCGGATGTTCTTCGATTGGATGACCGTTGAATGAATCCGTTGAGCGGCTGGCGTTTCTGCGTTACAGATGTCCAGCCGCTCTCAGGTTAGTACTGGACCGACACGTTGGTATCGCCGGGATCTGACTTACCCCAAAGCGCCGTCTGCGCGCCCGTTGTGTCCTTGCCCCACAGCGCCGTCTCCGCCTGGGGAGAGTCCTTGCCCCACAATGCGGTCTTACCCCAAAGCGCTGTATAACCGTCAGGATCGCTCTTGCCCCAGAGCGCTGTCGAACCCCACACGGCGTTGCTGGAACTGCCGGACGACAGGAAGGCTCGGCTGCCGTAAACGCTGGTGGCCGACCATAGGCCAGAGGACTTCCACAGCGCGCTCGGATCGATCACGACCGTCGTGTTGCCCGTCGAATCGTCGTAGACCGCCACCGGAGACATAGCCGTTCCTGAGGGAACCGTTTGCCCTTTAGCCAGCGCCGCGCTCACGGTTTTGGCGATGTCCAGATAGCCTGCACCAACCGTGAACACATCGTAGTTGGCCTTGTACACTGTGCCTTCGTCCGTAACGCTGCTGGAAACCGGGAAATACTGGCGATCCGCGTTTACCATAACGTCGGCTTTCACCTGGTCCGGAGTCAGCTGAGGCGCCGCCTGCAGAAGATCGGCGACAGCCCCACTGGCGACGCCGGTCGCCATGCTCGTCCCGCTCAGAGGAAAGTAATTCTGCGAGGGCGATTGCGCCCCGTTCGTCCGGTAAAAGGAGTACAGCGTGAAGAACGAGGGATTGTTCACCGCCAGCGAATCCTGCGGATACTGCAGGCTGGTGACCAGGTTGCCCGGTGCAACCACGTCGGGCTTTACAACATGGTCGATGAACGACGGCCCCTTCGAACTATAGCTGGCGATAATGTCGTCCTTGATGGCGGCCGTTTCCATGGTGTTCATGGCGCCAACCGTCAGCACATAAGGATCGTTTCCCGGAGCGTCGATGGTGCCATAACCTTCCGGGTTCAGATTGAGGTCGCGGCCATCATTGCCCGCAGCCACCACCACAACGATGCCGGCCTTCCACGCCTTTTCAACGGCCTGGCACAGCGGATCGAGAGTATAGCTTTCGTAAATGGGTCGGCCCAGAGAAAGATTAATGACGCGGATGTTATAGCGGCTCTTCAATGCGATCGCCTGCGAGATGGCGGCGATCACGGCGGAGTCGGAACCGGCGCCGTTCTCATCCAGAACGCGCAGGTTGATCAGGTTCGCATTCGGAGCCGAACCCTTGAAGGTGCGGAAATTCTGGGCCCCGGCTGACTGAGCGCCGTTGCCGGCGATCAACCCCGCGACGTGCGTTCCGTGTCCAAAGTGATCGAGCGCGTCCTTTTCGCCTGGAACGAAGTTCTGGCTGTAAACGATTCGCCCGTTGGCGCCGGGCGCCACTTCCGTCAGCGAAGCCAGCAAATTCGCAATGGTATTCAGAGTGGGGAGGCCCGGGTTCAGAGCCAGGTCCGGAACCGGCGTGATGCCGCTGTCAATCACTGCGACGCCGACGTTCGACCCTGCATAACCCTGTTGCCAGACCGTGGGCGCGTTGATCGGCTCACTGGTGAATTCGGCAGCTGCGATCGTGCCGGCCTGTCGCGCGGCAAGCGGACGATCGAGCGAAATGTATTTCACGTTCGAATCGGCGGCAAGCAGGTTCAGCTGCCCTGGAAGGACGTCAGCCACGATCGCATTAATCGGGCTCAGAACAGTCTTCAGCAGACCGCCCAACAAGCCCAACAAGCCGCTCTCTGCTGTGGTCGGCGGATTGTAGTACTGAATGATCACATGCTGAGCCGTCGAAGACGGCGCGGCCGCCAGATCGGGAGAGATTTTGGGATTGGGAACGGACGCCCCTGATGCAAAAGCCGTCGCCGCAAGAGCGGCCAGGGAACCAAGAACAATAGGCAAACGCAAATTGAAACGAGGCATACTTGCGGTCTCCGAGTCACCGAGGTAACTTGATGGTTCGATCGTGCGGGCCGCATCTGCCTCTGGGGAGGCTACGAACGATGCACGCCCTGCACATCTCGTAAAGTATGTCGATTCGTGAATGCGAACAATAACAAGGTCGTTGTAACGCCCTGGACCTCAGTTATCTCTGCTGGTAATCAGGTATCTGAGGTAATACGTCCCCGACCGCGCTGTCGCGAAAGCGCAGAAGCGTTTCCGGAGGAACAGGCAGAGCGCGCAACAGAGCCAGCGACGCCGGGTGCCGCGCATCGCTCAGTTGTCCTACCGGCAGATTCTCGACGATCGTTCCTTCGTGCAAAACGGCAACCCGATCGCAGAGCTGGATCACCGAGATCAGGTCGTGCGAGATGTAGAGCAATGTCATGCCGTGCTTGCGATTCAGGTTTCTCAGCAGATCCACGATCTGCGCCTGGGTAACCGGATCCAGAGCGCTGGTCGGCTCATCGGCGATGATCAGCGCAGGTCGATGCAGGAGCGCCAGCCCGATCAGCACGCGCTGCGCCTGGCCCACGCTGATTTCTCGTGGCCGGCGCCGCAGGAATTCCGCATCCGGTGGCAGCTGCACCTCGGCCATCAGCGCGCGCACTCTGTCACCCAGTTCCCCGCGACCCCGCCGCTCATGCGCTTTCCAGGCCTCTTCAAAATGCTTCTCCAGGCTGATCGATGCATTGAGGGCGGTCATGGGACTTTGGGGAATAAGCGCAATCTCCCGGCCGCGCAGGTTGCGTAGCTGCTTCTCTGGCAGTGTCAGCAGGTTCCGTCCCCGCAGCATCACTTCCCCGGACACACGTCCTCCGCGCCAGGGCAGCAATCCCAGCAGCGACAGCACCAGCGTGCTCTTCCCGGCCCCGCTGGAGCCGACCAGTCCAAGAATCTCGCCTTGCTGCAATTCGAAATGAATCCCGGAGAGCGTTTCTTTGCCCGAATAGCCGGCAGAAAGGCGAACCCGGAGCAGCGTGTCGTCGTTCATCGATCCCCCCGCACACTGAGCTGCTCGACATTCCACGTCAGCCGCGGCTCCAGAACCGCCGGCTGCACCCCCGTCAGCTTTGGCGAAACAGCAACGAGCGCGTTGGGATAAACAAGGTAGATGAACGGCTGCTCGTCGGCCACAATCTGCTGCACGCGATCGATCGCCTTCTTGCGCTCCCCATCCCCCGCGCTCTCGGCCTGCTGGTTCATCAGCCGATCGATCTCCGCTTCCCACGGCGTCGCCGGCGTCTTCTCCGAAGGATTCCACTGGTGGTTGGCCGAAGAGCTCAGCCAGACATTCATCATGGCGTTGGGTTCGGGATCGACATTTTCAAGGCCGAGCAGGCACGCCTCATAGTCCTGAGTGTGCATCAGGCGTTCGATAAGTGCAGGAAAGTCCAGGGTGACCACAGTGATCTGCATCCCCAGCGCCGCAAGATCCTGCTGGATGAGCGTCGCCATCTTCTCGCGCGCCGCGTTGCCGGAATTCGTGAGGATCGAGAACTTCACCGCATGGCCCGTTGCGTCTGTCAGCACCGATCCGTGTACACGGAATCCCGCCGCAGCCAGGCCGGCTCTGGCCGCCGCAACGTCGGTCTGCGGTGCGGAGAGAGCCCGGTTGTACCACAGCGCATTCGCCGGAGAGATAAATGAATAGGCCGGCGTCGCATGGCCCAGATAAGCGATCCGCGCCAGGTCGGAACGATGGATGGCCTGCGAAACCGCGACGCGAAAAACCCGGCTTTCAAACCATGCCTTCTCCCACGACGGCAATGGAGAAGACGCTGCCTGATTGAACCACATCTGCTCTGTATTAAGAGACGGTCCCAGATCCTTCACCAGCGCAGGCGCCCTCTTCCGCAACAACTCGAAATAATCCGGCGGAAGGCTGTCGACCAGATCGTAGTCGCCCCGCTGCAGCAGCCTGATTTCCTGTTCGGTGTTTTCCAGTATGTCGAGCCGCACCCCTGCGGCATAGGGCAGCATCTTCCCCGAACGATCCTTCCCTGCGAAGTGAGGA
This sequence comes from Bryobacteraceae bacterium, assembly GCA_036489835.1. Lineage (GTDB taxonomy): Bacteria > Acidobacteriota > Terriglobia > Bryobacterales > Bryobacteraceae > Palsa-187. The sequence continues at coordinate 128,034 of DASXEY010000111.1, read as the reverse complement.
TTACGGCGCAAGCGAACATAAAGAGAGCGGCGGTAGTCAGCGACGACGAACGGTCCGGACGTAACCCGTCCCTCTGAAGGCCGATCGGCAGGCTCAATCGCTATCTCGTCGAAGACCTTATCGATAGCGATCACCCGTTGCGGAAGATGGACCACAACCGTTCTGTCATCCGGTGTCTCCACGGTGACGCCGCCAGGCGATACGAACTCCTCCGCAACAGGCGCGGCCGTTGCTGGATTGAGAACGCGGCGCAGCGACCAGGCGACATCGCGCGCCGTCAGGCTGCTGCCATCGGAAAACTCCAGCCCTGCCCGCAGCGAAAAGGTGATCGTCTTTCCGTCGTGTGAAATTGTCCACGATTGCGCCAGTTCCGGCTCCACCTTCTGGCTCAGGCGATTGAATCGCAGCAGAACGCCGGCTGTCAGATAACGCACCGTTTCCGATTCTTCATCGTCTACCCGGGCCGGATCGAAAGTCTTTGGATCGTAGCCAATCGTCCATGCCATCTCGCCCCCCTCGCGCGGCGCCGCCTGCGCAGCGCACAGCGCAGCCATTCCTGCCTGCACCGTCGCCATGACAATGAATAGAAAACGGCAAGTGAAGCGCATGCGATCAAGCCTCAACAGCAACCCCCTCCAGCAGCAGCAAAACCAGAACCAGCAACGCTACCGGAAAATAAACCCTCCGCGTCTGCATCAACATGGGGGAATTGTTCAGCTCAAACAGCATTCCGCCCCACGAGGGCAGCGGCTCTCCCACGCCGAGTCCCAAAGCTCCGAGATTCGCCTCCGCCATCACAAAGGCGGGAATGGTGATGATGAACTGCGGCACCAGCAGATGAAACAGGTTTGGAATAACGTGCCGGGCAATCCCCACGCCGTTCACCCCGCTCGCGCGTGCATACAGCATCCAGTCCGACGTCTTCAGCTGCATCGCTCCGCGATACACCGCGCGCGCGCTCGCCGGCCATCCCAGTGCAGCCAGCACCAGAAACGTAATGGTCGCCGATCGCGCCGGCGACGTGGTCAGCGGCATCGCCGACCGCACCATCATCAGCAGAAACATCCAGGGCAGCGCAAGAAACACATCGCAAACCACCATCAGGCCCCATCCCGTGGATTTACTGCCAAATGCGGCCAGCGTCCCGATGCCCGCGGCCGCTGCGGTCGTTAGCGCAGACGCTGCCATCGCTCCGGCAAGACTCAGCAGGAAAGCGGCAGCAACCCGCACCAGCCGATCGCGGCCCAGCGCATCCGTGCCGGCGGGGTGACTCCGGGAAGCAGTCGCCATCGTCGCATCGCGATCCTGCCGAACATAGCTCGCCCGCGGCATCGACACGATCGCCGATGCAGCCACAATCAGCCCCACCAGCAACCACAGAATTGGTCGACGCAGTTTCATGCCTGCTTCCACTCCACGGTTTGCGGTTTTGCCGTGCCGCTCGAGGTCACCGCCACAGCCATCACCAGCATCACGCCCAACAGCACCGGCAGGTCGCGGTTCAAAGCTGCGTTCCATGCCAGCGCGCCCACTCCCGGCACATTAAAGAGCACTTCCACCGGAACCAGAGCGCTCAGCGATGTCGCGATCGAAAGAGACGCCAGCGCACCGAGTTGCGGAGCCAGAGACGGAGCGATATATGCAATCAGGAGACGTTGGGTCCGAACGCCCTGGGCCCGCGCCTGCAGAATATGAGGCTCCATCCATGCTCCGCGCAGAGCCCGATCCAGAAACTTGAAGTCCCGCGCCGCCAGCAGCAACGCCATCACCAGTACCGGACCACCACAGTCGGCGAGCAAACAAAAAGTGGCCAGCGCAGCTGTTGGAATCGCCAGCAGCACTGTCGCCGGCGCCTGTCGAAACAGCGATGGATCGCGTCCGGCGCTTGAAAATAGCGCAGCCAGCAACGCCACCATCCAGCCCAATCCGATTCCCTCGCCAAGAAGACGACCGCTCACCTCCAGCCGCGGCTCGATCAACTCCGAGACGGGGACCGCGAATTGCCTTGACGTGCCAAAGTTACCGCGAGCGGCGTTCCCGACCTCATTCCGCATCATTTGCCAGATCGAGTGGCTGCGCGCGGCTTCAGCGGATAGTTCGGATCTGGCTCCGGCTGCGTACCGGCTGTCCATCTCCCGGGCATCGCTTAGATAACCGGGCGCAAATCGCACCAGCACCGTCGATCCAAGGATCACCAGCAGCATGATCAGAGTGGTTCGAGCCAGCCAGCGCAGGACGGAAGTCGTCCGCGTCATAACGTCGGCGATCCCGCCAGAACCGGGGTCGCAGTGGCTATCGGCTCCTGCCCCATTCCCCGGCCGCGTGATACGTCCGCACTGCCCGGATCGCAGTCGAACCCCGCTCCAGGAGCGGCGCCGCGTTCAATAAAGATATCTGTCTTCAGCGGCTCCATCTCACTGGTCCGCAGGCGCGCCAGCGTCTCCAGCTCCGGGTAATGCCGCTCCAGCAGTTGCACAATGGCTGGGTCGAACTGGATCCCGGACTTACTTTTCAGAATGGCCATCGCCTCTTCAACCGGCAGTGCAGGCCTGTAAGGACGATCGGAAGCGAGCGCATCAAAGCAGTCCACCACCGTCAGGATGCGCGCGCCAATCGGAATCTCCTCGCCCTTCAATCCATCCGGATAACCGCTTCCATCCCATGCCTCATGGTGCGACCGCACGATCGGAACCACCGGATAGGGAAACTTGACCCGCTCCAGAATGTCCGCTCCCACCACCGTATGGATTTTGATCTTTTCAAACTCTTCCGGCGTAAGCTTGCCCGGCTTATTCAGGATCTGCTCGGGAACCGCCAGTTTGCCGATGTCATGCAGAAATGCTGCGATGTGCAGAGCCTGTAGTTGGGAGGGCTCGAGCTTCATAAATTTGCCCAGCTCCGCGACATACACCCGAACCCGCATCAGATGCTCATGCGTCCCCTCGTCCTTGGCTTCAATGGCCATCGAAAGTCCTTCGATGGTCCGCATGTAAAGAGCCTCGACCTCTCGAATGTGGCGCTCCCGATCGCGTACGATCGCCACCTGCGCGCAATAGGCCCGATACACCGTGTACACCAGGGGTATCAGCAACAACGAAGTCAGCCAACCGAACCGCGCACCAATCACATCGGCCAGCACCGCCACCATTGCCCCTACCAGGTAGAAGGGCAGGTACCAGAGAAACTCCCCCCACCAATGGGCGAGCGGCGAGGATTCCGATGACCATCCAAGCACCAGCGCCAAAGGAACAGTGTTCGCCAGGAAGTAGACGGTCGCCGCCAGTGCCAGCACCGGCGCACTTTCCGGATAGACGCGCATTACGCTGGTAAATGTCCACCACGCCAGAACCGTCGCTGTGGCGACGTTCGCAACGTTAAACAGGATCTGAACAATGGTGAATGCGTGGACCACGCGAAACCGGCATTGCGCGATCACGCTGCATACCGCAAGGCCTACTGCCTGCAGCGGCGAGAGCTGCAAAATTCCCAGAAAAATGAAAGGGAAGTTCACCGACATCGTTCCCTCGCTCTTCGGCATCGCAACTTTCATGCCGGAGCTCAGAAGGATCACCGCCAGATAAACGGAGAAGTGAATCCACTCCCGCCCGGGATGCCCGTGAATAAAGGACACGCCTGCGACAGCTCCACTCACGACAATGCATACGAGAGCCTTGACGCGGATTGGCACGGTTCTCTTCTCAGCACTCAATCTGCGCAACTCGCGCGGGTGAAGAATGTTTAGCGACTTCCCAGGAACCCTGCGGAGTTACGATCAGCTGAATGTTACCGGCGCCAGGGTGGTATCCCCAATCCTTCTTTAGTTGCAGCGGGATAGCGGGGTGCACAGACAATTCCGGTGCCCGCAGCCGATCTCCTGATCAATAAGTGATCGTCGCGGTTATTGTGTCGGCGTAATTGCCGGGGATCACATTTTGACCCGCCGGAATCTGCCCGTATACGGTCAGCGGTTGCCCGGTTCCGTTCCCTGTCCCGGCTACTGTATCCGTGGCCACCGTGTTACCCCAGTTCTGCGTATGCCCCGTGTCGCGAAACAAACTGTAGGGGAGCAAAGCCGGTTTCGGACCCGTCATCTTACGGGTGGTGACGGTTGCCCCTGTGGCCATACCCGCGCTAAGACCAACATTGTAAGTAGTATTCCGGGTGCAATTGACGGTGACCGTTGATGTGGCGCCCGTCAGCACGCCGGTATAGGTTCCGAACGCCAGTGGTGTCGCCGACAGCGTGCAGTTAGCTGCAACCACCGCCGTCACCTGAAAGGATTCCGTTGCGCTGGAAATGGTATCGATGTAAGTGCCCGATACAACAGATTGTCCGGCGGGAAGCAGGCTGTAGACAGTCACCGTCTGGTTAAATCCATTACCCGTCCCGGTGTATTCGTTGCCGGTTGTATTGCCCCAGTTGGTGGTCCGCCCAGCGTCCAGGAATAACTCATAATTCAGCGTCACACCACCCGGCCCCGTCATCTTCCGCACCGTTTCCGTCGCGCCCGCGCCCGTTCCGGCATTCAGCCCTATGACGAATTGCTGTAACAGACCGCAGTTCACGGTGCCCGTATTCACACCGTCCTCCAGCGAGCCCGTGTACGTCCCAAAGTTCAGGTTCGTCCATGTGATCGTACATGCTGCATGGGCCGCCGAGCCCGCAAGCCAGACCAACGACAGAAGCACGAATGTGAGCCTCCGTGTCATCGTTCTTGCTCCACGCACCGCAGCGGTCCGATCGAAGGAATATCCCCAGGCACCGACCGGTAGTCAAAAACAACGGTGCAGCGCTTTCCATCGGCGCGCTCCACCGTCAGCCGATTGTGAGAACCGAGATTCTCTACATAAGCATCGCCATCGTAACCAACCGGGACCACGGCGCTCGTGCCTCCCAGGGTCGCCGTGCTGCCCAGCGGCAACGGAATACCACCCTCATCGACCAGCCGCAGCAGCGCGCCGTGATCGAACTGAATCGGGAATTTAACCACCACCCCGGATCGATCCTGAGGCCGTATCTCACGCGATGAAAGAACAACCGCAGCGTCCGCCGGGACATCCGTGGTCGCAATCGCAATGTGATTTAGATCGAAAGAACGCATATCCGGGACCAGCAGCCGGCAGGACGAATTCGTTTTCCCCACGCCAATGTTTTCCTGAAACACGTGCACATGCGGCATTGGACTGGTATCCACAATGCCGAAGCTGTCGTTAATCGTGTTGGATGGAAAAATGCTTCCGTCCGCGAAAGAGATCGCGCCCTGCGACTCCATGCGCAGAGTCGTCTGGCCCGCATTGCTGTCGATTCCAGCGATGAACAGGCCCACGGGCGACTTATATTCCACCTCGCCGAATGCGTGGTTGGTCGTGCCGGCCGAGATATACCCCTGATAACCCCAGTCTCCGATTTCTGCCGCCGAACGCTGTACGTGTACCTGCCCATTTCCGTCCGACGTCGCACCCGCGTCGACCGAGCTTCGCCTGTGGAATGGAATGGTCAAACCTGCCTGCAACCCGTTGCTCTCGCCGGTGCCCCCATAATTTCTGAACTCCGACGCGTAGATCGACATGTGGCGAAACTGCAGCGAATAGCTCGCAGAGAGAATCTTTGAGTGTTGCGCCGACACCGTATTCGCGATCGTGAAAATGGGAGGCGCATCCTGATCGTCACCGGCATACGCCAGGCCTGCCGATCCGAAGCGCCTGAATGACAGGCTGCTGAAGCCACTGAGCTGCTTCCGCAGGGATCCATCGCCGTTCATCGCCGCGACGTCTCTGAAGTCGCGGTTTGCCAGAATCGCTGAAGCACCCAGGCTGAACACTCTGCCGATGCGTTGGGCGCCGGCGGATATCTCCGCGCCAGGGTGCCCGGAGCCGGAGCTGACTGCACCGGCAAAATTAATCACACCAAGACTGCCGATCTGAGCAACGCCGCCACCGCCGCCAAGGACTGCGCCAGGTGTGCCTTCCACGCTGCCCTCTACCGTAAATTTCGTCGTCAGTCCACGGCGATAGTCAGCGCTGCCCGCCATCTTTCCATAGTCACTGCTGGCTGCTCCCCAGTTGCGTCGCACCAGACCCGCTCCTGCGGAGAAAGTCTGCAGACCAGGAGGCAGCAGCGCGGAACTGGCATAGAACGGCTGCGTCATCGTCACTTGTTGACCGAGCGCGTTCGTCACCGTCATCGAAACCGTTCCCGCACCCGACATGACGGGAAGCTGCGGCGTCTCAAATGGCCCCGCGGCAACCGGGCTCGATGCCACCACATTGCCGTCCACCAGAATGTCCACGGTCGACGGCACCGCCGCCGAGCCAACAAATGCTGGCATGGGAAATGTCACCAGATCGGGCCGCATGCTGAAATCTGACCGGATCTGCGCACCCTCCATGTGAACCGGGCGCGTCCAGGCAAGACCACTGGTGATGAAATCTCCCACACTGTAGCGGCGCAGAGTATTCACATCTGAATAGGTGTAAGTCGAATCCAGACGAATCGCTCTGTTCGCTCCCGATCCACTCACATTTGCGCCGGCAAAGGCGAGCCAGCCCGAGCTCGTGGTTCCCCACGGAGAAAATGCCCAGGGGTTCGTTCTCAACGACACTTTCTACATTGGGTAGCTGGACTATAACGACGCCTTGTATAGGGACCGAGAGCGATACGAGAATAAAACCGTCTACCAACCCTTAGAGGGTCTAACCGGGATTTGGCTTTGGCTGCTGAGACGTTCCCCGAGGAGCCAAAAGCTGTCATACCTGCCGATCTTCATGGCATGAGGGCGCAGGAAGCTTGCGTTAAGGTCGCCAAGAACAACAACGGAGTGGTGCGGGTTTCCGATGCCCCAGACGCCTTAATCACTTCGGGGATCTTGAAGCCTGGAAAAAATACGTGGGGGGTGTCATCTACACCACGTTGTCGCGGAGCAAGGATTTCGAGAAGGGGCCGGGGACTGGAAGCTTCCGGTTGATTGCGCCGGATGCAACAGGCACTCTACCTGTTTTGCAGTGAGGAAGAGAGTTCATTTCCCGGACTTTTGAAAAAAAAGCCCGCCGCTCCACCAGAAGCGACGGGCCACAGAATGGGAAACGGGGTATTGCTCTGTGATTGGGCTATCGTGCTCTCACTCTACACGCCAATGATGTGACAATTGTCACAGGCCTATCAGCACACTTCCGAACGGCAGATAGCTCTGCCGATGTGCCACGCCCAACGGTCCAATTCTTCCAGCATCTCATTCAGGTTTCGGATGGGTTCTTCTGAGAGGGTTCGGGGGTCGGTGGTGAGCAGGTTGATATCCCGCAGAACCTGGCGGATCGCCTGAATGCTTCCGGTAGCGCGTGCAATTTGTCCAGCGTGAACTTCACTCTCTGCGATGGCGCAGAGTCCGTAGCAGACCATGATTCGGCTGCGGAGTGTTTTTTCGGCAAGGGCCTGAATGCTTCCTGGGGTCGTGCTCATCTCTGGCTCTCCTGATTCCTAACAATCTGCCCCCCTCGCGAGCCCTTTTCCCACGGCGGGCAGGTTAGGAGTTTTGCAATGTTGAAACAGATGATGCCAGCACCCCGGAGGCGCTGGATGTGACGGATATCACCCCTGCCCTGTCACGGTTACCCGTGCATAATAATCAAGTCACCCGTTACACGAAAGTTGCACGGATATACAACTCATTGACGCCCAAAATTCAGAAGAATTCTCTGCGCAATTTCAGATTCGGATGGCGGAAAGCGTAGCTCCCACGTCCGCCCCGCCTGCAAATCGACACCACGATCGCCAACCTCAATAAGTAATCGTTACAGCGATCCGGTCTGCGTCCGGGCCGGGCGCATCCTCCTGCGCGTCTGCCTTCATCTCGTACGCGGGTCGTTGAGCCGGCCCACCGCCAACCCCTCCAGCACCAGTCGCACCGATGCGAGGATGCGCATGGCCGCGATCCTGCGGAGTTTCATCCGACGCAGGCTTCGCTCCGACAGCAGCAGAACCAGAAAGGATCGTCGGCCCTTTTGTCTCTGCCGAACCTGGATCCGATCGCTCGCCCATGCTGACATCGTATGGAGTGAGATATCTGCATCTCACCGAGACGGCGGATCGGGCGTTGTAAAGCGTGCCCTCACGACTGTAGGCTTCAACCGCCGCTCCATTTACTGAGGCAATGCAGGTGTCCTGAACTACCACCGTCACTCCAAATGACGTAACAGGGGTTGCCGCTTGCCCGTTGTTGGCAAAAAGAATTGAAACGAGAAACACCCACGCCAAAACCCCAAACGCCCTTCTCATCAGCATAGTTTTTGCCATTCTAAGAAATCTCTAATGTTGCCCTTATCGGCATCTCCTCCGGTAGATTCAGTGCCCCAAAGAAATCAATCTGACCATTTTGCGGTCATTTTCGCCTCATCGTGTGTCCGAAGTTTGGACATCATCCGGCCGAGCCTGCCGCGCTGCTCCCTCCCAACCGCAACCCCCTGAATTTCAACAAACCGCGAAACCCGGTTCAGCATCAGAGTTAGAAGCCTAAAACCGCCAGGAGTTGCATCGTGCTCACACCAGAAAAAGCCTTCACCAGTTTTTCCGTGAACGACATCCAGAGGGCCAGGGAATTCTATGGAAAAACCCTCGGGCTCGAACTTTCGAGCGGGCCGGAAGGCACCCTGATTGTGCCTCTTTCCGGAGGTGCCAAAGTTCTGATGTACCCCAAACCCAATCACCAGCCTGCAACGTTCACGGTCCTCAATTTTCCCGTAGAAAGCGTAGAAAAGGCCGTCGACGAACTCACCCAGCGAGGCGTGCGATTTGAGAGTTACAACGAACCCGGCCTGAAGACGGATGCGCGCGGAATTTCTCGTGGAAATGGGCCAACCATCGCGTGGTTCAAGGATCCGGCAGGAAACATTCTCTCGGTTTTGGAAGCAGCTTAGCCGATTGGACGATAGCAGTTTCGCAAGGTCCAGCCACCCCGCAAATACGATGGATCGAGCGAGTGACATTCATCGCTTTGAGTTCACAATCAATGCCGGCCTACTCCCCTTAAACGATTGCCACCGTCATCCTTCTCTGACCAACGGAACAACCAGGCTTCAATCCCCTGTGAGCGAGATGTGCGGGACCAGGCTGCAATTTTGTTCATCAATCCTCCAGAGATCACGAAGGCGGCGCAGGAAAGATGTTCTCCTCACGCGCCGACGTATTGGGAGTTTTCCGAAAAGACGAGCCGCAGCCGTTTATAGCCTCAGCTTCGGGGCAAGACGCGGGAATCGTGGTTGAGATACCTTCTGTGGAGCATCTGACCCCAACGGATGTCAACGCCACCAGCATTTGCCTGGCATGTCGCTTTGGAGGTGCTCTATGTGCTGAGAATCATGCGAGAAAGACAAATGCTGGCGTCGAAGATTTCGATAGCCCTGAATTTCTACACTCAGGGTTGGGATGCCGCCGTGACTGTTCTTGAGTCAGTCATGTGTCCATTGGCAACGGTACGCTGATCGGTATACGTTGCGCCATTCGGTCCGACTGCAGATTTGGTACTGGTGAGCTGCCCTGGTTGTGCCGAACGCTCAGAGGTGTATGTGCCGCCATTTGGCCCTGAGCCCGACAAAAGACACGATCGAGACCAGAAATACCAATACGGTTGAATCAATATCATTCGGACGCTGGATGGTTGCTGAGACCGCCCTATGGCGGTCAGGCAAGACAGCGGTACGGGATAAGAGCAGAAACAAGGACTCCACTTTCACCACAGTGAGCTATTGCACTTCAATTTGCGCCGGTTGGCCGTCATTGGCGATGGTGAAAACAGTTGCGTCTTGTTCGCGCTCGATCTCCGCGCGCACGTTGGTGCCGTTGATACGTACCTCATTTCTGGAAGGCATCCATCCATAGATCATCATGCGCACGTCCTTCCACCAGGCAGGGTAGGTTCCTTCGCGCGGGCCCAGTGTGATCCTTATGCTGTCGCGGTCGACCTGACAGGTGAAACGCTCCCGTAAAAATGCGCCTTTCTCATAGGCAAAAGTTTTCCCGTCATCCTGATAGAGTTGCCCGGCGCAATCATCTCCGGCGTAGACGCGCAGGGTGAGTGGACCGGAGGGCGCTTGATTCGTGCTTTCGACGAGCGGCTCCATGGGCAGAATGGAGCCCGCGCGCACGAAAACGGGAAGTTGCTCCACGGCCGGCGCGACGCGGATCGAATACCGCACCGTACGATCGGGAGCTCCCGGCACAGGCGGGTCGGGAGGACGGAGCACAACCTTCTCACCACTCCAGAAGTCGTACCAGAGGGGCGTGGGGAACTCGATCGTATAGTCATCTCGCTCGTCGGGATATTGCGCCGGTGCGACCAGCAGATTGGATCCCAGCATGAACTCACTCGAAGCTTCCCCGTCGAGATCGATGGGGTGATGATCCGGTGTCGCGTCGGGAAATTCGAGAAACAGCGGCCGCAGCAGAGGTAAGCCCGTACGCGAAGCTTCTTCGGCAATCGTGTAAAGGTAAGGAAGCAATCGGTAACGGGTTTCGAGAAAATGACGGCGAATGCTCTCCTGTTCCGGGCCGCCGGTCCAGGGCTCCTGGTCGCCAGTTCCTTTCTCAGTGTGGTCGCGGTCGATGGGCTGAAACGCCCCTACTTCAAACCACTTCGTCAGCAGCTCGGCAGACGGCGTGCCCGCGTATCCACCGACGTCGGCCCCGCTGAGGGCGAAACCACTGAGTCCCAGATTCTCCAGCATCGGTGTAGTCATGCGCAGATGATTCCAGGAGCTCGAATTGTCGCCTGTCCAGGTGGCGGCATAGCGCTGGCCTCCGGCGAAGGTAGCGCGGGTGAGCACAAAAGGGCGCATATCCGGCTCGAGCGCGCGCAGACCCTCATAGGTCGCGCGAGAGTTTTCCATTCCGTAGACATTGTGAATCTCGGCGTGAGATGCGGCACGGGGTGCGAATCCCGGCTCATCAATCCGATGAACAACATCGAGAGGCATAGTGGCCGTTGGCGAATCGAAGATCGACGGCTCGTTCATGTCATTCCAAAAGCCGCTCGCCCCGTCACGCACGAATTCCCCGTACAGCGTTCCCCACCAGGCGCGCGTTTGCTGTTGTGTGAAGTCCGGAAAGACGCTCGCGCCAGGCCATACTTTGCCCACATAAACCGAGCCGTCCGGATTCTTCACAAAATGGTCGCCGGCCACCCCGCTGTCGTAAGGCGGATAGCTGGGGGCCGGCGGATCGGCGATGTGCAGATCGGTAATCATCACGACGTGCAGGTTTTCCTCGTTGAGTTGCCGGATCATGCCTGTGGGATCGGGAAATGTGGCGCGATTCACGGTAAACGGGCGGTTGTGGTCCTGAAAGTCAATGTCGAGATAGATCGCGTCTGACGGGATGTGATCGCCGCGGAGTCGGGCGGCGACTTCAAGCACACGCGCCTGTGTCGTATAGCTGTACCGCGACTGCTGGAAGCCGAGCGACCAGAGCGGCGGCAACGGAGGGGTTCCCGTCAGCCAGGCATAAGTTTCGATCACCTGCTTCGGGGTCGGTCCATAAAACAAGTAGTAATTAATCGGCCCGCCGGCGGCGCCGAAGGAATATGCGTCCGGCGACTCCTTGCCAAAATCGAAGCTGCTCCGCCAGGTGTTATCCAACAGCACGCCGGCAGCTCGCCCGGCGCGGAAGGTCATGAAATATGGAATGCTCTTATACAGCGGATCGGTAGATTCCTGGAAACGGTAAGCATCGGTGTTCCAAAGAGTAAAGGCCTCGTTGCGCCGATCGAGCGGCCCGGTCTTGTCGCCGAGGCCAAAGTAATGCTCATCCAGCGGCATCGTTTTATAAATGCGGAACCCGTCGCCGTCCCATCCGATCGGACGAGCGTCCTGTTGCAGGATGTTGCCGGCATCGTCGCGTACCGTCAGTTCCAGCGTCGTCGGATCCATTTCTACTTCCAAAGCCGGAGTGCGAAATCCATTGCGATCCGTCCCGTTCAGGGTCGAGACAGCGCAGGACGCTTGACGCGCGGAGGGCAGCACAGCCCAGGATGCGTCTTCCGGAGCCCGGTCACCGCGCCATACGCGAATGCGAAGAACATCCTGGCGGAGTGCCGTGACCCGTTCATGCAGCTCGCCACTGCGAACCTCCATTCCGTTTGCCAGAATGGTGATCGATCCCGGCGAGGCAGGCGTTGCGGAAGGCTGCGCTCTGACCATTGCAGAGCAGGAAGTTAGAGCAATTGCGACAAGAAGACACTGAGCACGCATTACCACTCCAGAGATGAAGCGTAGGCATCCGGTTTCCCGGGGATGATCTGAGGGTCGGCCGCTAGGGCGCGCCCGTGGGTACAGAGGCGTATTCGATCGGAGAAAGATCGGGGTCCTCGACGCGTTTCACGCCGCGCGCCGCTCGTTGGCGTTTGATGGTTTCCATGCGCGCAATTGCGGCCTCCGCCTCTTTCCTGTTGCCCTGACCGAGATACAGGTGAGCGAGCAGATACTGCACCGATCCGTCTTCATCGCTGGACGCGCCGAGCTTCAGTTCTTCGATTGCCTCCTGCGTCTTTCCTGTTTCGGCATACACTTTGCCGATCAGCGCATGAATGCGCGGCAGCATCTGACGTTTTGCTTTCAGACTTTTCTGCAGATAAGGTTCGGCTTCGGCGTACTTGTTCTGATTCATAAGACCCTGGGCCACCACCAGATTCAGCTCGGGATCTTCAGGAGAACGCACCAGAGCGCCCTGCGCGACGCTCACCGCCCCCTGGGGGTTGTAGTTATTCAAATAGGCTGTCGCCAGCCCCAGCATCGCACCCTCATTCGATGGGGAATGAGTTAGCGCCTTTTTGTACTCAGTTTCCGCGCTCTCGTAGCGCTCCAGCTGTTGGTAGATATCGCCCAGAAGTACATGGCTGCGTACAGAGTCCGGCTCGAGTTGCTGAAAACGAGCGAGTGATTGGAATGCAAGCCTCTCGTTCGCCTGAATCGACCAGTAAAGCGCCTCAGCGCTGCGAGGCTCGCTGCCGCGCAGAGCTCCGGCTGCCCGCGCGGCGGTCCGGTTATCGCCGGCCAGAAACGAACAGGCCGCCAGCAACCGAAGCCTCGTGGGACTGCCCGGAGCCGGCAAGACCTGTAGGCTGCGGGCGCAGGCCCCGAATTCCCCGGACGCGTAGTCCTGCTCTGCCGTACGCTGCGTTCCTACCGATGCTGATCCTTCTGAAGACGGTTCGGAGCATTCCCCTTCTGCATTGAAAGCCGCGAGGAAAGTCTGGCGCAGCTCGTCCGAAGCAGGATTCTGATTCGCATCCGCCCATCGTGCGAGGAAGACTGATTGCTGTTCGGCGGGGATACCATCCAGCATGGCCCCGGCATTGCACGCGAAAAATCCGTGATCGCGTTGCCACAGTTGCCCCAACAGGCTGAAGGCCTGCGTCGTATCTCCGCTATCGACGGCCATGCGCGCCTGACCGAGGAGAGCCAGGCTGCACTCCGGATGCGCAGCGCGATCAGCGGCGAACGCGGCCTGCGCCGCCGGCTCTTCGTGGTCGCGGAGGAGAGCGAATCCCATCTCGGAGTGCAGGCACGGAGGCTGAGCCTCCGCGTCCAGCAGCGTTCTATACAGACTCGCAGCTTCCCCAAATCGCGCCTGCTTCACGAGCGATTCCGCGTAGAGCGCCCCTGCAAACGGAGACTTCTTGTCCTCGCCCGAGATCGTCAGAGCATCGACCTCGACCTGATCCAACTGAGCGATGCCCAGATCGAACCAGGCCGTTCCCAGTTCTGGATTCAGGGCCAGAGCCCTGTCTAGCTCCGGGATGGCTTTGCTGTATTCGCGCGCCGAAATATACGACCGGCCCAGAGCCAGCGGTGCCTGCGCATCCGCAGGGTTCATCTTCTCCGCCTTAATCAACAGCGGAATCGCCTGCTGCACCTTGCCGGAATGCGCGTAGTCGATTCCGAGAAAAAGATTAGGAACATACAAGGCTGGATCGAGCCGCTTCGCCCGCTCAAAGCCTTCCATCGCCGCCGGAATATTTCCGGCTTGCTGCTGTGACAGTCCGAGGTTTGCCCAGACGATCGCCATATCAGGACGCATTTTCGCGGCCTGCGTGTAGTCGCTCACCGCAGTCGCATAGTCACCGCTCGCCTGCGCACGCTGCCCAGCGGCAAATAACGACTGCAGGGTTACATTGGACTGCTGGGCAAATCCACAGAGGGATCCGCCCAGCAGCAACACTGCGAATTTGCCAATCGTCGCCACGGCGCCTCTACCAGTAGAACTTTCCTGCCCACTGGACGTTGCGTGGTGCGAACGTCTGCGTGATGGTGCCGAAACTACTGGCACAGCCCGAGCCTCCATTCGGATCGCAGCCTCCATAAGAGGTAGCGCCTGCCTCCGGCGCATAGAAGTTCGGATGGTTGAAGGTGTTGAAGGTCTCAAAGCGGAACTGGATGCGCATGGTTTCGCCGAAGCGCCAGTTCTTTTCAAGCGCGGTATCCCAATTCTGATAGTGCGGCCCGCGCAGATCGGAGAAGTAGCGTGGCGCATTGCCAAAGCTTCCATACGGTGCATATTGGAACGCTCCGGTGTTGAACCACTCATGTTTGTTCGGGTTGGAGACGTGGACGTTGCCGACGACGTCCGGTCTGGGATTGCCACCGTAGGTGGGCTGGTCGTTGCCGAAAATACCAATCGGAATCCCGCCCTTGAATGTGGCGATGCCGGATAACTCCCATCCGCCCACCACGGCATCGGCGACACGGCTCATGCCCGAGCCGACTGCCTTGCCGCGACCCACGGGTAACTGATAAATGTAACTGGCTACCAGCGCATGCGGGATGTCCCCCGCATCCACGCTCTTATCGGCGGCCAGATTGTAGTTATTCGCCGGAGTTACACCCCAGTTCGTCGGTCCATTGTAGGACCAGCCGTTGTTGCCTTCGACGTTGTCCAAGAACTTCGAGTAGGTATAGGAAACCAGCGCCGTGAGCCCTTTACTGAGCCGGTGCGTGTAGGTCACCTGCAGCGCGTTGTAGAGCGACTGCCCCACCGGCGCATCAGTCTGTGCCACGCCGCAATACTGCGGATAGGGCGAGAGAAGCTGCGCGTTCGTCACGCTGGCGTTGTCCAGATTGCACGAGCTGGGTGCGATGGTTCCGGAGGATTCCAGCGCCTTCAGAGGTGCGGCAAATGGGTTGGCCGCCGCTGCTCCGCCCAGGAAGTTCGAACCCTGGGAAAGGTAGGACGGGTTGAGTTGGTGGGAATTGTAGCTGCCAATCATGCGTACGCCGCGGTTGCCAACATAATCCACTTCCAACTGGTCATTGTGAGTTACAGCCCATTGCACGCCGAACATCCACTGCTGCACATAGGGCGAAGGCCGGCTGCGGAACACTCCGCCAACTCCGTTGCCCACCTGTTGGAACTCTCCGTTGGCGTTTCCTGTGGTCTGCGCGTAGACGCCGCCCCAGGGGCTGGACGTGCTGATGCTCGGATTAGGCGTCACCCCTCCATCCAGGCTGACATCGGAGTAAGTCGCGGAGGAGAAGCCGTCCTGATCGCCCGCTCCGGAACTGGTCACTGATTCCGGATAAAAGATTCCATATCCGCCATGCAGCACAGCTTTCGGAACAACCTCGTAGGAGAAGCCGACCCGCGGCGCCCAGTTATGCCAGTTTGGGTTATACACATACCGGTTGCCCGGTCCCAGGAACTGCAGCGCACCCATTAACGGCCTTCCCACCAAAGCGCTGAGTGGGTTCAGTACATCCGGATTAAAGATGGACGCAGCGTTGTGACGATACGTATAAGGCGTCTGAATCTCGTAGCGAAGCCCGAGGTTCAGGGTTAGTTTCCGCGTCGGTCTCCAGTCATCCTGCAGATACTCGCCGATAAGATGATTCGATTCGAGCGGGCTGTCAGAATAGCCGGCCGTGGTTCCCGAATCGATAACACCCAGCAACATTTCCGCCACTCCGCTGCCGCTGGCGAACCCCGAGCCGCTCAGAGGATTAGGGCCGGAGGTGAACTGGCCGTTGAAGAAGAGGTTGTCCTGGTAATACGGATGCTGCCCAAACACCTGCTCCATCCCGGTGGCGCCGAAGTTCAGGGTGTGTTTCCCGTTGACCTTGATGAAGTCTCCGGACAGGGTCCCGATCGGCCCGTGGTTGGTCACCGCCTGCTGATCGTTTGCTCCCGGACCTAGCGGTGACTGTCCGCCTACAGTGACTTGCGGGAACAGCGGGTCGTTTTGCTTCAGATACGCCGGCAGTCCAATGGTTGTGGGATCAAAGCCAAAGGATTGGTTGTTTGAAGTTTCGTGCCAGATCGTTACACCCGATGTCAGGTTCATCGTAAAAGTGGGATTGAAGAGATAGGAGTATCCGGCCCACATTCCCCAGCGGTTATTCGGCCGGGCGTTTCCTGGACCCGCAGGATTATTTCCCCAGTCGCTGGCTGCGCCTGTCTTGAATTCTTCCTTGTAGGCATACCGGAAGTAAGCGCGGGATTTGTCGTTGATATTGTGGTCGACCCGAAGCGTGTATTCGTTGGAATGCGCGGGCGCCGTTCCCGAGACGATCAGATTGTTCGACAGCCCGGTTCCCGTTCCCGTGGGGTAATAGCTCAGCAGTTTCGCGCCGATCGCATCGGGCTGGTATCCGGCCAGATTGGCGAGATTGTTGCCCGCGATCGGATTGCGGATATAGCCGCTCTGCGTCGCGATCAGCCCAGTCCCGTAGGGATTGGACGCCGTCTTTGTATCCGCCTGGCCTGCGGTGATCTGGTGGCCGCTGCGCGGATCATAGATCTGGCCCACGTAGATGGAACGGCCCAGCCCGTCGGTGCCCACCGGCGTGGTCCCCAGAATTTCAGAGAAATCACCGCTGCGGAAATTGCTGTCCGGCACCGTGTAAGTGTCGACCGTAGGACTGGAGATGGAGAGATGCTCGAAGAGCCCGTAGATAAACGTCTTTTCCCGTTGTTTGTAGATTCCAGGAATGTAGAGCGGCCCTCCGGCCCCAACCCCTTCTTCCTGCCGCGAGAGGCTCTGGTTCGAAGTCGAGAAGTAAGGGATGGCGTTGAGATCCTCGTTCTGGTAAAAGTCCCAGGCATCCCCGTGGAAAGAGCTGGTTCCGGATTTGGTCACTACGTTGATGACGTTGCCTGTGCTCCATCCGTACTGGGCCGTAAACGAGTTGTTCTGGACTTTGAACTCCTGCACCGCATCGACGGAAGGAACAAAAATTACGCCTCCCCACTCCGTGTCGGTATTCCAGGCGCCATCGAGCATGAAGGCCGTGGATCCGAAATAGCCACCGGCGAAGTTCATGAACGAGATGTCCTGATCGGCGTCATCGGTCGTATTAGTGCCGCCTCCCAAAAGCATTTGCCCTTCCGACGTGTTGTTCACCGAAGCATTCAAAGACGCGAGGCTATAGATGTTGCGCGTATTCAGAGGAAATTCCGTGATGTCATTGCCGGGAATGTCCGTGGCGATGTTGGAATTGTCCGTGTTCAGTTGAGAGGCATCGGCGACGATAGTGACGCTCTGCGTCGCTGCCCCCACCGTCAGCACCACATCCTGGGTTGCAGACTGGGCGGCATTCAACGTAATGCCGGCCTGCTCATACGTCTTGAAACCGTTTGCTTTCACTGTCAGCGCGTACGCCGAAGGCGGCAACTGAGTAAAGACATAGCGTCCGTTACTGTTGCTGGTGAAGCTGCGCGTAATGCCCTCTTGTGGGCTGGCGAGAGTCACGACCGCGTTGGTGATGACGGCGCCGCTCGGATCGCTGATCGTTCCGGAAATACTGGCCGTGGTCGTTGCAATTTGCCCCTCTGTGCTCAGCGTGGATAACGCCCCGACGGCCAACAGGATTGCGACCATCGCCCCGTGCCGCACGAATCTGTGTCTCCAGCCCAGTCTTATTGCCAAGGTGGTGCCTCCTCAAGCTTTCAGCTGTGTTTCGCGGAAATTCTCCAGCGGCCACCGTCTCACGGTGACTTCACGTCCCTGCTGGCCCCTGAAATTCAGCGGCCTTTCTAGGCTTATTGCGAAACGGCTGATAAGGTCTTTACGGCAAGGCGGCCAGGTTCTTTACCGAAGCCTTTACCTGATAAGTTCGCGAGAAATCCTTACTTTTCAGGCACCTGACCTCGGGGGAGTCGCGGCTTGAAAGTGATCGCACAATTGATTGCCGGCTCGCGGGGAAACGAACCAGGCTTTGCTTGACAGGACCGATCGTCGGCCGTGCAGACATTTCCAGTGCATACGGGCCTGCGAAGGGCATCTGGCACCTCGGCGACGATCCTGCATGGGCCAACCCCCACCTTCGACGATTCCGGCTGGGAGCATCTGGATGGTGGCAGATCCTGGGGACACCAGACCCACCCCAAGGACGCCTATTCCCGCCGCTTCGTCGAATTACTTTACGAAACCTGGACTCTTCACAGCGGGTTGAGCGGTTTCAGCATGACTTTCCTGGCTGGATCAACCTCGAACTCAACCCAGCAGCTAAACTGCTGTGGATGGAATCCCCTCGCTGGTATCCCCGGTTGTGGCGCGCGATGGGAGCATTCGCCGCCGTTCATCCCCGCTATAGACCGTTCGTCATGAATCGCTTTACACACGATTCCTGCGACTGCCAGGATGGGTCCAGTTTTGTGGCAGTGCCCGTTTTGAAACGATAACCCTCAATAGGAGCGTGAGATGGATCGACGACAATTTCTGGCGAGCGCTGCTTCTCTGGGAATCATGGGCGTGTGGGCGAAGCGATCCATAGCGGCGCCGTCGCGAGTCGTATGGCGCGAAGACCGTGCATCATTTCCCCAGGGCGTCGCATCGGGCGATCCGGACGATCACAGTGTGGTCCTGTGGACCCGGCGACCATTCGACCAGGGCGAGCGGCACGCACTCACGGTGGAAGTGGCGCAGGATGCGGATTTCCGGCGGGTGGTCGCGAGAGCAAGCGCGCCGGTGCTGGCGGCGGCGGACTGGACGTGCCGCGTTTTGGTCGGCGGCCTGGCGCCGGCCACCGTCTATTGGTACCGCTTCACCGACGACAATGGAACCGGTAGCCGGGTGGGCCGCACGATCACCGCCCCGCGCGCCAGCGACCCGCGCCCCGTCCGCTTCGCCTTCGTGTCGTGCAACAGCGTCAACGAAGGCGCGCAGAACGCCTATCGCCGCATGATCTGGGAGGACGAACGCGCCCCGGCCGATCGCAAGCTCAGTTTCGTGCTCCATCTGGGCGACTTCATCTACGAAGTCGTCGAATATCCCGACGAGGTGTCGCACCGCTATTCGCGCACCGTCTACGACCTTGGCCGCATTCCCGACGACCGCAAGGTCGGCAATTTCCACGTGCCGACCAATCTTGCCGGCTATCGCCATGTCTACCGCGCGCATATCGACGATCGCGACATCCAGGACGCCCGCGCCTGGTTCCCGTTCGTCTGCATCGGCGACAACCACGAATTCTCGTGGCTGGGCTGGCAGAGCTTCATCCGATACGGCAGCAAGATCGAGCCCGCGCAGCCGCTGCGCGTCGCCGCCAATCAGGCGTGGTGGGAATATATCCCGTCGCGCGTCCGCAAGGCGTCCGGCCCCGGGCTCGACCAGTTCGGACCGCCTGCGGTGACGAGAGCGCCCATCGACACCTTCGACGACTATGGCTTTGGCACCGAGGCCAACAACCGCATCGCCGTCGGCAGCATGACCGCCTATCGCGCGATGCGCTATGGCAAGCATGTCGATCTCATCCTGACCGACTTTCACAGCTACAAAATGCAGGATCCCGGGGACCGGCCCGAAACCGACGTGTTCGACTTCGGCTTCCCGGTGGTTCCGCAGGAGTTGATGGAAATCATCGACGCGGGCAGGGACTATGCCGGCGGCCATCCTCCCGCGACCATCACCATCGGCGACAAGAGCGCGCCCAATTTCCGCAAAGACGAGCCCGCCTATACCGTGCTCGGCCGCGAGCAGAAGGCGTGGCTCAAGGAGCGGCTGACGCAGTCGACCGCGACCTGGAAGATCTGGGGCGCGACCAACGGCACGCTCGACATGCGGACGGATCCGCAGAACCTGCCCGCGGGGCTGACGAAAGAAAAATGGCCAGGCAAGGATTTCGGCACCTTCGGCGGCGGCGATTTCAGCGGGGCGTTCAGCGAGCGTGCCGAAATCTATGACACCGTCCGCGACCAAAAACTGTCCGGGTTCGTCACCATCTCGGGCGACCGCCACAGCTTCTGGGCCGGCTATGCCGCTCCCAAATTGCCACCAGCCGGGTTCGACCCGGTCGGGCTGAGCTTCATCACCGGTTCCATCTCCGCCCCCGGTCTCGCCGAAGCGGCCGAATACTACAAGGACTTCCCGCTGCTTCCGCTGTTCGTGCGCAAGACGCCGGGTGCGGCGCCCGAAGCGACGATCAACCTGACGGTCAGGCACGGCGTGCGCGCGGCGCTCGAATATGCGGCGAGCGGCGACATTGCGAAGGCGCGGGCGGCGACCAATCCTGATGTCGCGCCGCACCTGGAATTCGTCGACATGGCCGGGCACGGCTATGCAGTGGTCACTGCCGGCCCTGATGCGATCGATACCGAATTCGTCTGCATCGTCCGCCCGATCTCGCGCGCGGCCACACCCGACGGCGGTCCACTGCGTTACCGCGTATCGCATCGGGCGACGCTGTGGCAGCCGGGCACGCCGCCGAAGCTGGAGCAGCGGGTGCTTGAAGGGGATGCAAAGCTGTCGGTTTGATGACTTGTCATCCCATCGGCAGCAAAGCGTCCACTCTCGGCCGTGTGTTGCCGACCGGGCCCGGCAAAACTGCAAACGATGCTCGCGACCAGGTCTATCGCCCGCTTAATCGCTCGCTTGTGCCCGTGCTCAACAATGGATTGCGGCGCCAGATTGCTGGAAACATGAGAAATCTGGGACAAGAGGTCGACGTGTAACGGCTTGTCGGACTTGTGCTTTGGCGACCGAAGGTCCTCGGCGCGACGTAGGTACCGTTCTATCGAATGTCCAGCGATCCGGTCGGACCGGGCTCCGCTCAGCCACAGTCGACCCTCGCAAAGAGCTCAGTCGTTCTGAAGGCTCCTCAGCCCTTCGAGGAGTTTAGATGGATGCACCGGCTTTGCTAACAGCGGGAATTCGAATCCCTCTGCCTTGCTTCCCTCCAAAATATCCGTGATGCCCGCTTGCCCGGAGAACAGTAATATCTTTGTCCCCGGGTACATTTTTTTGATTGCAACCGCCAAATCCACTCCATTCATGCCCGGCATCATGATGTCGGTCAAAAGATAATTCGGACGGAATGAGGCCGTCACTTCCAAAGCTCCGAAGCCTTCATAAGCAGTCTTTGCGTTGAACCCGGCGCGGCGCAGGATCGCAGCCGTAGTATCGGCCAGCAACCGCTCATCATCAACGACCAAAATCCTGGGTCGCGCTCCGGAAGCGTCCTCGCTTCCGGACTCGGAGATGTGCAGGCCCGGGGGGTACCGCGGGTATCGTTCAGCAAGACAACTTGTGCCACCGAAAAATTCCATTATCTGGCCTCCGTCCCGGAATCGGACCCATTGGCCTGAGTAAGCTTGCTCTGAGAGCTGAACGGAAGATAGACCGTGACGTTCGTGCCGCTATCGTCGGGCCTGGTACTGCTCGATAAAGAAATCCGGCCGCCATGCCGTTCCACAAGTTGTCTGGCAACCCAAAGTCCGATGCCGGTCCCAAGGTTACCTTTGGTGGTAAAGAAAGGCTCGAATACTCGACCGAGATCTTCACGCCGAATGCCGATGCCACTGTCAGTAACCGCGATTTGCAGACCGCCTCCATCCTCCGCTTTACCCAATGGTGCGATGGAGATGGTTAACCTGCCTTCATGCGGCATTGCATCGATTGCATTCGATACAACATTCGAGAAGACCTGGACGATTTCTCCGGCATGAACCTTAATTTCTCTCAGATCGTTGTATTTCGCGTCGACGACGATTTTGTGGGAGAGCAACTTGCTCTTGTACACAGAGAGGACGTTGTCCATCAGATCCCTCAAATGGACCTCCGAGGGAGCTCCCGTATCCCGGTAATAGCCCAGCGTTTGTCGCGCGATGTGTGAGACTCGCTCCAGCTCGCTCTCTGCGGTTGCAAGATAACTTTGAGTGTCTTCTTTCGAAAGTCCGCCCTGGCGCACCAGAAAGATGAGGTTCAGCACGGAAGCAAGCGGATTATTGATCTCGTGGGCAATAGCGGCGGCCATCCGTCCGGTGGTAGCAATCTTCTCTGCCTCAATCGCCAAACGCTCCACTTTCTTTCGATCGGAAATGTCGCGCGCGATTTTCGATGCCCCAACGACTTCGCCGCCGATATTGCGAATGGGAGAAATGGTGATGGACACCTCGCGCAGATCACCACTTTTGCTGACCCGCGTGGTTTCGTAGTGCTCGATCTTTTCACCAGCCCTGATTTTGCGCAGAATCTCTGCTTCTTCGTGGCGGAGATTTTCAGGGATGAGGCGCAAAATCGACTGGCCAATTATTTCTTCGCCCTGATACCCAAAGAGTCGCTGCGCTCCGGCATTCCAGCTCGTGATGATCCCGTTCAAATCTTTCCCAATAATGGCATCGTCAGCTGAATCGACAATCGCGGCGAGTCGAAACCGGTTCTCATCGGCTCGACGACGGTCGGAGATGTCGCGTGCGATTTTCGAGGCTCCGATTATCGTTCCGCTCTCGTCCCGGATCGGTGAGATTGTCACCGAAATCGGAAATCTCTCCCCGTTCTTCCTTACCCTGGTTGTCTCGAAGTGATCGATGCGCTTTCCGGCGCGGATATTTGCCAGGATATCGTCTTCCTCATGGTGCAGATCTTCAGGGATAAGACGCAGGATCGGTTGGCCGATGATCTCCTCGGGTTCATAACCGAAAACACGACGGGCACCCTCGTTCCAGGTACTGATGATGCCATTTAAGTCTTTGCTGATGATCGCGTCGTCCGATGATGCGATGATCGCGAGAAGGAAATTCTTCGACGCGTCCGTCAGAACAGTTGTCTTTCCGACGACACCGATGGGAATTCCTGTCTGGGTCAAAGCGCATCAGCTCCTGGAGAAACACAAAACACCCAAAACCTGTGGGTCAGATGCATTCTCCGTCGGACGGGTTATTTCGATGCCTTCCGGAGTTCAAAGAGGGCACCCTCTGCGAGGCCGTCAGACAAATCTCGCGTGGTGCTTGTCTATCATCCGCGAGCCATCTCGTCTAGTGGGAAACAGATATCTTCGGCGCTGGACAGGCCAGTCCTTTATTCGAGATATCCCCGCATAGCTCCGCCGAGTTGCTGCAGATCGCGTTCTGCATGGCATTGCCGTATGTAGAGTTCGACTTCTGCGAAACGCCGCGAAATCCCAAGTCCATCGCTAATGGATGCGGTCCGAAAGCCCGACCGAAGCGCGTAAGGAAGCGACGCGTCTCTGCCTTCATGCTTTCTGCCGAGCGCGCTTTTCCACGGCAAGCGTCTGCGTGCCGATGCCCTCGAGGTCCGGTTTGCCGGCCTCGACATCGCCGAGCTAGGAACTTTCCCTCTGCAGCAGGTTCGTCATCGCTTCGCGCCCTATGCGAGCGATAAAGCCTCGCCGCTGCGCGCCACTCCGGAGAGAGCTGCGGTCGCCCTGCGCATTACCCAGGACATCGTTGCCCGCTCAAATGCGCTCCTCCTGCTCGGACTTGGCTACCTTGCGCTCGTGCGCAGCACGCCCACGCTCTCACCCTGGGTCCTGGACCTGAAAACGGGCCTCACTTGCCGAAAAATCGGCAACGGAACCGCTGCGATCGGATCCGTTCTAATGCGGATCGTGATACCTGGGGCGCATGCGGGTTCCTGTCACGCGACTGGCGCCGCTCCGACTGAAGATCTGCGCAGCTAACCGAGCCGCTCATCCTGCGTCCAACCGCGCAGGAAAACATACGTATATCGCAAGCAAAATGTCTGTGGTATAACGAGGCCCTGCCATGGCCAGCGGTTAGACGACAATCAGAAGATGCGAGTGTCGATCTGATCCGTTCGGGATTCCCTCCAGATGCGGTGCAGGAACGTTGGATGTGACAAGGGATCCGAAAATGCAATCTCCTCCCCAGGCAGTTGTCGTTCAGGGAGGTCGCCACAGGTGGCGAGTATCGGTCGTCGCTGCGGCTCTGGCCGCCGCCTGGCTCTTGCTGCCGCTTCCCGCGGGTCATAAGCTGATACCGCGTGCCGTCGTTCAGGCCGCCGCATCCGAGCCAAACCCGGGTACTCTGCGCCTGACGGGCAGAACGCAGGCCGTGCAGGCACAGGCAATTCTGGCGCCGCAGATCGCCGGGCAGAACCTGAATTCGCTCACGATTACATTTCTCGCTCCCGCAGGCAGCCATGTGAAGAAGGGCGATCTGCTCGCTCGATTCGACAAAACGGCACAGGAACGCGACTTCCTGGATCAGCAGGCGAAGCTCTCCGATGAGAACGACAAGGTTCTTGAAGCCCAGGCAAAAGAGATTGCCGACCGCGCTACCGACGAGACCGAGATGACGCAGGCTGAAGATGCGCTGAGCAAGGCGCAGCTGGAAATGCGGAAGGTCGAGATTCTCTCACGCATCGATGCAGAAAAGGCGAGGCAGACACTGGATGAGACGCAGGCGACACTAGCTCAGTTGAAAGACACCTTCGCGCTGAAACGCAAAGCGGCGGCTGCGGCAATCCGGATCGCGGAGATTGAACGAGACGCAACCCGGCGATCGAGGGAGCGCGCTCACGCCAACGAAGCACTGATGCAGGTTCTCTCGCCCATCGATGGGATATCGGTTTTGAACTCCATCTGGAAAGGCAGCAATATGGGCGAGGCGCAGGAGGGCGATCAGGTACGACCCGGCGTTCCGTTCATGCAGGTCGTCGATCCCTCGGCGATGGAAGTGCAGGTGAAAGTAAACCAGGAAGATGTGCTGGCTCTGGAGGCGGGTCAGACGGCGCAGGTTCACCTGGACGCGTATCCGGACCTCATCTTTCGAGGACAACTGGAATCCATCGATCCCATGGGCCAGCCGGGCGATTTCTCTTCGAAGCTGCGCGTCTTCTCGGCCATGTTCTCGATTCAGGGAACCGATCCGAGGCTGATGCCGGATCTTTCAGCAGCCGTGGAAATCGGGCCGCGAGGGGAAGCTTCAGGATCGCGGGGGCCGAAGTGACCTTCAGCGCGATGCAAAAGCCAGGTTTCCGCAGAATCCCGATCATTGCCGCGGTTATCATCGTGGCCGCGGCCGCGGGGTTTGGCACGCTGCGGTTTTCTCGTCACGCACCATCGCGCCCTACCTATCAGGTGAAACAGGAAGAGTTTCTCGATGTCCTTGAATTTCGTGGCGAGCTGAAAGCCATGAAGTCAGTCACGATTTCGGCCCCTGCGAATGGGTCGAGTCTTCAGATCCTCAAAATCGTCGCCGATGGGACGCAGGTGAAGAAGGGCGACATGATCGTCCAATTCGACTCTTCGAAGGCGCAACAGGACCTTGCGACCGACAAGTCGACGCTGAAATCCGCGCAGGCAGACATCAATGAAGCGCGAGCGCAGGCAATCCTGACCGAAGAACAGGACAAGACGGCAGTTTCAAAAGCACGCTACGACGTCCAGTCGGCAAAGCTGGATGCGAGCCAGCAGGAGATTCTGTCAAAAATCGACGGTGCCGAAGCGCAACTGAAGGTGGCCGATGCCGAGCAATCGTTGAAGGAGGCCGAGGCAAAGCTGAGATCCGACGAAATGGACGATCAGGCAAAGGTCCAGGACAAAATCGACGCCAGCGGCAAAGCAGATTTCGACGTGAAGCGCGCCGATGAGTCGCTGACGACGACCGCGCTGACAGCTCCTTCGGCAGGAACGGTGAGTCTGGTGGCAGTGTGGCACGGAGCCGCGGTCGCTCCGTACTCGGCAGGCGAACAGGCGTGGCCTGGCTCGCCCATCGCTGAGCTTCCTGACGTGTCTTCGATCCGCGTCTCGGCGCGCGTGGACGAAACGGAGCGCGGACGCCTGTACCTGAACCAGCCGGTCACCGCACAGATGGACGCGATTGTGGATCGGCAATTTACCGGACACATTGAGAACATCAGCACCATTGCGACATCGGACTTTTCCGCTGGCTGGCCCATTCCCCGAAATTTCGCCCTGCAGATTGTGCTCGACGGCCGCGACTCAAGACTGCGGCCAG
This sequence comes from Bryobacteraceae bacterium, assembly GCA_036489835.1. Taxonomy (GTDB): domain Bacteria; phylum Acidobacteriota; class Terriglobia; order Bryobacterales; family Bryobacteraceae; genus Palsa-187. The sequence goes on along the minus strand of DASXEY010000111.1, from coordinate 101,838 downwards.
GCATGACCGTTCATGTGACAGTGATCGTGAACCGCGCTCCCCATGCGATCGCGATCCCGGCACAGGCGTCGTTCATGAAGTCCGGCCGCACCGTTGCCTACGTGTGGAATGGATCGCGCTTCGACGAGCGCGCGATTCGCGTCGAGAGAAAATCGCGGGACCGTCTTCTGATTTCTGATGGACTGCGTTCCGGTGATCTGATTGCGCTCACCGATCCGACGGAGGTGCAATGAAACTGCAGCGGCCGCGCATCATTTTGTTGTCGGTGGTGGGAGCGCTGGCGATCGCCGGGGTTGCAACTGCGTGGGTACGTGCCGCAGGACCGACGCAGGCAAGCAGCGACAGGATTCCTTTGGCCCCCGTGCAGCGAGGCTCGGTGAACCTGGACGTCAATGCCACGGGCGAACTGCAGGCAAGCCATGTGACGATGCTCAGCGCCCCGCCCATCGGCGGCGATACGCTGCAGATCACAAAGCTGGTGCACACAGGCGAGCGCGTGAAAAAGGGCGACATTGTGATGTCGTTCGACCCAAGCGGTCAGGAATTCAAACTGGAGCAGAGCCGGTCGGATCTGGAACAGGCGGAGCAGGAAATTGCCAGGGCCGGCGCCGACGCCGAGGTACTCGCCGCCAAAGACAAGGTGGCGCTGCTCAAAGCGCACTACGACGTGCGCAAGGCCGAACTGGACGTGGGCAAAAACGAGCTGGTCAGCAAGATCGAAGCGGAAAAGAATCAGTTGGCGCTCGATCAAGCCATGCGTGCACTGGCGGAGCTGGAATCCGATATCAAGTCGCACGCGCAATCAGGCCAGGCCGATGTTTCTCTGGCCCAGGAGAAATACAACAAGGCGAAGCTGGGAATGGATGCAGCCGAGCAGAATCTTCGAAAAATGGAAGTGGCCGCACCGATGGATGGATTGATGTCGATCAAGAAGAACACGGGGGCGGCAGGAGGGATACTCTTCACGGGAATGACGCTGCCCGACTATCGCGCAGGAGATCAGGTACAACCGGGCAGTTCGATTGCACAAGTCGTGGACCCGATGGAGATGAACCTGGTGGCGCATATTCCTGAGCGCGAACGCAGCAATCTGCATAAGGACGAATCGGTCGAAGTGAAATTCTATGCCCTCCCCGACCACCTGTTCCGGGGAACGGTGGACAGCGTTGCGGGTATGAGTTCGCAGTCAATCTTCTTCGATTCCAATGCTGGGGGAAACTTCGATGTGACCGTGAAGATTCCCGACCTCGACTCGCGGCTGCGACCCGGCCTGACAGCCGATCTTCGCTTCCTGGGAGACGTGCAGAAGGATGTCCTTTCCATCCCGCGTATCGCCGTATTCGTGAAAGAGGGCAAGCATGTCGTCTTTGTCAGTAGTGGGAGTGGATACCAACAGAAAGAGGTGAAGGTCACAAGCCAGAACGAAAGCCGCGACGTTATTGACGGCATCGCTGAAAGAACGCAGGTAGCTCTGCGCGATCCCACTGCTCCAGCTAAGTCACCCCCCAGTGTTGCGGGAGCGGGAGGAGCCCCATAATGCCCGTTCTCGATCCTCAGACAAAGGCCTCGCGCCTAGTTCAGGTGCTGCAGGAATGGTTCCGCGACGCCGACCTCGGCCTTCAGAACCTCCTGCTGCATGGGATGCGGTCGTTCCTCACCATGCTCGGAATGATCTTCGGCGTAGCCGCGGTGGTTTCTATGCTTTCAATCGGCGCGGGCGCGCGGCAAAAAGTGATGGCATTCATCGAGCAGATGGGCGTCCGCAACCTGATCGTGGAGGCGAAGGAAACGACAGAGTGGCAGGCGCACGCGAAGATTCGAAAGATAACTCCAGGACTGACGCTCGAAGATTACAGGGTCATCCAGAGCGATGTCCCGGGAATCGAGGCGTCGACGCCCCGCAAACGCATGACACCGTCCCGCATTATCCCCGCTTCGCAGCAGGATGTTCCCGCTGTTTACGGCGTGAACGCTGCCTATCAGCAAATTGGCGGCCTGCGTGTTCTGCAGGGAAGGTTCTTCACTGACGCGGAAGACCGGGATGGCGCGCCGGTCTGCGTATTGGGAGCCGCGGCTCGCTTCAATCTCTTTGGTTCGGCTGATCCGGTTGGCCAGTGGGTTAAGGTGAACGAGCAATGGCTTCGCGTGATTGGTATAGTGAGTCCGCAACTCGGTGCCCCCTCCGACGCCACAGGAGTTCTGCCTTCGACGGATGTGAACAATGTCATCTATACGCCCCTGGGGGCGGCCATTCTTCGTCTGGAAGACAGTTACAGCGACGTTCGCGATGAGATCGACGGAATTTATGTAAAGCTGCGCAACGGACAGGACCTCGAGCAGTCTGCGCAGATTGTGCGCGCGATCCTCCAGTCCTCACACCACGGGGCTAACGACTACAGCGTGATCGTTCCGGCGGAGCTGCTGGCCGAACAGAGGAAGACCGAACAGCTCTTCAACACCGTAATGGTCGCCATCGCGTCGGTTTCTCTCCTCGTTGGCGGTATCGGCATCATGAATATCATGCTGGCGGGCATCCTTGAGCGTACTCGCGAGATCGGGCTGCGCAGAGCAGTGGGTGCGCGGCAATCGGACATTGTGCGTCAATTCGTCGTCGAGGCAACGATGATCTCGGTGGCCGGTGGTTTGGCGGGCGTGGTGCTCGGCTTTATAGTTTCCCGCCTCATTGCATGGCTGGCCGGATGGTCCACGATTGTCACCCCGGCATCGGTGGCGCTGGGATTTCTCGTGTCCATCTCTGTAGGACTGATCTTCGGAATTTATCCGGCGACCAAAGCGGCACGCCTCGATCCGGTTGAAGCAATTCGTTATGAGTAAATCGGAAGCTGTCGTTATGAATTCCTGCCCACGTGTGGGCCATCGACTTTACAGGACCGTTCTTTCTCTGGAGCGTTGGAATGAGGATTGCTTTTTCCGGAGTCGTACTTCTGCTCTTGGTTTTCTTCTGTGCCTCGTCAGCGCATGGGCAATCGTGGAGTGACTATCGCAAGGCTCTGCCGCCGAGCGTTCGTTCGGCAGCGCCTCGCGCTCCGCAGCATCTGAACGACTACGTCGGCGATGGAAAACTGACGCTCAGTCTGCACGCCGCAATCCTGCTGACGCTGGAAAATAACACGAGCGTGCGGCTCAACGAGTCCGCGATCGAGAGCGGAAAGATGGCTGTCATCGGGGCCGCCGCTCCTTTCGATCCCCAGATACAGGCCAACCTGAATATCAACCGCTATTCCTCTCAGGGGTACACCGAACTGCAGGGCGTGGGCATTTCCAGCAATGCCACGCTGAACTCGCTTTCGCAGGCCGGCCAGGTGAACTACCTCCAGACCTTCTCGACCGGCACTCAGGTCCAGGCGGGGATTTCCAGCTCCAGAAATTCCGAAAACAGCGGTTTTCTTTTCTTCAATCCGTTTTACAGCTCGACCTTCCAGTTTCAATTCACGCAGCCGTTGCTTCGCGGCAGGGGCCGCTTCGCCAACCTCGCGCCGCTCCTTATCGCCCGGCGTCAGCTTGCCCAGTCACGGGCCGCATTCAAAGGTGAGATCAGTGACACCATCTATCAGGTGGTTCAGCAATACTGGGCCGCGGTGCAGGCGCGTGGCAACGTTGATGTGAACGACCGTTCGCTCAAACAGGCTCAGGCCAGCTACGACCACGATAAGAAAGCCCTTGATCTGGGAGCGCTTGGCCCGCTCGATATTTATCGCTCGCAGTCTACCGTCGCTGCCCTGCAGGTGCAGATCCTTCAGGCGCAGTTCACCGCACAACAGGCGGAAGAGGCGCTCCGGCTCACGATCGGCGCGGACCAGGATCCGGCCATCCATGCGTTGCCGCTTGATCTGACCGAAAAACCAGACGGCGGAGCGGATGCTTCGATTCCGGATACGCAGAACGAGCTGGCCAAAGCCATGAGCAATCGCCCGGAGCTGGAAGCCACCACCGCTGCACTCGACGCGGATAAGGACAGCATTCGCGCCGCGCGCAACCAACTATTGCCGAACCTCACGCTGAACGGTTTCTATCAGGCCAGTGGGCTGAGTGGGAATCAATATGATCTGACGACGCTGCAGCTGATTTCCCAGGGCGGCTTCGGCTCCTCCTTCGGGCAGGTTTTCGGATTCGGCTATCCGGGATACGGCGGAACCATTACGCTTCAGTGGCCAATCAGGAATCACAGCGCAGAAGCAGCGGTGGGCACGGCGATAGTGACGCGATCGCACGACCTGACTGCGCAGCAACAGACCAGGGAGCACATCACCAACGATGTGACCCTCGCGATCGCGCAGATACAGCAGGCGGTGCAGGCCCGCGACGCCGCGAACCACAGCTACGACCTCGCACAGAAGTCGCTGGCGGCCGACCAGCGAAAATACGAACTGGGCACGGAGACCATCTTTTTCGTGCTGGATTCGCAGACGCGGCTGGCACAGGCGGAACAGACTCTGCTGTCGACTCAAATCGGGGTGCAGCTTGCTCGCTCCAGTCTCGACCACGCGACCGGCGACATCCTCGAACCCTATCAGGTACAAATCACAGATACCTTCTCAAAATAACTGTAGGTGCCGTTGGATCATTACACCGCAAATGAAGGAAGCACTGCGAGATGAGGGTAGAGCGGCAAGTCAATTCTGTCGTTTGGACGGAATTGAGGTGAACCACCGACGCCTGCAACACCCGGTGTTGAGTCATGGCAAAAACAAGGCCCTGCGGTACCCGCATTTTGCGCTTCAGCTATACCAGGCTGCCAGATTTTGCCCTGACCGGCCTTCGGCCCGTTTGCTGACGCTCCCTTGTCGTTGTCGGGAAATCAGTAACCGGATCGAGGCGCTGCCGGGCGACACCGAGATTGAACTGCGCCCTTGTTTCACGGACGTAAACAGACGCAACTACCGTTGAAATCCCTCTGTCTGCCTGATACTGCGATTTGGCAAAGAGCCGTGAGGGCGCGGCTTGCCGGCAGCCCAAAAGCAGTACAAAAATGTAGGGATTTGACTTAAGTGGCTGGATAAAAGGAGAAAAGATTGGCTCCTCAGGTAGGACTCGAATCCACAACACAACGTACTTTCAATGACATAGAGAGCAACGGACGGCACATAAAGCAGTGGAAGGCCATGCAAGGCAGTGCAAACGGCTGGTGAGCGGCAGGTGTTCGCGGCATCTGGAGTCAGGCTCTTCTTAGCGCAACGGCAGCGCATTCGATGTGCGCTGGCGTTGCCGGGCGCGCGGCGGGCGCTCAGGCGTTTGGGGGCTGCCGCTAGTGCGGCGGCCCCCTCCCTGAGCTGATCACGCCCTGAGCGGTTTCGGCAGCCAGCCGGTATTGGCGATCTCGCGCTCGGCAAGCTTCGCCAGCTCCGACTTCTTCAGCTTCTGCCATGAGCGCTTGGCTGGAACGCCCTTTGCCTCGCTAATCGCCGCGACTATGGCATCGCGTCCGACACGTCCGAAGTAGTTCTCGGCTGTGGGCGTGAACCATGCCTTCATGTCGAGTTCCAGCGATTTGGCCAAAACATCGGCGTGCGCAAGACGCGATGCCTGCGGCTGATGGTGTTTCGCGTCGATGGCGTTGACCGTTGCGCCAGCACAATACGCGAGCAGCTCAAGAAGCTTCTCGCGGTCTTGCTCAAGGCACCATTCCCATAGGGCGTCATCGTCCTTGGGCAGCTTCTCTGACCATTCGTCGCGTAGTTCCCGAAGCTCGTCCGCGCCGTCGCAATCCGCCTTGTAATAGGTCACGCTGGCCGAGAGACGCAGGCAGCTTTTTGCTGGCCCCATGACGAGGATGTCGCTCGCAAGCGCATGGACAACGGCCGCAAGTGCGATGTCGGGGTTTTTCGCAAGGCTCATGCCGATGGCCGATGACTTCGCCTCGGTGAGACTCTCGACCAGCACCGCTGAAAACTCCGGGCGTTCCTTGCGGGATTCGGATGCCTCGCCTTCCTCCGGTTCGTCCTCGGATTTGACGAGGCCGCGCACCACTTCGAGCTGCCCGTCATGCCCGATGGTCACGACTACACCGGCAATGGCGATGATATCGGGAGTGAAGGCGCGGGGTCTGTCCTCCAGTTCCTCGATGCGCGCCTCGATTTCGTTACGGCGCTCCGATGTTTCGTCGTCTTCTTCGTCCATGTTGTCGAATAGCGAGTCATACTCATCGGAAAGCGCTTTTCGCTCGGCCGCCGCCTCATCGGAAAGCGGCAGGCGCTCGGCATGAAGCCTACGGAACTCGCCCCGCACCTCGTACCCGAATTCAAGCGCTGCCTCGACCCATTTCCAGCCCTCGGCGCGGATGGCTTCGGCCTCAAGGCGAAGCTTGTCCATCGCAAGCCGGTTCAGGAGCTGGGCGTCGAGCACGAAGATACCATCCTCATCCTCGGCAAACAGGTCGCGCCGGATTGCACCGCCTGCGGCTTCATAGGCTTCAAGCGTCACGAACCTGACGCGCTTGTCCGTCGCGGTGATTTCGCCTTCGGTGAGTGCGCTGCGGATGGTTTCGGGTTCGTCGTCCCAATCGGGCAAATCCCCATGCACACGTTCCTGCGCCGCGTGGTCGTCCGATACCGAAAAGGCCTGCACCTGCTCCAGCGTGAGTGTGCCTTCACGATAGGCGGCGAGGATTGTTGGGCTGACGCGGGCGAGCCTGAGTCGTTGCTTCACCACCGCCTCGGTGATGCCGAATCGCGCCGCGATGTCGGCCGGGGGCGAACCCGCATCAATGAGGTTGCGGAAAGCCTCGAACTGGTCGGCCGGATGCATCTGTACGCGCACCGCATTCTCCGTCAGGCTGATTTCGGTCGGGTCGGCGGACGCCGCGAGGATATGGCACGGCACCGGTACGTCGGACTCGATGCTGCCGCCCTTGGCAAGAGAGGTTAATGCGCGATAACGGCGCTGGCCCGCGACGATGGCGTATTTGCCACGGGAGGCTTTGCGTACCACGAGCGATTGCAGGACGCCATGGGCGGCGATGGATGCCTTCAGTTCCTCGATGCCTTCATTCGCGCCGGTCTTGCGCACGTTGCCCTCCCACGGGATGAGCTTGTTCAGCGGGATGGTGCCGATGGGAAGGTAGGTGGATGTGGATGAGGTTGCAGACATGATGTTTTCTCCATAATTGTTTAACGGTTTTCTGAGTCGTACCTTCCTCAGCTCTTGCTGAGGGGGTCGCTCATAAAACCGATGGACAGCGGTTTCCTAGCCGGTGTTGGCGTCCAGCGTCGCTGATCTTGCTCGCAAGATTTTTTGGGGGAGCCGATTTTCCGGCTGTCAGGAAAATTGGGGGGACCAAAAACCCTCGCGGCAGGATGCTTGACGACAGAGGGGTGCAGCCCCTGGGCGTTGCGGGGTTCACCCCGCTCGAAGGGGTAGCGGAAAGCGAAAGCTTGCAGCGAGGGGAAGGCTTTCCCCTTATCGCATCAAAATTTGGCCAGGATTCGAGCGTGCCGGTCGCCTGTCGTATGCGAAGGGCAGGGCGGTTTCGGGCCGGACGAAAAGGAGGGTGGCGGAAGGAATGGAAAAGCGGTAACACGGCGAGGGCATGCGTCCGGGAATGAAACCCCAGCAAACGCTGCAGTCGGAGTGCTCTGGATTCGGAAGAGGTGGTGAGAAATGGTGGGTTGTGGCGGGAAGTATTGCGTAGTGGCCAGCTTGTTGCAGCGCTAAGACAACTTAAATCTGCAGCCCGGAAAATATCCGCGCAGACGTTACCTTTCGATCAACAATGGATCAGAACAAAGGGAGTCACCCGATGAATGCCAGGGAGTACCTGCGGGCAGCGCGGGGAAACCTAACGTCACTTTGACATGGGCGCGCCGACATCAGCAGCGTGACGGGTTCGGGGGAAGCCATTGCGTAGCTGGCATCTGGATCGGCTGCGAGTGGCTTCGCATAAAGGAGGGAGACTATGAAGCGCTCGATCAGGCTGTCAGCGCTTTTGGCGTTTTCGCTCGCGGCGTCGGCGCAGCGCACGCCTCCCGACAACCTCAAGATCTGCTTCTCCGGTGGCGAATGCGTCTCCATGATGATGGTGTCCGACTCCTATATCGGGTGGACCGGCCCGACGATGAATACCGAGTGGCGCTTCACCGTCGATGCCTGGACTATGAAGGAATTGCGACTAAGCGGGCGCGCGACCCTGCGTGAGGACATTTTTCAGCACTCCGACAGGTGGGTGATCAAAGCGTCGCCAGACATGATTACGGACGGTGCCGCGCACGGGAAGGCCAAAGACATAAGCGGCCACGACAAGCGGGCGGGAAAGGTCGCGATCACGTGGCAGCCGTCCCGGCCGCAGCTTTATGGGCGTGTAGTCCGCTAGCCGGAGGCCCATGTGAAATTTTTCCCGGATTTGGGCGCATCAGTCGCCGGTCCCATGCGAGGTACAGGGGCAGCTTGCTATACGGGCTGTGGCATTTCCGCATCGGGATTTGTTGCGAATCCGTCACGCCCAGCGCTGGTATTGGATGCTGATTTCGGACACTACCTGTGGAAGCGGCTTCCTCGCACTTTTTACCTTTGAGCTGTGCAAAGGAGACTGGTGTATCGCTTACATATTCCTTGTCTTTCTCAACTGTTAGCTGTAAGTGACATAGGCAATACGCTACAGGTTGTGGCTAAACACTAAGGCGAGGACTGCCCATGTTGTTCGTAAACCACGCCATGAACCCAAAGAGCGCAAAGGATTATTTCACGGCCCACCTGTCACGCTCCGACTACTACCTGCGTGATTCTCAGGAGATGCCGGGCGAGTGGCATGGCGTCGGCGCGGAGCTGCTGGGACTGAACGGAGAGGTGGACAAGCAGAGCTATTTCCGTCTCTGCGAAAACATCAATCCGGTGACCCGAGAACAGCTCACCCCCCATACCAAAGGCAATCGCCGCGTTCTTTACGATTTCACGTTCGATGCGCCGAAGTCCGTGAGCCTCGCCTATGAGCTGGGCGGTGATGAGCGCGTCATGGATGAATTCCGCGCGGCGGTCAAAGATACGATGTCGGAAATGGAAGCCGCCATGATGGCGCGGGTGCGCTCGAACAAGCGCGACGAAAACCGCGCCACCTCCAACATGATCTGGGGAGAATTCATTCATCGCACGGCGCGGCCAGTCACTGACGAAAACGGGATCTCTTTACCTGATCCGCAACTGCACTGCCATGCCGTCGCCTTCAATGCGACATTCGATACGGAAGAGAACAAATGGAAAGCGGCGGAGTTCTCCAATCTGGTCAGGGACAAGGGCTATTATCAGGCCGCGTTTCATAGCAGGCTCGCAGGACGGCTTGCAGCACTCGGCTACGGCATCGAGCGCGACGGCAACAGCTTCCGGCTGGTTGGTATCGACACGGAAACCAGCCGGAAATTCTCACGGCGCTCCGCGATTATCGACGCCGAAGCCTTGCGCCTGGGAGTCACTGACCCCGCAGATCGGCGCGGCCTTGGCAGGACGACACGCGAATCCAAATCACCGGAACAAATGAGCATCAGTGAACTGCGCGCGCTCTGGACAGAAAGACTGTCGGATGATGAGCGCAACGCGATCTTCAAGGCGCGTTTCGGGCAGGAAAACACGTCGCCGGGGGCAGCCGAAAGCATGGATTATGCGCTGTCGCACTGTTTCACCCGCGCCTCCGCCGTCACGGAAAAGGAACTGCTCAAAACCGCGCTGCTTCACGGCGTCGGCGCTGCCGGCACGGATGACATCCGTGCCGAGTTATCCCGTCCCAATATCCTGCGCAAGATCAAAGCCGGAATACGCTACGTCACCACCAAGGAAGTGCTCGCCGAAGAAACGGCCATCAGCGATTTTGTACGCGAGGGCAGGGGCAAATTCGTCAAGCTCGGCGGTTACGAGCCGCCTGCGCTTGATGAACACTTGAGCCAGGAGCAGCGCGATGCCGCGCTAGTCATCCTGGATTCACGCGACCGGGTGACGGCTCTCAAAGGCGGGGCCGGAACCGGCAAGACGACGATGATTAAGGAAACCGTCAAAGGGATTGAATCGACCGGGAAACAGGTCTTTCTGTTCGCGCCTTCGGCGGACGCCTCCAAGGGCACGCTGCGGCTGGAAGGCTTCGCCAACGCGGATACGGTCGAGCAACTGCTTATCAATCCAAAAATGCAGGCCAGCGTCAAGAATCAGGTGGTCTGGGTCGATGAGGCCGGGCTGCTCTCGGTCGTCGATATGAAGCGGCTGTTCGATGTCGCGAAAGAGCAGAATGCCCGCGTGATTTTAAGCGGCGATACGAAACAGCATACCGGCGTCAAACGTGGCGATGCGCTGCGCATTCTCGAACAAAACGCGGGCATCAAAACCGCCGAGTTGAAAGAGATCCGCCGTCAGACGAATGAGACTTACCGGGCGGCGGTGAAGGCCATCAGCGAAGGCGACGTGCTCGGCAAGGATGGCCGGACCCGCTTTCAGGCTGGCCTTGAAATGCTCAATGACATGGGCGCGATTATCGAGGCACCCGGCGCGAACCGCTATCAGCGGATCGCAGACGACTATGCGGAGGTGACGGCTGCGAGGAAACACGGCGGGGGCTTTAAGACGGCGCTGGTGGTGTCTCCGACGCACAAGGAAGCGGACAAGGTTACGAATGCGATACGGGACACGCTGAAAGCGGAGGGACGCCTGGGCGCGGAGGAGCGGCAATTTCTCTCGCTGCGCCCACTCAATCTGACCGATGCCCAGCGCGGCGATGCCCGCGAATACCTGCCCGGCAACGTCGTCCAGTTTGTCCAGAATGCCAAAGGGTTTAAGCGCGGCGAACGTCTCACCGTGACCAGCGCCGATAATGGCGCGGTCCTGGCGCAACGTGCGGACGGAACATCGGCGTTGCTGCCGCTGAAGGACGCGGCGCGGTTTCAGGTCTACCAGCCGGAAAACGTGGCGCTCGCCACGGGCGACAAGGTGCGCTTCACCATGAACGGTTTTGTGCCTCGGGAAACACGGCGGGGGGTATTGGGAGACAAGACGAAAGACCGGATCGATAACGGCCAGATCGGTGAGATTGACAGCTTCACGAAAGACGGGGCCATGCGGCTTACCAATGGTGTCGTCATCCCCAAAAACTACGGCGGCGTCACGCATGGCTACGTCGTCACGTCACACGCCAGCCAGGGCAAGACCGTCGATGTGTCGCTGATCGCGCTGGGTACGGAGAGTTTCGCGGCGGCGAACAAGGAACAGCTCTATGTGTCGGTGTCGCGTGGCCGGGAAGCGGTGCGTCTCTACACCGATGACAAGGCCGCGATGATGGACGCGGTACAGGGCAGCGCCGCGCGGCTGTCGGCAATAGAGCTGATGCAGCCAGAGGCACGGAAGCCGAAAGCAAACTACATGCAGCGCCTCATCCGCACCGGCGTCATCCAGAGGGCCTATACCGCGCTCCGTGAGCGCATGGAGGCTTATTCGCATTCGATCCATCACCATGAACATTCACAAGGGGGATTCAGCCTTGAGCACTAGCACCGCAAAGACGGCAAAGCGCCCGGAATTCCTCGAAAAGATGGTGGGGACGGCAAAGCCGCGCCATGAGCCGGAAGTCGAGGAAGCGGAACGTTCCCTCAAGGAAATACGCGGGGCCATCCCGACGCCGATGCTCGATCTCGTGTTCCGCGACGGGAAGATGCGGAGTTTCAGCTATGCGTACCTGTCGGAAGTGGAATTCGAGCCGGGGGACACGCTGACGCTGAAGTTCACGAGCGGGGCCTCGATCATCGTCGAAGGCCGGAACCTTGGGCGGCTTCGGCAATCCGTCCGGCTCCATCGCGCCGATGAGATTAGGGAGTGTTCGGAGGGTGAACTGGGGATAGAGGGCGAGGGGATTTCGCAGGTCGAACGAATCCACATCACGGAGGCTGACAAGCTATGACTCAGGACATGGTAAAAGCACTATCGGACGGCGAGCCGTTGCAGGTCATCGCCTGGGTGCAGGATGAGCAGGAGGCGAGGGCTGCGCAAAGGAAAAGGGAGACGATTGCGAAGATTAAGGATTGGCGCTCGCTATAAATGTCCCTATATCGATCTCTGGCAACAAGGGGCGGCCACGCAAGTCTTTACCCTCCTAAGCACGAAAACTCCCCACCGGGATTACGCGGTGGGGAGTTAGGTGCTGTCGGTACATTACTCGCCTTGGAAGTTAACTAACTGAACATGTGAAGTTCCACTGCCGCGATAGAAGAGCCACAACTGATTTCTGCTTCCGTACTGCACTGCCTGAAGACGGTCCTTAGTCGTGGCATCGGTCAACGGAATTGAGGCTATGGCTTGCTCGCTCAGCTGTTTTGTTCCAGTGCCGCTAACGTCAGAATCAATGGATTGAATCGCCAATGATTCTGCTCCCGCAATATGATTCACCACGAGAGCATTCCCAGTGTCATCGATCCTGCCCAACACCTTGCCTTGCAGGGTGACAGGTTCACTCTGTTTGGTTTGAAGGTTCAATCTCTCTTCCCCATCTTGCTTTGTGTGATAGAGCAGAGCAGTTCCGTCGATACTCCAGATAGGTGAATAGCCCGTTACAACCTTTTCTGGATTCTGCCGAGTAACGGCTGTCGGCACTATCGCGATATAGTGCCCGTCGCCAGAATGCGAGGGAATTCCATCTTTATCAGCTTTTCCTTCGGTTGTCATGATTCCGACAGCTAACCTCGATCCGTCCGGGGAAATCGCCAATCCATCGTAATCGTAGTCGTATTGTTGAGTGTTTCCGACTTTAGTAGGAGGTCCGCTTGTCCCCGGCGCGAGCTGGGTGAGACCGCTACCGTCAAGATTGATGGAATATATGGCTCTTGCGTAGCCTCTTCCCATCACGCCCGCCGTGAAAAATAGTTTCTTGCCATCGGGCGAAAAAACGATGTTCTCGAAGGCGTCCAAAGGTATCTGCTTGCCAATATTCTTCAACAGCAGATGTTCGGAACCGTTGTCTACCGTTCTGATAAGCAGTCCAGAGCCAGGCTTGAAATAGACAAGGCTGCCTCCGTCGGGGCTGACTGCCTCGGTCGGTCCCGCGAGCTTGATGTCGTGGACTATGGACATCGCACCGCTTTGCTGGGCGCTGCTGGGTGATGCTGCGAAGATCATCATCATTGCAGCAATCGCGCCGGAGTTGAGCATCCGGATCACTGACGTCGTCACTATGTGTCTGTTCATAAAGTTCTCCTTTTTCGGGTGTGTGGTTATCATTCCCAACTCGCTGCCGTATATTTCGCCCAGACGTATTCAAAGAGGCGGACACCTCCACTGGTGGTATAGGTCTGCACAAAAGGGGTGTAGTTGTATTGAACTTTCGTGGATTTGTCGTAGATGTTGAAACCGACGAGATCGCAGTTCAGATGATTTGCTTCTTGACAACCAACGCCATTTGTTCCTTCCGTGTTACCTGAAGGCGACGCGTAAGCATACTGAATACTTTGTGTAATATCCGCTCCAGAATCCGATGCCAATGCCGATTTTTCACTGGAATCAACCGGAAAGAAGTACGGATACGTAAAGGCTCCAGCATCCGAGAATCTGCTGCTGTAAGTGCTGGCACCGCATGACAATTGAGCCGCCGTCCCAATATTCAATGATCGGTTGCACCCCAGCGCCTTATCGAGACCGTATAAGAGGTCTATGTCGGCATCGTCGTCCGATGAAGACAAAGGCAGGGTTGGGCTGGAAATGAGATGGGCTTCTACCTGCATCTTTACAAGAAGCAGCTTGGGATTGATGGTGTTGCTAGAAGCGGTGCTACTCAACAGCGAAGATAAGAGAGTACCTGACTCTCCGCCCCTCGGGCAGATCGTGCGATCGCTAGTCTTATCTGTCGGCGTAGTGAGCATGCAATATGGAGTGTCGCTTGACGTATATGTGCTAGTCGTACCTCCTGCCGTATCTATCCATCCTCCATTCGAGGGGGTTGTGGTATCGACATAAAAAGTGGCGAGGAACGATCCTTCATCGGACAAAAACGTTTGGATGGCGGTCTGACTTAGATCGGAGCTATTCTGGAAAGCAGTATCGCCTACCTGCGATTTGCCCATGTCGAACTGGGTGCCTGCTCCGCTGTTAATCACCGGATAATATTGGTAAACGTTAAGAGGTGCAGTGGGGCCGGTTCCACATGCGAGTGGGCTCACTTGGTCGGCGAACTGTCCCGTCGTCAATAGAGAGGTATAGCTAACGGTGCCGATGCCAGTGGTGTTATCGGCAACGATTCCAGGCGACGCAAAGGACTCATTGGGTGAGACGGGAGGCGTCAATACGGTGTTGAATGCAGTATCTAGGTCGCCAAAACTAACCGGATACCAGTCAGAACTGTCATAGCCTGCCAGTGCCACTTTGATTGTTGTGGACCCGTTGCCGGTGACATTACCTCCCAAAATGTTCGGGTATTGATTAGGGGGGCTATCTGTGTTGGTGTTGGCGATGCTGGGTGTAACTGAGGTCACCGAAGCGCAGGCAAGCGGCGAGACCGTCTGCGTTACGCTGGCAACAGTGAAAGCGGCGGTCGAGCTATTGGTTCCGTCTTCTATGTCAAATCCCGCCTCTGTCTCTAGCGCGGGAGTCGACGATGAATACGAAAATGGAGAGCGCCAGTCAAAGTCAGGTGTGGTTGCGGTCGTGCTGACCTGCGCATTGCCGAATAAAAAAGCGGCACTGTATGTGCTCGCGATAACGACCTCATACCCAGGGGCCCACCCTTCATTGAATCGGCTTTCGCCTACGCCGGTAGATCCATCCAAATACGGGGCACTGCTCCCGACTTGAATGGAGGCGTAGCCTGAGGCGCTAGTCCCCGCGCTTGTGCATTGGAAACCGCATGAGATGTCGCTTGACGAAATGTCGCTTGGGGTGAAGTAGTACACGATGGTGACGGACTGTCCGGTTAGATCGGCACCTGGTATTCCTGTAAAGAAACCAGATGTATCTGTTCCAGCGATGACGGTCCCGGTGACCGTTACCTGGAAAGTGGTTGCGAAAGCAGGACTCGTGGCCACAATGGCCAAGAGAAATAGGCACAGTTGTTTTAATAGACGCATGGTGGTTGGGGTGAGGCTGACCATTTGAGATTTTGCGTTGCGAAACGCAAGAATGGCCGTGCTTTGGCATGAGCAATTAACTGACCATATGTGGTCAGTGTGGATTCGACGGGTCTATGCCGCGTGAAGTCGTTGAGAACAAGCCGGATCATCTCCGCGGGCTAAACAGCCGTGCTCTGCCCCGGTGGGTGCATCTCCCAAATTCCGTAAACTCCGCCGCTGGAATATACCAAATACGGTAAGTCTGGCTGCGCGCTCCCCGCCGTGCTTCACGCCCTTGCGGTTCGGGCTTTAAGCTATGCTTTTAGTCCAACGGACGATAGGAGACGCGTCTACATGGCGTTGAAGAAAGCCAGGGAGAAAGCACAGTCGAAATCCGCAGAGGAACTGCGCCAGGGTCTTGGTGACTTTGTCGCGATGAGCCCCAATCTCGATGGGGTAGATGTGCGGGTGTATGTCTATCTGTGCGGCAGATTGAATTTCAACGAGCCGGTACATGTGCCGCAAATCGAGATGGCGACGATGCTGGGACGCCAGCAGACGCACATCTCGCGGTCGCTGCGCAATCTCGTTGCGGCGGGTGTGCTGGTGCCAGGCCCGAATGGGAACCGTGCGTCCGAATGGATGCTCAACCCTGGCTATGGCACATAGCCTCGCGCTCGCGCGCGGTTTCACGCTCACGGTGGACCTTCGCCGTCCACATGCCTTCCGACAGCAGCGCCGTCGCGATGGAGGCGATACGGATGTACCGCCATTGCTTGCCGGGGTCCTTCACGAATTCGCTGATGATGAGCGGCGCAAGGATTCCTGCTTCCCGCACCCAATGCCCGGCGGCCCCAAGCGAAGTATGCGGCTTGTGATAGGGCTGCCGGTGAGGAGCTGCCGGATGGTGTGAGCCGTATGGCATCGCGCCTGAACTCTACCTATTGTGGTTTGTGCACTCACTCTACCCATAAATGTAGAAATTTCAAGCGATTTTGCTGTAACGGCGCGCTGGCGGGCGTCAGCCCGCCAGCCTGCACCGCGCAAAGTCAGCTCCGCTTATCGGCGCTGCTCTCCGGCATGGAAGGGACGGCAAGATGCCTCATGAAGCCGCGCAATTCAGCCGCCTTCACGCCGTCAAGACGGCGTGCAAGGCTGTGCAGATGCCCGGCAGGGTCAAGAAGGCAATATTCCGCGCTCCGGCCTTTGACGAGCCTAAGGCCGTATTCCGGCAGACGGAATGAGAACTCTTCGGCACTGCGGCACTCGCGGTAAAGGCGCGTAACCGTCTGCTTCATTGCAAACGGATCGATGCCGCTTTCCTGTCCTCGAAAGCTCTCCCAGCTCTTCGGCCTCCGCGCGGGGCGGGGAGAGGAAGGGCGGGCAGGGCCGAGCACGCTCTCCACGGATGTAAGCCCGAACATCGCCTCAAGCTCGCGCGCGGTGGCTTGGTGCTTCGCATAGTCATTGGCCATGACAGTGGCTCGCATCGTGTTCACATCAATGCGCGACCAGATGACATGCCGGTGCGTGCGGCCTTTCTTCTGGTGTTCAACGACAAACCGCGCATGGCCTTCAAGGCCGAGAGGCCGCTCCAGCGTACCCACGGCGACAGCCCATTGTTCGGGTGTCAGCGTCTCATGCTCTGCCGGGTTGATATTCGCATGATAGAAGTAGTTCTCGCACAGCGTCCCCATGGCGACGGCTTCCATCTCGCGGAGGGCATCGGCAATACTTGTCGCAGCAAGATTCCTCAGCTCGCAAACCGTCACGCGCTCGTTATGTTCGCCGTTACTCAGGTGCTTCGCGAAAAAGGCACCGTTGCGGCGCGAACCGCCGTTAATAATCATGGGCGCGCTTTCCAAGCGCCTGCAGGATGGCGGACGCTGCTTGCCGGATAGCGGCAAGTGCGGCCTGTGCCTCTGCTTCCGCCGCAGCGCTGGCGTCAGGCAAACCGGCGATACGCTGTACAGCTCCGCCTGCTGCGCCAAGCATTCCCAGAAGCTGCGCGAGCTGAGCCGTCGCCACAGGCGGACGGCGCACCGCGCGCGTCGTCGGTTTCTCAAGGGCGCGGGAACGAATGTAGGAACTGAGCGTGAGGCCCGCCCGATCTGCGGTGGCCTGAATCTGAGCCTGTTCTTCCGGGGACGCGCGAAAACCGAGGCTCGCTTTGCGCTTCCTCGTCTCGCTGCCCCGGCGCGGTTTTCCGCGCTCATGTGTGGTGCTGGGTGGCATCAATCAGGGAAACGGGGAAGCACGGCGGGGGCGTTGTGGAAGTGGGGTTGCAAGTTAGGTCGCGCGGGTGAACAGGATATTGCTTGTCATGTACTAATATGGGACGGTTTTTTCTTAGGGCAGGACAGTGGCGAAGTCAATAACGGAGATAGTCAAAGGCATAGATATGCGGTGACCGCAATCGCGGAAGAGCTAGAAAAAAAAGCCAGACACCGCGAGGCATCTGGCTTCAGGAATAGCGAGCACGAGAGGTAGTGCTCAGGGGGTGAGCGCAATCATAAGCATTGGGAAACGTAAAAAATCGATATGGAGCGCATAGCACCGTAAGAACGCGCAAACTGGTTGCAGCCAAAGCGCCGAAATCGGCCAAGGGCATCAAAGCCTATGCGCGGCAAGCCAGTCACGGTAGCAAGCACAACTTCGCATTGCCGCTGGACCTAGACCTAATACAGATACCAGACGATAGGTTTCGTGCCGTCACCTGGACCGCGTCCCGTCATGTCAGCGGTGATGGGCCGGTCCTGTTCCTGGGACACTCGAATCATCTTCCAGTCGATAGTCGTCAGGCGGGCCTTAACGCGATTGATATAGTCGCCGCGTTCTATCGCAAACCAGGACAGGTAGACGAAGCGATCATCGACGGGGCCGCTGGCGAACGGGCCGGTAAAAACGGGGCGCGCAGGGTCTTTGCCTTGTTTGACCTTCAGCGCGAAGTCAAAAGCGAGCTTGCGGTCAGGCCGCCGTTCTCCTGGGACGATATTGCCCTTAGTGTCCTGCAGCCCAAACCGGTACGCGAGGTTGTGCGGGTTGGTTGCGGGGACATCGTCGCTGCGCAGCAGACGAAAGCGGACTTCTTCTTTGGTTGGCGGTGCGATGGTCATTGTGGCTTTTATGCACGGGCGCGAAGCGAAAAAACACTGTTTTGCTCTCCGGCCTCGCCTCTCCGTTTAATGCATGATAAAGGACATTATCAGGCATTAACTCCGGGGCAGGGCGTATGACCAATGACGATGACGCAGATGAAATCACACTGACGCTAACGAAGGCTGAAGCGGAAGCGTTGAACAGGTTGGCGCTCGACGCTGCCTACCGGCGATTCGCCGGACTGAAAGACGGCGACTTGGGATTGCCGGAAAAACTTGATCCCGCCACGACAGCACGTGCCGTGGACAAACTGCAGCGCGTCATCATCCCGGACCTGCCGGAAAGCTCCACCATCACCTTCCTCCTGAAGCAGACTGAGGTTATATGAGCGGTTCGGCGGCGGAGCCCCCTGCTCTCTCCTCCCCGTCAGGGATTCTTCCCGCGATCCCGGAGCAACTTCCGCATCTGCACGATTCGCTGCGCGCAACTCACGATCAGCTCGCAGAAGACTTGCTGCGCAACGTCGCGCATGAGAAATCACAGCAGGCGCAGCCGGTAATCCTGCTCGCTCTGGAGCGCAAAAAATGAAACCCCCTGCTCTTGCGGCTCCTGCAGGCAATCTTCCCGCAACCGAATCAGGCGAACTGCCCGATATCATCCACCGCGCGGGCGCGAATGCCGTATTTGCGGCCAAGGAATTCTTCGAGGGCACGCTGCGCAATCCACACACACAGCGCGCCTATAAGAAAGCCGTTGGAGATTTTCTGGAGTGGAGCGGGAAACACGGCGGGGGCGAGCTGGGGCAAATCGCTCCCTGGCATGTCGGCAAATACCTTGAGGAGATGGCTGACGCCGGGACAAGTATCGCCACACGCAATATGCGCCTGTCGGCGCTGCGGCATTTCTTTGACAATCTCGTGACGCGCCATGCCATCGTCCTCAACCCGGCACGCACGGTGCGCGGCGAAAAGCTCAACGTGATGGAGGGACGCACACCGGAAATCCCCGTTGCCGAAGTGCGCCAACTGCTCGCTTCCATCGACACGTCACATATCGTGGGCTTGCGGGACCGGGCAATCCTCGCAGTCATGGTCTACACCACCTCCCGCCGCAGCGCCGTGGCTAAGCTGCGCGCCTCCGACTTCTACTATGCGGGGCAGCAATGGATGCTGCACTTCAGCGAAAAGGGCGGGAAATCGCGTGAGATCCCCGTCCGGCACGACCTGGAACAGATGATTGCGGAATATATCGATGCAGCGGGCCTGCAGGGCGCACCGAAAGACACGCCATTATTCCAGCGGGCTATGAAAAAGCGGCGCATCCTTTCCGGAAAGCCGCTCAATGGCGACGACATCTGCCGCATGATGAAGCGGCGGCTGAAAGACACCGCGTTGTCCCTGCTCTACTCTCCCCATTCCTTCCGCGTCACTACCATCACGGACCTGCTGGCGCAGGGTGTTCCCCGCGAGGACGTGCAGCATCTGGCCGGGCACGCCGATCCGCGCACGACGGGTCTTTACGACCGGAGGAAGAAGAAGGTCAGCAGGAATATTGTCGAGAGGATCAGCGTGTAATCGACAGGACAAGTATTTTCCACCGACTTCATGAGACTCAGATCGTTACGTCCGGTGCACGATCCCGGCTCCGGGCAGAATATTTCAATTGCTCAAAAGCGCCATAATAGCCATAATGGCCATTTAGGATTGGAGCTGGGCCGGTGAAAAACATGTCCGCAAAGGATGCCAAGGACGGCTTCGGTCGCCTGATCGATACGGCTCGCGCCGAGCCTGTTGTAATAGAGAAACACGGGCGTCCCGTCGTGGTCGTCTTGTCGGTGGAGGAATTCGAGCGGCTAAAAGCAATCGAATCCGGCAAGGGGCGCGCATGATGACAGGTATGGTTGCGCTGGCTGAATCCAAGGCTCTACGCCTGGCCCGTTATCTCAAGGAGTTCGTGGGCCTCCGCAGCACGACAACATATGACGTCAACAAGTACGAGTCCGTGTTGTGGTTTGGCGACATGCCACAAGAGCCCGAGTGCCAGAGCCCCGCTTGGAGCGATGGGTTTGTGGCCGGTGATCCCTGGCTTGTGGTCCGTAAGCAGCAGTTTCCGAAGCCGCCTATCGCACCCGACATCATTCTTTCCTGGATAGATCAACAGGCCCTGAAACGGGCTGATGCAGACATGCCTCAACTGCGGTCAACAAAGCTAGAGCCTGATCTTGAAGCTGTGATTGGCGAGGGGGAAGATCCGCCCTTGGTTGAGCGACGCCTCGAAGATCATCCGGAAGTGGTGGAAGCCTACAATCGTTACCGGCCACATTGGGAAGCATGGGCCCAGGAATACCAGCGCCGCAATCGTATTCAGACCATTTATGCCGAGCTATTCCGCTTGTATACCCAAGTGCAAAAGCAAGGTGAAATTGTTGAACTTGTTTTGGGACTGGGGCTGCTCGCGTGGCGCAGCCCTTCCAAAGGGAAGTCCCCCGCGATTTTGCGGCACGTTATCACAGCGCGAGTCGATCTTCATTTCGAAGCCGCTACAGGGATAATTCGGCTGGATGGCGCGTCCGACGGCGCACAATTGAGGATCGAAGACGACATGCTGGAGGCGGAGTTGCGCCCGGAGCGTGGTAGCTACGCCGTAGTCAGTGAGCAACTAAACGCTATTGGTGACGCTGTCTGGAATCGCCAGAGCATCTTCACAGCCGTGAAGACTTGGAGCGTCGCTCTTCATCCGGATACGGAGTGGTCTGCTGATCTGAAGACGACCCCCGGCGCTCCGGAGAAACCGCGAGTCAGTTTTGCGCCTGCTTTGATCCTCCGTAAGCGCACTCAGGTTGGAATGGTGCGAATCTATGATGCCATCATTGAACGATTGAGCCACGCGACTGAAGATGTGCCATCGGGATGGACTGGTTTGGTGGAAGACCAGGACGACGCGGATATTTCAGAACAGCCCCGTCTACCGAGTGGAATCAAAGCTTCGCCGTTGATGGACTCACAGGAGGTCTACTTCCCGCTGCCTGCGAATCGCGAGCAACGGCGTATCGTCGAAGCCATCAGCAGCCGACGCGGGGTCTTGGTGCAGGGACCTCCTGGGACCGGAAAAAGCCACACCATTGCAAATCTCGTTTGCCACCTGCTGGCAAGTGGCAAGCGAGTCCTGATCACTGCCGAGACGGGTCGAGCGCTCAAGGTATTAAAGGATAAGCTGCCGGAGGATATCCGACCTCTCTGCGTCAGCCTGCTCGGGCAAGGAGGCGATTCGTTCTCCGAATTGAATGTAGCAGTGCAGGGCATTACTACTCGCTTCGCCGCTTGGCGGCCAGGTGCTTACGATGAGCGTATAGCTGAGGTTGATCGAGAACTGGATACTTACCGCCGTCTCTTGGCCAAGGTCGATACTGAGCTGCGGAGCCTCCGAGAAGATGAGACTTACCCGCATAGTCTGTTGAACGGAACCTACATGGGCACCGGTTCCGTCATAGCGCGCAGAGTCGCATTGGAGCGGGACCGTTTCGGTTGGCTGGGGTTGCCCCGTGAGGCCAGCGATGATCCTCCATCGACCAATAGCGACATGGGAATCTGGCTGCGCATCTGCCGCTTATACGACGATGACTCGGTCCACTCCTCTGCACTTCGAGTAGTAGGCACAGGCAAAATGCCAACACCTTCGGATTTTGCTCTTGCGGTTTCATCTGAGAACGACGCTAGGCAGGCAGTAGATAAGGTTGCATCACTTAGGATGCACCCGGCATTCGCCTCCGTCATGGCGCTTGACGGCACCGAACGTGCAACCCTCGCAGAAAAGCTCCGGGAAATAGAGCGTAATCGTAGAACACTGCACCGACTAGATTTTGGGTGGCTAAAGAACGCCCTAAGCGCGGCGCTTGACGGACGGAAGGCGCGGTGGCAAACGCTTTTCAATCATTCGTCGGAATTGATAAGCGATATCGAACGGCTCCTAGCGAGTCTGGGCTCTTGTATCGTTTCGATTCCGGAGGCATTTTCCCCGCGTGCGGTTCGAGCGGACGCGATGGCCGTCATTGAACATCTCACGCATGGCGGCAAGTGGAGTACGTTTGGCGTACTGACACCCAAAGCCGTAAAGGATCGAATGTATCTGCGTGAACAAGTCACGGTCGATGGGCAGCACGCCGAAACGCAGGAGCGTCTCCACGCAGTGTGCGACCACGTTGATGTCGTCGTTGCATTCAATGAACTCGAATTGGCTTGGTCGGATAACGGCGGCCTACCCCAAGGGTCGCAGCCAAGAATCCGTCTTGCGGCTATTAAGGAGCACGTCGGCATCCTCGGTAGCGCATTGGGTTACGCGCAAATGTGCCAGGATGCCGGACACGCAATGCGTGAGACCAATGCGATAATTCCTCCGACGGATTGGCTTGATGGTGATGCAGCTAAATTGCTGGAGCTTATCGAAGCGGCAACTCTCGAAGAAGAGCATCAACGAGCCACCAAGCGGGTAACAGAGTGCTTGCACCATCTCAGGGCCGCCAAAGATCTTCATGACACTCATACCGTCGTCGCAACGCTCATCAGGTCTATCGAAGCACGTGAAATCACCGCTTATAGCCAAGCCTATGATCAAGTGCGGAAGATTGAAGAAACCCGGCGTGATCAGGACATACGTCGTAGGATCGAATCTGCGCTGACGGAAGCGGTTCCGGGATTGATTGATAGTGTCGCGCGCAGTCTTGCTGATCCAGCTTGGGACGAGCGGTTCGCACATTGGGGACAAGCCTGGCGGTGGGCGATGGCTGACGCATGGCTAGGTAAACGCACGGATTCCACCTATCAACAGCAGCTCTGGAAGCGGCGTCGCGATGCCGACGACGCCATTTGCGGACTGCTCTCCGAATCGGCGGCGCTCCGCGCATGGACTCACTTCTTCAACCGACTCTCACATGTTGAAGCGGCTGCACTCAAGGGATGGCGGGAAACCGTAAAGGCTATGGGCATGGCTACGGGCCGCTCGGCAAAGTTAGAGCGCTTACGTCGAGAGGCGCGACAGTATATGGACAAATGCCGCGATGCGATTCCAGTCTGGATCATGCCGAGATACCTTGTAGCCGAAATGGTCGATCCTGCGCCTGGTCGATATGACCTAGTAATCGTTGACGAAGCCAGTCAGCTGGGTATTGAAAGCCTCTTTTTGTTTTACATCGCCAAGAAGATGGTGGTCGTGGGAGATGATCAGCAGATTAGCCCGTACGGCATCGGAATTGCCGACGAGTCCATCGCCGATCTCCAGCACCACTATCTCGATGGTATCCCTCACCGCCCTGCCCTCTCAGCGCAGAGTAGTCTCTATGCCAATGCCAAGATCCGATTCGGTCAAAACATTGTGCTGCGTGAACACTTCCGCTGCATGCCGGAGATTATCCAGTTTTCCAATGACCTTTGCTACGCAAGCAATGGCACTCCTCTCGATCCGCTTCGAGCCTATCCGACAAACAGACTTCAACCGCTTGCCGTTCGTCACGTACCCGATGGGTATAGGACGGGGAGCAGCCAACACGCAGTAAACGAGCCGGAGGCGGATGCGGTGGTGGCTCAGATAGTGGCTTGCATTGCTGATCCGAGGTATGCAGGCCGCACTATGGGTGTGATTAGCTTGCAGGCAGAGGCGCAAGCAAAACTCATTGAACACAAATTGCTTGAAACGCTTGAGCCGGAAGTCATTGAACAGAGGCGATTGATATGCGGGGACGCCTATGCTTTTCAGGGTGATGAACGGCATATCATCTTCCTCAGCATGGTTGCCGCGCCAGGGGAAACTCGTATCGGCGTGCTCTCAGGTGACTCGGCACGGCAACGCTTCAACGTAGCTGCCAGCCGTGCCCAAGACCAGCTCTGGCTCTTCCATTCTGCGACGCTGGACGTTCTTAGTCCGGCATGTATGCGCCATCGCTTACTCTCCTACCTGCTCAATCCCGGTCGGCGCATCAATGAGCCGGAAAAACTTAAGTTTGATTCGCAGTTTGAGCGAGATGTCTTTGACGTAATCAGTAGCAGGCAATTTTATGTGCGCACACAAGTATGCGTCGGCGATCCCACCAATCACCGCTACCGTATCGATCTCGTAGTCGAGGGGATGCAGGGGCGTCTCGCTGTTGAGTGCGATGGTGATGAATGGCATGGCCCCGAACGCTACGAACAGGATATGGCCCGCCAACGTGACCTCCAGCGAGCGGGGTGGCAATTTGTCCGCATCCGGGGAGGCGACTTTTACCGCAATCCTGACAAAGCTATGGAGCCACTCTGGGCGGAACTTGAATACCTTGGGATCAGGCCCGGAGGTATCGACGAGGTTGCTGCTGAGCCTCCCCCGCCCGTGACGCAAGAGAAAACCGAGCGAATGGAGATGGACGAGGTCATCCCTGTTGATGCTTCTCCTATTGATGACGAATCCGATTCAATTGCAGATGATCGCGAGGCGGTAAGTCAAGAAGGCGCTTCATTCGACGACCACAGTGGGGCATCACCCAGTGTTGGCCGACCCAATGGCGCAATCTTCGCCGACTATGTTGCCTACAAGGGACCCGCCGGTGCCGATCCTCGCACGGTCAATATCGGCGTGGTTGCTGATGGCCTCTGCTCGGTCATCGAGGCGGAAGGCCCGATGATCGCGAAGCGGGCATATGACACATATCTGCGCGGCTGCGGTATCAGACGGCTCGGCGGCGAACTGAAGAGCATCATGAATAAGGCCTTGGCGAGTGCTGTGCGCCAAGGGCGGGTGATTTCAGAGAACGAACCGGGCAAAAGCGGATTCATCTTGTCGACCGTTAGAGCCAAGGGAACCGATCCGGTCAGATTGCGGCGCAGAGGATCACGGACATTTGAGGAAATCCCGCCCGGCGAACTGCGGGCGGCTGGAAAGTATTTAGCAGAGACTCATCATCTGGAGTCTGGTTCAGACGAGCATCTCCGCGCCATTCTGGAGTGCTTTGATTTGAAACGGTTGACGACACAGGCCGGAACCACAATTCTTGAAACCCTCGACCGGCGAAGTGAATAGCGCGGACCGGGGTCACTATCTCTCGACTGGGCGCTAAGTAATGAGCAGCTTGTTCAACGCCTTGAACGCTGATTCAAAGCGATCAAGAGTGGCCGCCGACAGCTCTTTAGACAGGGCCACTATGTTCTCCGTGAAATAACGGGCAGGCCGATAATGGTTAAACGTTCCAGCCTTCAAGGGGTTTTGGGTCAGGTAGTCATCAATGGAAACGAGTAGCCGTGGATAATGAGTGTTGAGTGCCGTAAGGGAAATCGGACTTGAAAGCTGCGCCTTGTACTCTTCGTTCACGAGCTTGAGATAGAAGTCCCGCTCAAACATATCCTCGATGTCTGCCTCCGACTTGCCTGTAAAGTCCGCGAATGTCAGAACATGGCTTCGACTGAGCAACCTTCGCTTGTAAAGATTCTCCACCATCTGGGCATTGGACTTTTGGAAGTCAATGAGCGTCGCGACGCGGAGCGACTTCTGTGCGCCGATGAGAGCAACAAAGGTTGGAACTTTGTCGGCACCTCCAACAGGAGTAATGGTCCATGCCGGGTTCAATCCTTCCCGGCCATTCTCTCCAAGAATCGAAGAGATCACCTGGATATAGAGCAGGTCCGAAGCACCCTCCACGATTACGTTATTTGGTCCGACGAAAAGCGCCTGATGAATTTCGTAACCCAGCGCTCCTTGAAGTGGAAACAGACTGTCGGGGCCTGCATCCAAGACATCCACGAGAACTTTGGTTCCTTCTTCTTCGGGTAGCAACTCGCCGTCCGAGTCGATGGTCTTGTCCTGTACGATCCGCACCCGCTCAAAATGCTTGGGATCGACCATGAATGGTGAATGTGTCGAGAAGATAAGCTGATGAACACCCTTCAACTCGTCCTCGAAATAACGCAACAGATCTTCCTGCGCTTTTGCATGAAGGGATAAGCCTGGCTCGTCCAGCAACAGGATTATCCGTTTTTGCGTTACCGCCTTTAGTCGCGAGTACCAGGCCAGGAAGGAGAAATACCACACGAATCCGCGCGACCGCGTGCCAAGAGCGGTGTTGACGAAGTGTTTTTGATCTGCGACCTCTGCCCAAATATTAGTACCAGTCCGCATATCTGCAGGATCGCCAGGTCGGGCCGGGCGCACGTCGAATGCAAGGCGGAGGTGCTTGTTCTGCGACCAATACTTCAATATCTTTGTGGTGAGATGATTGCCTGCACCTTGAAGTTTATTCTTTAATTCCTGTGTTCGGTTTGGATTTAGTAGCTCCTCCAACTTCAGCCCGGCAAGTTCGATGAGTCCGATGATTGGATGGTCCGATGGCAACAGTTGCTTCTGTGCGATTCGCTGCTGAAGTGCCTCGATGTTCTCGCACCCGCGCATCTGATAGTACTCATCGAAATACAGAAATTGGGGTACATAGGACTGGAGGTACTTATCGTAGATATGCCTTTGTAGCCCCGCACTATTAATTGTCTCAAGTTCAACGCGAAGAGCCTTTGCGGCTGCAGTCTCTTGCAATGACTGAGCTGCTGTGATTGCCTGTTGTTTTTCGTCGGGATCGGTTAGGGCATTGGCGGCGGTGTTGGCTTGGTTGAAGCTCGCATCTTGGGCTCGTCCGCGTTCCTGCAAAACGGTCGCTAGCTCTTTAAGAGAGTGCCAGGTGAGGCCCTCCTGGTTTAGCGGTTCGGTCAGGTGCGCCTTCACCAGGAGAGCCTCACCTGCAATTTTCTCCTCGGCCTTCAGACGAAAATCCGTCTTGTTTTCGTAGCCGCGTGTCAACGTTACCGCTGCTTCCGGCAGTACTCCCTTGCCGAATTGTTCCTCTACAGGACTCAGTTCGCTATCTTCAAGGGCAAAGGTGGCCTCAGTGACGACAGCATGATGTTGCTTCCCGCTGGCAACTTGTTGCTCGTACTCTGTGACGCGTGATCTTGGGTAGTCATCGGTCACGTCGAATCTGTCTTCACCCGTCGTGATCGGATTTAACCGGTACAGGGCTTTGAGAATCGCCGATTTACCAGCTTCGTTCTTACCTACCAGACAGGTAATGTCGCCGACCTGGACGGAATTCGAATCCCGGATCGACTGAAAATCGTGAACTTGAAAAGCCTTGAGGAGCATAGGAGATTCACCTCGACAGGATAGCCATCATCTGAAAGAGCTGTACCGTATTCAGTTTTGAAACGCACTGTCAATCTTACCGGAATACCCTTACCCCATTTGCCCCAATGTCTCAGGCAGGTCCCAAACCTGCATTAGGAGACTAAATGAGGTGCGACCAGGCTGATGAACTCGCGGGCGGTGATGATCTTGGTCTTCTTCCAAAACTTCGGAAAATGCCTGCTGTTTCCCGTGATCAGGTAATCGGCACCGGCCTTGTCGGCGCATTCGAGCAGCATATTGTCGTCAGGGTCGCTCGACACTGCCAAGCGGTGCGACGGGGTAACGATATGGGCATTATTCTTGATGAGCTGTAGCAGTTGCAGGCGTACACCCTTACGAATTTTGAGATGCGGACGGGCAAGCACCCCCGCATACTCCTCCCAAATAGGGGGCGACACGTAGAGTCGGGCAGGCTTGGTAATGGCGAGCAGGATCGTGGTGCGCTGTAGTCCGTCCGGATTGAGCGCAGCGGATACCAGCACGTTCGTATCAATGACAAGACGGAGCGGAAGCATCAGCGCTTTTTCTTTTGCGCCCGGTATGCCTTGATTTCCTGATCGATCTCGCGCTGAGTCATCTTATTGGTCCCGTTGCGCTTCGATTCTTCACCGATGATGCGCAGCACTTCCGGCTCTGGGGCCGCAAGCTTGACGTAATCACGGATGCTCAGCAGCACGGCCTTGGGCGTGCCGCGCTTCTCGATGACAAGGGACCCGCGCTCATCGGCAACGCGGTCCAGGAGCTTGCCAAAATTAGCCCGCGCATTCAGCGCTGAAACTACGATGCTGCCAGTCTTGTCGGTCGTCACGGTGCCCATAAACTCTCCACTTCACTACTTTGAACTGTACCGTTTGCTGCAATGACAGTCAATCAAGTTCATGCGGCAGGCGGCTGGGTGTGCCCCTACCCCCTGCCCCGTTTCAGGGCGTTCCGTTCCACGGCTGCGGCGGCGTTCTGAGCGGTGATAAGGGGGTAGCCTTCATCCCTGAGCTGAACGCGCTCACGGGCCTTTTCGCTGACTTCGGGGAGCTTGGCGGCGGTTTCCTCGATGGGAAAGCCCCAATCGATGGCCGTCATACACCACGTAAAGTCGGCCATGCTCCGGTCGGGGCCGCTGCCGTCACGGCTTGGCGGCGCTCCGGCGAGCGAACGGGCATAGTCCGGCCATACTTTCGCACGCGTCGTGGAATGCTGGCCGGTCCTGACTTGCGGCGTCCTGGCGGTGAATGCCGGGGCGGTGATCTCCGGCTCGGGAGTGGCTACCAGTCCCATTGCCTCCAGCTGGTCTGTCGTCACGATGCGGCCTGGGGCCGTTTCGCCGATCCGCACGGTCGGGAAATCAGGTTCGTATTTGCGTTTGTAATTGGTGGTGCCCGCCACACGGGTTGCGCCGGAGGCGGAATGGTCGGCCCCTGCCCCTTTACGGAGCCTGCGGGAGAAGTCTTTGGCTTCCTCCGGGGTAGTAAGCCCTGAGACGGCCACCCATGCCTGGTGATTGCCGGGGCTCGTCTCCAGCGTCAGAAATGCTGCCTCCCCTACTCTGCGGAGCCCAGCGGCGTCCAGATCATCGAGCTGTACGAAATGCGCCGTCTTGCTCAGGGGCCGGACAATGATGTTGTTCTGCCTTGCTGCAGCGCCAGGAAACAGCTTCGGCATCGAGTTCTTCACCTGGGCAAGCGACTGCTCGGGCCGGAAGCCGCGTTTCTCTCCGTCGATGTCGGTATGGGTCAGATCGAAGTGCGTTGCCCCTACGCTGGCGAACGTATCAAGCATTCTCAGGGCTTCGTCGGGTTGCTGCTGTAGCATGTCACTTCTGAACGCAGGCTGTGAAGTAGTGAACCGACGATAGCGAGGGGATTTCAGACATGCAAGCGGCGCATGATTCGAAACTACCTATAGACGCTCCTAAGCCCCCGCCGTGTTTCATTGGGCTAGTCAAGGAAGGGTTTCCCTTCCTTGGGAAGCGAAAGCCCTCAATGGGCTTGAGCTTCCGTACCTTCCGTATGCAAAAGTTGTGCACAGCGTAAGAAATTCAAATTCATCTGTTCATTATTCCTTTTCGGAAATCGACTTATGAATCAAGATCATGTCCGTCTGGTCATAACACGGCGGGGGAATAGCCACACGTAGCGGGGGGTTTACCTAACGGATCGGGGGCAGAACGCAACTTTATGGGGGTAAGGCCAACCCATTTCCGCCCATTTTCCGTAATTGTCGTTTCGTGAAATCCCCACACTTTCGAGAGAGGGACAGCACCACGGCGGCTGGGAGGAGGTTTTCCTTAACGTAACTTCTTGGGGGAATGTCGGCAACGCGTCGATTCAGCAACGCGGACCGACATATATCGTAACGTTTTGGGGGAGGCGTTATGAAGATGAAGCCTAGGCTATCTCCATAGCGGCTCATCATAACTTCTTGGGGGAATGCGCCAGGTCACCTTGCTATTAGTCGGGGACGCAATCGTAACGTAACTTTTTGGGGGAATGCGGAACGTAACAAGAACTGTTGACCGAACGTTACGTTCACAGTACGTCATCTTTTAATGACGTATAAGACCATCGATCAGAAGCCAAGCGGTCACGATTTCGCCAAGGCGCGTGAGCTAATAGAGATTCGCGGTACGGGAACCCTATCGCTGCAGGATCGTAGAGTGATAAACGTCCTCTATGCAAATGCCGGTGATCGGCTCTGCGATGATGTTGATCACCTTATCGGTATAGCCGAATTGCGCGGTACACACAAAGGCGGTGAAAGAGTCACGGATTCCATTCGGCGCTTAATGAAAACCTTAGTCGAAGTTCCGACAAAAGACAGCAGGGGAAGACCGGCCACAAAGCTTGTGCAAGTTCTCTCGGATTCGACCGTCACTGACGATGAAAATAATCCAACAGGGCATGTTACCTATAGTTTTTCACGGGGCATGCGCGAAATCATTAAAGATTCGACCCTATGGGGGCGCGTCCGCAATGCCGTAGTATTCGCATTCTCATCCAAGTATTCCGTTGCGCTGTATGAGCTGATTACGGCGCGTATCAACCTAAAGCATGTTTGGCACGAGGATTTCTCAGTAGAGGACTTTCGTGCACTGCTGGGTGTTCCTGACCAAAAATTGGAGAGGATACCTAATTTGCTCCAAAGAGTGATCCAACCGGCAGCGATAGAAGTTAATGGCCTAGCAGACTTCAGCGTCAAAATTGAACCGATCCGAAAAGGCGGGCAACTGCGCGGGTTGGTGACGGGCTTTAAAGTCGCATGGTGGAGAAAGTCCGAGCACGAGCTGAAAGCAGCTTACGAAGAATTGAATCGGGCGAAGCCGGGCCGTTTGGCGCGTTTGCGAAAGGAGGTTGAAACGGTTTCGATCCCCTCCCTACTCTCTCCCGTGCAAGGTAAGATCGATGCCACAGTAGCCGCAATGCGTGAGGCCGGGGCACCTGAGACCGATATTGAAGCATTCCTTAAAGGACAGGCGGCTTAACGATCCTGTTGAAACGCGCTGGCAGCCTGATGCTTTGCTACGAAATCTGTGATCGCTTCCAGTAGCATCTCCTGTTGTGTCGCGCGCAGATCGATTCCCAGCTTTTGAAACGCAACGATGATCGGCTCCCCCGGTTCGTAATACCCGCCGATATGCAGTTTGTCGCGACGGCTAGGCTTCACCCTTGAGGCAGGCTGTGGAATAGGCTCATGCACCGGCGCAAGCGCCTCCGCGCTTACCGGTTGCTCCTCTAGGACTGGGGATAGAATCGAGCGTCTAGCCATCGGCCAGCTCGCGTTTCTGTGCAGCTTCAGGTGTGCACACCTGAAGCTGTGCAAGAACCCAATCCTTCAGTTCGGATATTTCTTTCGCAGCCTTGCTGTAGGGTTCCGTTTCGATAACCGCTTTACCCAATGGCCACGACGCGCGGTAAGCGCTCCTCTCACGCAACACGACGGGAGCCGGAGTCAGCCCCGCCCCTATGACAATCGCGCGGGCATCTTCAAGGAGTGTAGTCGCGCTGTGAGGTGCGGCGTTAAAGACGACGAAAGCAGGTACGCCCGCCGATTTAACGAGCTGTGCGGTGCGACGAACCGCATCAAGATCGACAAGGCTGGGACGGCAGGGAATCAAAATGAGATCGGCGGACTGAGCCGCCGTGAACGCCTGGGGGCCTGCGGCTGGCGGTGTGTCGATAATTACCAGATCGAATTTCCCCTGTTCCGCTGCTTTTAGCGCTTCAGGGAGCCGCCGCTCCGTGAGGAATTCGACATGGGGAGCCTCGGTCTTCCGTCGATCCGCCCATATGACGGCGCTTTCCTGCTGGTCGAGATCGAACAGGGCGGTCTTCAATCCGGCTGCGACGGCCAGATTGACGGCGATGGTGGTCTTACCAACACCGCCTTTTTGCGCGATAAGAGCTATTTTCTTCACAATCGCAATCCTTCAGTAATGCAATGATTCAGGTGTGCACACCTGCACAAATGACGCATTG
The DNA here is from genome assembly GCA_036489835.1 of Bryobacteraceae bacterium. GTDB lineage: Bacteria > Acidobacteriota > Terriglobia > Bryobacterales > Bryobacteraceae > Palsa-187. Next base: position 70,067 of record DASXEY010000111.1, on the reverse strand, counting down.
CGATTCTGATGTCAATGAAGTGAAGAGGTCGGCGGGATAACAGCAGTGCAAAGGTGCAATTCTGCAACTCTTTATATGTGCACAGATTCAAGTGTGCACACCTGCAAAGCTGATTAATATCAATTCTTCACACGTGAGGAGCCGCGAACTACTCGGCGGTCGCAAGGCCCGCCGTTTTGTCCACAGCCGAAACCGTAGAGATGCTTTCGACAAGCGGTTTGTCCGGGTCGGGCGGGCCGCTGAAGCGATTCGCGTAGTACTGATGAATGGCTGCGCACCGTCCGAAATTGAGCGCATGCACAATCGGGCCGAGATTACTGCCTGTCACCTTCACCAGCATGAAGCTGTAAACGAGCGTGAGGGCCGATTGATGGTCGTGGTCAAAAATGATGTCGAGCAGCGAGCTATAAGCCGGAAAGCGCGACGGCTCGGAAACGGGAACGACCTGCAGGCGCTCCGCGTGGTCACGGAGAAAAAAAGGCACATAGCCGTTGCGGTGCGCCTGCTGCGGGAGGATGTCGTATTCGTCGTTTGCCGCTTGCGGCTCCGGCTGCGCTTGCTCGCGCGATTTTGCCGTTCCTGCACTGCTCCAAAGGCGGTTAAGGTCGGGGCGTTCGCTCATAGATCCAATCCTCTGTCACGGTCGATTCGTCTGGTAAATATATTCTTCACTTTCCAGAATGCCTGGGCCATATCCCGCGCCTTGATGGCAAGCCGCATCCCGGCTCTCTGCCACCATGTTAAGCCGTCGGTTTGGAGGCTCGGCGTGGTGGGCGCTATAGCGCCGTCAGTCCTTATGGAGTCGGCGAAGGCTTGCGCATGCTGCTCGACGCGCTCACGCGCTTCTTGCGGGGTTTCAGCGGGGGAGGGCGGTTTTTCGCGCCTGGCCTGCGGCTGCTCGCTTTTGGCTTGCGGTTCGGGCATATCGCGTTTCTCGGCTGATCGTTCCTGCGTGTTAGGCTCCGCCAGTTCCCTCTCCGTCTGTGCAAGTTCCGCCTTCAGCTCGCCGCGTTCCTGATGTTCTTTTGCGAGCGACTCAAGCTGCCGTCCCCGGTCGGTTTCCTTGTTGCGCCGTTCCTGCGCTGCGGCTTCCGGGCCTAAGTGAATCCCTGCGGGGCCTTCGAGCGCCTGGGCGTGTTCAAGATCGCCGCGTTGTAACGCCTCGTTGCGCTGCTCCTCCTTGGTCAGATAGCCGTAACTCCAGCGCTGGGCTTCCTGCACGTAACCCGCTTTTTCGAGATACCTGGCTCCAAGGTCCGCCCACGTCTTGCGCCAGCCGTTTCCAAGGCTCTGGTCGTTCCACTCGCGTACCTTCTTGCCGAATCCGTCCGGGGCGACCTCACGCATCGTCAGCAGAATATGGCCGTGCACATTACGTTCGTCGCCGTGTGGATGCGCCGTATGAATCGCTACGTCCGCCACCATGCCCTTGCGGACAAACTGCTCGCGCACAAAATCCCGCAGCATTTGGCGGCGCTGCTCCGGCGCAAGTTCGCAGGGCAGGTTCACTTCGATATTGCGGGCGAGCTGCGCAGATTCGCTGCGATTGCTCGCGTCTTCGCGTGCCTCGACGGCATTCCACAATTGCGCGCGGTCCTGCACCCAGGGCGCTGCGTCCTTCGGGGCAAAAATGCCCTTGAACTCGATACCGCCGAAACGGGTGTAATCCTTCGTATGGCCGTCCCGCTCGTCGCGGATACTCTCGCGGGAGTTATAGGCAGCTTTTGCGATGACGCATTGATGCCTCGCCCGCGATAGAACCGGCGCGATATGACATCGGTACTGAGCCATACGAGAACCCGCCTCCACGGATCGCCATTGCTCCTACGGTTGGTCTTGCTCTCTCCCCGCCGTGCTTCCAGTGCTCTTGCTTTCGCCTGCCGCATGGCAGGCTGTCAGCGCGCCGCTGACGTTTCCGCCGAAGGTGGACGCAACATTGCGAAGCAATGTATTTGTGCGCCCTCCAGGTCTTGCTGCCTACCTATACTGCGGCTTTGTGCTTTTCGATAAAGATGCCGCAGCCGGATTTCCTGAACGTGCCGGGCAGGGGAGGGGCTGAGGACCAGCCGGGAAGCTGCGACGGTCCTGTCAGGCGCACTGAATGATGTTTTTCTACCTTCGCTTTATCGTTCCGCCTTTCTCGTCGGTATATCCCGTCAGAAAACCGAGATGCGGCACTCCATCTCGGGGCGCAAATCAATCGAAGCACGGCGGGGGCGGTATGGATGAACAGAAACAAATTAGCGATGACGCGACAACGCGGCGCGAGAAGCTGATTTCGCGGCGCGATGCCATTAGTCGGCGCATCGCGGCTATCGATGCGAAGGCAGGTAAGAAGAACCGCAATGAGGAAACGCGGCGCAACATCCTCGCCGGGGCGTGCATCCGCAATAAGGCAGCGAAAGACCAGGCGATAGCGCAATTGCTGGATAAGGAGCTGCGCGCTTACCTTACGCGTCGCGACGACCGGGCGCTGTTCAATCTTCCTCCCGTTGCCCGGTCCTAAGGACAAAAAGCGGCCGTCACAAATCCTTAACTGGCCGCGCGGCCATTGATGGGCTAGGCTCTTCGCTCCCAAACGATGAGCTGCCCTGATGACCGATGAGAATCTCGGAGACGAAAAGAGAAGGCTTCCAAAGCGTCGGCACGGTAGAAAGAAGCTGACCGATGCGGATTTGAAAGAGCTTTTTGGCGAGCTGGCGGAACCCTTACCGTCAGAGCAACTCACGAAGAAAACGCGAGACACGATTCGTGCGTTAACTGCTGTGGCAGATATGGAAAATGCCTACGACGCGGAAAAAGTTAAAGAACTGGAAAAAATGGTAGGACTGAAGGACGATGAGAAAACAAAATCCTTTACCGATAAGGAAGATTCACGCAGAAAGCCGCCAGGCTTCACGCGCGGAGAATAGCGCAACGCCGTAGTTACCAGCTAAATCTTGTCGTCACCCTTGGCCTTGCGCTGTACGCGGTTAGGCGCGGTTTTGATATTTTGTGTCTTTGTCAGGTCGCTTGCGGCGGAAATATCCGACGGCGGCCGCAAGTTTGCCTCGGCGGTCAGCTTCCGAATCCGTGCCTTTGTTTGCTCGGTAAGCTGTTCGTGGGGCAGAGGCTCCGCCAATTCTGCGAACAATTCTCTCAGCTCATGGTCGTCCAGTGGCATCAGGCTCCTCCTCGTCCGAGTTCCAGATTTGGTTGAAACGCTCTAAAAGCCTCTTTCCCTCTTCCCTAAGCTCTTCGCGACGCGAGAGAGGCCGGGGCGTTTCTTGAGGATTTTGAGTTTTTGGTTTGGCAGAGCCGGGTTCTAAGAACTCACGAATTTGAGCCCTCGCTCGCCGAATGTGGTATTTCACTGTGGGTACTGGCTTATGGACTTGCTCCGAGATCTCCTGAGCCGTGAAATTCTCCGCGAAATAGAGATTGAGGATATGACGGTCGTCACTTCTCAGACTGTTTAGCGCCTCTTCCAGGATTGCTTTTGCGGTTTGAGACTCAGGTTGTCGTCCGGCAACGCTGGCGTCGATCACACGTTCATCTGTTCCCGAATTCTCGTAACGGAGTTGTTTGGCGCTGTTATTGAGGAAATCGAGTGTGACACGCCGGACGATGGTGTGCCACCAAGGCAGGAAAGGCCGCTCTTCATCGTATCGGTGCGCGTAGCTCAGAAAGTGCACCGCAATCTCCTGAAAAACGTCCTCCTGATGATCGGGATTGCGGATACCAAATGAATTGCGGAGCGTCGGGCGCGTGTAAGGCGAAAGCGTATCAAGCAAATCGTTAAAGACGGAGTTATCGCCGGATTTCCTGTAGGCGCGGTACGTGCTTTTTGCGAGGGCATTGATTTCAGCCTGGCGCGCGGCGCGGGCGGCGGCTCTCCCACCCGATTGTGGCTCTTCGGAATTTCCGGCCATCAGTACCTATACCTCCGGGCGGTCGATTTCGATAAAGCCCCGCAAAGATTTTTTTTGCGGCATAAGTGGCGCGTCAAGAAAACAATATTTCTCACTTCTCCTGTTATCGTTTCGCGCTCCCGGCCTGTATATCCCGTTAACAATACCGGGGTGCGGCAAACACCCCTGAAACGGAGAACAATTCATATGAGACAGGGATTTAACCGTCCTGATGTCCCGGAATCGCCTCCCGCCCATTATACGGGCGGGGTTGCACAAGCCGGGGACGTGACTCTCACCAAAGAGGCAAAGGTAAGAGCCGCGAAAAAATCCAACCGCATCGGCAGGGTGTTTATGGTGCTGGCAATTGCCAGCGTCGGCATAGTGCATTCGCTGCCGGTGTTTATCTTCCTGTTCACGCTGATGGTCGCCGTCAATTTCGCCGTCTGGCGGTACTACCTGGGAGTCGAGCGGGAAGCTGCAACCGAGCTGGCGCTTCACGCTCGCTCTCTGGATGAGGAGTAGGGCCATGCGGACGGAGCCTGAAATTCTCGCGAAATCGCAAATGCAGCAACGTGAGCCTGCGCCCGCCGTGCACCGCACGGCGGCGCGGGGGCTGGCGCAACTGTTCGGGCTGCATCCCATTCCCGCCGTCATGACGCTTGCGGTCAACGCGATGCTGTTTGCGGGCGAGCTGGCGACAATGGGCGCACTGGTGCCGGTGGCGTTCGTCGTCGCCATCGTCCTCGGTGCGATGACGTTCATCTGCCAGCGCCGCATGTATGGCGACGATGACAACGAAGCTTTGGTGAAGGCGCTCGCGGTCGGCCTGCTTACGGCCATTCCGACCGGCCTGCCTGGCTTCCTCACAGTACCGAGCGCGGTGGTCGGCCTGGTACACACCATTCGGAGGAAATAACCCATGAAAGAACCATCGGCACTTGAACAATTGCAGAAAGGGATAGGCGACGCCATCGCCGATATACGCGAGAAGGTTGTCGAAGAGGGCTTTTTCGGGCGGGCGGTCACGGACAAAGGGCAGGGGTTGGCGTGGCCGGACGCGAAAGAGCAGGAGCAACCCGGCTTCGGCAGCAGCGTGAGCCATTACGAAAAAGGCATGCGCTGGCCTGAAGCGAAAGAAGCCGGTGTACACGAGCAGACGCAGCAGACGAAAGAGCCGGGCATCGACCGCTAGCTCATAAACGCCCCGGCCGGTTCCAGGGCCGGGGCAAATCAAACCTTCAATCGTTGATGACGAAGTGATCCCGCTCAAACGGGCCAATACCCGGCGTGTGCGCGAAAGGGGAGTTGAGATGAAAAACCATGTAAGAGGCTTCATCGCAGTTGCCGTGTTTCTGCTTGCGGCTGCGAATCTGCGGGCGAGCGATATTCCCGCATGTGGGGCAGCTCCGCTGCCGAAAGGCATCTATCAGGTGTCTTCCCGGTTCGGGATGCGCCTACATCCGCTCAGTAAGGCATGGCAAATGCACCGGGGCGTTGACCTTGCCTGTCCGACCGGAACGCCAGTAAGTGCCGTGGGCAATGGCATCGTCTTCTTTGCGGGGCGCTGGGGATGCTATGGCAAGGTTGTTGTGCTGCAGCATCCGGGCAACGTTGTGACGCTGTACGCGCACCTCTCGCAAGTGAAGGTACGGCGCGGCTGGCCCGTGCGCCAGGGCGAGGTTATCGGGGCGGTGGGCGCGACGGGATGCGTCACCGGGAGCCATCTGCATTTTGAACTGTGGATGAGAAGCCAGCGGGTCAATCCGCTTGCTCGATGCGCCGCACTGCGCGTGCCAGAGGTAAAACAATCATGGCCCCATTCATAAGCGACTTGAACGCGCTGCTGCTCAAGCTCTCGTCGCATGGCGACGGTCTGGATGTGGCCGGGGCGTGCGGCGGAATTCACGGATTCGGGGGAATTGGCGGGGGCAAAAGCTCCGGCCTGGGCCGCATGTACGCGGGGGCGGTTTTACGGGCACGGTTCGGGGGGTTGGTAACAGCCGCCAAGCCCGGAGAAATCGACGTGTGGCGGCGCTATTGCGCGGAGCATGGCCGTGCCGCGTCGCTCATCGTGTTCGATGAAAACGAGGGTTTCAATTTCCTTAGCTACGAGCTGGGCCGCCAGGGGATGAACGGCATCGGCACGGTGGTCGAATGCCTGATGCGTATCCTTGAGGCCGCGAAGCGCGCCAGCCCCACGGCAAGCCAGAAAGGGGGCGAGCCGTTCTGGGAAGACGCAACGCGGCAAATGTTCCGGCGCACCTTGCCTGCGCTCTATGCCGCGCGGGGAAAGGTCACGATCCCCGACATTATCGACTTCATCAATTCCGCGCCTGCGAGCGTCGAGGAGCTGGCGTCTGCGGAGTGGCAGCGAAGCTCGTTCATGAAACAAGTCATGGATGCGGCCGCAACAAAGCCGAGAGTGCCGATGGATGCGGCGGCGCTGGAAGATATATTTCGCTACTGGACGGCGGAGTACCCGCGTATCCCCGACAAGACGCGGGGAAACATCGTCATCAGCGCAACCACGGTGCTCGACCGCTTCCGGCATGGGCGTTTGCAACGCGCCTTCTGCGGCAGGACAACTATCGTGCCGGAGATGTCGTTTCACGGCGCGGTCATCCTGCTGGCGATGCCCACGCTGACCTGGAACGAGGACGGCGCTATCGCGCAGGTGCTCTTCAAATATATGTGGCAGCGGGCGGTCCTGACCCGCAACAGTCTTGAGCCAAAGCACCGCGAGCGCCCGGTATTCCTTTATTCAGACGAAAGCCAGGAAACGGTTTCGAGCTATGACGGTGAGTTTTTAGGACTATGCAGGGACTCAAAATGCTGCGTGCTGTACATGACGCAATCGCTGCCCGCGTACTTTTCCAAAATCGGCGGCGACAACCCGCGCGATACGGCAATGAACCTCGTCGGCAAGTTCATGACCCACGTGTATTTCTCAAACGCCTGCGCGGAAACGAACGAGTACGCCGCGCGCACCATCGGCAAAGTGATAAAGCGCCGCGCCAACTACAGCGCCGGGGAAAACCGCAGCACGAATTACGGCATGAACTACGGCGAAGGAGATAACCGGGGCTCATCCACCACCTGGGGTGCGAGCACATTCGGAACGACAACCGCGAATGACGGGCGCTCCGACAATTGGGGAGAAAACCGGGGACGCAGCAACGGTGTGAGCGTCAATCGCGGCTATTCGGAAAGCACGGAGTACGCGATAGAGCCCGGCGATTTCGCGCGTCGATTCAAGACGGGCGGACCCGCCAATAACTTCCAAGTCACCGGCCTGTGGTTCCGGGCTGGTCAAACATTCCGGGCGAGCGGCACCAATGTTCTGCCCGTGACCTTCTCACAACGATGAAAACGCCTCCTCTATTCGCGCGCCTGTTTGGCAATCCGGTCATCGCGCTGTGCATCTGCGCATGGTTTCTGCACGCGCTTGCTGGCTGGTTTCTGGGGCAGCCCTCACTACGGGAGACAATCGTCGCGGTCTGCTTTGCCGCCGCCTCGCTCCGCTCTTGGCGAAGGATGCGCGTGCATCATGCGCGGCTGCGCCAGTGGAACGATACCGGGCAGGAGGAGGAAGCGCCTGGGCGAATCCCCGCCGATGGCGGGCGCGCCCGGCGCAGATCCGCGCTGATGTTTGTCGCGCCCGCTCTCGGCCTGATGCTCCTGCTGATGGCGGCAAACGGTGCCAGCGCGGATGAGCTGCCTATGCTGCGGCTGCTCTCGCTCGGCTGCGTGGCGTGGCTCGTAATAGCAACGGTGCGGAAATTTAAGAAGCACGGCCGGGGGCAGGTAGAAAGCGTAGCCAAGGCGGACACAGCGTCGCCAGTCGCGTGGGTGAGTGGACCTGCGCATTTCGCTCCGTCGCGGGCGTCCGCAACCTCGAACCTGCCGGACTATGCGCTTGGTGTGATGGGCCTGCGGCGGCGAGATCACTAACGAGGTCGGGGTAATTGAATGACAAGAACCATCTCGACGCACTGCCCAGCGTGCATTTTTCAAGCGCCACTTGCGAATGGCCTACACCGCAGGCGCTCTTTGACGAACTATCGGAGGTCTTCGGCGGATTCACGCTTGATCCTTGCGCCACGCCGCAAAACGCTAAATGTCCGCGCTTCTTCACCAAGACGGAAGATGGCTTAAGCCAACCATGGTTGGGCAAGGTTTTCATGAACCCGCCCTATGGCCGCCAAATCGGCGCGTGGGTGAGGAAAGCATGGGAAGAGTCGCAGAAGGGCGCGCTTGTGGTCTGCTTGCTCCCTGCGCGAGTGGACACGCGCTGGTGGCATGACTACGCCCGGCACGGCTATGTGTATTTCATTCGCGGCAGGGTGAAGTTCGGTAACGCGCAAAATTGCGCTCCATTTCCGTCTGCCATCGTCGCTTTCGGAAAGTTCTTCAGCCGGTAGGGAAAATATGGCGACCCAGGTCAACCATTCCGAGCCGCTCGTCGTAAACGAATGGCTCACCGCATCGGAGGCCGCCGTGTATCTCAAGGTGCGCACGCGTACCGTCCTCTTGTGGGTGAGACAGGGCAAGCTTAAGGGCTATGCGCTGTCGGGTGCGCAGCGCCATGTCTGGCGTTTCCGGGCCGTTGATTTGGATCGTATGATGGTGGAGCCGTCCGTTGCTCTCGGAAACAGGAGGATTCCGTGAGGGCAAGGGCAAAGCAAGGCAGCATCGTGCTGGATAAACGAATCAAGACGTGGAATTTTTTCTATTGGCAGGACGGCAGGCGGCACTCGAAAACCATCGGTTCGCTGAAAAACCTGCCGACCAAGGCGGCGGCATGGCGGGCGGCAAAGGCGCTCCGCGATGCGGTCGAACAACAAAGCGCTATACAGCCCCGCAGTTCGGTCCCGACTGTGGGCGCACTCGTCGAGCAGTACCGGGCGGAGAAGATGCCAAAGCGCAAAGACACGCGGCGGGGTTATCAATCGTGGATACGCATCCACATCCTGCCGAAGTGGGGAGACAGCCTGATTACCGACCTTCAGGCCCGGCCTGTCGAAACCTGGCTGGAATCTCTCGACCTTGCCCCGAAAAGCCGCACGCACGTCCGGGGCATTCTCAGCGCGCTGTGGAACTACGCGATGTGGAAGCAGGATATTCCCATGCAGGTGAACCCGATCAGCCTGGTCACGGTCAAGGGCGCGTCAAAGCGCCTGCGGCGTCCTCGCAGCCTGACCGTCGAGCAGTTTCAGTTGCTCGTTTCGCATCTGAAGGAGCCCTTCGGAACGATGTCACTCGTTTGCATCTGCTTCGGCCTGCGCATCTCCGAATGCCTGGCGCTCAAATGGTCGGATATCGACTGGCGCAGCGGCTTGCTGCGCATCGAGCGCGGCATCGTCGAACAGACGGTGGACGACGTGAAAAGCGACGAGTCGCGCAAGTCCCTGGCAATCGCGGATGAACTTCTGGAACGGCTCGGCATGTGGCGGCGGACCACCGGGTTTGCAGCGGATGACGACTGGATTTTCGCCAGTCCGCTAAAGCTCGGCAGGCTGCCTTACTCCTACACGGGATTCTGGCGGGAACTCCACCGCGCTGGCGAAGCGGCGGGCCTGGGGCACATGGGGACGCACACCTTCCGGCACTCGTACCGGATGTGGATTGATGCGATAGGGACGCCGGTCGGCGTGCAGCAGAAGCTCATGCGGCACTCCGACATTCGCACCACGATGAACATCTACGGTGATGCGGCGTCGGCGGACATGCGGCAGGCGCACGGCAAGATCGTGCAAATGGCGCTGAGAACGGCTTGAGCGGCAGGGGAATCGGCAGGTAGGGGTTCGTAAACTACTGAAATATTGGCTCCTCAGGTAGGACTCGAACCTACAACCCTTCGGTTAACAGGGGAATTTTGGGCTTTGCACGGGTTCGCACCGTTTTGCACTTCTGCTCATATTAAAATACTTACGTTGATGTGCCTCGCACGTTTATGCACGAGTGTGCTCAGATTCTCAATTTGAACAGCCACCAAAACAGCCACCGCTACCCACCTTCGGTGTCATAATTATTTCCAGAAAGCCGAGGAGTTGGGCTCATGGAAAACGGGGCTGGCAAGAAGCCAAAATCGATCAAAGGAGTGTTCGAACACCCCGCCGGCAGCGGCATCTGGTGGATCAATTATTACGTCGAAGGCGCTCGGCATCGCGAGAAGGTAGGACGCCGATCAGACGCTGTGGCACTGTATCAGCGCCGCAAGACCGATGCCCGCATGGGAATCAAAATGCCGGAGGTCCGGCCTCGCCGGGCGGTGCTCTTCTCGGAGATTGCCGAAGATGCTCTTGCCTATTCCAAGGAACACAAAGCTTCGTATCCTGGCGACCGCTCGACTGTGAAAAAACTTCTGCCGGCATTTGGTGGAACAGCCATCGAGGAGATCACTCCGCAGATGATCAAAGCGTACCTCGATAAGCGAGACGATCTGAAGAAGACGACGATTAACCGCTACCGGGGAACGCTCTCGATGATCTTCCAGGAGGCTATCCGGAACGGCAAAGCGAAGGCCAACCCGGCGCGGCTGGTTCGGCTCCACCGCGAAGAGAATAGCCGGGTCCGATTCATCACATATAAGGAAGAGGCGGAAATTCGGTCCATCATCCGCCAAAGGTGCGCCCTGCATGAACCGGAGTTCACCCTTGCTCTCGAAACAGGGATGCGACGGAGTGAGTTGTATGGGCTGGAGTGGGACAGGGTCGATCTTAAGCGGAGGCAGGTGCTGCTGCTTAGGACCAAGAATGGAACTTCGCGGGCCGCGATTCTCACGGCCGCTGCGGTCAGCGCTCTTGAGCAGCTTCATAAGCGCCGGAACCCCGACTCCCCGAAGGTCTGCCTCACCCGGTACGGCGAGCCGATGATTTCTCCTCGCGCTTGGTTTGAACTTGTGATGGAGGAAGCCGTCAAGGAGAACCCGTCCTTCAAGGACGTGACCTGGCACATTTTCCGCCATACCTACATCTCGCGTCTGGTGATGGCTGGTGTAGATATTCGGACGGTACAGGAATTGGCCGGCCACAAGGACATCAAGATGACGCTGCGATACGCACATCTCGCCCCAGCTCACAAGCTCGCTGCAGTTGACCGACTTGTGAAGTACCGCAAGGAGCAGGAGAAGGCGGAAGCAAAGAAGACCTCTGGCTTGAGGCTAGTGTCAGCCTGACAATCCCCCGCACGCTTGAATAGCAGGTGATGCTATGAAAGGAAATGGCTATATCTTTTAATAGCAGACGACCTAATTAACACGATGTGTTCAGCCCTCGCTCAGCGATGGAAGCCTAAGGCGTAGGATCCTGCCCAGATTGGAACTCCTGTAGCATCTCCTCTGTCACCAAGGAAATAGTTTCAGGCCGACCCAGCTGAAGATAGCTGATGAAGCTCGAATTGGCGATTGCAATGTCACGTTCGGTTTGTAGACGGCCGCGCTCGACGCCGTGTTCCAGAAGAAGGTGATCGACCTTTTCGAATGGATTGGGCACTGGCTCATTGATCCAGATGTTTCCCCGCTCATGTACCGCCATGTACGTGTTTTCCGTGATAAGCCCTACGTCCAGTAGGTGGCGAAGGTAATCCGTCAGCAACAGCATGCGCAGCATGCCCGAAATCAGTTCTGCCCAGGTTATGGGGCGCCGACGGCGGCCAACCTCAGCGGGCAGGAAGAGAGCAAGTCGAAGCAGCAATCTGCCGATAAAAATCGCCGCGTCGAGTCCTCTGAGGGGAAACACCGAACCCAGGACTGTACGGGCGCCAAGAGACAAAAATCCGTTCGCCGCAGTCGCGTGGTTTCTATCTGCTGCATGCGTATCGCATGCGCTCAGGACAATGATCGGTGGTACCTTGTGCAGTCGATGCCCTATTGTCCACACATCAACTGGAGTACCTTTCAGGAAGAGCTTACCTGCCTCGCCTTCCTTATGTCCTCCGTGTCCGTCGAAGACAACTAACGCTCCATCATGGTTGTTCAATGCAGCAATGAGCTCTTCCTCGTTCGCGACATCAACGTAGTTGACTTTAATTCGATCATCCCACCGCTTCTCGAACGTCTCAATGACTTGCTGCATGACCCCGCGAAGCGGTTCATCGTCGTCTTCCATCGCACTAATGACAAGCACGTTCTCAAAGGCTCCTGTGGTCAGAAGCATCGGAGGACACGCCGACAAGTAATCCAGGAACGAATTGCCGGGAGTAACAGGAATGCGTGTCACATCCTTCCGAATACCGAGTGGAAGGCCGTCAACATTGAGCCATTCCAGATGCGCATCTGCAACAATACGCACTCCGGTTTGAGACGCACGGATCATATCAACGAACTCGTGTGGAACCGCCCTTGCTAGGCTGTTCTGTACTTCTTGGAAGCCCCTCAAACGCTTTCTCAGCCCAGGTGTTTTGCCTCGATAGTGTTCCGCGAAATTGCGAACAACTCCGGAAGTACGGTTCACCGCATTTGGAAGACGTGCAACTGCACTCGCTTCCGAGACAGCGAAGGCAACCATGGCCGCTGTTCCCAACCAGAGCTCTTCCGTTCGCACTCCGAAAAGAGGATGCGGCGCGATCTGCGGCTTGCCGGACGCCGTATCACCTGTCTTGATGCCCAAGAGTGCCTCGGCGTGAGCCTCGGTCCTCGATGTGTAGCTATACCCAGTTTGATCCTGGAGCATTCGTCTAACCACAATGAATCTGTCACGCTCCTTGCCATCGAGCCTGGCAGGCACGTTCATACTGAGTACATCGGGGTAAATCGCAGGCGCAAAGAGGTTCAAGTCAAGGGTCGGTCTGAAAAACTTTGCCAGCCGTTGCACGTCCAAACGGCTTCGCTCGTCATATATGCTTCGCGTTGTCCGGACAATCTGATCGACGTGGGGTTGAATATCTATGGAGACTGGCATTGGGCCGTAGCGGAGCTCTCCGTAGCCCATACTCCTGAGAACGAAAACGTTGGGCGCAACGCTGTTATGTCCACCAACCTTGTATCCCAGGTCACGCTCGTCGAGTTCCCGCCACTGAGCGATCTGTGACTTTGCATCAGCTACTTCTTCGGCCTCTGCGATTGAGTCTAGAAGGTCGCAGACGGCGAGAAGCCGACCTCTGATCCCTTCGAGAGTCAACTCAGCATATGTAAGATGTCCGCCCTTCTCGGCCACGATAGTCGGGCGATTTCCATTGTTCGCGGACCATTGCATGTAATGCGCTACCGGCTGTCCCTCTCCTAATAGCACCATGAAGAAGGGAGCTTCGGACGGCGGGCTGGACGTAAGAACTGTTCGTGGCGATTGTCCGTGCCAATAAATGGGCCGCCCCCCGATCATCCTGCGCTGAATCAGCGTCTTCCTGCCTTTGTCCGAGAGATCGACGATCGTTGAAGGAAGAGTCGCAATAGCGCGGATCATCCATTCGTTGTCACAGAGGCTCGGGGCAAATCCCTGGAGCGGAGTCGCGTTCTCCGGTTGCCCGTCGGGAACCAGGATCAGATAAAAAATGCGAGGGTCTATTGTCATTCGATCAATGTCTCGTAGCGCCGAAATTGCGCTGAGGCCTCACGGCAGTGCGCCAATCATTGGCGGCCATCTTCATGCTATCCTCAATGGTGTCAATTCATTCAGGCAGACGATTGATGAAGTATCACCGCAGAGCAGAAAGACAGAGACCGATTGGCTGCTTGCCACTTGTCAGGGCTGAATTCGCGATTATCGCCTGTTGATGTGACTTCGTCGACAGGAAAGGCGTCTCGCCCCCCAAACCCTTCGAATTCATCGACATTCTTAGAAGTCAACCTGCCCTTTCGAGAACTTTCACTCATTGCCCAAGCGGATCGGCGCTCAAATGATCCGATCTATTCGAGCCATCGTTGGTGGGCACGGCGGCCGCCAGGCGTCATGCGTGGACTTCTTCTGGCTGCCGCATATCCTGCGGATCTCGACGAAGCGGACTATTGGCGAATGTTCGGTTCGGAAGAGAACTCCTTGCAAGACATCCGAGTACACGATCTCTTCATGGGTGGAGGAACCACGCTAGTAGAAGCGGCGCGGCTCGGAGCGGTGCCTTCAGGCACAGACGTTGACCCGTTAGCCGTCGAAATAGTCAAGCACGAGTTGGAGTCGCCCGACACCTGTGTGCTGTCCACCGCTGCCGACGAGTTGTTGCTCGATCTAGAAAAAGATGTTGCGGGCCTTTTCAAACCAAAAACAAAACAATGGACTCCGCTCCATTATTTCTGGGTACGTCAAGTCGAATGTCCCGAGTGCGGCGTCCTCTCTGCATTGCATCGCAACTTGATCATTGCGCGCAATTCGAGAAAGTCCGGAGCCGTGATTCGAGATGCAGAACTTGTAGTGTTCTGTCCGGATTGCCTTCGCGTGCATCTCCTTGACTCATTAGATCGTCGCCAATTGCGGTGCTGTGGCCGCCGGCGAGATCTTTTGAAAGGAAATTTTGCTGCTCAAAGATTCACGTGTGAGCACTGCGAAACGCAATCAACCCACAAGCAGCTGCGCACCGGCATCGCTTCTCCTCGATTACTTGCAATTGAAGAAACGGCTGACGGAATGTATCGGCATATCCGCCGACCAACAAAGGCCGATAGCGATCTGATTACGACAGCGGATGCTTATCTTGAGGAAAATGCAGATCGGCTAAAGCTGCCGGTAACCGAGTTCGTGAAAGATCGGCGGGATAGTAGACCGCTCAGTTTTGGCATTTCGAAGCACGTCGAGCTCTTTACGCCTCGCCAGCTTGCTGTGTTTGGCAGGGCGTTCAAATGGATTGAGCAATCAGACTATTCCGGCGCAATCCGAAGGGCTTTGACACTCGCGGTGTCGAATGCTCTGACAACTAACAATGCATTGTGTGGATATGCGGTCGATTATGGGCGACTTGCTCCTCTGTTCAGCGTCCGCAGTTACTCTCTACCGTCCCTAGCCGTAGAGCTCAATCCGTTTCACCCTAGCGCAGGTCGGGGGACTCTAAGGCGAAGCTTCGAAAAGGTGATACGCTCCAGCTCGGTTTCTCCGAGACGTTATGTCTGGTCTGTGAAGAGCAAGAAGCCAGTCGCCAAAGTGATCAACTTTCCTCGACGATCAGTGCCGACAGATGGTGTCATTTGCGCGTCTGCTGCAGATAAGCCTTTACCCAAAGAATGGGCTGAAATAGATCTGTGTCTCTTCGACCCGCCTTATTTTGATTACATCGCTTATAGCGAACTTTCAGAATTCTATAGATCGTGGATTGATCAGCCTGACTTGGGCGGAGCCCCGCTCCTTCCAAGCCCTGAAGCCCCCGTGCAGTCGTTTTCTTCTCTTTTGTCCCAATGTCTTGTTTCCGCGTTGGTCCGTCTACGACCCCATAAACCTCTCGCCTTCACATTTCATTCAAACTCCCAGTCTGCTTGGGACGCTATTGGCGCCGCGCTCGACGGTGCAGGACTATTCGTGACGGCACTGTGGCCTTTGAAGAATGACTCCCACATGGGACATCATTCGAGCGATGGCAATTGTGAATGGGATGTGACCGTTGTATGCAGAAGAAAGTCGGATTGCGTGCGTTCGCAATTCGATCAGGGTGTGTCGGGTTGGGTGAAGCTTGTCAGACCGCTCAAAATTCTGAAGGCGGATCGATTCAGCATGAAACTTGCAATTGAGATGACGAGGTCTCGATTCGGTCGGATAGCTACTTCTGATTGAGCCGAGTCAGATGGAGGTTCAATGACAGCAGATGAGCGTCGTCGAATGATTGAGCAGCGGAGGGAAGCAACCGACCGCAAAGAGCGGCTGTGGTGCAAGGACGCCTGGCAACTGTTTGACGTCGTCAGAGTCCCGGTTGAAGCCCTTCTTTTAAACGTAGACAACCGGCGGTTCACTGCCGAACGAAAACTCATTGAGGAAAAGCTCGGTCACTCACTTGACCCCGAAAACTCTGCAGACGATGAACTGTCGGTGATTTCGATCTTGCTCGATACGAGTCTCGACGTCGATGGTAATAGAGTTGTGGGCCAGAGTTCTAAAGACTACGAAGCACTCAAATCTGATTGGCAACGGCGGAAGCAAGAACGTCCCTTCTGGATCCGTCCGGACGGAACAGTTCGCAATGGAAACCGACGGCTTGCGATGCTCAAGCGACTTCGAGCTGATGGTGGCCTCGATGGTACTGAATGGGTAGATGCAATCATCCTCGATGCGTCTGCAATTAACGAACACGACCTGTTTGAAATGGAACAACGTGAGCAGCTAACTGAGGACTTCAAAGTCCGCTATACGGACATCAACCTCTTGCTTGCCCTCAGAGACGCAGCCATCAGCAGAAGTGTAGATTGGGCCGACCCGGAGTCGATCGACCGTGTGGCAGGTGAACTCCAACATGTCGCCGGAGGCGACAAAGGATATGCCGTAATCCAATTGCAAGCCATCCGCTACATGGACGCATATCTCGATGATTCGAATGCGCCCGGCCAGTACCAAAAGCTGCTTCGACAGGTTGAACGATTTCGAGATGTTGGGAAGGTGATGTCCACGGTGGAATCAGATTATCCAGATGACGCTGCCGACATGCTCCGCCTCACCTTTGCAATGATCCGTGCCGGTTTGCCGCACGACGACATTCGGTCAATCAGGAAGATGTTCATTGAAGATCGCGAGCGATACGACAAGTTGCTTCGAGGAATCGAGGGAGAAGAGCAAACATGGCAGCCCCCGGCGGATTCTCAGCTGGCCGATCCTAGTTTGGTGAGCGAAGCCGAGCCAAGTGATGCCGATGAGAATAACGCTGATCCTCCAGGTCCCGTTGTACCGAACTACCCTGCATCAAAAGTAAAGACTCGCATCACAAACGCAATTGATGGATTTCGGGCTGCAGCAAGCCTGGCTTCAACATTTGATGCGGCATCCACTCTGGAACAAGTGATTAACCGCCTTAACGCATTGTCGAGCGATCCACAGACTTTGCAAAACGCGCTTCGTGCCGAGAATTCTGACGAGGTTCGACGTTTGGTGGGTGAGGTTATCGCTTGGAGCCGTAACGCCGAGCAATTACTTGGCAGTGAGTGAACATGGCCGATCAAAGCGAAGTCACCGTCATCGTTGATGGAGACGAAGTGGTCGTCTCCTCTGAAAGACTCCGTGCCGATCGAGTCGCTCGACTTTTCTTTGGAGGAGTCCTTGGCGCCACACCGATCAACGACGGTTGGCGGTGCCCACGACGAAAACACACGATTTCAAGTCTCGTAGTCCGCGTCAATACATTTCTTGAGTCGAAAAGCTGGACTGTCAAACGGGTGGGAGCCGCCGATACTGCGGTACAGCACGAGATTGAACGCAAGCGCAGCTTCCAACGTACCCGAGAAGCCGCGTCAGCGTTTAGAACTGGTGATTCATCGTTAACCGCGGATGATGTAAGAGGCGTCCTCAAGGCGCTCGGCTGGAATGATGCCGTTCGTGAACTACGCGACCATCAGCTAAGAGGGCTCCTGCATGGTCTCGCCGCGATTAATCTCGCCAATTTTTCTGTCCCTGGTTCCGGGAAGACAGCCACGACGTTGGCCACAGCAGCAACTCACATTGAGTCAAAGACGATAGATACGGTTATTGTGATCGGTCCGCTTTCATGCTTCCGCCCTTGGGAAAATGAAGTAAAGACAGCCATACCAACTTTGCTGACCGCAAAGCGAATTCGCGGCACTGCTGCGCAGCGGAGATCTGCATATTCGGCGGTTAGACAGAACCAACTAATCCTACTCAGTTACGCAACTGCGACGAGCGACCGCTTGCAGATCATCGACCTTTGCCGGCGATTTCGGGTGATGCTGGTTGTCGATGAGTCGCATCGGGTCAAGCGTTTCCGAGGTGGCACCTGGGCGCCGGCATTACTAGAAATTGCGAAACACGCACGGGTACGAATGATTCTGTCCGGTACCCCGATGCCACAAAGTGGTAAGGACCTCTATTCGCAAATCAACATTTTGTGGCCCGCGGGGGAGTTGACGGGACCACGCGAGACATTTGGGGCCAGGGTAGATAGAAACTTTCCCAGCATTCTTCACACTTTGCAGCCATTCATCTCTCGCACTCCCAAATCGGCTCTCGGCCTAGATCCGTATCAGGTCACGACTCACGACGTTCCTATCACAGATACTCAGGCAGAGATTTACCAACTTATTGAGGGAGGCTTCCGTAAGCGACTGGAAGACGCGGAAAGCTGGCGCGATAAGCTCGACGCGTTGAAACGAGCAAGACCAATTCGTCTCTTGCAAGCCGCGACAAACCCGGATGTGCTGAATAGCCCGGATAGCTTCTATCGACTACCTCGCATTGAAGGCGCCAGTCCCACGCTGATGGAGCGGCTTGCAGCTTACCGCCAAATTGAAACACCAGCGAAGTCACTCGCTGCACTCAACCTCATCCGAGAGATTGTTGCCGGCGGTCAGAAGGTAGTCTGTTGGAGTAATTTTGTTCGCAATCTTGACCAGTTCTCAAGGATCGTCTCTGAGCAGTTGGGTGTTCCATGCTTTCAAATTGATGGTCGAGTCCCTGCGGGTGATGAAACCGAGAATGATGCCGCCGGATTGCGTCGATTGAACCCGGAAGATGTGGATACCCGTGAACGAATTATTGACCAGTTCTTGACCTTAGACAGTCCGGCCGTGCTGGTGACAAATCCAGCATCGTGTTCAGAGTCAATTTCGCTCCACAGTACCTGCCATAATGCGATCTACTTAGATAGAACCTACGACTGTGCCCTATTTCTTCAGTCCATTGACCGCATTCATCGCCTGGGTTTGCCGCGCGGTACAGCAGTTCGGATTCACATTCTGACCGCATCCCTAAACGGCAGACCTACGATTGACAATCTCGTCCAAGCTTCACTCGCTCGGAAAGAGGGGGTTATGCGGCAACTTCTTGAAGGCGCCGAACTTCAACCATTCAACTTAGCCCTTGATCCTTTGGAATCTGCACAAGGTGACGATGAAGACTTGGCCGCACTGCTTCGTTTCTTGCTCGGAGAAGATCGGTAGTGACAGTATCCATTCAATCGAATTGGTTGACTACGGTTCGATTGAACCGGGTTGCACAAACATTGCGCGTTGTACCATCTGGTCCGCCCGGGTTGACGACTGACGAAGCGATGCGCACTAGCTGGGCCACCTGTGGCGGCCCTTTTGACGAAATTCGACCAATCTTCGAAGTCCTCCAGGAAGTCGGACTAATCTCTATCCAAGACGCATCTGTTCGACGGAGTCGCGCAGGGGATCGCGTCGCAAAGGCTGTCAAGACGGGTGACATGCGTCCTCTCGGCCTCATGCTCATCCGAATCGGATGTTTTCACGATCAAGCCAGACTGCTCATCGAATACGGAAAAATTGATCGGAATGGTGACCTTGTATGCCCAACCAATGCAGTGAAAAATGGCGCAGCTCAGTTGCTTGGCGTTTTGCAGTGGTGGCAAGGTGTCAGATTGCTCCCGTTAGTCACAGTCCCCAAGGATCTACTTACCGAACTCAATACTGTCTGGGCATTGCTCCCTCCACCAACTGCAGTGCCGGCTTGGGCCGTCGAGAGGAAAGCAATCGGAGATCGGGCTGAAATGTACACTTTGCAAAGTGAAAGGACAAAAGCAGCGGATCCATCGCAGATTCATTGGGTTTCCAGAGACTCGGATAGTCTTGGATGGGATATCGAGGATCGTACTTTGTCGCCTGCGCGATGTATAGAGGTGAAAGGGCGCCGAGACCACGAAGTACTGTTCTTCCTCTCGGAGAACGAGTGGAGCCGGGCCCAAAAGAAGGGGAAAGATTACGAAGTCCACTTTTGGGGCGGCATCGATCTGACTCGTGACCCTGCGATGGAATACGCTGAGCTGATGGCAGCTGGATATCCTCTAGTGATTCAGGACTTTTCGGCTCAAGTGACGTCAGGTGCGTGGGAAGCCTCCGCGGTTCGGTGGCGCATAACACCAAAGGGAAGTCCGCCGACGCTGAATGAGGAATGAATGTCACGCCAACCAGAGAAACATCTTATGAGTCTGCCTGATTTCGCAACTATAAAGATTCTGTTTGCTCGGTCGGCGAACCGATGTGCGTTCACAGGCTGTTACGACCCCTTGATCGAAAAGAACGATATTGTAACGGGGCAGGTTTGCCATATTAGAGCTCGAAGCAATCGTGGCCCCCGATACGACCCAAAACAAACGGATGTCGAACGAAGCGCCCCAGCAAACTTGATTCTGCTGTGTTCCCGCCATCATAAAATTGTCGACGATCTGCCCGAAACCTATACGGTCGATCTCCTATGTGCAATGAAGAGGGAGCGCGAGTCAACCGGGGATGTCGCGATCACTCCAGAGATATCGAGGCTTGCGGGGCTCTTGCAAATGGAACTCGTAATCAATATCGAAGGCGATTTCTCTGTGTCGACAATTCGGGCAGAACAAGTCACAATCAGGAGTTCCAAAACTACCAGGTTCAGGACCGTGTTGCCAGAAGACGTAATAGGGGCGAGCTCTAGTCATCGCACCTACTTGAAATATCTGATTGACCGATATAACGAATTTGCCAAGGAGCAAAAGGGTCGTGACTTTAGCTTTGCAGTGGTCTATCGATCAATCAAACATGAGTTCAAAGCAGACTGGGAATGGATTCCTCTTTCTCGCTTCCAGGATGCCGTACTCTTCATGCAGACAAAGATTGACCATACCTTGATAGGTCGCCAGCGAAAACGTCAAGACAAAGCCTCATATGAGGAATTCAACAACTATTCAGCCGTTCATCGCTAATTGGCAAGGTTTAGTCTGTCCTAGTATCTGGGTCCCCGTCGGGTGGGCCAGTGCTGCCGCTCCAGCCGGATGGCAGGAGCCACGTAAGAGGGCGGGAAGACGGGCAGGTGAGCATAAAAAATGCGGAGCCTACATTGCAGGCTCCGCACAAGTGTCTCGATTGGGCTGACGGTTATGCCGCCGCGGGCTTTCTCGCTGTCTTCGGCTGCGATTTGACGGGAACCTTCGGCGCTGGTTTCGTTGCAGTCTTTGCCTTCTCCTTCGCCCCAAACCCCTCCTTGACCTTGGCGGCGATGGCATCGGTATCGACCTTGTAGGCAATGGCCGAATCGCGCAGTACCTGCGAGGCATTGCTCCGAGAGGCTGCGAGCAAAATGACGGCTTCGACCACGGCGCGGCCCAACGTGCTCTCGTCGGCGCGGCGAAGAAAAGCCGCGAACAGCTTGCCGATGGACTCGTTTTCCTTGGTCTTCCTGATGCCGTGCTGCTTGGCAAGGATGATGAGCCGGTTTTCGTCCAGCAAGTCCGCAAGACGCTCGGCAACAAACGAGAGATCGCGTTTCATCAGCCGCACCGGGACCGCCGCGCCAATCGCGGCCAGCACGCGCAGGCCAGTTGCGTTGGCGATGGCTTCCTCTCTGCGCCGCTTTTCCTGCTCGGCTTTGAAGTGTACGCCGTTCGCACTGGCGCTGGTTGGCTTCTTCGCGTGATGCACGGGGCAAGTTGGATTAGCGCAGACCTTGTGAACGGTGCCCACGTCGCTGCCCTCGGTGATGATGGCGTCGGCGGTGAACTTGCACACCTTGAACTCCGGGCGCTTGGCCTCGTCACTGGACTTCGGCTTATCGTCGCGGATCGCGGTGTACCTGTTGCGCGGCAGAACCGGACTGCCTTCCTTCTGCGTTCCGTAGGCGGTGCTGATCCGCACAAGCTGCGGCTTGGCGGCGACGGTCTTTGCCACGTGTGCCGCGATTTTCGATTGGTAGCATTTCGGATCAACGCACCGGTCGCCCTGCCTGCCGAGGTCGTCACCAAACAGGAGCTTGTTGTGTCCTGTGCGCTTTGCGCAGTCCGCGCAACTGCCCGCCGCTGGAACCAACTGTGCGTCGCGCTTATCGAAGGGCGCGTCTTTCAATACAAGCAATACGTTCGACTCGATCCAGAACTGCAGGTTACGGACAGGGAGAAGAATCCGCGTGGGCTTGTCCGTGCCGTTATGGACTTCCTTGAAACAGGCCGAAAGCGCCTGTTCCTGCTCGTCGGCAGGTAACTTCGCCAAGAGCAACGCATGGCCCACGCCGATCTCGTTGGCATAGAAAGCTTCGACCACAGGGGGCGCAAGCTCCGTCAAGCGAATCCTGCATGCCACAAACGACGGATGCTTGCCTACCTTGGCGGCGATTTGCTCGATGCTGTACTTCGGCTCCTCAAGATCAAGCAGTGCGCGGAACCCCTCGGCCTCTTCCATCGGATGGATTTCGGCGCGAATCAGGTTTTCGACGAGTTGTGCGACCAAGACTTCGGCGTCCGAAAGGTTGACGATCCTCACCGGCACGGTGGCAACTTCGGCCATCTGCGCGGCGCGGTAACGCCGCGCTCCGGCTACGATCTCGAAACCGTTCTCGGTGAGCGGGCGAACCAAGAGCGGGGAAAGCACTCCCTGCGTGCGAATGCTGGCGGCAAGCTCATTGAGCGCGGTCACGTCAAAGGCGCGACGTGGATTGGACTTCGATTCGGTGAGAAGCGATAGCGGGAGGTTGCGGTATTCGGTGGCATTGATAACGGTGGTTTCCATTGGATTAAGCTCCTTTCGAGCGGTGGAAGGGTGAAGGCGCACGGAGCGGAGACACGTCGGACCGGCTCCGCAGGGAGCGGACTAGCCACGAATCGACTTGTCCGTGAAGGCTTCCACGAAGCCTTGCGATCTGAGGTTGCCGTCCCACACTTCTGCGAAGAGTTCATGCAGCTTGTGCAAGTCGGGCAGTACGACATACCGGCCGCCCACGAGATTGCGGGACCATTGCTCCGATCCCATGTAGTCGTTGCGGAAGTAATACGAGTCGAGCGATAACTCGCCGGAGGCGGGCGTCGATAATTCAAAGCACATCTCCGGGTCGCGCATGAGGTCGCCGTTCTGTTCGCCGTAGTGGGCTATGGAGACGGCGGGCAGTGCAAGCGGCCCCGGCTCCGGCACGGCCTCGATGACGAGCGCCATATAGTGTGGGTTTTCGATCTTGAGGTAGAGCGCGGGCCGGTAGCCTCCGGCCCGCTCAAGGATGCGAAGGATGGTCTGCATCAGGCCACCTCCGCAATGGGTTCCTCGCCTTCCGGCGAAGAATCCGAAGGTGCGTTCTGGGCCTCCGATGATTCCATGGCAATAGCGCCGAGAATCACGGCAGAGGTCCGCTGCACGACTTCAAGGCTTTCGGCCAGAAGCGCCGCATTGCCCGCGTACATCTGGATGTAGTCCGAAGAGGCCCGTCCCATCTCAAGGCCGATGGCCTGGCCTACGATGAAGGCCACGGCTTCGGCCTCGGTTTCACGTACCGTGGCGGTGGTCATAGTGCGGCGGTCCGACTTGTGCAACAATTCATGCGCCGTTTCATGAACCAGACAAACGAGGTCCTCGGCTGGCGACTGGCCGGGCAGGATGGCGATCTTGCCGCCGTAGCTCACACCGAGAGCAGGCGCGATCTTCTCGTTGTATTCGAGCGCGATATTCTGCCGAGCGAGAAATTCGACGAGCCGGTCGCGGTACTCGCCTGCATCTCCGGAAATGTCGTGTTCGAACTCGGGCAACTCCGCTCCCTCGGTCTGCGCCACATCGAACACGTAGACAGCGCGGAAGCCGATCAGCACAGGCGCGGGCCTGACTTCCCGATTTGCGGTCTGTTCCTGCTCTGCCGCGTCCTTCCTGCGCCTGTGTCCGACCATCGGGGCGAGAATCTGAATGCCCCTCTCGCCTCGCTTCACGAACCTGCCCAATTCCTTCCACGTTTGGAACCCGGCTACGCGCGTAGCCGTGGGACGCTGCCGCGCAATGGCGAGAATGTTTCCGAAGGAATAGGAGTGGAACCGGGCCATCGCGGCCAGATATGCGGTCAAGGTTTCGCTCTTGCCCGCTTCAAGCTGCTGAATGAGATGGTCCACGGCCTGCTTGATGAGTTGCTGGGTGGGGTTGTCGTTCTGGCTGGTACGCTGTTGGTAGGGTGATTGGCTCGGGTTGCGGAGCGCCGCATTTTTACTGTGCGGCGCGGTGGTAGCGGCTCGATCGATGTAAGACATGGTGTGTGCTCTCCTGTGCTGCCCGCGTGGGGCGGATTCTGAAGGAGGGCGTCTGCCTCAACCCAAATTTCTTTGTTTGAGTGCCCCCGCTTCATGGCTCTTGCGGCGCAGCAGAGGCGCGGAGGGTTCTGTCAATGCCGCGCGTTCTTCAGCGCGTTCATCGCAGCGTGAGCGGAGAGCATTGACGGGTTCCGACCGGCTCTGCCATAAAGCCGCCTGAAGCGGGGCACTTGAACGAAGAAGAAATTTAGGTCCACTTCCGAATTGCTTTGGCACTTGAGGGCTGGGCGTTGCGGGGCAAGAAACAGCCCCGCATGGATGGGCGTGGAAAACGCCAGCTTGACCGGCGGTTGCCGCGGGGGAAGGGCTAAGCGCCCTTCTCCAAGTGCCTCTTGTCTCTTGGGCAATTCGCAAACGCTAAATTGAAGAAAATACAGGGTTATTACGAATCCAACTTCCCTCTAGGGATGTACAATCGCGAGTGATGCCGTCTCTTCCGCGTAAGCGAAGCCAAAGTAGTTTGTAACCTTCGGCCCGCTCAGTGGACCAGCCAGACAGCCTACGAGGATTGAAATGAACAAAGGCGACCAGATCCTCAAGTCTCGCGATGACAAAGGCCCGGTTTTCATTTCGAAAAAGTCAGGCGAGGCCGGGACAGAGGAGTCCTTTACGCTGGCAGAAGGAAGCCAGTGTTCCTGGCTGCAAGAGAAAGACGGGGCGTTTGATTCCGGCAAATTGCGGGAGCGGATCGAACCATGGCTGACGGCGCTTTTTCAATCTGAGCATTTCGCACTTCTCGTGGGGTCGGGGCTTTCTCACGCCGTTCACTACTTGGCAACGGCGAACAGCTTGCCAGGGATGAGCGCGGTAAAAGTAACTGAATTTGCAGACGAGATAAATGCTGCGGCAAAAAAAACTGCTGAGGCGGCCGGACGCAAAGACGGGAACTTCGAAGATCAGATTCGCGTCGCCAGCGAATTGCTGCGAGGACTCGAAATCATCTCTGGAACCGAGCCGGAGGGGAAAGAGGGGCTGGGGAAGAAAGTGGCTGTCCTCCAGGCCGAATTGACCGAGATTTTAAAGGGCTTTGCTGAATCTGTTCTCAAAGGTGAGAACGGACTAATAACGGCAAAACTGAAAGATCGTGAGAATGCCTTCAACTACCTCGTGAGCTTCCTGATGAGCTTTGCGAGCAGAACAGGAACTCGAGATCGGGTGCAAATCTTTACCACAAACTACGATCGCTTTATTGAAGCCGGGGCGGATGTCGCTGGCCTTCATCTATTAGATCGATTTGTCGGTTCATTACTGCCTGTCTTTCGTTCCTCTCGCCTTGATGTTGACATGCACTACAACCCGCCCGGCATTCGCGGTGAGCCGCGTTATCTCGAAGGCGTTGCCAAGTTCACAAAGCTACATGGGTCGTTAGATTGGGTGGACGCCGAGAAAAATATTCGGCGAATGGCGCTGCCATTCGGTGCGGAAAGTGTCGAACCCTATCTGAAAGCGCCTGGTCTAGCTGGTGCCGGAGCGCGCCAACTAATGATTTATCCCAATTCTGCTAAAGACAGGGAGACCGCTGCTTATCCTTATGTAGAACTGTTTCGCGATTTTGCGAGCGCGGTCTGTAGGCCAAACAGCACGCTGATCTGCTTTGGGTACAGCTTTGGTGATGAACATATTAATCGGGTCATCGAAGATATGCTCACGATCCCATCAACCCACCTCGTAGTGATTTCCCACAGTGATCCGTTAGGACGGATCATGCAAATATACGAGAAGATGGGCCGACATGCCCAGATTAGCCTTCTGATTGGCAACCATCTTGGCGACTTGAAGACGCTTGTTGACAACTATCTTCCAAAACCAGCTATCGACAAGACCACGATGCGCATGACTGAACTTTTGAAGTCGCGCTGGAGCGGAAGCCACGCAGCTCCCTCTGGACAAGATGTCAAAGCGGACGGTGAGTGATGAGCCCTGCGCCCTTCGAATATATTGAGAGCCTCCGCATCGGAACGGTGGATTTTGTTTCTCCCGATGAAATCAAGGTTGCCCTCGATATCGAAGCGCCGGAATCGGTGGCGTTGAACGCTGGTGGCCCGCGCCCATTTCCACGCGTTAATGGATACGTGCTGATACCCGTTGACGATGGCTATTTGGTTGGCCAGATCGAGTGGCTGACGGTGGAGCGTTCCGCGTTTCCGAAGCGTCGAGGTATGCAAGATTTTGGACTTGTCGACCTCCCGTACCCGCTGCGGAAGATGAGCCTCAATCCGTTGGGGACCCTTCGGAAGACCTCTACTAAGCCGGAGCAAGAAAGATATGCTTTTCGTCGGGGAGCGGACGCTTTGCCGTCCATTGGGACGGGGGTCCTCCTACCAACGGACGAGCAACTTCGGTCAATCGTAGAGTCGGGAGAGAGAAAAAGAGTAAAAATTGGAACGAGTCCTCTAGCTGGCAATGCAGAGGTATGTATCGACCCTGATCGTTTGTTTGGTCGCCACTTGGCAGTGCTCGGAAATACCGGGAGCGGAAAATCATGCTCGGTCGCCGGGCTTATCCGCTGGTCACTCCAGAGTGCTCTCGCAATTAGGAATGCGCAACCCAACTGCCGGTTTATCGTTCTCGATCCGAACGGTGAGTATTCGCGCGCGTTCGAAGATGCTAAGCCACCTGTCAAAGCCAGAATCTTCAAGGTTCGGCCTGGCAAAGGCGACAAGGCGCTGCAAGTGCCACTATGGTTTTGGAATAGCGCTGAATGGTCGGCCTTTACGAACGCGACAGTCAGAACGCAGAAACCCATTCTTCAGAATGCCTTGCGATTGCGTCGTAATGCAGTTTCAGCCGGAGGGAACGAATCCGTCGTTTCGGCGATTATTGTTTATCTTCAGGGCGCCGCTTCGTCGATTCGACAGGAGATTTCAAACAATAGCCCTTTTGCAGCCACTAACGATGGTAGATATTGGAGGTTTATTGAGCTACTCAAGAGCATTTCGGCCTCTCTCTCCTCACTGTCGGAGAAGGAAGATGCTCCCGTCGAACTGATAAATACGCTCGTCGAAGCGATAAATGAACTCAAGGACGTTAAGTCAAAGAACGATAGGAATTACAATAAGCCTTTCGAGTACGGAGATGTTGATGCGGTTGTCACCGTGCTAGGCGAGACGATCGCGACTTTGGGTGGAGAACCGGAGACGCCGCTCCCGCTCAGCGAGGATACCCCTCTCAGCTTTCGAGGAGAGGACTTGCTCACGGACCTCGATTTCCTCGCGACGAATAGTGGAAACCGGCAGTGGTTTGAGTTCTTCCTCACCCGTGTCAGAACTATGCTAAGCGATACTACGCTTAAATCCATCGTGGGTGACCAGGTGACAATCTCGTTAGGAGAATGGCTCTCGACCTACGTTGGATCTGAACAATTGGATGAGGGTTCCATCGTTGTTATTGATCTTTCGCTTGTTCCGAGCGACGTTATCCACATCCTGACGTCGGTGATCGCACGGATTGTATTCGAATCGTTGCAGCGCTATCGATCAATCAATGGCCTTTCCCTTCCTACAGTCCTAGTCATGGAAGAGGCTCATACTTTCATAAAACGCTATAGCGGTGACGGCGAACACTTTGATGGGGCAGCGGTGTGTTGCCAAGTATTTGAGCGGATCGCTCGGGAAGGACGAAAGTTCGGACTGGGCCTGGTTTTATCATCTCAGCGCCCATCCGAACTCTCACCTACGGTTTTGTCTCAATGTAACTCGTTTCTACTGCATCGAATCAGCAACGACCAGGACCAAAAGCTCGTCCACAGCTTGGTTCCAGATAATCTCAAGGGTTTGCTTCGTGAACTGCCCTCGCTGCCATCGCAAAATGCCATTCTGCTTGGGTGGGCCTCTGAATTGCCTCTGCTTGTGAAGATGAACGACCTTCCGAAATCACAACAGCCTCGCTCAGATGATCCTGATTTCTGGGACGTCTGGACTGGAGTGAAGCCGAGGCCGGCCAAGTGGAAGCCGGTCGTAGATGATTGGCAAAGCACAACCAGCGATTTGAAGGCTACTGAGCCCGAGTGATTATGAAGTAGCAATTCCAGGGCAAACGGGCCAATGGACGACCCCACTGGGCTTTAACTTTAGTAGGTCGTGCGCGGCCATTGGGTGAGATTCGACGGATTTTAATGACATCGGGTTCACAGTCGAATTCCCCGACTCCCCTCAGCCGCCTGTCCCACCGATTGCGAGACTTCCATCGCCGTGGACTTGGAGACATCGTGGCTGAGGTCCTTCCCCAGCGAGGCCGCATGATTGGTATAGATGCGCGCATCAAGACTGGCGCGGGATACCGAAACGTACGCGAAACGGTTGCTGATGAGGTCGGGATGCACCGAGGTATCGACGTGGACTAGGACGCGGTCGGCAGTGAGTCCCTGGGAGCTGTGGCTGGTGACGGCATAGCCGTGATCGAAGTGCCGGTTGTCCCGGTTGGAAAACGTGACGGCGCGGCAATCGTCGAGGCGGGCGGAGATTTCTCCATGCAGAGAGATGGCCTCGATGGTGGCAAGGTCCCGGTTCGCTACCTGCAACCGCTTATCAGGCGCCGTAAACTGAATCCGATCCCCAGGGGCGAATTCCCGTTCCATCTCCCGGTAGACGCTCACGCCGCGCAGGCGTTTGGGATCGTAGGTCGCCAGTTCTGCGTTCTGCTTTTCGACGGACAGAAGGTTTTCGGCGGGATTGACGGCCACGACACGGGCATACGAACCAGGCTGAATGCCGGTTTCCTTGCTACCTCGCGCGTAGCGGATTACGTCGCCCGGTTCATAGCGCGAGGCCCACTGGCGTTCCGCGCCGGTGAGTTCCTGGCGCGGAACGAGAACGCGGAGAGAATGATCGTTTGCGTTCACTATGCCACGGGCCTGCAACTCGTGGCGCACGGCATCGTTGATCTCCCAGCGCGAGGCATTGTCCGGGGAGACGATCAATGTCTTGTCGGGATTGGCTGCATAATCCCTGGCGATGGCCTGAATGCGTGCGGTTGGATCGGTGATCTCTTTCACGCGTCCCTGCCGTTCGAGCATGTCAATGCCGCCGGCCACATCGCCAAGCGCCAGCCGTTCGACGGCCGCTTTCAACCCCAGATCTCTCTGGCGCATGATCTGGTCAAGCTGCGCCGTGCGCATCCCGGCCTCTATCAACTGCTCGAAAGGCTTGCCGGCCTCGACGCCCTGGTGCTGGCGCGTGTCGCCGATCAGCAAAACTCGATCCTGCGGACCGATCTTGGTAAGAAATTCTCGCATCTGGCGGGTGCCGGCGAGACTGGCTTCGTCCACCATATATAGATGACGACTGTTGCGGTCAGTTCCAATCTGTTGGCCACGCGCCAGGAACCCTTGCAGCGTGTCGGAAGGAATGCCCGCGTCGCGGAGCTGGCGCGCGGCACGCGAAGTCGGCGCGAGGCCTTCCACGGCGTAGCCATTGCGCTCGGCGCCCTC
This sequence comes from Bryobacteraceae bacterium, assembly GCA_036489835.1. Taxonomy (GTDB): domain Bacteria; phylum Acidobacteriota; class Terriglobia; order Bryobacterales; family Bryobacteraceae; genus Palsa-187. The sequence continues at coordinate 40,631 of DASXEY010000111.1, read as the reverse complement.
GCGGACGGAGGACAAAGCAGTCGACTTCCCCACCCCCGCGAATCCCTGTAAACCTTGCACACGGTCCCGCGAGACGAGGATTTGCTCGACAGCCTGGCGCTGACCGGAATTCAAATGCGAGTGTGTGTCCGTGTGTGCAATAGCCTGCTGAATGGGCATGGTCTGCGCGACCTGGCCCTGGCCATCGCGCATCATATGAATCACGTCGCGTTCTGCGCTCAGCACCTGCCGGGTAGTAAAGAGGCGACACGAAGCGTGCTTTGGCCCTGCAATCTCCTGAAACTCTCCGGTATCGCGGCGGGCTTCAAAGTTGGCGCGAATCTCCGGGTAACGAAGCTCTCCCATGCCGCGCCGCAAGGCATCGCGGAAGATGCCGCGTTCATCGCCCACGGCTTCACGCTCGAAGACCTTCTCGCGCGCCCATGTGACAGCCTCCCGCGCCCGTGTCTGTAATTGCTCTAAGCGTTGTGGTTCCGATACCGCAAGCGAACGGGTGCGCGCAGCGGCCACGACGTGATCGGCCTGGTTGCCGAACTCCGTAGCGAGTAGGCGGTGTGCGGCATACACCTCTGCGGGCGAGAGTATCTTCTTCGCATCGCGCGTTGAGTGCGCCGCGATCTCTGCCGATTCGTAGCCCTGAAAGCCACCGCGTTCCATGTATTCGCGTATTTGCTGGCTGCGTGGACTCGACGCATCCAAATACTCCTGTGTGTATCCCTTGATCTCCGGCGCGCCGCTCTTGCCGGGCTGGATCTCGTAACCGAGATTGCGGAGCCGGTACATCAGTTCGGACTGATAGACGGCGGTTGCGAACTGCTGGGACTCGAAGAGGCTCCGCGGCTGAACAGCGCGCGGACTGTCATCGGCGCGCTCGGTCATATTGAAGATCACGGCATGGGTATGGAGCTGCGGGGCGGCGTAGCCGTCCACTGGCCGCGCCGTGTCATGCTCAAACTTTGCGGCAACGAACCGCCCCGTTGTCTCCGCAGGATGGTTGCCGCCAATGCGCGCCTGCGTGTACCGCTCCAACTCCGTGAGCGCAGCTGTCACCGCCTCGCGGTGGGCCAGGCGCACGCGATCGTCGCCACCCACGAGAGCAGTCAATGAAACAGATTTCGGCGCAGCAAACGTGGCATCCCAACCGGCGCGATGCTCGACCGACTTTACGATTTCGCCAGCGGCATTCAGATACTCGTGGACCTGCCGATGCTGGACGAGTTGATCCCCGGTTGTTGGGTCTTGTCCCTGCGCAAGCCGCTCGAATTCCTCTGCGCCGACTGCGCCGGAGAGGCCGAGCTTGTCTGTCAACCGGCCCTGCCACTCGCCCCGCACGGTCTGTCCTCGGCTCCAATAGCTCTGCTCGGGTGAGGTAAACTCGATGGCGTGGTAGTTCCGTGCCTGGCTTGCGTTGAGCGGTTTCGAGATGGAGAGCATATCAGTACGTTGTCACTGGAATGTGAGGGCTGCGCTCTTGATCCGGTGACGGATGCGGCTTCTCGGTCTGCTCACCGGCTGGCTCCTTGGCATCCAATTTCCGCAGCGTCTTTGGGTCGAAGTCCAGCTTTTCGCCGGGCAGCTCTCGCGGCTCGAATTGAATCTTGGTGCTGGGCAAATCGAGATACGGAAATGAGAAACGCGTCACGAAGTTAGCGTGTTTTAGGAAGGCGTGCAGGTCCTCGAGGCCGGAAATTTCGGACTCCATGACCAGCGGTTCTTCCTGCCGGTCGAGAGCAAAGTTTCGTCCAGACCGCGAGCCATCGAAGTGGGTTTCGCGCATCCGTTCGATCTCCACTTTGCCGATGAACTCGCTCACCCACTGGCCGGCCTTGGGTTCCTTGGTCTTGAGCCAGATATTGGTGGCGGGCTGCGACAGCATGACCTCGGCAAGATGGCCATAGATGTATTCGAGTTGGGCCTTGCCCTGGAAACCCAAGACCAGTGGGTTCCGACTTTTTCTGTTCTCCGTTATCGCCGTGTGAAGTTGGGGGAGCCGCTGCAGGCTTGCCAATTCGTCCAGGACAAACCACACTCGCTTTTGTTCCGGCTTGGGTTCATTGAGGAGCCGCATCACCAGCAAATCAATCCAGAGACTATGCAGCGGGCGGAGTGCGGCGCGCTGGGCTGGCTGCGAAGTGATGAAGATCCAGCCCTTCCGTTCTTCGGCCCATTCGGTCGCCGTCCAGACAGATTTTGCCTCAGCGCGGGTAGGCAACATGCGCAGACTGTCCGCGACCAGGCCGAGCGACGCGAGGACACCATTGCGCTGTTCCTGCGCGCCCTTGGCGATCATGTACGCCATCTCCGTTCCCATGACGCGACGGTCGATCTCTTCATCATTCGACATCCATTGCACGAGGTCCTGAGGCGATGGACCGTAGGTCAGAAGATGCGCGAAAATCTTCTGCGGCGTCTCGATAAAGAACTCGCCTTTGCGATCCTGCGTGGGTTGAAACAGGGACTCGGCGATGGATTTGGCCTCGGACTTTCGCCTCAGCTCCTCGGACGGTCCCCAATAAGGACAGCGCAAATCGAGCGGGTTCAGAATCACGTCGCCGCGTTTTGGATCGTAGAACCGCTGGATGAATTCGCAGGCAGGGTCGTAAATGATTGCGGCGTCTCCACGTCCTTGTATCTGGCGGAGCACCTGAAAAATGATGGTGGTCTTGCCTGCGCCTGAGTCGCCGATGATCTGGATATGCTGCGATTCGGCCCTGGCCGGAATGCGCAGCATCTCTTGGAGACCATCGACTTTGATGCCAATGCCGTCGCCCTGGAGTGTGCGATTGAACTCTTTAGGCGATAGCAGCAACGGCCCGCGCAGACGGCGCCCGTACTTCATTTCCTTGCGCCGGTGGATGTCCTTGGGAATCGAGAACGGGAGCTGCACGGCTAGAGCTATCAGACCGAAAAGCATCTGCCACCTGAAGATGGCAAACGGCTCCCGTCTAGCATAGATATCGTGTTTTAGGTATTCGTGCAACGGCTGGTTGCCATAGAGAGTGGGCGCAGTCCGGTAGAGGATCTCCGCGCCTGCGGCGCGCGCTGCGGGCGTGAGTTCCAGCGGCAGCGACCTGCCGCTTGGAACGATCGTTCTCCCCGCTTGCAACTCGTTATCACCGGCAAGATGGAGTTGGCCATGTGCGTCGGCCACGACGAGAAGCTGATATTTGTCCGTATTGTGCATAACACCTGCAACCTCCGTTCTCAGATAGTAAGGAAGGTAGAACTGCTGCAACGGAGTCAGCGCGAAGCTGAAGCGGAGATACACGAAAAGGCCGGCAGCGATGCAGGCGAGAAAGATGGCGCCATAGGTGTAGATAGGGCTGCGGGGCGGCCAGATGATCGTTTCTGTGCGGCCCCATTTGGCAGGCTTGGGCATGGCTACTCCTCCGGAACGAGTTTGCGCGCGACAGACTGCTTGAGCTTGTGGACCTCGGCGACAAGGCTGTCGAATGCGACGGCAGTGAGGGGCTGGCCGATGGCGATGGGTTTCAAGACGTTCATCAGGAGAAGCTGCACACCGACGATTTCGTTGAGTGCGATGTTGGCTTCGGTAGCTGGTTTCTCCAGGGCGATCAGGACCGCGCTGCGCATCCATTGACCGCGTGCGACGCGCTGGGACTTCGCATACGCAGTGACCCTGCGGCGCTCGTCTTCCGTCAGCTTGATGGTGACGGGAAAGACTCGGTGGGCGTCCTTTTCGCGAGCCGATTCTGATTTGAGAAGAGCCATGTTTACCCCGCAAATGAAAAGTGCACCCAAGTGCACCGGAATCCTGGATGTCCATGAAACTTCAAAAGGTGCACCACGGTGCACCTGCACGACCCTTTCAGGGGTGGATTGTCGAAATTCACCCGGTGCGCAGCACCGAATACGATACCGACGCCAAAACGATCAGTTGCGCAGGCGCGAACCATTGCCGACCTCCACTGCATTCGGGGCCTTTCGAGCACCGTTCGCCGACTCTCCGGAGGGAACAGCACGAACCCGCAAACTCGAGGGAACCTGCGCTGCTCCGGGGGTCCGCAGGAACTCCTGAAACTCGCGATCCTTGGCGAAGACGTAGGTGAGTGCTTTATCGACGACTTCATCGGCGGAGGCGCGGAGGAAGGCTGCATACTGGTCGATCAAGGCAGCAGTGGGTTCCTCCAGCCGGATGCTGGCGGTAACATGGCGAGTCTTGACGATCTCAAGCAACGGCATAGGGAAAATCCTTTCTGGTGGAATTGGGACCGTACACGATCTCGAATTGGAATTGCTGGCAGCGACGGTCGTAGCCGTCCAGGCGGAGCACTTCGCTGACGGCGCGACGCCCCGGCTCGCGCTCGACATGCACGACGTAATTGACGGCCTCCCCGATTTCGGCTTCGATGTCCTCAAAGTTCGCTTGCGCGTGGCCGCGAAGGACGAGATTCGCAAAGCGCCGAAGGGCGCGAAGAGCCGAGTTGGCATGGATGGTCGCGAGCGAGCCGGTGTGCCCGGTGTTGAGAGAATCTAGCAAAGTGCGGGCTTCCATGCCGCGCACCTCGCCAAGGATGATGCGGTCGGGACGCCAGCGCAGGGAGGATTTCAGCAGATCGTCAAAGGAAATGCTGGCCTTGAAGGTGTCGGTTTGGCACTCGGCCGCAAGCAGGTTTGGCTTGTGCAAATGCAGTTCCGACGTGTCTTCGATCACCACGATGCGTTGCTCATCTGGAATGGCCGCTGCGAGCGCGCGTAATACAGTGGTCTTTCCGGTCGCTGTTCCGCCGCTGATGAGCAGCGTCTTTCCTCTGCGGATTTCAGCCGCAAGGAACTCCGCAAGCGGGCGCGTTAGCGTCCCGCGAGCGATCAGGTCATCGACGGTGTAATGGCGGCTCGGAAACTTACGAATCGTGACTGCCGGAGCGGGGCGCACGACCGGCGGAATGACCGCCGCTAGGCGGCTTCCGTCCGGGAGCTGCGCATGAAGCAAGGGGTTGTCTTCGTCGAGCTTCTTGCCGAGCTGGTTGGCGATGACTTCGAGGCCGGTGCGGAGCGGCCCAGCCTCGAAGGAAACGGAGTCTTCACGGCACAGAATCCCATCGCGCTCGAACCACCACGAGGCATCGGGATTGCCCATGATTTCGCTGATGCTGTCGTCGAGCAATAGCGGCTCGATAGGGCGAAGGAACGGTAGTATCAAATCAAAGCTCATAGTGGGTGTTTCCAGCAATGGAAGCCCGGTGTCAGCCGAGCTTCCGGGAGAGAAGAGGAAGTGCCCCTATGCGGGCACTTCCTCTTCGGCTTGATCTGCGTCCGCCTGCTCTTCCGGGGCGGCCTTCTCGGCCCGGTCGAGCTTGAGGATGGATGTGGCCCGGACTTCCCAAATCCGGTGCTTTACGTCCTTGTGCTTTTTGTCGGTGAATTCGCGGCTCTGCAGCTCGCCTTCGACCGCCAGATGCGTGCCCTTCTGGATCTTCTGACCGAACTCGCCCAGCTTGCCCCAGGCAATCACGCGGTGCCATTCGGTGCGGTTGATGTATTCGCCGCTCTGCTTGTCCTTGTACGAGGTCTGCGTTGCGATCGACAGTACGGTGTATGGCTTCTGCTTGTTGCTGGTGGTCCGGGCTTCTGCATCCTTGCCTGCGAATCCGATGAGTGAGACGTTGTTCCGGTACATGATGATTTCCTCCGTGTTGGAAGCTCCCGATCTGCTCAGGGCACACCGGGCGGAGCCTCGCGCAGGGCCCGGCTCCCAAGGCCGAAGCTCTGCATTTACGGAGGGTCCGCCGAAGGTGGAAACCGTAACCCGAAGGGCGGCACAGCCGAAGCAGAAGAGCGAGCTTGCCGCAGGGCGACGGATAAGCCCAAAGCGGTGCCTGAGCAGAAACGGGTGCGAGCGGAGGTTCAAGCCACCGGAATACGGCCCTCGATGGATCGAATGAGGATGCCGGCGCGGGCTGCCCACCAGCATGAAGCTATGCACTTCCACTGGCACAACGAAGAGAGGACGGGCAGGCGAATCTACCGCACGATGCCGCGATGAATGCTGCGCTGGAAATGCTGGGTTGAACGCAAGATTCAGAAATGTATGACAGGTCGAGGGGCTGCGCGCGAACTGCCGACAAAAGCCTGTGTATCGGATTGGGGAGATGTGCGTCATAATCCTCAGTCGAATGCCTGGTCGGCACGGAAGCGAACGATGGTCAAGCCGAGGGGATTGACGGCCAATTCGTTGTTTTGAACACTCTCCCGGAAGACGTATGTGACGCTTGCTGTCCATCGCTGCCGCTTGAGTTCCGTATGGTCCGCGGGATTCGTGTTCACCTTCTCAAACTCAATGCGGGCCGAATAGGGCAACTGCCGGAGGTCATCAAGGATGACGTTTTTCACCTCGACATCGACGAAGGGCAGTGAGGCGTCTTTGGTGTAATTGGCGATGATATTGTCCTTGCGTTCCTGGTCGATCACGGCCCTCTGAACATCGCCGTTCAGGAAGTAGAGAGCGTTGGTCTGATCGCGCTCGATGGTGAAGCGATTGCGGCTGAAATAGAGCTCCGCCCAGCGCGTCAGATAGTATTTGTTCTCCGCTTCCTGCGGCCGGTATTGAAAGTTCCGGTAATCAATCGCTTCGGCTCGGCCCACATCGTTGATGCGGACGATCAAGGGATGCACACTGGCGAGCGCCTTTTGGCCGCGATAGACGAGCGCGGCCAGCGCGAGGCAGACCACGGCCAGCACCAGAATCGCGACCTTCAGGTATGTGTTCATCACCAGCGGATCGCCATACTGTTCGAGGTAGCGCTCCGCCGCTCGGGTGATGTCCGGGGATGTTTTTGTGGTCATGGCGAATCTCCGCTATGCGGCCCTCAGGATCGCGGCCGTAATCATCCCGCCCATGCCGCCGCCGTGCCCGCCGGCGGAGCCGGAAAAGATGCTCATGGTCATAGCCGGAATTTTGAAGAGGATGTAGACGTTGACGAGCACGAGGAGAATCAGCAGCGGAAGCTCCTGCACCATCGTGCCGGGATCGGAGAAGTTCACCAGTTCCGTGTAATACTGCGCGAACAGATGCGCAAGGATGCTTAGGACTGCGGCAGCCAGCACCTTATAGAAGCAGAAGCCGATGAATGCTTTGAGCCAGCCCCAGAACAGGAACTCCAGTTTGTCGAAGACAAGAAATGGAATGAAGATGGGGCCGAGCAGACCGACCACGGCACTGGCGACAGCGCCGTAGGCGACGATGGCGCTGACCGCCGCTGAAAGCGTTGCAATGAGGGCCTGGATGACGAAATAGACGATGGCGTAATAGGGATTCATCAGCGCTTTCATCGCTCCGGGGCCTTCGTTCGACTGCGCCTGGCTCAATGTGTTCTGAATTGACGTAACGCTGTCGTTGCCGATCACCGAAACAAGGTTCTGCGCCCCGCTGTTGATGAAGCCGCGGAACGACTGGCCAATACTGGGGATGCTCGTGTCGTAGAAACGGACCAGCGTATAGGCAAAGGTAATGAGCATGAAAAAGCTCAAAAACTTGCCGACATGAAAGCCGGTGCCACCGTGGCTCGAAGCAAGGGCCTCCTGCACCCCGAACCACACGAGCATGATGGTGGCAAGCGCGATGCAGATGTGCAACCCCATCGCGTCAACCGTAGGCGACACGGTGCTCGTCAGGTTGTCACATCCCTGAGTAATCCATTGCAATACACCCATGACAAGACCTCAGTACGTCAACGCCTGCGCGCCACCGTTGTAGGCCGGCGCAACGTGTGTCTGATATGTGCCGGTGAAACTTGCCGAGTCTTGGAACCCGGCTTTCAATGCGTCCTGCTGCTGTTTTTGCGCGACGATTTGTTGCAGAGCGAGATTGGCGTTGATCTGGTTGGCGTCCTGCATCGTGCGTAGCTCGAGAAGGAGAATCCGGTTCATGCGCTGAAGTTCGGCCATTTCGGTCTGCTGACTGGGGTCTTGGCTTTCCGAGGCGGCTTCCAGGTTGGCAATGTCGGTTTGGCGGGATGTCTGGTTCGCGCGGATAGTGCCCAGCGCCGCAAGGTTGTTCGTCATCACCGAATCGCCGAGGTCCACGGTCGCGCCTTGAGCCGCGATCTGCTGCTGTGCAGCAACGCTCGCGCCAGCATATCCGGGAATCACGTTGCTGGTGCGGGGTACGCTCACTTGCTGGTAAGAGGCTGCGGCGCCATTCCCGGTGTTCGCGGCATTGACCCACCCAGATGAGTTGCCATACGTGTTCGAGACCTGTTCTAGCGTTCGCAGATCGGACATCGGAGACAGGAACCGCACGTAGAGCATTTGCGGCGCAACCATCATCTGGTGATAGAGGTTGTACTGCTGAACGATCTGGTTGTAGGTCTGGATCGCGGTCTCGGCGATCTTCACCGTGTTGGTGAAGACCTTCTGTCCGTTCTCGATCTGCTGCATTTGGTTATTGATCGATTGCTCTTCGTGTTCGATCTGGACGACAGCATGGCCAGACTGCGCCGGGTCATAGACGATGCCTGACCCAAATTGCGCCTGAGCGAGCGTGACGAGCGAAAACATGGCGGTGAAGAGGAGAACGATGCACTTCATGGGGGAACCTCCGGATTGAATTTCAGTGTTGAGGGCCTTTCTCGATCTTGTTGGCGTCCTGTTCGCCCATCTTGCAGACCTCGGTGGAGGTATCGGAACGAAGACACTGCTGGAAGGCGTCGCAGACTTTCTTGGAATCCTGCGGGTCGCAAGCGACCTGCTTTTTGCAGCCGGACAGGATAAGGAGAGCCGAGAGGAGCGGAATGGCGATTTTCTGCATAGTGACACCTCAATACGTTTGTGGGATCACGTGGTACTCATAGGCAGGCAGCAACATATCCTGCATGAAATAGAGCTTGACGCGATGGCCTTCGCGGATAGTGATGGTGGGCGGAATCTGCATGAAACGGTCCAGGATGCTGGTGGCCGATTGCGAGATGTTGGACGAAGCACCGGTGGCAAATGCCTGGCTGCCGCTGGTGGTGATGGTGCCGCCGCCCTCTTCGATCACGCCGGCACCGGCGATCATGCCGAGCGCAATGGAGGCACCGAAGATCTGGAGGTAATGATTGTTGACCTTATCCTTCAAGCCCTCTTCGCCGATCTGGTCGAGACCGTGAAACTGGTCGAGGTCCACGCTGTACCCATCGGGCATGATGAGCCGGTGGAAGACAACGGCCATGCGGCTCTGCTGGCCGAATCCCGCGGAGCCGATCTTCTTCGCCTCGCCCAGCACGATCGTCCCGTCGGGGATGAGCACATGCTGGCGGTCGTGGGAGTAGACGGGATTCGAAACCAGCACCTTGACCGGCCCGGCGACATCCCCGTCCAGCCGATTCATCAAGACCGTGTCGAGGGTGCTTCCCTCATAGAGCACATAGGGCTGCCCGGTGGCCGCGTCGATATTCACCTCCGGCCTGCGCGCTGCCTGGCTTTCTGCAGTAGATGTAGTAGGCGGAGGGTCGCCCGCAGAACGTGGGGCGAGAAGGCTGCTTCCGGCCGGTCGTGGCGCGGCATTGGGTTGCACTCCAGCCGCTGTCGAGACCGTCGGCTGCGGCGGCGTATCCGGCGGGCGCGCATAAACGAGATTCGACGCGAAGCGAGAGTCGTAGGCGAGTTCGCGGTCTTTCGCGGCGAGTTGCTGTTCCTCCTGCGCTGCCGGCGATAGCTGCTGTTGTGCGAACCCATTCTGTTGTTGTGCGCAGGGCTGGCCCGGCGCACATGGGATTGCCTGGCCTGTTGGGCCATAAGGTTGAGACGCGATCTGCTGTGCAGGCGTCGCGGCCGCAAGTGCGGGATCTGGCGGGATCTGCTGCGCCGCTCTCTGCTGCGCTGCAGCCACCTGATTCTTGAGATCCTGCACGTTGTTGTCGGTCGCGTCCTGCAACATCGGTTGCGGCGGCTGGTTCGGCGTCGTGCCTTTTTGCGTGGCGGTCTTTTTCCCGGTGCCGCTGAACACCGCCGCCACGATGACCAGAACCGCCGCGCCCAGATAGAGCATCGGCTTCAGGTTCTTCTGTAAGACGCCTTTGGGCTCAGCTGCGCGCCTGGTCAGCTCCGGCTCGGCTGTTTGAACTTCGTCTGCCATGACCCGTTATCCCTTCCGCGCAAACTCTAACCGCTTTTTGCCCAGCTCGACATAACCCGAATCCATCACCTTCGGGATGATGTAAGTGCCGTTGTTCAACTCGTAGGTGACGAGATTCGGCTTGCCGTCCTTCATCTCATACACGCTGAATTTTTCGGGCGCGTTGGATTTAATGTAGGTGAACTTGTCATCGTGATAGATCGCCTGGATGTCGAAAGGGCCTTCATTGGCGTGGAAGCTGTAATCGAATTTGAGCGACAGCGGGTAGGCACTCTTATACTCGTCCACCGCCTGCGAGACATGCGCCTGCACGGCGGCGAGCGCCTGCTGCGATTGTTCGAGCTGAGCAGTGGGGACGAATTGCGGCGGCCCCTGGGACGCAACGATGGAGGATTGGTCCGCCGGCTGGACAATTACCTTGAGGTCCGGAGTGTCGGAGGTTTGAGAGACATCCTGCAAGGTGAACGAATAGATGTTGCCCTTGTCGGTAATGAGGTTGAGATTCGAGCTGATTCCGGCTTTTGCCGGATGCACGAAACAGAAGTTGCCCACTACATCGACCACCCAGAAGTCCTTGTCGCCAGTGGCAGCCTCCATGATCTTTTCGCTGCCAGGGAGTTCAATGAGCGTCGTGTACTTGAGCTTGGCATGAATCGGCACGATGTCCTGCGAGTGATACTGCACGGTCCGCGCCGACGCGTCCTCGGCGACAGCGGCAATGGGGGCGAGCGCAAGCGCAAGCCCGGCGATGGGGATGAGTACGCGATTCATGCTGCGGCTCCTTGAGGGGAAGTGCCGGCCAGCATGCGCGGCCGGAAAGGGAAATCCTGGGCGAGCCGGCGCAGGCCCTCGGCCACGCCGAATTGCTCGAAATACTCACGCTTCTTGAGGTTGTCGCGGGCATTGTTGGTCGCCATCCAGTGCGTCACCGAATCGACATTCAGATGGACCTTTTTTGAGGACTGCGCCTTACGAATGAGCATCTGACCGGGTGGGACAAGACCTGCGATCAGATCGAGTTCCGTGTCATTCAGATGGAACGCCTCGCGGTACACATCGCGGTCCATCTCCGGGTTGGCGAGGAATATCTTGGTCGGGCAACTCTCCGCGACAATGTGCAACATGTCCGATTCCTGTAATTCTTTAATGGATTGCGTCGCCAGCACCATCGCAGCATTCAGCTTGCGCCATGTCTTCTGGGCTTGGATGACGTAGCTGCGAATGGTCTCGTTACGGATGAATAGCCATGCCTCGTCCATGAGGAAAACCTTGAAAGTTGCCAGTTTCTTCGGGTCGGCAATCTCGTTCGAGGCTCGATGCAGAACGTAAAACAGCAGCGGCTCGAGAACATCGGGCGCATCCCCCCATCCTGCAAAGTTGAAGGTCTGGAAATGCGAGAACGTGAGCGTATCTGTGGGGTTGTCGAAGAGGAAGCCGTATTGGCCGCCGCGCATCCAGCGGTGCAGGCGCTCTTTCAGTTCGCCGATGATGTTGCCGAAGTTGGAAATCGTGCGCTGGCCCGGCTCCAGCAGGTATACGCGCTCGATTGCATCCCACAGCTTGCGCTCCTCTTTGAAATCGAGCCGGTAGCGCTGTTCGTTTCCTGCGATGAGCACGCGGAAGAAACTGAACAGGAATTGCAGGTTCTCTTTGGTTGGCGGCAAGGAGAATGGGTTGATGGTGAAATCGCGTGCTTCCTGTCCGACGTTTAGGTACGATCCGCCGAAAATATGGGTAAGCGACTCGAAGCTGCCCCCGACGTCGAAGATGAAAGTCAGCGGCGCATATTTCTGTGCGCTCTGGAGGATGGTGTTCGCCAGATAACTTTTGCCGCTCCCCGTCATTCCTAGAATGAGCGTGTGCGCTACTTCGCCGTTATGCAGATTCAGAAAGTATGGCGTGCTGTTGTCGGTTTCGAGGACGGCCAGATATTCCGTCCCGAGATGCGCATTGAACCGCTCGCCGGGCAGAATTGTGAACAGAAACGACAGATCGGCGTAGTTCGTGTTCAGCAGGTACATCCTGCGCATGTTGAAGGCGTAGCCTCCGGGTACGGTGGCGAAGTAAGCGTTGAGCTGGTTGTACGTCTCCTGGAATAAGCTGCCGTCGGCGTTGGTAAAGACGCCTGCAAACTCGCCAGCGAGCGAGTCGAGCACAGACCGGTCTTTCGTATAGAGCACAATGGTAAGCGAGAACTCGCCAAGTTGCTGACCGTCGCCCAGCGCCCGCAGGCAGTCGCCAAGATTTTCAATGTCGGCCTGCTTGGACTCGTCCACGAGCACATCACGCGGATTGGTCTTGGCCGGATCGTTGCCGAGCTGCGAGACGAAGCCGGTCTTCGAGATGTTGAAATGCCGGCGGCGCTTGTTGACTTCTTTGCGCGCCCTCTCGGCAGACAGCGGTGCCCACTCGGTTACGGCATAGAAGTTTGCCGAGATCTTCAGGAGCGAATCGAGCACCAGTGGTCGCGTCTCACCGATGGCCTCTTTCATGGTCAGCATGCGAACGTAGTGGTCGCCGACGCGAAGATGGTCGCGCTCGGCCTCGATGTCTGAGTTGACGGCCTGGTAATCGAGAAATTGCGTGTGCTTCGGATTGCCCGCGATGCGCCAGCCATCGTAGTTGAGCAAGCGGCGGAAGAGCCGAAACTGGCCTGGTTGACTCAGAATCTCGATCTCGACGAAGTCGCTGAGCTGGCGCGCGAACGCCTGCACGCGCTGTTCAAGCTGCGCCAGGTCGCGCTCGATTTGCGAGCGTACCAGGGTCTTCATGCGATTCCTGCTGAATTGCGTGCGCAGCTCGTTGACCGCCCCGGCAGGATCGCGGAAGATCTGCGTGAACGCCGCGTTCACTCCGCTCTTTGAGCGCGAGCCTTCCAGCAGGACGCAATAAAAGATTTCGATTTGGAAGAGCCGGTCGGACTTCTCTTCAAAGAAGCGGCGGCGCTGGTCGATCGCGGTCTGCACGACGGGATCGTCGTATACAGCGAACGGAATCTGCGGACGATTCGTTTTGAAGAGATATTGATAGACGTGGAAACCGGGGCCGAAGGACTTGAGCGCAGCTTCGAGCCGTTTTACTGCGTACTCCTGCTCGCTGTGGTCGAGGCTTTCGTAATCAACTCCGGCGACGCTCAGCACCATCCCCAGGTCGCCGCTCTTGGTCAGGAATGCCGTCTCGTTCCAGAAGCCGTAGAGATTGATGTGATCCGAGAGCGCGGCGGCCTCCCTCCAAGGCTTGATGACTTTATCGAGACGTAGCATCAGACCACCTCCAGGCGCTGGATCGCTTGTTTGGCGGCGTCGTAGCGCAACTTGTAACGTTCGGATTTGGCAAGGATGCGAAGGAATGCGGGGTCAGCGTTCGTGACCCAGGTGCCGAAGGCGAAGCCGCCGATGAATACGGCGACGCCGGCGATGAGGCTGTTGAAGAGATTGAAGGCACCCACTGCGCCTACACAAACGAAGTAAAACAGGGTGCGTTCGACACCGAGATAGGTGAGGGGCTTGTGCAGGCTCTTGAAGACCCGGTTCCTGCGGCGGGTTATGGTGTGTGTCTGCATCGAATGCCCCTCATGCTGGATGGGTCGAGTGGTGGGAGTTGAAGCTGGGAATGCGCAGCACGATCAGATGCCCCACAGCCAACTGAGGACATTGACGGCGAGCACGGCGATTCCCGTGCCTGCCGCGACTCCTGCTAGCGCCTTCTTCGAGCCGGGCTCCCCGTGGGCAAACTGATAACCGCCGATCACAATCGCAATTAGGCTGGCGACCTTGGCAATCGTGCCGGTGAAGAGGGTTTGAAGTGAGGTAAATCCGGTATCGAAGGGCGAGCCGCTTGACTGGGCGGTTGCGAGAGTTGGGGCTAGAACAAGAAGAGCGCCAAGGGTGACGGATTGACGGAGTCGGCGTGGATCATGCCAACGGGAAAGTGCGCGCCGGATCGGGGAAGCGAATGGGAGAAACATCGGCACCTCCAAACGACCTGGTGAAACAGTCGGTTGATGCCGAGAGCGTAGGCAAGCTGGAGAGCCGAAGTCCATTATCTATTTGAGATGACTCATAATGCCTTAAAGAGATGGTCCATCACGTGGCAGATCACCCGGCGTCTGAAATCGGGTTCGCCGCTATTCATGCCCCGAATTTCGCCGGGCGGTGTGTGTCCCGCATATCGCCCAGTTTCGGCTAGCCGGATGTATGGATTAAGTGAGATGCGCGGTTCCGTTCCCGCAAGATCTTGGCGGGTGGTGTGAGGGGGAGGAGTATGGCGGCTGACGTCATGCCGACCCCGCATGTTTTGTCCAGCCACGGGGCGTTGACTTGGGGCGCTAAAATACGGGGTGATGCCGCACCCTTCGTGGAACGAGAGCTATGCTTCGGGAGAGCTTCCTTGGGATACCGGCGAGCCGGAGCCGCTGCTTGTCGAATTCGTCACTTCTGGTCGCATCGCGCCCAGCCGGGCACTGGAGATTGGCGCGGGGACGGGGACCAATGCGATTTGGCTGGCGGAGCGCGGCTTCGACGTCCTTGGCATCGATGTCGCCCCGCTCGCGGTCGAACGAGCCACGGCGAAGTTGGAGGGGCGCGCTTTGCGCTGCAGGTTCGGCGTCTTGGACATTCTTGCAGCCTCACCGCCGCAAGGTCCCTTCCAGTTCGTTTTTGACCGCGGCTGCTTTCATGTCTTCGATGAACCCGAGGAGCGCGCGAGCTTCGCCGCACACGTTGCAGCGGCGCTTGCGCCCGGAGGCCTGTGGTTGAGCCTCATCGGCTCGACAGAAGGCCTGCCGCGGGAGGTCGGTCCGCCGCGCCGGTCGGCGCTCGAGGTGATTCTCGCCATCGAACCCGCGCTCGAAATTGTCGACCTGCACGCCGCCGAGTTCCGTGCTCACGACGTCAAGGCTTGGTTTTGCCTTTCGCGCCGGAGGCCCGAAGGCAGTGGCGAGTGACTAGGGGCGAGTGCGACCCCGGGTCTCACAGATTCCAGCGCCTTGTGACGGTCACTCGCGACTAAATGGCAACGGACCCGGAGTGTTTCGAGAAGGTACTACGTGAGCTGTCCAAGCAGACGAACTCAACCAAAGAACAGGTTCGCCAGGGATGGAGAGACTCCTGCTATTTCTCGGAGACCCGAAGGCACGTGCATTTTGGGGAGTCCCTGAGGATATCTTCGTTTCTGCCAAACGATCTCTGGCCGCTTCGTTTGATGAGCGGTAGATCGTCGAGGCACGTTTTGAGAGTGGTCGGGCCGGGAAACGGCCTCGCCCTGCACGCAACACCTGAAGACGTTCACTCCATAAGCCGTAATGCAAGTAAGACGAAACCAGCGAAGTTCGTCGTATTTTTCATCGAAGGTGAAGGACCACTGATTTCTCGCTTCGAACGCGAGCGATGTATTTCCCCGATGAAACCTTTTTGCCTAAAAGCAATCTTCCTTATGTGGATGCAATGGAGTTTACAGACAAGAACTTGACACGGGAGGTGACCGATGAAGGCGATTGTAGTGACGGATCAGGCTGCGGGAACGGCCGGGGTGAAACTGGTGGAGCGGCCTGAGCCGCAGGCAGCGATAAACGACTTCGTTGTTCAGATTCATGCGTCGGGATTCACTGGGGATGAGCTGACGTGGCCCTCGACCTGGACCGATCGCGTCGGCCGAGACCGGACGCCTTCAATCCCCGGACACGAACTGGCCGGAGTGGTCACCGCTCTCGGCTATGGTACGACGGGGCTGTCGATTGGACAGCGGGTGTTCGGCCTCACGGACTGGTATCGCGATGGCACGCTCGCGGAGTATGTGGCCGTCGAGGCACGCGACCTCACGCCGCTGCCGGGTGACGTTGATTTCACGGTGGGCGCGGCTCTCGTAATGCCGGGCCTGACCGCGTGGCAGGGGCTGTTCGAGCACGGCCGCCTTCGGTCGGGGCAGAGCGTCCTCGTGCACGGTGCGGCCGGCGTAGTCGGCTCGATGGCGAGCCAGCTCGCACGTGAGGCCGGCGCGTACGTCATCGGCACCGGGCACGCCAGCGCCCGTCAGACGGCTCTCGACTTCGGCGCACAAGAGTTCGTCGACCTCGATAATGACGCCCTGGAAGACGTCGGCGAAGTCGATCTGGTTTTCGATGTCCTCGGCGGCGACATCGCGAAGCGGTCTGCGGGCGTGATTCGCGCTGGAGGAACGCTGGTGACCATCACCGGCCCGACCGAGTCTCGGCCCGCCAACGGGCTGACTATCGACTTCGTCGTCGTGCCCGATCGCGCCCAATTGAGTGAGCTCGCCCAGCGGGTTCGGAATGGTCGTCTGCGGACAAACATCGGCACGGTTGCTGCCCTCGACGACGCCGTCGCCGCCTTCAACCCGACCGAGCGGATCAAGGGAAAGACGATCATCCGCGTTCATCCGTGAGGGTCCCCATTTCGCCGGACGACGAGTGTCTTGGCTTTTACTCCGCTGCGGTGCTGTTCTGTGCGTAGATTGAGGAGGATGGTCGAGTCGGTTGCGGTGGTTCTGTGGCGGGCGATGGAGACCGGGGAGGCGGACTCTCAGGGGGTTGGCTGGCGGTCCTCGGAGTAGTGCACGTGGACGAGACGCCACTGTCTGTTTTCCTTACGGTAAACCTGGGTCTCGACGCCGTGGGTGGTGACCGCCGAGGCGTCCTTGCGCAGCGTGGCGTGAAAATCCCAGTGAAACTCAGACCACGCGGAGTCGCCGTTCACATAAATCGCGACGTCATGCATCTTCAGGTCGCGCGCCGAGAACATTTCGCCCATTCCCTTTTCGAAGACATTCCGCTCAATGGCATCGAAGCCATGTTCTTCGCCAAATGGGTAGATGAACGAGACATCGCGCGAATGAGACCAGATCTCGGCCAGCAGCTTGAGTTCAACGGTATCGACAGCCTGGGCATACTGCCCTAGGAGACGGTGAACCGCCAGATTGTCGGCTGCGGCGGCGCCGGCGTTAGCCTGACAATAGGCACAGGCGGGAAAGAGAAAGGCGATAGCGGCGATGAGGATTCGGGCGCGCATCGGTCGCTCTCATTCTAGTTCTCCCAATGCTCCAGCGTGTTTACGAGGGCACTCCAGATCCCGAATTTCGCCGGGCGGTGCGTGTCCCACAAACCGCCCCGATCGGTGCCACGGAACCAATATTTTCAGGCGGATGGAGTGGCTCGTTCCCCGGAATCATCCGAGGTGGTCGGCGTTATCAAACCTCTTGCATCCCTCCGCAAATACCCTCACCCTCTCAGGAACCAGCAACTTCCCAGGAGACTTCCCATGACTCCGCACGCCCGGCACCTCTTTCGGCTCAAGAACAAGTTCGTATTCCTGCTTGTCTCTTTCAAAAGCCCGATGCCTTTCGAACGATGCTTCCTGGACTTCATCACAGGGCAGGCGGCACTGGACCTCCAACGTTGCGTCGAACATCGTTACTGAAATGTTTTCGAATCTGCAAAACTGCAATTGTTGCACACCGAGAGTCTGACGGTGCTTATTCAGACACAGAGCGTCGGAAAGGATTCGATCTGTGCTGCGACGGGCATCCTGCGAACTATCCATTTCTGATCGACCGACCTGAGGGCGCTCACGGTGCCCACCAACACACGGAGCGATAAAATGAATTCATGGGCAGCGAAATCATCCTTGACGCCGAGGGCGTCGAGCCGTCCCATCGCTGGGACCTCTACGACTACCTCCAACACTACACTCCCCGAGTTCCCAAAGTTATCAGAGGCGGTGAAGTGAGTCCGGCTGTGGTCGTCGTCATGGATTGTATGGCAACCGCAGGAGCAATTCTCCTGAAAGATTACATCAGAGACTGGCGAAGGGCGCACTTTCCAAGTAACCCGGCCGACCAAGTCGAAGTCCTGCTTGGCGAGAACCCGAAGGTCCACATCGAGCAGCGGCGCTAACGTGCCCACAGAAGAACCTTTCAATCACGGTGGAAGCATGGAGCCAATTTTCGGACGTCTTCCTACAACGGTGTACACTTCGTTCGCCGGCATTACAACCATCCGCGGAGCTTCTTCAGACGTATAGCGTTCACAACCCAGACCAATATATGGCGAGCCTCCGCCCTTTGATTGCCCAAGGACGAAAGCGTTTAGGTTTTCTGATCGGGGCAGGCGCACCAGCCGGAATTACTTTACGCGCGGTCAACGTCGTGCTGCACAAGGCCAAGCCATTTGTATTTGTGACGGACGACATTTCCGTTTTGCCCTGGTAGCCTTGCCCGCAGGATCCCTCGGCCATTCAAGGCAAGTGACCTCCCAAGTTTCGCGGACTGAACGTCAACGGTTACTGTCGCATGATACGCACGAATACAAAAATTCGAGAGAACGAAAAGATACCACTGAACCAACGCAGCGATGCCGAGTTGAAGTCGCTTGCTCCGTCTCCATTTCTGCTTAAATTCGCCCAGGCAATCGTTCAGCAAGCTCATTCGGGACCAATTTTGGACGTCGCCTGTGGAGGCGGTCGAAACGCAGTTTTGCTCGCTTATTTAGGTGCGCGTGTCATTGGTGTCGATAGAGATCTTCAACGAACGCAACAAGGGCTGAATCGGTTGAGAGGCACTTTGTTTGGTGAATGTCTCGGCCGTATTAGCATTCAGGAATGCGACCTCATTCGAGACGCTTGGCCGTTTGGCTCGGAGTCAACGGGAGCAGTCATCAACGTACATTTCCTTCACGAACCGCTGATAAGGCAATTCTTGGATTCGCTCAGGCCTGGTGGCTTCCTGCTGCTCGAGACGGTTGGCGGACACGGAGAGAATTTTCGTGAACTTCCAGTCGCTGGAAGACTCAGAGGACTTGTTTCCGAGAATTTGAACTTGCTCGAATATCGAGAGCGCCCCTGCGGACCACCAGAGCTCAGGAGGGTGGCGGTCAAACTTCTGGGTACAAAAAAGATCCGTGATACTGGAAGCAACACACAACATCAACCCACATAAGATCTTTAGCTTTAACGTGATGCAGTTTCACCCTTCGCAGATAACACTTTTGTGTGACAGCGGCTCTAAGAAACTGGTTCCAAATCCATCTCCTTTGGGCTAAGCTTCTTAGCTACAAACACAATTGAGTTATAGACGGAGGAAATGTGTCGGACAAACGTGGGGCATTCCTCAATTCCATCGCGGCAAAGATGGCGGTCCTTGTGGGTGGTTCCGTCGCACTGAGTGGCGCAACTGCGTCGGCATATTCGGTTACCGTGCCAAGCGAGTCCTCCCCAATCGCATCTACGTCGGTGAGCAACGTAAATTCGATGCCCGGAAAGCTCATCCTGAAACAGAAGTCAACCGGTTTCAGATTGATCGCTCAGCACGATTCGCATTCCTCGCACTCCTCCCATTCTTCGCACTCGTCCCACTCCTCGCACTCGTCTAGCGCATATTGAAAATGGGACCCGCGAGCAGTCCAGCCCAAGCAACGGAGATCGCCCTCGTCCAATTCGATCGCGCTCTCTTCAGCGAAGAGGTCGTCCTAAAAGGTTGCTACTGGCTCGCGCGAGACTTTATCTGCGAGATCGCGACTGCCGATTCAGCTTCTATTCAGGTCACTATTAAGCCTCGACAGAGTTCTTCCGTTGAGGCACTCCCCTTCGCAAAAGAAACCCTCATTCAGAGCGTCTCAGATTTCGCACTCCGAGAGAAGATCGACGCAAAGACATCCGGCATTCGTGACTTGCTCTTGGCCAAAGCATTCTCAGAGGCAGGCGTCTTGGAGGACGCACCGACTGGGACGTTTGGTGACAAGATCGAACAGGAAAACCCTCAAGGCATGTTCAAGATATTGGGCAGTTGTTAATTACGAGCGTGGATCTTCCCTATGGCCCGCACCTTCTTTCCAACCGAAAAGTACGGCACTAAACCAGCCACTTTCTCCCTGCTTCCATTTCGTTTTATGCGCTTGAACAGCAAAGAGCTCCTCGTCAACGAGGCCGGGGAGTTTCTCTTCGCACCTTCCGGAACAGTGCAGGATCTCGCGGAGGGCTCTGTCCCTATCAATTCCGAACTGTACCTTGACCTGAAGGCGAAGCATTTCCTCTACGACGAGGCCTCTTCTCCGCTGTTCGATCTTCTCGCAACCAAGATTCGTACAAAGTTCGACCACATCAACGGCGGCACGAAGCTGCACATCTTTGTGGTGACGCTTCGTTGTGAACATTCGTGTGATTATTGCCAGGTATCAAGACAATTGACCACGCGCGGCGAGTTCGACATGACTCCCGCGACGGCAGATCGGGCAATTGAGATGATGATGGATAGCCCCTCTCCAGCCGTGACGCTTGAGTTTCAAGGCGGCGAACCGCTCTTGGCTTTCGACATGATTCAATACATTGTCCCGAGAGCTAAACGTTTAGCAAAGGAAAGGGGGAAGCTGCTCGACGTCGTACTCTGTACAAACTTGGCGTGCATCACCGACGAAATCCTGAGCTACTTGCGTGACGAGAGGATCAAGGTCTCCACTTCCCTCGATGGCCCTGCCTTTCTTCACAACAGGAATCGACCGCGCCGAGGAGGAGATAGCTACGAGAAGGCGATCGAGGGCATTCAGCGTTGTCGTGAGGTGCTCGGGCACGAGGGTGTTGCTGCGCTTATGACAACGACCGCTGCGTCTCTCGAACACGTCACCGAAATCATCGATGAATACGTGCGTCAAGATTTTCACTCGATCTTTCTCAGACCGATCAGTCCCTATGGCTTCGCCATCAGGACGCGCCATCGAACGGGCTATGAAATGGATAAGTTCGTCGAGTTCTATAAGAAGGGCCTCGATCACATCTTGGAGATCAATCGCGGCGGATATCGCCTCGCCGAGGTGTATTCGCAGATCCTGTTGACCAAGATCCTGACTCCTCACAGTACCTATTACGTCGATATGCAGTCTCCCGCCGGGGGAGCATGGAACGTTTTGGTCTATAACTACGACGGCGATGTCTACGCATCCGACGAATCCAGAATGCTTGCCGAGATGAAAGATTGGACTTTCCGACTCGGCAACGTGCACAGGGATAGTCGAGCCAGCGTTTTTACCGGTGAACCCGCCCTCAAAATGTTTGAGGCCTCATGTAACCAAGCGCTCGCCGGGTGCTCCGATTGTGCGTTCCAGTCCTACTGTGGGGCCGATCCGGTATACCACTATGCCACTCAAGGCGACATGTATGGACACAGACCAACGAGCGGATTCTGCACGCGGAACATGTCTGTCTTGAAACATCTCTTCTCGCGCATCGAGGAAAATGATCGAGACGTGATGCGGATTTTTTGGTCGTGGATTACCGGAAGCGCGCCCAGAACCGAGGCCGCTTTATGCGATTGACGACAACCGGGTCTCCGAGTCATCCATTCGGGAGTGTGGTGGGGATTCTTGCGACCGAAGACTCCGGTCGAAAAGAGCGGGCAAGAGAGATTAGGCTCGTGGCACCAGGGGAGGCACTGACCGCATCAAATTTGGCGGGCTACAGAGGGCTGCTCTTCTGCAACGACGGGCCAGAATCACGATCGACTCCTTTGATTCAGCGGCTCAGAGAGTCCGATCATCTCAAGGACGGTGACATTGTGGTGATGGAAGGTGCAACCGGTCTCGTGCGATCGCTGTACCGGCCACGTGAAAGGCATCATCATCTGTTCGTGACGGAGCGATGCAATAGCAATTGCCTGATGTGTTCCCAACCTCCAAAGGATCGGGACGACATTGAAGCGCTGACGGTCCGCAATCACGCGATCATCGATCTGATTGATCAGCCGCCTTCCTATCTGACCATCACTGGCGGGGAGCCAACACTGCTTGGAGACCACCTGTTCGGGCTTGTGAGCCATCTCAAGGCCAAGATGCCTGATACGGAAGTGCACATCCTGACCAATGGGAGAACGTTTGCTTGGCCCGTGTTTACACGACGATTCGCTGAACTCGATCATCCGAACATCAGTCTGGGAGTCCCCCTCTATGCCGATATTCCCGGAGTTCACGACTACGTGGTCCAAGCGGTCGGTGCCTTTGATCAAACAATTGCCGGTTTGCATCAGGCCGCCCGCAATGGCATACGCGTCGAGATTCGGGTAGTCCTGCACAAGCAGACCCTCCCGAGGCTGCTCAAGCTGGCAGAGTTCATCTACCGCAATCTGACCTTTGCGGAGCATGTTGCGCTCATGGGACTCGAGTACACGGGGTATACGCCTCTGAACATCGAAGAGCTCTGGATTGATCCCTTTGATTATCGCGACCAGCTGGAAGCTGCGGTCGAATTCCTTGCGATCAGGAACATGAACGTCTCGATCTACAATCACCAGCTCTGTGTACTGAAGCCCTCCATGTGGAGCTTTGCGAAAAGATCAATCTCCGATTGGAAGAACGCCTATCTCCCGGCGTGCGAGGGTTGCTCCGCGTTAGAGGAGTGCGGAGGTTTCTTCCAGTGGGCGGTGAGAAAGCACAGCGCACACATTCATCCGATTGAGGCCGACAGAGTTCGAGAAATCCTGAACGTCAGTGCCTAATCTAGCCACTTCTTCATCTCTTCAAGCCGCGCGATCTCAGCATCCAGCTCTTCAATGATGTTGCCAATGGTCATCGAACTATTCTCCTTTAGCCAGTTTATACGGCAGTCCGCGCCGCCTTGGTTCGCCATTGGTAGCGCAATGCCAGCGCCCGAATCGTGAACCCGGTGGCTACGCCAATCGAGGTGGCTAACCTGTCGTTGCCGGTCCCGCGATCCAAAGCGATAAACAAGACGGATACGATGGCAGCGACCAAGGCATATGGTTCCCCCCGTTCAAATACCTTGGGGGTCCGCCCGCTGAACACGTCGCGCAGCGAACCGCCGCCCACCGCGGTTACGATACCGAGCACCAGCGCGGGTAGAAAGGTCAGTCCCGCCGCCAAGGCGCGCGTCGACCCCGCCACTGCAAACAGGCCGAGGGCCGCCGCGTCCACCCAAAGCAGCAGTTTTCCGATCCTCTGGTGAATCGTCGCGCCACACAACAGTCCGACCATCGCACCGGCAAAGGCTATCAATAGATAGCGGACGTCCGTAAATGCGAGAGGCGGTCCGTGCTGCAACAGAATGTCACGGGTGATTCCACCACCCAAGGCCGAGATCAGGCCAAGACCGATCACGCCGACGAAATCGAACTGGTACTCCCGGTTCTGTTTGGTTTCGAGAGCGCCAGCCAACGCTCCGGCGAAGACTCCGGCGAAGTCGATCAGCATAAAAAGCGATGATGTATTGATCGGTATCGGCGTCAATTCAGCTCATGTCCCGCCAGTCGAGGATGACCTTTCCTGTTTGCCCGGAGATCATCGCCTCGAAACCCTTTTCAAAATCGTGGTACGCGAAGCGGTGGGTGATGACCGGCGAGATGTCCATGCCCGATTCGAGCATGACGGACATCTTGTACCAGGTCTCGTACATCTCTCGCCCGTAGATGCCTTTGATGGTCAGCATATTGAAGATCACCTGCCGCCAATCCAATGGCATTTCCTTCGCGGGGATACCGAGCATGGCGATCTTGCCGCCGTGACTCATGTTGGCGATCATCTCGCGAAGGGCTTGCGCACTTCCCGACATCTCGAGCCCCACATCGAACCCCTCCATCATGCCGAGTTGCTTTCGCACAGCGGCCAGAGGTCTCTCGCTGGGATTCACGGCCAGAGTGGCGCCCATCTTGCGGGCCAGCTCCAAGCGGAAGGGGTTCATATCGGTCACGACAACATGCCGCGCACCGGCGTGGCGCACGACCGGAATCGCCATGATGCCGATAGGGCCGGCGCCTGTGATCAGCACATCTTCTCCGAGGACCGGAAAGGAAAGTGCGGTGTGCACAGCGTTGCCGAAGGGATCAAAAATCGCCGCCACTTCCTGATTAATCCCAGGACTGTGCCGCCATATGTTCGTCATCGGCAGTGAGATCAGTTCCGCAAAGGCACCAGGGCGATTGACCCCAACACCAAGCGTATGTGCGCAGAGATGACGCCTTCCTGCCAGGCAATTGCGGCAGCGGCCGCAGACCACATGCCCTTCGCCGCTGACGATATTGCCAGGATGGAAGTCGTTGACATTCGATCCGACTTCGACGATCTCTCCGACAAACTCGTGACCGATCGCCATCGGCACTGGAATGATCTTCTGGGCCCACTCGTCCCACTCGTAGATGTGAACGTCAGTCCCACAGATCCCGGTGTAGCGAACGCGGATGAGCACGTCGTTAATGCCGATGACCGGCTCGGGGATATCTTCCAACCAGAGACCTCGCTTGGCATAACTCTTGACCACAGCCTTCACTTTTGCACCTCTTCCCGCTTTCGGCTACTACTTATTGGATAAGGCCGATCAATTCACGAACAGCGAATCCCTGCACCGAGAGCTCCTTTAGCACTTCATTCTTTTGCCTGAGACTCGCGACAAGAAACATCACTTCGGTAAACCGTTCTGGCATCCCGGTCTGGTTGCAAATCGGTGATCGTGACTCCCGACTCCGCCAGGATCTGTACCAAGTCCGCCAGCCGTCCGTGTTGGAACCCAAGCTCGACATAGAGGTGCACTGCGACTTGGCGCTCGATGTGGATTCGGAAAGGCAGTCGCACAATGGACTCCTCGATGTTGGCTCTTTGCTATTCAGATTCGACTCTCAGGTCAGCGGGAAATGGGTCGGTCAGGGGAAGATTTCGACATGCGGTTTCCCATCGGCACCGATGGACCCGCGCCAGAATGCCTTGGTATTGAACACCTCAACAAAGTGACGCTCTCGATTGAGGACGATGACGCCGCCGTCCGCGCCTTGGGTTTTGAGCTCGGTATGAATGGCAAAATCCGCCGCCTGGTCGATGGTTTGATGGAGATAAGCCACGCGATGGCAGATATCCACGGCGATGGTGTCGCGCATGAAGTATTCGCCGATGCCGCTTGAGGAGACGGCGCAGTCAAAGGCGTTGCTGGCGTAGGTACCGGCTCCGAGGATGGGAGAATCACCCACTCTGCCGGGCAACTTCCACGAGGTGCCCCCAGTCGTCGTTCCCGCCGCCAGGTTGCGACGTATATCGAGTGCGACTGCTCCGGTGGTGCCGAGATGCCCGGAGGTGGGGCGATGCTGAGCTTTCCATTGCTCGTATTTCTGACTCCGGCTTGGGGTAATGAAATAGCTGTTGGGCACGAGCGCGATTCCTTGTGCCTGGGCAAACTGCTCTGCTCCGTCGGCCACCAGCATGACATGCTTTGTTCGTTCCATGATGACGCGGGCAAGCGAAATGGGATGCGCGATGTGGTGTACCGCTGCCACGGAACCAGCCTGAAGTGTTTGTCCGTCCATGATCCCCGCATCGAGTTCCGCCACGCCGTCGGTATCCACGACCGCGCCGCGCCCAGCGTCAAAGGTGGTGTCGTCCTCGAAGGTGCGCAGCGCCGCCTCGACAGCATCGACAGATGTTCCTCCCCCCTGTAGAACGGCATATCCTTGGGTGAGAGCGCGGGTAATGCCGGCGCGAACGGCGGCTTCATCCTGTGCGCTCAACTGGCCGGGCCCTGCATCGTCGACGCCACCGTGAACGATCAGGATGGGAATCGGGGCCGGGATTTGCTGCGCGGCTAGGGGCAGGACAAGAAATAAGAAAATTCCTACTGCTGAAACGCTCTGCTTCTTTAGGCAACAAATGGTCATCAACAAAGCTAACCTCCCCGTGACTCTCAAATCGAATCCTGTCATCTGGTCAGGCAGAGGCCCGCAGCCTGGTGAGAGCCAACTTCGCAATCGCGATGTCCTGGACTGCCACTCCTGTCAGGTCGGCAATAGTGATGTCGGGCTCGATACGCTGTCGGAGCTTCTCGTTCTGAATCGCGTCGCCCAGTTCAACGAGATTCTCGGGCCGAAGCCATCCACCTCGAATCGCAAAGGACGCGTCGCCATACTGAGAACACTGCACACGGCTATCTACGACACAGATTGCCGAACGTACAAAGAGAGCAGGTTCCAGTTCCTGTTTCCCACCGCCGTCAGCGCCTACCGCGGTGATATGGGTACCTGGCTGAACATCGCCAGCGCCGAGGAGCCATTGCCGCGATGAGGTTGTCGTGATGATCAACCGCGCCTTGGCAGCCAGTTCCTCCACGGTTGGGGCAATCTCGATGGCGAATCCCTCCACTTCAACGGCGCGGGCGCGCTCCGCCGATCGCGCCCAGAGCATGACGCGTCGGCACGGAATTACCTCGCGAAGATATTCGAGCTGAAGTCTCGCCTGGATACCGGCGCCCACGACGCCGATGCATTCGACCCTGGATGGAGCGAGATACTTTGCCGCGACCGCGCCGGCAGCGGCGGTACGAACGTCCGTGAGAAAGCCTTCGTCCTCAAGGATAGTCAGGAGCTCGCCTGTTCTGCTGCTGAAGACCAAAACAACACCATTGCTCGACGGAAGCCCCTGTTCTGGATTCTTCCAGAACCCCGTCGCAATCTTGACCGTGAAAGTATCCCCGCCCTTCAGGTAGCCGTACTTGATATGGCAGTCTCCGGGCGGGTCCTCAAACTCCAGTTGGCCAACGGGAGGGACGACCGCCTCGCCGCTCGAATACGCGACGAACGCCCGCTCCATTGCCGCGATCACCTCCGGCGGGCGGATCACCTTTTCGATCTCGGGGCGCGTATAGACGGTCGCCATCAGAGCGCCTCGTGCCGTGGCGCGTGATGAGAGACAAGTGACAAGCAGGAGCTTTCGAGCCATTTGCCGCTGAGAGCTGGACACTGTTTCTGAGCCATCAGAGCAAATCCTTCACGCGCTGCGAGAGGTTACCGCCGCAGATGATGATGGCTACCGTCTTTCCCTTGTAGCGCTCCGCGGTTTTCAGAAAGGCAGCAATCGCCACGCCCGCCGCGCCTTCGACCAACCATTGTTTTGAGCGACGAACCAGACGCATCGCTTCGAGGATCTCTTTCTCGGAGACGAGCACACATTGGTCGACGACAGCATTGCACACTTCGAGCGTCACCGAGCCCTCTTCGAGCCCTCCCGCAGTGCTTTCGGAAATGGTCGGCTTTTCTTCCACGGGAAGAATCCACCCAGCCTTGATCGATTCGTAGAGGACAGGAGAATTCTCCGGCCAGCAACCCACGACTTCTGTCTTCGGAGAGGCGTGTTTCAGATATGCTCCAATGCCGCCGATGAGTCCGCCGCCGCCCACTGCCACGAAGACCGCATCGAGTTCAGGAATTTGCTCCAGCAGCTCGACCGCGATGGTGCCTTGTCCGGCCAGAACATCCCAGTCGTTATAGGGAGAGATGAACACTCGACCCGATTCCATCGCTCGCTGGCGCCCGGTCACTTCGGCATCCAGAGGATCGGAACCCGCCCGCTGAATTCGTGCGCCGAACTCCTCGATCCGCTTCGCCTTCTGGGGCGCTACCTGGTCGGAAACATAAACTTCGGCAGAGATGCCGACGCGTTGGGCCGAGGCCGCCACGCCCAGGCCGTGATTGCCGTTCGAGGCGGCGACCACTCCCAGTGTCTTTTCGTACGAAGTGAGCTGAAGAATTCGGTTGGTTGCGCCCCGCAACTTGAAGGAGCCTGTCTCCTGCTCGTTTTCGAGCTTGGCATAAACGTGGGAACCGCAACCAGGAAAGATATCCGAAATCTCCTCGACCGGCGTGCGCCGGACAACCGTGCGAATTCTCTCATGCGCGGCAAGAACTGCCTCTCCCCAATCGCGAATGGAATTGGCAATTATTTCGGGTTCATCGCTGAATGACTCGTCCATCGGTTCACTCATTCTTCAATTTCCGCTCGATCGAAGAAACGCGGTTTTTCCCCCGACCACAGTGCGGAGGACTTGTGTCTTCAGAATCTCGGGAGGGCTCGCTGTCAGCAGATCGCGATCCAGCACCACAAAGTCCGCAAACTGGCCCGGCACGAGCTTTCCTCTCTTCGCTTCCATGTGCTCGGCGAACGCCGATGCCTGCGTGTAACCGATGCTCAAGGTATGTCCTTCACCAAGGGAGTCATAGCGATAAGCAGGCCATCCTTCTCGCTCTCGACACCGGGCGTTCCTGCAATGCGGAAAGCTGCATATTGGGTCGTGCTCGGAAGAGCCAGGGTCCATTTCTCGCCGCTGCTGTGCCTTGTGTTCGCTTCTGCTGTGCTGGTTTGCGTGGGGGTCAATTGGGCCCCGGTTAACTTGAAACCAGAACCTCCAGTTACCTGTTCGCGGCTGCGGACGACAATCTTCCATGTTCCCGCCTCGGGTTTATCCACTACCAGCGACGCTCCTTTATCAGTGATCTCTTGTTGCGAGACGATGTAGCAGGCGTTCTTGCCAGCGCAGTTGAAGAGGTAGACGTCGGTGTGTACCCCGGCGATCACGCCTGTCACCTGGGCGCGCCACTCGGCAAGACTGGCTGGCATCGCATACTCGCTCTCGGCGATCGCGTGGTTTCCCTGACCATGCAACTCAGACGTTGTGAGCTTTGCGTCGTACAGCTCGACACGCCCGTCAACTTCCGAGAGCTGATTGGTGACAGAGAGCGTTTGGGGTTGTGTCTTGGTGATCGCGACAGCATACTTGATCACAGTCAGCTTTGCGTGGATCGGCACGTCGGGCGCTTGGCCGTCATACTGTGTCGCATACTCGGGTCGGCCTCTGTTCTCCCAAAAACAATCCTGCGTACCTGACGCATTATTGATGACGAGAGATTGGAGGGTCTCCATTGGGCCGACGTGATGTGCTGCATCGACCGGTTCGCCCGGAGGCGCTGCCTTCTCTTCAAAGTAAAATCCGGGGAAATGCCGCGTTGATATATTCTGTGATCCCGTGTACGGAATATGCATTATGTAGCGGACAGCCTGAACACCCTCGCCAACGCGGACATATCGGTGTTCGCTCCGCAGTGGCTGTATGGTTGACTCGTATTCGTCCACACCCGGTCCGCTCTTCTTGGGCACATCGGGCACACGAACCGACAGCGGAACATCCTGCATCACCACATGCGCTGTTACATCCCGGATCTCCAGAAAGATGATGTTCCATCCGGATTGGCCGTCGGTGCGGAAGCGAATCCTCACAGGTTTATCGCGATCCAGGACCGCTTCGTGGTCGAGAAGCGTGTAATCCCCATCATTGCCGCGCAGAGCGAAGGCGTATTTTCGCCCCCCGGCATAACCGCCGCGACGTGTGATCCATATTTCGCCTTCGAGTTTCCCTCCAGGCTTGTCAAGGTTGGCATGAAAGCCCTGCACTTCGACACTTTTCCCATCCTCCATCCGCGAGACAGCGAATGAGGTCAGCTCACTGTTCGCCGGATCGTCAGCCCTGGCCATCTTCGCCAACTGATTCCAGGAATTCGCCGCGTTGATGAGCCCATAGCCCTGCTGCGACAGCGGAAAGCCTGGCAGCAGCCGTGCGCCGGTGAAAATGGCGTTATTCAGCCGTTTGGCGTTATATCGAACATGCACGCGTCTAGCCTCGCTGATCAGGTCGGCCAAGATGCCGCTTACTACCGGAATTGCCGGAGAGTTGTTCCACCCTATTGCGTAGCCATCGGGAGCAGGGGGATCCAGACTGTCGTCAGCAAAAGTACGACGCTTGCCGTCCTCCCATTTCAGGCTAATAGGCATGTAGCGCGACTCCGTCTCAAGGTTAGCGGAGGGCGCGAGTACAGTGTTGACCAGGCCGTTAGGTAGATCCCAGACGAAACTGTTGATGGTATCGAGATATGGCGGCGCAAGCTGCCGATTGCGCCGCAGCATCTCGGAACCGGCATAATCGGTAACGTGAATTACACCTGAAGCGGCAGAATAAGCGACTATTGGCTTGTCGTAAATTGCAATTGTCCGTTCAAGAACGCGCTGTGCAAAATCTTCGTATCCCATGGGGTGGGCGACATCGTCTAGACCAACCCGACCAATCCCGCCCGAACGGTTTATAACGTCAACGTCTGGTCGTGAGGCTATGCCCACCATTGAGGCGATTGAGGTCGGGACGCTTAACTGGTCATCTAGAAGTTGGGCGGCGGGAGCTGCGCCGTTGAACAAACCATCGGTCAGCGTATTGGCTGCCAGCGGCCCGGCGACCATTGCCCCATGGTCTCCTCCGATCCGGATGTAAACTGCATCTTTCGCCGTGTCGATCTTTACCCCGAACGGTATCCTGTTGTCTTGGTCGCCTACTTCCTTGCCGAACCAGTCAATGTCGTGCGTCGCAGCATAGTCGCCGAGAGCCCGCTGATTCTTGAAACTGCCATCGCCGTCCGTATCCACCCAGACGAGGTTGCGCTGCTCGCTCCAGAGTATTCCAACTGAAAGGTGAAGCTTTTTTGCATGCGAGTTTTCTTGTTCTCCTAGCACAAGGTCCAGTGTGAAGATCCCGAAGCGGTAGGTCCCATCTTCGGGAACAATCCAACTATGTCCAGGGGTCTCCAACTGGCCATTCTTACTTTGCATCGGTTCGCCGAAAGTAACCCAACTTGCGTCTTCCTCAGGTGTGGTTAGCGTTGTTAGGTCAGCTACCTTGGGTACGATCTTGCCTTCTGCGTCCCGTGCCTGCTGCAATGCGGGATGAAGTAAGTCAAAGCCTAGATCGCTCACAGCAACTCGGACGCCGCGCCCGTCAGCTTTGGGATTTAGCTTCCAAAGATCTGAAAGACCGATCTCGTCAGTCGCACAATATGGACCATCCTTAAGGAGCGTTCTTGCGACGCGGGAATAAGGAATAGTAATCGCCGGTATTGCTTCGGGCTTGCGTTTGGTTGGCGTTTTTGCGACAGGATATTGATAATACAGGACGCCATGGGCGCGTATAGAAGCATACGCGATACCAGGTAAATCGAGAGTGTTGACCAACTTCTCTCGAGGAATTTTCACTAGAACGTATCCGGTGGTCTCGTCTGCGAACTCAATCTTCGCTCCTAGACCACGAAGACCATTGACCATCTGCACGCCACATCCTAGCTCGGACAGGAATTGCGCTGATACCTCACCTTGCGTGCTTTCCGCAACTTCCACAAACTGACCGCGCTCCCATTTGTTCAGCTGAGCATGGCTCATGCATTGAGCTCCACAAGTAATCGCTGAGACACCTACACCCAGAACGGCCATACACCAATAAAGATCCTTCGGCGCAATTCCTTTTGCAGGAGCGACTTGCGACACTGGCCGACCCCCTGATCGTTTACGTTGACAGTCGGAATTCGATCAGCCCCATCCAATAAAAGGCGTGTGTCCCCGAAACGATCGAGAACACATGAACACGGTGACTAGAATTGGGCTCTCAGTGAGACCTGCAATGATCTCGGCCCACCTTGCTGGTAGAGGGACGAAAGGCCGCCTAAGCTGCTCGCTAAGGTTGCGGTCGCACTGCCGAATAGCGCGTTCCCGTATGTGGGGTTGATATAGCCGAAGTTCGGATGGTTGAGAACATTGAAGGCCTCAACTCGGAACTGTAAGTGGAGGCGTTCATAGACGGGAAAATCGCGTCGAAGAGCTAAATTAACCTCATTTTCGCCGAAGCCCCGAACGACGTTTCTCGGTGCGCTCCCGACAGCGCT
Source organism: Bryobacteraceae bacterium (assembly GCA_036489835.1). Taxonomy (GTDB): domain Bacteria; phylum Acidobacteriota; class Terriglobia; order Bryobacterales; family Bryobacteraceae; genus Palsa-187. The sequence goes on along the minus strand of DASXEY010000111.1, from coordinate 9,037 downwards.
ACCGGTTGGCAAACTAAAGGCCGAAGGATTGACAGATCGCCCGCCAGGATACTGTGCTCCGTACAAATAAATCGGTACGTCCGGCAATAGATTCAGACCGCTGTAAGATTGGTTACCTGTCGTCGGATCAACGAATGCGTTTCCTTTCAGGGTAACCGGGAATCCGCTACGTGCCGTAATTCTGAGATCTGTTCCCCATCCGCCAACCAGGATAGCTGCGAGATGAGAATCCCATTCTCTGGGAAGATCGTAGCTCAGTGCCGCAGAAACATTATTGCGAATATCGAAGTCAGAATTTCCCCGCTGATAGGGGTAAAAACTAGAATCTATGCTCTCATAGTCGAGAGCATGTGACCATGTATAGGACGCAAGTGCCTGAAGGCCTTTACTTAGAGTTCGCTTATACTGCGCCTGGAGTGAGTTGTAACTAGAGCCAAATCCGTTCTGATACTTTTCTATCGTGGTAAACAGAGGATTGACCTTTGCGAGCGAATAGGGGTTGATGCGGAGCAGTCGTCTTCCGTTCGAACCGATGTATCCCAGAGAAATGCTCTGACTTGCACCAAGTGCCTGTTCGATCGTTGCGTTCCATCCGAAAGTGTATGGTAACTGGAGATGTTGCGAAATCATGTAGATCGTTGAGTACGGCGGGATGAGTGTAGAAGCCAGCGAGATTGAAAGGGGCGCCGTGAAGGGAAAGGCATTCGTAGCGCTCGCTGAATAGTTCTTGCTGAAGCCCGCACCAGGACTATAGCCCTCACCAAAGATGCCGTTCGTCTCTTGCCCAGTGTCGAAAAAGACGCCTCCTCCGCTCCGGAATACGAGTTCGTGTCCAGAAACTCCTCGCAATATAGCGGACGTTCCTATTCGAGGGGCAAAGTTATAGTACGTAGAGTGGTACAGGGCTGTGCCATCTGGTGCCAACGTAAGGCTGGCTGGATTGTCAAAATTACCGTTGACGGTGCGTGAGTCTGGCCCTGAAGTCACTGTAGGAGCCGGGTTCAACTCCCAACGTAAACCAAGGGACAGATTAACTGCCCGACCAACATGCCATTCATCCTGAACGAAGGCACTAAAGTTAGTAAATTCCGGATATTGCTTAGCGGTTGCTGCGGCATAGACTGCCGGACTATTTCCAAGAACGTTAGGGGATGAGCTGTAAGTATACGAAAGTATAGGTGTATAATCTGCAGCCGCTGCACTCGTTCTTCGATAGTCAAACCCATAATGCATGAAATTATGGCCAACTTTTTGCGTTAGTGTATCTATCATATTCCACTGGTGCTGTTGACCGGATTCGATGCTTGAATATAGTGCGCTATAGTATCCCGGAAAGGAAAGAGTTACTGAAACTGACCCCGTACTAGACTGAATATCATTTAGCGCCAGTAAATTAGCGCTAACTGCGCCACCGTAGTTGGGCAACGTGTTCCCATAGGTCGCGCTCGCAGGAGAATAATTGAGACGAAATTGATTTGTCATGCTCGGGCCAAATGCGCTATCGCCGCCCATCGTGAAGGTCTTCGTCTTCGAAGTTCTAGAAAAGGAATATGTATAAGCGCCTAGCTCTGACGAACCACTATCGTAGCCATATCGAAAGAACAGAGTTAACCAGGATGCTACCCGTTCATCCGCCCGTACGCTGAGCGCATCTAGACTACTTGGAAGAGAGGGACTCACGACAAACGGTGATAGTCCATTGCCAGGGTCGACGCATTCTGAATTCGTCGCTGTTGTACAATTAGGGAGTGGGAAAGTGTTTAGAACTGGCAACAGGGCTGCTGGAGCGGTTTGACGTAGCTGTGTTGAAGGCACGTAATTCAGCGAGATTGCTTGAGGTTGCGTCACGCGTAGACCTTCGTAGGATAAGAAAAAGAAAGTGCGGTCTTTTCCCGAGTAGAGGCCCGGTATTTCGAGCGGGCCACCGACAGTTCCTCCAAAATCGTTCTGCCTTTCCGCCGGTTTGAGGGTTATGGGCGTCGTATCATCGTTGAACCAATTGTTGGCGTCGAACACGGTGTTTCGCAGGTAGTCGAAGGCACTTCCGTGCCAGAGGTTTGTACCAGAGCGCGTCTCGAAGGAGATTTGCGCTCCGGGCTGTCGTCCGTATTCGGCTGAATAGGTAGAAGTTTGTATCTTGAACTCCTGCAAGGCATCAACTGAGACTAGGGCCTGCGTAGTGCCGAGAGCCGTAGTTGCCTGAAGGCCACCAGCGCTTCCAGCTGAGCTATAGCCATATGGATTAGGACTATTATTGGCACTGACCCCGTCAACCATGAAATTGTTCGCATCGGCCCTCTGGCCGTTCACGCTGTATTCTCCAGCTACGCCCAGACTAACTGACCCCTGTGGGTTAGAACTCACTGCACCGGGTGCTAAGAGGATTAGCGACTGAAAGCTACGCCCGTTCAGCGGCATGTTCCCGACGAACTGGCGATCGACCACGGTGCTGACCGAAGCGTCGGTGGTGTTGATTTGATTCCCGCCTGCGTTAACCGTGACAGTTTCAGACGAAGAGCCGATGGCCATGTGGAAGTTCATCTGCACGATGTCTTGAACATGCAGGACAAGGCCGGCTTCGATGATGCCTTTGAAGCCCTGCTTGTCGACTTCAATACGGTAGGACCCGGGAATCAGTGCCGGGAGCACATACTGGCCCGCACTGTTCGTGAGAGTCTGAGACCGTCCGCCAGTTTGAGTATTGATGGCTGTAATGGAGACATTCGGGATGACAGCCTTCGAGGGATCATCCACAATACCGGTGAGCGAAGCATTCGTGGACTGGCTGAACAGAACGCAGGGGAATGCAAAAGACACTAACAGTGTCAGAAACCGGAAACACTTCATGGAATGCTCCTGGGAAGGAAGTGCAGTCTGGTGAGCATTCGTGCGCGAGCTGAAATTTGTACCGCCCGCGAAGCAATTTAATTTACTATTCACGGGTGATTGGGCGGAAGAGAGTGCAGGTACGCTTCGAGAAACGGCTTGCTGGTGGGCCGTTGACTGCCTCCGTGCGGCTCGACAGTCACAAAGACCGCATTGATCTGCGCAAGAACATCGGGGTTATCGGATTTGACCACCCAGCGGCGGTTCTGCTCGTTATCCATATAGAAGATCCCCAAGCTGATGGGCCTGCCGGATGAACTGTCGGGCCTTCCCCACGCCTGAAAGGCCTTCGCCTCCCGGTATCCTGGCTGCTTCTCCAGATCGAACGCATAGAAGATCAGGGATTTCCCTTGCGTGTAGAACACGCGGCCGAACGGTTTGCTGCGTTCTCCGTTATTCTGCACGTCGAACACGTCAGCAATGTAGAGTTGCCGGGCGCCCATCAGCTCGCGGATGTCGCGATCCGCTGCCAAGAACTTTTCGTCGCTCCCGGCCGAGTTGTTTGAGGCCGACAGCTCCGTATGCAAGTCTTTGACTTCTGTCTCAAGTGTGGCGACGCGGAAGAGTGCCCCCTGCCGATCTTGCTGCACGCGATTCAGGTCATCTTTAGCGCGCATCAGCGCATTCGACGCGTCGTTCAATTGCTGCTGCAAGCCGTCGCGCTGCCGTGTCACCGAAGCTAGCGACGCCGAGTCCGAATTATCCTTTTGCGAGAGTTCAGCAATCTGAGCCCCTAGGGAAGTTTTCGTATCAGTCAATTCTGCGAGTTCCTTTTCGAGGTCCGCCGATCTTTCCGAAATCGCCTTCAACGACGACTGCGCCGCCGCCAGCTCCAGTTTCAGTTCTGTCTTTTCGCCGTTCGGCGCCGCCGGCGTGTGCACGACAACGGCTGCCGATTCGGAGGCGGCGTGCGAAGCTGTTACTCTGCGTCCCAGATCGAAAGCACCGCCAATACAGACTAGTACAAGCGCGGCCGTTCCAATAAAAAGAGCCGGACGCTTCATGGCCTGCCAACGACGGGAGACAGAGGGCAGATGAGCGTGGGGGCGGAGCCTAGCAGGCCGATGCGGCTGCGCATTGTGGAGGGCGGCGACGAACCGCTCCTCTGCCTTCGTCTCGTTGTAGCTGAAGGGAGTCTCGATCTCCTGCTCCCGGTCCGCAGCTAGCTTCGCCATGCCGACATGTGCCAGGCTGGTGTATTCGAGTAATAACGCTGCACAGGATGCGCAGCCCGTGACGTGCTTATCGAGAGCCGCCAATTCTTCGGCGCTCAATTCGCCGCTCGTAGAAAGCGCGCAGAGTTCGGCGAACTCTTCGCTGCAGCCGTTTGTGTATTCGAGATCGTTGTTCATCGGCCAAGCTTCCTGGTGCGCATCATCTGGCGAGCCAATTGTCGTAGTCGCTCCAGTCCGCGATAGTAGTGATGACGAACGTTCTTAACATCCTCGCCGGATCGCTCGGCAATCTCCGCAAAATTCAGGCCCTCAAAAAAGAACGCCTCCAGCGTCTCACGCTGGCGATCGCTCAATTCGCTGAACGCCGTTTTCAGTTGAGCGACGGTCAGGCAGTCGATCATGTCCTCTTCTGGGTTTCTTCTCCCAACAAGAGTATTCGTGTGCGCCTGCGGATCTGTACCAGCGTAAAACTGCCGACGGTGCAAATAGGCTCGCCGGTCGAAGGCGCGGCGGTAAATCATCTGAATGATCCAAGTCCGGGCCGAACCCTTCGCGCTGTCAAAGGTACCGACCTCCGAGCAGAGACGAAGAAAGATATCCTGTGCTAGGTCCTCCGCCTCTCCCTCATCCTGAAGAACCCTGTACCCTACTGAAAAGGCGAGCCTATCGTAGCGCTGAAAGAGGGTGAGCGCCGACGTTTCATCCCGATTGCCGAGGCGCTCAAGCAGCTCTTCATCGGTGAGAGAGGCAGAAGCACTGGCGGGCCTTGCATCTTCCGACACAAGAGTGGGCTTCGCTCTCAGGAGCGGTAAGGAAAGCGCACGATCTGTGGCATCCGTTGACAAGGGTGAAACTTTGCCCTCGCATCTGGCAATCTAAGCTCATACGCGCCGGTCCTTTCAGCATTGTTCACAGCAACGTGAAAAGTAAAGAGTTTCCGGCCGTGGCCGCTAAAAATATATTTGGAAATCGCGTGGTACAAATTGGCGTTTTCGCACGAAACAGGTAGGGTCACAATTTTTTGCGGTACAGATCGAAAATGGGGCACGAATACTGATAAATGCTGTGCCGTAGTCAGGGCAACAAGCGCCTGACTGTCCAATATTCCATCGAGTCGTAGAGCAGGATGGTCCATGCGAAATGTTCTCCCCACCTCATTTTCCATTCTTCGGACGGGCTCCAGTGCCGCCAACGGGCCGCATTTATGGATATCAACAGTTCGTTCTTTCTTCCCCGGTCAACATCTCACCGCCGTTGCTCGAAGGAGATTAACTACGCATAGCCGCACCAGGCTCAAATTAAAACCCCTGGGGCCTGGAGTGGTGCATGAGTGTCTACGATCATCTGGAGTTCCGTCACCTCACTTACATCATCGCGGTGGCAGAGACGGGCAGCTTTACCGCCGCCGCCCAAACTGTGCATGTGGCGCAATCGGCCATCAGCCGGCAGATCGGGGAGATCGAGGACATTTTTCATGTTCAGATCTTCCAGCGCGTCGAGCGCAAGGGCAGAGGTAAGCGCAAGGTGCATCGCATCGCCAAGCTGACGATCGCCGGAGAGTCCCTGCTTGGCTTCGCTCATCGCCTACTTGATATGCGCGAAGAGATCATCGAAGTCGTCCAAGGGATCGAGCAGAGCGCCCTGCGCCCTTTTCGACTCGGCTTCACGCCCTTCGTCGACCCTCATGTACTCGAAACGGTGACACACGCCTACCGCGATCTCTTCCCAAGTGGCGAAATTGAGCCGGAGAGCGGCGATACGGAAGTGCTGGTGGAACGGCTACGCAAAGGAGAGATCGACGCCGCGCTGGTCACGCTGCCGATTGCCTCCAACGGCGTTGCCGTGCAGCCGGTCATGCACGAGAAGTTGGTTGTGTGCCTCCGTAAGGACGATCCCTTGGCCGAGAATGAAACTCTCGCTCCGGAGCAATTGAGCGGGCAACTTGGAATCTTCAGCGACCCGCGGCACCATCCCCGCGCTCATGCCCGGTTGCTCGAGATGTTGGCGGAGCAAGGCATTACTCCGCGCGTCTCGAACCCGACGTTCAATGCCGAGCACGTGCAGTGGATGGTGAAACAGCATATTTGTCTGGCACTGATCCGGGAGCGCGATCCGGTGGACGGCGAGTTGACCACCAGACCGATTCGGAATGTCAATTGGACCGTCGATTCGGCGCTCATCTACAAACCGGAACAACGGCAGATGGCCTTGCCACTGTTGTTGCGCGAGTTGGAGCGGCGGTTCCCTGTAGCGGGAATGCAGAGATCCTCGGGGGCAGAAGAAGATCGCCAGCCGACGCAGGGGGCATTTCCGTTCGTGGGCGGGCCTCGGAAGCGGGACGAGCGCTGACGCAACGCGTCAGTCGCAGCTCATTCAGTGATCGCGCCAGGATTCTGGCGGTCGTATTCGGCGTAGAAGGCAGCAGATTGCGGCATGTCTTGAGGCTTGATACCGAGATTTATCATCCCGGGCCACTCGGAAAAGACCGTCCATATCAGGAGATACATCATCGACGGCGCATCGCCGTGGGTGATTGTTTCGCGCGCATTCTCGACACGCCCGCTGTTGTCGCCGTGAATTGCGCTGACCGTCACAACCGAGTTCTCGGCGGCGGATTTTGTGGGATGCGATACCTCACTCAAGCCGCCATACGCTGCCCCGTATGTGGATGCCTTTATTCCGTGCGCCTCCTCGTACGACTTCACACGTGAAAGCTCGGGAATACCGTGCTTGTGCTTCTCTTGATGCCAGAGCTTGGCATGTCGGCTCGACGCTTCCAGACGGAATTCATACCCCAGCATCCACGCTTCCCAATAGGCCCTGCGCATCACGTCGCTGGCATCCATCAAGCCAGAGTGCAGCAACGAAAGGGTGGCACGGAAGAGTGAGGTCGCTCGAAGCAGTGCGTAAATCACTGCGCTGAGCTGGGTGTGATCCTGCAGGTCCTGGCAGTCCCTGATGCCGATTAAGGACAGCGCCGATTCGAGTTCGAACAGATATCGCTGGAACTTGTCGTAGTCGTATAGGGTACCCGCTTCGCTCGTCACGATTCCTCCAGAAATGTCGGTTGGCAATCCGATCGATTTGTTTTCCGTTCGCCCCTACACCAATCTTAGGGATGGTACCCATCGTTGAGTTGTCTGGGGCCATGACGAAGGCCGGCAAATGGCAAGAAGAACCCTTCAAAGTCCCGTAGACTCTCTAGATGACTGAATTGGCTGCCCACGGAGATGCGCTGAGATATGAGATTGTCATCAATCACGAGAAGGATGGCAACTGGACTGCGACCATTGAAACGCTAGGCGTGTGTGCGGCGGGAACCACAGATATTGAGGCTAGATCAAAGATCCAGGTGCGCGCGTTGCGAGCGATTGCCGACCGAATTGAGGCCGACGGCTCGGTTCCAGACCAAATTAGCTTCGCCGTATGGCTTGGATGAGTGTTCGGGAGAAGGGGGAACTTCTCCCCGCGAAGGAATCTCTGGCTCTCGAACACACTCCCCTTAGCGACGAAGCGGGCCGAGACCCGCTTTTTCGCCGCGATTGAGCAAAGTCTTTTCGAGGCGGCGATGCTCTCCACGTAGTTCAATTACTGCCTATTTGAAATTGCTCGATGTTCAAGCCAACAGGCTTTCGAACTCATTGGGTACTCGCCCGAATCCATTTAACCCGTAATTGGTGCGCAACACGGATTGCCGCATGCATTCCTGGTTTTTCGCCGGATCTTTCAATGCTGCAATCCGAGCAGCCAGCTCTTCGGACGCGAACCAGTCCAGCAAAACCTGCTCGTCGCTAAAGATGATCTCTTTGAAAGAGTTGTTGATACTGCGCTGTCGAAACTCTAGGAACTTTCTTTCCGGTAAGTCTTCGCGCACGATCCAGGGCGGTTCAGCATCCGGAACAGTCAGATCGATCTCAAGCAGGAGCCGAGGAGAGAGTGTGACCATCACGGAGTCACGTTCGATCATGACCGGCGAATCGCACAGGGGAAATGAGTGATTCCGGGTTCGCCACAGGGTCCATTGTGCAAGAGCCGGCACGATGGTCGCCCGAGAGAGGAATTGACTGTTGCTCCAAGCGTTCTTCAATCGCCAGAAATACTCCCACTTGTCGACTCCGATCTCACTCGCCCTCGATATGGCAGCCGACATATACTCGTAGCTGCGCATTGCATGGAACATCAATGCAGCGGCAAGAAGAGCCTTGTCCTCGAACGACTGGAGATCACCCAGTCTCGCCGTCCGCATCCAGGAATCGTAATGGCGAAGCGATTCCACTCCGGTGAGGATGTCCTCGAAGTCGAGGTAAGCCTTTTCGGGGTGCGCGGTCACGTACTCCACCATGGAGTCGTACTTCTTCGGGTACAACTTGGCACAGAATCTCTTGGCTGATTCGGGATCGATCTCGGCTAATCCCAGATCTTTGTGGTAATGAACCTTCTCCACCGTGGTTCTGAGCACCTTGTCCGCACGCAGGTTAAGCGAATACACGACTTGATCCCGTGGAGAGCTTCCTCCAGCTGCATCCGAGCAGTACTCGCGAAAGTAGTCCTCGTTCCAAAGGGCCGTCCAGAAACACGGATTGTAGTGATTGCGTCTGGTGAATGCGTCGACCATTGGGAGCTATACACCGATCATAATCCGGTGCGCGGCGCAGCAAGATCGCAAGAGCGGTCACGCTTGGCCGGAATGGCGCGAGTAGACAAGGCCAATCTCGGTGTTCTGCGGAGCCGGTGCGAAGCTGTCCAATGTCCATACCGAGAGGTGTCCGATTGAACGTCATAGGCCCATCTCTTTTAGGCATTGCCCGGAATCTCTTTTAAGTATTGGACGGTTTTGACGTGCCCCCGAATTCTCATCCATTCATAACTGGAGATTCTCGGTTGAGGTTAAGCTCCGAGATATTCTCGTCGCCGCCGAGGCTGTGCGAATGTGGGAAGCGTTGTTTGCTTTCCACATTTGCATAGCCTGTTGTTGC
>DASXEY010000074.1:0-99937 GCA_036489835.1 Bryobacteraceae bacterium | reverse complement strand
CGCGCAGTATCTTGTAGCGGTACTTGGTGATCCAGATCACGTGATACTTGATGTCGTAGACCGCGTGCGCGCTATGTCTGTATTCCCCCATCCCTCTATTTTCGTAGAAGGACTGCTGGAAGCTCACCGCCTAAAAGGCGGTGCGTTTAGACCTGGAGATGGACTCTAAAAGTCCGGACGGGAAGATCTGCTCGACTCCTATTCGGATGGGTGTTCGCGGCGAATCTGGCGGGATGACTTCGATGTTGCACAAACCAGCGTCCAGGGAGGCCTTCGACGAAGCGGCAGTAGTTCGCGGAGCTGGAGTATGTCATGGACTCGCGTGCAACGATTTCCTTCCCAGGATCACGTGAGCGCCGCTACGCTCCGTTCACAAATCGGCTCGTAAGGGCCAAGCCGGATTTGGCCGATTGGGCCAATCTGGCGTAGACGATTTCCGACGGCGACTTCCGCAAGACTACCGCGCTACCAAGACCGTGTCGACGTCAGGTAGCGGATACTGGCAAGCGTCCAGTTCATCAAAGCGGGGAGCCGGCCACGGAGCCGCTCCGCACCAGACCTTTTGCATTGGAAGGGGGATTGCATATTTCAAAGATAAGGAGCTTTAAACCCATGACACTCACGCCGTATATCGTCCTTTGGTCCCTGCTCGGTTTGCTCGTGCTGGGGCTCGCCGTATATCGAAAGTTGATCACGACCCACGAGGAAGATGACATGGTCCATCTCTCCCGAGGCGAGGAAAGGCTGATTCCTCATCAGGTTGCGGTAAACGTGAAAATCCATAAGATCGACCGTTGGGGCGAGATCCTCACCGTCGCTACGGTGGTTTGCGGCCTGGCGATCGCTGCCGCTTATCTGTGGAGCGCCTGGCAAGCCAGCGAGGGCCTGCGCTAGATTCCTCTTGGGCCGGGGCCCTTGGGTGTTTTGACCCAGTTCGCCCGCGCACGACAGCGCAAGCCGCCCATAATGAAAGGTGGAGGCGAGATGCTCACCAAGGGCCCAGCTAAGAAAGTCACGATCTTCCTCAACGAAGATACGCAACACCACATGAAGGCGCTGCACGACTCCATCATGACTTTTCTCATGCACAAGGGAGTCGCCGGAGCTACCGCGACCCGGGCCTATACGGGCTTCGGGTCCCATCAGGTGCTGCACACTCCCGACGTCGAGGTGCTGGCGCAGCACTTGCCAATTCGCATAGAGTTTGTCGACGCGAAAGAGAAGGTGGACGAGGTTCTGCCCACCCTCTACGACATGGTGTCCGATGGTTTGATCGAGGTCCAGGACACCACCGTCGTGAAGCTCGCACGCAAGGGGACGAAGCCCGAGGCGAAGGTTCCTCATGAACGCAAGCAGGGTCCGGCGAAGCTGCTGCGCGTTTATATGGGTGAAGCCGACAAGCTAAACGACGAGCCGCTTTACGACGCCATCGTGAAGCGGCTGATCCTGATGGATATCGCCGGGGCGACGGTCTACCGCGGCATTCTTGGCTATGGCGCGAAGGGGCACGAACACAAGGCGACCTTCTTTCATCCGGTGCGCGATTTGCCTATCATGATTTCGGTGATCGACACGGCCGAGAAGATCTCCGCCGCTGCCGAAGTCATCGAAGGGATGCTGCAGGACGGCTTGATCGTGATCTCAGACGCGGAGATGGTTCGATTGGTGCGGTCGGGGGATGGGAGGCAAGAGAATGCAGCCGGGATATCCAGCTAAGCTTTTGCGCATTCACATCTCGGAAGCCGACCGGTTTGACGGCCAGCCGCTTTATGAAGCGATTGTCGCGAAGTGCCGCGAATTAAAGATCGCTGGAGCAACGGTTTTCCGCGGGCTCGAAGGCTACGGCGAGACCGCGGAGTTGCATCGCCCGCATCTGGTTCGGCATGACCAGCCGATCTTGATTTCAATCGTCGATACCTCGGATAAATTGAACGGGCTGATTCCCGTGGTCGAGGAGATGATGGAGACCGGGGTCATCGCGGTTTCGGAGGTGCAGGCTGTGCGGGTCCAGAAGGCTTCTTGAGAAGGTCCAGCAGCTCGCGTTTTTCCGGCGTGTCCTTGGCGTAATTGAGGATGGACTGGAGCCACTCCCTCGCATCTGGATCTGAGCCCTTGGCGATTTTCTGAAGTCCTGGGAGTGCGTAGGCCAGCAGTTTCTCGTTTGAAAGGCCACTGAAAGGATCTGCGAGTTCTTCGAAGTCTCCCGTCGAAATCGTCGTTCGGCGATCCAATCCCGAATATGCGGTCCGCAAACTGAACGCCTTTGCGTTTGCGGGACGTTCGTAAATGCCGAGATAGATATCTTCAACATCGAGTCCAGGCCCACTGAAATGAATACTGAGGACAAGGTCGATTCTTTCGAGCCCCGAGGCCTCACTGACGCTCGCTTGCGCGTGAATACTGCGGCCGACGCCCATACTCCAGCGGCCCTCGTCGCCGTCCAGCGTAAAAGAGAAGATCGGCTCAAAGTCCGGTTGCGTCAAATCGAACCAATCCTCAACCTCCTGCGTAACGCCCATTCCGATTTGCGAATCGTCCCTGGAAATCTTTAAAAAGGGTTTACTCCCGACCCGCATGACTTCGTGATGGCTGGGAAACTCTTTCGTGTAGGCGTTGCGTGCGCCAGCGAAGCGCCAGCCGCCGCTAGGCTCCTCAAGGTAGCGCAGGTACACAACGTTCCGGGACAGGAACCCGCCCCGAATAATTACCAGCGCCTGGTCGGGGCTCAGAACGTTAACGATCTCAGTCGAGCAAAGATTCTCGGCATAGCCGCAGGTTGTGATTTTCTTCGGATCCGTACCAAGCGCCTTACCCAAGGCACCCCAGTCTATTTCCTTGTGCGACTCCACGTACCGCGCCAGCGTCATCGGCGACTTCGCGGCCAAAGCGATCTCGGGCTCCGGCGCAGTTTGCGCAAACGCAACCGACGAGAGAATCGTCGCGACCACAAAGCGGAACATCGCTGTCATTATCTTAACTCGCGCTCAAGTGTGATCCACGTATGCAAGATGTTTCCGGCAGTGCAGGCAGCGGAAAACGTATGCTGTGGGCTGACCACGACATCGGCGTCAATGTCTGGAGCCGGCACGAAAACCGAAACGATCGTCGCTCGCGTGATTCAAGGGATGCGTGCGCAAGGGGTCCGGCTGACGCAGACGATGCCGCGGCTCCCCCCTCCCGGCGATCCGGGCGGGAGGGTGGTTGTGACCGACACCTGGGCGGCAATCGATCTGCGGGCCGTGGTGATCGAGGACACCAGCGATTCGTTCGGCGCGGATTACCGCATTGAGGATGAGCTGCAGGATTTCATCATCCAGTACCCCATAGGAGGCCGGACCACGCCTCCGCAAGTGATCAGCCGGGTTCAGCCGAAATACAGGCAGAGGGCCGGGAGCCTCGGACTCGCAGGCGTCGTAGTGCTGGCGGCCACGATCGATGAAAGCGGCAGGGCTGTCGATGTGCACGTGGAACAGTCTGTGGATCCGGAGCTGGATCAAGAGGCCGTCAAGGCGGTGAGCCAATGGCGATTCCGTCCCGGCCAGGAGGATGGCCACGCTGTGCGGATGGATGTGAAAGCGGAAGTGACCTTCGGCCTGAATTAAGAAAGGCTACTGGGCAAGGTAACTCGGTCGATAAAACAGCTCGACACCTTTCCGGGACGTCTTCAAACGGAGTTCGTGGAACGAGCCGTCCGCCCGGTATTCCGCCGGGGAAAAGGTCAGGATGTAGCCCCGTCGCGAATCGTCCATCGCGCCTTGAAGCAGGGCTGCGATGTCGTTGCTTCCGGAGAACACACGCCCGCCGGTGGGCTCCGTCAACTCCTCCATGGTCCCGACTTGAGATCCCCTCAAACCCGCGGGATCGACCGGGAAAAGCTTCACCTTCGCGGCGGCCAGCTCGCTGACGGCGCGTTCCATCCCCCGGTGGGAAGGAGGCGGGGGAAACGCCTCGGAAACCCACAGCAGACTCTTCTCGCCCCGCACGCTCTTCATGCGCGCCGCGATCTTCAGGAATGTGTCGAGAGTGCGCGACACCCTCTCTTCCTGGTTAAATGCGGCGACCGGCCCCTTCGGCGTGGCCGGTGTCATGCGGGGACAACCAAAGGGAACGTAGGGGTCGTCCTGATCGACTCCGATGATCGGCGGTTCCTCGTCGTAATCATCAACGGCCTCTTGCAGCGAGGCCTTGTCATTCGAAAAATCGTGCAGCAGTTGAAGTTCGTCGCCTAGCGCGAAAATAGCGATCTGGTCCGTGTCTTCTTGAGGGAGCTTCCCCAGGACCTGGGAGACAGCCTCCCGGCCGTAGTCACGGGAACACCAGGACGTGTTTAGCGCATCAATCACAATGATCGAAAGGCGCCTCGAGGCGGGGGTTACATGCGCATCGGCTAGATCCGCAGGGCCACTTCCTTTCGCCCCGTCCATCTTCTCGAAGCTTGCGATATTCTGCTCGCGATTGTTGTCGAAGATGCGCAATTCATCGCGTCGCAAATCCGTGACCAGAGCGCCGTCCCGGCTAGTGGCGACGAGAGTCACTTCGACAGCGCGCATGTCCGACCGGAAGACAGGCGATTGCGCCATGGCCAACGCGGTCATGATCAGGAATGCAGGTCTCATGGGCCCAGGGCAAAGGTCGCGGTTCGGTTTCCTAAGCATATTACGTCAGAACGGAAGCGAGTGCGCCCTCGCCGGCAAACCCGTACATAATAGAAGACGCATGCAGGTACGACTTTCCTTCGGCCGCGGCACCTTGGCCGTGAACCTCCCTAGCGGATTCGAGTACACGGTTCTCGAATGCCCTCCGACGCCGGCGCTGCCGGATGCGATTGCGGCGATTGAGGCGGCGCTGGACCGGCCCACTGCCGGGCCTTCCGTTGCGGAGCTTGCCGCTGGAAAGAGCTCCGCCGCGATCTCAGTCTGCGACATCACGCGCCCGGCGCCTAATAAGGTCACGCTGCCTCCTCTGTTGCGGCGATTGGAAGGCGCGGGGGTGCCTCGCGAGAATACTCGCATCCTGATCGCCACGGGCCTGCACCGTCCCGCGACGGATGCGGAGATCCGGCACATCGTCGGCGAAGAGATTGCCGCGACTTATCCGGTGCTCAATCACGATGCGCGCAACGTTAGCCAGCATCGCCACCTGGGGATGACCAACAGCGGGACTCCGGTGTGGATCGATGAGCGCTTCATGAACGCCGATCTGCATCTGACTCTCGGGTTCATCGAGCCGCACCTCATGCTGGGTTTTTCGGGAGGCAGAAAGCTGGTGGCTCCGGGGCTGGCCGGCGAGGCGACCATCAAGGAGCTGCACAGCTCCCGCTTCATCCGCGACGCGCGCTCGCATGAGGGCAATGTGGAGGGAAATCCTCTCCACGCAGAGCTGCTCGAAATCGCGCGCATGGCCCGGCAGGATTTTATTCTGGATGTTTCGCTGACGCGGGACCGGTCGATCTCGGCTGTGTTCACGGGTGAGCCGGAAGCCGCGCACAAGGCCGGAATGGAGTGGGTTTCTTCGTCGTTATTGCAGCACGTGGGTCCGCCGCTTGATGCGGCTATCACCACGGGCGCGGGATATCCTCTCGATTTGACGTTCTATCAAAGCGTGAAAGGGATCACGGCAGCGGCTGAAATCGTGCGGCCCGCTGGGCGGATCCTCCTATTCGGCGCCTGCGAGGAGGGCGCGGGCGCGGCCGAGTTCAGCCAAATGATGACGCGCTACAGCTCCCATCAGGATTTCCTGTGCGCGATTGAGGGCGCGCCGGTGACGATCGATCAATGGCAACTGGAGAAGCTGGCGCTAGCGACTCGCAAGGCCGAGGTGTTCTATTACGTTCCGGGATTGCCCGATCCTTATATGCAATCGCTCTGGGGTCCGGGCTTCAGAGATCCGGACGAGGCCATCGGCCAGTTCTTCGCGGGCCTGGCTCCGGGAAGCCGCGTGGCCGTGATTCCGGAAGGACCGTACGTGCTTGCAAACGCGAACGCTGTCTGAGCTAAATAGAAGCACTCCTATTCGGGCTACCGATGTGGACCTGCGCCCTGATAACGGCGCTGGGGTTGCGTGCACTGCCATGACTCGCAAGGATTGCGCCCCGGAGTAAGACGAATTACCCCTTGGAGGTGCAAGGCATGCACGTGAAGAATGTCTGCCGGGTTGATCTGATCTTTGTGTGCCTGGCCGCGCCAGCAATTCTGCTGGCGCAGGCGGACAGGATTGCCGGAACCATCGACAGCGCACAGACAATCACGGCTTCGGGAATGCTTGCTCCGCTGGCGCAATCGCGCTACGACCAAGGCCCGGTGGAGGCCTCGTTCCGGTTGAGCTACATGCGGATGATGCTGCCTCCGGCGGCGGCGCAGCAGACGGCTCTGGACCAGTTGCTGGCCGCGCAGCAGAACCCGGCTTCCCCGCAGTTCCACAAATGGCTGACTCCGGAGCAATACGCCGATCGGTTTGGCGCCAGCGCGAAGGACGTCGCCAAAATCGAGCAATGGTTGAACTCGGCTGGATTTTCGATCGAATATAGCGCGCGCGGACGGGACTGGATCGCTTTCAGCGGCACGGCGGCGCAGGTGCAGGCGGCGTTTCATGCCGAGGTGCACCGGTACCTGATCGACGGCGAGGCTCACTTTGCCATTTCCTCCGACCCTCGGATTCCGGCGGCGCTGGGGCCGCTGGTGGGAGCGATACTCGGCCTGAACGACTTCACTCCGAAACCCTTTGCTGCGCCGACCGCTTCGAATCCCTTCAATACCCTTGCGCCGGGAGACCTAGCCTCGATTTACGATATCAATCCGCTCTATAAGAAGGGGATCAACGGAACGGGGCAAGCCATAGCCATCGTCGGCGAGTCTCAGTTGGCTCTCACCGATATTCAGACCTTCCGCACCACCTGGGGATTGAGCGCCGCGAATGTTCAAACGGTGCTGGTGGGCGGCAATCCGGGAACGGCGCCGAACGCCCAAACGGAAGCGGATCTGGATGTGGAATGGGCGGGCGCGATCGCCCCCGGGGCGAAGCTGATTTTCGTCTACAGCACCAGTCCGGATTCGGCGGCGTTTTACGCGGTGGATCAGAACCTGGCGCCGATCCTGAGCGAGAGCCTGGGACAGTGCGAAAGCACCGTGACGGCTGGCGACTCGGCATCGTATGAGACGGAAGCGAAGAAGGCCAACGCCGAGGGCATTACTTGGGTGGTGGCAAGCGGCGATTCCGGCGCGGCCACTTGCGACACGGGCTTCAGCAGCGCATCCCACGGCGTAACCGTGAGTTTTCCCGCCAGCGTTCCGGAGATCACGGCGGTGGGCGGCACGGAGTTCAACGAAGGCTCGGCAGACTACTGGAACCTCACCAATAGCGCAAACGGCGGCTCCGCGCTGGGCTACATCCCGGAGATGACGTGGAATGATGGCGTCTATGGATCGGGGCAAAGGTCAGGACTGGTCGCGGGCGGAGGCGGAGGAAGTTCGCTGTATCCGAAGCCGGCATGGCAGAGCGGTCCGGGCGTGCCGGCGGACGGCCAGCGCGACCTGCCGGATATCGCGTTTGCAGCATCCGCGCAACATGACGGGTACAACATCGTGTACCTGGGTCAACCCTTGATTGTGGGAGGGACGTCGGCCTCGACACCGGTATTCGCGGGGATGCTCGCGCTGTTAAATCAATATACGTCGAACCTTTCTACATCGAATCAGGCGACGCAATCGACCGGCCTCGGCAATATCAATATGTCGCTGTATCCGTTGGCGATGAGTGCTCCGGCCATGTTTCACGACGTGACGGCTTCGGGCAATGTTGTTCCTTGCAAAGCTGCTTCCTTGGACTGCATCAATGGCCAGTTGGGCTTTAACGCGGGTCCCGGGTACGATTTGGCCACGGGGTTGGGCTCGATGGACGTGTACAACTTCGCGATAGGGTGGGCCGGGCAGGCCGCAGGGACCGCGACGATTACCACTGTTTCGCCGTCCTCGGCGGCCGCCGGCGGTCCAGCGTTCACGCTTACCGTGAATGGATCGAATTTCGTGCCGAGCGCGGTGGTCCAGTGGGACGGAATCGCGCTTCCGACCAAAATGGTCAGTGAGACGCAGTTGACGGCCACCGTCGGCGCCAGCCTGATTGGCATGGCTGGAACCACCGCAATCACCATATCGAGCGGCGCGACCATCACCGGCCCGCTGTACTTCACGGAGTTTGCAGCGCCGCTGACGTTTAGCGATCCGCGGGTGATGTCGCAAGCTCCCGCCATCGTGGGGGGACCGGGCACAAGCTGCACCGGATTTCCCGCAGTCTCGTATTTCGCCACCAATATGACGCCGTACGTGTTTTTTATCGTGCCCGCGGACATAGCGGTGACCTACTTCTGGGTTGCGCCCGACGGCACTATCAGCGGAGGCGGAAGCGGCGGGGGAGCGGTGACGGCGTTGAATAGCAGCAGTTGGTGCCTGTGGGCCCAAGGCCCTTCCTTTGCGCATTTAACGGCCAGCCAGCTGGGCGCCTGGACGGTGAGGGCATACGCCAATGACACGCTGCTGTTTTCGCTCCCGTTCACCGTTCAATGTTCGATCGGCGCGCCGGCGATTACTTCGATCGACTCCGCCAGCGCTTTTGGCGCATTCGCGTATTTCGCCTCGGGCTCCTGGCTGGAGATCAAGGGCGTAAACCTGGCGGATCCGGCGGACCCGCGATTGACAACTTCGAGCAGTCCAGGCCAGTGGACCACGAATGACTTTAACGGCGTCAACGCTCCCACTTCGCTGGACGGGATTAGCGTGAGCATCGATGGCAAGCCGGCCTATGTCTGGTTTCTCTCGGCGGGGCAGCTCAATGTACAGGCTCCCGAGGACACGGCGATGGGCAATGTCGCGGTGACGGTGACGAACTGCAAAGCGTCGAGCTCGCCGTTCCAGTTCGCCCGGCAGGGGCTGGCTCCGGGGCTGCTGGCTCCCGCGAGTTTCGCCATCAATGGCACGCAGTATTTGGAGGCGACGTTCGCCTCCGATGGCGCGTATGTGCTGAGCACCAGCATGGGGGCGGCGCTGGGGATCGGCAGCCGTGCGGCTAAGCCGGGGGACGTGATCATCGCGTACGGCGTGGGCTTCGGAGATGTGACGCCGACCATCGTTCCAGGGACGATCGTTGAGCAAGCCAATGCTTTGAATAACCCGGTGACGGTTTCGTTTGGATCGGCGAATGCGACGCTGGTTTACGCGGGCTTGGCGGGGAACCTGATTGGGCTTTACGAGTTCTATATCACCGTGCCGCCGGGTCTTGCGGACGGCGACTACCAGATCAATTTCACCCAGAATGGGTCGGCCGTTCCGCAGACGGTATTTTTGACGGTGCAGAACTAAGGGCTCCCGCCGGCTGGAGTGCCGCTCCTCTATAGCGGCGCAGGGGCGGAGCGGCCCACGTCAGGACCGGAATCGGCGGGCTGCCCGGCCGCGACAGCTCCATTGCGCGTTTCTGGAGGCTCGCGGTTCGGGGGAAAGAGTTGAACAAATAAGGCCAGCGGTGTGTTTCGGCAAGAAGATCGAGTCTTGCGGAGGGGACCATCAGATTCAGGTCTCGCAGAATGGGACTCCGGTTCCGCGCTTTTGAGTACCGCTCCCCGAGGGTCGCGGTTCAGAACGGAGCATGGAGAGAGTACTCCGCTATTCGCACGGAGCCTCGGGGCTCCTAAGTAACAGCCCGCAAAACGGAGCCTAGGTCGCGGTCACGAGCCGAGCCGTTCCTTTCGGAAATTGAGGGCCGCGACCGGCCCTTTGCGGCTCCTAAGTAACAGCCCGCAAAAACGGAGCCTGGGTCGCGGCCATGGGCGGAGCCGTTCCTTTCGGAAATTGAGGGCCGCGACTGGCCCTTTGCGGGCTCCTAAGTAACAGCCCGCGAAACGGAGCCTGGGCCGCGGTCACGGGCTGAGCCGTTCCTTGCGGAAAGTGAGGGCCGCGAGCGGCCCTTTGCGGGCTCCTAAGTAACAGCCCGCGAAACGGAGCCTGGGTCGCGGTCACGAGCCGAGCCGTTCCTTTCGGAAATTGAGGGCCGCGAGCGGCCCTTTGCGGGCTCCTAAGTAACAGCACGCAAAAACGGAGCCTGGGTCGCGGTCACGAGCCGAGCCGTTCCTTTCGGAAAGTGAGGGCCGCGACCGGCCCTTTGCGGGCTCCTAAGTAACAGCACGCCAAACGGAGCCTTGGTCGCGGTCACGAGCCGAGCCGTTCCTTTCGGAATTTGAGGGCCGCGACCGGCCCTTTGCGGGCTCCTAAGTAACAGCCCGCAAAACGGAGCCTGGGTCGCGGTCACGAGCCGAGCCGTTCCTTTCGGGAATTGAGGGCCGCGGGCGTTAGAGAGCGGTGTCTCCAGAGCGCGCTTTTCTGATACAGTACGTCAAGTTATGCGCATCTCCAGAATCCTCCCTCTCATCACGCTGAGCGCGGCAGTCATTTTCGCGCAGGGCCAGGGCAAACAGGCGAAAGGCGGCGCGTTCGCAGGCATCGACTGGAACAAGCCCTTTCCGGCCCATAAAATCATCGGCAACATGTATTTTGTGGGATCGGAGCAGCTGGGGTCGTTCCTGATCACGACGCCTCAGGGCCACATTCTGATCAACAGCGATTATGAGGAAACCGTTCCGGTGATTCGCGCTGCCGTCGAGAAGCTAGGTTTCAAGTTTACCGACATCAAGATCCTTCTGAACAGTCACGCGCATCCCGATCACACCACCGGCGACGCCATGATCAAGGATTTGACCGGCGCCACGGTGATGACGATGGCCGAGGATGTCCCGGCGCTCCAGAACATTCGCCCCGGAGGGAAGCCGCATCCGATCGACCGCGTGCTGCACGATGGCGACACGGTGACGCTGGGCGGCATGACCCTGACGGCGCATCTGACGCCCGGGCACACCAAAGGGTGCACCACCTGGACCCTCAAGGTGGACGATGGCGGCAAGAGCTATGATGTCGTGATCGTCGGCAGCGTCAGCCTGAATGCGGCCAATCTCGGCGACAATCCCGGCTATCCCACGATCCGGGAGGATTTCGTCAAGAGCTTCCAAGTGCTGCGGTCCCTGCCTTGCGATGTGTTTGTGGGCTCACATACGGGGTTTTATCAGATGACCGCCAAATACGCCAAGCTCGAACAGGGCGGACCCAATCCATACATCGATCCAGCCGGGTACAAGTCTCTGATCGATTCTTCCGAGAAGGCGTTCCACGATCGCCTGGCCGAATTGAAGATCGCGCCGCCGAAATAGGGGCTTCACGCGGCACCCGAATACCCGGTATAATCCAGAATAACGATGGGCTTCGCGCGCGTTGGCCGATATGCCGGAGTGTTGGTGGCCTTCCTGCTGTTCGGGCAGGACACGATCCGGGTCACCGTCAGCGAAGTGCTTGTTCCGGTGACGGTTACCGACCCGAAGGGCCGATTCGTTTCCAACCTCGACAAAGAGGATTTCAAAATCTACGACAACGGCCAGGAGCAAACCATCGATTTTTTCTCCCGGGACCGCAATCAGCCCGTGGTGATCGGCTTCCTGATGGATCTCAGCAACAATAGCAAGATTCATTGGAAGGATTACCAGGAGGCCACCATCAACCTGGTGGATACGCTGATGCCCGGCGGCGACAAACGGTACTCGGGGTATTTGATCGGGTACAGGTCGGAGCCGGATCTGATGGTGGACACAACACACGATTCGGAAATCATCGTGGACAAGCTCAGGGGAGCGAAGCCGGGCGGAGGTTCGGCGCTCTACGACGCCCTTTACGAAGCTTGCACCAACCGCAAGCTGGTGGTCGGCGAGCCGATCGAGCCCCGACGCGTCGTGGTGATTATCGGCGACGGGCACGATAACTCCAGCAAGAAGACGTTTCAGGAAGTTCTGGAACTGGCGCAGAGGCAACTGGTGACCATTTATGGAGTCAGCACATCCTCTTATGGAACCGGGAACGACGAGGATGACGATGTCCTGCTGAAATTGGCGAAGGCGACCGGGGGCAAGGTGGAGTACCCGCTGGAGAACGTCTACCGCGACATCGCTGGATACTTAGAGGTTCCGACGGATTACGGCAATTACGCCTACGATGTGGGTACCGGCGGATACTCCGCAGCGAAAGCCAGCAGCATCTTCCGCGCCATCGCCAACCTTTCCGGTGAAATCACGACACAGTACATTCTGCGCTACGTTCCCGACATTCCGGAAGATTCCAAGAACATTCGGGATATCGAGGTCAAGGTGATGTTGCCGGACGTCAAAGTCAGGGCCCGTCGAGCTTACTACCCCTTCTCTGTGCCCGAGGTAAAGACCCTTACTCCCCGTTAGGGGGTATTATTGTGTCATGCCTCGGGGATATTCCCCTGCGGCCCAAACATGTCCGTTGTGACCACGCACACCGCCAAGTTTTCCATTTTGGAGCTAGACGCGCCTGGCCGTGCGCCCTTTGCGGCGGGAATATTACTCGAAGACGCCTCGAAAGATCGATTACACTTGCGGCTGCGCCGGGACTGGGATGAAATTGCTCCGGAGGAGGCGGCGATTCTCTCGGCTTTGGAGTTCGATCTGGCTTCGAAGGCTGCCGAAATGGGCGCCAAGCGCCTGCTGGACTATCTCGAAGAAACGCTTTCAAACCTCCTGCGGATCAGCGAGCGGCGCGAAGTCGTGGTGCATGATTTTGAGCGCGACTTGGGACGCCTATACCTTCAATATGTTCCTTCCACTGTAAGAAGGTTTGTGACGCATCTCCCTCATTATTCTCTTGCGGTGGCGGCAGGGAAATTCCTGGAAAACCAGGAAGTTACGGAGGAAGGCTGGGTGGAAGCGCCGCCCGATCTGAAGCTGACTCGGGAGATGTTCCTGGCGCGCGTCGCCGGACGATCCATGGAGCCTTTGATTCCGGACGGGAGCCTGTGCGTTTTCCGCGCGGGAGTGACGGGGTCTCGGCAAGGCCGGCTGGTGCTGGTGGAGGCGCTGGGCCGGGGTTCTAACGATCGCTACACGATCAAGCGGTATCGCAGCGAGAAAACGCAGGACGCCGGAGGCTCCTGGGCTCATCAGCGCATTCGCCTGGAGCCTCTGAATCCCGAGTTCGAAGCCTGGGATCTGGATCCCGAAGATCAAGAGAATGTGCACGTGATCGCGGAGTTTGTTCGAGTTCTGGATTAGGCCGCCGATGAACGCCGATAAGGTTAGAAGCATAACTTTCATGGCGTTCCTCGTGGCTGCCGCCGGCTCCGCCCAGACACCCACGACCCTGAACCTTTCGCACGATCTGACTACCGGCGGAATCGCCAGCGCCAATATGGCGCCCAACACGCCGGCGCTCGATTCCACGCCTCTTTTCCAGGCCGGCGTGGCGTATGCGGTCAAGCATGGAATCGCCACCGTGACGGCGGACCGCGGGAGCTACTACTTTCTATCGCAGGACCAGACATTCGCCCACGTGTTCCTCCAGTCCGTGAGTAATCTGACCATCGATCTGCAATACTCGGATCTCTATTTCGCCAACGGAAATGTGATTGGTTTGTACTGCAAGACCTGCTCTGGAGTGACCTTCCAGAACTTCACCATGGATTACATTAACCTGCCGTTTACGCAGGTGCAGGTGACCTCAGTGAATGCGTCCGCGATGACCATCGGCTACCAAACCATCCCCGGGTGGCCCAACCCATCGACGCTGAACGCCTACTCGGTCTCCGGGAGCAGATATTTTCTGTTTGTCTTCCGCAATGGCCAGCAATTACGCCAAACCGCATGGATTCCGGCGACGCCACCCTTCGGCGGCAGCACTTTGCAGGTGGGCGTTTCGGGCCTTCAGGGCGCCGCTTCGTCCAACCTCGCGGCGATTCAGCCCGGCGACACAGTAGTGGTCGCGTTTCGCAATGGAGGCGGAATGTTATTGTTTCAGAACGGAAGCAACAACACCTTCCGTAACATTTCGATTTATTCCAGCGCGCAATTCGCCTTCGACATCCAAACCGTGTCCAATACCACGCTGGACCAGTTACAAGTGATTCCGCGCCCCGGGACGGACCGAATGATCAGCTCGATTGCGGACGGCATTCACATCTCAACGTCCGGCGCGAATAACGTCATCTCCAACAGTATCGTGCGGCGCGCCTGCGATGACGCAATCATTATCGATGGCCAGTGGTACGCGACGGTAAACGCGCCCGCAAGCGGCGACACCGTCGCGGTGACGCTCATTTCAGATAGCACCGACACGCTGGCGGCGGGCATGTCGGTCGATTTTATCAACGTCGCCAATGCCACCGTGTTCGCCACGGCCACGATAACCGCGGTGAATCCGCCCGTCGCTCAACAAACCGCCGGAGGAGTGGTCACTCTGACGCTCAATCAAACTGTCGCGGGACTACAGGCCGGCTATGGCGTCATTCCCACCGACCCTTCTTTTCGCGGCGGAGGCTCGGTTATCCGCGGCAACCTGGTGCAGGAAGAGGTGTTCAATCGCGGGATTTACCTGCCTGGCGTAAGAAATGTCACCGCTACCGACAACCTGATCGATTCGACCAATAACGGCGGAATCGTGATCGGGCAGGACGATCTTTCCAGCTACTCCTACAAAACCGGGCCTGCTTCCGGAGTCGTGATCAACAACAACGTCGTGAACAACGCGATGGAATACGGCTATCCCACAATGCAAACCGTCGTGAATGCGGCTGCCATCGCCAACTATGTCACGAACGTCAACTACGATTACGTGACCACCATGCCGGAGTCAAACTTCTCTATTACGCGAAATCTGGTAACCAACACCCCACGGTCGGGAATTCGTGTGCAGAGCCTCAACGGCGGAACGATCGCAGGCAACACCATCCTCAGCGCCGACCTTCAGCCGGCCAGTTACATCGACCTTTTTTCGGCAAGCTGGGGCGAAACATTGCAGCAGATCGAGGCCGATTTTGCGCAGCCGATTGTCATCGCCGACAGCACCGGCGTCACCAATTCGAACAACACGACCACAGGAAGCATTCTCACCAGCGCCTCCAACTCCAGCGGGAGCGTGAAGCTGGCGCCGCAATCGATTGCCGTAGCGTATGGAACCAGCCTGGCCCCTGCGACGATCTCCGCCCCGCCCGGGACAAATCCCACTTCGCTTGGCGGCGTCAGCGTAACGGTCACCGACAACACGGGCACTTCGCGGCTTGCGCCTTTATATTACGTCTCGACTTCGCAGATCTGCTATATCGTTCCGGCGGGAACCGCACTCGGAGTAGCCCGCGTCACCATCGGAAGCGTTACCGGCGGCTCGCTAATTGGCGCCGTTTCTCCAGGCTTATCCTCGGCGGATGGAAGCGGCAGCGGAGTGGCAGCGGCCTTGGCTCTCCGCCAGTCAGCCAGCGGGGTGCAGACGCCGGTCCCGGTTTTCCAATGCTCCTCCAGCGGCGCTTGCACCCCCGTGCCGATGAGCCTCGGGGCGTCTACCGATCTCTTGGTGGTGGAATTTTACGGTACCGGAATTCAAGGCCGGAGTTCGCTCACCAACGTTGTGGCATCGGCCCATGGCATTCCGCTTCAAGTGCTCTATGCGGGACCGCAAAACCAATATCCCGGCCTCGATCAGGTGAACGTAATCATTCCGCGGAGTTTGGCCGGCGCCGGGGAAGTTCCGGTTGTGCTCACGATCGACGGTCAGACGGCCAACGCCGTCACCATCGACGTCATGTGATCTCTCACTGAGCGGCTGCCTTCGCCAGCACCAGCCCCAGCGGGTCGGAGGGATCGGGAGCGGGCTTGCATCCGGCGATGCGCGCCTGCCAGAGCTGCCCGGCAAGATCGAGGTTGGTTTCCGTGGCGTTGTATTGACCGTCGAGGTTCACCCGCTCCTTGAGCGTCTTCTCAGCCTGGTCGAGCAGATCCTCCGGCGGCGGATTCACGCATGCGCCGGCATCGAGAGCCATCTGCAGCAGGATGCGGCTTCTGCGGAAGCGCTCCGCCGCGCCGATCCCGCGCACGGCCGGATCGAGAGTCAGCACGCGGCTGGAGAGATCCAGACCCTTCGTCGCGGCCGGATCTTCGGGTTTGAGCCTCAGGGCGGACTCAAAGTCGCTTTCCGCCGCGCGATAATCGCCTCTGGCGAAATCCGCGTCGCCGAGCCCGGTATAGGCATCGGCGCTATTGTCCTCGCGCAGCACGCCTCGAAACACATCCGCGGCGCGCACCGGCGAGCCCGCCGCGAGGAATAGCCTCCCGATCCGAACCCGCGCCGAGGCGTCCTTGGGCATTTGATCCTGCACCTCCAGCAGTTCCGCCAGAAGCTCTTCCTTGGAGTCCTGCCGAGCCAGCAAGTCAATCAGCTCAAAACGCACTTTCAAGCGATTGGCCTGAGCGTCATCGTTCCACTGCCCGTAAATCGCGCGGTGATAAAACGAGATGGCTTCGCGGATTCTGCCTTCTTTGACCAGCACGCGGGCCATCGTCAGATTCGCCGGACCGTCGGTTGAATCGACGCGCAACGAATCGTCCAGAGTGGTCTCCGCATCCGCCAACTGGCCCGCGGTAAGTTGCGCCTGGGCCAGCAGCCTTTGATAATCCCGATTGCCCCGCTCGATTTCGAGAGCGTCCTTGATCCGTTCCACTGCCTCCACACTGTTGCCTCGATCGAGCAGGCTCTGGCCCAGCTTGAACAGACGGTCGGCCTCGATGCGGCTCTCGGCCTCCTCGCTTTTCGCAAGAAAGGTGTCGGCGGCAAAGATCGCGGCAATCGCCAGAGCCACCAGGCTGAGCGTTCGAAGGAATTGACCCGACGATGCCGAAGCGGTTGTTTCACTCATGCGGCACCATCGCGTTGCCCCGTTTGGCCACGCCGTAAGCCGCGAGAACATCATCCAGGATGACGATCCCCATCAAGTCGCGCACGTTGGCGCGGCTGACCACGGGCAGAACATTGAGCCCGGTCGAGCCCATGCGCTCCAGCGCCAGGCTGAGACTATGATCGGGATGCACATGCGGAAGCTTTTCGCCCCCGGGAGTCCATCCTGGAGACGAGGCAGCGAGAATTTCGGCCAGCTTCTGGCTCGCCGGGCCATTGGAGGCGGCCTGCTCCAGCTCACGATTCCGAACCATGCCCCACAGCCCGTCCCCGTCGACCACAGGCCATGCGTCGAAGGGCCCTCCCTTCACCTGGCCGAGCGCCGTGGTCACATCCTCATGCGGAGACAAGACCACAGCAGGCTCACGCATCGCCTGCCGCACTTGGCTGCGTTCGGCCAGATCGCGGGAATGCGCGGTCGGCAGATGCACTCCGTCCTGGTGGGCCAGAGCTTCGTAAATCGGCTCCTTCTGGAGCCATTGCGAAATGAAAAACGCGATCAGGTTGGAGATCATCAGCGGGACGATGATGTTGTAATCCCGCGTTACTTCAAAGATCATGATCACGGAGGTCAACGGCGTGCGCACGATTCCGGCGAACGCGGTTCCCATGCCCACCAGCGCGTAGGCTCCAGGGCCCGCGGTGTACTGCGGGAACAAGGTGTGCGCGACGCTGCCCACCCCCGCGCCCATCATCGCGCCGATGAAAAGCGCGGGGCCGAAGATACCTCCTGCGTTGCCGGACGCGTAGCACACCGCGGTCGCAATAATCTTGAGTACGGCGAAGAGGACCACCAGTTTCAGGACGACTCCGCCATTCAATACCTTGTCGACGTTGTTGTAGCCGACGCCCATGACTTCGGGGACGAAGTATCCCATCACCCCCACCGTCAGTCCACCCACCACCGGCTGAAACCAGACCGTCGATTGGGGCCAGGTCGCGAACCAGGCCCGCAGTCGCAGCAACAGTTTGACGAAGGCTACCGATCCCAGGCCGCCCACCACGCCCAGAACCGCGTACACCGCGAATTCGACAGGATGCGCCAACTGGTAGCCGGGGACGTGAAAGAGCGGATCGTCGCCCAGCACCAGATGCAGGACCATCCACGATGTCGCTGAGCTCAGCACCACCGAGCCCAGCACGGAGGCGTGCAAATCGCCCATGATCTCTTCGAGCGAGAACAGCACGGCGGCAATGGGAGTATTGAATGCCGCGGCCAAGGCGGCCGCGCAGCCCACCGGAACCAGGGACTTCACCTGCTTGGCGTTGAGCCCCAGATTGCGCGCGACCACGGAAGCGATGCCGGCGCCCACCTGCACCGAGGGACCTTCGCGGCCGAGGGCGATGCCGCTGGCCAGCGATGCCGAGCAGCAAAAGAATTTCCCCAGTACGGTGCGGAAGAGAATGCGTCCGTCATTGACGAACAGCGCGAACTTGGTTTGCGGGATACCGCTGCCTCGCGCGAATGGAAAATACCGCCACAGCAGATAGCCGGTAGAGAGCGAGCCCAGCACGGGAAGCAGAATTCGCCGCCAGCCCGAGCCTCCCGCCGGATACATGCGCGCGGCGAGCCGGCCTGTCAGCAGGATGAACGCCACGACGACCAGGCCCACCAAGGCTCCGATTACCAGGCTGAGGACTAGCAGGAGTTGATCGCTGCGGCGCAGTCCCTCGATCCCATCGCGGACCTTTGCCGCCCATCGGCGCATCACTATTTTTATCGTAACAGCAGCGTGGCGCTGAATGACGCTTCCTCTGAAAAAAGTGTGGGGCAGGCGATCTTGTCGCCGGCCATCTGGCAGCAAGATCGCCCACCCCACAGCTATAAGTGCGTAAATTTTATTGCGCCGAGACTCGAAACAGAAACTCGCAAAGGCTGCTTTGGACCGCGCATCGGCCTGTTAGCGCAATGTTCACAGCGCTGATGATGCGACGAACGCGGGCTTTTACGCAGCGATGCCCATCTTCTTGGTCCACGGCACTGCGCCTTTTAACGCCGCATTGACCGCGTTGATGTTCTTGACCCCTTGATCCTGCATCCAGTCTTCCAATGCCTTTGCGCCTTTGGTCGCGTAGATCGGCATGCCGTCCTTCCAGGTGGCGCGCCCGCAGAGGACGCCCGAATAATCGGTGCCGGCTTCCGCGGCCATGTTAAGGCTCTCCACAAACTGATCGTTGCCGACGCCCGCGCTCAGGTAGATGAACGGCTTCGTCGCGACCTCGGCGGCCTCGCGATAATATTCCAGCGCTTCGGCTCGCGTGTAAGCTTTCTCGCCCTTGTACACGGAACTGCCCTCGACGAACTCCGCGTTCGTGGGGACCTCGACTTTCAGCACGTCCACATTATATTGGGGCTTCGTAAATTCCTGCATCGCGCCGATCACGACCTTGGGCTTGATCTTGGCGAACTCCAGGCCTTTCTCGCTGCCGCCCTTGGGGTCGTATCCGACGAATTCCAGAAAGAACGGGATTTGATAAAACTCGCACTCCGCGCCGATCCGCTCGATGAAGGCGTGCTTGATGTCGTTCACGTCCGTCGAGTCAAAGGGCGAATAGTAGATCAGAATCTTGACGGCGTCCGCGCCCCAATCGACAATCCGCTTGACGGAGACGTGCGGCAACAGGTCCGGCAGACGGCCGGGCTGGGTGTTGTCGTAGCCGGTTTCTTCATAAGCCAGGAGCAGGCCCGCATTCGCGGCGCGCGCCTTGGCCGCGGGGAGTCCGAATTCGGGATCGAGCAGGATTGCGGTCGCGTGCGGGGTTAGCACCTTGCTCACGATGGTCTTGAATTCCGCCATCATCTCCGGCGTGATCGACTTGGAATCCACGCCCTTCGCCGTAGCGAGAGATTTCTGTAAGCTGCCGCGCTGGTCCATCGCCGCCGCGGCGATGATTCCATCTTTATTCGACAGAGCTTTCAGGTGTTTTAACTTGCCGGAGGAAAGATTCATTCAACTATGGTAGTGCGATGCGCACCCATCGCGCCACTCTGCGGAAGTAGGTTTGCGCCCGCTCAACGTCGCGCAGGATTTGCGCTTTCAGGGCTTGGGGATTCTCAAACTTGCGCTCCTCGCGAACACGTCGGAGGATCTCAACGCGGATCCGCTGCGGATTGGCGCCTTCAAGAGGATCAAGGAGGAACGTTTCGATCGTTCGAGCCGTTCCTTCAAAGGTCGGACGCATGCCGATATTCGTGATCGAATTCCACGAGAGATTCGATTCGAGATCATGCGTGCGGGTAATATAGACGCCGTCGCGCGGCAGCACTTCCGCCGAGGTGTTCAAATTGAGCGTCGGCACGGTCTGGCGAGAGCCAATTCCCTGCCCTGAGACCACCTCGCCCGCAATCGCGTAGGGCCGCCCGAGTAGCCTCCCGGCCAACGACACTTCGCCCAATTCGATGCGCCGCCGAATCTCGCTTGCGGATACGATCACGCCGCGCAGCTTCACCGCTTCCACCAGGCGCGTTTCAAAACCATAGCGCTTGCCGAGTTCGGCGAGCACTTCGGGATCGCCGGCCTGCTTGTAGCCGAAGCGGAAATTGCTTCCCACGATCACGACCCGCGCGTGCATCCTGTCGCGAACATAACGAGCAACGAATTCCTCCGGCGAGAGCCGGGAAATCTCCAGGGTGAAGGGAAGAACGAAAACTTCTTCGATGCCCAGGGCGTGAATCCTCGCGCAGCGCTCCTCCAAAGAGAGTAGCGGGCGCGGCGCGTGCCCCGGCGCAATCACGCACACCGGATGAGGGTGGAAAGTCATCACCGCCGGCTGAAGGCCTCGCTCCGCCGCAAGCGCCGCCACCTGACCCAGCAGCACGGCGTGCCCGGCATGGACGCCGTCAAACTTGCCGATGGTGAGAACCGTTTCCTTCATGCAGACTCTATCGGCTAAGAATCGACTTCGATCTCCAGCCCGTCGTAAGCCAAGCGGACGTGCGGCGGCAGCGTGGCTTCGGTCTTCTCATGCGACAGGTCGTGACACATGTGGGTGAAGAATGCTCGCCGCGGTTTGAATTGTTCCACCCAACGCAGGGCTTGTTCAACAGTCGAGTGCGTGGGATGCGGACGGTGCCTCAAGGCATCCAGGAACAGCACATCCAGATCGTTCAGCTTCGCCTGCGATTCCTCAGGGATGTCGCTCAGATCGGTGAGATAGGCTGCCCGCCCGAAACGAAACCCCAGCACCGTGCCTTTTCCGTGACACACGCGAATGGGCGTAAATTCCAGTCCGAAAAGATCGAACGGCGAGCCGTCCAAGATTCGCAGATCGAGCTTGGGAACCGAAGACTGCGTGGGACCCTCATCGAAGGCGTAGCGGAAAATGCGTTGAATTGCGTCCAGCGTTTCGGCCGAACCGTAAATGGGCGTGGGCGCCTTTTGGCGGTAATTGAAAGGGCGAATATCGTCCAAACCCAGGATGTGATCGGCATGCGAGTGGGTGTAGAGAATCGCGTCCAGGCGCTCCACGTTCGCTCGCAATACCTGCGCACGAAAGTCGGGCGAAGTGTCTATGACGACGGTCCGGTCCGAGTAGCGCAGGAGGATCGAAGGCCGCAGCCTTTTGTCGCGCGGATCGGATGACCGGCAGACATCGCAGGAGCAGCCGATGGCCGGCACTCCCGAGCTGGTGCCCGATCCTAGCACGGTAATGTGGATGTTCGGGAACTCGCTCACGAACTGGCCGGCGTATCGCTCGGGCTCGCGCTGGCAGAACTCTCGCCCGCCTGCGCCGCCTCGGCCTTCTGCTTGGCGGTGCTCTCGCTCACCTGCACGTAGCGGAACCGCAGTTCGGTCAGCGAATTTTCAACCAGCCTCTGCTCCTCCATCGATAGATTGCCTCGGGTTTTATCCGACAGCATCGCCAGCATGTCGATGGTGTGGCGGGCGGCTCGCAGGTCCGGCTCTTCTTCCTTGTCGTCAGGTGCGCCCATGGGCAACAATCCCAATCGCAGCTCCGCCTGCATCTTGAGTGAAAAGATCAGGAATTCGAACGTGGGCGGCGGAAGTGGATAATCTGTCTCGCTCATCGGTGTTCTCCATAACCAGTTTAGAACCTTCGCCGGATATGTGCGATGGAGGGGAATGTCCTAAACGTGACTGCTGTCAAAGCTCACAATTCTCCCTACACAGAATCCAGAGGAGCAGAAGATTAAGCGGAATTAAAAGAAGAAAGCCAACCAGGACTACGAAGAGGCCCCGGAGGTGATCCGGGATACGGCGGTTAAGCAGACGTTCGACCCCGTACCTAGCCGCTATAGCCATGCCGAACGGTAGAACGAAAGGGCCCACAAACGCCATAACTACCGTCACCGCATCGCCGAATCCTAAAGCCGGAGGACCCACAATCCATTTTAGGATGCGCCAACTGCGGAGGATTCCCGGTTTGCATCGTAGAGAGGCCAACGCCGACGTCAACCTTGACATGCTCGAAGCCCGCGTGATAGCGTCGGTAGTTTCAATAGGTGCTCTTGGAGACGAAGCATGCGACTACGATCTAGACTCACGATTTGCACGGCCGGCGCGGGTCTATTGCTCGCCGTCACACCTCTGCTGGCGCACCATTCCTTCGCGGCCGAATACGATTCCACCAAGCGGGTGACGCTGCAAGGCAAGTTCACCAAGATGGACTGGGTGAATCCGCATTCGTGGATTCACATGGAAGCGATGAATCCGGCGACCAACAAGATCGAGACGTGGGATATCGAGACCGGGCCTCCCAACACGCTCTACCGGAATGGCTGGCGCAAGGACGCCATCAAGGCCGGGGAAGAGATTACGGTCACGGGAGCGCTGGCGAAAAACGGCTCGAATACGGTGAATGCGCAGTCGGTGAAGACGCCCGACGGGCGCACTCTGCTGGCAGGGTCCTCCGAAGGAAACTCGACCGGAGCGCCGCCGCCCCAAACCAAGCAATAACGAAAGCCGGGAAAACCAACATGAGAATTTGGATCGCCCTAATTGCGGCCGTTGGCGCGGCTGCGATCTCCTCGCCTGCCCAGACCAAGGGTCCGGCAAACGCAAAATCGGGCGCATATTCGCCGCCCCGGCTTTCCGATGGGAAGCCGGATCTGAACGGAATCTGGGAGGTTCGCGCCAAAGTTGACGCGGATCTGGAAGGCAAGATCGGCGGCAAGAATATCATTGTCGATCCAGCCGACGGGAAGATTCCTTATAAACCGGAAGCTCTGGCGCAGAAAAAAGAAAACAACCTGAAGCGGGCCAGTCTGGATCCGTTGAGCAAATGCTTCATGCCCGGAGTGCCTCGGCTGACGTACGTTCCCTATCCGTTTCAGATCGTGCAGTCGCCGAATCAACCGGTGATCCCCTTCCTGTCCCAATACGTGCACGTCATTCGCAATATTCAAATGCAGGGCGAACATCTGGACGGCCTGGAGAACTGGCTGGGCGATTCGCGAGGGCATTGGGAGGGCGATACTCTTGTGGTCGACGTGACGAATTTCAATGACCAGACCTGGTTCGACTCGGCCGGGAATTATCACAGCAGCGACCTGCATGTAGTGGAGCGTTTTACCCGCACCGCGCCGGATACGATCACGTATGAAGCCACCATCTCCGACCCCAAGGTGTTGAGCAAGCCGTTCAAAATCAGCCTTCCGTTGATCCTTCATACCGAAAAGAATTTCCAGATCATGGAATACGAGTGCTACGCCATGAAAGAGGGCCCCACCGTCACCGTGGGCAACAAACCCGATCCGCATCCGCAGCAGGAGAAATAATCGCGATGAGAATCTTCATGATTGTGGGATTGGCGGCCATTGTCGCGTCACCGTTCGCGTTCGCCCAAGCGCCGCCAGGCGGGCGGGGCCGCGGGCCGGTGAATCCGCTGCTGAACGGGAACCCGTATGTCTCGCCGCAGGAAGTCAAAGGCGGACCGATCCTGCGATTGCCCGATGGCAAGCCGGATCTGCAAGGCGCATGGCTCCAGAGAACCATCGGCAATTCCATGTCGATGTATTCGATCGAGAAAACGGATGGGCATCCGAAGACCAACATTCCCCGAACCGCCGGAATCATTGTGGATCCGCCCGACGGAGTAATTCCCTACAAGCCCGAGGCTCGCGCGAAGCAGATCGATATCGGTGAAAACCACATGATCGAGGAATCCGACGCCCGCTGTCTTCTGGGCGGCGTTCCGCACCAGATGTACACGCCTTTCGGAATGCGTATTCTCCAGCCGCCCGGATACACCGTCATGACATGGGAGTTCATGCACGCCTACCGCATCATCCCCATGGACGGACGACCCCACATCGACGCGAACATCAAACTGTTTGAAGGCGATTCGCGCGGCAAGTGGGACGGCGATACGCTGGTGATTGACGTTACCAATCAAGTAGGCCGCACCTGGATCGATCAATCCGCGAACCTGCACAGCGACGCGATTCACGTGGTAGAGCGCATCACGCCCATCGATTCCAACAACCTTCAGTACGAAGCCACCATCGACGACTCCAAGATGTATACCCGTCCGTGGACCATTCGCTATTTCTACAGCCGGATTCTGGACCCGACCTTCGAGCACCTTGAGTTCGCGTGTATCGAAGGCGAAGTAGATCAATCCAAGCACTAAACACCGTCGAGTTTGAGAGTGGTGCATGAGCAGCACGCCCATCCTTGATCGCGAGCAGCCGCCTCCGGACGTGAGATCGAAGAGATGGCTAACTCGACTCGGGCTGCCGCTGCTTATCGGCGCCCTGATAGGGGTGGTGCTTCCATACCTCGATATCGATCTGGATAGCCTCGTGGACTTTTTACCGGGTCCGGCCCTGCTGATCGGTTTCGTGCCAGCCCTCTATCTGGCGGTACTGGTACACGAACTCGGCCACGTCGTGGCAGGACTTTCCGCAGGCCTCGAACTCCGCGCCCTGATGGTGGGAGCTTTTCTTCTCACCAAGGAAGCCCAGGGCTGGAAGATGCGGTTCACCCCGCGACGCCTTCTTGCCGGCGGCATGGCGAGCCTCGTGCCCAAGTCAGCGGATCGGCTCGCCGACCGTTATATTCGCTTGGTCGTGGGAGGGCCGGGCGCATCAGTGCTGCTCTTTGTCTTTACTCTGATCTTGCTTCGTCTCTTTCCTGGCAGTTCCGCAGTTCACGTTCTTCTCGTCATGAACCTTCTTATCGTCGTCTCGTCCGTCATTCCCTACACTTTTCGAAGTCATTCGAGCGATGCCAAGGTCATTCTGCTTCTCATGCAGCGCGGGCCGGCGGCGGAACGCCTCGCGGCGATGCTCTATATCCTCGCGCTGGATACG
The DNA here is from genome assembly GCA_036489835.1 of Bryobacteraceae bacterium. Taxonomy (GTDB): domain Bacteria; phylum Acidobacteriota; class Terriglobia; order Bryobacterales; family Bryobacteraceae; genus Palsa-187. The sequence goes on along the minus strand of DASXEY010000074.1, from coordinate 74,839 downwards.
CAGCAGGTCGAACCTAGAGATTGGCCCCGGGAACTGCTCAATAAAGTGAGCGTCCCCACCAAGGATCAGGCGCTCCTGATCAGTGCGATTTCCATCCGGCACTGCATCGCGGTCGATAGCGCCGATGCCGGGCAAATTGCCCAAACGATCGAGAGCGCGCTAGCGGTGAGGCATGACCGAGCCGACGTGCGGCGTCTCAACTATGTGTCCGCGTCGTGGTTTCAAAGCACCTTCCGCAACAACGTGCCGCTTGCAGAGGCTTGGCTCGAAGACGCCCGGAGGGTGAAAGGCGCGGTCGCACAAAAGGATTGGGACTCGAAAGCCCTGGCCTCGATCGCGCTAGCCAACGGCGACCATGCCCGAGCCCGTGAGTTTCTGAGCCGCTACCTTGCCCTGTTGGACCGCCGGCCCCGCAGCGGAGCGCTCGCCGCGGAACGCGCCCGCACACTGGATCTCCTGCTCAGCGCCGAGGGAGCAGCGACCTGAGATCATTGGATGCGATATGATGCCTGGACGGGAGACGATGATGCCGGTGAAAGCGATGTTGAGATGTTGTCTGCTGGGGTGTCTGACACTGGGCGCGCTGGCTATCGGTGCGGTCGCCCAGGAGGGGCATCCTCTAACCGGCTCCTGGCATGGCGACTGGGGTACTTCGCCCACGCAGCGGACTCCTGTGCTGCTCTACATGAAGTGGGATTCGAAGAACATCGTCGGGAAAATTAATCCGGGCCCCAAGGCCGTGACGCTGACTGTCGCGACGCTTGATCCCACTAAATGGACGGTTCACCTGGAAGGCGATGGAAAGGATGCGGCCGGAAACCCGGTTCACATCGTCATTGATGGGAAGCTGGAGAACATCGGATCGTACAATCGCACTCTTAGCGGGACCTGGATGCAAGGCTCGACCAAAGGCGACTTCAAAGTCACGCGAGATTAGGCGCTTCATGTTCACTGCCACGAACAGAGCCGCGACCAAAGGGAGCGGTTTTCCGTTGGGTATGATGCTGCTCCTCACAGGCATGGCATACGCGGGCGAGCCCCAGCCGGCCCGCCTGGTGGAGACGGTCTGCACTTCCTGCCACGCGTTGGAAGTGGTCACGAAAAAGCAGGCGAGCCGCGACGAATGGCGCGACGTGGTTAAGACAATGGTGGATCGTGGAGCGGATCTCAAACCCGGCGAGGCTGCCATCGTGACGGATTATCTCGCCAGGAATTTTGGCAAGCATGATCCGGTGAAAGAATTGGTTGAGAGCGTTTGCGTCCTGTGCCACGAATTCGCCAGAGTGGAACGCCAGGAATTGACCAAGAATGAGTGGGCCGGCGTGATCAAGGGCATGCTCGCCGAAGGAGCCCCGCTGACGGATGAGGAGTTTACGATGGTGGTCGATTACCTGGCCAAAACCTACGGCGTAAAGGAACAATGATGAGAGCGCGAGATTTGTTTTTAGCCGCCGTCTGCGTTGCCATCGGAGCGATTCCGGCGCTGGCGCATCACTCCTTCGCCGCGGAGTTCGACGAGAAAAAACCAGTGACGGTGAAGGGCATCGTCTCCAAGTTTGACTGGTCCAATCCTCACGTCTTTGTCTACATTGACGTCACCGAAGCGAACGGCAAGATCGCCACTTGGGAAACCGAATGGGAGAGCCGCATCGAATTGAAGAGAGCCGGATGGAAAGCCGACTCGTTGAAACCCGGCGACGCGGTGACCCTCGAAGGCAGCGCCGCTCGCGATGGCAGCAAGCGCGCAGGGGGCAAATCACTGTCGCTTGCCGGCGGAAAGAAACTGTCGGCTCCCAGCGACGCGCCTCTGCCCGCCTCACGCGCGGCATCGAAGCCCACGCCTCGATGGCCTGACGGGCACCCGCGCCTGGGGATCGGACCTGGGGAAATCGGATATTGGGCGAACGCCAGCTCTCCCGGTTTGGTCGAAACTGCGACGGCGAAGGGCGTGCGCATGAATCGCGACGGCCTGCTCGCCAACATCGCCGATGCGGACAAGGTCGCGCCCTTCCAGCCCTGGGCCAAAGGACTCTACGAATATCGCCAGCGCAATTTCCTGAAAGACGATCCTATGGCGAGCTGTCTTGCGCCCGGCGGTCCGCGGCAATTTCAGATTCCTTACGGCCTGCAGATCGTGGAGGATCTGGATCGCAAGCGCATCTTCGTGATGTCCGGAGGCGGCAATCGCAACTGGCGGCTGATCTATCTGGATGGCCGCCCGCTTCCCGATAGCGACAACGCAACGCCAACGTATTTCGGAAATTCGGTAGGCAAATGGGAAGGCGACACTCTGGTGCTGAACACCGTCGGCTTCAATGAAAGGTTCTGGTTCACCAACGGCGGCCTGCCGCATACGGAGAAGCTCCGCTTGGTGGAGCGCATCTCCCGTCCGGATTTTAACACGTTAAAATACGAGGTGACCGTGGACGATTCCGGCGCCTATACCAGGCCCTGGTCCGGAGGTTGGACTTTGCAATGGATCGCGGATCAGGAAATGGAAGAGTATTTTTGCGACGATAACAACAAGGATCAGGGACGCTAATTCAGGTTATTAAGGAGAAGCGGATATGAAGCATGGCATGCTCGGTTTGGTTGCGGTTTTCGGCGCGCTGCTGGCGGTGACGCCCGCGACAGCTCACCACTCGTTCTCGGCTGAGTACGATTCCAAGAAGCCGGTCACGCTGAAGGGAACGGTCACCAAGGTCGACTGGATGAATCCGCACGTCTACTTCTACATCGACGTCGAGACCGACGGCAAGATCGCCAACTGGGGCCTCGAGATGGGTCCTCCCAATGGTCTGGAACGCTCCGGCTGGAGCAGGAACACGATGCAGGTGGGCGATCAGGTCATCGTCGAAGGAACGCTGGCCAAGGACGGAAGCAACCAGGCCAATGTGCGATCCGTCACCATGGCCGACACGGGCAAGAAACTGGGCGGCGCTTCGAGCGAAGGCAAACAGTAAATGCGGCGCGCGTTGCTGAGCCTGGTGATCGGCGGGGCCATGGCCGCCTCGTTCGTTTTGACGCCGTCGCTGGCACAAAACGGCGCGCCGATTCCTCCACCGAATGGCGCGGCTCCAGGCGCAGGGAAGGCGGGCGCAGGCAAAGGGGGCGGACGCGGGAGAGGCAAGAATGCTGCGCCTGCCAGACCGACTCCGCATTGGCCCGACGGACATGTGAACCTGGGTCCGCTTCCGGGAGAAAAGGGCCTGTGGGAAGGCAACGCGGGCGCGACTCTTGCCACCAATCCCCCCGGCGGCTTGGATAACGCGCGGCTCTATCTTCCGACCAATCTCAAAATCAGCGAAGTTCCGTTCCAGCCCTGGGCTCGAGCTATCTACGAATATCGCCAGGCGCAGACCACGAAGGACGATCCGCACGTCCGCTGCAAGCCGTCGGGCGGCCCGCGCATGTTTCACACTCCCTATGGATTCGAGTTCGTGGACATGCCGGAAGAGAAGCGCGTCTACATACTGGGTGTCGGAGGTCCGCATACCTGGCGTACGATCTACATGGACGGACGCGCACATCCCAAGGATTTCGACCCTTCGTTTTCAGGGCACTCCGTGGGTAAGTGGGACGGCGACTCCTTGGTGATCGATTCGGTCGGGTTCAACGAGAAGTTCTGGCTAACGCGCGAAGGCATTCCCAGCACCGAATTTCTGCATTTGACAGAGCGATTTACGCGCACCGATTACAACACTCTGAAATACGAAGCGACCATCGACGATCCAGGAGCCTACACCGCGCCATGGACCGGCGGCTGGTACATCCAATGGCAGCAGGATCAGGAGATGTACGAATACCTGTGCCAGGAAAATAATCGCGACGTAAAGCACATGTACGGTGGTCCCCGGAATTAACTCTTCCGCTTCCAGCGGCTGAATATTCGTCCGCTGCCCTTATCGCAGCTAAAATCCGAAGGGCGCGCCTTGCCGGGAGCTGCCATGCAAAAAACCGCTTCGTCGCCGTCCCATCGGAACAGGCCGAGCGAAAATGACCCCTTGCCGCGTCCAGCTAAATTCAGATAGTCCGCTTCAACCGGCATTGCCGCTTCGTTGAATCGCACCTTCGCGTGCACCATCGTCTGACCGCCGAACACTACTTTCGTTTCCACGCCCGATTGTGTTCGCGAACCGAACGGCAGGTAGATCTTTTCCATCGGCGTCCCGGAGGTGATGAGTTCAACAGGCGCCCATTCGCCTTGAAGCTTCTCCATCGTCGGAGTGAGAACGTTCGCGAAGTCACCTTCAGCGACCGGCTGAATCGGTTCGGACGCTCCCGCAGAGGCCGGCGCTGTTCCGCCTTCGACGCCAACTGGACGCGCGCCATCCGAGCGCGTCAGTACCTCCAAAGCATGCCCGCTGTCTTTTGCCGTTGCGAAACGTTCTGGCCGGGAAGCACCGGCTAGACCAAGGCAAATGGTCAACTGGTCGCCATCCATCTGAAAAAGACCCTCACACCGATTCCCCGCTTCAGGGCCTTCGATGAAGTCGATGTCAATCCAATGCGGGTCCTTCTCCACATCGATGGTGAAGATCCCCTCGTAGTTGGCTTCCGGCGATTCCATTCGGAAGCGGTCGCCATCGAGCAGTAGGAATGAGCCGGTCAACATCGCGGCGGGCATCGCCTGTCCATCCAGCTCGAGTGAGCGAAAGCCCCAAGTCCCTTCCAGGCTTCGAAGGCGCTCAACGTGGCGAGCCAAGCCAGGCCACGCCGAGAATCCGGTCTTGCGTGCGATGACTGCCTGTGCGTCCGCTAGCCGGAACCCGCGCTCGCGGACCTGCTCGGGAGAAAGCGCCGCGGCTTCCGGCAGGTATTTCGCGAATGTTTTCGCCGCTTGCGCATCGCCTTTGCGAAGCTTAGTGAGCAGAGCCTTCGCCTGCGTTCGAAGGTGCTCCAGGTTGGGGCGGGCAGGGAGATGCTTGTTCATAAATCCTCCAAAGATTTGCCGGTAGGAACTCTGGAGGTGGGTTGAACCCTTCCCGTTTTTCTGGGGGCTGCCTGATCAGCCCTCATCAAATGATACATCGGCGAACGAAGCCTGGACGGCGTATGACAGAGCCGCGACCAGAGGGGGCCGTCAGGGTTTAATTCGCAGATGGCCGCTCCACCTGATCGATCACCAGCGCCTCAATCGGTCCTCTGGTGGCTTCTAATCGTAGACCCAACTGCTGCTGCATCGTCGCAAAAAGGTCGGGCTTGGTTGGATCCGGGGTCCCCCGAACGGCCCCGCCGAATTGGGTTTCATCGGGCATCCACTCCAGATCGAAATCGTAGCTTCCCGAGAGCCCGGTTTGATCAACCACCGCGCGGTCGAGAGCAGATCGCTGCATCAAAGCCGCCAACGCAGCCATGGTCGCGCTGCGGGCTGGCAATCGAGCCCCTCCGGGAGAAAGAATGAAGACCAGCGGCGGAGGACCCTCCGGCGACGAGACAGGCTCGGCTTCCTTCAGCTTCAGGCCGCCCTTCGCAATCTCCAGCGCATAAATCGGGAACTCTTCTGCTCCCGATGGAAGGTAAGTTTGAAGCGATCGGCAAGAAGCGTCCGCAGCATCGACATTTGCTGATCGGGACTGGGCCGAACCTCGCCGGGCGCCTCGGCAAGAATATCGAAACGGTCCGAATCGATCCACGCAGGCCCGCCCGAGATCGCTCCCGGGGTGAGATTGAAAGCCGCCGCTAGAAGAAGCTTCAGCGCGAAGTTCTTCACGACAAATTGATGAGCGGTTTGCATTCGCATATACCTGCCGCCGTCCCAATCGGTCGCCGTGGGCTTGATGGTCGCTACTTCAAATTCGTCAAACGTGGTTCGTGCGGCGGGAGCCTGCGCGAGCATTCCGCCGGCCGCAAGGATGAGCAGTAACGGGGCCCGTGAATTCATGCCCCTAGCTTACATCCAGCTCCAGCCGGAGGTTGATGTCCACCGCTTTCGCCGAATGAGTGATCGCTCCGCAGGAAACAAAATCGGCGCCGGTCTCGGCGTAAGCGCGAACCGTCTCCAGCGTAATGCCTCCGGACAACTCGACGGTTGCACGTCCGGCAATATGCGAGATCCATTCCCTGGCCTCGGCCGGGGTGAGATTATCGAGCAGCAGGTGCGTCGCGCCGCAGTCCAGCGCTTCGTCAAGTTCCGCGCGAGTCCGCACCTCGATTTCGACCGGAACCCCCGCATTGCGCGTCCGGTCCAGCGCCGCACGCACTCCGCCAGCCGCCGCAATGTGATTGTTCTTGATCAGAATCGCGTCGTAAAGGCCCCTGCGATGATTCGTCGCACCGCCCGCCGCAGCCGCCATTTTCTCCAACAACCGCAGACCCGGAGTGGTCTTGCGAGTATCCAGAATCCGGCAACCGGTTCCTTCCACAGCCTTGACGTGTGCGCTCGCCAGAGTCGCGATGCCGCTCAACCGCTGCACGAAGTTCAACGCCGTGCGCTCGCCGGTAAGCAGAGCACGCGCAGGACCCTCTACAACGCCAATCTCGTCACCGGATTCGAGCCGTGCACCGGAGCAATGATGCAGCTTAACGGTGCAGTCCTTGAAAATCATAGGAAGCAACTCGACGCCCGCCAGAGTCAGGGATTGCCGGGCGACCATGCGGCCCGTGGCCTGGGCGTCGGCGGGAACACACAGGTTTGTCGTGATGTCGCCGGAGCCGATATCTTCCGCCAGAGCGCGGCGAACGGCATCAAGGACCTCCGGATCGGAGACGTACGTCTTCATGGATGCAAATCAGCGAACGGCGAGCATCCGCTCAATGGGCAGACGGGCGCGGCGCATCAGATCGTCGGACAACTCGATACGCGGGCTGAGATTCGCCAGCGCATCGCGCAGTTTTTCGAGAGTATTGCGGCGCATGTAAGGACACTCGCTGCAATTGCAGTTCTCGTTCGCCACGAAGTAAAACTGCTTCTCCGGCGCACGCTGTCTCAGCGAATGCCCGACGCCGCTCTCGGTCATGACGATGAATTCGGAGGCATCCGAACCCACGCACCAATCCACAATGGCGCTGGTGGAGCCGATAAAATCGGCCATCGCCAGGACGCCGGGAGGGCATTCGGGATGGGCGGCGACCAGGGCGTTGGGATGCTCCGCTCGGGCGCTGGCCACTCTGCGCGCGGGAAACGTGGCGTGCACGATACAAGCGCCCTGCCAGATGCTCATGTTCTCGCGCCCGGTTTGCTGTTTCACGTAATTGCCCAGATTGATATCGGGCAGAAACAGAATCGGCTTCTCCGCTGGAATTGAGTTCACGATCTTGACCGCGTTGCGCGAGGTGCACAGAATATCGCTCTCGGCCTTGACCTCAACCGAAGTGTTGATGTAGCTGACGATCACGTGTTCGGGGTGACGCTCCCGGAACGCCCGCACCTGCGCGGCGGGGCAAGCGTCTACCAGGCTGCATCCGGCGTCGAGATCGGGCAGCACCACCACGCGCGACGGGTTCAGCACTTTCGCGGTCTCCGCCATGAACACCACCCCGCAGAAAGCGATGACGTCGCCCTCGAATTTCTGCGCGGCGCGCGATAATTCAAGGCTGTCGCCGATGGAATCGGCAATTTCCTGAATTTCCGAATCCTGGTAATGATGCGCCAGAATCATGGCGCGGCGCTGGCGCTTGAGGTCTAGAATTTCCTCGGTAATGGTTTGAACGGCAAGCATAGCTGCGTGGCTACATCCAGTGTATCAAGCCGATGCTGTATCAAGCCGATGCGCCACCGGCCCGAAACTTCACCGGAAGTATTCGGCCATGGCGTCGTTTTCCAAACGGAACTGGGCCAGCAGGGGCTGGAGCCGTTCCTGATCGAGGCCCAGCGATTCCAGCGGGGAAGGATCGGGAGCTTGAGCCTGCGATTGACCTTTGATTGGAGCTTGGGCCAGAATCGACAAGCCGGCCGAGTTGGTGTATTGATTCGCGGCGCAGACCAAGCGGCTCAGCGGGAGTTCTGCGCTCAATGGGTCTATGAAACCGTGATGGGCGCCTACTGCGGTTTGAATCTCTTGCGGCAGGTTCCAATATTTCAGCGCGTCGGCGGAGAGCTCAGCGTGGGTGAATCCCAGGATTTCCAGCTCGCATTCGGTCATGGGACGGTCCCCGGCGGCGTACAACTCAAGAATGCGTTCATATTCCTGCGAAAGAGCTAATGCGATCAGCAGGCGGCCTGTGTCGTGCAGCAATCCAGCGACGAAAGCGCCCTCTGGGTATTCGACAGGCAGCCGCTGCGCCAGAAGATCGCTCAATACCGCGACTGCGGCGGAGTGCATGTTAAAACGCGCCATCGACCAGGTTTCCGGCATTTTCACCCGGTTCCACATGCGCGCCAAAGACATCGCCAGCACCACGTTTCGCACTTTAGTGGCCCCCAGCAGCGAGACTGCGTGGCGCACCGAACTGACCGTGCCCCGGCGCGCATATAAGGCCGAGTTCACCAGCCGCAGAATGTTGCCCGCAACCACAGTGTCTTTTTCAATCAAATCACTAAGCGCGCCGAACGAAACGTCGTCCGATGACATAACCGCCAGGAGGCGCGTCAGAATCGGCGAGAATGGCGGCAGCGAGCTCAAGGAGCCAAGCGCCTTCTGTTTCAGATCAGGCTGCGCCGGGACCGCGTCCAGGATCGAGGCCGGTTTGGCTGAACTCATCGGAACCACGTTAGGTCTATCGTCTGAGGGCTGAGGGCCCTTTGGACAAGATTAGACCTACCACCAAAGCAGTAAACCCAGCGGCGCTGAGGGCTAGTCCGGTGCCAAACCATTGCGACCGGAATCGAAGTAGCAACTGGTGGGTGCCCTGCGGAACAAACACTCCGATCAGCGCTTCATCCGCAGGAACCAGGGTCGCTTGGAGGCCATCGACATTTGCACTCCATCCCGGATAATATGGTACAGCAATTCTGATTAAAGAATCAGATGAAGCAGCATAGCGTATGTCATAGGAATCACTAGAATATTCCACTATCTCAAGCGAGGAAACTGCAGGCGTGAGATTACGCGGTTCCGCTTCCACGACGGCCGTTTGAGCCTGATCGAGGCCCGGAAGCGCCGCCATCGCGGCTTTGCGGTCCGCGACGAACTGGATCTGATGCGGCGCGGACACGCGCCCCAGGCTGCCAGGGTTATCCAGCCTCCGGCCCCGGCCCAGGATCAAATCTGTAACGCCCAGTCCATTCAATAGCTTAGGATTTTTATCTATAGCGGCAATGTATGCCGCGTAGCGGTCAAGATCAGCCAATCCCGACCCATATGTCACCTCCGTGTGGGTGATCAGCGAGCCATCCGCCGGACCGAGGCCGATGGGAACAAATGGCGCCCAGGTCCGGGCGAAAGGCCGCTTGGGTTCAATGGATTTCGGCTCGCCATATAATTCGGAAAAAGGCGCTCGTGCGAAGACAAGAGGGTTCTTATACAGATTCCAGAACCACAGGTCGACGGCGGAAAGCACGACCAGCGCGACCCAGATATACGGCCTCTCTGTCCGTTGGCTCACCCAGACAGCTCCAGATGCCGCAACCAGCGCCAGACCCAGCGCGGCCGGGAACCATGTGTCGCCCGGCGGACGCCTGGCGAGGTCGAAGACGACAGTCGGGACCATCATCGCTATGAGAATGAGCAACTTCTCGCGCCGGGCGAATCCCGCCAGCGCCAGCGGAAGCAGCAGCAACCCGCCATATAAGTAATATTGGCGAGGGTCATCTGGCCCGGAATACAACCCGGAGATGACCCCGTAATAATCGGCGGCCATCAAAGTCGCCAGCGGGGCAAAATGAAAGATCGCGCCGCTCGATGCCGGGTGGGCCTGAGAATGGAGCTGGATGCCGGGCAGGAGGACAATCGATCCCAGCATGGCCGATAGAATTGCCACCGGGACAATGACATAGATTGATCTCCCGCAAGAAGTTTTTGAGGCTGCGGTGACCGAAATGAGGACAGCCAGCGATTCCAATGCCGGCGCACCGTCGCCCGCCAACACGATCAAGCCACCGATGAGGCTGGTGAAGGCAATCGATCGCACGCTTCCGGTTTCGAGCGCCACCAAAGTGGCCCAAATCAACCAGGGAAGCAGCGCGGCTGCTTCAAATTGTGGAAGATCGGAGCTGTGAGCGGCGAAAAAACCGCTCCAGGCGTAGAGGATCGCGCCCAGAAGCGCCGGTCCTCGCGCGTCGAAGAGCTTTCGTGCCAATAGATAGCCTCCGGCCATCGCGAGAAAAGCATGCAGAGCCAGTTCCCACGCCAGCGCCCGCGGCGTAATCCCGATTATGAAAAACAGCCAGTGGAAAGGATAAAACGCACCCGTCCGCGGATCGGCCAGGAAGGGGATTCCGGAATCGAGGAAAGGAGTCCATTGCGGCAGCTTGCCTGAGTGCACAGAATCGGCGAAGAACTTCTGAGCGGGATAGAAGACCTCGGCCAAATCCCAATGAATGGTCGCCTGATGGCTGAAAAGGAGGATGGAATAGAACAGGACGGTTGCGAGCGCCATTGCAGGCCAGAGCAAATATCGTTTCCGCAGTAGCGCGAGGATCACGGGCATACTCTGCAATGGTAGCGCCCGGAGGGGTGAGCCCTCACATGATGTGAAGGCTCAAGGAATCAGATTGGATAGCGGAAAGTTTGGTTTACTGGGGGGTTAGAGTTGGGTAGTGATGCTAGGTGAGTTGAAAGGGGCAACCTGGATTCCTTGAGCCCTCGACTTCATCTTCATACGGTTTCCTTAGGAGCAATCGTCTCGCCAAACCTCAAGCTATTGTAAATGCTAGCTTTCTATGTGGGGCGGCGCATTGTCGTGCAAAACCGTGACGAAACTATTGCCGACCCGCCGTCTGAACCCGCCGAGTTTTGCCGATCCGACACCTTCTCAATGCAGGATCGGGATGGAAGCGTTTTGCACTCATCGCAGGCTTGGTTGCGTCATCATCCTCCGCACAGTCTGTCTCGCGGCTGATTTACAGCGCATATCTCAATCCCACTCTCAGCCCCGGATCCACTCTTCATCTTGGAGGTAACCCCGGGATTGAGCGACCCTCCTGACTTCTCGGCAGCTGCCGATCCGGCTGGCAACGTGATTCTCATTCGGTCACCTCCGAAGGATTCTCGGTGAACTTCGATTACGGAGCCCCGTCGTTCCAATACTCGAGCGGGGGGCAGCATTTACTTACTGTTCACCAATGGAAATTAATGAATCGCTGGAGGCATGACGTATCCGGTCCTGGCACGAACCATCGCTCGCGGGTTGCGCTTCGCAGCTTCTGGGGTTAGCAGGACGCGGATCTTCCGTTCTTCTCCGGGCCTGCCTTGCGGCAGGGCGTAGTAAAGGCTATATCGAGAGCGCAGACGACGGATCATTTCGCGGAGCGCCTCCACTGCGTCACCGGTTTTCAGGATGTCCCCGCCGGTCATGCCTGCGTCGTAGCGGGCTCCGCGATAGGTCTCCGGGCAAATGCAAATTGCGAAGCCCGAGCTATGGACAATAACGCCGAGTACTACGGCGTCGGCCTTCCATAGATCATGGACGGCATCGCGGGCAACTTCTGCGCGGGCCGGGGTGCCTTTGTCGTCGGTAAGGATGATGATCGCTCGCTTGCGATTTCCGGTAGGCTGACTCGCCAGGTGTCGGGCTGCATCGGAGAGGCCCTTCTGAATCGCCGAGTCGTCATAACAAGACCAACCCCTGGGTTCGAATTCCTGCTGGAAGGCGTCGCCCCCAAGGCTCTTCTCGGCTGACTCGAAGTCGCCGGTGAAGTCCAAAATCAGATCGGTCCTGCAATCATGATCGGCGCGGGCGATTGCCATTATAGCGACATGGTCGGCGGGGTGGAGATCTCCTAAGGCCACATGTGCAGCGTCGGCAACACGTTTGACGTCTGGACGCATTGCTCCGCGGGCGTCGAAGAGCAGAACCATGTCCAGGGGTTCCTCCTCGTGGCCAAAGTAGAGGATGGTTTGTGGCTTTCCGTTGTCGGTTACTCGAAAGTTTTCTGCGTCGAGACCCGCGATCGGTTGTCCGTCTTGGCGAACCTCAGCGTCCACGTGGACCAGTGCAAAATCGCTTCGGAAAACGGGCTGATTCTGTGCCAGCAGGAGGTGGAGGAGCAGCAGATATGGCATCGAGTCGCCTTAAGAAAGCACATGGACTGCCAAGCGTAACAGCCTGAAATCGTGGCGTTAAACGCTTCCCTGTGTCGCGAATACCGCCCTCTGTGACAATACAGGCTCTCCAGTCCGCAAGGGGCCGGTCGCGCGCCCCTCAATTCGAAAAGAACAGCTCGGCTGCTGGCCCGCGACTCAGGCTCCGTTTTTGCGGGCCGTTATTTTGGAGCCGGGACAGAATACCTCGTGCATTCGGAACGACAGGCGAAACCGCCTGCCCTACCAGGCGACATCAGTGCAAGCCGTGAGACGGCTGCCAGGGACTCCCTAGCCCGCCCGCAAAGGGCCGGTCGCCCGCCCGTCAATTCCGAGAAGTGCAACTCGGCTCGTGGCTGCGACCCGGGCTCCGTTTTGCGGGCTGTTCCTTAAACGCCCGCAAAGGGCCGGTCGCGCGCCGTCAACTCCCGAAGGTTCAATGCGGCTGGTGGCTGCGACCCGGGCTCCGTTTTGCGGGCTGTTATTTGGGAGCCGTGGCGGATGGAATCGGGCTGGGCGGACGCGACACCCGGCCGGTCTTGGCCTCATCAATTTCGATGCGATTGCTGGCAAGCACGTTCCCGACGGATTGATCGAGCTGCACCTTGGCGAGCCCATACGCCGTCAGCGCCTGAACCTCCGTCAACTGGGCGTTGGCCAGGTCGCGCTGGACCAGAATCACAAGCTCCGGCGTGGACGTTCCAATGCTCAGCTTTTTGTTTTCGGCGTCTAGAAGCTCTTCTTCGAGGGTGACCTGCTGCGCCGCGACGTCGTGCTTATTTCGCGCCTGCTGCACCGCGATCAGCGCATTCTGGACGTCCAGGCGAATCAGGTTCTCCAGCCGCTGCACCGACTGCTGCATCATGCGAAGATTCACCTGCGCCGTCGCCATGTTGGCCTCCGCCGCGCGATTGCGCAGAGGGATGGTCATGGTGACGCCGACGGAATAATTCGGAAAATCGCGAAAAAATAGTTGCGACAAGGCGTTGGAATAGCCGCCTACCAGAGCCGACGGCGGAATCCCGATCCCTGAGGTCCCGGGCAGCGAATTGGCAAACCCGCTCAGGGCGTTGTTGCGCAGATCCGCGACGGCGTCCACTTGCGGCATCAGATTCGCGCGGACGCCTTCTATGTTGATCTTGTCGCTCTCGACTTGAATCCGCGCCTCCTTCACTTCGGGACGCTGCGCGAAGGCTCGGCTGACCAGTTCCTCCATCGATTCGACGGGCTCGACGTCGGGAATCTTAATCCGGTCGGTGGGTACGACGTGGGCGGTGGAGAGTTCCGGCGAAGCGACGCCATTGCGGCTCAACGCGGTCTTGAGAATGGCTTCCTGTTGCAGAACGGTGGTCTGCGCGGTGATCAGCGCGCCGTTGTCCGCGGCCAGCTCCGCCCGGGCTCGCGTGACTTCAACGGGCGCCAAGGTTCCCACGGCAACCTGTTTTTGATTGTCGTCGAGAAGGCGCTCCGAATACTTCACGGCTTGCTGCGCGACCTCGACGTTCTCAATCGCGCTCACCAGGATCCAGTACAACTGCACCACGTTGGCTACGGTATTGATCACTTGCTGCTCAAACACGAGGTCATTGACCTTGAGGTTGTTCTTGGCGATGCGAATGGGGCGGTTGTTCATCGCCAACCCTCGGCCCTGGAGCAGGTGCTGGGTAACAGTCAGGTCGACGCTTGAGGTGGTGTACGGATTCACCAGATTGCGGATTGAATTCTGATCCTGGTTGAGGTTGCTGTAGCTCAAAGTGGCGCTGGCGCCGGTGAGGAAGTTCTGCGTCAAAGCGAAGTTGGCGGTTTTGTTGCTGGAAACCAGAGAGCTGGTTCCGGTTGTTGTGGTATTTTGCTCCGGGGTGGTCTGATGCCCGAACAGGACGGTTCCCTGGAGCAGCGGATCGTAACCATTCAATCCCGTGCTGAGAGTTACCGGAGCATTGTTCAGGAGGATCAGACTGGGGGCCGCGTCGGCAGTGGGCAGCGCGGTGCTGCTGGTCAGAAAATTGGCTGTGCCGATGGAGCTTGTCAGCGAAGAGGGCACGGTGGAAATGCCGCTGATATTGCCCGTGGCCTTAGCGCGGAAAAGGTCCGTCTCCGCCAGATCGAAGCCGTAGCGCTGGATTTCGATGTCAATATTGTTTTCGAGCGTGAGGGCGACGGCATCCTGAAGCGAGAGATACAGGTTCCCGGCTCGCAGCAATTGGTCCATCCGACTGGAATTGGCTCCGTTTACAGGCGCGACATTGCGCCATCGATAAGGCTGGCCGAGCCGGGTGTACCAATGCGATGCGGGCGGGGCTTCGAGACCGGCGGCGGTGGTTCCTTCTTCCGCGAATGCGGCCCTTGGCGCGGCACACAGTGCACCCAACAGCAACACGCACACTACGGCAATCTGAGACTGAAACTTTTTCATGGATGGTCGACCTCTGTCAAACGGCGTTTTAAGGGGCGAATCCTTCATGCTAACACTGGGGTTCTGGAGGGCCATCACGGAACGGTAACCACGGTTGTTATAGTAGTCGGGTGTCCGATCGAATTCCCGACCAAAGCTCCGATCCAGTAATGAAAGCCTTCCGCGATACCGGGGCGTATCTGAAGGGTCATTTCCGGCTTACCAGCGGACTCCACTCGGACGAATATCTGCAATGCGCCCTGGTGCTGCAGCATCCGGCCATCGCAGAACAGATGGGGCGCGAGTTGGCCGCGCTGCTGCCGGCTTGCGACCTGATCGCGTCCCCTGCCCTGGGAGGCCTGATCATCGGGCACGAGGTGGCGCGCGCACGCGGCGTCCGGTTCATTTTCACCGAGCGCGATCCCAACGGGAAGATGGTTCTGCGCCGCGGATTCTCGGTTCGCCCGGGCGAGACTGCGGTAGTAATCGAGGACGTGATCACGACCGGAGGCAGCACGCGCGAAGTGATCGAGGTTCTGCGGTCCCTGGGCGCGAGCGTGATCGGCGCGGGGTCGATTATTGATCGCAGCGGGGGACGCGCGGAGCTGGGCGTGCCGCGATTCGCCCTGGTGACGCTCGAAGTCAAATCCTGGGATCCGCAGGATTGCCCTTTGTGCCGCGAAGGGATTCCGGTAGAGAAACCGGGCTCACGACCGGCGGCGTAGGTGGGCGACTATCAGGGCGGCGCGGGGCGTCGCATCCGGATCACGTTGAGCTACGACGGGACAAACTATCACGGCTGGCAGGTTCAGCCGGGGTTGGCGACGATCCAGGGAGAGCTCGAAGCGGTGCTCGCGGAAATCGAGGGTGCGCCGGTGCGGGTGGAGGGGTCGGGGCGCACGGATGCCGGTGTTCACGCTTTGGCTCAAGTGGCGGCGTTCAACCTTGCAAATCCCATCCCTCCCGACAATTTGCGCAAGGCCGTGAACCGGCTGCTGCCGCGCGATATCCGCGTGACGTCGGTGGAGGAAGCACCGGGGGATTTTCATCCACGCTTCAGCGCGCGCGCAAAGACCTACGAATATCGCATTTTGCGCGTGGAGGTTTGCCCTCCTTTCGAAAGGCTCTATGTGCACCATCACCCTTATCCTCTGAATGAACACACCATGGCCGAGCTTGCGCCGCTGATCGAGGGAGAACACGATTTCTCAACTTTCGCCGCCGCCGATCCTGTCGACGATTTGGGACGATCCAAGGTCCGGCGCGTTTTTTCTTCCCGGCTGGAACGCTCGGGAGACCACTTGATTTACCGCGTGCGCGGGAGCGGATTCCTGAAGCATATGGTCCGAAATATTGTCGGCGTGTTGATGGAGGCTGGGAAGGGGAACTTGGATCGCGCGGGATTCGAGGCTCGGCTTGTGCCGGAGTGTTCGATTCCGGCCGGCCCGGCCGCTCCTGCTCGGGGGCTGTTTCTGGTCAGTGTCGAGTACTGAGAAACGCCGCGACTTCACTGGCAGGGACGTCGGTTCTTTGTTTCGAGCGGCGATCTACGGCCTCGACCAGCCCCTCATCGATTTTCTTGCCAATCGTTACACGCCATGGGATGCCGATTAAATCGGCGTCTTTGAATTTCACTCCAGGCCGCTCATCACGATCGTCCAGAAGTATGTCCAGGCCTGCGGCCTTGGCTGCTTCGGTGATCTCGAACGCGGCTTTCCGCTGCGCCTCATTGCCAAAGCTCACGGGCGTGACGATCACATCGAAAGGCGCTAGAGACGCGGGCAGAACCAGGCCGTCTGCGTCCCGATGCTGGTCCGCTGCCGCCGATAGAACACGGTCGATCGCTAGCCTGTAATGGCCGGTATGGTGCGGCTCAGCTATAGGATCGCGGGCGAGGAACGCCAGCTCCGTCGCGCGATCGAAGCGCAAGGGTTCGCCGGTGTGGATGGAGGTTTCGCCTTCGGCGGCGCGGCGCAGATCGAAGAACTCACACTCGAAATCTTCGCCCGGCGTCACGTGGCGCAGATGGTGGTCATCCTTGTTCGCGCCCGCGATCATATTGCGGCGGCCGCGCAGCGCCTCGTCGGCGAGAATCCTCAGGCCGGCGATGCCGACGGGCCCCAGCGAACCTGCTCTGGCTTCGAAAAGCCTGCCGATTTCCTCGGCGTTGGCTGGGCGAACGTCGTGAACTCTAACAATTCTGCCGAGCTTCTCCCTGCTTAACGGATGATCCCCTCGCAGAAGCGCCAGGATCGGCGAATCGCCGGCGATCATCACCAGGCTCTTAATGTGCGATGTTTCGGGAAGGCCGGTGAATTCGGCCAGCTCCGCGATGGTTTTGCGGGCGGGTGTGTGGAACAGCTCGGGCAGGAGATCGCCTTCGGAATCGGGTGCGGCGGGAGGCTTGGGATTGCTGACGGCGCTGGACAGGTCCGCGAGATAATTTGCGTCATCGCGGACGATGAAATCTTCGCCTTGCGGGGACGGCACCATGAGCTTCTTACCTGAAATGGAGCCGGCGATCAGAACCTCCACACCGCACCGCTTCAGGATGCGCTGGAACGCTTGTGAGATGGTGGCGTAGCGTTCTTCAAGATTTTCCGCGGTTGCGTCGAAGGAGCATGCATCCAGGCTCGCTTGCAACTGATACCAGATCTGCGGAAGCTGCTTTTGGCTGCGCAGCTCGCGAGCCAGACCGGATATCGACTGGCCCTCCATTTCTTTGATGTATATTTCTTGCGCTCCGAGCAAGTCCAGCTCTTCGCGGACAATTGCTTCGATTCTGCGCAGCGACTTTCGCCCCAAAAACAAATAGCTGTGTTGACGCGTGTAACCGGCGCGTTCGAGCAAACTGTCGCCTTCGCGGAGGGTGGGGATGAATAGCTTCGTCCAATACATGCTTCTAGCGAGCCGCGACCATTAAGGCGTTGGAACCCGGACGCACATCTTTCAAGATTGCTTGCCACGGAGCGTAGCCTCGCGAGGCGGAATACAGATCGTCTTCGAAGGTGAACGCGACATCGATAAAAGCGCCCGGCTGAAGTCCCGCCCCTTGGAATTCGGATAGACGCCGGGCGAAATCCCAGCCCTTCATGCGCAGCATGCGACCATTTGCCCGCAACCGCAGAAACACGTGCTTCTCATTGCGAATCTCCGGCAGAGCCGCGACTTCAATTCCTCGCGCGACGAACATAGGCGCGGGATTTCCGAAACCGAAGGGCGCCAGCCTCAGAATATCGGCAACGGTGGCGTCGGTGATTTCGTCGATTCCAATTTCGCCATCGATGGCGAGCTCGCGCACGAAGTGGGCGGGCGTCAAACGTTCCGCCGCGTAGACACGCATGCGCTGACGAAACACCTCCACCATCGCGGCATCCATCGTCACTCCGGCAGCCTGGCGATGTCCACCGAACTTGGTGAATAAATCCGGCATGGACTCAAGGGCCTCCAGGAGATGAAACGCGGGGATGCTGCGCCCGGAGCCCTGCGCCAAACCGTCGCCGATGCCCAGCACAAACGCAGGGCGATGAAATCGTTCCACCACGCGGCTGGCGACGATGCCGACTACGCCGCGATGCCAGCCTTCGCCTGCGAATACCAGCGCGGCGTCGGAGTCGGTTACCGGCAGGGCAATGCATTGTTCAAAAATGATGCGCGTGATTTCCGCCTCGGTCTGCTGGCGATCGGTATTCAGGTCGTGCAGCTTGCCAGCTAGCTCGCGCGCGCGAGAGGCATCCCTGGTCAGGAACATTTCGATCACATCGGTCGCGCTGGCCATGCGGCCGGCGGCGTTGATCCGCGGCGCGACGCGGAAAGCGACCTGGCCCGCGCTAGGCGAATCTCCCGCGGTGAATCCGGAAACGTCGAGCAGCGCGCGCAGACCTGCATTCGTCACCTGACGCAAGCCCTCTAGCCCGCGCTTGACGATGACGCGATTCTCGCCCGTCAGCGGCACTACGTCGGCAACGGTGGCGATCGCAACCAGCTTGATCAACGAATCAAGGAGGCGCTCGCGGCGCGATTGCGGCCAGCCCAAGCGCGAGGTCAGCGCGTCGATCAACTTCAGGGCGACGCCCGCGCCGCATAAATTCTTTTCCGGATAGGTACAATCCGGACGGTTGGGATTGAGTACGGCAACCGCTGGCGGCAGCTCGGCTTCAGGGAGATGGTGATCGGTGACGATGACGTCGATGCCCAGTGCTGAAGCGTGACGAACCACGGCGTTGGCCCGAATACCCGTGTCGACGCTGACGATCAGCTTGACTCCGGACGACGCAGCTTCCTCCACTACTTCGCTGCGCATTCCGTAGCCGTCGCGGAGGCGATGCGGAACGTGGAAGCTCGCATGGCCGCCAGCCAGTTCCAGGCCTTTCATCAGGATTACGACGGCGCTGGTGCCGTCGGCATCGTAATCGCCATAAAGCAAGATGCGCTCTTTTTGTTCGATGGCGCGGAGGAGGCGGTCGACCGCCGCGGTCATATCCTTTAAGCGCCAGGGATCGTTAAGATCGGCCAGAGTGGGCGCGAGGAAGCGGCGAGCCTGCTCCGGATCGCAATAATTGCGGGCCCATAATACTCGCGCGGCCGCGGGCGCAAGGTTCAATTCGCGCGCCAGCCGCGCCACCCCTTCCGGGTCGGTTTGGGCGATGTTCCACTTCATTGCGTTCCACTTCACTATAATGGTTGTGCTCCAGAATATCGCGTCTCCGGCGCAACAGGGTGGAAACGGGCCTTTCGATGGAGCTGGGCCCTTTGTTTTTAGCACTCCAAGGGGTTTTGAGGCTGGCTGTACGCGAAACTATAGAAAAGGATTACAGGAAATCCATTTTTTTGCCGGGTTCAGTTTTCGGCGCATGGTTGTAACCTCCGTGGCGCACCTGAACATCATTACACCGAAGCGGTTATCCGCAACTCCAAAGGAAAGGGATTAGACACATGAAGAACCGTGTTGTTTTAATAGGCGCGCTTATCGCGTCGACGGGCCTAGTCGCGCTGGGCGCCGGAATTGATGGGAAATGGACTGTAGAGGCTCCAGGCCGTGGGGGCGGGCCGCCCACGACAACAACGCTGACACTCAAGTCCAGTGGGATGACCCTGACGGGCACGTTCGACAACGGGCGGGGAATGCCGATGGAAATCACCGAAGGAATGATTCACGATGCAGACGTGACATTCAAGGTTTCGCGCATGGGGCAGGACGGCACGCCGGTCGTGACGACGTACAAGGGCACTTTGGCGGGCGATGAATTGACGCTGACTCGTGAAGGCGGCGGTGGTGGCGGCGGTAAAGGCGGCGGCGGCGGAGGTGGCGGCAAAGGCGGCGCACCCATGCCGCAAGTGTTCAAGCGCGCCAAATAGTCGAATCGTTCGAGAGTAGAGGAAACCTGTGGCAGAAACACGCTCAACCAATACACACCCAAGTAGGAGTGGATATTCGATGCTTAAGATTCTTGCAGTGTTGGGCGTGTCTCTGCCGCTCGCATTGGCCCAGTCGGGAACGGTGACGTCGGGAGGACAACCGATCCCCGGAGTGATCATCCGGGCCACCATGGGGGAGCAGGCGTTAACGACGGCAACGGACGAACGCGGTGGATTCCAGTTCACCGGGATGCAGCCGGGAACCTGGTCCGTCGAGGCGGATATGTTTGGCTTCGATCCATTGAAGCGGGATGTGGCGATCGGCACGGAGCCGGTCAAGATCGACCTGACGCTTCAATTGCAGGCGCGCGGGCAAGGCGCGCCGACGACTCGCGGCGGGGGCGGCGGCCGCGGCGGAAATCAGAATCAACAAGGCGGATTAGTGGCGGAAGTGCCGTCCGAGCTTCCACCGCAGCTTCCGGCAGGCGGCGATACTTCGAACG
The DNA here is from genome assembly GCA_036489835.1 of Bryobacteraceae bacterium. Taxonomy (GTDB): domain Bacteria; phylum Acidobacteriota; class Terriglobia; order Bryobacterales; family Bryobacteraceae; genus Palsa-187. Next base: position 54,461 of record DASXEY010000074.1, on the reverse strand, counting down.
AAGCGTTCACGATCGCCGGGACGGTCAGTTCGGGCCTGGAAACCAATAGGAACGATTTTGGCCCGGGTGGATTTGGCAATCCTGACTTCGGCCTTGGAGCCCCCGGACTCGGCGGACCCGGCGGACCCGGAGACAATGGCGGCCAACCGGGCGGCCCTGGCGGTCCGGGCGGTCGCGGCGGCGGCCGCAACAACGGCGGAGGCGGCAACTTTAATGCGGGCGGCGGTGGATTCGCGGGCGGCGGCGGCGGTGGTGGCGGCCGAGGTGGTGGTGGCGGCGGCCGTGGTGGACGAGGCCAGCAGGCTCGCGGGCTGATCGGAAATCGCAGCCGGCAGGGCGCGAATCAGATTCGCATCAACGTTTTCGACACCATCAACAATTCTGCATTTAACGCCAGGAGCTATTCCCTCACCGGCATCCCGCAACCGAAGCCAGAGCTTACTTCGAACCGCTATGGCATCAACATCGGCGGCCCGGTGGTGATCGGGCACTTGCTGGATCTGAGCAAACAGCTCAATTTCACCGTGAACTATAATGGCACGATTCAGGATAGCGGCTCGAATCCGTTCTCTACGGTGCCGACCGCGCTCGAACGCAGCGGAGATTTCCAGGGCGTGACCACCGGGCCTGCGTCAAATCCCATTCCGGTGAACATCATCGATCCTTCAACGGGGGCGCCTTTTCCCAACAACACGATTCCAACCACCCGTCTGAGTCCGATAGCGCTCGGCCTCTTACCCTATATTCCGCTGCCGAACCAGCAAGGTCAGACTACCCGCAACTACAGCTTCTCGCTTGCAGAGCCCAACCACACGCAGCAGGTGACGGCACAGGTGCAATACACGGTGCGTCCGGCGGATCGATTGTCGATCCAGGTGCGCACGCAATCCACAGGTAGGGATAGCGCGGAAAGCAGTTTCCTAACCCAGGCCGGTGGAATCCCGATCGACACCAGCAGCGGCTTTGGACAAAATCAGAGCATTGCATGGACCCACAATTTTTCCACGCGGTTGTTTAACACGTTCACGGTGGCCCTCAACCGTAATGCGACCTCTTCGACTCCCTACTTTGAGACCTTGGGGCAAAACATCGGCGGGCAGTTGGGGATCGCGGGCCAGTGGCCGAACTCCATCAACTACGGTCCACCGCAGCTTAACTTCACGAATTACGGCTCGCAGTTGAATGACGGGGATCCCACCAAGAGCGCGGTGCAGACCATGCAGCTCAATGAAGCGCTTTCCGTCCGCCGCGGCAAGCACAACCTGCAGTTCGGAGGTCAGTTCGTCCGCTATGACACCAATCTGATCAATGACTCGAACGGGCGAGGAACATTTTCCTTCACGGATCAGAACCCCGTCGGCACGGGTTACGACTTTGCCGATTTCCTTCTGGGCCTGCCCCAGAGCAACTCAGTCGTCTACGGAGCCGACCGCTATTACAGGGGCGTGGCTTACAGCGCTTTTGCCAACGATGATTTCCGCTTTCTGCCGAGACTGTCCCTTCAACTCGGCCTGCGTTATGAGTACACCTCGCCGCTCGACGAAAAGTACGGACGGGAAGCAAATCTCCTGACTTCGCCCGATTACATCGGCACTCCCGGGTCGGGCAGCGCGACGGTCGCGACCACCACGTGCGTAGGCGCGATAGGGCCCTGCACGGTGACTCCCGGCCTCACATCCGGATTTCTGAAGCCGCAGCGTCTGAATTTCCTGCCCCGGTTCGGATTCGCCTGGCAGGCCATGAAACGAGGTAGCCTGATCGTGCGCGGCGGCTACGGAACCAATTACAATGGTGGTGTCTATAATCAGGTGATTGGAAGTCTAGCGAACCAAGCCCCGTTCCTCTACAACTCCGGCACGGTGGAGGCGGCGACGAACAACGTTTTGACGCTAGCCAAAGGCCTGACCCAGGAAGCGCCCGGGAAAACCATCACCAATACGGCCGCCTACGACCCGAATTACAAGATTCCCTATGCGCAGACCTGGAATCTGGGAATCCAGCGGAACCTGCCGAATCAATTGGTGCTTCAGATCAACTACACCGGCATCAAGGGCACGCACATGGTGGTGGGTCTCGATCCCAACGAAGCTTTGCCGGGGCCGGAAGGCACAGCGGCAGCGCGGCTCCCCATCACCGCCGCGAACATCTTCACCTATTACGAAACCGCCGGAAACTCGTTCACCAATTCCGGCCAGGTCTCGTTGCAACGCCGCATGCGCAACAACCTGGGCTTCCAGCTTTCCTATACGCGGGCCAAGGCAATCGACGACGCATCCACCCAGGTGTTGAATCCAGCTTGCATCGAGTGTGAGCGAGCGCTCTCCACCAACGACCAGCGCGACCGCGTGACCTTCACTCTGACTGCGGAATCGCCCGTGGACCAGCGCAAAGGTTTCCTGGCGAACAAGGGCATTCTGACCAAAGCGTTGAAGGATTGGACGCTTCAGGCGCCAGTTTCCTGGGGCACAGGGACACCTCGGACAGCCACGGTAAATGGCGACTACTCCGGCGTTGGGCTTGTGAGCGGCGAGCGTGCCGAAGCGACGGGGCTTCCCGTCAATGCAGGCTCGGGCTACTTCAACACGGCGGCCTTCGCGCTTCCGGCGCCGGGCACTTTCGGTAACGCAGGTCGAGACACGATTACCGGACCAGACTCGTTCTCTTTCAATGCGAACATGTCGCGCACCATCCAGCTCAAGGAGCGGAAGAGCCTGGAAATTCAGATTAACTCGAACAATATTCTGAACCACCCCGTTCCGTCGGCATTCGGCACGGTAGTGGGATCGAATACCTTCGGCGTGCTATCCAACATGGGCGGCATGCGCACGATCAGCGGCACGATTCGCTTCCGGATGTGAGACTCTTTCAATGAAAAAATACAAACTACTTGCTCTGGCGTTAACTTTTGTCGCGTTCCAGGAGGTGCCCGCGCAGGTCATCTTCACCAGCGAGACCCGGCTGATCGTCGTCAACGTCAGCGTGAAGGACAAGATGGGCAAGCCCGTCCTGGACCTCAAGAAGGAAGACTTCGAAATTACCGAAGACGGGAAAAAACAAGACCCCAACGTCTTCCAGTTCGAGAAGTTGAATAACGATCTGCTGACCCCGGTGGCCGACGAAGAAGGCGGCCCGAAGCAGCTTGAGGAGCGCGTAGCCGCGGCTCCCAAACCGGCCGCACCCAAACCCGCGGCCGCAGCAGCAGCCCAAATCACCTCCGGCGGGTTGGCCAATTCGCAAAGGAAAGACAAGCGGCTGATGGCCATGTTCTTCGACATGACCACCATGCCCCAGTTCGATCAGATCCGGGCGCAGGAGAACGCCATCAAGTTCGTCAAGGAACAGATGACCTCCTCTGACCTGGTGCAGATCATGGTCTATGGAAACAAGCTGAACGTGGTGGAAGAGTTCACGGACGACCGCGAAAAACTCCTCGCCGACCTCAAGAACCTGGTCATCGGGCAAGGCTCCGAACTGGCCGGCGGGGCGGCCACATCCGGCGCCGAGGGCGACGATAGCGGCGGTTTCACGCAGGATGACACTGAGTTCAATATCTTCAATACCGACCGCCAGCTTGCTGCGATCGGCGACGCGGTGAGGATGCTGGCAGCCTTCCCGGAGAAGAAAGCCATGATCTACTTCTCCAGCGGCATTCCGAAGAACGGAATCGATAATCAGGCGCAGCTCCGGGCCGCGACTGCCGCCGCGGTTCGCGCCAACGTGTCCATCTATGCCGTCGATTCCCGCGGGTTGCAGGCTTCCTCGCCGGCCGGCGACGCCACCGCGCAGTCCTCGCGCGGCACCGGGACATTCACCGGCAGCAGCCAGGCTTCCCGGATCTCCGGTCAGCAAGATACGCAGGAAACCATCGCCACTCTGTCGGCGGACACCGGCGGAAAAGTCATGTTGGACAACAACGATCTGACCATGGGCTTCAAGGCTGCGCAGACCGATATGAGCAGCTATTACATCCTGGGCTACAACAGCACCAACTTTGCCAATGACGGCAAGTATCGCCATATCAAAGTGCGGCTGGTCAATCCCCAACTCGCCGCCAACACCAAGGCGCTGGAGTACAAAGAAGGCTATTACGCCAACAAGGAGTTCAAGAAGTTCACCGCAGCCGACAAGGAACAGCAGCTTCAGGAAGCGCTGACTCTGGGCGATCCGTTAAGCGATCTGCCGATGGTTTTAGAAGCCGACTACTTCCGTGTCGCGCAAAACCGTTACTTCGTGCCTATTTCGGTGAAGATTCCAGGATCGGAAATCGCGCTGGCGAAGAAGACCAGCGGACTGGAAACCACGGACTTCGATTTCGTCGGCGTGGTGAAGGCTCCCGACGGGAAAACGCTCGGACAGTTGCCGCAATGGGCCACCACCGGCGTGCGCGACAACATTCCGATCCAGCTAAAGGGCAAGGACGCCGCAGAGCTGGAGAAGCGCAGCTTGCAATACGATACCGGACTGACGCTGCCTCCCGGAACCTACGTGATCCGCTTCCTGGCGCGCGAGAACCAGACCGGACATATGGGAACCTTCGAGACCCCCGCGTTTACCATCCCGGATCTGAACGCGGAGAAGACGTTGCGTCTCAGCTCCATCATCTACAGCAGCCAGAAGGACCCGGTTGCGGCGGCTGTGGGATCGGCGGTGAACGATAAGAAGGCCCTCACCAACCACCCCTTGATTCAAGACGGGCAAAAGCTGGTTCCCAGCATCACCGGCGTGTTCCGCCAGGATCAGAACATGTACGTCTACTTCGAGGTGTACGATCCTACCCCCAACGAACAGAAGACACCCGACGTTACCGCAGAGGTGGATCTGTACCGGGGAGCGCGCAAGGTCTACAGTTCGGCGCCCCTGGACGTGAAGAAGCTGAGCACAGCCAGGCCGGGCATCGCACCATTCAACTTCCAGATTCCCCTGGGCAAGATCCCGACCGGTCAATACACCGCTCAGGTCTCTGTGATCGACGAGACGGGCAAGAAGTTCGCGTTCCCGCGCAGAGCGATCATCGTCCTGCCAGCGCAGACCGCAACGGCTGCCGTGGCGCCTGCAGCGGCGGCGCCGGCCCAGCCTAACCAATAGTTGTATCCAGCCGAATCAGACGGCTCCGGCGCCCTTTTAATGGGCTCCGGAGCCGTTTTTGTTTTGGGTGCGCGTCCGAGTGTCGCTGCTTTGGGAGGACTCGCGCAAAACGGAGCGCAGCCCAAAACAATTTCTGCTCGGCCTGGGGTGCGCGCCGCACCCTTTGCGGGCTCCTAGCAAGAGCCGCAAAACAGAGCCAGGGTCGCGACCAGGCCCTTTGCGGGGCTACCGACCCTCGGGTGAAGCCACGATGTTGCGCGAACGGTGTCCGCAGCACAGGCAGCCTGCTGCTGCTCCTTCACGGCGGCCCAGGGCGGAAGCCTCCTGCGGACCAGCCGCGGGAGGCCCATTGCGCCGTTTCTGGAGTGTCGCGGCTTAGAGTCGAACCCACCGAATGGTCTTGAATACAACAAGGCACACTCAGCCCTGAGATCCCCGACGGGGCCATCGTTCCGGGGGCCGATCCGGCCCATGCACTGGCGCTGCTTTAGCTTGACAGGTGAACGCCCACGATCAGGGCGCCGAACACCGCCAGCGCCGCGATCGCCACAATGGCCCAACGCATAATTCTCTCCTTGTTCGAGACCATGCGCTTGTCGTCTTTTTTCATTTGCTCGTCTAGGCTATCAAACATTGAATCACCCTCCTCGGGTAGAAAAAGCCGCTAACAAAACTCTGATCGAGCTTCCGGCCGCTTGCCGAGCTATGGGCAGTATAGTCCCGCACACCAGGAAAAGAAAGCCACCGCGTCTCCGTAACGGACGTGCCCCGGCAAGAAGCACGTTCGCGCGACGGCGGAACACAGTACAATGATTAGTCGTTGTGGCTGAACTTCTAAACTCCTCGCCGATGGTATTTCCGGTCCTCGAGTGTTTTCACATTCTAGGATTCATCCTCTTATTGGGTTCAATTGCGCTGGTGGACTTCCACCTCCTGGCGGGGCTGATGCGGGATCAGGCATCAGCTCAACTTGCGCGGGACGCGGCGCCGTGGACGCTCATCGGCCTGGCGCTAGTGATCACCTCCGGCTCGCTTCTCTTCGCTTCCGATCCGGATCACTACTACTTGAACTCCGCGTTTCAATTCAAGATGGCGATTCTGCTGCTGGCGATCGCCTTCCACTATACGATCCACGGCCGTGCGGCGCGGCCAGGGGCCTCGCCGGGATCGGGCAGGCTGGCGGCGTGCCTTTCGCTGGCGCTGTGGTCCGGCGTCATTGGCGGCGGCATTTTCATCGGCTTCGTGAACGGACCTCAATAATGCAACCCGTACTGAGGTTCGCACAATGGCTGCAGTACACGGACTGGGCCGCGGCCCTGCGCTATTCGGGCACGGTGTATCCGCTGGTCCTGACTCTGCATATGATCGGCCTGGGCTTCTTCGGCGGGATGATTCTGTTTACCAATCTGCGCCTGCTGGGGTGGTCGCTGAAGAGGCTGCCGATCTCGAAGGTGATCGCCGCCCTACGCGTTCCCAAGCACATCGGCATCACGATCGTGGCCACGTGCGGCATCCTGATGGCTTCGTCGAAGGCCGAAGAATACTACTACAATCTGTTCTTCTGGGCCAAGATGTCGCTTCTCGGTCTGATCATCGTGCATGGCTTCGCGTTCCGGCGCAGCGTTTATCGAAGCCCGCAGGAGCCAGTGCCTTCACAGGCCAAGCTGGCAGGCGCGCTCTCGTCGCTGCTGTGGATCGGCGTGATGATCTGCGGACGCGGCATCGGCTATATCGAGCCTCCGCTCGAAAAGCTGCACGCGATGGTTTCGTCCCCGCTGTCTCTGTGGCTCACACGCCTTTGCGCTTGGCTTTGACGGGCGGCGGCGTTCCGGTGGCGGGCTTTCGCGCGGGCTTTTCACGCGAAGATTTTTGACGCAACAAACGGGCGACGGCGCGCGATAAGTGCGAAACCTCATTGGCGCTCTTCTGGATTACTGCGTCGGCGTTCGTATTCTCCTCGTTGAGCCCCAACGAATCGACAAAACCGGAGATCAGGACGATGGGCAGGCCGGGCTGGAGCTTGCGCAGATTGGCGATCAACTCCAGACCGTCCATGCGCGGCATCTTGTAGTCGGTGACCACCATGTCGAACTTCTGCGGAGCGAAGCGCTCCAGCGCATCGTGGCCGTTGGAGGCCGTCACAATTCCGTAGCCCAGATCCTCTAGTACTGTCTTGCGTGCCTTCAAACCATTGGCATTATCGTCAACCAGCAAAATTCTGGATTGAATTACGGGAGTCGTGGCTTTTTTAAGGGACATGTTTTCGGGTAGACACGCGAAATTAACAGGTCTGCAATCCAGATGTCAACGACTTTGTAAGAAACTCAAAACCCGCAAGATTCAGTTCTTGACTTTGCCGGTGCAACCTAGATCGAAAGCGTCAATCTACCGGCCTGGGCGCAGTGTACCCGGCCTTGGCGTAGATGGAGTACTTGATGGGCTTGTGTTTGTCGTCCACCATGGGCATGGGCAGATTGTTGGAGGGGTCAATCAATTCCACCTTGATCTTGCGGTACTTGCCGTCACGTGCCTGGTTCGAAGGCGTGTAGGTAATCAGGTAGCGGCTGCGCAGGTTGGTGGCCATGTTGCGGAAAATCTCAGGAAACTCGGTAACGAAGTGCGGGAAGAAAGCCATGCCGCCGCTTTCGGTGGCGAAAGTTTTCATCTGGCTGTCGGCTTGAAGAAAAGTCATGTCCTGCATGCCGCGCAGTTGTCCGCTAGCCTCGGCCATGTCTCGAATCGACTGCATAAGACCGACCGCGTAGATCGGCACGCCGCCCTCCTGGATCTTGCGGCGAGCCTGGTCGAAGGTTTGCCCACTGAAGGTGTCCACGCCGGAGGAGAGCAGCAGAATGGCTTTGCGGCCTTCGACGGGCTGCATCCGCTCGATAGTGTCGGTGAGCGCGTCGTAGAGATTCGCTTCAGAGAAGCCTGGGAAACGCAGCCGCGACAAAGCTTCATTGATCTGGCCGCGATCGGTGGTAAAGTCGGTGAGCATCTCAGGCTTCAGATCGTAAGCCACGATGGCCAGGTAATCCTCGGGCTTAAGCATTTGCGCGAAGCCGTAGGCGGCTTGCAGCGTCTGAAACCAGGTATAGGAATAGAAGCTTTGGAAGCGATTGGAGAATTCCACCACCATGGCGATGGTCATGGGCGCCTCTCCGATCGAGAAGCTGTCGATCTTCTGCGGCACGTTGTCTTCGGAGACCCGGAAATATTCTTTGCCGATCTTGGGGATGAAGTGCCCCTTGGCGTCTTCGACGGCGATATCCACGGTCACCGCGTTCGCTTGCGCGGAATACGTGGCCACGGGAGCCGGCACGTTCTTGTTCCTGCCGTACTCGGATGGGATTTTGGGCTGCACCGGTTCGGCGGGAGCGCTTACGTCGGGCGCCGGATTATTCGTGGTGGTCGACGAGCCCGGTTGGGTCTTGGGATGCGCCACAGTTTCGCTGCCGCCGCCCAGAATGGGGCCTTGAGCGCGTGAGAACAATACGAACGCGAATACGCAGGCGGAGAGAGCGGCAAGAATTCGTATGGCCTTCATGGTCGCAATATACCATCAATAGGACGCGGTCGAAACGGGGGGCGTTTCATGGACGCACGGCCGTGCGAGGCATGCTATCGTTCTTTGCCGCCTGCCTTTCGGCCGCCCGCATGGCAGGCCACAAGATGGCCCGCCAACATTAATTCACGTCGCGGTCGGAACCGTGTTTGCGCAAGTACACCTGAAATTTGCGCTTCGCCCGCCTGAGTTTCCACGCCCGATAGCTGGATTCAACCGAAGCCAGCGGATCGAAGCCGCGCACCCGGGGCGACTTAACATAGAGCAGACCGAAGACCAGTCCGGTGAGAAGCGCGATCTGGCCGATGCCCGCGTTGTAGGAAATCAGGAAATCGATGGCTCCGATGAGGATGACGAAGTATTTCATCTTCATGGGAAAGAAGATGAAGAGGATCTCACGCTCCGGCCACAGAGCCGCGGAGGCAGCCAGAATTCCGTAAATGGACGCGGAGGATCCGATGGTGGGGGCGTTGGGATTGCCGGCCAGATATTCGGCTAAAACCACACACACTCCCGCGCCGCACCCGCATAAGAAGTAGAAGCGCAGAAACCGCCGGGTGCCCCACATGATCTCCAGTTCCTTGCCGAACATCCACAGCGCGAGCATGTTCCAGAGGATGTTCCAGATCCCGTTATGCAGGAACAGGAAGGTGGCCAGCTGCCAGATGTACAGCGACTTGACTACTTCAGAAGGGGTCAGGGCCAGCACCGAAAATATGCCGCCCAAGGCGCCTCGTGAAAAGAATTCGATCAGGAACAGCGCTGCGTTGATGATCAGCAGCGCGCGGATGCCGTCGGGAAGGCCGCCGCCGGAGGCGTAGGGGCGAACATAGGACCGCGTTCCGATGGCCATGTAACCTGAAGCCAGAATAGCGTATCCTTTGATTGAGCGGTTAGGAGGACCGGAATTATGGAAGACGACAACAAATTATCTTATTTCTTTCTTGGCCTGGGACTAGGTGTCGCAGTGGGCGTGTTGTTTGCTCCGAAGGCGGGCAACGAGACCCGCGGACTGATCCGCGACAAAGCCAACGAGGGTGTCGATTACGTGAAAAAGCGCGGCGAAGATCTGCGCGAGACGGCAACTGAGACGCTGGAGCGCAGCAAGGAAACTCTACGCCGTCACAAGGAAAACCTTGCGGCTGCCGTGGACGCCGGTAAGCAAGCCTATCGTGACTCGGTACGAGAACCCGCGGCTGAATAAACGAGGCAGCGGACCGGGACAACATGGATCAACAACTGCTGATAGCTCTGCTGATCGTGATGACAGTGTTCGTCATCGTTGCGGCAGCCGCTATGGTATTTCAAGCCGCGATGCTCTTCGGCGTGCGCAAATCGGCGCTCGCCATGGAGCAGCGGGTGGCCACACTGGCGCCGAAAGTGGAGGCGCTGACCGAATCCTCGCGCGCCGTGATCGATGACAGCAGGGCCAGTCTCGCGGAAATCACGGAGCGCACGAAGGACATTTTGGACAGCACCAGGCGGCAGCTTGCGCGCGTGGAGGATGTGATTGATGACGCGGCCAATCGCGCCCGGGTTCAGCTCGACCGCGCCGAGTTGGTTGTCGACGACGCGATGGACCGCGCGCAGGAGACCATTTCGGTGGTCCACGGCGGCATCATGAAACCGATCCGCGAGATTAACGGCGTCGCGGCCGGCGTGCGCGCGGCGATTCATTACTTCATGAGCGGCCGCCGGCCCAGTCCCGACCAGGTAACCGCGGACGAAGAGATGTTCATCTGATGTGACGCTGCTGTGAGGCTGACGCGACCGGTGCTTGCGCTACTGTGCGGGCTGGGCGTGTGCGCGGCCCAGCCGGTTATCAAAGAGCCTGCCCTTAAAGACGCGGGGACGGCTGCGCCGGTGGCCGCTGAGCTGGTACGGCAAATCCGCGCAGCCGGGCTCGATCCGGAAGAATGCTATCGCGTCCGCGATCTCACCCTGGCCAAGGAAGATCTGAAGCTATACCTCACCGAAGGCTTTCTTATCTTCACGAAGCCGGTGAATGGCGAGCGCGTTTCCGCAGTATTCTCCGCCGATGTCGAAGGCGGAGATGGAGAGGTGCTGTTGCTGCCGCCGTTTCGCGGGGAGCGCCAGTCGCTGGCCCGGTTCACGCAATCTCCGAATCTCGACGAACATTTCCGCGCGGCCATACTGGTCTTCACCGACGGGTCCGCCCAAACGCTTCTGGACCAGATCGCGAAAGGAGGCGGCCGAAAGGTTCCGGAGCTTGGCCCGCTGCTGGCCGAGCAGGGAACTCCCGCGCTGGCCGGCATCTTATCGAACTTCGAGCTCAGGCTGGCTGAGGATCTGCTTACGCCGGAGCCAGGGCGTCCCGGTTTGGTGTTTGCGGCGATCGCTGGCAAACATCTGGGAAATTTCGACGTGTCCTATGACCTGCGCGCCCAGAATCAGATCGGCGTCGGCCGCCAGACAGGTCCTGAAAAGCACTACGCCTACGAAATCTGGACCAACTTCCCCGCTCGCAGTTCGCGGAATGCCACGGCGAAGCCATTCGAATCCGCATTTTCCGAAACACGATTTCGAATCGACGCGTCGCTCGATGCGGACTTGTCTCTGAAAGCCACGGTAGGGGTTTCAATCAAGACAGGGCCACGCGGGCTGCGTGCGCTGTCCTTCGCGGTTGCGCATGCGATGCAAGTGACCTCTGTGCGCGTAGACGGCGAACCAGCCGGGCTTTTGTCGAACGAAGGCCGGCTTCGCGGCAACGCGGTCATGGACGCACAGAACGTCCCGTTTCTGGTGGTCCCGGCGGCTGAACTGGCGGCATCGAGCACGCATCAGATCGAATTCGAAGAGCAAGGCTCCGTGATTCTACCGGCCGGCAACGACGTTTACTTCGTCGCCGCGCGATCCAACTGGTATCCGCGCGCGGAGGCCGGCGGTTCTGCATTGGCGCTTTACGATCTCACATTCCGGTACCCCAAGCGCCTGACTCTGGTGACCGCGGGCGAGGTAACCGAAGACCGGATTGATGGCGATTTCCACGTCACCCGCCGGGTCACGGCGGTTCCGATCCGCATGGCCGGCTTCAATCTTGGCGATTATGTGCTGGGAGATTCCGGGACATCCGCGCAAAGCATTCGCATCGAGGTTTACGGTAATCGAGGCCTGGAGGCCGCGCTCCAGCCTCGCGCGCCAGAGCCAGTGCCGGATGCGGAGGCGCAGGCTGCGCTTGCCGGCATTGGCCGTGGCCGCGGCCGCGGAGGGCAGGGTGGCACACAGGGTGGAGTGCAGGGCGTGCTTGCTCCGCCCCTTCAACGCGTCGATTCGCCGCCCAATCCCTTGGCGCGTTTGCAAACCGTGGCGGCTGACATCGCCTCCGCGGTTCAATTCTTCTCCGGGTTGTTCGGGCCCCCTCCGCTGAAGACCCTGACCATTTCGCCCATTCCGGGAACATTTGGCCAGGGCTTCCCGGGCTTGGTGTATCTTTCCACGTTGTCCTACCTCGACCCTAATCAGCGTCCCGATGGCGAGCGCGGTCCGCGCGAGCAAGTGTTCTTCTCGGATCTGATCGAGGCGCATGAGGTGGCGCACCAATGGTGGGGCGATGCGGTCATGCCTGCCAGCTATCAGGATGACTGGCTCTCCGAAGGCCTGGCCAACTATTCGGCGCTGATGTATCTGGAGAAGAAGAGGGGCGTCAAGGCGATGGAGGATGTTCTCGAAGATTACCGCGATACCCTTCTCAAAAAGGATTCGAGCGGCGCCGCCACCGAGTCGGCCGGACCGATTACTTGGGGTTTTCGCCTGGAATCGGCCAGCGATCCGACTGCATGGCACGATATCACATACTGCAAGAGCACCTGGATCCTGCACATGCTGCGCCGCCGCCTTGGCAACGACCGCTTTCTCAAGATGCTGGCGGAGCTGCGCCGCCGTTACGATTCACGCTCCATTTCCACCGAGCAATTCCTGGCGATGGTAAAGGAGTTCTCGCCGCCTCGCGCAGCCGGCGTGAAAACCTTCGACGCCGAATCGTTCTTCGACAACTGGGTGTATTCGACAGGCATCCCGGCGTTAAAACTGACCTACTCCGCCAAGGGCGTCGCGCCCGCCGTGAGGATTTCCGGGACTATTGACCAGAGCGGCGTGGATGACGATTTTTCAGTAGAGGCTCCAGTTGAGATGCAGTTCGCCAACGGTACTTCGCAAACCGTCTGGGTGCAGACGTCGAGCGAGGGTGCGACCTTCTCCGCGGCGCTGAAGCAGGTTCCGGTGAAAGTGTCGATTCCCGCGGGACGTGGAGTGCTGGCGGTGAAGAAGTAAAATAGGCCGGGGCACACGACTACGGACTCCGTTAGCGAGAAGCGCCAGGTTCACGAGTTAGTAGACCGGCTCGCCCCAACCAGTTCACTGCTGTTCGGGGGGGCCCCTCGAAGCCATGCTCAATCCACCGGTGCTCGGGGATGACGAACCCGTGACTGCGGAAGACCGTCGCCGGGTCAGCGATGGACAGACTTGGTTCGCGAAGCGGGGCGGCGAGGGCATTCCGATGGAGGAGGTTCTCGCGGAATTTGGGCTCAAGCCTCAGGATTTCCCCGCATGCAGGTAGATGCCGCCATACCGGATCGAATGGGCATCCTGTATTTCGCTAACACCGGCGGCGGAAGGGTCATGCCACTCCAAGGCGACATGGCCGGTTCTTTCAGGCTGCGGCTCGGGCACTACCGAGTCCTGTTTACGAGGGAGGGTGACTCGATGCCATCTTCGGCGTGAGACATCGCAGCGGGGCTTATCAACGAACGCTGACTTCGCAAGCGTTATCCCACTCTTTTGTTACGCATTCTTCACTGCCCGATGCGACAATAGGTGTAGATGGTGATTTACGGCTACTACTACGCCGGGGGGCTGCTTCTGGGCGGCGCGCTGGTGACGTACCTGATCGGGTGGCCTTGGGCCATCCCTTTCTACATTCTGGCCGTCTTTTGTTTGAATTTCTTCCGCGATCCGGAGCGCAAGGCGCCTCCCGGCCCGGTCGCCGTTTCACCGGCAGACGGCAAAGTGGTCGCGGTGGTTCCCGGGCCCGGCGGCGCCAGCCGGGTCAGCATCTTCCTGAATGTTTTCGACGTGCACGTGAACCGTTCGCCCATCCCTGGAAAAATCAAGTGCATCAATTACAAGAAGGGCGAATTCCTGGTAGCCAGTAAGGAAGCCGCCAGCCAGGCGAATGAACAGAACGTGCTCACCGTGGCCGGCACGGTGGGCGGGCTGCAGACACAGGTGACGTTCAAGCAGATCGCCGGCCTGATCGCTCGCCGCATCATCTGCTATAAACGCGTTGGCGACATCGTCGAAACCGGCGAGCGCGTGGGGCTGATCAAGTTCGGCTCGCGCGTGGACGTGATGTTCGGTCCTGAATGGACCGTTACCGTGAAACCGGGAGACCGCGTCGCCGCCGGGTCCAGCGTGATCGCGCGCATTCCAGAAGGAACCCCCGCATGAGTTTCCGCGATCGTTTAATCGATCCAAGATCCGCCGACCGCCGTCCCCGCCGCGCCGCATACGCACTCCCCACGATGTTCACGGCCGGGAATATTTTCCTGGGCTTTTATGCGCTCCTTGAAACCTTTCAGGGAGCGTTGGACACTCTGCAAAACGCGGCCGGCTCACAGCTTCATTTTCAAACGGCCGCGCTGGCGATTGGTTTGGCCGTTTTCCTGGACGGCCTGGACGGGCGCATCGCGCGCATGACCAACACCACCAGCGACTTTGGCCGGGAGATGGATTCGCTCGCCGATTGCGTTTCGTTCGGCATCGCGCCCGCCGTGCTGGCCTTCGCCTGGGGCATCCAATTTGTCTCGCCTCCCACGGATTTAATCACGATGGAGCAGCTTCGCGACGCGGGGTACTTCTTCTCGTTCGTATTCCTGCTGTGCGGCGCAATGCGGTTGGCGCGCTTTAACATCAGCAAGAATCCGGTGCCGAAAAATCCCGGCAGATCGGACCGTAAATACTTCGTCGGATTGCCCATTCCATCGGCCGCCGCGCCTGTCGCCGCCATCGTTTTCGCGGCCGGCAGCACGCCCTTGCACTGGTGGGTATTGTCCGCAGCGTGGCTGGCCTTGCTCGCGCTGTTGTCATTTCTCATGGTTTGCACGTGGCGTTATCCCAGTTTCAAAGACGTGCACTTGACCCGTCCCAGATCTCCGATTTCCATTGTTGTTTTTGGCGTCGCCATTTACCTGATCTGGCTGTTTCCCCGGCCTGCGCTGCTGGCGCTGTCGGTGAGTTATGTCGCCAGCGGCATCGCCATCCGCATCGGCGGAGCCGTCCGCAGACGCCTGCGGCCCAACCCGCCCGCACCCCAACCGGAGCATCAGATTGGCTAGCACGGCGGAACGTCCCTTGGTGGCTGTAGTAGGAGGCGGCACGCTGCTCGCCCGGGAAATTCGCGACCTGCTCGCGGAAGTGAAGCCGTCGCCGCGAGTGCAGCTGATTTCCGCCGCCGCCGACGGCTCCACGATCCTGGCCGCCGAGGACGACGAGGCTGTGGTCATGGTCCCCCTGAACAAGGAGAGCCTGGAAGGCGTCAAGGTCGCGTTCCTGGCCGCTTCCCCCGCAGCCAGCCGCCGCGTCGCGAAGCTCCATTCCGAGGGAGGTCCCGTTCTAATCGACCTCACCGGAGCGCTGGAAGATCAGCCTCAGGCCCGCCTGCGGGCACCCTCAGCCGAACCGGCCGCAGATCCGATCTCCGCGCCGGTTCAAGTGATCGCGCATCCGGCAGCGATTGCCCTGGCAATGCTGCTAGCAAAACTCGTCAAGGCGAGCCCGTTGCGCCGCAGCGTGGTTCATGTGTTCGAGCCCGCTAGCGAACGCGGCCAGCGCGGCCTGGACGAGCTTCAGCAGCAGACCGTCGCCGTGCTCAGTTTTAAGAAACTCAAGACCGATGTCTTCGACGCGCAGCTCGGATTCAATATGCTGGCGCGTTACGGAGAGGAAGCGCTGGAACCGCTCGAAGGCATTGAGCAGCGCGTGGAGCGGCATCTGGCGTCTCTATTGGCGGCTTGGCCCGGCGTTCCCATGCCCTCTCTTCGCGTAATTCAAGCGCCTGTGTTTCACGGGCACAGCTTTTCGGTATGGGCCGAATTCGAAACCAACCCGGATGTGGCGGCCATCTCCCGCGAGCTTTCAAAGCAAGGCGTGGACGTCCGGCCCGACGATCCTCCCACAAATGCCGGCGTCGCTGGTCACAGCGGCATCAGCGTGGGCGCGATCGCGGCGGACCCCAACAACTCGCGTGCTTGCTGGTTCTGGCTGGTTGCGGACAACCTGCGGCTGGCGGCGGAGAACAGTATCGCGGTTGCGCGTGAAATTTTATGAGCCAGAGAGGTTTTATGAAATGCGCGCTCGCCGCCATCTCCGCCAGCCTGCTGGCCTCTTGTGGCTATCACGCAGCCGGCCAAGCGGATCTGGTGCCGAAGACCATCGCCACCGTTGGCGTCCCGGCCTTCACGAACGGCACCATTCGCTACAAGCTGACCGATTGGCTTCCGGAGGCGATCTCGAAGGAATTCATCGCGGGCTCCCGCTTCCGCGTCACCGACGCCCGGCAAGCGGACGCGGTGCTAAGGGGCTCGGTGCTCGCCTACACCTCCAACCCTACCCTGTTCGATCAAAAGACAGGTCTAGCCACCAGCGTCGAAGTCCATGTCGCTTTGCAGGTGACGCTGACGGACCGGAAAACCGGCAAGACACTGTTTTCCCGCCCTCGCATGGAATTCGTCGACAGCTACGAAATTCCGCTGCAGCAGGGGCAATACTTCGACGAAAGCGATACCGCACTGGACCGCGTCAGCAAGCGCGTGGCGCAGCAGATTGTTTCGGCGATCCTGAACGACTTCTAAGCTCTCGCGAATATGACTCCCGAACAATTTCTCGATCGGATCGGTAAAAAAGGTCCTGAGAGTGTGTACCTTTTCCTGGGACCGGAATCCTACAATCGTGAGCGCTGCCGCAAGGCGCTGCTGGAGGCGGCTCTGGATCCCTCGCTCCCGCCCGAAGAGCGCGAGGCTGGTTTCACACGCCACGATCTGGATCAGATTGGGCTCGCGTCCGCGCTCGACGATGCACGTTCGATGTCGCTGTTCGCGACACGCCGCTTGATCTGGCTGGGGCGCGCCGAATCCGCTCTGCCGCGAGGAAAGTCCGTTGAAGCCGATGACGAAAGCACGGGCGCGGGCGGATCGGCCGCGGCGCTTGAATCTTATCTGCGCCATCCGACGCCCGGCACTGTGGTGATAATCGACGCTTCGCGCTTCGAGTTCGACGGCGAAGATAAGGCTCGCATGGAGCGCGTGCGAAAGTTCTACGCCTCCGTAACGGCCCAAGTGGAATTTCGTCCGTTTTCGCCGGAGGCCGTCCGCGCCCTCGCGCAAGGCCTGGCGCGTGCATCGGGGCTGCAATTGGGGCTCGCGGAGTTGGCTCTTCTTCTCGACGCCACCGGAGGAGACGCCGCGCGCATCGCAATGGAGATCGAAAAGCTGAAGCTGCTCGCCGGCAGCCGCAAAGTGACCGCAGAAGACATCGCGGCTCTGGTTCCCGACGCGCAAGCCACCACGATTTTCGCGTTGGTGGCCGCGCTCGGCCGGGGCGACCGCTCCCGCGCGCTTGAAACTCTGGATACGCTGGCGCGCGCGGGCGAGTATATGCCTCTGGCGCTGACCTTTCTCGCTACTCAATTCCGCATGGCGCTGGCCGCTCGCGAAGCTGGACTTCGCGGCGCTGGCGAGATTCAGGCGCACTTCAGTAAGCTGGGCGCGCGCATCTGGCCCGAACGGGCACGCGAAATCGGGCAGACGGTGGACGCTTTTCCCAAAGCTCGCCTGGAACGTGCTGTGGTGAAACTGTTTGAAGCCGACAGGGATCTTCGCGACGCCCGCCCTGACGACCGAATCGTCATGGAAGAAATGATCCTGGAATTGACCACCGCTAAGAAATCCGATCGTTAGAATTTCAGCACGTGCCAGAGGCTGGCGAAGTCGTCGGTCCACAGCAGCGGCGGCCGCGTCAGCGGCGCCCAGCCGCCGCCCCCAATGAGCGCCGACGGCTTCGCCGCGATCAACACCCACCGCGATACGCTCTCGCCGGTTTCCGGATTGGCTTGAGAAACCATTTCAAATGCCGGCCATCCCAAATGCTCCGCCATCCCGCGAGCCACCGGTTCCAGATCCAGCGTCCGATTGGTGATGTGCAGCAATAGGATTCCCCCCGGCTTCAAATGCCTGCGGTAAATGTCGGCGCACTCCGCGGTGAGAAGATGCATGGGAATCGCATCGCTCGAAAATGCGTCCACGACGATGGCGTCGAAATCCCCCGCAGCACCGCGATCGAGCTCGTCCGCCAGTTGAACGCGTGCGTCTCCAGGCGTCACTGCGATTCGAGCCTTGGAATCTTTCAGGAATGAAAACCACGTATTGGCGATGCTCACGACGTCCGGATTGATTTCGTAAAAGCGAATCGTGTCGCCCGGCCTACCCCACGCCGCCAGAGTACCTGTTCCCAGCCCCACCACGGCAATGCTCCGCGGAACAGGCAAGGCGTTTAGCGCAACAGCAACGCCGCTGTGCGGGCCGTAGTAACTGGTCGGCCAATCGCGCCGCGACGCGTCCTCATATTGGAACCCGTGATCGATGCGTCCATGCGTCAGCTTGCGTTTCGGACCGTTGGAATCCGAGGCTTCCGTTACCCGCAGGATGCCGTAGAAATTGCGCCGGCTCACGACACTTCCCTGCCCTCCCGAGATCGCCGCATCCGAGCCCGCGGTCAGCGCGCCCAGCGCCAGCGCCATCACCGGAATGCGCGTATCAAAGCTGCTCCAGGCTTTCCGGCCTTCTCGATGAATCCAACTCGCGAGTCCGAGAACACATGCGGCGCCCAGCCCGATCGGGTATTCGCTGAACTCGGTAAACACGCGCGGCGCGATCAAAGCCACAAATACCCCGCCCAGTGCTCCTCCCGCGGCTACCGTCAAATAAAACTGCGTCAGGTATCGAGGCGACGGCCGCGATCGCACCAGCTCGCCCTGGCACAGCATGCATGCGAAATACAGCGCCGCGAGATAGACGGCGAGCTGCGGCAGTACCGGAATCGCATTGGCGGCGCTCGACACTGCGCAGGCGATTGCGACGATTAATCCCGCCAAGCCTGCGTATGCTGCGGGCTTATACCAGCGGTCGCTTTCGAACGTCAGCACGAAGGTCAGGAGGTACAGCGACAACGGAG
Source organism: Bryobacteraceae bacterium (assembly GCA_036489835.1). Lineage (GTDB taxonomy): Bacteria > Acidobacteriota > Terriglobia > Bryobacterales > Bryobacteraceae > Palsa-187. Next base: position 35,566 of record DASXEY010000074.1, on the reverse strand, counting down.
CGACCCATAAGAACGGATTCACCGCGATCTCCTGCGAGATTTCATTGGTCGTCGCCAGGAGAATGGTCGAGCCGCTGGCTGCCAGCGCCAGCCAGAACAGTATCCGCAACGCCGACGGACGATCGCCCTCGTCGCGTGCCGGCTCGGCTTGGGCGAGCTCGCCCGCCGAAACGGTCAACGCCGTCCATCCACATACAACCACGAAAGCCCCATATACCCAAGTCCAGATCTGGGTCTGCTTCGCCAGACTCACATATGGCTCGACCGCGAAAGGGTAGCTGAGCAGCGCCAGGAATGAGCCGAAATTCGACAGCGCATACAGCCGCCAGGGAGACTTTTCCGGCTGGTCCGCGTTAAACCAGCGCTGCACCAGCGGAGCCGTCGAAGACAACAGAAAATACGGCGGACCCACCGTCGCAGCCAACAGCAGCAAAATCTGCAAGGATGGGTCGCCGGCGCTTCCGGTTGAGTGCAGCTTCGCCGGCGTAATCGCCAGAAAGACGAAAGACCCAGCCAGCATGACAACGTGCACCCATCTCCATCGCAGCCAGTGCGCGTAGATGTACCCTCCCAGCAGCACAGCTTGGAAGAACAGCAGGCAGGTGCTCCACACCGCGGGAGTTCCTCCGAACTCCGGCAACAGGCGTCGCGCGACAATCGGCTGAATTTGAAACAGCAGAAAAGCGCTGAGGAATACGGTAACCGGGAACCGCCAGGCGGTCCGTCGAGACTCGGTCAATTCTTGGCCGGGTGCTTGGCTTTGACCGTCTCGAACGAAAGATTCGTCGAGAAGAACGGCAGCACCTTCTGCTCAACGCGATCCCTCACATGGTTGGTGTGATCGCCCTCATAGGTCTCAAACGTATGCACGATGTCGAACTGCGTCAACAGCGCATCTAGCTGCATGTTCGAGTTTGCAAGTGTATCCTGCAGACCCACGTCCATGGCAATCGCCTTCAACTTCTTCAAGCTTCCCAGATACTGATCCACCATCGCCAGCGGCGAATTCGCAACCCATTTGGCGGCGATTTCAGGGCGGAACTTGCCGTCTTCGGTGGGCTGGTCGAAGAACAGCGGCGGCCTCTTGGGATTGGAACTCCACGCAGCCGCCTCCGCCAACGGAGTATTCGCGAAACCTCCCCCGCGACCGCCCTTTGCACCGGCCTTGCCGCTGCCTTTGTCGGCCGCAGTTTGCTTCGGCGCGCCCTGCTTGGCGGCGCCCGGCGCCGCTCCTCCCCGCCCCGCGCCCGGAGGCTGCGGATTATTCATCAGGCAGCATGAGCTCATCGCATAAATGCTCGAATACACGTCCGGATACTTCATCGCCAGGCGCCACGTCCCATATCCGCCCATCGAATGCCCCGCCAGACCGCGGCTAGCGCGCGTGGCGATGGTGCGATAGTGAGTGTCGATATACGTGACAAGCTCCTCGGTGATGAACGTCTCCCAATCGCCGTTGGTTGGTGACGACGAGTACATGCTGCCGTTGTATTTATTAAACGCGTCCGGATTCACCAGGATCATCTCTTTGGCCGTGCCCGCCGCGATGTCTTTATCCACGCGAGTGGGAATGCCGAAGGCCGGCAAATAAGCCTCCGCGTTCAGGCCGTAGCCGTGCAGCATGTACACCACCGGATAGCGCCGGTTTCGGCTGGTTTGGTAGCTTGGCGGCAGGTATACGAAGACGTCGCGGTCCGGTGAATCGCCAAGTAAATTGCCTTCGAGCGATTTGCCGTGAACCTTGATGTGCTCAACCGCGTTCGGCCTCGGGTTCGGGTCCGAGGGAAAAGGGCTTCCCTTTGCCGCCCCGGGCCCCTTAGGTGCGCCAGGCGCGGGCGTTTGAGACGCCGCTGTCTGAGACGCCGTCGTCTGAGAGAAGACCCATCCCGCCAAACCCGTCACCAGTCCAACCATCACAGCGGATCGAAGCGTCCCTGTCGATTTCATGCGCATAGCAAACCTCCCTGCGAACCGCGTACCATTCTACACCCTTGTTGTTCGATTAGATTGAAGTATGACGCCCTCTACCGACCTTCGATACCCCATCGGCCCTTATCGATTCGGGCATCCTGTTTCCACCGAAGATCGCCCTTTGTACCTCGCGCAACTCGCCGAAGCACCGGCGAAATTGCGGGCCGCAGTCGCCGGACTTTCCGACGCCCAGCTCGATACGCCATATCGCCCGGGAGGCTGGACTGTCCGGCAGGTGGTCCATCATCTCGCCGACGCCCACGTCAACTGGTACATTCGCCCCAAACTTGCCGTCACCGGATCCAAGCCCGCCATCAAGGCCTATGACGAGTCGCTCTGGGCTGAGCTTCCCGATGCGCGAATCAGCCCAATCGAGCCGTCACTCATGATCTTCGAAGGCATTCACGCCCGCTGGGTCTTGTTCTTCGAATCGCTCCAACCCGAAGATTGGTCGCGCGAGTTCCTGCATCCGGAGCGGGGCCTCCTGTCAGTCGACGACGCTCTTTCCGCGATGGCATGGCATTCCCGCCACCACACCGCGCACATCACCGGACTGCGTCAGCGCGAGGGTTGGTAGCCCCTGACGGGAAATTAGCGCCTACGGCATCGGCGCGTGCAGCCGTTCGTCGAACGGCGCGCCCAGCATCGGCTGCAAAGTCTCGCGAAACTCGCGCACATGCGCCTGTCCGCTGTGCGCCTCGAACGCTTCCCTGCTTTGCCAGATTTCCACAATCGTGAAGTGATTCGGCCGGCCATCCTGCACCAGACCCTCGATACTCATTGCGCCTTGGTCCGCGCGGCTATCGGCGGCATATTTCTGAATCGCCTTGTTGGCGCCATCCGAGAAGTTCGGCATAACGTCGATATGAGTCACGATATAGACGCTCTTCGATGCTTCCCCGCCCTGCGGTGGGTTCGACGCTTTCTGTGTGCAGGCGCTTTCGAGGAATGCCAATCCGATGAGAGCCGCCATTGACAACATCAACGAGAACATCGAGAACATTCTTCGCATTCCCGTATTTTGCTATAATTTCGCCCGGAATGAAACGATTGATCTTGTTCCTTGGCATCGCGGCCCTTTGTCGGCAACAAGCGGCTGCCCAAGACGGAGCCGCTCTCTACAAACAGATGTGCGCCACCTGTCACGAAGGCGGCGCGGACCGCGCCCCTACACGCGAGGCCCTGCGCTCCATGTCGGCGGAGCGTGTTCTGGCGGCCCTCGAATCCGGTGCGATGATCTCGGTCGCCGTTCGCCGCACCACCGCGGAGCGCCGAGCCATCGCGGAATTCGTCACCGGCAAGACTTTCACGGGGAAGCTTCAAACCCAGCCATCGGCGGAAGCCATGTGTCCTCCGCGCAAGCCGCCCGCGCCCCTCACCGCCCCTCGCGTCACTTCTGTCCCGACTGGTTGGAAGGGATGGGGCCAAGACCACAACTCGCGCTTTCAAACTCGACCCGGATTCACCGCCGCCGAAGTGCCGCGCCTGAAGTTGAAATGGGCGTTCGCCTTCCCCGGCGACATAATCTCCAACGCGCAGGCTACCACCTTCGGCGATCAAGTCTTCGTCGGCAGTTCCAGCGGCATGGTGTATTCGCTCGATGCGAACACCGGCTGCGTCAATTGGTATTTTCAGGCCGATTCATGGGTCCGCGCGGCAATTAGCACCAACGGCTCCGCGGCGTATTTCGGCGATGGCGTCGCCAATGTCTACGCTGTTAACGCGAAGACGGGCAAGCTGCTGTGGAAGGTCAAGGCCGACAATTATCCAGTCGCTCGCGTGACCGGTTCGCCGACGCTCGTACCGGGCATCCTGTATGTCCCCATCGCTTCCGGCGAGGAAGGCGCAGGCGCTGCGCCCGATTACGAATGCTGCCGGTTCCGGGGCGCGCTGGTCGCGCTGCGCACATCCGACGGCAAGCAGCTCTGGAAAACCTATACCATCGATGTGCCCAAACCAACCAAGAAAAACAAATCCGGCACGCAACTCTGGGGACCCTCCGGCGCGCCCATCTGGTCCAGCCCCACCATCGATGAAAAGCTGAACGTAGTTTACGTCACCACCGGCGACAATTACAGCGATCCCGCTACTCGATCAAGCGACGCTTTCATGGCCTTCGACCAGTACACTGGCAAGATTCTCTGGTCCCGCCAGATGACTCCCAACGATTCGTATAATGTCGGCTGCCGCATGCCCGATGCCACCAATTGCCCCGATTCGGACGGCCCCGATCTCGATTTCTCCTCTTCGCCGATTCTGGTGAATCTGCCCAAGGGAAAGCGGGCGCTGATCGCGGGGCAAAAGTCCGGAGTGGTCCACGCCCTCGATCCCGATAATCAAGGCGAGGTGCTGTGGCAGACCCGCATCGGCAAAGGCGGCTCACTCGGCGGCATTCAGTGGGGCTCAGCCGCGGATTACGACAATGTCTACGTTGCGCTCGCCGACGTGGGCCGCATCCGGCTCACCTATTCGCAGAGCACGGATGCCGATCCCAAAGCCGGAGGAGGCATGTTCGCCCTTCGCCTCACCGACGGCAAACAGGTCTGGTACACGCCTCCCGGCGTCTGCGGCGACCGGCCTCGTTGCAGTCCCGCGCAATCCGCAGCGGTCAGCGCGATGCCAGGCGTAGCCTTTTCCGGCTCAGTCGATGGCCACATTCGAGCCTATGCCATGACGGACGGAAAGATCATTTGGGATTTCGATACCATCCGCGAATATAAAACCGTCAACGGAGTCGCGGGCCATGGAGGTTCGCTCGATGGTCCCGGTCCGGCCATCGGAGGCGGGATGCTCTTCCTGAATTCGGGTTATCCGACGGGGGGAGGAACTCCGGGGAACGTGCTGCTCGCGTTTTCAGTAGATGGGAAGTAGCACGGAAGTCCTGCGCTGCAGACCGCGTATCCCTTTACCGCCGCCTAGGTCTGAAAAACTCGCGCCAGGAAGGATACCGTTTTCCGCGACGCACTTCGGCGCCGTAGGCCGCCAGGATGGCCTCTCCTCGACGTTGCTTCTCGCGGTAAGCATCCACGTTTCCCGCGTCCTTCCAAAGGCCGAGGCCACAACGTCGACATTGTTCGGAATATGTTAAGTCGCGCTTCGGCTCCGTGAATGGCTTCCCGCATCTCGGACAGGGCCAATGTTGAAACCATAGCTGGAGAACGCCCAAACTAATGGGCGAGGCGACGAACAGCCAGGGCCCATTGTAATCGCCGGTGATGCCAAGAGCGAAGGCCACCACGATTAGCGCAAGAGGAAGGGCCCAAGCTAGCGTCCTTCGCCGCCGGTATTCCCCCCAGACCCCGGGGCGTTCTGTGTCGTCACCCGTCTCTCGATCCAAAGCCATTTCGCGAGACTTAACCTAACCGGCGCTCATCGCGTCCATACCGCACAGCTCCCGGCAATGTTCTGTTGGGTCCTCAGTGGACAGTAGCGTTATCCCTCAGACCACTCGCGTTCCAGCATCTTCGAGTACTCGCCCGAAGCAAAAATCTCAAACTCAAAACCCATCTGTTCGATGCTCGTGAACGTCACTTGATTCTGGCGGCAAAGGAACATCTGATCGGCGTAGCGGTAATAGTTGCGCACGAATTCCTCGCCCAGGGAGTGCCGCTCCGGCGCCACAGCCAGCAGAGTATTCATTCCCAGAGCGCGCATGAAAATGGACCGGTAATCCGCCACTTGCCACCGCTTCAGTTTCGCTTGCACCGCTTCCGGCGTATGATTCACCAACATCTCCGCGAAGCTTTGGTAGCAGATCCCGCCGTCCTTCAGATCCGGCCGGCGCGCGACGAATTCCAGGCACTGCTCGATCCAGCGCGCCAGATCCTTGCCAACGTAAAACAACATCAGGATTTCGGAAAATCGCCCGTCCAGCAAGGCCCGGTCCAGATCGTCCCCGGATCGTTCGCCCGCAGGCAGCAGACCCTGAATCATCAGGCTGGCGCGCTGGCTCTCCTCCAGTTTGTCGCGTCCGCCCGCCTGCGCGAACGGGTGCAGAATCAAGGGAGGCAGGGTCCTGGATAGCGTCGATGGAGGCACGGTCCGTGTTGTTGTCAAGGGTTTCGTCGAGGGATTCATGGGCTTGATCTAGCCGAAGTATGCCAGATCAGCGCCGCTCCGTAAGTAGTACTTTTGCCTCAATCGTCTGGGTCCCACGGAGAACCTTCACCAGTACTTCGTCGCCGGCTTTTTTAGCGCGCAGCGCATAGGTAAAATCGTACAGATTCCCGATCTCCTTCCCATCGAATTCGATCAGGATATCGCCCGCCTTGAGGCCGGCCTTCGCCGCCGGAGTGCCATCGCGTACATCCGCGAAACGCACGCCCTTAGGCGGTTCGTCGAAATCGGGAACGCTGCCGAAATTCGGACCGTAGCCCGAGCCTCCGCCCGCCGCCCCAGTCACTGGTTCCTGCGGCTCAACCGTGCGGATGAATTTCGGCCGGTCGGGAGCTTCGGAGAGCTTCTGCTCCACCTCGGCCACATACCCCAGCAGCTTGGCCGCGTCCCCTGAATTAATCTTATCGGCGGTATCGCTCGGCTTATGATAATCGCCGTGCAGGCCGCTGAAGAAGAACACCACCGGAACGCTTTTGATGGTGAACGACATATGATCGCTGCCGCCATAACCGAGGTTTTCTGAGAGATCGAAGTGAAATCCCTCCGGAGGTTTCAGATCATCCACCAGCTTCGCCAGCGTCGATCCGGTACCTGTTCCGTTGATGTACACTTTCCCGTCGCGGATGCGCCCGATCATGTCCATGTTGATCATGGCCACAGCGTTTTCCAGCGGCAGCAGAGGATGATTCACGTAGTAGCTGCTTCCCAGCAGTCCCAGCTCTTCGCCCGCAAACGTGAGAAACAGAATCCCTCGCTTCGGCTTCGGCTGTTTCGAAAACCATCTCGCCAGCTCGATCACGCCCGCAGTCCCCGATGCGTTATCGTCGGCGCCCGGATGAATCTGTCCGATCTGCGACGGGGCCAGCGAATGCTCATCGCCTAATCCCAAATGATCGTAGTGCGCGCCAATCACCACGTATTCGGAAGTCGTCCCCGGCAGGTACGCCTCTACGTTATGAACCGTCCGCGTATCGTGCTGGATGTCCACTGACACATTTACGTTGAGCTTGGCCATCGCGAAAGAGCGCGGCTGCAAATCTTTGTCGATTCCCGCCTCAATCTCGCGAAGATCGCGGCCCTCGGCCTTCATCCACGTTTCGGCTTGCGCTTCCTTCACCTGGACAAAAAGAATGCCCGCGTCCGTCGGCCCCGTGGCAGTGCCGAATTCCAGCAGCTTGTCGCCGTCGTTGGGATGGGCGGCTACGTCGTTCACCAGAATCACCCCGCGGGCGCCGTGCATTTTGGCGTTGGAGGCTTTATCGGCGAAGGTCGCGTGGCTGCTCAGTTCCTTGCCCTCCTGCGGCTCGTGCCGCAGCATCAAAACGATCTTGTCTTTGACGTCGATGCCCGCGTAGTCGTCGTAATGACGAGCGGCGTCGGTGACGCCATAGCCTGCGAAAACCACTGATCCTGATATTTTCCCGGACGATGAAAAGCTGAACGGAACCCAGGCCGCGTTGACTGCGCCGTTGACGGGCGCGCCAGGACTATCCGTGCTGTTGAAGCTATTGCCCGGCCCCAGGTGCGCGTTTACCGTCACCGTGAATGGCTGCTCATAGTCATTGCCGCTCACCGGTTTCAGACCAAAGGATTTGAACAGGCCGGAGATGTACGCCGCCGCCTTCTCCAGCTCAGGCGAGCCGGTCGCGCGGCCCTTGAGCTCAGGCGAAGCCAAATACTTCACCTCCGCCAGATAGGTCTGCGGATTAATTGTAGCGGGGGCAAATGCAAACGCGGAAAAGGAACAAACTGCCAGCGGCAGCGCGAACGCCATCCGCCGCAGAACGGCCCGGCGCGGCATCGATTTAAATCGAACTACTTGACGAGTTTTGGAATCTCCACCACGCAGCATTTCTCAGCTTCCTCCTTGACCTTGGCCTCATGATCGATTTCGAGGGTGATCAGTTGCTCCAGCGTCGGCCACTGAGCCGTTTGGTCCATCAGTTTTCGGCCGTTCAAGTACAGGGTCGGGGTCCCGTCGACGCCCAGCGACCGGCCCATTTCCTGAGTGCGATTCACTTCCGCTTCGGTCGCCTTACTCTCCACGCAGCGTCCGAGTTGCACCGTATCGGGGCCCCCGCTTTGCCCGGCCCACTCCATCAGCTTGGCGTTAAAGTTGTCCGGAGTGATGTCGGTCTGCTTGTCGTAAATCCAATCGTGATACTTCCAGAAAGCAGGCTCGCCCTGCTTCAGGACGCATCGTCCCGCGATCGCCGCCGCGCGGGACCACGGATGGATCGATTCCAGCGGGAAGTCCAGGAAGTACACCCGAACCTTGTCCCCGAACATCGCGGGAATGTTCTGCCGAAGCGTCGACGCCTCTTCCTTGCAGTAGGGACATTCGAAATCGCCGAAAACCACCAAGGTCACGGGAGCCCCCACCGGTGCGCCAAAAGCAGGCTGATGGTCCGTTTTGATTTTGTCCAGATTGGTTTGGAAGGGGCTTTTGTTCAAATCGAAAATCTCGCCCTTGAAGATTTTCTGGCCGTCGTTGGAGACAAAGTAAGACTGGTCCAGACGAGCATCGTTGTAGGACAGATGCAGTACCACCTTATTGAACCCGGGCATATCCGCCGCCGGCTTGGGGTCGTCGATCTTGATATTGATGATGGGCGGCCACGCTTCCAGGTGGCGCAGGTACGTTTCCAGTTTGACCTTATCCAGCACCGGAGCCTTCGGCATCGTCGTGGTCGGCGACTGCGCGAACGCCGCCAAGGGGAGCAGCAGACACAAAGCAAATTTCATAGGTTTTCCGTCTCCATTGTCGCCCAAACCGGCCCGTCCGGTCGATTCGCCTCATTATACTGAAGAATTGCCACGAACCCGGATTTTGAAGAATGGCCTGTTTGCCGCCCTGTTGTCGCTCTACCTCTTCAACTTAGGAAGGGTAGGCTTTGGCCTCGATCCGGATGAGCCGCGCTATGCCTCGATCGGGCGGGAAATGGCCCGTTCCGGCGACTGGATCACGCCGCGCCTATTCGGCGCCGGCTGGTTTGAAAAGCCCCCGCTCCTCTATTGGATGATCGCCATCGCTACCAAAATGGGATTTCGGGATGAATGGGCCGCGCGACTCCCTGTCGCAATGTTAAGCCTCGCATTTCTCGCCTTCTTTTACGCCATCCTGGAGCGCGAATTCAACGCCCGAATCGCCCTGATGGCGGCCGCGATTTTGGGAACCTCGGCGGGTTGGATCGGCTACAGCTTTGCCGCCGTGACGGACCTGCCGATGTCGGCATGTTTCGGAGCCGCCATGCTGGTCGCGTTATTCGATACACGCCACCGTGCATACTCCGGCTGGATGGCCGGAGCGTTCCTGGGACTCGCTATTCTATCGAAGGCCTTCCTCCCAATCGCCCTATTCATTCCGATCTGGTTAATCGCTCGCGGGAAACGGCTCGCCATCGCGGCGGGCGCGCTTATTGTTGCCGGCCCTTGGCACGTATTCGTCTGGCTCCGCAACGGCTCGGCCTTTTGGAATGTGTACTTTTGGCAGCAGCAGGTGGGTCGTTTCAACTCACCTGTGTTGCATCACGGGCAACCATTTTGGTTCTACCTTCCAGTGTTGCTGTTGGGGCTGTTTCCTTGGACGCCTCTGTTTGGCTTGTTAACACGGCGCAGGACCTACAACGACGTTCGAGTAAGCTCGCTTGTCATTTGGCTGGTGCTGGCCCTGATTTTCTTATCGGCGTTCACCAACAAACTTCCCGGTTACCTGTTGTCGCTGTTGCCCGCGGTCGCGATCGTTTTGGCCGTGGCTTTCGATAAGGCTCCGGCGCAGGAATGGTGGATCGCCGCTTGTGGCCTCTTGCTCATCCTGGCGCCTTCGCTGATTGCTGGATTGCCTGACGCGTTTCTCCTCGGTGCGACCAAAACCCGCTGGGCGTTTCATTCCGGAGGCCTCCTCTTCCTGCCGGTAGTCGCAGCCGTCTGGTTATTGGCGTGGAGAAAGCAACCCGCTCTCGCGGTCCTGACCGCTGCTCTTGCAGCCGCAGCCGGAACCGGAGTGTTGGCCGCCCAAGTCTTGCCGGTCCTTGACCAGGAAGTGTCGGTCCGTTCATTTTGGCACGACCATCGCGACCAAATCCCGTCGGCCTGCCTCGATGCGGGCCTCCGTCGGCCAGCCGACAAATACGCCCTCGACTATTACGCGTCACAAGCGCTTCCGGAATGCGGCCCAGGCGATTCCCGAGGGCGCATTTCGAATACCCCCAACGGACTCGTTCTTCTATCGCCGGAGCCCAAAGCGCCTTGAACCCCTTCGGCGAATATGATATTCTCGATAGGGAACTAGATCATATGGCTTCTGCTGATGTTCTGACCGATCAACAACTCACTGCGCAGCAATACGATGCGACTGTCCGCGAAGACATCGAATTGTTCCGGAACCAAGCCAATCAATTCCTTGCCGGGCAGCTGACCGACGACCAGTTCCGGGCTTTCCGTCTGCGCCGCGGTGTCTACGGCCAACGGCAGCAAGGCGTGCAAATGATTCGCACGAAAATTCCGGGTGGATTGCTGACCGCCGATCAGATGCGCACCATGGCTCGCGTGGCGGATGAATTCGGCGGAGGCAAGGGCCATCTCACCACCCGCCAGAACATCCAGTATCACTTCGTGCCGCTCGCTAAAGTACCGGATTTGCTGCATATGCTGGCGGACGTCCGCCTGACAACCCGCGAAGCCTGCTACAACACCGTTCGCAACGTCACGGCTTGCCCCCTGTCCGGGTTGCATGCCGAAGAAGTCTTCGAAGTCCAGCCATATGCCCGGCGCTTGGCTTTCGCCTTTCTGCACCGGGAATTGACCGACAATCTTCCCCGCAAGTTCAAGGTCGCCTTCTGCGGATGCCCCAATGACTGCATGGCCACGGCGATCAACGACGTCGGTCTGCGCCCGCTGATTCGCGACGGCGAGCGCGGCTTTCGCATGACCGTCGCCGGAGGCCTGGGGCCGCTGCCGACCGAAGCGAAAGTTCTGCACGAGTTTGTCCCGGCCGAAGACATCGTCCGGCGCGTGGAAGCCGTGATCCGAGTCTTCAACGTCCACGGCAACCGCAAAGATAAGAACACGGCCCGCTTGAAGTTCATCATGCGCAAGCGCGGATTTGAGTGGCTGCGCGACACCATCGAAGAGCAGTACCAGGATATTCTTGCCAATGGCGGCATTCCAATGCCGGTAGAAGTGCCTGCGAGTTTCGGTGGTTTTCAACCACATCCACCACCGCTCGGCAGTGGCCAGCTGCTGCCGCTCTACAACCCTTCGGCCGAGTTCCAGGAATGGCGCGAGACCAACGTGGCTCCGCAGAAACACGCGGGTTATGTGATTGTCACCGTGCGAGTGCAACAGGGGAATCTCACCGGGGACCAGTTGCGCGGCTTGGCCAGCTTGAGTGAGCAGGCGGGCGACGGCTCCTTGCGTGTCACCATGAATCAGAATGTGATCCTGGCATGGGTTCCCGTCGGAGCGCTGACGCGCGTCTATGGAATTCTGAAGGAGTTGGGTTTGGCCGACGCCCGCGCCGAGGAGATTAGCGATACGCTAACCTGCCCCGGTGCTTATAGTTGCAACCTGGCCTTAACCAAATCTATGAATCTGGGAGCGGCGTTGACTGAGGCCGTTCGTGGCGAGTCCGACACCTTGGTTCGGAAGCTCAGAATCAACATCAGCGGCTGCCCCAACGCCTGCGGCCAGCACTGGATCGGCGACATCGGCTTTTACGGCAATGCCCGCAAGATCGAAGGCAAGGAAGTCCCCTATTATCTTATGCTTCTCGGTGGCACCCAGCACGAGTTCGGGTTGGCCATCCAGAGTCTTCCGGCCCGGCTCGCTCCCGTCGCTGTCCAGCGCGTTCTGGAGCACTACAAGGCCAACCGTGAAGACGGCGAGACCTTCCGTGGCTATGTGATGCGTCACAAGGTCGCGTTTTTTAAGACCTTGACGGCGGACCTCGTGAAGCCTCCGTTGACCAATCCCGACATGTTCAAGGATTGGGGCGACGACGAGGCTTATTCGCTCCAGCTGGGCCGCGGCGAGTGCGCGGCTTAACTGAAACGCGCCAAGCACCAACTGCAACGCCTTCCGCCCGGTGCGGCTTAAATCGAAACCCACCGCACAACGGAGCCTCTGGCCCTGCGGCGTAAAATGAAGCGCTCCGCACCAGGGAGCTATCGGCCCTTGTGCGGAGCGCATGAATCAGCCGGGAACTAGGATCTTTTCGAGCTGCGGGCGGTCTGCGTTCTCGCCGGCTCCGCCGATGCACCCTGTGCAAAAGTGATCGCGGGGAAAGTCACGGAAGTGTCGACCAGCCGGACCATGTCCTGAACCGGCAAACCCTCGGCTTCACGCGCGAAGCTCAAAATCTTGGCTTCTGTGTCAAAATCCACACGAATCCAGTCCCCTCCCCGCACCTGGTCAGTCGCGATCAGGTTGGAGATGGGCTGCACCAGAAGGCGCTCAATTGCGCGCTTCAGATGCCGGGCTCCGTACTTGAGATCAGTGCCTTCTGTTAGCAGAAAATCCTTGCCCGAATCCGACAGCGTGAAGACGAACGCGCGATCGGTGGAGGTGTTAAAGATGCGCTGCTGAACCAGATTGAGCTCGATGTCCAGGATCTTCTTTAACTGCTCCGTTCCAAGCGGCTGGAAGGTCACGATCTTGTCCAGACGGTTGATGAACTCCGGCGTGAACTTGCGCCGCGCGGCCTCCATGCCGGTGCGCGCCATCTTGCCGGTGGTTTGTTCGTCAAACACGCCCGAAGCAGTCCGCTCCTGCGCCTCGGCGACGTTGAAACCAAGCTTAGGCGCCAGCATGTTGCTCATCTCCGTCGCGCCCAGGTTGCTGGTCATGAAGATCATGGCGCGTGAAAAATCCACTTTGCGATTATCCCCAAGTGTGAGCGTAGCCTTATCCAGAATCCCCAGCAGCAGGTTCCACAAAGCATCGGACGCCTTCTCAATCTCGTCGAACAACACGAAGCTCAGCTTGATGGTGTCCGTGTGGTATTGATTGAGCACTTCCTGAGACAGCAACGGATGCGTCTCGCGATGTCCCAGATATCCGGGAGGCGAGCCGATCAGCTTGGCGATCTCATGACTGTGCTGAAACTCCGCGCAGTCAATTTTAATGACCGCGCGCGGGTTCTTGAGCAGCGCCTCCGCGGTTGCCTCCACGATGCGCGTCTTGCCCGAGCCGGTGGGCCCCAGGAACAGGAAGTTTCCAATTGGGCGGCCGGGAGCGTTCAGCCCGGTCTGGTGCATCTGATAAATATTAACAATCTGCTGGATGGCTTCTTCCTGCCCGACGATCATTCGACGAAGCCCGGTCTCCAGTGACTGCGCGTCTCTTCCGGTTTTGCCCGGGTCCAGTGAGATATTGAGCCGTTCCATTTTGTCGACCGCCTTTCTAAAACCGCGGGAGGCCGTCTGCCTTGGCTGTCCCGCCCACAAACTCTGTCGCAATCCGAGTTCCATTCCTTAGATGCTCCTGATCTGGTGCGGATTCTTTCCGCTCTTTTTATCTTTTCGGCCCAGTCTTACTGGTCTTTAAGGGCCTCACTTCTACACGGCTGATCAGGGTTCGCACCGGCATCTTCAGGAGCATCCTTACGATTTCTGCAACGTCTTCGGGCCATATTTTCCAATTTGAACCGTCGCCGGCCGCACCATGGCCTCCAAAGCCTGTGGCCACGCTTCCCGGCATCACGTAACTGACCCTCACGTTCTCGCTCCTCACGTCCTGCATCATCGCCTCGCTGAATCCGTTCAGACCGAATTTCGACGCATTGTATGCAGAACCGCCCGCAAACGCATTCGCGCCTGCCAGACTGCTTATATTGACGATGTATCCCCCACCCTTTGTAACGAATCTGAATAAAGCTTCACGGCTGCAAAAGAACGCACCGCTGAGATTCGTATCGATGGTCGACCTCCACTCCTCAAGAGTGAGGTCCTGGACCGGGCGGAACACGCCAACGCCGGCGTTGTTAACCAGGACATCGAGCCCGCCGAAGTGGGCGTCGACGAACTGGAAAAGCTCGCCAACCTGTTCATGGTTCTTAACATCGGCAACTTTGCCCTTGACTTTACCGCCCGTCTCGGCTGATAGTTCCAGTACCGCGGCATCGACATTTTCCTGCCGCAGACCGCAAATGGCCACCTCCGCGCCCTCAGTCAACAACATCCTGGCGATGGCCTTACCGATTCCGCGGGTACCGCCTGTAACTAGGCAGACCTTGTTCAAAAGGGTGGTGCCTATAGGTGAGTCTTTAGGTGTAATCATGATTCGATGATAGGTGAGACCCGAAAGCGTTTTCCGCCGGTTCACCTGACGTTGACGTCTCGAGTGGTGGAGAACTAAACTCATGCGAACGCCCTTTCAGTGCGGCGTGAACGCGGCGGCGCTCAGTGCGATGCCCGCTTGGCCCGAAGCCCGAGCACGCCGGAAGAAAATGGGCACTTCAAAGAAGCCTGGAGTCCAGGGTGGGGCCCTGCGTATTCGCATTCCGGCGTTCGTCTCCGCTCCTTGGAGGACATTGCGGGGCTTTATTGGTGTGATGATGGGGGCGCCGGAACAATCTTGCGCGTCTGCTTGTCTAAGTTTGGCATGAGAACCCGCTTCTTGATTTCCGCCATTGCTGCAGGTTCGTTAGTGTCGGCGGGCCAGGGCGCCTCCGACAAGGTAGCTCCGAGCGTGCCCAAGTTGCTTTTGTCCGAGAACGCCTACAATCCCATACCAAGCCCTGACGGGCGCTTCATCGCATATGTGAAGACGGGATGGGGGGAGGGCATGACGATTAGCATGGGCCGAAGCAGCTTAACGTCGAATGTCGGGCTGATGGACACTTCGGGCAAAGTTTTGAAGTCGGATTTCGCTCCGCAAAAATTCCTGGCTGAATGGAGCGCTGACTCCAAGGAAGTGGTGTGCTACCGCGATTGGACTTACGCAATTCTAAGCACCGAAGGAACTACTTTGAGCGAAGGGCGGATACCCCAGCCTAAGCGCCCGCCCTTTCCCGAGCGAGTTGCGTTCCTCAACGACATCCGCATGCCTGTGTGGCAGGAAGGCTCGGGGCCAACCGGTTCTCTTGTAACAGGAACGGATACCGTGCTGCGTTTTGAAAACGGTGGGCCTTCTCTCTATACCGAGTATCTGTTCGCTCCGTCTCCGGACGGGCGCTACGTGGCGACAATTGAGGCCATCAGGCAGCCGGGCACATTGTGGGTCTACGACCGGAAGACCCGCAAATGGTCGAACCTTGGCGATGCAGCCATTAGTCCGGATCGCGATTGGGACTACCTGAAGTCCTCTTGGGACCCGTGGTTTGCGGACAGCTCTCACTTGGCGTACTTCTCGGGCCGGAGCCTTCTAGTCTCCTCGCCCGACGGCGAAAGCAAGCGAGCGCTGCTGACTTTGAGCCAACCCGCCGGTCTCGCTGTCCCGTCGCCGAGCGGCGAGTGGGTGGCATACGTGGCCTTCGACGGACGCCCGATGAAGGCAAGGCCGGACCTGACATTCTGGGGAAATAGCGCAGTGTGGGTGGTCCAGGCCACGGGAAAACCTTCCCCCCGCCAATTGACGCAAACGGACCCCGACACCACGAGCGGCTTACGTTGGCTTGGGAACGATTCGTTAGTATTCGATCGCATCAGCGAGAACCATTTTGAAATGCACGCTCGGATATGGAGCATTGCCCTTCACTGACTCAGCAACCCGGTGACTCAGCAACCCGGTGCCGCTCGGTCAGCGAATGAGTCCAAGGCGCTCCAGATCGTCTTCCGTCCACGCCGCTTGTTCTTCAACATGCTTCGCAAAGTTTCAGCATGAGTGTTGTGTTGAGGCGGTGAAACGCGATGATATGATTTCGTCAGTCAGCGCCAGATTTTCGAGAGGTCAATCGGTACGAACACAGGTCACACGGTTACGGCGACTCGCGTACCTTTCAAAAACCTGAACTTCATTTTCAGATGCGGCTGGCAGAGGGGTGCCTCCTCCTGAAGCTCATCGACGTCATCTCCGCCACTTCATTGATGTTTTTGGGCGCTTCCTTTTGTGCCGCACCCTGGTCACCTCGCCATGCCCGCGCAGTGCGGGGTAGTATGCGTGAAATCCGCCCTCATCCAGCTCGACCAAGACCTTGAACGTACATGTCTACATGGCCCTTACCTGTTGTAGCTTGCCTTTAGTGCAGGAGTGATCGCACGACTTCAAACTACGCGCCGCGCGGCGACTCGGCCGGAATCGCTAAGATGAAGGTATAGTGGCAGCTACAAGCATTTTCTGGTTGCGGGTCGCGGTCTGCTTCTACGCCCTGGGACTTCTGCATTCCATGCTGGTCCTGGTGCGGGGAAGCAGCGTCCTTTATCCGCTGGCGCGCGGAGCCTTCCGCATCGGCGCCACGCTTCAAGCCGTGGCCATTGTGGACCTGGGGATGGCCTCGGGCCGGATCCCGGTAGATAATTTCTTTCAGACCCTGAATCTGTGTGCGTTCCTGATCGCCGTCTTGTTCCTGGCGGTGGAGTGGAAATACGACTTCGCCACCACCGCCGTGGCGCATTTCCCTCTGGTTTTCGTGATGACGTTGGCGGCGGCGACGGAGCCTCATGTAAACGCTGCATTGGCGGACGTTCGCGGGCGCGAAACCTGGCTGGCGATTCACATCGTCCTGGTGCTGGCGGGCTATGCTTCGCTGCTGCTGACAGCGGTCGCCTCCATCTGCTATCTGGTGCAGGAGCGCAGGCTCAAGACTAAGAAACCCGGGAGGCTGCTGGAACGGCTGCCGCCGCTGGCGACGCTCGATAAGCTGATCAGCGGATCGCTGGGCGTGGCGTTCGTTCTGATCACGCTAGGCCTCGTGCTGGTGATCATGTGGGAATTTATTTACTCCGGGACGGCTTGGATTTCCGATCCCAGGGTGACGGTTTCGCTGGTCACCTGGGCATTGCTCCTGGCCGCAACCTACCTGCACGCGACCGCTGGTTGGCGCGGCCGCAAAGCCGCCGTGATGGCTCTGGTGGTTCTGGGATGCTCCATCGTCACTTGGAGTACGTGGGCGTAGACATTTGATGAAACTGCTGATCACCGGGCTCAATCACCGCACCGCTCCGGTGGAAGTGCGCGAACGGGTAGCGTTTGAGTCGCAGTCGCTGCCCGATGCCCTGGATCAACTGAAGCAGCGGCCCGGCTTGCTGGAGGGCATGATCCTTTCCACCTGCAATCGCGTGGAAGTGGCGGTGACCGCGGATGAGGACACCGATGCGGGATCGGCCGTGGCGGATTTTTTGGCCGAATCGCGTAGCGTCGCTCGCGACTGGGTGTCGCCGCACCTGTACCATTACGATGGCCCCGAGGCGATCCGGCACCTGTTCCGTGTTGCGTCGAGCCTCGATTCCATGGTGGTCGGCGAGCCTCAAATCCTGGGGCAAATGAAATCGGCGTACGCGGTAGCGAAAGAGCGAGGGGCGATCAATACATCGGCCAGCGGGTTCCTGGATCAAGTGGTCACGAAAGCCTTCAACGTCGCCAAGCGGGTGCGCACTGAAACGGAAATCGGCGAAAGCGCGGTTTCCGTGAGCTACGCCGCAGTCGCATTGGCTCGCGAGATTTTCGGATCGCTGAAGGGCCAGCGAGTGCTGGTTGTCGGCGCCGGAAAAATGGCCGAGAGCGCCGCGCGGCATTTGCGGCGGGCCGGCGTTCTGGAAATTCTGGTGACCAACCGCACCCGCGATCGGGCCATGGCGCTGGCCGAAGCGGTGGATGGCACCGTGATTGACTATGACCGCTTCCACGAAGCCTTGCCAGAGGTGGATATTCTGCTGGCATCAAGCGGCGCCACCAGCTTTATCGTGACCGTGGATGAGATGCGCGCGGCCATCAGCAAGCGCCGCAACCGCCCCATGTTCCTGATCGATATCGCGGTGCCGCGCAACATCGAGCCCAGCGTCAACGAGCTGGACAACGTGTTCCTGTACGACATCGACGACCTGGGCAAAGTGGTAGACACCAATCTGCGCGGACGCCTGGAAGTGGCGCAGCAGGCCGAGGTGATCATCGGCGAGGAAGTCGCTCGCATGATGACGCGGCTGAAAACGCGCGAGTCTTCGTCGATCATTGTGTCGATCCGCGAACAGGTGGAACAGTGGCGTGTGGGCGAGATTGAGCGGAGGCGAGCCAAGCTCGGCACACTGACGCCGCAGCAGGAAGAGGCACTCGAGGCAATTACCCGCGGCCTCACGAATAAGTTCCTGCATGAGATGATCACGAAAGTGAAAAAAGGGGACGGCGATTGATTGTTATCGGCTCGCGCGGCTCGGCGCTGGCGCTGTGGCAGGCCCGGCATATTCAGACGTGCCTCACGGAACTGGGCGCGGAATCGCGCATCGAGATCATCAAAACCACCGGCGACAAGATCCAGGATGTGCCTCTGGCGAAGGTCGGCGGCAAGGGATTATTCACCAAGGAGATCGAGGAGGCGCTGCTGGCAGGAACGATTGACGTGGCCGTGCACAGCATGAAAGACGTCCCTACTGAGATTCCCGCCGGGCTGACCATCGCCGCGATTCCGGAGCGCGAGGAGGCTCGCGACGCGCTGGTAGGTTGCTCGCTTGACGAATTGAATGCGGGATCGCGCATCGGCACCAGCTCGCTCAGGCGCGCTTCGCAATTGCGGGCGTTGAACCGCGGCCTGACCATCGAAACCCTGCGCGGCAATGTCGACACGCGGCTGCGCAAGCTGGACGAAGGACAATATGACGCCATCGTGCTGGCGGCAGCGGGCCTGCGCCGGCTGGGCTGGCAGGATCGTATCCGCGAATTGATTCCGTCCGACATCATGTGTCCGTCGGTGGGCCAGGGCGCGCTGGCGATTGAGACCCGCGACGATTTGGGGGTAGCATTTCATCTGGTCAAGAAACTGGATCGGCCGGAAGCGCGAGCCGCGGTGGAGGCTGAGCGGGCGCTGCTGGCAACGCTCGGAGGCGGATGCCAAGTGCCGGTGGGGGCGCACGCGACGTTAGAGAACGGGGTAGTGCATCTGCGAGCGATCGTGGCTTCGCCCGACGGCTCGACAGTCATCCGAGGCCAGCTCAGCGGCGCGGATCCCGCGCAAACCGGTTCGCGGCTTGGCTGCATTCTGCTCGAACAAGGAGCGCGCGAAATCCTCGCCGAAGTGTACTCGGCATGAAGGTTTATCTCGTCGGAGCGGGTCCCGGTGATCCCGGCCTCATCACCCTCAAGGGCCGGCAAGCCCTGGAACGCGCCGACTGCGTGCTGTACGACTATCTCGCGAATGAGCGGCTGCTTGATTACGCGCCTGCGAAGGCGGAGCGGATCTATGTCGGCAAGAAGCGCGCGAAGCACGAGATGACCCAGGACGAGATCAGCGCCATGCTGGTGGAGCGGGCGCGGCGCGGATGGACCGTGGTGCGGCTTAAGGGCGGAGATCCGTTTATCTTCGCGCGCGGCGGCGAGGAGATCGAGGCTCTGGCCGACGCCGGCATTCCTTTCGAGATCGTGCCCGGCGTGACCACGCCTCTCGGCTTGGCCGCATATACCGGCGTTCCGCTAACGCACCGGGATCATTCCTCCGCGGTCACGTTCGTCACAGGACATGCGGTCGAGCCGATCGATTGGAGCAGAACCGGAACGGCCGGCACCGTGGTCCTGTTCATGGGCATGGTGAATTTTGCGGCAATCGCGCAGGAGATGATCCTAAATGGAAGGCCTGCGAGCACGCCTGCAATGGCCGTGCGCTGGGCCACCCGGCCGGATCAGCAGACGCTGGTGGGCACTCTGGCGACTCTGCCGGCGATTATCGCGGAGCGTAACATGCGCCCTCCCGCGACCATCGTGATCGGCGAGGTGGTGGCTCTGCGCGACCGTTTCAACTGGTTCGAAAAGCTGCCGCTGTTCGGCAAACGCATCGTGGTGACTCGCGATCGTGGACAGGCAGCGGAATTATCGGAGCCGCTCAATGAACTCGGCGCGGAAACGATTCTGCTTCCGGCAATCGACATCCAACCGGCTGAGGATCCGGAGCCCCTGGATCACGCCATCGCTCGATTGCGGACTTACGATTGGCTGATCTTCACCAGCGTGAACGGCGTGCGATTCTTCATGGAGCGTTTGGATGCGTCCGCCCGCGACCTGCGGGCTTTGAGCAGTCTCAAGATCTGCGCCATCGGCCCTGCGACGCGGGCCGCGGTGGAGGCTCTGCATTTGAAGGTCGACCTGATGCCGCAGGAATACGTCGCCGAAAGCCTGGTGGCGGCGTTTACGGAGGAGCATCTCAACGGACGGCGCATCCTGCTGCCTCGCGCCGCGGTGGCTCGCGATGTGGTGCCGGCCGAGTTGACACGCCGCGGCGCCAGCGTGGATGTGGTGGAGGCGTATCGCACGGTCGCGCCCGCAGGCCTTGCTGAGCACGCCGCGGAGGTGTTCGCGCGCAAGCCGGATTGGATCGCGTTCGGCAGTTCCTCAGCAGTGAAGAACCTGGTGAACGCCGCCGGCCCAGCTTTGCTCAAGCACGGACTGCAATCCGTTCGAATCGCTTCCATCGGCCCCATAACTTCGGGGACGGTTCGCGAATGCGGTTTGGAAGTGGATACGGAAGCCAATCCGTATACGATGGAAGGTCTGATCGCCGCAGTGGTGGCCGCCAAGTCAAAATAGGAGAACATGCCCGAATCCCCGATTACACAAAGAGAAAAAGATTTTGCCGCCTGGTATCAGGATGTCGCCATTCTGGGCGACATGGCCGAGCCCGCCGAAATCGTCAAAGGCTGCATGGTGATCAAACCCAACGGCTATGCGGTCTGGGAGCGTCTGCAGCGCGAGCTCGACGATCGCATCAAAGCCACGGGACACCAGAATATTTATCTGCCGCTCCTGATCCCGCAAAGTTTTCTCCAGAAGGAAGCCGAGCACGTGGAAGGTTTTTCTCCTGAGCTGGCTGTCGTGACACATGCCGGCGGCAAGGAACTGGAAGAGCCCTACGTGATTCGTCCGACTTCGGAAACCATCGTGGGACATTTCTTCAAACGCTGGATTCAGAGCTATCGCGATCTGCCTCTGCTGATCAATCAGTGGGCCAACGTGGTCCGCTGGGAAATGCGGACCCGCCTGTTTCTGCGCACAACCGAATTCCTCTGGCAGGAAGGCCACACCGCGCACTCCTCGCATGAGGAGGCTCTGGAGGAAGTGCTGCGGATGCTGGATGTGTATGCAGATGTTGCCCAGAACGTCATGGCCATGCCGGTGATCAAGGGCATTAAAACGGGCACGGAGAAATTTGCTGGCGCTGAGGCTTCCTATGCCATCGAAGCCATGATGCAAAACGGCATCGCACTCCAGGCGGGCACCAGCCACGATCTGGGCCAGAATTTCGGCAAGGCGTTCGACGTTCAATTTCAGAGTAAAGAGGGTAAGCTGGATTACGTTTGGCAGACCAGCTGGGGCGTCAGCACGCGGCTGATCGGCGGCTTGATCATGACCCATTCCGACGACAAGGGCCTGGTGCTGCCGCCGAAGGTCGCTCCTCGCAAGGCCGTGCTGGTACCGATTTTCCGCAAGGATGAGGAACGCGCGCAGGTGATGGAGGTGGCATCGAAGCTGGCTGCAGAGCTGGGCGCGCACCTGGATACCCGCGAAGGGCAAAATCCTGGAGCGAAATTCTTTCACTGGGAACGGCGCGGCGTGCCGGTTGTGTTCGAACTTGGTCCTCGCGATGTAGCCTCGGGCAAGATCGTGATCAAGCGCCGCGATACCGGAGTCAAGGAAGTCATCGGCCAGGAAGAGGCTGCTGGCAAATTGGCCGCGACGCTCGAAGCCATGCAGACGGAAATGCTCGCGAAGGCGCGGCAGCGGTTGAAGGAGAATACCGTGCTGGCCAATTCCATCGAAGAGGTGGAAGAGATTTTACGATCGGTGACCGCCGAAAAAGGCGGGGGGAAATTCGTCATGGCGCATCTCAAGGACGATCCCGCCTGCGATGAGCGCGTGAAGCAGTTCAAAGCCAGCATCCGCAATATTCCTTTGGTTGATGAATTCGACGGCCCCGGCAAATGTATCGTCACCGGCGAGCCGGTGGAAAAAAGAGCCGTGATTGCCAAGGCGTATTGAAGTACAGCCCTTGCGGGCGGACCGGGTCTCGGATAAGATCAAGGCACTCGTGCGGCTGAGGTTGAGGGGATAACGGTGACCAAACGATTCGATCCAAATGCGATCTTGCTTCTGGGCTCAGAGCCGGTGGTTCGCTCGGTAATGAAAGAAGTGCTGGAGAACGCAGGTTATGTTGTCCTGGCGACGGGCAGCTTGGGGACAGCCGTCGACATGCTCGCCGACGTCAAGGCCGGCCTGCTGATTATCCCGCCCTACATCGACAACCTGACAGGCCATGAAGCCGCCAAATACCTGCGGGCAAGGAATCCGCACATGGGGATCCTGATGGTGGCGGGTTTCCTCGATGACGACCGGATCCGATATCGCGCGAAGCTGGAAGGTTTCGAAATATTTCCCGCGCCGTTTCCTGCGTCTCAATTGCTGGAAAAGGTCGCGGAGGTCATGAAAGCGGCGCGGGATCGAGCAGCGCAGGGCACTGGGAGTGCGCAACGGGCAGGTGACCAGGCTTAATCCTGCGGCTTGTAATTGCGTGCCAGCGACTCGACTTGCCCGAACTCATTTTCGCGCCACAGCTTGTCGGCCAACCAGCCAAGCGCGGCGATCGAAACGCCTGCTATCAACGTCAGCATCCATAAGTTGTCAGGAAGCACACGGCCCAGGTGCAGCAACATCGCGTCGAGCACAAGACCACCTCCTCTGGAGCCGCGCAATTGCATCAGGGCCAAGGGGAACAACAGCAGCGGCAGGCTGGCGGGAATGAGCCGGAGCGCCAAATGTACGTTCCGGACGCGCTTCCATCCCGAGAAATTCAGCGCGCAGATCTCGAATAGGTAATAGACCAGCACAATCGCCGACAACACGATCTGCGCCTTGGGTTGTTCCAGAATCGTCTTCATCCGCCCAAGCTCCTCCGCTCCGGAAACGGGAATCGCTCGCCCATACACGGCTTGGGTCGCCCGAAGAAATTGCCACTCCAGAAACTGCCGGCTGCTTTCGCCGCCCGCGGAATACGGGTTATAAAAGTTCACCCCCATTACCTTCTGCATTTCCGGCCGATGGCCCTCACCCCACGGAGCTTCGATTGCCGGCGCTGCGCCGGCTCGCGCCCAGCGCCAGTATCCGGACGGAACGTGCACGCCCCAAGGCGACTCCAGCGTAACAGCCGCTTCCTTCGACAAGCCAAAATCGCTCAGCTCTGCCCAGTTGATGGCAGCATGAAGCGTTAATCCGGCCAGGATCGCAGCCGTCGCAGGAAACCAAACCATCCACAGCAGCTTTCGAGCGGAGATGGGAAGATGCAGCAGCCATCGTGTTCGCCTGCGGTAATCCAACGATGACATGGGTATGTAGAGGATCGCAAAGGGAGCCATTGGCGAGCCGAGCGTCGCGGATGCGAATGCGAAGAATAACAATGCGAAAAGCCAAGAGCCGTTTTTCCAATTGCCGAAGTACAGCGCCCGGAAAACCGGCCACCAAGGACCGTGATTACTTGCTGTTCCAGTGCGTTCGGATCGCACCGCAACAGGTTCCGCCGGCGCCAGTTGGAAAGACTTGGGGACCTCTGTCCACGCCTTCATAAAAAGTCCGGCGCTCACCAGCGTGGCTCCGCCCAGCACTGCCGCGATGAAGGCGGCGGATCCTGGAAATACCGTGGCTTCCATCACCAGCAACGAAACGAACACCGCCGCCAGGACGGGGATTCCGATCCACATCGGAGGGTTCATTGCTCTCACGCGCACGGATTGCACAAGTAGGATGCCCACCGTGGCTACGGCGCCAAATTCGAGCATCGTGAGGCTTTCGGCCCATATCCGGTTTCCTCTCACCAGCAGCACAGCGAGGGCCGCCAGCAGCGGCACCCAGATAAACGCCAGCAGCAACGCAATCCTCGATAAGAAGAGCTGCTTTCCGGAAATTGGCAGAGTCACGCCCAGCAGCGTATAGCGGTTTCGCAATCCCGGTAGGATGATCAACGGAATGAACGTCAGCTCGGTGGTAAAGGAGCTGACCCCGCCGATGCCGCCCGCGAACCACCAGATCAAGGCGTTGGCCGCCGCCAGCCATGGAATCCATTTCCACTCCGGATCCAGCCTGATCAGCCGCCAGATCACAGAACCACCTCCGTATGCTTCCCGCCGACCAACTCGATGAACAATTCTTCCAGCGGCACCCGCACGCACTGGATGCGCCTGGCGCCCAGCAGCGGCTCCAAGCGCACCACAACCTCCTCCGGCGCGCCTTGGAAAACGGCGTGCCAATCGCCCGCGATCGCATGCACGCGGAGGCATCCGGCCATTCGCTCCAGCGCAGCGGCGTCCGCGACCCACGCCTGCGGCACGACGGCCACGCATAAATCCTCACGAATATCATCCAGTTCGCAATCCAGGCGGACCTTGCCTTGATCCAGCAGCACTACTCTTCCGCCCAGCCTCTCCACATCGCTCATGTGATGCGAGGAGAACAAAATCGCCGAGCCTTCGCGATTCAATAGTTGGATGGAGGCTTCCAGGAACTCGCGCCGCGCCGCGGGATCGAGGCCACCCGCGGGTTCGTCCAGCAGCAGCAGATCGGGACGGTGGCAGATCGCGCAGAGTAAAGCGACCTGCCGCGCCTGCCCCTTGCTCAGACGGCTGATCTTCGCTTTCATCGAAAGTCCGAAGCGGTCCAACAATTGGCGCTCCAGCTCGCCGTCCCAGCGCGGAAAAAGATAGCGATGAAAGCCGATTAGTTCAGCGATGGATGAACTGGGAGGCAGGATCTGATCCTCCGAAACATAGCCGATGCGCTTCTTCACGGCCACGGGATCGTCCGTGGGCGAGCGGCCGAACACGCGCACGCTTCCCTCCTGCGGGTAAAGCAGGCCCATCGCGATTCGGATCAGCGTGGTTTTGCCCGCGCCGTTGCGGCCCAGCAGGCCGGCCACCTCGCCCTCGGCAAGGCTGAACGTCACGCCATTCAGAACCGGCACACCCTTCTTATACGCCCTCACGATGTTGTCGAATTCCAGCACTGCGTTCATTTGATCTCCTCAAGCCGTCCCAGCAGGATTTCAGCATCAGCATCTTTGATAATCTTCAATACCGTGGCGAAGTCGAATCCATTCAGGTACGCCGCGGAAAGCAGCAGTCTCGCGGCGGCGCGCAGTTGCTCGCGCTGCTTCTCCACATTGGCCTTCGGAGGCTTCGCGCATACAAAGGTGCCCCGTCCGCGCTGCGTCTCGATGTAGCCCAGAGCTTCCAGTTCGTCATAGGCTTTCTTCACGGTGAGCGGCGCGATCACCAGTTGCTCGGCCAGATCCCGATGCGAATCCAGTTTCTCGCCGGGCTTGAGCCTGCCCCCGGCAATCCCCTCCTCGATCTGCCGCATGATCTGGCGGTAGAGCGGGACCTCAGCGGAAGGAGTGACGAAGACGTGCATGCTCAAGTGATATATATCACTATATCACTTGCCTGTCAAGGCTTTCGTACTGTAATGTGGTGCCGTGCACCGGCGAGCTCTTATGCGCAATAAATTACTAGTTCTGATCGCCTGCGGATTCCAATTGATCGCGGCGGAGAAAAGCCGCGATTGGCAAACCGGGCTGGTTGTGGAATCCAAGGCTCTGACCGATCCCCGCGACCATGCCATCGCCTGGATGGACAAACTCTATTTGGTGAAAGGGTCGGCCGGCGCCACGGAAGATGCTCTTGAGGTAGGCGCGAGCGTTCGTTTCGCGGTCGAGGACAAGACCATGTTCGTCTCCATGGCGGGCAAGGAATACAAGTTGTCGATCCTGGGAGTGAGAGCGTCCGTGGCCAAAGCGCCTCCGCCCGCGCCAGAAGCAGCCGCCATTCCCGCGACCGTGGCAGCGCCAAAGCCTGCGGCCCAAACCAGCGAGATATTAGACAATGATGCGGTTGTCAAAATGATCGTTGGAGGTCTCAAGGAAGACACGGTGGTGAGCGTTGTCCAAGCCCGTTCGGGGAATTACAATCTGACATCGGATGCGCTGCTGGGCCTGAAAGCGGCGGGAGTGCCACAAAGCGTCATCTCCGCCATGACCGCGAAGATGAAACGCTAACACGGCTGTGCCAAAAGTCCCTGGCAGTCCCTTGAAACTGTCAGTGTTGCATGATGGGACAGGCGGTTTCTCCTGTCGATCAGGATGCGCAGGCCTTCTGCCACAGGGTGCTAAGATGTTCGGCATCGGAGCGAAGGAAACACTAGGCCGTCGAACAAGTAATGCGGCGGCGAACGGGGAATCGAAAGATGGCTAATCCAAGAGATTTGATTTCCTGCCCCGTTCGCAATCCCGCAAGTTCGATGTGAGGGCGGAGCCTGGCCGTCGATGAAAAGCTCTTCCGGTGTGTTCCGCGCCGTCTATCCACCCACCCTGGCGCTGACCTTTTTTCTTTCAAGCGGCTGCCACCGAACTCCTCCCTCCATTGAATTCACGGTAGTCCCGGAGGCTGCGGCGGGCGGCGCGGCCCGAACCGAGAAGATCGCCGGCCGGGTAATTGGTTCCAGAGGGAAGGGCCAACGGATCGTGCTCTTTGCCAGGAGTGGAACGTGGTGGGTTCAGCCTGCTTCCAACAAACCCTTTACACCTGTCCAACAGGACTCTACATGGACCAACTCCACCCACATGGGAACGGAATACGCCGCGCTGCTGGTGGAACCCGGATATGTTGCGCCCAAGACCACGGACGTCCTTCCACAAAAAGGCGGTCTGGTGACAGCCGTCGCGACGATTGAAGGTAGATTGTCAAAAGCGTCGCCCCAGGTTGTTCCCCCGAAAATTCTTTTCAGTGGATATGAGTGGGAAGTTGTCCAGGTCCCCACCGACAGCGGCGGGGTCATGCATGCGAATAGTCCTGCGAACGCATGGACGGACGACAAGGGCTGGCTGCATCTGCGTATCGCCCGTGAGCCCAGCCAGTGGACCTGTGCGGAGATCACGCTGTCGCGCAGCCTCGGTTATGGCTCGTATTCCTTTGTCTTGCGCGATGCGCCTCAACTGGAGCCCGGCACAGTTCTCGGCATGTTTACGTGGGACCCTCTGGAGTCGGGGCAGAACAACCGCGAAATCGATATCGAACTCAGCCAATGGGGAGATCCCGCCGCGAAGAACGCCCAATTCACCATTCAGCCGTACTATGTTCCGGCGAATGTTTTTCGCTTCAACTCGCCTCCAGGGACGCTCACGCATTCGTTTCGCTGGGAACCGGGGCGTGTGTCGTTCCAGAGCGCGCAATCCGGGTCTCACGTGGTGGCGGAACATGTCTTCACATCCGGAATCCCTTCTCCTGGAGGTGAAAGAGTCCATTTAAACTTGTACATATACGGCAAATCACGCACCCCGCAGCGGAGCGGGGTCGAGGTGGTGATTGAAAAGTTCACGTACCTGCCATAAGCGTCCAAGCCGGCTTAGCGGATTCCATCGCCTGCTTGGCGTAGCTGTTGTGGCGGCGTGCTCCCTCCGAACTGCCCGCGCGATCGATCCGAACCGGACCATGTCGCAATATGTCCACCAGCGGTGGGGAACGGAGAGCGGGTTCCCACAAGGACCGGTCTATTCGATCGCCCAGACCAAGGATGGATATCTTTGGATCGGCACAGAGAAGGGGCTGGTTCGCTTCGATGGGCTGCGCTTTGAGCTGATGCAATCCGCAGCGTCGCCGCAACCTGCATTGACCCACGTGCTCGGGCTGATGGCGGACGCCGATGGCGGTCTGTGGGCGCGCCTGCGTCATCCGGCGCTGACTTTATTCCGCTATAACGGTGCGGTCTTTCAAGATGTCATGAACCTCTTCGGGCGTCCGCAGGCTTCCGTTTCGGCGATGACGCGCGGCCGCGATGGCGCTCCGCTTCTTTGGGTGCTGGAAGGCGAGCCGAGCGCCATTGTGCTTCGTGGCAATAGGTTCGAGACCCTCGCGGCTCCCGCCAATTTCTCGCGTTCGGCGGTCTTGGCTCTGGCCCAGACCGCGGATGGCGACCTCTGGGTTGCCACGCGAGACGCGGGTTTGTTTCGCTTGAGGAATGGAAATGTTTCCGCGATCACGGAAGGATTGCCGGACCTGAAAGTTAACGCTCTGGTTCCAGTTGGACAGAATCAACTCTGGGTCGCCACCGACGCGGGCATCGTACGCTGGGACGGCACGAAGCTCACCAAGGCAGGTGTGCCCAGCGCCCTCAATGGTGTCCAGTCTCTGGCGATGACCGTCGATCGCGATTCGAACTTGTGGGTCGGCACCAACTCGCGAGGACTGCTGCGCGTCAATGCCAAAGGCGTTGCGAGCCTTGAGGAACCGAATGGCGGGACAAACGCCGCGGTAACCGCGCTGTTCGAAGACCGCGAGGGAAATCTTTGGATCGGAAGCGAAAGCGGGCTCGACCGGCTGCGCGATAGCGCCTTCGTGACGTACTCACTTCCGGAGGGTCTTCCTACCGACGGAAGCAATCCGGTGTTTGTCGACTCCGAACATCGCGTGTGGTTCGCCCCTGTCGCGGGCGGGCTGTGGTGGATGAAAGATGGGCAGCATGGGAGCGTTACGAACGACGCTCTGGAAAAAGACGTGGTTTATTCGATCGCCGGCGGAAAAACCGGCCTCTGGGTGGGAAGGCAACACGGCGGACTCACTCATCTGCGTTTCGACGGAGGCGCGATCGCGGCGCACACTTATACCCATGCGGATGGCCTGGCGCAAGATAGTGTTTATTCAGTCTATGAAACCCGTGATGGAACAATTTGGGCGGGAACCTTAAGCGGGGGCGTCACCAGGCTCAGCGGCGGCACTTTGAAGACCTACACGGCCTCGGACGGATTGACTTCGAACACCGTAAATTCGATTCTCGAACGCTCCAACGAAACGATTTGGCTGGCGACCCCAGACGGCTTGAGCGAGCTGTCAAACGGCCATTGGCGAGCCCATACATCTAAGGATGGCCTCCCTTCGGAGGATGTGAACTGCCTCTTTGAAGACGGGAGTGGTGTCTTGTGGGTCGGAACGGCCTCCGGTCTCGCCTTCCAAGACTCCGGCCGGTTTCAAGTTCCCGCCGCCGCTCCGGCATCGCTTAAGGAACCCATCTTCGGGATGGCGGAAGATCGATACGGCTCGTTCTGGATCGCCACTTCAAACCATGTGTTGCGTGTGAGCCGCGACAAACTGCTGCACGGCGGACTCGCGGATGGAGATGTACGGGAATTCGGGCTTGCAGACGGTCTGCGCGGTAGCGAAGGCGTAAAGAGGCATTGGTCCGTGGTCGCCGACCCGGCGGGGCAAATCTGGTTTTCCTTGAATCGAGGGATCTCCGTGGTGGACCCCGGCCGGCTGAAAAACAATTCAGCCCCGGCGATCGCTCACATCCAGTCGGTCGCGGCGGATGGAACCGCGCTTGATCTGCAGCATGCAATTCAAATTCCGGGCGGCCGCCAGAGAATCACCTTCAGCTACACAGGCCTGAGTCTCTCTGTTCCTGAGCGAGTCCGCTTCCGCTATTGGCTCGAAGGCTTCGATCACAAATGGAGCGAGCCGGTAGCCACACGGGAAGCGGTCTATACAAACCTCGGGCCCGGCCCCTATCGTTTCAAAGTGATCGCGAGCAACCCGGATGGCGTCTGGAGCAGCCAGGAGTCCTCGGTTGCCTTCGCGGTTGAGCCGCTCCTCTGGCAAACCTGGTGGTTTCGTGTCAGCGTAGTTCTGGGATGCATGATCTTCGGCTTAGCTCTTTACAGACTCAGGTTGCACCAGATGAGCAGCCGCCTGAATGTGAGATTCGAGGAAAGACTCGCGGAGCGAACTCGCATCGCCCAAGAGTTGCATGATACGTTGTTGCAAGGATTTCTCAGCGCCTCCATGCAGGTGCATGTGGCGGCTGACCGCCTACCGGAGGATTCGCAAGTCAAGCCTGGGCTCACGCGAGCGCTTCAATTGATGCGGCAGGTGATCGACGAGGGCAGGAACGCCGTAAGAGGCTTGCGGTCTTCAAGCAGCGCTTCCTTGAATCTGGAGGACGCGTTCCTACGGATCCAACAGGAGCTTGTGCGGCCGGGGAGCGTTGGAGACCGGATTGAATTTCGCGTCGTGGTCGACGGGACTCCCAGACCTTTGCAGCCGCTGCTTCGGGACGAAGTGTACCGAATCGGGCGAGAGGCCGTGATCAACGCGTTCCGGCATGCCAAACCCAAGAACATCGAGCTGGAGATGAAGTACTCTTCGAGCGACCTGCGTGTTTTCGTCCGCGATGACGGCTGCGGAATCGATCCGCACGTACTCAAGTCCGGGCGTGACGGACACTGGGGACTCTCAGGCATGCGGGAGAGAGCGACTCGAATCGGCGGGCAACTCAAAGTTTGGAGCGGCGATGCCGCCGGCACCGAGATTGAACTCTCCGTACCGAGTCACGTCGCGTTTAAGGATCATCGAAATCATACCCTGGCATGGGTTGCCGAGCACTTTCAACGATCCCGCGGGCACAAGCGGGAAGATAGGAATGGAGCAGATAAATGAGCGAGCCAATACAAATTCGAGTACTCAGCGTTGACGATCATCCCCTGCTTCGAGAGGGGATTGCGACAATTATTACCAATCAGGGAGACATGTTGCTGGTATCCCAGTCAGCCAGCGGCACGGAAGCGATTCAGATGTATCGTGAACATCAGCCGGACGTCACGCTGATGGATCTCAGGCTCCCGGACCTGAGCGGCATTGATGCCATGATCGCGATCCGCGCCGAATTTCCGCAGGCGCGGATTATCATGCTCACAACCTTTGAAGGGGACGTCGAAATTCAAAGGGCGCTGGAAGCCGGCGCCAGCGGATACCTGCTGAAGAACATGCCTCCCAGCGAGCTGGTGGACGCGATCCGGCAGGTGCATGCAGGGAAGAAACGCGTCCCTTTGCAAGTGGCGGCGCATCTCGCCGAGCATATGAGCGATGAAGATCTGACGCCCAGGGAGACCGAGGTGCTTCGAAACGTAGCCGGAGGAAATCGCAACCGGGACATTGCAGAAATGCTATTTATCTCCGAAGAGACCGTAAAAGTTCATATAAAGCACATCATGGATAAACTAGGCGCCAAAGACCGTACGCAGGCGATTGCGATAGCTGTGCGCCGGGGAATTATTCAGTTGTGATTTTGACCGGCTCCCCCGAAAGTGGTACTAGGCGGGGGATCCTTATGATGGGTCCACGATAGTACCCGCAATGTGGTTCGACGGCGCGGCGGTGTTGCTGGCCGCTTTTCTTTTGTTGATCGGCCTTGCCACGCCAATCGCCACGGCTGTTCGGACGGCGCAAGATCCTGATTCCTCCCTCGAGCCCCAAGATTTAATCGACCGGAAGCCGATCCGTTCACTCGCATAGATTGTCCGCTGGCGGCGGCATCCAGTTTAGTCACAACTATTTTCTCTGGTATTCGAGGAAACTGTTGTACACGTATACATGGATCAGCGGGTGATGAAGACCCTAATTGTGGATGACGAGCCGATCGCAAGGCGCGTGCTGCGAGAAGAACTCGAGGCTGTTCCCGCAGTTGAGATTGTTGGTGAGGCAGAGAACGGGAGGCAGGCCCTCGAACAGATCTCGGGTCTGAAGCCGGATCTGGTTTTTCTGGATCTGCAAATGCCGGTCATGGGAGGCTTCGAGGTCGTACGGAGGCTGGGAGGCCAGGAATTGCCGGTCGTCGTCATCGTGACAGCATTCGATCAGCATGCCATTGAGGCCTTTGAGAATGGGGCTGTCGACTATCTCCTGAAACCGGTGAGCGAGGTCAGGCTGCGAAAAGCCGTGGAGCGCGCCCGCCATTTACTCAACGATCCCCTGGGAGTCGCTAATGATATAGCGAGGATTGCGTCCGCCGTTCCGCAGCCGGCCCCAGTCGCGAATCGAAAGATCGTCGGGCGAAACGGAGCGGAATATTTTCTCTTAGACACGGACGAGATCGTGGCCTTTCAAGCGGAAGGAGAGTTAGTCTGGCTGGTGACAACCAAACTCCGTCTCCTGGCAACTCAGACATTGACTGCGCTGGAAGAGGGTCTCAAGGAACAACAGTTTCGCCGCGTCCACCGCAATGCGATCGTGAACGTGGACCACATCCGGAAAATGAGCTCCATGAGCAGCCAGCGCTGGCTGCTTACCTTGAGCAACGGATTGCAAATTGTGGTCAGCAAGCGCCAGGCCCACACCATCCGCCAAATCCTGCACTGGTAGGCAAGTTTCAAGTCCGCTCACCGGCGTCAATTGGCCTCTCATTGACGACTCTTGGCCGGTGATAAGAATTCCTTAGGCCGCCGGGATTCTCTCCCCAATACTGTTGCAATGAAGAGAACGCTTCTCACTTTCAGCGCGATCGCCCTGTTTTTATTCTGCTCCACGAATCAGGCACTGGCTCAGTCGACGAGCGCTAATTCAGGCACGATTCGCGGCTCAGTAGTCGACCCTTCCGGAGCCGCCATCAAACGAGCCACGGTGGAGGTTCAGAACCCTGTGTCGCATTACACGCAGACTGCCATAACCGACGACCAAGGCAAATTCGAGCTCGACAATATTCCTTACAACAGCTATCACGTGACGGTCACCGCTGCGGGATTTCAAAATGCAACCCAGGACGTGGACGTGCGGTCTGCCGTGCCCATGGCGCTGGCCGCGATCGGCTTGAAAATCGGCGCCCAGAACACGACGGTCGTCGTCGAAGCGGGCCAGGATTTGATCGAAAGCGATCCCACGACTCACACGGACGTGGATCGGGCGCTGTTCGATAAGCTCCCTCTGGAGAGTCAATCCTCTTCCCTTAGCTCGCTGGTGACTCTGGCCTCGCCCGGAATCGCCGCCGATTCAAACGGTTTGTTTCACGGACTCGGCGATCATGCATCTAACTCCTTTTCCATCGACGGTCAGCCTATCACCGATCAGCAAAGCAAGGTCTTCTCCAATCAGCTCCCTGTCGACGCCGTGCAGTCGATGGAAGTGATCGAAGGCGCGCCTCCGGCCGAATTCGGCGGCAAGACCAGTGTCGTGGTCGTGGTGACCACGCGCTCGGGTTTGGGAGACACTATGCCGCACGGCGATGTGACGACTTCGTACGGCAGCTTTGGTACTTCCACCGGCAGCGCCGATCTCTCTTACGGCGGCAAGTCCTGGGGTAACTTCATTTCTCTCAGCGGCATGAACACCGGCCGGTTTCTAGATGGGCCGGAGTTCAGCGTGATGCACGACCATGGCAATGAAGAAAACGCCTTCGACCGCCTCGATTTCAAGCTCTCGTCAAAGGACACCATCAATCTGAATTTCGGCTTTACGCGATCCTGGTTTCAGACGCCGAACTCGTACGACGCCCAGGACGCAACCGCGTGGTCCGGACCCGTATGCGCCAATTATCTTGACTACTCCACGACGTGCAACGGACTCGGCCCCAACGGCCAGGTCGTAGGCGCACAGGATCAGCGTTCCAAGATCAGAACATTCAACATCGCGCCGACGTGGACCAGATCGATTGGAGCGAATATGGTATTCACCTACGGCGGGTGGGCTCGTCAAGATCAATACAACTATTACCCCAGCTCGGATCCGTTCGCCGATCTGACGCCAGATCTGCAGCTCCAGAGCGTCGGCCAGAATCGCAGACTGACGAATCTCGGCACACAAGCGACTCTCTCGTATGTGAAGGGCATTCACAACATCAAAATGGGCGTGAAATATTCGGACACAATTCTCACTGAGAACGACAGCATCGGCATTGTCGATCCCACGGCCAACGCGGTATGCCTGACTGCGAACGGAAACCCGGACCTGAATCCGCTGTTGACCAATCCGGCGGGATGCACCGGGGCGTTGCAGGCAAATCCGAACTTCATTCCTCTTCTGGCCTGCTATGACTTGACGAGAACGGGCACGTTGCCGTCCTCCGACGGCTGCCCGAATTCAACCTCCGGCCGCTACATCTTCAACGGCCACGCCGACATCCGGGAAGAAGCGGTGTAC
Source organism: Bryobacteraceae bacterium (assembly GCA_036489835.1). Lineage (GTDB taxonomy): Bacteria > Acidobacteriota > Terriglobia > Bryobacterales > Bryobacteraceae > Palsa-187. Next base: position 1,406 of record DASXEY010000074.1, on the reverse strand, counting down.
TTTCAGGACACCATCAACAAGAACAACTGGACCTTCAACCTGGGCCTTCGAGGCGATTTCTACCATGGCATCACCAGCGCCAATCAAGCCGAGCCTCGCGTGGGCATCGCCTACAGAATCAAACCCAGCAGCACCGTGCTCCGGGTTTCCTACGCCCGCACCATGGAGACCCCGTTCAACGAAAACCTGGTGCTGGCAAGCGAGGGCTGCAACGATCCGGTCATCAATGCGCTCCAAGCGCCGGTTCCTGGCGGATCATGTGTGTCCACAACGCCGCTGAGTCCCGGTCATCGCAATGAATTCCACGCCGGTCTCTCGCAAGCGTTTGGACGATACTTTGTCGTGGATGGCGAGTATATCTGGAAATACACGCACAAAGCTTTCGATTTTAGCGTCTTGGGCGACACGCCCATCACCTATCCCATTGAGTGGCAGAGTTCCAAGATTCCAGGTTACGCGATCCGTGGCAGCCTCCCCAATTTCCACGGTCTTTCGGCATTCATAGTCATGTCCAGCGTGGCTGCGCGATTCTTTGGACCTCAGGTCAGCGGCATTGGCGCTGCGCCGGGAGGAATCTCCGTGTTCCGCATCGACCACGACGAGAAGTTCAACCAGACCACCCACCTTCAATACCAGCCCAAAAAGAGCCTGCCTTGGCTTAGTTTCAACTGGCGCTATGACAGCGGGTTGGTTGCCGGCCCTGCGCCGTGCGCCGGAGGAAACTGCGCGAACGGGCCGAATGGCACTGACACCATTGTGGACGTCTCCGGGATTACACCCGATCAACAATTCCAGGCCGGACTCTACTGCGGCAGTGTGCACGCCACCCCCACCACTTCCATCAGTCCGACTCAATTGTGCCCCGCATCCATGTACGGTTCCACATATCTGTCGCTGCCGGCTCCCGGCACAGAGGACGACGACCATAACCCTCCGCGGATCGCCTCCCGCAATCTCTTCGATATCGGCGTGGGGCATGACAATATCCTTCATGGCGATCGATACAAAGTCAGCGCCCGCCTCACGGTTGTCAATCTGACCAACAAAGAGGCGCTCTATAACTTCATTTCCACCTTCAGCGGCACGCATTACGTGACCCCGCGCGCAATCACCGGGATGATCGGCTTTCATTTTTAACGGGTCGCGGAAAAGCCTCAAAACAATGCGCTAGCTGCCTGTGCAGAAGTCAGCGCATCCGGAACGACAGACAGTTCGTCGGCCCGGTGGGGCAGGCATTCAGCCTGCCTGGACTTTCGCCACGGACTGCTAAGGATCTGTCAGTAAATTAGTATTTCAACTCCTTGGCAAGAGCTTATAGTTCCAATCACCATGGAACTTTTCTCGCCGAAGTCGGAGTTCCGCCATCTGCTGATCGGAGACCCTGAGGCCCCGCTCGTAGATATTGG
>DASXEY010000070.1:0-6614 GCA_036489835.1 Bryobacteraceae bacterium | reverse complement strand
CGGGCTCCCTACGTGCCACCGGCAGCAAAGCCGCTGGCGCAGGCGCGGGAACCTTATGGTTGTTCATGTGTGAGAGTTCTTTCTCGCCCTGCTCTGTAATTACGGAACCAGGAGTGTCTCAGCTATGTTGGCACGGAGGGGCCTTCCATATCCTCTCGGACTTGTAACTCAGCCTGCGTTTGTTCGTTCCAGTTGATAAAGTAACGTTTGTTGTGCTTATCCAGCCTAAATTCTTGTCGTTGACCGATCTCTTGGCGAATCGGCTCTTTCGTATTCCGCAGTACCAGCGCTCGTATTCGTGGAGTTCGAAGGAGCGGCAGGAGATGTTTGAGGATATTAATCGATTGAAGCATCGCCCGGAGCAGCGGCATTTCATGGCGACGGTTGTCGGCCTGAACCGTGGGCAGAAGACGATCGTGACGGATGAGTATTCCGTTATTGAGGTTGTCGATGGCCAGCAGCGATTGACGACCTTGATCTTGCTGCTCAAGACAATTCAGCTCGCGCTTGAGGGTCACTCCAAGCTGGCCGCCGAACTCCAAGGCATCCTGATCAAGCAGGATGAGCTGAGCCTGATCTTGCTGCAGATGAATCACGACCCGAACGGGTACTTCGCCGAGTACCTGCGCCACGGGAAGTCTTCGGACCCCTCCGTCGCAAAGACCATCGCGGACCGGGCGCTCCTGACGGCGATCAAAGATGCACGAAATTCGTGACCGGGTGGGGCGACCTTATCCAGCTCACCGGATCGTGAAGAACCGCCTCACGTTCATCTTCCACGAGATCGACGACGAAGCCACCGTGTACACGGTCTTCGAGGTACTCAACAGCCGCGGCCTCGCAGTCCCCTGGCTCGACCGACTGAAGAGCCTACTCATGGGCATCGCCTTCGAGCATGGCTCCGGGAACAAAGCGGAGACGATCGCCGAGCTCCACGGAATATGGGAGGGCATCTACACCACCATCGGCCTAAGGCAAGGGCTCAGCACCGAAGCACTCCGCTTCGCGGCAACACTCAGATCCAGCAACCAGCGCAGCAAAGCGCTCGGCGAGGAAGAAGCCGTGGAAAGCCTAACGAAGCAATGCGGGACCGACCCCGCAAGAACGATCACGGCCTCGCGATGGGTCCTGCTCGTCGCGCAAGGCGTCGAGGAGTTCCTCGCCGTCGCGCACCGCTCACGCGCAGTCACGCGCATCGCACACGCGCGGTTGCTCGCCGTCGCGATCGGCCTATCCAAGTTCACCGACACCGAGAAGGCCACGCTGTATGCGACGTGGGAGAAGATTTCGTTCCGTGTGTTCGGGCTTTGCCACAAAGATGCCAGAACCCAAGTCGGCGAATATGTCAGGCTCGCATGGGACTGCGTCAACGCGACATCACGGCCGCAGCAGCCGAAGCACGACTCCTGAAAATCGGCAGCGACGACCGAGAACACGGTATTGACTGGGCCGTCGAGAACATCAAGAAAACTAACTGCTATGACGGATGGAAAGAAGAACTCCGCTACCTCATGTACCGGTATGAAGAGGAGCATGCGCACGGCAACATCACGAACGAGCAATGGGAGCGAATCTGGGAACAATCGGCAGCGCACTCCATTGAGCACATCCAGCCACAATCCAGCACTGCCAAGTACGTCCACTTCCTCGGCAACCTCATGCTGCTCACACCAGGACTCAACTCGACACTGAGCGGTAAGGCCCCAACGACGAAGACAGCAGCATACCGGGCCACCGGCCTGCACTCCGCCACCGAAGTCGCGCAGACGATAGAAGCCGAGGGATGGGGGGCAGCGCAAGTCGACCAGCGAGAACAGCGACTGCTCGAATGGGTCCATAAAACCTGGGGTTGAAACGAGTTGTTTGTGGTCCGAGGATAGGTCGTTTGGCTGAAGAGGGGGATGCCCAAGTCGATTTCACCTCGCTGTGGATTGGCGCCACAACGAAAGTCCGCTTGGCGGTCGTTCCGCTGTCCAGTGGCTGGAATGTGCGAGACACACTCTGCTGTAAACATACGTAAAGAGTTCGAAAAGTGGAGACCGAGACGTACGGCCTGTTAACCGCCTCCGGCCATTCTCCGGAGAGACGGAGAGGTTATCCGGCGAAGCGCCCCGCAGACCTCCTCGGACTGGTAACGCCGACTCTCCGATATCGGACGTGAAGAGCGGGACTGTCTGGAACTATATGGTTGAATTGGGATAACTTGCGGGACTTCGGTCGTCTCTGGCAGAGCGATGGCGTTAACAGATGGGCAGGCTGGGTTCGGAATGAAATGGTTTGGCTCCTCAGGTAGGACTCGAACCTACAACCCTTCGGTTAACAGCCGAATGCTCTACCATTGAGCTACTGAGGAGCAACTTGGCGGGCAACAATCATTACATCAAACCGCCCCCTTCAAGTCAATTATTAGTCGTGTCTCATGCAAGCGGGGAGACCGACCGGTCGGTCTCAACAGGAAGGAACACAGGCAGAGTTCGGGGGTATGATCGTTGACGAACCGATGGCGGCGACAGTTGAGACCGCCGCATCAGTGGAGCCGTTCGAGCCCGTTATGCAAGCATGGTTCCGGGTCCCGTGCTCACAGCAGTGGTGACGTCAACGTCTCGCCTACGAGGCGTTGGTGATCCCGTTTAGGAGACTACCTATTTGCACGGCCCGGGCCGCCGCCCTCGGTGACATTTAAGTCGAGGTGATCTTACCATGTCGCGAGTGAAAACCCGAAAGATGAAGCGGACCAAGGGTGCCAGCGAATTACCGATCTTGCGACCGGATTCGGCCGGAGTGGACATCGGCGCAACGGAAATTTACGTCGCCGTACCTGCTGATCGAGATCCCGAGCCGCTGCGGTCGTTTCCCACCTTCACAGAGGATCTCCATCGGCTGGCTGATTGGCTCAAGATTTGCGGAATCGAAACGGTTGCAATGGAGTCCACCGGGGTCTACTGGATTCCGCTGTTTCAGATTCTGGAGGCCCGCGGGTTCGAGGTGTGCTTGGTCAATGCGCGGTATTTCCAGAATGTTCCCGGCCGACGGACCGATGTTTCGGACTGTCAGTGGTTGCGGTACCTACATTCGGTCGGACTGTTGCGTCCTTCTTTTCGGCCAGCGGATCAGGTTTGCGTGCTCCGCTCTTTGGCGCGTCATCGTGACAGCCTGATTCAAACGGCTGCGACGCATGTGCTGCGAATGCAGAAGGCCCTGGATCAGATGAACCTACAAATCCACCATGTTATTAGCGACATCACCGGATTGACGGGGCTGCGGATCGTGGACGCAATCCTGAATGGCGAGCGCGATCCCAAGAAGTTAGCAGCTCTGCGCGACGGGAGAATCAAGGCGACAGAGGAAACCGTCATCAAGTCCTTAGTTGGGGACTACCGCCGCGAGCACCTGTTTACCCTGCGTCGGTCCCTGGCCGCCTACGGCAATTACCGGACGCTAATCGCCGATTGCGACCGCGAGATTGAGTGGCAACTAAATACATTCGACGCACGAGTGGACTGCAAGGCGAAGCCCTTGCCAGCGCCGAAGGTGCGCCGTCATAAGCTGCTCTGCAACGAGCCCAACTTTGATTTGCGCACGCACTTGTATCGCATTTTCGGCGTCGATCTGACCGGAAGTGCCGGGACTGAGTATCCTGACCGCCCACACACTGCTCGCTGAAGTGGGCCCGGACTTGTCCCGATTCCCTGACGCTTCAGCGTTCGCCTCTTGGCTCGGTTTGTGTCCAGATAACGATATCACCGGCGGGAAAAAGGTAGCTGTGGGCACGCGTCATGTCAAAAGCCGGGCTGCATGGGCATTACGAATGGCTGCCAACGCGCTTCGCAACAGCCGGTCCGGACTCGGCGACTATTACCGCCGGATGCGTGCCAAGCTGGGAGCACCCCAAGCCATCACGGCAGCCGCGCACAAATTAGCACGCATCATTTTTCACCTGCTCACCACCCGTGAAGCGTACGATGAAACAGTATTTGCCCGCCGCGACGAACAGACTCGCAAACGAACCGAGGCCGTGCTACGAACCCAAGCCAAGACTCTCGGCTTTCAGCTTATCCCAGCATCACAAGCGCAGGTGTAGTTGTGTTCCTTAGGAGATGAGCCTGAAGGAATTGGCATGCTGGGGATTGATCACCAGCATGGAAAGGAGAAGCACTGAGCCTGGAGCAGATGCGTGCGTTGGTGGAAGCCAGCCGGCGAAGTGCCTTTCCACGCCTGCGACCGCCAGGAACTATACACTCGGTGAACCGGATCCTGCAGGAGCAGGATTACGGTCGCCTCAAGGGGGCCAGTAAAGGACTCGTGCGGCGTTACCCGCCCAAGATAACGGGGCTGAGCCGGCGGCAGGTGGCGCGATGGATTCGGTGCTACCCGCAAGGCTTCGCGGTGAAGCCGCGAGCCTATCGGCGGCATCGTTTTCCGCAGCGCTGCACGCGAATTGATATCGAACTGCTGGCCGAAGTGGACGAGGCTCACGAAAAACACTGAGCGGCCCGGCCACACAGAAGATTTTACAGCAGCCTGGCACGGCTTTCGGTGGCGCAACTGTACCGGTTGCGCAAAAGCCGGACGTACCGGTAGCGCCGGGTTGCCTATCAACCCACCCGGCTCACGCAAGTGACCATCGGGTACGACGCAAGCCCGATCCGCAGGACCGGCCGGGCAGCCGGTAAAACCTGAGCGTCTGCTCGATGATGGCTTCCACCCAATCGCACAGCCGCTGATATCGCGAACCCCCATTTCTGCAGCCAGGCCGCCAGATCGCGACGCGCCTCCTCGATGTTGTGCCGGTCATACATCCAGCGCAGCTCCATCAGGCAATCGTCCGTCGGCTTTGCGCGGAAGGTAATCCAGGGCGTTCCTCAGAAGTGCACGTAACAGCGCTGCCACACCGCTTCCGGGAGGCTCTCGGCGATGGCTTTGCGGGTCCTGCGTGACCGTCGCTGACCACCAACCCCACCCCCCGCAGCCCGCGTTGACGCAGTTGGGCGATGAACTCTTTCCAACTGCTCTCGCTTTCGCGATTGGCTAACTCCACCGCCAGCACACACCGCCGTCCATCTTCGTTGATGCCGATTGCCACCAGCACCGCGCGGCTGCGAATCACTCCGTCCTCACGCACCTTTCGTAACGCGCGTCCAGAATCTCCGGCAGTCAAATTCACGGCGGGTCGCGCGGCGGAGGAAGATTCGGGCGACTACTACGTTCGCGGCTTCTACCCTACCGAAAAGGATTTGGATGGAAAGAAACATCAGCTTACGCTGGATGTATCGAAGAAACTCCGCGCCAGGCGCGATCTGGCGGTGCAATATCGTCAAGAATACTTCCACTCGAGATCGACCGGCATGATAAAAAGTCTGCGCGCAGAGACTACCCTCATGCAAGCTCCAGAGCCGTCCCGTGCCGCCATTGCTGATCTGGATGTCTGGCGAGAAGCGATGGCAGGTGACCCGGCGGCCGTGGACCTGCTGTTCTCCAATCACGCCAGCGGAGCGGTGTCGAACTGGCATCGACGCTATTTTGCAGCGGATAACCATACGGCCGACGACCTGAGACTGGATCTACGCAGTTAGTTGCTGGCGGATCACGCGGCCAACTTGCGGGAATGGGACAAAGGTACACCCCTGGCCTGCTTCCTGGAGCGCGCAACATCGAGATTTGCCACCGCAAGGTGTGAGAGATGGGGCGAAACAGACTCTTTGGAAGTATGAGGACGATTGGACGCTCCGGGATCGGTCATCGCCAAGGATGAAGCGGCGATCAAAGAACTCGAACTCGATTGAAGCCTGTTTCAGCTACTTGCCCCAATACTTTCGGGGCGATGAGGCGGCCCTCGAAGATCTTGACCAAGACTTTTGGGTTCAGGCATTGGAAAACGATGCTCACAGGCTGCGGAGATTCATTCCATTCTTGAAGAAACTGGTTGCGCCAACCGCGATGCCGAAGACAGAAAACGGGCTGCTGTATTGGGAGCCTTCAGGCGTGTAAACCTCTGGGATGAAAGCCCTGCGTGATGTTCCCCGCCGCAAGAATCGTAGGATGCGATGAATATGCGTTCCAATAATATCCGCCTGGAGGCTAGGGCCCGAAAACACCTCTAGCTGAATCTCCTGTCCAACAAGCACGCCAAGTGCACTGAGAACTGCGGCATAGTTCGCGGAGCCCGGCGGCAAGGTGACGGCGTTAGAACTGGTACTTTGCGCCGTCTGCACGGGCGTGGTCACCAGGCGGGCGTGTTGCGCCTGAACAAGAGGTGTCGCTGAGAAGAGAATGCCCAGCGAAGCCGCGGACGACCATATGCATTATTTGTTCATTTCGACCTCTCAACTAGCTAAATAGTGGATCCAGTTTAATCCGAGCAGCCGCAGAGAACGCGGCTACGAAGTGACCAACCGCATGGGTCATTTTGGCCGGACTATTTTTTTGTCAAGCCTGCATTCGGCCGATCAGGGTCCCGAATCAAGTGGGAGGAATTTAAAGACTACCGGCTAAAGCCGGTAGATTCCTGTTCCGACTGAAAGTCGGTTTGCGGCTAAAGCCGCCTGAAGGGCTCCCGGCTCAGAGCCGGCTTAAGGCTCGGTGGGCGCTGTGATCTTGAATCCTTGGTCGTCTTC
>DASXEY010000068.1:0-149867 GCA_036489835.1 Bryobacteraceae bacterium | reverse complement strand
GAAGACGACCAAGGATTCAAGATCACAGCGCCCACCGAGCCTTAAGCCGGCTCTGAGCCGGGAGCCCTTCAGGCGGCTTTAGCCGCAAACCGACTTTCAGTCGGAACAGGAATCTACCGGCTTTAGCCGGTAGTCTTTAATATTCCGAAAGCGCGCGAAGGCTGCCAAACGTCGCCAATCGAGAGGTTCAGCCCCTTGGCTCCCGTAAGCGGCGGCACAGTGTGAGCCGAATCGCCAGCCAGAAACATCCGGCCGCGTCGCCTGGGTTCCGCGACAAAGCTGTGTATCCCGGTCACATCCTTTTCCGTAAATCGAACCGAGTTCCGGCTTCCATCCATCGCTGCTCTTAAGCCGAGGAGTTCCTTCCGGATGCGATCATCCGGCCATCGGATGAAATCTTCATCCCGAGAGCACTGGAGGATACAGCATGGTCCCAGTGTTGGAACGCGTGCTGAACAGAGCGAACCCGTGCTCATGCTGGCTATACGAGTCGTGGGGAGGGAGGGCCGCCGTTGCATAGGACCCAAGCCATCTGCGAGAGGTTTCAGGGCATCTGCCGGCCGTCGATCCCAAGAATCGTCTCCGCATCTACGAGCGTGTATTTCCCTTCGGGCCGGCAACGAAATCGCACCGGTCTCCCGCGTCTTTTCGTTCTCGTTGAAAAAGAGATTTTCGGACTCTTCGAAAGCGGGTCGTGTAGGCTCCACTTGGAAGCAAATTTGCAGGCCTGAGCCTGCGCCCGCCACGATAAGACCCTTGACTACCTCGTTTTGCCCGGTAGACGTGGACCCATGGCCGGTTAGTGCGACCAGGTCTATCCAGTGTGTTGTCCAAAGGTGTAGATGTGGATTCCTTCCGGAGCTGCTCTCAGACGCCGCTTTCGAAGAGGATATCGAACGATCCCGTTCAGGTGCAGCAAGTCCCCGAGCATCAAACCTGCGGGACCAGTTCCCTCGATTCCGACCCCGGTGCGAATGCTTATTCGGCCCTCCGGGTACGCGCCTTCTGCATCAGCGTTTGGAGTGCTCGGCGAAGAGAGATCTCGGGCATGCCATGGGGATGATCGTGCCGTGATCCTCTGGCTCGATTTCGACGTACCTGTAATCCATCTTCAGATCCTTCTTCGTGGCGATTCACTGACGGGTGCGCTCGACGGGAACAGCGGTGTCCGCTCCGCCTTGCGCGATGATTACCGGCAGCGTGTCCTTGGCCGGCCTCAGCATCTCAGCGGCATTGGCCTGCATGGCGAAGGCAGCGGGAGCCAGCGCGCCGATAACCGCCCAATTGGGGGCGTACTTGGCGCCCAGGTACAAGGCCCCAGCGCCGCCCATCGAATGACCCATCAGATAGGTGCGCTTGTCGTCGGCGCTAAATTCCTTGCGGACGAGCCCCAGAACGTTCATCACGTCCTTTTCTCTAAGCTCGCGCATTTTAAGGGGATCATTATTCGGCGGGGCGTTGCCTTCAGGAACAGCGCCCTTGCGTGCGCCTCCCTTGGGTGTTGCACCAGCCGGTCGCGGCTGTCTCACTGGGGTCCCATACCATCCATGCGTCGTAGGGCATCTCAGGAATTCGGTTTAATTGTGGGGATACCGTTCGCCCTAGTGGGTCAATTCTGGATCTCGGGACGGTTTCCTTATGAGCGATGGGAGGACGCGGACCTATTCTGCGTTGACGAATCGACGTGCGCTGATCGTTCGGAATGGACTTATGGGCCGAACGTCGACAGAAGCGTATTTGCGAGCCTTTCGATGGTCGACAAGTGTATCCGCTCCGACGGAAATGGCAGCATCAGTCTCGGTGGCCCGCTAACCCGACGTACATTTAAGCATGTGGACAATGCCGATTCAGTGAATCGAATCGCCATGCGACTTAGGGATGAAGCCCACATCGTCCCGGAGCGGTTCTAGCCTTTCTTGGCTGGCTCGACGCGGAGCTTCAGGCCGTCGATCGCGACTACCCGGACTTCCGTGCCGGATTCTACGGGTGACGAAGACACGGCGTCCCAATACTCGCCGTGAACGAAGACGGTTCCGGCGGGGGCCAGCGGGGTGCGGGCCTGGCCGAGCTCGTTCAATAGGCCGCCGTCGCTCATCACGGCTTTGTTGCGGCGGGCTCGGACGGCGAGGGTCACCAAGAACAGGCTGATTGCGGCGAACGGCAGTACTACCGAGAGGGCGGTGACTAAATGAATGCGCACCTCCGGAGGGCCGTTGACCAGGAGCAGAGCTCCCAGCAGCATCGACACCGTTCCACCAACGCCAAGGACGCCGTGCGAGGTGAATTTGACTTCGAGGACGAGGAGGACTCCGCCTAATAGAAGGAGCGCGGCGCCGATCCAATTAATGGGCAGCACGGCCAGCGAGGAGAGGCCGAGTAGAAACAGGATGCCTCCGGCGACGCCGGGCAGGATGAGGCCGGGCGAAGTGAACTCGACGTAGACCCCGAGCGCTCCGATGATCAGAAGCAGGAAGCCGATGTTGGGATCGGCTACGGCGTTGATGATGCGCTCCCGCGCGGAGGGCTGATAGTCGTCGATAGCTGCTCCGGCGGTGTGGAGGATTTCCTTGCGGCCATCGAAGCGCGTGATTTCGCGGCCGTCGAGCGAGGCCAAAAGCTGGTGTTCGCCGGGCGAGATGATGTCAATCAGATGGTCGTCGAGAGATTCTTTTTCGGTGAAGGCCTTGGCTTCGAAGATGGTCTTTTCCGCGAGTTCGGCATTATGGCCGCGCTTGGCCACCATGCTGCGGAGCCAAGCGGAGGCATCGTTCTCCACCTTCTTGCGCATGGTCTCGTCCATTTCGCCGGTGAGGAGGACGGGCGAGGAAGCTCCGGTGTTGGTGCCGGGGGCCATGGCGGCGACGTCGGCGGATTCAAGCAGGAAAAAGCCGGCGCTGGCGGCGCGCCCTCCGCTGGGCGTGACATAAGCGATGACGGGGACTCGGGAGGCGATGATTTTTTGCGTGATCTCGCGGCTGGCGTCCATGAGGCCGCCGGGAGTATTGAGACGCAGGAGGACGGCGGCGTCATTATCGGCGGCGGCTTGGTCGAGGGCATGGCCGACGATCTCGGCAGTGATGGGGCTGATCATGCCGTCGACGTCGATGGCGAGGACGCGCGAGGGCGGCGCGGCGGAGAGAGTGGCCGCGGCTGCGAGCGCGAGAATTGCACACCGCATCATCGTCTTAAGGGTAACGCGTGTGGACGCCGGCGTCAGCGAGCGGTTAATTCTTCTTAAACTGCGCGGTCCAGTTGAGCACGGTAGCGATGGGTATTTGGGCGCGCGAATTGCCGGCGCTTGTCGGGATCTTTTCGAGGCCGAGGCTGGTCAGCAACTGCAACACGTGGAGCGTACGACGCTGCTGCTCGTTGAGGATCGACGCGATGACGGTAGCTTGGGTCGCTCCTTTGAGTGGCGCAGGGGGGAATCATCTTATAGAGGATCAGGCCGGCGGCGAAGATGTCGTTGCCTTCGAGTCTCCACAGCAATCTATTGCAGAGTAACCATGATGGACCGGCGCCGGCGAGCGACATGTCGAGAATCTGGCTGGCGGGAGCGAGAACTTCATCGATCGGCAGCAGTGCGAATGAGTCAGGGCGGCGGGGCTTCGCGCTCCATGCCGCTTCTCCTAAAGGGACGAGCATTTTATGGGGCCCAAGTTTATCACCGGTGCGGAGTGGCGTAGTTTGGGCACTACACTAAGAATGAGTGAGTTATCAACGCATTCTTGTCCGCGCTACCAATTGGGTGGGGGACGCGGTCATGTCGCTGCCGGCGCTGCGGGCTTTGCGGGAGCGTTTTCCTGAGGCTCTAATTTCGATTCTGGCGAAACCTTGGGTCGCGGATTTGTACCGGCGGGAGCCTTTTTGCGATGAGATAATTTCATACACGGCTCGCGACATTGGGGCGAAATGGCGAATGGGCCGGGAGCTGGCCGGGCGCAAATTCGATTGCGCGATTCTGCTGCAAAATGCGTTTGAGGCGGCGGCGATTGCATGGGTGGCTCGGATTCCGGTGCGCATTGGATATGCTCGCGATGGGCGCAGCGCTTTACTGACGCGGGCGATCGCGGTGCCGCGAGCGGGCGAAATTCCAAAGCATGAACGGTTTTATTATCTGGAATTGCTGCGGCGGGCTGGAGTAATAGAGAAGATGCCTTCGAGCCAAGCGATTCGTCTGGAGGGCGCGGCGGCGGCTCGGGAAGCGGGTGCGGCTCGATTCCGCGAGCTGGGTTTCGAAGGGGCCGTGATTGGGGTGAGTCCGGGCGCGGCATATGGAACGGCCAAGCGCTGGCTGCCGGAACGATTTGCGGAAGCGGCGGCTCGGGTGGCGAGCACGCTGGGCGCGGGGGTGGCGATTTTCGGTTCCAAAGACGAGCGCGAGTTGTGCGCGGAAGTCGCGCGCGCCATCGATGTCCCGGTGAAGAATTTCGCGGGCGAGACGACGCTGGCCGAGTTTATCGAGCTGGCGGCGGCTTGCTGCGCGTATTTGACCAATGATTCAGGGGCGATGCATATCGCCTCCGCGCTGGGGATTCCGACAGTCGCGGTGTTCGGAGCGACCAACGACGTCACCACCGGACCCACTGGGCCGATGGCTCGCGTGGTTCGTGAACCGGTGGAATGCAGCCCGTGTTTGAAGCGGGAATGTCCCATCGATCACCGCTGCATGACGCGCGTCACGGCGGCGCGAGTAGCGGAAACCGCGCTGGAACTGCTGAAATAGTAAGCGGTACTAAGAGATCACACCGATAGACATGGGGACGATGCGCATATTAGTGATCCGGCTGAGCTCCATGGGCGACGTGATTCACGCGTTGCCTGCGGTAGCCAGCCTGAAGCATAGCTTTCCCCGGAGCACGCTCACATGGGTAATCCGGCCGCAGTGGGCGGCACTGCTCGAAGGCAATCCCTTCGTCGATGAAGTGATCGGGATGGAGCGGTCGGCTCGCGGCATGGCGTCGGCGGTGCGGGAACTGCGGCGCGAACGCTTCGATCTGGTGGTGGACTTTCAGGGGCTGCTGCAATCGGCTATGGTGGCGGGGCTGGCGAGGGCGGATAAGAAAGTCGGGCTGCATCGGTCGCAGGCCCGGGAAGGGGCGGCGGCGCTGTTCTATTCGACGGCCGTGCTGACGAAGTCCGCGCACAGGGTGGATGCGAATCTGGAGCTGGCCGCGGCGGCGGGAGCGTCCAGCAGTCTGCACGTGTTTCACGTTCCGGAAGGCAGACCGGAAGCCACGCTTCCGGAAGGCCGGTTCGTTCTGGCGTCTCCACTGGCGGGGTGGGAATCGAAGCAGTGGCCGGTGGAGTTCTACGAAGACGTCGCTCGGGAACTGGCGATGCCGCTGGTGGTGAACGGACCTCCCCAATCGGCGGGACTGCTGGCGCGGGTGCCGGGCGCCCAGATTCACCTCTCCGGCGTAGCGGGATTGATCGATGCGACCAGGCGCGCGTGGGCGGTTATCGGCGTGGACAGCGGGCCTCTGCACCTGGCTGCGGCGCTGGCGAAACCCGGCGTCGCGATCTATGGACCCACTGACCCGGCGTCGCATGGCCCCTATGGGGGATCGATTCGCGTGCTGCGTTCGGCCGATGCGGTGACCTCGTACAAACGGCGCACGCAGATCGACGCGAGCATGCGTGCGGTTACGCCCGCAGCCGTGCTGGATGCGCTGGAAGGTGTGATCCGCGAGGCGGCGCATCGCGAAACAGGGAAGGCATCGGCGAAAGCTCCGGCGTGAGTTTCCCCAAACCTTACGCGGATGCCGTAGCCAGGCTACGGGTGTTGTTCGGCTTTGTGATGGTGGCCGCTTTCCTGTGGTTCTCCGCGCCCGACGCGATTTCCCTGGCCGTGGGGTTGCCTGTCGCCTCACTGGGCCTGGCGCTGCGGGCGTGGGCCTCAGGACACTTGGAAAAGAATCGGACACTGGCGGAGAGCGGCCCGTATGCGCGGGTTCGGAATCCTTTGTATTTGGGTACGCTGACGGCGGCGGCGGGATTGGCCATCGCGGCTCGGCGATGGGAGCTGGCGGTGCTGTTCGCGATTGTATTCGGACTGGTGTATTTGCCAGTGGTGGAATTAGAGGAGCAGCATTTACGGGAATTATTTCCGGAATATGGGGATTATGCTCGAAGGGTGCCGCGGCTGTTTCCAAAATTGAGTGCCAGCGCCGGGGCTCGGAAGCGCTTCCAATGGGCTGTTTACCGGCGGAATCGCGAGTATGAGGCTTTGGCGGGTTTTCTGGCCGGGGTCGCGGTGCTGGTGTGGAAGGCGATGTACAATTACCGGTAAGCCCGCCGGAGTTTTCGGCGCAAATGCAAAGGAGGCTCGGGGTGACTTGTCGCTTTGCTTGTTGCTGGTTTTTTACGGTGGTTTTTTCGGGGGTGGGTTTTGCGGGGTCTTATACGGTAAGTGTAATTCCGGAGCCGACGACGATCCCGATTCCCTCTCCGGACGGATTCGCGACCGCCGGCGTGGGTATGTCCGGCATCAATAATGCCGGTCAAGTGGCCGGGGGTGACGATTCAGCCTTTGTCGCCAGCCCCTCTGGGGTCCAGCATATTCCTTTGCCCGCCGGCACGATCGTTCCCATCTCTAACCCTATTACTGGTCAGCCTTTCAGTATATCTTGGGCCGTCGCAATAAACAGTTCCGGTCAAGTGGCTGGGAACTTCCTTATGCAGATGGGCGCGCTGGTGGGGTCCTTTGGTTCAGAGGCGTTCATTGGCACTCCTTCAGGCAGCACAGCGATTCCCTGCGGTGGAGCCCACCCCTCGGGCGGGGCTGGGGCAATCAACGATTTGGGGCAGGTGGCGGGGACCTGCAACGGATCGTTGTTTATCGGAACCCCTTCCGGGACAACGGTGATCCCAACGCCTAGCGGCTGGGCCAACGCATACCTTGACGCTATGAACAATTCCGGTCAGGTGGCGGGGTACGTCTCGAACGCTGCACAAACGGTCACTCAGGCACTCATCGGGAGCGTCTCAGGCACTACGTTGATACCGCTACCGAGCGGCTGGAGCAGTTCCTCCGGTTTCGCGATCAACAATCTGGGGCAGGTGGCCGGGTCGGGTACGAATGGAGGCGGGGCTGAGCAGGCATTCATCGGCACGGCCGCCGGCGTCACGGCGATCATCCCGATTCCGCCTGGAGCGACCTGGGCGGCAGCATATTTGGGCTCCCTCAATGGCTCCGGAGTGGTGGTGGGGAGCAGCGATGCGGGCGGGTGGATCTGGGACGCGACTAACGGGACCCGCTTGCTGAATAGCATGGTTCCCTCGGGTTGGAATATAACGAGCGCGATCAGTATTAGCCAAAACGGTCTCATCTTGGCCGAAGGGACGCTCACTGGTGGCTTCCCGCAATTCGTTGAGCTCACACCCGCATTGCCGCCTACGACTCCCGCGCCGGGGACGGGGCTTCTCGCTCTGGCTGGGCTGCTTTTCGTTTTCGGTTGGTGCGGCAGGTCGCGGATGGTGAATCGAAGGGAGCCGGTGTGCTAATTTTTCCGAATGCGATTCGCTCGTTTGTTGCGTTGGTTTTTTCGGGGGTGGCTTCCGCCGGGTCTTATACCGTCAGCGTGATCCTGCCGCCGAGCGGATTCACGGGCGTGAATATGTCCTGCATCAACAACTCTGGTCAAACCGCTGGGTACGGCGTCAATGGAACCGGATTCGCCCAGGCTTTCATCGGCAGCCCTTCCGGCAGCGTGACGATTCCCTTTCCCACGGGCTGGGCTACCGCGCAGTCCTCGGCGATTAATAACTCCGGTCAGATAACGGGCTTTGTCTCTCCAGCGGATCTGTCCAAGCCTTTCATCGGCGCGACGTCGGGAAGCGTGACGATCCCCTTGCCGGCGGGCTGGATCCTAGCAATAGGCTTGGCAATAAACAGTTCCGGGCAAGTGGCGGGCTGGGGAAGCGGATTCACCACCCAGGCATTCATCGGAAATACCTCAAGCAGCACAGCGATCCCATTTCCTGCCGGCTCGAATTTTACGGAGGGCTATGGAATAAACGATTCCGGTCAAGTGACCGGGTACGCCGGGATCGCGGCCACGACCCAGGCGTTCATCGGGACTGCGGCGGGTAGTGCTGTGATTCCCTTGCCGGGCGGCTGGAGCTCCTCGGCTGGCGACGCGATAAACTCTTCAGGACAGGTCGCGGGGTACGGGTTCACGGGAAGCACCTATCAGGCGTTTCTGGTCACTGCTTCAGGGAGTACCGTAATCCCGCTGCCTCCAGGCGCCGTGGAGGCTCAGGTCGCCCGAGGGTCCCTCAATGACTCGGGCTCAGTAGTAGGTTATAGCGATGCAGGCGGATGGATCTGGAGCGCGGCCGCTGGAACCCAGCTCTTGAACACACTTGTGCCGGTGGGGTGGAATATTCAGACGGCCTACAGCATCAGTCAAAACGGCCTCATCTTAGCTGCTGGATCGTTCGATGGAGCTCCAGGTCAATACGTGGTACTCACTCCAGCAGTCGCCACCACGCCCGCGCCGGCCGCTGGATTCCTTGCTCTTGCCGGGACGCTGCTGCTTCTCACGTGGAGGCTCCTTTTTCATCGAGCGGCTCGCCGCGATCGCGGAGATCCTGCGTGAACATCAAGTAGTTTTTATCGTTCCAGACGACATCGATTAAGCGGTCTCCATCCCTCGGATCTTCGCGAATCGTCACCACCGCATCCTCCGGGACGTGGACGGTGACCCGGCGTCCGTCAAAGGAATGAATCGCGATCGTGGACGAACGAATTCTATATCGCTTGTTCATGGACGTACTCCTCCTCCAGGCATCGCGGGCCTCCAAGTGGCGTGCACATTTTGCACATACTTCGGGCCTTGATGCGAGTACTACTGGTTGAAATTCTTAAACGGAGAACGGGTCGCGCTGAAGATCTCAGCGCTTGATCTGCTTCTTGGTGGAGCTGCCGTCTCTCAGGGCGCTACGGAAGCAACTGTTGGCGCTTTTGAGACAGCTGTGAATTTCGTCGATATCGGGAACTTTAGATCCATCGATTTCTTTCAACGATGCTTGAATCGATTGGACCTTCAACATGCTATCGGTAATTACTTCACGTTCCAGTCTATTTAAGGGCATCATGGTTCGAGCAGCCGTGCGCATCCACATGGCGCAGATAGGCATACTTGGCCAACTGCTTCCTTTCATTGGCCATGTGGATCAAAACGTCGAAACGGGAACACTCGCTGTCCCCTTCAACGACCGCCAGGAACTGCTGCTCGTGCAGTTCTAAGAGCGCCTGGACAGCCACGCCGAACTCGATCAAAAGGCGATCGTGTTCTTCGCAGCCCGATTTGCGGGACACCGTCTCAGGACTCTTTTCGGACAGATCGTCGATGCGCATTCTCGGCCTTTCGCCTCCTCGCTCGAATTAGGTGCAATCGGCGGGCCAGATCAGTGACGCGCGAATTTTATTATTATTGACCCAATTCGATATCGGCGTGGAGGCTTTGCCAGTCTGCGGAGTGGGCGAGTTTGTCCAGCGCCTTATCCGCCCCTTTATCGGGCGGGGCGGACATTTCCTTCGATTCAAACGGACCGAGAGCGGGCGCACGGAACGCGAAACGGTAGAGAGGAGCCTGTCCGGGCTTAGACGCGGAACTGCGAAGGGTGACGTAGACGGTCACGTTTTCAAGCTCGGCAGCGGAGTGATTCACCACCAGGTAGCGCACCTCGGGTTTTTTATCGCCCACGAAGCGGAAGCCGGTGACCTCAATGGCTTTGGCTAGCGAGTAGGACGCGACCTTGGAAACTGCGGGGGAAACCGCGGGGGAAGCCGGGGCCGTGGGGTCGGCGGGGACGGGAGTTGAAACCGAGGCGATCGAGGAGGGTGCGGTCGCGGCGGGCGGAGTGACCTTCGGCTCGGCGGCGGAGGTGGGTGCGTTGTACAGATCCAATGCCAGAAATCCGGCGAGCAGAAGTCCGGCTACTCCGATACCGACCAGCCAACCGTGCGAGCCCTTCGCCGCGACTCTGGGACGGTCCACCAGAACCTTGGAGATACCGGCCTCCTGAAGCGACTTCAGCGCCGGGGTCAGGGCGGGGCCGGGGAGCGTGAAGCGGGGGCCGGGGTTGGCGCGCTGAATCTGGATCGAGGGAGACGCCGGTCGAATGCGGCGGGCGAGCCCGGAGGAATCCTGGAGAGGGGCCAGTCCCAGCGCCGGGAGCGCCGGCGACGAGGCCGCGACCAAGGCCGGTTGGTCGAAGGTCGCGCCGGAAACGGCGGCAGGCAGGGCCGTCAATGATGGGGGCGGCGGGGGCGGGGGCGGGAAAGGCGGAGGCGCCAGACCAGGGTTGGGAACTGGGCCGGTGGCATCCGGTTCGGGACCGGCGATGGTTTGGGCCTGCCCCTCTAAGGGCGCGGTGCTCACGCCGGAAGGGATCACGGGAAGCGCGGCTCCGCTAGATGGGGGAACGGGCGGGGGCGGGGAAGCCTGGGGCGTCAGACCCGGAGTGGGAATTGCGCCGGCAGCCGCTGGATCGGGCCGGAGCTCGGGTGCTGGCGGTTGCTGCGACGGCGCCGGAAGTGCGGGCGGGAGAAGTGCAATCGCGGCCGGGGCGGCTTCAATCAGCAGCGTTTGCGGGTGAGGCTCTGGCGCGGGTGCGACGGGCTCGGGTTGAGGGGGCGGGGGCGGTTCGTTCGAGTGGGCCGCATCGAGCTGCAGTTTCCTCTGGGCGGTGCGGAGCTTTTGCGCCATCCGAAGCAAGGGGTCATGCGGCGGTGGCGCAGCCTCGGGGCTGGCGGATTCAACCCGGAGCGGTGCTGGTTCTAGCGCCGTAGAACGGATTTCGACCGGCGCAGGTTCGGGAACGGCAAATTCGGGTTTATCGGCAGGTTCAGCAACAATGGCAGACTGCTCCCGGGCGCAGATCTTTACCTCGATGGGAGAGGAGTCCAGCGCGGTCTCGGCTTTGATAGGAGCAGGATCGGCGCCCGCGGATTCAGCCTCGATGGTGCGGGTCGGCTGCGCGGCGGTTGGGGGCGTAGCTTCTGCCTGGATGCGAAGGGGTTCCAGATCTGCGGTCTCGGCTTCGATCACGCGGGCGTGCTGCGCGGCGATTGGGGGCGTGGCTTCTGCCTGGATGCGAGGCGGTTGCGGATCTGCGATTTCGGCTTCGACACGCGCAGGATTGGGTTCGGAGGATTCAGCATCAATGGCGCGGGTTGGCTGCGCGGCGGTTGGGTTCTCGGCTTCTACCTGGATAGGAAGAGGTTCCAGATCTGCGGTCTCGGCTTCGATCACGCGGGTGTGCTGCGCGGCGGTTGGGGGCGTGGCTTCTGCCTGGATGCGAGGCGGTTGCGGATCCGCGGTTTCGGCTTCGATACGCGCAGGATTGGGTTCGGAGGATTCAGCATCGATGGCGCGGGTTGGCTGCGCGGCGGTTGGGTCCTTGGCTTCTGCCTGGATGGGAGGGGGTTCCAGATCTGCGGTCTCGGCTTCGATCACGCGGGCGTGCTGCGCGGCGATTGGGGGCGTGGCTTCTGCCTGGATGCGAGGCGGTTGCGGATCTGCGATTTCGGCTTCGATACGCGCAGGATTGGGTTCGGAGGATTCAGCATCGATGGCGCGGGTTGGCTGCCCGGCGGTTGGGTCCTTGGCTTCTGCCTGGATGGGAGGGGGTTCGAGATCTGCGGTTGCGTCCTCGATAGGAGCAGGATCGGAGCCGGCGGATTCCTCTGCGACGGTCCGGATGCTGGCTTCTACCTGGATGGCAAGGGGTTCCAGCGCCGTGGTCTCGGCTTCGATCACGCGGGTGGGCTGCGTTGCGGTTCGGACCTCGGCTTGTACCTGGATGTGAGGCGGTTGCAGCGCCGCGATTTCGGCTTCGATAGGAGCAGGATCGGGGCCCGCGGATTCAGCCTCGATGGTGCGGGTCCGCTGCGCGTCGGTTGGGATCTCGGCTTCTACCTGGATGGGAAGGGGTTCCAGATCTGCGGTCTCGGCTTCGATCACGGTGTGCTGCGCGGCGGTTGGGGGCGTGGCTTCTGCCTGGATGCGAGGAGGTTGCGGAGTTTTACGCGCAGGATTGGGTTCGGAGGAGTCAGCATCGATTACGCGGGCGTGCTGCGCGGCGGTTGGGCCCTTGGCTTCTGCCTGGATGGGAAGGGGTTCGAGATCTGCGGTTGCGTCCTCGATAGGAGCAGGATCGGAGCCGGCGGATTCCTCTGCGGCGTCCCAGATGCTGGCTTCTACCTGGATGGCAAGGGGTTCCAGCGCCGTGGTATCGGCTTCGATCACGCGGGTGGGCTGCGCTGCGGTTCGGACCTCGGCTTGTACCTGGATGGGAGGGGGTTTGAGAGCTGTGGTTTCGGCTTCGGTAGGAGCAGGATCGGCGTCTGCGGCTTCAGCCTCGATGGTATGGGTCTCCCGGGGGACGATTGGCGCCTCTGCTTCGACCTGGATGAGAAGTTGTTCCAGAACTGCGGCTACGGATTCGATAGGAGCAGGCTCGGAGTCGGCGGCCCCGGTCTCTACCCGGATGGGAAGAGGTTCCAGAATCGCGGCTTCGGCTTTGGTAAAAGCAGGATCGGAACCGGCCGATTCAGCCTCGATGGTGCGAGTTTCCTGCGCCGGGGCTGGGACCTCGGCTTGTCCCCGGATGGGAAGGGCAGGCGCGGCCTCCGGCGAGGCGGAAGGGCCTCGCAAGCCGACCTCGATTTCGATTGGAGGCGGCGGCACAACAGCCGCCTGAACCGCGAGAGTAGTAAGTTCCGGGGAGGTGGCCTTAGCGCCGCTAGGAGTGGCCTCCGGGGCAGCGGCGTGGACGACACTGGTGGGGTCGCAGGCGGGGCATTCCTTCACTGCGGGAGGGATTTCCCGGCCACACTCCGGGCAGATCCAGTGGAACATGCCTCTAATTTACACGTATCGTCTCCTTAAGCCCTTCAGGCACACACCCTACGGTGGAATGCGAGGAACCTTAAGAGAGATCGGGAATCAATCTCAGGGCATACAGTAAGGTCTGAGCCGAATGCGCGCGGAGGCCGATGCCTTAGTCCTGCGAAGCGCGGGGTCCCGGGCGTGGTAGGGAAACCGGCTTGGATTGGCGGCGCTTAAACTCGCGCACACCCAGCGCCACGGCCACCACGGCGATCAGCGCCAGCGAGGCGTAGCCCAGGTCGCGATGGACGATTTCCTCGATGGTCTTCCACTGATCCCCCAGAAAATAGCCCAGAAGGATGAAGGTGAGAGCCCAAATCGCGCCTCCCGACCAGGCGTAGAGGGCGAAGGAGGAGAACTCCAGGCCGGACATTCCGGCGACGATGGCGGTCAAATGCCGCACTCCTGCGATGAAGTAGCCGATCGCCAGCGCCCAGTGGCCGACCCGGTCAAACCATTGATGTACCCGGGCGAGCCGATCCTCGGTCAGGTGCAGGCGCTTCCCATAGCGCGACACGGCGGTGGTTCCCAGGGTCCGGCCGATGGTGTAACTCAGGCTGATGCCGCACCAGCTTCCGGCCAAGGCGGAAAGATAGGCAGGCACGCCATGCAGAGTGCCTTTGAAAATCAGGTACCCGCAGAAGGCCAGAATGGTCTCATCGGGGATTGGTAACCCTAAAATCCCCAGCACCAGCATCAGGAAAATGGCCGGATAGCCGTAGGCGGAGATCCAATGCTCCATCGTCTTACAATACGCTACCGGCGATTTGAAGATCCGCGCCTCCTCAGGAAACAGCCTGCAAAACAGAGCCTGGGTCGCGGCCCGCGAGCGGAGCTGTTGCTTTCGGGAATTGAGGGCCGCGACCGGCCCCTTGCGGGCTCCTAAGGAAACAGCCCGCAAAATGGAGCCTGGGTCGCGGCCCGCGAGCGGAGCGGTTGCTTTCGGGAATTAAGGGCCGCGACCGGCCCCTTGCGGGCTCCTAAGGAACAGCCCGCAAAACGGAGCCTGGGTCGCGGCCGCGAGCGGAGCTGTCGCTTTCGGGAAATGAGGCCGCGACCGGCCCTTTGCGGGCGCCTCAAGGAACAGCCCGCAAAACGGAGCCTGGATCGCAGCCGCGAGCGAGGTGTTCCTTTCGGGAATTGAGGGCCGCGACAGGCCCTTTACGGGCCTAGCGGTGAATCAGGCTGGAGCCTGTGGGAACCGCGAAGTGCTGCAGGAACTTGCGTTTGCCCTTGGCGATCGGGGCTTGGGCTTCGATCAGCTTGGTGGCGACTTGCGAATAGTGCTTGCCCAAGTCCGATTTTTCGTCGACGAACGTGCCGCTGGCGGTGGCGCTATTGACGCCGTCATAGTCGTTCGGCACGGTGTCGATCACAGGCGCGCCGACAATCTCCGCCACTTGTTCCTTGGTGAAAAGAGGCTTCTTGGCGACGCGGTTGAGCACCACGCTGATGCGCCCCTCCAGATCCAGGCTCTTGAGGTAAAACATCTTCTCGCGGGCCAGGTGGAGGGAGGGAATTTCGGGTGTGCATACGAGCAGCACGCGCTTCGATTCCTGCATGATCTCAATGGAATAGCGCTCCAGATTGCCGGAAAGATCGAAGCACATGGCGCGATAGTTACGCCGCATGAATTGAATCAGATTGCGGACCTGGGTAGGCTCAATGCGCAGGCTCGGATTTATCGGTCCGGCGTGCAGGACGTCCAGGTTGCCGATGGTTGTGACCAGTTGCGGCCACAAATTCTCGTCCATGGCGACAGAGTGCTCCACTGCGTCCAGAACCGAATAGCTGTTCTGGAGCTTCAGCAGAAACCGCATCATCCCGGAGTTCAGATCAAAATCCGAAAGCAACACCTTCCCGCTGGGGTCGCGCGCCAGGGCGGAAGCCACGTTCAAGGCCAGAGTGGAGGTGCCCACGCCCGCCTTCGAAGGCAGGAAAGAAAAAACCTGGGTGGTGGTGACATATGCCGCCGGTTTGCGCGCCAGCAGGACCGAGGCGTGTTGCAGCGATTCCGTTAAGCTCTTGCGATCGAACGGGTAGCCGACGAATTCGCGTACGCCGAGGCGCATCATAGTGCGCAGCACTGCCGGATCGCAAGCCCGGTG
Organism: Bryobacteraceae bacterium; assembly: GCA_036489835.1. Taxonomy (GTDB): domain Bacteria; phylum Acidobacteriota; class Terriglobia; order Bryobacterales; family Bryobacteraceae; genus Palsa-187. The sequence goes on along the minus strand of DASXEY010000068.1, from coordinate 134,857 downwards.
GATGCCGATGATCTGGGCGTCTTCGGATTCCTTCTCCAGGAACTGGATAACGCCTTCCGCCTGGTCCTCCACCTCAAAGCTGAGGAAGATTAAGTCCGGCGCGTGCGCCCGCAGGGTCCGCACCAGATCCGGGACCGAAGGGTAGGTCGTCAGCGTCCGGTAGACGATGGTTCCCCCAATTGCGGCAAGCTCATCTTCCAGTTGGGTGGACAGCGTCTGATCCGGGCAGATAATGATACTGCGAAGCACGTTGCTCACTCTTCCACTAATCTAAGGGTCTTATCGGCAAGCGGCAATCATTCAACACGCCGAATTCTCGGTGTGGATCGAACCTAGATTGACCGATATATCACTTAGGACGGCTACAGGGAAATACCCTAACACACCTAGGAATCTCCCGGGAGGGGATCTACGTAGCGTGCGCGCGGTAAAATTGGCATCGCCGTCTCGTGAGACGGTGTGTATGGCCAAAAGCAAAGTTACCTTCGATACGGTGCGGAAGCTCGGCTTGGCTCTCGACGGGGTCGAGGAGACCACTTCGTACGGGAAGGCGGCTCTGAGGGTGGGCGGAAAGATGATGGTGTGTGTTCCGTCCCACAAGTCGGCCGAGCCGGATTCCCTGGTGGTCCGCGTCAATTTCGAGGAGCGCGCGGAACTGATCGCGGCGGCTCCGGAAACTTACTACGTGACCGATCATTATGCGGGCTATCCGTCGGTGCTGGTGCGCCTGCCGCGAATCGATCCGGACGCGTTGCGAGACTTGCTGAAGATGGCTTGGCGCTTTGCGGCATTGGGAGGAAAACGGCGGGACAGCAAAGGGCGGGTTTAGCGCCGGCGGCGTATGCGGAGCCGCAATGCTAGGCTTTGTTGCATGAAGCGAGTGATCTTCAGGCCTCGGCGCCTTCTGCTTAAAACTCGTCCCTTCGCGGCGTTCGGCGCCGTCCTGGGAGGCTGGGAGTTCTTCACCAGGACGCCTTGAGCATGCGAACGGCGATAACTCTCGCAGGTCTGACGGGGGTTTTCGGCGGGCTGCAGAGCTCACGAAGAGAGCATCGCCGAAGACGGTGCCCCGCAGCCCTCGCCTGAAAAAGACGACAAGCGGATTTTTGTGCAGGATCCGGAAACGGTCCTGGGAGCTTCCAAGCTCACGGGATACCAGGCCATCAAGCGGCTCACCCTATTATCGCGGGAAGTGGATGACGATCTTCGGTACTTACGACGGCATGGTCGAATCGCTTCAGCGGGACTCGATTCATGTGTCTGTCTTGATGAATGGCGGGCGGCGGATCAACCTTCGCTTCGCGCGCTGAAGGATGCGCAGCGTCTGCAAAAACTCAAAGCGGGCCAGCGCATCACTGCGATCGGCCAGATCCCCTTACCTTCACTCCGGAGCATTGCGAGCTTGTTCGCGCTAGGCGTGTCCCGCGCCCGCAACATTCGAACCTCGCACACGCAATTCTTCCTTGACTCGGTGCGGCATTAAGATCACAATGTGATAGTAATGCTTGGCGAGTTCGAATATCTGCTTCTTACCGCGGCGGCGCGATTGGGAGAGGGCGCTTATGGAGCCGCCATCCGGCAGGAGATTGAGGACGCCACCGGGCGCCGCTGCTCGATCGGCGCTTTGTACACCACGCTGGACCGGCTGGAGACAAAAGGGCTGGTCAAAACCTGGATGGGCGAGGCTACGCCTCAGCGGGGCGGCCGGGCCAAACGCATGGTCAGGGTGACCGCGAAGGGAATCGGCGAAGCGGAGGCATTCTACAACGCGGTCACGCGGGTGAGCCGCGGAGTGTCGTGGGGGGCCACGCGGAAAACGGCGCGCCCATGAACCGAATGTGCTGGTGGCTGGCGCATCGGTTGTCGCGAGGGCTGGAGTCCGGCGAGAGAGACGCCGTCCTCGGGGATATTGCGGAGGCGGGCGAGGCGGGCGGCGAGGCTTTGCTGGATCTGCTGAGTCTGACCATACGCAGACAAGCGGCACTGTGGAGCACGGCACGGACGTGGCTGGCTCCGGCTGGGCTGATCGCACCGGTGGGGATGCTCGTTGGAGGATGGTCCTCCGGACGCCGCGGATTTAATTGGCTGGGCTGGGTGATCGGCCAGATTCACACACTTCTGAGCCAGGGGGTGTTCGGCGAGAGCGGGATGACGCCGGCCGACAACGTGGTGCGGCTGGTCGGCGGGGTCTTTCTGATCGCCGGTTGGGCCGTGATCGGGGGCTTTGTGCTGGGATCCGTTTTGCGCCGAAGCGCTGGGATCTATGCGGCGCTTGCTTGCGTCGTGTGGTGGTTCGCAATCGTCATTCCTTTCGGCGTGCCGGTGCGTGCGATTTTCCGGGCTCCGCTTTGGCAAACGCTATTCTGGCTGGCCGTGCAGGCGATTCTGATCGTGATTCCTTTTCTATGGGGAGTGCGCCGGGGCACGCGGGTTGGCTTCCTGGGCTGGAGCCAGATGGCCCTGGTGGTGTCGGCGATGGCGAGTTTGACGTTGATCATGCAGGTGGAGGACTCCCGCCAAACGCTGGCATACGCGCTATGGGGGAACGGAGAAAGCTTGGGCTGGCAAATGGTCTGGACGCCGCACGTGCTGCCTTTTTTCGCAATTCTTTGGGAATTTGCAATTCTAAGCGCCGCAAAGGAGAAAAATACATGAATTCGAAATTAATCGTATTGTCATTCGCGCTGGCGGGCGCGGCATTCGCAGCCGATGCTCCGGCGCTGACGGTGGGAAATCCGGTCCCCGCATTCAAGCTGAAAGACTCTGGTGGAAAAACCGTGAAGCTTTCGAACTATCGCGGGAAAGTCGTACTGCTCGATTTCTGGGCCACCTGGTGCACAGGATGCAAACAGGAGATGCCTTGGTTTGTGAATTTCCAGAAGAAGTACGGGGCGAAGAAGTTCGCGGTGGTGGGCGTCGCGATGGATGAGGACGGATGGAAGACGCTGCGTCCGTTCCTGAAGCAGCACAGCGAATTCCGCTACAAAATGCTGGCGGGGGACCAGGCGACCGCGGACCAATACGGCTCCGCGGACAGCCTGCCGGATACGTTCCTGATCGATAAGAAGGGCAACTTGGCAGGCGCGTATCGGGGGGTAGTGGATCGGGACGCGGTGGAATCGGCGATCGAAGCTCTTCTAGGAAAATAGCGCAGCTTCACGCGACAGCGGAAGCGGCCAGCGGGCGGCATACGCCAACGGGCTTCTTGATCTCCTGCACCGCGATGGCTTGGCGCGCTTCCGCGTATGCGCGCGTGAAATTCGCATGCATGCGGGCGCAGGCCGGATAGGTGTGAATCTGCACAAATAATTGTGTAACCAGCTTACGGGGCAAGTCTGGGCAACTGCGCGCCACCTCCTTCGCGGTGGACGCAGTACATGCGTGGCAGTCGATAGCTTCCTGTATGCACAGGGCTGGTTTGTCGGGCGCTGCGGCTCGGCTCATAGATATGCTGTTTGGGTTATGCTGAATGGCTATTATCTCCTGGAATGAACCGAAACCAAGGGGTTTGAGGAGGGTTGGGATCGGCGCAAATGGGGGTATCGCCTTCGGGACCGCCTTTCGCTCCGGGTCCGCTGCTAAACTCGGCTAGGGACTCATGGATCAAGATCAGTTGCGGGCGCTGCTGGCGCAAGTAAGCGCGGGCGCGGTGGATGTGGATGCGGCAATGGAACGTCTGCGGCACATGCCTTTCGAAGACTTGGGCTTCGCCAAGGTGGATCACCATCGCGCACTTCGTCACGGGATTCCAGAGGTGGTTTTCGGCATTGGGAAGACGCCGGAGCAGGCCTCGGCGATTGTGGGCTCGCTGCTGGCGCGCGCCAGCAACGTGCTGGTGACCAGGGCATCTGTCGAAATGGCGGAGCGGCTGAAGCGCGAGCATCCGGATGCGGAGCACTTTCCAGCCTCCGGCGCGATCCGCGTCTGGCGTGACCGGACGGTGCACGGCAAGGGCAAGATCGCGGTGGTGTGCGCGGGCACCAGCGACTTGTTCGTGGCCGAGGAGGCGCAGGTCACCGCGGAGGTAATGGGCAATGAAGTGGACGCGATCCCCGATATCGGCGTCGCCGGCATCCACCGCTTGATGCAGAATCGCGAGAGGCTGGCGCAGGCTCGCGTGGTGATCGTGTGCGCAGGCATGGAGGGCGCGCTTCCCAGCGTGATCGGCGGGCTGGTGTCGGTGCCGGTGATCGCGGTGCCCACCAGCGTCGGCTACGGCGCGAGCTTTCAGGGGCTCGCCGCGCTGCTGGGGATGCTGAACAGTTGCGCGAGCAACGTGACCGTGGTCAATATCGATAACGGATTCGGAGCGGGCTACGCGGCGAGTTTGATGAACCGCTTGTAGGGTGTAAAATGCTGGGTCTGGGAGCTTGCCTATGCGAAGCTATCGTGTGATGATCGCCTCCAGCCTGCTGCTTGGCTGCGCAGCCGTGGCTCAGCAGTCTGCTCTCGAACGCATCCAGTGGATCAAGTTCGAGGATCGAAATGAGCTGGCGCTTACCAACCAGAAGGCCTTCACCATGGATGTGCCGCGTGGGTGGCTTGTCGATGGCGGCATGGCTCGCCTGTCCGCGCTGCAAGTGAGTCCTTATGTGCGGATGCTGGCTCCGGACGGCGGCAGCTATCTGGTCATTGGAAACCCCGACACACCATCGTACGTGGCGCCGAACAAATCCCATCCAAGGCCGGGTGAGTCTTATCGTCCGAACGGCACCGGGCAGGTGGATGAGGTCGAAGCGTACACGGCGGGATCCCGTTATGCGCAGCAAATTGGGCCCAAATTGTTAGGAGAGGCCTGCTCGGGTTTGACATTTGCATCGGCCAAGGATCGGCCGGACATCCGCGAGCAGCAGATCAAATTATTCGGAGGCCAGATTCCGGACGCGAATATGGGGGATCATTCGGCTCGCGAGGATGCCGGCGAAGCCGTCTGGACGTGCCAGCACGGCAATAAGCCAGCGGAAGCGCATCTGGTGGTGGTCACGCATAAAGGCTCCGCGATGTGCACGTTCGTGGATTGCATCACCTCGTGGGGCGTGGACGGGATGTTCGGCTACATTGTTCCGGCCGGAAAAGCGGCAGGCGCGGAACAAGCCATTCAGCACATGATCGCCTCGATCGCATACAATCCAGCGTGGTTGCAGGTGCAGCGTAACTTAACGGCGGCCGAAGTCGCGAAGATGAATCAGAATTGGCAGCAGATGCAGCAGACCATCGCTCACATTCAGCGGCGGCAGGCTGCCTTCCAGCAGAATTTTCAGGCCATGGATGACACGATTTCCGGCTACCACGAATATCACGATTCGGAGGGCACTCCGTACTTGCTGGATAACACAAAGAATCAGTGGAAATGCGCGTCGAAGATTGTCGGCACCACCAATGCTCTGTCTCCGGGAGTTGGTTGTTCCATGCTCAGCCGCTAAGTCTTCGTTCGCCAGGCGCGGAAACAGAGAAGAAGACCGGCCAGTAAGAGGAGCGCGCTTATAATTTGGACGGTAACTGTTTCGATGGAAATTGTTTCCCTGGGCCTGAAACCCGCTACAACCTGGCTGAGTTTGTTGAAGTCCACCGCGGCAGCTTGGGCGGAGTCTTTGGATGACGCACCGTCATCGTCATCGTCTGATATGAGGTGACTGAAGTCCGCATCAGCATCGGCACCATCGCCGGAGGCAGCTTCCATGGGCGTATGGAGCAGCGCAAGGACAGCCTGCGTCCAGCCATGCTCGGAACACAACGGATTCAAAATCTGAGTGACGAGCAGGTCTGGCTTCTCGTCCTTCGCTAGCGTTGCGATCTCACAGGGAGCGTTTGGAATTGCAAAAACCTGAGCCACACTGACGATTTGTTCGTCGCTGAGAGACCCCGCTGGCAGAGTTCCCAAAACCTCGCCCAAGGCGCGCAGTAATTCCGGATCGCGTTCCTGCTTGGTGCGGTCAACCAGCTTCGATGCGAGTTCCGCGGCGCCGGGTTGGTCCAAATCCGGTTCGATCGCGGCCAAGCTACGCGCCAGCGCCTGAACGTCAGGTGCATTTTTGGCGTCGATCAAGCGGCCGGTCAAACGCGCGGCGGCTTCATTGAAACTGCGCTTGTCGATATGGCCGTTGAGAGCGTTCAGACTGGACACCACGTTCCGAAGCGCCAGCGGATCGTTCTCCAGCCGGATTCGGGCAACCAGAATCGAAGCCGCTTTTTCGTAGCTTTCCTCGCCGGCTTTGTCTTTAAGCGCTAACAGACCTGCGACGAATGCACGAAGAGCCGAGGGGTCGGTCTCGCCGCCCATCGACATCGCTATCTTTGTTCCTGCGCTGCCAAGCCTGTCGGGATTCACGTGATCTGCAAGCGCTCCGACGCTGAAGGCCAGGGTCCGGAGCGCTCCTGAGCGAAATTCCGTTTGGATTCGGGCCAGCAGCGGTGCGGCGAGACTCCCCGCTCGACTGGGATCGGCTTGTTCGGCCAAAGCAATGAAGCCGACGGCGAGACTTAACAGCGCGGCCGGATCGGATTCCGTGGCCATGCGCGCGCCGAGTGTTGAAGCGAGGTCTGCGGCCTTGCTCTTGCCCACGCCTTCATCAAGATCGTCCAAGGCCGAAGCCAGAGGTCCGATGGTCGTGGGATTTTTCTCTTTGACCATGCGTGTTACCAGGATCGTGGCCGCTTCCTCACCCTTGTCTTGCGCAAGCTTGCTGCGCAGGGTTCCGATCGCGGAGGCCAACTGAGCCAGGGCGGCAGGATCGGATTCTGTATGCATCCGGGAAACCAGCGTCGCGCCGGCTGAATCGAAGGCCTCCGCGGATGTCTTCTCCTTCAACGCCCCCAACGCAGCCGCCAGACGATTGAGGGTGTGGGCGTCCGGCGTCAGCGTCGTCATCCCACGCGTCAGCAGCGACGAAAGCTCGTCTGCTTTTGCCGGCGTGACGTTTTCGGTGAGCGTGCTCCAGGCGGATAGCAATGCGTCCAAGTCGCCGGCGTTTCGCTCCAGGATCATTCGCTGGGCCAGATCCGTGAGGAACTGATCAGCCTTGGTTGGGCGGATTTTTCCCTTGAGCGGAACGATATCCGACGCCAATGACGATAGAGCCGTGGAATTCAATTCCAGCACCATTCGCGCGACCAACTTCGAGGCGACATCTTCCGCCCCCGCTTCGCTTATCTTGCTTTCGAGGCCCTTCAATCCCAACGCCAGCACCGGCAAGGCGGAGCCCTCGTGATCGCCGATGATACGCTCCGTCATCTTGGCGGCGAGTTCGCCGGCCTTGCCCGCTTCCAGCTTCTCTTCGAGGGCGATCAAGCCGGGCAGTCTTCCGTAATTGAGATTGGAATTGTTCTCCGCGACACTCTGCGCCACCAGTTTCGAAGCGAGGTCGCCGGCTTTGGCGGGGCCGATCCCGGGAGCGACGATGCCTAAGCCCAGCGTGAGGGCATCCAGCTCATCGGTATCGTGACTTCCGAGGATCGCTGCAACCAATGTCGAAGCCAGATCCTCTTTCGCCGAGGCGCTCATCGTGTCCGCAATGCTCCACTTCTGCATGAAGGTGAAGCACTCGCGCAAAGCCTTGGGTTCGGTTGAGCTGTTGATGATAGGGAGAATCGACTGCTGAAAAAGATAGTGCGCGTCCGAGCTCTCCACCCGGCTGAGGGCCACTGAAAGGCCCTGTTCGCGATCTTGCATTTGTGGCGCGTTTGAGGCGCTTTGCAAGGATGCTCGCAGAAAGGCCGCGCGAGTATACCGGTTGGAATGAAAGAGCTGAGCTTCCGTCGCGGGATCGAATCCGCCAACGCTGGAGCCGGAAAAAAGACGAGTCCCGGCTTCTTCCCCGTCCCGCTGTTCGCCGATCGTGAAGACTCCCCAGATCGCCAGACTCGCGAGCAGGCTCGCCGCACCGGCGCCGGCTAACGTGCGCGAGTTCCAGGCTGCCATCATGGGTTCCCCATCCGCAGCCACTAAGGCGTGTGCCCGAACTTCACCACAACGCCGACGGAGACCCGCAAATTGTTTTCCCACGAAGTAACAACGGGACCAGTGGGTCCAAAGATCGACTCTGGCCTGCCTCCAAAATGACTCGGTAGATAGTCGAGTTGAACCACTCTAAGGTTGAACCGTTTGTTCAATCTTAGGTCGACGCCGCCGCCGAAAGCCATCGCGACTCCGCTCTTGTTGGCGCTGAACAGGCCGCCGTCCACCTCGCCATAACCGAACAAAGCGTGACCGAAGAAAATCGCCCGGCCGGTACGCTTGGTAAACTCCGGCCCGGCGAGCCCGTACAAAATCGTTGGCCCCAGGATCCCGCCGTTTCCTGCTGCGGTAAAATCGCCCGTCCAACGCAGCCATCGATTCTGCGTAACGTAGACCCCGATGTCGCCGCCGCTGAAGCTGAGACGCAAACCCGAGTCGTCGGGGTCCTGCGCATTCGCAAAGGTGTATCCGGCAAATACTCCTACTCTTCGGTCGTCGAGACTTTGACCGGCCAAGGCATGACCGAAAGGCGCACAAAGCAGGAGTGCGGCCCATGTTGCAGCTCGCGGCAAAGGCCGCTGGAAATGAAGAGACATCGAACCAATCTTACTCCTGCGCTGGCATCCTGCTCTGGCGCCGAATTAGCGGCAAGTGAGAGATCGCAACGCCTCCGCGAGTGTGGCCGCGCCCTGCGCGATGTGCTCGGAGGACGCGTATTCATCGGGACGATGGCTGTAGCCATTGCGGCAGGGGATGAATAACATCGCCACGGGCGCGATGCGCGACATGAATAGGGAATCGTGATAAGCCCTGCTCACCATCTCCCGCGATCGCAGTTGGCAGGTCTCGGCTGCGGCCGCGAGCGTCGCAATCAAACCGGGATCGCACGCCGCCGGATCGTCGGCGTTGATGGTTTCCGCGACGATCTTGACGCCGCGGCGCGCGGAGATTTCCCGGCTCGCCGCTTCAGTGGCGCGGACGACCGCGTCCCTGCGTGCGCCATCGATATCCCGAATATCCAGCATCATGATGACGCGGCTGGGAATGCTATTGACGGCTCCTGGAAATACGTCGCAGACTCCGGTGGTCGCAACAGTATCGATGGCGCCCGTGTTCTTTGCCGCAGCCTCGACGGCCAATGCGATCTCCGCTGCCGCGAGAAAGGCATCATGCCGGTCCGGCATCAGCACCGCGCCAGCGTGTCCGCCCTCGCCTTCGATCGTCAGGCGCAGGCTCGCCGGCGCAGCGATGGCCGTGACGATGCCGAGCGGAGTTCCTTCACGTTCGAGCAGGGGCCCTTGTTCGATATGCAGTTCGATGAACGCGGAATAATATCCAGCCGAAAGGCGCACCGAATCGAGCGATCCGGCGAAGCCAGCTTCTTTTCTGACATCGTCAAGACTCCGGCCCTGCTTGTCGCGCAGGCGGTCGCCCGCCGATGCGTCGAGGCTGCCCGCAAGCAACCGGCTTCCCAGGCAGCCAATGCCGAAGCGAGTTGGCTCCTCGGCGGTAAACATTATCAATTCGATGGAACAGCGCGGCTGGAATCCGCTGGCTTGGAGCGTGCGAATCGCTTCCAGTCCTCCCAGCACGCCGACGGTTCCATCAAAGCGTCCGGCGTTCGGAATTGCGTCGATATGCGAACCGGTGGCGACGGCAGGGAGGCCAGGTTCCGATCCGGCCCAGCGTGCGAACGTGTTGCCGCCGGCGTCCTCCCGAACGGTGAGCTTCGCCGCCAGCGCGAGCGATTTGATGTACTCCCGCGCACGCTGATCGGTCTTGGTGAAGACGACTCGCGTCACCGCGGGCGGGTCGGCTTCGGAAAAGGTCGCGAGCTGTTCAAGTTCGGATTCGAGGCGCGCTGCGTCGATCGTCATAAGGGATGCCGGTTGAAATCTTTGTAGATAAGATATTTTGCCGGGATCTTTCCGAGAGCCCCGAACCATTGCGGACAATACGGCGCCATCCAGATGAAATCGCCTGCGGTCACGGAATACCAATGGTCGTTCAAACGATAGATGCCTCCGCCCGCCAGCATCAGTAAGCCGTGCTCCATCACATGGATTTCAACCATGGGCAGCGTCGCGCCGGGCTGAAACGTCATCACGTTCACCGCGAAATCGAAGCGCGAGCCTTCTGGCATTAGGAACTGCACCTGGACGTCAGGGTCGTGCGTCAAGGGCTTGGAAGCGATGCCGCCCTCATCGCCCCGAAAGAATTCCGGCGCGGCTTCGCCTGCCAGCGGCTGGAACGTTTTTTCGATCACCGCAGCCCGTGATGGCGACTCCGCGCGAACCGGCAGTGGCATCCCTGCGGGAACATAAACGAATTCTCCTGGACCAAGATGGCCGCCGGCAGCGAGATCTCCCTCGATCACATAGATGAATCGCTGCGCGTCCGTCGGGCCCAGCGAGCCGCCCTCTTCGAATTCGGCAGTGTACTGGGTGAACTTCGCGCCGACGGCTGGCGATGCGTGCACGATCGCCGTGACATTCACCATCCCCGGCAGCGGCGCGCGCACGAATGTATCCGGCGTCACTAGCAGATGGTCCGCGCGATGCGCGCTACGTGTTTGTCCGAGGTTTTGCATAAGTGGAAAGGGTGGGTCTCACAAAGCGTCCGTGGGGCTCATCAGGGATCGCGCCATCGTGAAAAATAGTTTGGCCGCGGAGCAAGGTTCGCTTCACCACGCCGCGAAAAGTCGTTCCCAGATACGGCGTCAGTTTGTGCCGCTGGTGCAAATGCTCAACGCCGAGCGTGACGGACGCAGCCATGTCCACCATTACAAAATCGGCGTCGTTGCCGGGCTCGATCGCGCCTTTATTGGGAATCTGAAATCGCTGCGCTGGGAAACCCGCAATGAGCCGCGCGATTTGTCCAGGATCGAAGTCACTCTGATTAAGCAGCACGGGAAGCGTGCATTGCACGCCGGCGATCCCGCCCCAGATCGCGAAGAAATCCGAGCCGGTCTTCATCGTGGGCGGCGCTGGCGAATGATCCGACGCCACGACATCAATGCTGCCGTTGCGAAGAAGATCCCACAAAGCATCACGCTCCGATCGAGAGCGCAATGGCGGAGCGCACTTGGCCACCGCGCCGAGGCGGCAGGCGTCGTCTTCCGTGAAGAATAAATAGTGCGCGCAGGTTTCTATGGAAATATCCGTGCCACGCTCGCGAGCCTCCAGCGCCGCCACGACGCCGCTTCCCGAGCTGACGTGGACAATGTGCAGCTTGGCTCCGGTCTCCCGGGCAATCGCAGCCGCGCGTGTGATTGCCTCCACCTCCGCGATCACGGGTCGCGATTGCAGATAGTCGCGCATGCCGGTTCGGCCTTGCGCAATCGCCTCCCGCGCGAGACCCGAGGTGATCTCTTCGTTTTCGGCGTGGAGAGCTACCGGCAATCCCAGCCGCGCGGCCTTCTGCATTCCTCGATACAGCGTCAGATCGTCGGCGCGCGGGAATTCATCCAGTCCCGAATTCGAAAGAAACGCCTTGAAGCCGATTACGCCGCGGCCGGCCAGATCGTCCATTGCATCCACGCTGCCTGGGATCAAACCGCCCCACAAGGCAAAGTCGGTGAGCGACGAACGTTCCAGGGCCGCACGCTTCTCATCGAACGCCGCAGCGGAAACGGTGCAGGGCGACGAGTTGAGCGGCATATCGAAAAACATTACGCCGCCGCCCGCGGCCAATGCGCGGCTGCCTGTCGCCGAGCCTTCCCACTCCGTGCGGCCCGGCTCATTGAAATGCACGTGGATATCGATCAGCCCTGGCAGCACCAGCAAGCCGTCGGCATCCATCTCGCGCGTGCCGCCCGGCAACCCGGGCGCGATTTCGGCGATGACTCCGTCTTCAACCGCAACGTCTGCGATCACTGAGCCTGCAGGCGTCACAACCGTGCCGTTGCGAATCACCAGATCAGGCATATTGGCGCTCCAGCAGGGACAGAAACCCTGCTCCGCAGGCGAGCGCCGCAGCGACATCGTCTTCGCGAACGGATTCCTGCGGGGAGTGGCTGACGCCGCCGGGGCTCTGTATGAAGAGCATGGCAGCGGGAACATGCGCTGCCAGGATCATGGCGTCGTGGCCCGCGCCGCTTGGCATGTGGTGTATGGGATAGCCCGCTGCGTGCACCGCTTCTTCCAGAAGCGAAACCAAACCCGCATCCATCGGAGTGGCCGGCAAATCCGACCGCGTCTCCAAGCACAGTCGCAGACCGCGGCTCTGAGCGATGGCGTGTGCTTCGTCATTCAGCCGCTGAGCCGCGGCATGGCGAATTTCGTCGCGAGCGTGACGGATATCCAGACTCATCGTCGCGGTCCCAGCGATTACGTTGGGCGCGCCCGGTTCTACGGTAATGCGTCCCACTGTGGCAACCAGGCCGGGGGTGTCTCGCATGGTTCGTTCCACCGCGGCGATCCACTCCGCCGCCCCGGCCAGGGCGTCTTTGCGAAGATGCGCCGGGGTGGTTCCGGCATGCGCCGCGCTCCCCTCGAAGCGAACCTCGAAGCGGCTCTGCCCTGCAATCGCCTCGACGATCCCCACCGGCAGCCCGAGTTGTTCGAGCACGGGTCCTTGTTCGATATGAAACTCGAAGTACCCGGCGATTGGCCCCTGCAAACGCGCCAGCGGCAGCTCCGCCGGGTCCAGACCAAATTCGCGGATTGCACCGCTCATCATCGCTACAGCGTCTTCGCCCAGGTCTCCCGTCACGGCCCGGCTGCCCAGAAACGGCAGGCCGAACCGCACGCCTTCTTCCTCGGAGAACCCGATCAGCTCGATGGCGAATGGCAGCTCGCGCTGGCCCAGAGCCTCGATCAGCGCGACGCCCATCACCACGCCCAGGACCCCGTCGAACGCGCCCGCGTGAAGCACAGTGTCCAGGTGTGAGCCGATGATCAGCCTGCGCGCATCGCCGGAGCCGCCGCGCACAGCTCGCAGATTTCCCGCCGCGTCGATAAAGATGGCGCATCCGCAGGGAGCGAGCCACTCCGCCAGCGCCCTATGCACATCATGCATCGGAGCCGAAAGGTATGTGCGCGTGATCCACCCTGGCTCTTCTGTGTAGCTCGCAAGTATTCGGCAGCGATCGACGGCTTGACGCGCGGCTGCATTCCAATCCGGATTCATCCGTTATCTCCGGAGCGACAGGCCCAGGCAGCCAAAAGGCGGCCGAGCGTCGGTATAGACGCCCACGTCCATGCCCGGTTCCGTTGCCGCGTCCCAGGTCCGATTGTTGGCCTCCAGATCCACTTGCGCGATTGCAGGAATTTCTTCGAGCATGCGAGTTCCCATTTGATAGATCACTTGCTGAATGCTGCCCGATTCGAATCGATTGAACACATCCGCCACGATGCGGCGCACCGCGGACGTGATCGAGCCATCGCTGAACGCGTTTTCGGCGTCGACATAACTCCATGCGAGGTCGAGCCACATATGCAAGGGACGATCTTTCAATTCGGGAAGAGTCGTATACTGGTCGCGGACGAATCCCTGAAATGCGCTGCCGCCCAGCCGCAGCAGGCGGAATCCGTCGATGCCGGATCGGGCTTCCACTACTCCGCTGGGGCCGATCTCCAGCCGGGCGAAGGCGCGCTCCGGACCCGAGGGCGCGAAGGCTTTTTCGCCAACGGTGCCATAGGGGATTTCTGCCGCCGTGATCTGCGCGCCTTCCGCGTGTGAATAGGTGGCGAGAAATTTCTGGCCGAGGAAGCGGCAATATTCCTCCAACCCCGCGCCGGCGAAATTCAGCGTCTCGCGCTGAATGAAATTCTTCATCGAATCCGTCGCCACCAGCCCTGTGTTATCGCCGGTTGTGTAAGTAGCCCAGAAGGCGTCGCCATAGACCAACAGCAACACGTTCGCGGCGAAGAGCGAACCCTCCGCGCGATTCAAACGGTAGACGCTGACATCGCCTTTCCCGTAATAATTTCGTTTCCATCCGCTGGCAAAGCGGTTTTCGTTCATTGCGAATCTTCCTCCAGGCGAAACCAGGCGATCCGGTACACCTGCGTCAGCGCTTCCACGAGTTCGGCCTCCGCATCCGCGTCGACGCGCCGCCGCAGAGCCTCCATAATCGCCTGCTTGCCGCTGCCTTTCACGGCGAACAGAAAAGGAAATCCGAATTTATCACGATAGGCTTGGTTCAAGGCGGTCAGCTCCGCATACTCCTTGGGAGTTAGTTGATCCAACCCGGCTCCCTGCTGCTCCCGCGTGGATGCGTCGCTCATGCGTGCGCGAGCTCCCAGATCCGGATGCGCGCGCAGCAGCGCGAGCTGTTCCTCGCGCGCCGCCAGATCCACTTGCTGCGTCATCGCCCGATGGAGAGCTTCACGGGAAACGAATGGCCGCGAGTCCCACGCGCGCAAAGCGACCCACGGTGATTCCTCGAAGATGCCGCCGAAGGCCGCTACGAACGCCTCGCGATCCATGGCGTTCACTTCATTCAGCGTCATCCATGGTCCTCTTATGAACGCAATCGCCGCCCACCCACGTCTCCCGAACGCTCTCAGCGCCGGCCAATATAAGGATCGCCGCCAGCATTCGCTCCGCGGAGGGTGCGTTTCGCAAGACGGCCGCCAAAGGGCTGCGCTGCGGCGGGCGGAGATACACGAAATCTGCCGCCTTGCCGGCGCTGAAATCGCCGATCTCATTGCCTAACCCCAACGCGTCGGCGCCCGCCCGAGTTGCCAGGTAAAGCAGTTCAGCGGTTGAAAGCAGTCTTCCAGACGGCGCCAGCCTCTGCGTCAGATACGCCTGCAAGCTTTCTTTCAAGATTCCGAAACCAATCCCGGCTCCCACGTCGGTGCCCAATGCGAAGCGGACTCCGGCGCGCAGATGCCGCTCCAGCGGAAAGAATCCGCTGCCTAGGGCGGCGTTGCTCGCGGGGCAGAACGCGATGGAGCATTCGTGCGCAGCCAGTCGTTCAATTTCGGAGTCTGTCGAATGAACGCTGTGTGCGAACACGGATTGCGGCCGCGCTAGCCCAAATTCTTCGTAGACGCCAAAATAGTCGCGAGCATTTGGAAATAGCCGCCGGACAGTTTCGATCTCGCGAGTGTTTTCGTTCAAGTGCGTCTGGAAGCGGACGCCCGGATTCTCCGCCATCAGAGTTCCGCAGACTTCGAGCAGCGCCTCCGACGCGGAAAGCGCGAAGCGCGGCGTGACGGCATAGAACAAACGCCCGACGCCGTGGAAGCTGCGGATCAGCTCCGTACTTTCGCGATAGGCGCGCTCCGGAGTATGGTGCAGATCCGGCCTCAGGCATCGATCCGCCAGAGTGAGGCCGCTGGCGATGCGCAGCCCCGCGGCCTGGGCGCGTTCAAAGAAGATTCCCATGGCTCCAGCGAAGTGCGCGCCGAAGACCATCGCTGTCGTAGTGCCGTGCGCCGCCAGCGCTGCCAAGAATTCACCGGCGATCGTTGCCGCGTAATCGTCGTCAGAGAATCGAGCTTCCTCGGGCAGAGTATGCTTCTCCAACCAGTCGAGCAGAGAATCGCCGATGCCACCGATCAAACGCACCTGCGGATAGTGGATGTGCGCGTCCACCAAGCCGGGCAACAAGATTCCGCCGCGCAGGTCGCGTACAGGCGCTTCAGGATGTGCCGCACGCACTGCGGTGAAATCTCCGCATGCGGCAATGCGCCCTTCATCCACAAAAAGTCCGCCGTCCGCGAAGGCCTCTAGAGCATTTTCCTCGCGAAATGGGTTCCTGGGGACATGGAAGAGAGCGGCGCGGAGGATCACTCGCGAAGGGCTCCCGCCGCCAGCGGTTCATTCAATACGAGCTTCGCCGCCGCAACTCGTTGGATCGCCCAGTAGACGCGCTCGGGAGTGGCCGGGCTTTCCAGTTCCACCACCCCTCCGTCACCGAACGCCGCGATGGCGTCGCGCAGAGCTTCGCGAACGGAGATCGCAAGCATGAGTGGAGGCTCTCCCACGGCCTTGCTCCCGAAAACCACGCCCGGCTCAGATGCGCGAGTCAGAAAGCTTGCGCGAAAGTCTTCCGGCAATTCGGTCCACGAAGGCAGCTTATAAGTGGATGCGCCGTCGGTAGCCAGGCGCCCGTCGTCGTTCCAAACCAGCTCCTCCAGAGTCAGCCATCCCAGGCCCTGCACGAAGCCGCCCTCCACTTGGCCCATATCGATTACGGGTGAAACGGAATCGCCAACGTCCTCTAGAAGGTCCGTGCGTAAGTAGCGATATTCTCCGGTGAATCCGTCGACTTCCACCTCGCTCACCGCCGCGCCGTAAGCGAAATAGTGAAACGGCGTACCCTGACCCGTGCGCGGATCATAACTCAATCCGGGCGTGCGATAGTAGCCCTGTGCGAACAGCGGAATGCGTTCGCGATACGCCGCTTCCACCACCTGGGCGAAGTTCACGTTGGGGGAATCCGCCATCCTCGCCGCCACCGGCGCAAGCCTCGCCTTCAGTTGCTGGCACGCATCCGCCACGGCCGCGCCGTTCAAGTCCGTGCCGGCCGAGGCCGCGGTCGCAGACGTATTCGGCACCTTGTCGGTGCGCGTGGGCATCACACGCACGGCGTCCAGATTCACGCCGAGGCTCTCCGCGGCGATCTGTTGGATCTTGGTGTGGAGTCCTTGGCCCATCTCCGTTCCACCGTGACTCACCTGCACTGTGCCATCGCGATAAATCAGTACCAGGGCTCCGGCCTGATTAAACATCGTGGCTGTAAATGAAATCCCGAATTTAACTGGCGTGATCGCAATCCCGCGCTTGCGATGACGCTGCGCGGAATTGAAAGCCTGCACCCTTTCGCGGCGTGCATCGAAGCTGGAGCTTTCTTTCAGTTCGTCCCAAATCCGCGAGATGCGCCCGGCGTCTTTCACCCGCATGCCGTAATGCGTGGTGTCGCCTTCGCGATAAAAATTACGCTCGCGAACGACCTCCGGCGGAAGCCCGAGCGAACGGGCAATCCGGTCCAGCGCGTCTTCGATCACCAGCATGCCCTGCGGGCCGCCGAATCCTCGGAAGGCGGTTTGCGATGTCTTGTTGGTGCGGCACACGTAGCCCGTTACATTGACCGCCGGGAGCAGGTAGGCATTATCCAGATGGAAAATGGCGCGCCACAGAACGGGTTCGGAAAGGTCGAGGCTCCAGCCGCCATCGGAGTACAGCTCGACGTCGAAACCGCGCAAGATCCCGCGCTCATCGTGGCCTGCGGCGTATCGCGCCAGGAACGGATGCCGCTTGCCCGTAAGCGCCATATCCAACGCGCGCGGCAGGCGGACGCGCACCGGCCTTCGCGTCTTCCACGCGCCCAGCGCCGCGATCGCGGCCCATGCGTTGGCCTGCACTTCCTTGCCACCGAAGGCTCCGCCCATACGCAGACACTCCACCGTGACGCGATTCTCACCGATGCCGAGCGCCCGCGCTACGATCGCTTGCGTCTCCGTCGGATGCTGCGTCGAACAGTGAAGAAAGACGCCGCCGCTCTCATCCATGCATGCGAGCGCGCACTGCGTCTCCAGGTAAAAGTGCTCCTGCCCGCCGATGCGCAGCTCGCCGTGGACACGGCACGGAGCGTCCGCAATCGCCGACGCCGCGTCGCCTCGAAAGCAGCGCGCGGGACCGGAGAGGAAGCTCCGTTGCACGATCGCGTCTTCAATGCTGAGGATGGCTGGCAGCGGCTCATAGCGAACCGCGACGCGCGATGCGCCTTGCCTCGCGGCCTCCAGCGTTTCGCCCAGCACCCATGCCACAGGCTGCCCGTGATAAAGAACCTCATCGGGGAAGAGAGGCTCATCATGACGATTCGCCCCGGAGTTTCCTTCGCCCGGAACGTCGCTTCCCGTGAGTGTCGCGACCACTCCGGCGTGCCGGAGGGCAGGGCGAATATCCAGCTCGATCACCCGAGCGTGGGCGTGCGGCGCCATCACCGGCCACGCATGCAAGGTGCCGGGAAATCGGCCCACCAGATCGTCCGTGTACAGCGCCGCGCCGGTGACGTGGCCCTCGGCGCTTTCATGGGGAAGGGGACTGCCGGCCAGTTTCATGTCACCCTCCCTCTGTCTCGTGGTGGAATTTTGCGATCAACGATTGCGCCATCGCCAAGCGATACGCGGCTGATCCGCGATGATCGCCGATTGGAGAAACCTCGCGCTCCAGGGCTCCCTGCGCGCGCGCAACCGCCGTCAGGTCCCAGTTCGAACCAACCAGAGACGCTTCGGCGGACCGAGCCCGAGTGGGCACAGCTGCGACGCCTCCATATGCGAGCCTTGCCATTTCCACTCTGCCCGCACGATCCCGACTGAGAGCGAACGCGGCCGCGACGGTGCTGATATCGTCGAGCCTGCGCTTGGCCACTTTATAGAAACGGACGATTTGCGGAAGCGGCTTCGGAATGCGGATCGAGACCAATAGTTCTCCGGCCCGAAGCAGGGTTCGTCGGTAGCCGGTGAAGAATGTGTCCAACGGCAAGACCCGAGTCCCGCTATGGCCAGCGATCCTGACTTCCGCATCCAGCGCCAGCAACAGTGGTGCGGAATCGCCGATGGGCGAAGCAGTCGCGAGATTTCCTCCCAATGTCGCCCGGTTGCGGATTGGCGGCGACGCAAATAATTCCAGCCATTCGCCGAAAAATGACGGAGCGTTGCGCCAAAGCGCGCCAATCTCATCGAGCGAAAGCGCTGCGCCAATTTCCACGAAATCCGAAGTCTCCTTGAACACGCGTAATTCCGGAATCAGTTCCACGCTGATCAGCGAACCAAATCTCTTGCCCTTGAGATTGGACTCGACCGCCAGATCCGTTGCGCCTCCAACGAGCCGAGCATGCGGGTTCTCCGCCAATATCGAGAGGCACTCCGCGACGCTCGACGGCCGCGAAAACGTTGCGCCTCGAAAGGCCTCCGGAGCAGGCGCCGGCATCTTGAGCCGCAAGCCGAACTCGTCTTCCGGCGCAGGCCCCAACGATAAAGCTGCGTCGCGAATAGGGCGGTAGCCGGTGCACCGGCAGAGATTCCCACCCAACGCCGAAGTGCTGCACGGCCCATTTCTGCCAGGCCGGTATTGTTCGGCAAACAGACTCATCACGAATCCAGGAGTGCAGTAGCCGCACTGCGATCCGCCGGCCGCGGCCATGGCTCGCTGCGCCGGATGAAGTTGGCCGCCGCGCGCCAGAGCCTCCACTGTGTAAATCTCATGGCCCGCCGCCATCGGCAGAAACATCAGGCAGCTATTCACGGGTTTATATGCGCTGCCCTCGCCGCATGGCCGGACCATCACCACAGTGCAGCTTCCGCATTCGCCTTCGGCGCAACCTTCTTTCGCGCCGGTAAGACCTCGGGACCGTAGATAATCCAGCAGAGTGGTTTGCGGCGGCTCGCCGCTGACATCGGCGATTTCGCCATTCAGTTGGAATGAAAGACCGGTCGAAACTGGCGGTGCAATTGCCATATCAGTGATTCACCGAAATGGCCGGCTCACGACGCTGTGCGCTGGCGCTCGAAATCCCCTCGAGGCTCAATGTCCGCATTATAGCGAATCCACGGCCACAAGCCCAGGTGATGCGGTCAACCAATAGCGGCCGTTTTTTCTTGACAAGCCGATGAAAAAGGGCAAGACTACCCTTAATCCGCTCCCTCCGTAGCCGGACGGATTCAAGCTTGAACCCTGCTTGTTCAACGAGGTTTGTTCAGCGAAACGATTCAAAACACGGAGGAGACAGCATGACAGGCACGGGTGCATCGCGGCCGGTCGTCCATGGTCAGTTCGCGCGCACATTCAGCGCAGGTTTCATTTGCTTTCTTATTCTCGCCATTGGCCAAATTGTCTTCGGACAAGCCACCGGAAGCATTTCCGGCACTGTCACCGATATGACCGGATCGGCCGTTCCAGGCGCGAAGGTGACGGTAACGGTTCCGGCCACGGGACTGACTCGATCTTCCACCACGAATGACGCCGGCGAATATATTGTTCCCTTACTGGGCGTCGGCGATTACACGGTTAAAGTAGAGGAAAAAGGGTTTCAAAACGGCGCGGCGAACGGCATTGTGCTGCAAACAGACGAGCACCGTGAGTTGAACTTCAAGCTTTCCCCTGAGACCGTGCAGGTCACAGTAGATGTTTCGGCGACGCCTGTTGCCATTCAGACAACGGACCCTTCTCTCGGCCAGGTAATTACGTCCCAGCAGGTCGCCGACCTGCCTCTGAACGGCCGCGATTTCGTTCAGCTTGCCACGTTGACTCCGGGCACCGCACAGGAGACTAACCCGAACAGTTTTTTTAACGGCGGCCCCAGCAGCGAAGCGTCCGCCCGGGGTTCCTATTCCTTGTCGGTGGGCGGATCGCGCGCCAACAGCACGGACTGGCTTCTCGACGGCAACGATAACAACGAATTAACGTCAGGCGCGATCTCGATTTTGTCGTCCATCGATTCAATCCAGGAATTTAAGGTCCTCACCTACAATTACTCAGCGGAGTGGGGAACGCGCGGCGGCCCGACTGTGTTAGTTACCACGAAATCGGGAAGCGATCAATTTCACGGAAGCCTTTTCGAATTCTTTCGGAATACCGACCTGGACGCCCGCAGCCGCTTCGCCTTGACCACGGAAAAGTTCAATCTCAACCAGTTTGGAGCCTCGCTGGGCGGTCCGATCAAGAAGGACAAGACATTTTTCTTTGCAGATTTTGAGCAAAAAGATCAGCGGCATGGGATTCCCTTCAACGGTGTGGTCCCCTCGGTGGCGCAGCGGAGCGGCGATTTTACAGACAACGCTTTCGGTCAGCCGAACACAATCTCCCTGGTAAATCCTTACGCGACGCAAATCGTGAACGGAAACCCGGTGTCCGTTCCCTTCTTCTGCAATAGCGCGGGCAATCCGCTTCCCGCTGCCGCTGATGGAAGCCAGGCGGGTGGCACGCCCTGCAATAAAATTCCCGCCGGCCTGATCAATTCGATTGGTCAGGAATTAATCAATCTATATCCTCTACCCAATGCCGATAACGCCGCGCTGGGATACAACTACGTGAGCGAGCCGGTGCGAAGGCTGAATGAAGGAAAGTTCGATGTCCGCTTCGACGAAAACATTTCGAGCAAAGATAACTTGTTCGCAAGATTCAGCTACGATCAAGCTCAGTCATATGTGCCCGGCGGCGCTCCGGGCTTTGCCGAACAGGGCCCCTTTGCCAGCAATCAGAGCATTGCGAATCACGCCCGCAATGTAGCGATTTCAGAAACTCACATTGTTTCACCCACAACGGTAAATCAGCTCAGCGGCGGCTTTAACAGGATTTTCGACTACATCACGTCGCAGGGAACAGGCAGTTGCGCGGCGCGGGCGCTCGGCATCCCCGGCGCCGATCTGGGGGGCGGAAGCTGCGGTTTGACCTCGGTAGAAATGGAGGGGGCGTATTGGTCGCTGGGTGATCGTGGATACACGCCATTCGTCGGCGGCACCAACGTCTGGATGCTCTCTGATTCTCTGGAACTGGTCCGTGGAAAGCATGACATCCGAGTGGGCGGTTCTATTCGGGCGAATCAGTTGAATACGGTGGCTGTCGGTTTCCCAAATGGATTCTGGGTCGTCAGCGGACTTTGGACCAACGATCCGGCCGCGGATCTTTTAACGGGTCTTACCAGCCTGGCGATTCATGACCAGGAGTTCGATGGCTCTAATACAGGCCGCCGCTGGAAACTCTTCCGGCCATTCGCCCAGGACAATTGGCGCGTCAGTAAGAATTTGACACTAAATCTGGGGCTGGCTTGGGCGCTGGTGACGCCGGTCACGGAAGTCGGCAATCGCCAATCTGACTTTAATCCCGCCACCGGACAGTTTCTGGTTGCGGGTCAGAACGCCGGCTCCAGCGCTGGGATTAACATGGATTTGACCGCACTCGAGCCGCGGATTGGCGCAGCATGGAAACCATTCGGCGGCAACAATACAGTGGTTCGCGCCGGCTATGGGATCTTTCACGATTCCTCCTGGAATCAGGGCGCGCAGGGTCTGTGGCAAAACCCACCCTACTACGCCGAATCGGACGAGTTTGCTTTCGGCGGTAATTGTACCTTCGCCACGTCCGCCTGCGCCACGAAATACGGCTTGACTCCATCGGCAATCAGCTTCTCCTCAGGATTTCCTACGTTCAACGCGCCGCCCAACCCGGCCGATTTCACCGGGACCATCCTGGCGCAAAACACAAACTTCAAGCAGGGCAGGATTCAGCAGTTCAACGTGAACGTCGAACAGACAATACCAGGGCAGATTTTGTTGACGGCGGGTTATGCCGGTGCGCGCAGTTCCCATCTTCTGGAATTCGGAAATAACATCAACGTGAACTCGCCCTCGGCGTGCGGCGTGGTTTCCGGATACACCTTGGGATGCGGCCCGAACGGGTCCGCGTTCGGTGTTCCATATCCAGCTTTCGCCTATTCCACCATCGACAACATTTATGATTCCGGCCGGGCGCATTATAATTCACTTCAGCTCAAGGCCGAAACCAAGAGCGCCCGGCACGGCATTTACGCGCTTATCGGATATACCTATTCGCGCTCCTACGATAATGGCCTCACGGACGGCTTAGGAAGCATCATCGGAGCTACTTATTTTCCTCTGCCTAACTGGCAAAGCCTGGATTGGGCGCTTTCGCAGATCAACCTGAATCACAATTTCACAGCCAGCATCCTTTACGAGCTGCCGTTTGGAAAGGGCAGGAAATGGGGCAATACTTGGAGCGGGGCGCCCAACGCCATTCTGGGAGGTTGGGAACTGACCGTGATTGAAAAGGCGACTTCCGGCTTCCCGATCTTCGTCATCGATACGAACAATTCATCCGGAGCCAACCTTGAAAATACGAACGACGTCTCGCAGATCCGCCCGAATCAAACCTGCAATCCGGTATTGAGCCATCCGACTTTGGCCGAGTATTTCAACGTCTCCTGTTTCTCGCAGCCTGCGCCAGGAGAACTCGGAAACGCAAACCGGACGCCGCTCTCGGGCCCCGATTTTGTGAACACGGATTTCTCCATCATCAAGCACTTCGTGCCGCGCGAAGGAATGCGGGTGGATTTCCGGACTGAGTTTTTTAATTTATTCAACCATCCGCAGTTCGGGGCGCCTGGGGGCAACGCCGCCGGAGCGGACTTCAATTCTCCAACGTTTGCGACGATCAACTACACGGTGAACAATCCGCGCCTGGTGCAGTTCGCTCTCAAATTAGCGTTCTGATACTTGCCAGACGATTTCGCCGTTAACGACGGTGGCCACTGGGCCTCCGTGGAACGCGTAGCCGTCATAGGGCGAATTGCGGCTCTTGGACAAAGATTTATTGACGTCGTAAGTCCACTGCCGTTCCGCCGAGAAAATCGTAACGTCCGCGGGAGCGCCGGAAGCAAGAGTTCCTCTGTTCAGCCCGAGAATGCGCGCAGGGCCGGTGGTGAGCAGTTCCACCATGCGCGGCAATGCAATCTTGCCGGAATGCACCAGCCGTTCGAGCGCCACGCCCAGCGCGGTTTCAAGACCGATAATGCCGAAGGGGCATTGTTCAAACTCCTGCATTTTCTCGCTGCCTGGATGCGGCGCGTGGTCGGTGGCGATGGCGTCAATGGCTCCGCGGACGACTCCCTCGACGACGGAGCAGACATCGCGGGCGGAGCGCAACGGCGGCTTCATCTTGTAATTGCTGTCATAGGGCCGCATGTTCCCGTCGCTCAGCGCCAGATGATGCGGCGTGGCCTCGGCCGTCACCGCTAGCCCTCGCGACTTGGCGAATGCAACCATGTCGACGGCGTGGCTCGACGAAATATGCGCAACATGATAACGCGCGCCAGTGACCTCCGCCAGAAGAATGTCGCGAGCCACCATCACGTCTTCCGAGCATCCCGGAATGCCGCGCAGACCCAGGCGCACGGATTCCAGACCCTCATGCATATCGCCGCCGGCGCTTAAATGAAGATCCTCGCAATGGTCGATCACCGGGATGCCGAAGCTGCGCGCGAACTCCATGGCGCGCCGCATCACGCGAGCGTTCATCACTGGACGGCCGTCGTCGGAAATCGCCACAGCGCCCGCGTCTTTCATCGAACCGATCTCGGCGAGTTCCTCGCCCTTGCTTCCCCTGGTGATTGCCCCGATGGGCAACACGTTCACCACCGCGTGACGGCGCGCCTTTTCCACGATGTAGCTGGTCACCGTCGCATTGTCGTTCACCGGCGCGGTGTTGGGCATCGGGCAGATGGATGTGAATCCTCCCGCGGCGGCCGCGCGCGAGCCGGTCTCGATCGTCTCGGCATGCTCAAAGCCGGGCTCGCGCAAGTGCACATGCATGTCGATGAAGCCCGGCGTCACGATGAGTCCGGTGGCATCGAAAATCTCGGCCCGCGCGGCCGAAAGATTCTCGCCGACGCCGCGAATCAAGCCATCTTCAATCCAAACATCGGCGATGCCGTCATGGCCCGAAGCCGCGTCGATGACGCGTCCGTTCTTAATGAGCAGCGCCGTCATTGCGTGACCCCAGATTGAGTAAGCCCAGGCCCAACCCCAGCAGTGTTGCTGGCGCCCACCAGGACGCGTTCCAGCACCGCCATGCGTACAGCGATGCCGTTTTCTACCTGGTTCAGAATCACTGACCGTTGCGAATCCGCGACCTCCGACGAAATCTCGCGCCCGCGATTGATCGGGCCCGGATGCATGACGATCACATCCGGTTTGGCCAAGCGCAGATGCTCCAGGCGCAGCCCGTAGAACTGGAAATACTCGTTGGCCGGAAAGGCTGCTTCGTGCTGACGCTCCAGTTGCACGCGCAGCATCATGATGACGTCGGCATCGCGAATGGCTTCATCCATGCTGGTGGTGAGAATTACTCCCGGTGCGATGCGCGCAAGCTCGCGGGGAAGCAGTGAAGCCGGTCCGCACAATACGATCTCCGCTCCGAAGCGCGAAAGCAAATACAGATTCGAGCGCGCAACGCGGCTGTGCGCGATATCGCCGATGATGGCCACCCGAAGATTCTCCAGCGCTTTGCCTCGATCCAAAATCGTGCGGGCGTCGAGCAGCGCCTGCGTGGGATGCTCATGCGTGCCGTCGCCGGCGTTGATGATGGGCGTCGTTTCCAAATGGCGCTGCAGGAAGTGCGGCGCGCCGGAGGCTGCGTGGCGCATCACGATCGCGTCCGGATGCATCGCCGCCAAGGTATTCAGAGTGTCCACAAGAGACTCGCCTTTTGAAACGCTGGAGGCTTGCGCGGTAATGGAGACGGCGTCCGCGCCCAGCCGCCGAGCCGCAATTTCAAAGCTGGTGCGAGTGCGCGTCGAAGCCTCGAAGAAGAGATTCACGATCATCTTCCCGCGCAGCAGATCCAGTTTCCGGAAGCTGTTGTCGCCGCGAAATTGAAAATCGCGGGCGCGGTCCAGAATGGCCTGGATTTCCTCCCGGCTCAGGTTTTCGATGCCGAGCAAACCTTGCGGCATGTCAGGCGCCCTGCGCCGCGCGTTCCACCAGCAGCACCTTCTCCATGCCGTCGATCTCCTGGAACTTGACCTCGATAATCTCACTGGCCGTGGTTTGCACCATGCGTCCCACGAACTGTGCCTCCACCGGAAGCTCGCGATGGCCGCGATCGATCAGCACCAGCAGTTGCACGCGCGCGGGGCGGCCATGATCGAAGAGTGCGTCCAGCGCCGCGCGAACAGTGCGCCCGGTGTAGAGCACATCGTCCATCAGAATTACATCCTTGCCGGCGACCGTGAAGGGAATATCGGTTGCGTTCACCACCGGCTGATGGCTCACGGTGGAGAGATCGTCGCGATAGAGGTTGATGTCAAGAATGCCGACGGGAACCGTCCGGCGTTCCAGCGATTCAATTTTTTTCGACAGCCGCTGGGCCAAAGGAACTCCGCGGCGGCGAACGCCAATGAACACCAGCTTGTCCAGATCGCGCGTTCGCTCCAGAATTTCGTGCGCCAGCCGGACCAGGGTCCTGTCGATTTCAGAGGCGCTCATCAGCTGAGCTTTTTCAACGGTGAAGGGCATGGTGGGTAAACGTTTCAGGCTAACACACTCATCATCTCAAATCGGACAAAGCTTAAGATAGAACAAAGCGCAAAATGATTCGTAACGCCGCGCGGCTTCGTTGGGTGGTTCCTTTCTTGTTCTTCGCCGGACGCGCCGCTGCCGCCGATCTGGAATTGCGCTACGCGGCGCTCGAACGCCTGATCGCGGAGCAATTGTTCACTCAAGACGGCCGCCGCTATGTGCGCGGAACTCCCGAAACGCGGTGCCAGTTCGCGTATCTGGAAGCCCCGCGCCTCAGCGCGGCGGACGGGCGTCTGAAGATTACGGCCAAGTTCAGCGGGCGTTCCGCCATGGATGTTCTGGGACGCTGCATGGGCATGGGCGACTCCTTCGATCTGACAATTCTGGCGGTGCCGGTGGCGCGCAAAGGCGCGATCGCCATGGAGAACGTGCAGGTTTCCACCGTCAAGGACTCCTATTACATTCGGCGTGTGCGCGCCGCGCTCACCGAGAGCTTCGCGAAGGAATTCAAGATCGATGTTCGCGACCAGGCCAAGAGACTCCTTGAGCAACCCAGCGGAACGTCATCCTACAAACAAGAGCTCGCCGATTTCGATTTGTCGGCCGTGCGTGTGACGCCGGAAGCGCTGGTGCTCGTAGTGGAATTCAAGTTAGTGGTCAAATAGAAGATTCCATGCAGCCGGTCAAAATAGGCATCATCGGTCTGGGCAATGTCGGAACGGGCACCCTGGACGTCCTCGCCGAAAACGCGCGCGACATCGCGCTAAAGTTGGGTTTTCCGCTGGAGGTGCGCGCGCTGTGCAGCCGCGGCGTCGACTCCAAGACCATCCCTCCAGCGTTCTCGTCCGCGCAAAAAACCACGAATTGGCGCGAAGTGGTGGAGAACCCGGAAGTGGATATTGTCGCGGAATTGGTAGGCGGCACGGGTGTCGCACGCGAGATCGTTGAGGCCTCCTTTGCGCGCGGGAAATCTGTGGTCACAGCCAACAAAGAGTTGATGGCCCTGGCGGGCGCGGATCTGTGGGATCTGGCCATCGCCTCAGGCCTGAACCTTGCCATGGAAGCGAGCGTCGCCGGCGGCATCCCCATTCACGGCGTACTGCGCGAAGGCATCTCCGGCGACCGCATCCAGACCCTCTACGGGATTCTCAACGGCACTTGCAATTACATCCTGACGGAGATTGAGAGCCGAGGTGCAGGGTTCGCCGAAGTGCTCGCCGAAGCGCAGCAGGCGGGCTATGCCGAGGCCGATCCTTCGGCCGATGTCGACGGCTTCGACGCCCGCTCCAAGCTGGCGATTCTGGCGGCGCTGGCCTTCGGCGAGCGCATCGTTCCCGCTGACATTTATACCGAGGGTATTCGCCGCATTACTCCGGTGGATTTCGAATACGCGCACCAGTTGCATCACACCATCCGCCTGGTGTGCGCGGCTCGGCAGACACCGGAGGGGCTGCTGCTTTCGGTGCGGCCGTCGCTGATCCCCCAAGCCGCGATCCTTGCCAGCGTCCGCGGAGCCTACAACGCTGTTTGGGTGCGCGGCAAATTCGGTGCGGACACGTTCTATTACGGGCGCGGCGCAGGCCCTCATCCTACGGGAGTCGCAGTGGTCAGCGACCTCATGCGCGTGGCGCGCGAGATTCGGTCAGGTAGCGCGGAACGCGTTTCTCCCTTCGCCCACGCGCGCCTGGGCGAGTATCGCCCAATCCCCGTGACACTGCACCGTTCAGCTTACTATCTGAGATTTCGAGTCCAGGACAGGCCCGGAATCATCGCGCAGCTCGCCGCCGCGCTGGCTGCGGAGAATATCTCCATCGATGCGGTTTTGCAACTGCCCAACGCGAATTGGCGCGACCTTCCGTTTGTGATTACAGTGGAACCGGCCACGGAGGAATCCGTGCGCTGCGCCATCGCGCGCATGGCGCAGCTCAATTTCTTTATCGAGCCTCCGCTGGCGATGCCTATGGAGCAGCCGTTGGCTTGAAGAATTCTACCGGATCGAGGGCTGTGATCTTCCACTTTTTGCCCTGGCGCTCCATGGCGATTTTAACCACCTGCCGCCGCGGGCCATCGGTGTCGATAGTCAGGATCCAATCCAGCGCCAGCTCGCGCCTCTGATTGTCGCCCTTGTCGGTGACGATCTCAATCACAGAGGTGACCTCCGGCCGCGCCAGCAATCCCTCAATTTCGTAGTGCAGCGTTTGGAATCCCGGCATCTTGGGATCGAAACGATCCAGGAAGGCGCTGCTGTCCTTGTTGGTCAGATCGTCGGCCGTCTCCCGAAGGAAGCTCTGGACATCTTTCGGCGTGGTCTCGGCAGGCGGCTGGGCGGCGAGCGAAAAGCACGCGACAAAGGAACACGCGACGAAGACGATGCCGGATTTGATCACGTTCGATAACTGGCGTTGATTCGAATATACTCTTCCGTCAAATCGCAGGTCCAGAAGCGCGTTTGCCCGCGCCCTTTTCCACGCAGCGTGAACTGAATGGAGCACTCCGCGTCGTCCAGCTTTTTCTTCAACTCGTCTTCGGAGAAGTCGGCGGCAAGCCCGCCGCGGCAGACGGGGACGCCCTGCATATCGATGTCGGCGTGCCTTGGATCGAACGCCACGCCCGCGTTTCCCGCCGCGGAAATGATGCGGCCCCAATTCGGGTCGGAGCCCGCGATCGCAGTTTTAACCAGCGGTGAATTGGCAATCGACCGTGCGATCTTCTCCGCGGCGGAATCCGTCGCCGCACCCCGCACCTCGATAGTCACGAACTTGCGCGCGCCCTCGCCGTCCTTGACGATCTGCTGCGCCAGCGAAGCCAGCACCTCGGCCAGCGCCTCTGCGAAGGCCTTGGCCGCCGGCGCGATTTTCGATGCGCCGTTCGCCAGCACTGCGACCGTGTCATTTGTGGAAGTGTCTCCGTCGACGGAAATGCGGTTAAAGCTGCGCTCTATGCCTTGCTTCAGCGCGGTTCGCAGCGCAGCCGGGGGAATAACCGCGTCCGTCACCACGAACGCGAGCGTCGTAGCCATGCGCGGATGAATCATGCCGGAGCCTTTGGCCATCCCGGCGATGGTGGCTTTGCCGCTCCGTAGCTGAGCGAACGCGGTCTTCGATCGAGTGTCGGTAGTTAGAATCGCCGCCGCCGCCGCGTCGAAAGAATCCGGATGGAGCGCGGTCTTCAAACGGGGCAGGGCAGTGGCGATCTTTCGCACGTCGAGCTCGACGCCGATCACCCCCGTCGAGGCAGGCAGCACGCAATGCGGCGCGATGCCCAGCGCTTCGCCCGCGGCGCGGATGGAATCGAAAGCCACCTGCTCAGAGGTCGCCGTCGCGCAATTCGCGTTTCCCGCGTTCACCAGAATCGCTTGCATGCGCCCGCCGGAGACGCGGAGATTTCGCTTCGCAACCGTCACGGGTCCCGCCACAACTCGATTCTTGGTGAACACCGCCGCGGCAGACGCGGGCGTGTCCGAAACGATCAGTGCAAGGTCGTCTTTTTCCACCTTGCGGATGCCCGCATAGGTGCAGGCATAGCGGAACCCCAGTGGAAGGCTCACGGCATTGCTCATAGCAGGACCTCGCCAGCTTCAAGCGAAAACCCATTCAAGAAAGACGCAGCATCCATTCTCTTTTTCCCCTCCAACTGCACCTCCAGGCACTCGATCGAACCGCCGCCGCAGCCCGCATACAAACGCCGATGCTCCGCCAGCAGCGCTCCGGGAGGCAGTTCGCGATCCGACGGCCGGGCCCGCCACACGTTAAGCTTCGCTCCGCGCAAAACTCCATAACACCCGGGCCACGGCGTGAACCCGCGCATCCGGTTCAGAATCTCGCGCGCGGACATGCCCCAATCCACGTGACCATCCTCGCGCTTCAACACCGGCGCCCACGACGCCTGCGAATGATCCTGCGGTTCTGGCGTGATTTGCGGCAACCGTTCCAGCGTCTCTTCGAGGAGTCCCGCGCCGGCGCCCGCCAGTCTCTCGCTTAGTTCCACCGCGGTCTCCTGTTCTCCTATTTCAGTTTCCCATTTGAGCAGCATGTCGCCGGTGTCCAGCCCGGCATTGATGCGCATGGTGGTCACGCCCGTCCGGGTTTCCCCGCGCGCGATGGCCCACTGCACCGGCGCAGCGCCGCGGTACTTGGGCAACAACGAAGCGTGCACGTTGATGATCCCAAGCGGGGAAATATCAAGAATCGTCTGCGGAATGATCTGCCCATATCCCACCACCACCATCGCCTCGGGAGCCATCGCGCGGAGTTCTTCCACCACCTCCGGTTTGCGAACCCGTTCAGGCTGACGCACGGGAAGCTCCAACCGCACTGCGGCCTCCTTGACCGGAGGCATCGCGTTCTTCTGGCCGCGGCCCTTGGGGCGATCGGGCTGAGTATACACCGCGAGGACGGAATGCCTCGCCGCGACGATCCGTTCCAGCGTGGGCACCGCGAAGGCTGGCGTTCCAAGAAAGACCAGCTTCATTGGAATAGGGTTTCCCGCGGCGTCTCACAAACGATTCTGCTCCCTGTGGTCGCGCCACTGTAAACCGCCGTGGATATGGGACGCCAATTCCGAGCCGCGACCAAAGGGAGCGGTGTCTTCAAGTTGTTCAGCAACCTTTTGAGGAACTCGCGCGCACAACGGAGCCTGACTCGCCGGAACGTTGGCGAGTTTCTCATCGTTTGGAGGGCCGACTCGGCCCTGTGCGCGCTTCTAAGTAACAGCCCGCAAAACGGAGCCTGGATCGCGACCACAAGCAGAGTTGTTCCTTCGGGAAATTGACCCGCCCTTTGCAACCTGGCTAGCCCCACTCATTCGCCTTCTGCAATTTGCGGATCTTGCGCCGGATCAGATCGCGCTTCAGCGGGCTGATGTGGCTGATATACAGCGTCCCATTCAAATGATCCGTCTCATGCTGAAACGCGCGAGCCAGCAGATCCTCGCCGGTCATCTCCCACACCTCGCCCTTCGCGTTGTACGCCCGGACGGTCACCTTTTGAGACCGCGTCACCGGCTCGCGAAAGGTAGGAATACTCAAGCAGCCTTCCTCGCCCGTCTGCGCGCCCTCCCTGCCGATAATCTCCGGATTGATCAGCACCAGCTTTTGCGACGGATCCTCGCCGCTGGCGATATCGATCACGGCGATGCGTTTCGCGATGCCGATCTGCGGCGCTGCCAGACCCACTCCTTTGGCGGCGTACATCGACGCGAACATATCCTCCACCAGCATATGCAGCTCCGGCGTGTCGAATTCGGTAATGGTCTCGGCCTTCTTTTCCAGCACAGGCTGGCCATATCTTACGATCGGATAAATCATCTAGAAATTCTTCACCTGCTCTAAATAGCCTTCGTAATTCCGTTTCGTTTCCGGAAGCGAATCGCCGCCGAATTTCTCCAGGGCCGCTCCGGCCAGCACCAGGGCCACCATCGCCTCGCCGATCACACCCGCGGCGGGGATCACCGCTACGTCGCTGCGCTCATATGCAGCCAGAGCCGGTTCGCGCGTCGCCAGATCCACGCTTTCCAGCGGCTTCCGCAGCGTGGAGATGGGCTTCAGCATTCCGCGCACCAGCACATCCTGGCCGTTGGTCATTCCGCCTTCGAGCCCTCCCGCGCGATTCGCGCCGCGAAAAAAGCTGCGGTCCTCGCGATTGTAGTGAATCGAATCCTGCACCTTCGATCCGAATGACGCCGAGCCTTCCGCGGCGAACCCGATCTCGACTCCCTTCACCGCCTGCATCGAAACGATCGCCTGCGCCAATTTCCCGTCCAGGCGCGTGTCCCACGCGATGTGTGAACCGAGCCCCGCCGGCACTCCGTGCGCCACCACTTCAAACACTCCGCCCACCGTGTCGCCGGTGCGATATGCCTGATCCACCACCGCCTTCATTCGCTGCTCCGCTTCCGCGTCCACGCAATTCAGCAGCACTTCCTCGCGCCGGCTCAGCGCGATCAGCTCTTCCCAACTCGCCGATCGCTCCAGCTTGGCTTCGCCCACCTGAATCACATGGCTCAACACGCCAATCCCCAGTTCCTTTAAGAACTCCTTCGCAAGAGCGCCCACGGCTACGCGAGCCGTCGTCTCCCGGGCGCTCGCGCGCTCCAGAATATAGCGCGCATCTTGAAAATTGTACTTGATTGCGCCTGCTAAATCCGCATGGCCCGGCCGAGGCCTGGTGACAGGCTTACGCTTGTCTTCCGGGCTATCGATAGCTTCTACGGGAAGAACCTCCGTCCAATTCTTCCAATCTTTATTCTCGATTAAAACCGCGATCGGCGACCCGATAGTTTGGGAATGCCGCACGCCGCTGACGATGTGCGCGCGGTCAGTCTCGATCTTCATGCGTCCGCCGCGGCCGAAGCCTTGCTGGCGGCGCCATAGTTCGCGGTCGATGGCCTCGACAGAAATCGGGATTTGGGCGGGCAAACCCGTGAGCGTGGCCACCAGGCATTCGCCGTGCGATTCGCCGGCTGTTTCGAAACGTAACATGAGGGGAAAGTTTTATGGTATCTCGACTTCAAGATCCCGCACAGGCCCACTGAGCAAGATGCCTGCTTCCGTTTTGACTTTGGTAGAATTTGGGCATGACCAACTTCATGAAGGCCATTCTGTGTTCTGCTGCCGCATTCGCCCTGGTCGTGTCGCTGTCGGCTCAAGACAAGGGGAAGGCGGGAGCGAAGTCAGGGATTCTCCAACCTCAAATGACCGTCGGCGCCGATGGCGGCACATACGCCAAGCCGCTGGGGACTTTGGGCGAGAAGCCGGCTCAACCTTGGAGCCCGACCACCTTGGGCGCATCCGTCGACGGCAAGCCCAATGCAGGTGCGGTCAAGACCGTGGTCGGCGAAATCGTCGATTTCTCCTGTTACCTGGAAGTGGGGAAGCACGGCGAAAAGCATCGCGATTGCGCCCAGAAGTGCTTCCGCAACGGCCAGCCCATCGGCTTGCTGACCCAGGACGGTTCCCTCTACATGCTGATGGAAGAAGAGCATGATCCGCGCCGGGACGGCATGACGGACTTCCGTCAGGCCGCTATCGATCATGCCGGGCAGATCATGCAAGTTACGGGCACGTCGTCGTCGGTCAACGGCTTCACCGCCCTGTACGTGCACGGTTACCTGAAAAAGGGTTGATGCTTCCGTTGCCCTGGCCGGAGCATTAAAGTCCCGCGGACTTGCGCCTGAGACGTCCGCTCGATTGATCATGCGCTGGCTGACTTGTCTGCGTCTCGCGTCGCTGAGCGTGGTAACAGGCTGGGGTGTGTCTGGGGCAAACTGGCGCCCTGACGTTGAAGATTCCGCCCGTCAAGACTTCTCTCGATCTGGAAGGACAACCGGTCGGCATCACAACCTGGGGGTCCGTCACCGCGGCTCGCGTGGGCGTTTTTCGATTAGCCGTCACTGTCGATCTGGGCGATTTTCAGGAGCGCTTTACGCAAGTGCTGGCCGCTCAACTCAACGAATCGGACCGTTGCGGCGACCGGCTCACGGTGGAGCAAGCGACGCTTTCTCCGGCGGCGCCGTCGGCGTTGCTTACGGCGACTCTGCGCTACGACCGCTACATCTGCGTCAAGGCGCTGGGCAGAGAACTTGTCAAAAAGCTTGTCGGCAGCAATGTCGAGGTTGATGTGGACCTGACTCCGGCGGTTGAATCAAACGACCTGAAGCTTGCGGCCAAGGTCCGGAAGATCAATGCCGATGGCTCACTGGGTGAGTTGCTGCGCACCGGAGCCCTTGGCAATGTGCTGCGGGAGAAGATCGAATCCAACATCGAAACCAACCTTCAGCGGGTTGCGAATCGGAAGACCACGCTGCCTCCCTCGATCGAAGGCTCGACAGTCATCCAGACCGTTCAATTTGCCGATGGCGGCGCAGGGAGACTTTGGCTGAATATCGGCGGAGAGGCTCGCCTTTCGGAAATGCAATTACTGGGCATAGCTCGATAGATGGCCTAGCGGACTTTTGCTTCCAATTCCGCCCACCGCGCGTACAATAAGTCCACTTCCTGCTGCGTTACTTCAATCTCGCGATAAATCCGTTCGAGGAGGCGTCCGTCTTTGAGTCCGGCTTCTTGTAACGATGCTCTCTTTTGGGTGAGCGCCGCCTCCAGATCATGAATCTTCTGCTCCATCGATTCATACTCGCGGCCTTCGATATAAGACAATTTCTTCTTAACAGGTGCGGGTGCGATCGCGGGAGCCGCCGGAACGGCCGCTTTCGGCTTCACCTTGTTGCGAGCGGCTTTTTCCGCGGCCCACTGCGAGTAATCGGCGAAAGCTTCGGCTCGCCCGCCATCCAGGCCCAGGACAATCGTGGAAACGCGATCCAGCAAATGGCGATCGTGCGTGACCAGCACCAGCGCGCCTTCGAATTCGAGGAGGCTCTCCTCCAGGATTTCGAGCGTGGGAATGTCCAGGTCGTTGGTGGGCTCATCGAGCAGCAGCAAGTCGGCAGGCTCCAGCATCAGGTTCGCGATCAGAACCCGCGCCCGCTCGCCTCCCGACAATTTGCTCACAGGCTGGTCCAGTTGTTCGCTGGTAAATAAGAATCGGGCCGCCCAGGACGCGATATGAATCACTTGTCCGCGATAGATTACGGAGTCGCTATCGGGCGCGAGCGCCCGTCTCAGCGTCAGATCCGGGTTGAGCTGCCGGCGCTGATCGAAGTACACAATCCGCAGCGCTTCGGCGCGCTGAATCTCACCCTGAAGCGGTTCCATCTCGCCGCGCAGAAGTTGGAGCAGGGTCGTCTTGCCGCTGCCATTGGCGCCCACCAAGCCGACTCGCATGCCGGACGTGATCGTGAAGTTTAGATTCTCAAACAAGGGAGCGCCATCGTCAAATCCGAACCCGACGCCTTCTAAATGAACCAGCCGCTTGGTTTTGCGGCCGGTGGCTGCGAAGTCGATCCCTGCGTCCGCGGTCCGGCTTCGCGATTTGAGATCGGACAACTCCGCGATCAGCCCGCCGGCATTGTCGATGCGAGCCTTGGCCTTGGTTGCGCGAGCCTTGGGACCGCGCCGCAGCCACTCCACTTCAGTCCGAACGCGATTCTCCAACGCGCTTTGGCGCTTGGCCTGGGCGTGGAGAAACTCGGCCTTCTGTTCCAGGAACGCGCTGTAGTTGCCGTCGACATAAAAGATGCCGTCGGGATAAACGCGGTTCAGCTCCGCCATCCTGGTGGGAACGTTTTCCAGAAAGTAGCGATCGTGACTGACCACCACGCATGCAAACGGCGAACCTTGCAGGGATTTTTCCAGCCACTCGATGCCCGCCAGGTCCAAGTGGTTGGTCGGCTCGTCCAACAATACGATGTCCGGCTTCTGGACGAAAGCTTCGGCAATCGACAGCCTCTTGCGCCAGCCTCCCGAAAGCGTCGCAGCTTCGGCATCGAATTCGCGAAAGCCCGTGCGGCCCAGTGTCTCCGCCTCGCGAGCTTGCCACTCCGATTCCGGCACGCCCGCCAAGCGCAGAGCTCGCCGCATCACTTCGCGGATAGACTCGCCCGCATCGAACTGCGAATCTTGCGCGACATATACAAGCCGCGTCTTGCCGCGAAGCACCAGATCGCCGGAGTCAGGCGCGATGTTCCCGGCCAGGATTTGCAGCAATGTTGACTTGCCGGAACCGTTGGGGCCGATCAGACCCAGGCGGTCGCCATCTTGAATGCTCAGGGAGACGTTGCGAAACAACGGCGCTATGCCGAACTTTTTCGAAACCTTGTTTGTATTGAGGAGAAGCGCCATCTACTAACGATCATGACATGACATACAATCGAGCGATGCCGCCTACAGAAGAGAACGTCACGCCTTCGCCACTCACCCAATTAAGCGAAGAGGAGACTCTGTTCCAGGCCTCGGTGCGCCGTTTCGCGCGTGAGCGCTTGGCTCCGCACGTCCGCGCCATGGATGAAGCGGGTGTGTTCCGGTCCGACCTTCTCGCCCAGATGTTCGAGCTCGGCCTGATGGGCATCGGCGTCCCCGAGGAATACGGCGGACAGGGCGGATCGTTCTTTCAGTCGATTCTGGCAATTCAGGAGCTGGCTGCGGTTGACCCTTCGGCGTCGGTGATTGTGGATGTGCAGAACACATTATTCAATACCGCCATTTTGCGCTGGGGCGATGAGGAGCAGAAGCGCCGCTGGCTTCCGCGTTCGGCGAAAGACACCGTGGCCAGCTATGCTCTATCGGAAGCTGGCAGCGGGTCGGACGCATTCGCATTGACGACTCGGGCGGTGGAGCAGGGTGATTGCTACCGGCTCACCGGGCGGAAGCTGTGGATCACCAATGCAGCCGAGGCGGGATTGTTTCTTTTATTCGCCACTGTAAATCCAGAATTGGGATATAAAGGCATCACTGCATTTCTAATTGAACGTGACTGTCCCGGGTTTCGAGTTGGAAAGAAGGAAGATAAGCTCGGCATTCGAGCGTCTTCCACATGCGAATTGATTCTGGATGATTGTCCGGTTCCCAAGGCCAATGTGGTGGGTGAAGTGGGCAAAGGATACAAGCTCGCGATTGAGACGTTGAATGAAGGGCGGATCGGTATTGGAGCGCAAATGCTGGGGCTGGCGCAAGGAGCGCTGGAGCATGCGCTCGATTATTCCAAGCAGCGGAAACAGTTTGGAAAGGCGATTTCGGAATTCCAGGGAGTTCAGTTTGAGCTCGCGGAGATGGCCGTGGATGTGGAGGCCGCGCGGTTGATGGTGTACAACGCCGCGCGCCTGCATGATGCCGGCCTGCCTTTTCTGACCGAGGCCGCGATGTGCAAGTATTTCGCCTCACAGGTGGCGGAGCGCGCGGCTTCCCGAGCGATTGAGGTCCTGGGCGGTGTCGGATTTACGAAGGATTATCCGGTGGAGAAGCTTTATCGGGATGCCAAGATCGGGCGGATTTACGAGGGGTCGAGCAATATGCAACGGATGACAATTGCGAAGCAGTTGCTTCGGCCATGATGTAATATCATGGAGCGATTGTGGCTGACTTCTTCATTTCCCGAACTGGCGCCGATAAAGATTGGGCGCTTTGGATATCGCAGGAATTAGAGGCAGCCGGCTATACGACATTTCTCCAGGATCGGGACTTTCGTCCAGGAGACAGCTTCGTCGCAAGAATGCAGGAAGGTGCCGAATGCGACTGCACCATTCTGGTGATGTCGCCTGACTATTGGAAGGCCGTGTTCACACAGCCCGAATGGCAGGCTGCTTTCAGCGGTAAACGCTTGCTCCCTATCCTCGTGAAGCGATGCGAAGTTCCCACGCTGTTGAAGCATTATGTGCACATCGCGTTGGTTGACAAGCGGCGAGACGAGGCTCGGCAGACTCTCATCGAGGGCGTCAAGAGGGAGCGACGGAATCATCGGGTTGAGTTCCCAGGTGAATCCGGCGATCCGAAGGTTTCCATCGCGAAGCTACCCACCGTTAATCCGCTGTTGATCGGGCGGGAGGCGGAGTTGAAGAAGCTTGATGAGGCGTGGGGCGATCCCAAAACTAACCTCGTCTCCATCATGGCTTTTGGAGGGGTTGGGAAAACTTCGCTCGCCATCAACTGGTGGCATCGCAATCAGGCTCCTGGAGCGAAACGCATTCTGGGCTGGTCCTTCTATTCGCAGGGCGCTGCCGAGGACCGGCAAGCTTCGGCCGAGCCTTTCCTCGATCACGCTCTGCGCGAATGGTTCGGCGTGACCGATCCTCCCAAGGATTCCTGGGCGCGCGGGGAGAAGCTCGCGGAGCTGATTCGGCGGGAGCGCACGCTGCTCATCCTGGATGGTCTGGAACCGATTCAGTTCCCGCCAGGTCCGCAGGTTGGTCACTTCAAAGACCCTGGGATGGAAGCTCTGCTTCGGGAACTCTCGGCTCACAATCCTGGGCTGTGCGTCTGCACGTCGCGGCTCCCGTTGACGGATCTCGATGGTCCGGGCATCCTGGAGATCGATCTCGACAATCTCACGCCTGACGCCGGAGCAGAGTACTTGAAGATCTTGGGAGTTCAAGGCCCTGAGGACGAACTGCAAAAGGCTTCTGAGAATTTCAATAGTCATGCGCTGGCGCTGACCCTGCTCGGCAATCTTCTCGTCAAGCGCTACAAGGGAGACATCTACAAGCGCGACACGATCCCGACCGTCCTGGCTGAGCACAAGCAAGGCGCTCACGCTCGCCGAGTCCTTCGTCAATATGAGGCCCTCTTCAAGAGCAAGCCCGAGCTTGAGGTTTTGCGGATTCTGGGGCTTTTTGATCGTCCAGCGGATCGCGGAGCGTTGAAGATTCTTCGGAAGCTTTCGGCAAGCGCGTGGGCCGAAGCGCTCGAAAATCTCAAGGATGCGCGGTTGATTGAGTATGAAGATCTCGACGGTCCGCTCGATTGCCACCCGCTGATCCGCGAGCATTTCGCGGCTGAATATCGCGCTTCGAAGCCGAAGCAGTTCCGCGCTGCTCAGGCGCAACTTTACGAATACTATTCCAAGCTGGCGCCCCATCGACCGGACACGCTGGAAGAGATGACACCGCTGTTCTACGCGGTCTATCATGGCTGCCAGGCGGGAAAGCACGTAGAGATCCTGCACGGCATCTATCAGGACCGCATTCTGCGGGGCAATGAGTACTTCCCCGTCAAGAAGCTTGGGGTCTTCGGCGTGAACTTGTCGCTCCTCGCCAACTTCTTCGTTGCGCCGTGGAGCGCGCCCGAACGCTCGCTATCGGCCGCCGATCAGTCCTGGGTCACCGGGCAAGCCGCGTTCGCCCTTCGCGCTCTCGGACGCCTGAGAGAAGCCGTGGAGCCGATGAGGGCGGCGGTTGAAGCGCGCTTGAGCCAAGAGGCTTGGGAAAATGCAGCGATCAGCCTTAGCAACTTGAGCGAGCTTCGCCTGACGCTCGGCGACGTGCATGAAGCCATCGACGCCGCGCGCCGCTCCGTTGAAGCCGCGGATAAGAACGGAGACGAATTCCGGCGGCTTGTGAACCGCACGACACTCGCCGACGCGCTTCACCAATCCCGAGATCCCAGCTCGGCGTCAGCGCTCTTCCAGGAAGCTGAGAAGATGCAGTCCGAATGGCGGCCCGATTACCCGATTCTCCACTCGGTCCGGGGCTACCGATTCTGCGACCTTCTCCTGGCGCTGGGCGAATCTGAAGAAGTTCTCCGCCGTGCGATGCAGACGATTGAGATTGCGCGCAGGAACAAATGGCTGCTCGATATCGCTCTCGATCACCTCTCTCTCGGCCGCGCCCACTCGCCCGGCTCCGCCCAAGCTGCCGGAGAGCTTGATGCAGCCGTGGACGGGCTCAGGACCGCAGGGACGCTCCACCATCTCCCCCGGGGCCTCCTCGCCCGAGCCGCTCACTTCCGCCACACCCACGAATGGGACAAAGCTCAGCATGATCTCGACGAAGTCCGCGTGCTTGCCACCCGCTGCGGCATGCGACTTCACCTCACCGACTATCATCTGGAACAAGCTCGGCTGCTCATTGACCAACAGCGGAGGCCCGAAGCGAAACCTCACTATGACGCCGCGAAGAAGCTCGTCGAAGAGACCGGCTATCACCGGCGCGACGCTGAGCTACTTCAGATTGCAGGCGATCTGGGCTAGGACTGCGGCGGTCCAGGACTTCTGCGCGAGGCGGCCGACGATGCTTTTCTTGGTTTCGCCGGTGACTCGGGTGCCGCGTTTGCCGCCTTCCTGGGCTGACTCAAAGTGGAGAAGCTCGCGCTCGCCTCCGGCTCCAATGATGACGCTGGCGTGGCGTTTTTTACTGGCTTCGATTTCATTGCCGGAGTCCTTGTGAACGGTGAAGTCGAGAGTTGCCAGCGCGGCTAGCGCTGCCTTTTTCACTTGCGCTTCAGGTTTGGGGAAAAACCGCGCCTGCGGACCCTTCTTTTTGGATTTGTACTCCGCGTCGTCGCAGCCTTGTGAGGGAGTCGGTTCCGGTTCGTCAACTTCCTGCTTCGGCGGCGGCGCACCTTGCTGCACAGGAGCAGCCGCGCCGATTGGGTGGTCTTGTGCCGGAATTGGCTCGGGAGCAGGCAAGGCGGCGGCGATGGGCTGGTCTCGCGGAGGAATCGCTGGGGTCAAAGGCGCTGCGGCCGGCGGCTCGGGAACAGCCGCTGGCGCTGGTCCGGCGATGGCGGCTCGCTTTGCTTCGTATTCGTCCTCGGTGAGGATTCCGGCCTTGTTGGCGCGATCCAATGCAGCTAGCTGATCGGCCTTACTTTTGCGATTGCATCCGGCCAAGACAAGCAACACCAGGACGAAGGCGCAGAGCTTGACCGGCCGTTTCACGGCTTCGAGTGTTGCAGAGGAGTCCATGATCCGTTCAGCACCGCATTCGGATTGAAGCCTTCTTTATCGCTCAGCAAATACTCGCCCGCGCCGTTCACCCAGGCGTGTCCGTAGTTGCTGTCGAGCTCCACTTTCTCGCCCGTGTTGGGATTCTGGTAAGTCTCGACACCGCGGATTACCTGGCTGAATTCGGCGGCGCTCTGGTCCTGAACTCGCTGCCGGTTTTCGTAGCCCTGCTGCTGAATGTTGCGAATGTCCTCGGCGTTCTTGGCGACGATGTTGGCTCGATCTTGAATGCCCTTCTGTTCAATCTTCTGGACCGCCAATGCGTTTTGGGTGACGAGGCCCTGCCACTGCTGATCCACTTTGAAGGTGGAGTTGATCAGGTCGAAGAGCTTCTCCGAGGAATCCAATTGGCCCTCAGGAGCGCGTTCGGCGACCATGTGGGCGACGCAATTGTAGCTGTAGGCTTGGCCCGCACGGCCGGTGCGCACATCGAAGGTGGGGGCGAGCGTTCCGGTGATGATGGTGGCGGCGACGATCCATTCTTCTACGTGCTGGCCGTTGAGATCGTATTTGATGCGCGCCTTGATCACGTCGGGGCGAACGCGCTGCTGCAGTCGATATTGCGCGGCCGCTTGTTCGGCCTGCTTGGCCCTGTCCTGGAGGATCTGCATCATCTTCGGCACTTGCTCCATCGCGACCAGCTTGGCGTTGGGGCGGATCTTGGCGAGGTTTTGCTTTATATAATCCGCGGCTCCGATGGCGGGCAAGACGTCGCAGACGTGCATTCCAAACTTGGCTTGTTGCGCGGCGGACTGGCGCAGAAATGTGGGATCGTCGGCCCAAGTCCAATTAAAGGCGGGAAAGATTTCGAAGGCTCGGCCATCGGGACCCGTGGCGCGAAGAGTGGTCTGGAGAGTGTTGCATTTGTCCTTGATATTCCAGGTGGTCGCGCCTTGGGATTGCCAATCGACAGGGATCAGCAGAGTGGCCGAAACCATGGGTTGTCCGAAGCCTTGCGAGTCCATGATTTTGGCCATCTTCATGCGGAAAGAATGGCCATCGTTGGTGGAAGAAGTTGTGGCGGCGGCTTGTTGCGGCGCCGGCCCCGAAGCTGGCTTCGGCACTGGTGAAGCGCCCTCGGCTTTCACGGGAATCGACTGTGCGGGAATTGGCGGCAGAGGTTCGTTGACGGCGAGCAGCGCGGACTTCTTAGCCGTATATTCGGCGTCGGTCAAAACGCCGTCTTTGCGAGCCTGATCCAACGCAACCAGCTTCTTCGTGGTCTCTTCGATCTTGGCCTTGAGCGCTTGATATTCTTCCTGAGTTAGAACGCCGGCCGCGAGGGCTTTGTCCAATGCGGCGACTGAGGGGACGCCGCCGGAATCGCCGGCTCGGGAACAACCTGCGCTACATAGGAACAGCAGGGCTGCGGCAAGGGCAGAAGTCAGTCTCGGCATCTGGGATTTCGTCCTTTTTTCTATAATCGCCTACTTGCCTGGTCATTCCTTGCCGCCCCCGGGACCCAACGCCGGGCCGGAGATGTGCTGCAGGTCGTAGTTGTCCTCCTGGCAGATGTATTCGAGCAGCTCCGTGCCGGCCATGATGCGGGCGCTGCCTTTGGTGGTGAATGGTTTTGCGTAAGCGCCGGGATCGTTGATGGTGACTTCGATGGTCATGTTGCCGAGGTCGGTGCGCGTGTAGCGCTCGATGGTGTGAAGCTGCTCCGTGTGCGGATGGCCTTTGTAATCGAACCAGAATTTGTCGTTGAATCCGACGGTGTCGACGACCAGCGTGGGACCGTCCCAGTGCCCGATGGAGTGCCCGTACCAGGAAGGATCGGGGTCGTCGGGATGCTTGCGGCCATCCATGAATATCTGCCGCCAACTGTGGATGTTGCCTTCAAACACGATGAAGTAGATGCCGGGCGTCTGGGCGATGCGCCACGGATAAGGCGAGCCGCGTGGGATGCCGGAAGGGAGACAGTTGGCTTCGGGGTCGTCCTTGGATTTGCGATTCTTGACCAGCTCTTCGGCCCATGGCAGCATGACCACTTGCTCGCCGGGTTTGAGACCTTTAGTGATGTCGCTGTCGTTGCTGCCGCTGCCTAGCCAGACTCCGGAGAGATCCGGGGTTCCGTCGGCGAGCTTGGGCGCGGGGCCTTTCGGAACGGGAGGCTGGTGTTGATACAAGCCCTGCGATTGAGCGGGCAGCGAGGCGAACGCGAGCGCCGCCGCGCCGATTGCCAGCGAGACTTGCTTGTTCACTTGGAATCCTCGTAAGCGGAGAGGAAACTCAGCTTGTGACCATCGGGAAAGACGATGCTCTGCGCGATGCCGAGGCTGGTGTTGTCGCGGGCCTGGGCGCCGGTGACGGTCACCACGTCGCCTTCCTTGAGGGAATGGCGGCTCCAACCGTTGCGGATCAGGATGCTGGGACTGGCCAGCTCGAAATTCCAGTTGGTTACCTTGCCGGACTCGTCTTTGACGTCCATGAAGAAGTGGGCGTGGGGATTGGTCCAATCGACCTTGGTGACGGTTCCTTTTAAATTAAGTTTCTTAGTGTTGTCGAAGACCGCGGCGCCGGAGTGGTGCGCCAGCGCAGGCAATGCCGCGAGCAGCATTGAGGCGGTGAGCATGAGTCTCATTGAATTACCTCCTAAGGAGGGAATTTTGTCATGGCGATGCGGCGGGCGCAAGGCTCCTTGATCGCTGCTTGATTTTGGGCACACTTCGGCTATTTGAGTGGAAAAAATTCGTTGTGGCGGCTGGGGGCTTTATTGAAACGGCAAAGGGCTTTCGCCCTGTGCCGTCCCTCGGACTTATCGCCGTGCGTTTTCCAGCCGCCAATAGTTTGAGCTGCTTCTCGCGGGGGCCCGGAACTGCTGGATGGCCGTCCCATATTCCCGCTTCGAATGCCTAACTCTCTGATGTCCAGCAACGTACTTACCCGTTGGACCGGATTTATAAGGATCGATCCTTAAATTCTTTCGCCTGACGGAAGCCGTCCTCGCGAAAGTTCAGCACCACCTCACTCAACGCTTCGTGGCCACGAAGTTACCTTGCGATTGAAGGATAAGGGCAGCCTGGCAACTGAATGACGAGCAAAAATGCGAAATCACGGCAAGGATTGGAGAAATAAATCGCACTTTCAAAGAAATTACTTGGCGCGCTTGAAGTCCAACTCCTGCGCACCGCCACCTTTGCCGCCGGATCCGCCCTCGCGAGTTGGCATCAGCTTGAGGTCGTCGCCAACCAGCTTGCCGGCATAGTCAGTGGTGACGGTGCTTTTTCGTCCAGTGCGGGTTGCCTTGAAAGTCACGCTCATGCCGTCGATCTTGCCCTCGGTGATGTTGGTGGGGGTGCCGTTGCCGGTGTCCAGAGTGCCGGTCAAGGTCGAGCCATCGGATTTGAGCGTCAGGGTCTCGGTCTGGGCCCCTCTTGCGTTCTGAACGGACACGGTCCATTTTCCGTCGATGGGAGCAGCCAGGGTCACCAAGCCGGTCAGACCCAGGGCTGCGCAAAGTAGAAAGAAACGATGTTGCATTTCTGAAGTCCTCAACGTCGAGTATGCGATGCGACTCGCATTGAGCGGAATCCCGTCAAAAGGGGATCGCGACGATCGATTCATCCCGTCTGAACGGTATGGGAACACAGCGGTTAAGCTGCTATCTGTGAAGAGGCCACTGTTTCATCGGAGATTTCAAGGGTGGGAATTTCGAACTTCGATCGGCTTTTGCCGATTGAGTTGCGTCCTATTGACATGATTGGGATTTTGTTGTCGGCGCTGCTGGCAATTGCGCCGGCAGCCGCGGCGGAGGCGCCGCCAGTGTGCGTGGGATCTGCGTCGCTGGGCACGTTTCAGGTATCGGTGCGCCCTTTCTCCCAGGGTTCCCCGCTGCCCTTGAAATCGGTGGCGGAGATCCCCGGCGGAGCGCGGCTTATCTGGAACCCAGTGCATCCGAAAACGGACACCTCCGGCGACGCCCAAGTTGCGGCTGTTCTGGTGCCGGCTGCCGATGGGCATCTGATTATTCTGGAACCACGCAAAGCGAACGAGCGAACGGAATGGCAATTACCCGAAAGGCCGCAGGTCATCGCGCTGATTTATGGGCCGCAGGGACTGAGTGAAGGAAAGATCAAGTCCCTGGTAACTCATGACACCGAATTGCTCAGGCAACTGGCGGATTACGCAGAGCAGAGTTCGCAAGTGGAATCGCTGGTGCAGGAATTGGCGACCGCGGAGCAATCGGGCGAGGACTCCGATGCCGTGCTCAAGGGATTTTCGTCTAAATATGGGG
Source organism: Bryobacteraceae bacterium (assembly GCA_036489835.1). Classification (GTDB taxonomy): domain Bacteria; phylum Acidobacteriota; class Terriglobia; order Bryobacterales; family Bryobacteraceae; genus Palsa-187. Next base: position 90,346 of record DASXEY010000068.1, on the reverse strand, counting down.
TCGATCTCCAGAAGCTGAATACGGCCCCATCCTCGGGTCAGCGGGCGACGCTGCTGCTGAAAGCAGTGCTGCCGGCTTCGAACGCTTATGACCCGCTGGCCGCACAGAACGCTCAGGTTCAGCAGACCAGCGGATTGGCGGCGTCGGTGGCGGGATTATTTTTCGGCAACTCGGCGGGACTTGCGGCGGGAGGCGCGGCGCTGTTTGAGGGCCTGAAGGCTACGCTGTTTCCCGATACGGAGTTTCGCTCGCTGCTGGCTCAGTCGGCTGATCGCGATAGCCTTTCGCTATGCACCAAGAATGCCGCGCCCAAAGCCAAAACGCGCATCGCTTATCTATGGGCCTATCGCGTACCTCAACTGAAACGGCCGGCGGTGTCGCTGACGGGAGCTACGCGGCTGCCGCTGGGATCGAAGTCGACGGTGACGATGAGTCTGGGACGCGGCTCGACGCTCCCGGAACTGGAGCACGCGCGCGACTGGAGATTGACGCCGGTTTCGGGCGGAGCCTCGATTCCGGTGGGGATTCGACCGGCTGCCGCGGATTCGCTGGAAGTCGACCTTTCGAAAGTGAAGGCCCCGGTCGGCGACTATCGGCTGGGCGCGACTTTCGATTGGGTTCCGCTTGAAGCCGAGGGAACGCTGCACTTGAATACCTATGCGAATTTCGCGCATGTGAAGCTAGCGCCGCAGGAGCATGACAAGCTTGTCGAAGGGAATGGCGACGTCGCGGTGACTTTGTCCGGCGTGGATTTCGAGTTTCTGGAAAAAGTGGCAATTGAGTCGTATGCGCGGAATGCCAAGCCTGAGGATGTTGAATTTACTTTACCGATGGGCAAACGCGCCGGTCCGCAGAATTCAGTCACAGTGGATATCGACAGTCCGAAGCAAGGGAACTATCGTTTGTTGCTGACACAATCGGACGGCGTTGCCCAGGAAGCTCCGGTGACGGTGCTGCCTCCCAATCCAAAAATCTCCAATCTACCGATTCGGTTCAACCTGGAAGAGACGCGTGAGGCCATCCATCTTGAAGGAGCGGGGGTGGATCGCATCGAAGGGGCCGAGTCCGAAGCGGGCGAGATTACGGGAGCGAAGGAATCGCAGGAGTGGTCTGGCGAGATCGCGCTGAAGGCGGGGCTGGTGAAGGGCCAGAGATTTCCTCTGCTGCTGAAGGTGAAGGGGCTGGATAATCCGATTGTGGTTCCGGATGCGATCGAGATTGTGGGGCCGCGCCCGGAAATTGCCTCAGTGCAAAGGTCGCTGACGGGCGACCTGGGAATTGAGATCGCTGCCGATGAGTTACCGGCAGGCACAGCGACGGGATTAGCGCTGACGGTGAATCATCTGCACGACACGACCCCGCCGCAATTGGAGTTGGGCTGCGAAGCCGGCGATTTACGCAAAGCGCTGACGCTGGCCGCCGGTGAGCCCGCGGGCAAAACGACCCTGGCCTTCGCGGGACCGGGAGCGCTGTATCTTTCGGTGGATCCGGGCACGATCGGTTATGCGGGTTGCCGGCTGCAGGCTACCGTGATTCTGGATCCAGAGGGCCGATCCGAGCCGTTCACGCTGGGCCGAGTGATTCGCATTCCGCGTCTGGATGGCTTCAAGCTCACGTCCGAGAAAATTGGCGATTCGAGCTATGCGGGAGTCCTGGAAGGGCGCGACCTCGACGTGATCGAACGGGTTGGGTGGGACTCGCAGAACGGGCTGCAGACCACATCGATTCCCACTCCGCTTCCCGGCGACCCATTGCGCCAGACATTGCGGGTGGTGTTGCCGTGGCCCGCGCCTGGACCTCACGCGGCGTTGTATGTGTGGCTGCGCGGAGAGCCAACCGGGCGCAAGACCGCGGTCGCCTATTGAGCGGGCGCGTCGGCAACACCAAAGCGAAATCGGCTGCGGGCAGCTACACTGGACTGAAGATGATTTCCCATCGTCGGGTGGTGGTCTTGTTCGCGATACTTGCGACCGGAGCGCAGGCGCAATGGCTGAACTATCCCTCTCCGCGAACTCCACGGACGCGTGACGGCAAGCCGAACCTGGCTGCGCCCGCGCCGCGAGCCTCCAACGGCAAGCCGGACTTGTCGGGAGTCTGGCACGTGGAGCCCACGTCGATGGCGGAAATGAAGCGCCTTTATGGCGACGATGTGGACGCGTTGGACATACCCGGAATGGAATCCGACACAATTTCCAAGTACGCGATCAATATTCTGCTGGACTTCAAACCCGAGGAATCGCCGCTGCGGCCCGAGGCAGCCACACTCATGAGCGGACGCAAGCAGGGCGCAAACCCGGCCGACAGTTGTCTGCCCCTGGGAATCCCGTTCGCCTTCCTGGTGTCCGAACCGGACAAGATCGTTCAGACGCCGGAGTTGATGGTCATGATGTTCGAATCAGCCGATGCGCATCGCCAGATCTACACGGATGGACGGCCGCTCCCAAAAGATCCGTGGCCGGCCTGGCTGGGATATTCGGTGGGCAAATGGGAAGGCGATACTCTTGTGGTTGAGACGGCGGGTTTCAACGACAGAACCTGGCTGGACGCCATCGGGCATCCGCATAGTGAAAGCTTGCGATTGGTGGAACGCTACCGGCGCAGGGATTTCGGACACATGGATGTGCAGATGACGTTTGACGATCCGAAGATGTACACCAAGCCATTCAGCATCAAATTCACGCAACGGCTTCTGGCGGATTCCGATATTTTGGAATTCTTCTGCAATGAAAACGAAAAGGACCGCGTTCACGCCGCGGCGAAGTAGGCTCGCACTTTATTTGCGGACGGCTTTTCGATCACCGCGCTCGCCATGATAGATGAACCCTGTGATGTTGCCTTGCGTATCGCGCAGGAATTCGACGTGCTCTCCAATCGCGCGGGCGATAAACTCCGTTTCTGAGTTCGGCGCGAGGGGGAGTTTCAGCGGGTTGGGAGCTTCCTGCAAGAAGAGAAGGTCGCCTTCGAAGGTAATCATGGCGTCGCGCCCGGGCGCGTATTCGTAAGTCCCGGTATATTTCGAGAGGATCTCCGGGGCCAGCTTGATTGCGGTCCCGCCGAGCATGTGCGGGACGGAGGTGTCGTGCTCGCATACGCTCTCCAGAAGATCTGTATCGGGAGTCAGGGTCTGAGGCATTTTGATCGAGAACGGTCTTGTGAACGTTTTTGGATCGTCGATGGTCATTTCCAGATCCATGTGCCCGAAGTCGCGGCGGTGGAAGCGCTCAGTTATGTGCAGGGCTTCGGTGTGCGGATGGCCTTCTATATCCAGCCAGCCCCGGTCATTGAAACCGGCGGTTTCCACCACCAGCGTGTCGGCTTCCCAATGCCCGACCGAATAGCCCATCCAGGTGGGATTGGGATCCTTGGGGAGCGGACGGCCGTCAGTGAAGATGGTTCGATGAACGCTGTTGGTTGTCCCCTGATACAGAATTACGATCACTCCCGGTATTTGAACGATCCGGGCGACATCAACCATGTGGTAATAAGCGAAGGGATCGGGCAAGCAACTGGCGCGCGGAGCGTCTTTGCCCATGTCGCGGACGCGCTGCTGATAGATCGCCTCGGCCCACGGCTGAATATCGCGAACACTGAGATCTCTGGCGATATTGCGGTCGTAGCTTCCAGGGCCCGGTCCGTTCCAGACGCCGGATAGATCGGGCTTTCCATCCGATGCCCGGGGCGCGGGAGCTGCGAGATTGGGCTTGCCATCGGGCGTGCGCGGGATTCCGGACGCGGGATAATTCAGCCATTGCGCCGAGACCGCTCCTGACATTAATAAGACGAGGACTGCCTGAAGACTGGCCGTCATTTGGTGTTAGACCTCCCGCCGGCTCCGGTTTGAGCCGACAGCATCGCATCTCGCCCAAGCTTCTCATAATGGATCATCGCCTGTATTCCGGCCGTCACGCGTGTGATAAGCGACAACATGCGGGTGGGGGCGAAGCAAGTAACCGCTCCCTTTGGTCGCGGCTCTGTTAATTTAGTCGCGGCTGTGTTAACTCCCGTCCTCTCTCTGCGTATCTATATGCGAAGAGGGATGCGACAAATGCGAATCAGGCAGATTTTGGGACTGGGGCTCATGGCGGTATCGGGCGCGTGGGCGCAGGGGACGATTCCGACGGGGCCCGTTCGCGTCCTGACGGTGGAGCAGCCGGACGCGCAGCGTACTCGCGAAGAACTCAGGCAACTTCTCCAGCGCTATCCACCGGCGTTGAAAAGCGTCCTCGGACTCGACCCGAGTCTTTTGAGCAATCAGGCCTATTTAGCTCCCTATCCCGCGCTTCTCAGTTTTCTGAGCGCGCACCCGGAAATTGCCCGCAATCCGTCGTTCTATGTCGGCGGAAACGAAGGCGGCGGTTTTCAGCGGCCCGTTGTTCCAGATCACTCCCAGGAAGTCCTGGAAGCGGAGAAAGATGTGCTGGGCGGCTTGGCTGGTCTGATCGCCTTCGCTCTCTTGATCGGACTGCTGGCGTGGCTGGTTCGGACCATCATCGATTACCGCAGGTGGAACCGGTTGGCCAAGGTGCAGACCGACACGCATGCGAAACTGCTGGACCGGTTTACATCAAACGAAGACATGCTGGCGTACATTCAGTCGCCGGCGGGGGCGAAATTCCTGGGGTCGTCGCCGATCATGCTCGACGCCGGGCCACGGAGCGTGGCAGCGCCCTTGGGGCGGATTCTCTGGTCCGTGCAGGCGGGAGTGGTGCTGGCGGCACTCGGGTTCGGTTTGCGGACGGTGAGCTGGCGTGTTTCCGACCGCGACATCTCACAGCCGCTGGGTGCGATGGGCGTTTTGGGGATCGCCCTGGGCCTGGGGTTTTTGATTTCGGCGATAATCTCATTCGTGATCTCGCACCGCTTGGGATTGATCGAGCATCAAACGCCGCGGTCCGAAGGGATTGGCGCTGCGACGGGAACGCAGGGATGAGGATGCCCTTACCGCATGTTTCGTGACGTGACATTTACCGATGTCAGCCGCACCGACGCACTCGACGACTGCGTGGGATTCGTGATGGATGAGGACGCCTTCCGCGCGTTTTACGACCGGACCGCACGGGGAGTGTGGGCGTATCTGGTCCGCGTCACCGGCAGCCGCGAGACGGCGGACGATCTTCTTCAGGAAACGTTCTACCGCTTCCTGCGCGCAGCGGCTGAGCACCAGGACGAAGCGCATCGGCGCAACTCGCTATATCGCATCGCCACCAATCTGGCCCGCGATGCGCGGCGGCGGAGCTTGTTCCGTGGCGCGGCCGGACTCACTGGCGACGATATTGAGCGCGTCGCAGCTAGCGGAGATCAAGCACATGCCACGGAGCGGCGCGCCGATTTCACGCGGGCCATGTCGCACCTGAAGCCTCGCGAGCGGGCGATGCTGTGGCTGGCGTATGCGGAAGGGGCTTCGCATCGGGAGATCGCGGATGTACTGGGGCTGAGTCCAGGGAGCCTGAAGCCGCTGCTGTTTCGAGCTCGGCGCAGATTGGCGGTGCTATTGGGGCGCGCGCCGGGAAGGGGCGAACGATGACGACCCGTGTTTCCGATACCTGTGAATTCGAAGCGGAGGTGCTGGCTGCGGTGCTGCAATCGCGATGGCCGGAGCGGGCGGACGATTCCTTGCGCGCGCACGTTGCGACGTGCACGATCTGCTCCGATGTTGCAGCCATCGCCAGTGCGGTGGAGGATTCGCGCGAGGATTTACGGGCAAACGCGGTGGTTCCCGATTCAGGGCGGGTGTGGTGGCTGGCTCAGCTGCGGGCGCGCCGCGAAGCAGCCGAAGCCGCGGGCCGTCCGATTACGGCCGCGCAGATGATGGCCTTCGCTTGCGCGGTGGGATTGCTGGGCGCGTGCTTCGGCGCGACGTCGACGTGGTTTCAATCGGTGGTGCGAACCATGCTGCGATGGGTCGCATCCAGCTTGACGGGGTTCGACGTGAAGGCGCTATTGCATGGGGCGATCACGGTTCTTGCGGAGCATGGGGCTTTGGCGTTGGCCATGGCGGTGGTGCTTTTTCTGGTTCCCACCGCGGTTTATCTGGCTCTTGGTAAGGATTAAAAAGCCGCTCCCTGTGGTCGCGGCTCAGAGTCGGGGCTCAAGAGTCACAACCGCTTACAGAGCCGCGACCAAAGGGAGCGGAATCGGCCTGCGGGAGATCACAACAGGTAACGGGAGTGGGGAATCGGAGATCATCAGTGTTGAGGACACTTGATGAAGACGCAATGGTTTGCAACGATGGCCCAGAGCACTGCGAAGGCGGCCGGGTCCAGCTCCGCTTTTATGGCGATCTGCGTATTGACGCTGGGTTGGATGGTGACGGGCCCCATATTTCACTGGAGCGATACGTGGCAACTGGTCATCAATACTGTCACCAACATCGTGAGCATGCTGATGGTATTCCTGATTCAGAATACTCAGAATCGGGAAGGTTCGGCTCTCCAGCTCAAGGTGGATGAGTTGCTCCGGGCTGTGCGGGGCGCTCAAAACGCATTTATCAATTTGGAAGATTTGAGTGAAGACGAATTGAATCTGCTGAAGGAGCGATACTCAGCCATCGCCGCGCAGGCTCGCGAAAAGCAGCCTGCTTCCGAAACGGGCCAGACGTCAAAGGAATAAAGAGCGGGAGTGCAGCCTTCTGTGATCTAATTGTTGTCGCTTGTGCGCGCGACATTCCTGATCTTTGCCTTAATCGCTGCCTTCACTCTTGCCGGCTGCCAGCGCGTTCAACAAAGCGCACTGGACAAGCTGCATCCTTGCAAAATCGAAGAGGGGCCTACCGAGGCTTACTGCGGCACATACAGCGTCTTCGAAGACCGCTCCGCTAAAGCGGGACGGCAAATCGCCCTCAAGATCGTAATTGCACCGGCTTTGAAGCGGGATCCGCAACCGGATCCTCTGTTTATCTTCGAAGGCGGTCCCGGCGGGGGCGCGGCTACGCTCGCGACCTATGTTCTGCCAACCTTCCGCCGCTTCCAGTCGGATCGCGATATTGTTCTGATTGACCAGCGCGGCACCGGCGATTCCAATCCTTATAAACTGCGAGCCGGAAGATCGCAATGAAGAAGATTTTTCGAAAATCGACGAGTATCCTGTGGATCGGCTGCGCACTTGTCTGGCGAAGCTCAAGGCCGATGCCAGCTTGTACACAACCGCGATCGCGATGGACGACATCGATGATGTCCGGCGGTATTTGGGTTATGGCGAGATTAATCTCTGGGGTGGTTCCTACGGGACGCGCGCCGCGCTGGTGTATTTGAAGCGGCACGAAGACTCCGTGCGCAGCGTCGTTTTGGATGGGGTGGCTCCGCCGGATATGCGGCTGCCGCTGTTCATGGCGCGCGATAGCCAGAGAGCGCTGGACCTCATGATCGAAGACTGCGGCAAGGACGCCGCCTGCAGCAAACAGTTTCCGAATCTGCGCGAATCCGTGACGACGATGTTTGCGCACGCGGCCACCAAGCCGCGCATTACTTTCATTCAACCCCGAACGGGCAAGTCTGTAGAGATTAACGTTTCCCAGCGGCTGGTGGCGTCGATTATTTTCTCCGCGCTTTACGATCCCACCGTCACTTCCTTATTGCCGCGGCTGATCACGGATGCGGCTTCGGGGAATTATCAAGGCTTATTGACGCTGGGCTTCTCCTCCGAACTTCCGAAAGGCGCGATGAGCGAAGGCATGTTTCTGTCGGTGGTTTGCGCGGAGGACATGCCGCGCATTCAACCGGAAGAGATCGCCAGCGAAGCCAAAGGCCGATTCCTGGGAACGACTTTTTTCGACACACGGATGAAGCCTTGCGAGTTTTGGCCGAAAGGCGCGGTGGCGGATGATTTCTATGCGCCTGTGGTTTCGAGCAAACCTGTCTTGATCCTTTCCGGGGCCGACGATCCGGTGACGCCGCCTTCCTGGGGTGAGCATGTGGCGCAGTATCTGAAGAACTCGAAGCATTTCATCGTGCCCGGGGCGGGGCATGGCAGCACCGGCCGCGGCTGCGTGCCGGACCTGATGAGTAAGTTTCTGGACGCGGCCAGCGTCGGTGGGCTGGACGGGGCTTGTTTACAATCGCAGCACCGTCCTCCTTTTTTCGTGAATTACACGGGAGCCGATTCGCCGTGATCGAAATTCAAGGATTGCGAAAAGCCTTCGGCGCCGTGGCTGCGGTTCGGGATGTGAGCTTCAACGCCGCCGATGGAACTGTCGTCGGACTCCTGGGCCCGAACGGCGCGGGCAAGACTACGACGCTGCGCATGTTATCGGGGCTGATGCGGCCGGATGCGGGAACCATTCGAGTGGACAACGCCGATGTGGTGGCCGATCCCATTGGCGCGCAGTCGCACATGGGTCTGCTGCCTGATTCGCGCGGGCTGTATCCCCGTTTGACGCCCATCGAACACATCGAATATTTCGGGCGTCTGCATGGCATTGAAGGGCCCGCGCTGGCGGAGAGAACACGAACGCTGGTGGCGCGCCTGGGGCTGACTGACGTTGCGAACCGGCGTGTTTCCGGCTTCTCGCAAGGCGAACGAACCAAGGTCGCGCTGGCGCGGGCGCTGGTGCATCAGCCCCGCAACGTGATTCTGGATGAGCCGACCAACGGGCTCGACGTGATGAGCACTCGGGCAATGCGCGAGGTGATTCGCGGGCTGCGGCGGGATGGATGCTGCGTGCTGTTTTCGAGCCACATCATGCAGGAGGTCTCGGCTCTGTGCGACCGGATTGTCGTGATCGCGCAAGGGACCGTGGTGGCCGACGGAACTCCCGATGAACTGCGTAGCGTCACCGGCCGTGACAACCTGGAGGACGCCTTCGTGGCGCTCGCCGGGCTGGAGACGGAGGAAATCGCGTGAGCACGCTGAAGCTGATTTGGATCGTGCTGGCGAAGGAACTCCGCGACGGGCTGCGCGACCGGCGCTCGATTATGTCCGCGCTGATTGGCGCGACGCTTTCGCCGCTGCTGATTGGGGGAATGCTGACCGTGATCGCTGGCCGCGGCAAGGATGCGGAGGAGATCAAGCTGCCGGTGGCCGGGGTGGAAAATGCGCCCGCCTTTGTGGACTGGTTGAAGCAGCAGACCGGAGTGGAGATCGTGAAAGCGCCCGCCGATCCGGAACAGGCCGTTCGGGATCGCAAAGAAGACGTGGTTCTCATTATCGAAAAGGATTTTTCGAAGAACATGGCCCGCGGAGTTCCTGCGCCGGTGAAGCTGATCACGGACGGAACTCGCGATAGTGCGCGGCCAAAGGCGGAGCGGGCCAAGACTCTGGTGACGGATTATTCGAGTCAACTGGCAGCTCTGCGGCTGATTGCCCGCGGAGTGGCGCCGTCGATCGCGGTGCCCGTGCGCGTTCAGGACGTGGAGGTTTCAAGCGCGCAGGAGCGATTGGCCACGCTGCTCAATATCCTGCCGCTGTTTCTCGTGCTGGCTGCGTTGACCGGCGGACTGCAGATCGCCATCGATGCGACGGCAGGGGAGCGCGAGCGCGGCTCGCTGGAACCGCTGCTGCTGAGTCCGGTTCCTCGCGTGGCGCTGGCGGCGGGGAAATGGCTGGCGGCATCGACGTTCGGATGCGGCTCAGTGGTGTTCTCACTGCTGCTGACGGTGAATGTGCTGCGGCGGGTGCCTTGGCATGAATTGGGGATCCGGTTTCGAGTATCGGATGGAGACTTAATGAGCCTGCTGGCGCTGGTGCTTCCGCTGGCATTATTCTTAAGCGCGGTGGTGATGTTCGCGTCCACCTTCGCGCGCTCCTTCAAGGAAGCCCAGGGGTACATTGGATTGCTGATTTTGTTGCCGATGCTGCCCGGAGTGCTCTCCAGCCTGTATCCGTTGTCGAACCGGCCTTGGCTGGCGCCGATTCCAATCGTTGGGCAATATGCATTGGCGGCCGATGTGCTTGGCGGCAAGCCTCCGAGCGTCGCCTACTATGTGCTGTCAGGGGTGTCGGTGGTTGCCTGCGCGATCGTGTTGCTGGCGTTGACGTCGCGGCTTCTGACGAGAGAGAAGATTATCTTCGGGCGGTAGGCGGGCGCGGAGTCACAGGCCCAGCCAGGACATTCTCCCAGGCTGCGGCTACAAGCCTTTTTCGAGCACCCGCTGAATCTCCATGTCATTAAACATTCCGTCCGTGCGCAGCGCATAGGCGCAGTGCATGTCCAAGGTGCCGTTCTCAAAGCGGATCAGCATCTCCGACTTATCCTTCACGTTTTTCAGCTTCACCAGCTTTAGCCCGTCGCGGACGGCTTCCTTGCCAAGGCTGTCGACGCAGATGCCGCGCAACGCCATATTCAGGCGATGGCAGGAGAGATTGTCGATGAAGTTGAGCGCTTCGCCGTCGTCGGCGAGGCTATCCCAATCGATCTCATAAGGGATCGCGACGCCCACGATCTCTTCGATTTCCTTTACACGCCCAGGAAACGTGACGTCCTGGAGTTCCTTTATTTTGCGTTTTTCCGGTAATCCCACGGTTTGAGAACCCTCCGATCCTCACAAGCATACATCAGATCAGTAAATCAGGTTGTTGATTGAGTCGTATGCCAGCCACAGAAATCCGGCATTCAGCGCGACTCCGGCCCAGGAGGCGATGAAAAGACCTTGGGTGGTCCGCTCTCTTTGCCGGTGCTTTAGGTTGAGGAGCAAAGGAATTACGAAGCACCACTGGGGGATGCTCCAGAGCAGACCAAAAAAGCCGAGGTGGATAAACCGGTCGACCACATCCAGGGTGACAAACGTCGCCACCTGGCATGCGAGCGACAGCAGCACACCTTCAACCAGGCTTCCGCGAGTCGCTTTTTCGATGGTGGCCGTCATTTCCGTTGCCTCGTCCTTCGGTTTAGCGTAAGACAGAACCGGGCTGTTCCTGAGGGCTGGATATGCGTGGGTCTGCCTTGGAGTTGCTACGCCGTGCAAGGGAGATTGGCAGCCTTCCAGGCATCGAACCCGCCGGTCAGATTGGCGACGTTCTGGAAACCGGCTCGCCGCAGAATGCTGGTCGCAATGGAGCTCCGATAGCCGCCCCTGCAGTGAATCACCAGTAGCTGCTCGCGATTCAATTCCGCCGCGCGCGCCTCCAGCTTTCCAAGCGGGATCGAGATGGACTCTTCGATGGCTCCGCCGGTTCGCTCTCCCGCTTCGCGCACGTCTACTAAAACCACCCTGTCCCGTTCCTGCTCGCGGAGCTCGATAAACTCCTGCACCGAAATTTGCGGAATGTAGACCAGCTCGAAGCCGCTCTTGATCCACCCGGCCACGCCTTCTGCGAGGTATCCCACCACATTTTCCGCCCCGACGCGAGCCAGCCGAAGTTGCGACTCGCGAACATGCTCGGGATCTTCCCCGGCGATGATCAGGCGCGAGTGGAGGCCGAGAATCCGTGCCGCCCACGACGCGTACTGCCCCGTGAGGGCGATATGAATCGAGCCGGGAACGTGCGCCACGGCGAACTGCATCGCGGGCCGCGTATCCACCACCACGGCTCCTTCACGTTGGAGTTCCAAAACTTCGGGCGCGCTGAGAGCGGCCAGGGGCGGCAGCTCCGACAGCGGAGCCGCGCCCCGCCTGTTCAGGTCGACCTGCTGCACAAAGTATTCGGGACGCGCCGGCAGGTTGTCGGTCAAAAGGTGGACGAAGTCTTCACTCGATTTCGCGAGCAAAGCGTAATTCGAGTGCCGCTGCTTGCCGATGGTGGAGGAACTTTCCGAACTCATCTGGCGTCCGCACAAGGAGCCCGCGCCGTGAGCCGGAAAGATTTCTGTCTCGTCGGGAAGCGTGAGCAGCTTCTCGTGGAGGCTGCGATACAACAGTTCGGCGAGTTGCTGCGGTGTGTGACCCGGAGCCAGATCCGGACGGCCCACGTCGCCGATGAATAAAGTGTCTCCGGTGAAGACCGCGGCGGGCCGGTTTGGATCGCCGCGGTCTTCCATCACGATGCAGATGCTTTCGAGGGTGTGGCCTGGAGTTTGAAGGAACCGGAGGCGGCACTGTCCGAAGGAGATCTCATCGCCGTCCCGAACGCCGGCATGAGGGAACTCAGCCCCGGAGCCGGCGCCCAGGTAGATCCTCGCTCCGCTGCGCGCGGCGAGCTCGAGATGGCCCGAGACGAAGTCGGCATGGAGGTGCGTCTCGATGATGTGCTCAATCCTCCATCCCTTCGCTGCCGCGGCTTCCAGATAAAGGTCGACATCGCGCTGCGGATCGATAATCGCCGCGCTCCCCTCCGACCCGATCATGTAGGATGCGTGTGCCAGGCATCCCAAATAGAAGCGTTCGACTTGTACCGGTTCCATGCTCTTCTCCTCGTCCATCCTCGTCCATCCTTTTAAGATTACTGCGGCTGCGAGACAACTCTGAGATAAGGCAGCGGCGATTGCCAGCCTTGAGGATATTTCAGCTTGGCGTCCTCATTGGAGACGGAAGGCACGATGATGACGTCGTTCCCCGGACGCCAGTTGACGGGAGTCGCCACCTGATGCTTCGCGGTAAGCTGCATGGAATCGATGACCCGCAGCACCTCATCGAAGTTGCGGCCGGTGGTCATCGGGTACATCAGCATCAGCTTGATCTTCTTGTCGGGGCCGATCACGAAGACGGTCCGCACCGTCGCGTTGGTTGCGGCCGTGCGTCCCGCGGACGTGTCGCCCGCTTCCGCCGGAAGCATCCCGTAGAGCTTGGCGACACTTAAATCGGAATCGCCGATCATGGGATAGTTCACCGGCTGCCCCTGGGACTTCTCGATGTCGCCCGACCACTTGCCATGGTCCGCCACCGGATCCACGCTGAGGGCGAGGATTTTGCAGTTCCGCTTCTCGAATTCCGGCTGCAGCCCGGCCATGTAACCCAACTCCGTGGTGCAGACAGGAGTGAAGTCCTTGGGATGGGAGAACAGCACTCCCCAGGAATCGCCCAGCCACTCATGGAACTGGATGGTCCCTTGGGTCGTTTCAGCGCAGAAGTCTGGTGCTACGTCATTGATTCGCAATGTCATTTTCAGTCTCCTCTTTTTGAATTTGAACCGCTTCAGCGACCGCGAACCAACTGCGTTACGCTGATAGATTGTTTATACGGCTTTCGTTAGGCCGCCTCCATAGACGCCAGATGAGGGTGGGATGAGTTTTCTATGAGGAATCAGTCCGGCATCCTCCACTTCGACACGTTCGAGATCGACACCGCCGCCGGCGAACTCCGCCGCCAAGGCGAGCGAATCAAGCTGCAGCCGCAGCCGTTTCGGGTTCTGGAACTGCTGGCCCGCCGGAGCGGAGAAGTGGTAACCCGGGAGGAAATCCGCGAGCTCATCTGGAGCGACGACACCTTCGTCGATTTCGAACAGGGTCTGAATTTTTGTATCCGTCAGATACGGGATGCCATGGGCGACATGGCATCCTCGCCGCGTTTTATCGAGACACTCCCGCGGCGTGGGTATCGATTCCTGCAGCCCGTCGAAGTCGCGGCCCCAGCCGAACTTAAATCTCCGGCCCAGCTCAAATCCAATCTGAGATCGATGACCAGGCTGATTGTGCTGCCTTTCCGAATGCTCAAGCCGGACCCGCAAACCGACTTCCTCGCCTTCAGCCTTCCGGATGCGCTTGCCTCTTCGCTAGCGGGATTGAAATCCCTGGTGGTTCGCTCGAGTCTTGTGGCGTCCCGCTTTTCCGCGGACACACACGATTGGAAAGCCATCGCGGCCGAGGCCGATGTCGACCTGGTTCTCACCGGGACGCTGCTTGCCGCGGGTGGTGAAATTCGCGTAACGGCGCAGCTCACGGACGCAACCAGCGGAACACTGATGTGCTCGCATTCCACGCAGGCCTCGATCGGGAACGTCTTCCGTTTGCAGGACGAGTTCACGGAGTGCATCGTCGCCGCGCTCTCGCTCGAACTCACCGCCGGCGAGCAGCGAATCCTCCGGCAGGACGTCCCGGCCAATGCCAAAGCGTACGAATACTACCTGCGCGCCAATCAATTCAGCCACGACCCCAGGCACCAAGACCCACAGCGATGGAGCGCTGCCCTCGATCTGTACCGGCGATGCGTGGAAGCTGACCCGTGCTATGCGCCGGCTTGGGCGCGGCTGGGGCGGATTCATCACATCATGGCGAAGTATCTGCCGACAGGCGCGAGAGCGGGGCTCGATCAGGCGGAGGCGGCGTTCCGGCAGGCCTTGGACTTGAATCCGGACCTGACGGTCGCCCACAAGTTCTACGCCCAACTGGAAGTCGATCTCGGGCGGGCGGCGGGCGCGGTCACGCGGCTGATTCCCCGTGCGCAAAGCGCCGCCGATCCGGAGGTATTCGCGGGTCTGGTCAGTCCGCTGCGGTATGTGGGCCTGCTCGAGGCCTCGGTCGCGGCGCATGCGCGGGCATGCGCGCTTGAGCCGAAGATTCGAACCAGCATCGTCCACACCCTCTTTCTTCAGAGGGATTACGGGCGGCTGACGGAGTATCGGGTGGAAGACGCGCCCTACATCGTGCCGATCGCGTTGGCGGGACTGGGACGCAAGGAGGAGGCGCTGACGGCCCTTCGCGCTCTGGAAGAGAAAACCAAAACGCGAATTCGCGATTTCATGATGGCGGCGCGAACGATGATCGAGGGCGATGTGGATGCGAGCGTCGCAGCGGCCGGCCGGGTGATCGCATCGGAGTTCAGCGACCCGGAGGGCCTCTTTTATCTGACCCGCCATCTCGCTCATTTGAAGCAAGTCGATTCGGCCGTGGCCCTGTTTGAGCGAGTCGTCGGTGGCGGATTCTGTTGTTATCCGGCGATCGCGGGAGATCCTTGGATGGACTCGCTCCGGGAGCACCCGCAATTCACGAGGCTTCTCAGAACGGTGGAGCAGAGGCATCTCGCTGCCGAGAAGGAATTCTCACGGCTGGGAGGAATGCGCAGTCTTGAGACAGTGAGACGCCCTGCCGTGGAGTCCGTCTAAGAATCGCGCGGAAGTCTCGGCGAAACGATCCCGCCCGATGACGGCCCAGCGTTCCTTGGCCCGCGCGGCGCCGGGCGCCCGGCTCCCGCTTCTGCCGATTCCACGATATGATATGTTCCTGCGCCCGCACCCAAGTGTCCGGCGCGGAATTCCATCCTAGGAGGGAGTCATGAAGACGTACATTTTTGCTGGCGCCGCCGCTATGCTGCTGAGCGTCGTCCTGCTGGCTGCCGATGTAGATGGCAAGTGGGTGCTGGAGGCTCAGGGACCGAACGGAAAGCAGACCCAGACGCTGACGCTGAAGGCGGACGGCGGCAAGCTGACCGGGAGCATGGATAATCAAGGAACCGTGGTGGATGGCAAGGTCAACATCACCGACGGAACCATCGAGGGATCCAAGGTGGCCTTTACTGTGGTGCGTGACATGAACGGCATGCAGATCACCCGGAAGTTTTCGGGAACGCTGGAGGGCGCGGAACTGAAGCTGACCGCGGAGGTAGCCGGTGGCGCCGGCGGCGGGCCCCAGGAGATGGTGTTCAAGAAGCAATAGCGTCCGGCTGAATTTTTCCGGCGAGAGGCTCGCCTAAAGCTCGATCCAAACAAACAGGCAGCAAAGCCGGCCTCTCCAAAAGGGGTGGCCGCTGATATCTGTATGCTGCACCCTCAAGCGCGTGCAAGGCGTCCCGACCAACTAAGGCAAACCATCCTGGTGGCTGCGGCTGGGGCGTGGCCGGCGAGTGCTCGCCCACGCTGCCCGCATCACACACCACACCCTCGACGGTCTCGCCGCAGTGGCCCTTAACTCAGGTTCGGGTCTCGGAGGAATCTAGCCCATAAAAGGATCCGATGATAGTTTCGAACAGGATGCCGGGCAGCAAAATCTTCAGCACGGCTGAGAGGCGCTGAGAAAACGCCCCGACCGTGTAGCGCGGGCCAGCGGCATCGCCTTCGACAATCCGGCAAATCGTCTGGGCGATTCTTGCCGGTGCAACGCCGTTCTTCTCCTCCTTTTCAATAATTCGCATGCAGGTTGAAAATGGACCGGCATAGGCCGAGGAACCGCTGGCGGCTGCGGCCATCACTCGGCTACCGGTAAATCCGGTTTGGACATCGCCTGGTTCAATCAGCACGACTCGGATGCCGTAACGGCTCACCTCATACCTTAAACTCTCCGTGAAGCCCTCCAGAGCGAATTTGCTGGCAGAATAAAAACTCTGGAAGGGGAGCCCGAATAGGCCTCCCAGCGAGCTGACGTTCACGATCAAGCCGGAGCGGCGCCGGCGCATCGCCGGCAAGACCGCTTTGGCCAGCCGGAACGGGCCCATGAAATTCACATCGATCTGGTGCAGGGCTTCCGCGCTGGTTGTATCTTCGACGGCCCCGGCCAGACCGCACCCTGCATTATTTATGAGCACGTCAATCCGGCCCGCCTCCTGCAAGACACGAGCGACGGCGTGGTTGACGGATTCGTCATCGCGCACGTCCATATGGAGCGGCCGGAAACCCGTCGGCTTGAAATTGGGATTTCGGCTGGAGCCATACACCACATAGCCGCGCTTGGCCAACAGTTCGGCGGAAGCCGCTCCGATACCTGAGGAGGCGCCGGTAATGAGTGCGACTTTGGTGGAGGGAGCCGCACCGATTTCAGCAGCGACTTCGGCGTCTACCTCCGGATTCGGGACTCCATCGGCGGTAGCGATGATATGTTTCGGAACCCACAGAATAACTGGGAGGATCAGCGCATAGACAGCGGTGGTCGCGATCACACAATAGAGAAAGCCTTGCGTTGGGAATCCGGCGTAAATCTTGGCGCCTAGCAGGTCTCCGCCTCGCGCGGCCAGCATGTTTCCGCCCAAAACCAGCATCATGAGTGTTCCCTGCAATCCGGGAGGACAAGACCGCATGGCTAGATCGAAATACGCGGCGGTCGCCATTCCTCCCATGAGGCCCATGGGAACGGCCAAGGCCAGAGCCAAGTTGCCCGAATGCACGAAGGCCAGCGGAACCATCTGCGGCACCGCGACGATGGTTCCCCACCACAGCAGCTTCGCGGCCGGGAGCCTGGTGCAGAGGAGCCCGTAGAGCAAATATGTGGGTATGAAGGAAATGGCGAATATGCCCAGAAAATTCGAATATGTGGCGTCCGAGGCGTGAAGTTGGTTCGTGAGATAAAACTGGACTGGTGTATTGAGCCCGGGATTAAACCACCACAGAAAGCTGATCAGCACCGCCGGATAGATGGCGCGATGCTTTAGTAACCGCCGCACGTCTCCGCGCAGATTTGAGCCTTGAGCCTGCGGCCGATCATAGACATGGCCGCGAAGGAATTGCGGCCTCCATACCCCGAACAGACCCAAGGACGCCGCTAACGCAGCCATCATAAAAAAAGTCTGGCGAGGCGATAGGCTCTCGCTGACGATTCCAGAGGCGAAGGCGGCGAGAATAAGCGCAGTCTGGTAGAACATGCTGGACAACGTGCTCAGGCGTCCGGACATAAGCAGCTCTTGACCTACCAGCGCGATTAAGCCTTGATAGGCCGCCAATAGAAAACGGAACGACAACATGACCAGGATCATCCCGATGACCAGCACCCGATAAGAGAGACCGGACACTCCCATCCACACGAATACGCACGCGGTGAGCGGAGCAAAGAGCAGAAAGAAGCCGCGGTCCCGGAGCCCGAATGGGTTCCAGAGGTCGCGGGCCAAACCGGGCAGAAACGCGAGGTACATCGGAATTCCGGTCAGCAGGCGAAATAGGGACACCTGCGGCGCAGTGGCATGCAGGTCATTCTTCAGCATGTAGGAGGTGGGGATGTCGAGGAGATACTCGGGGGCCACCAGATAGACCAGCAGGGTCAAGGAAGCGAAGTAGTAGTAGATCGACCGGGTATGCGACGACCTGTTGGACGTAACCATAGGAATTGTGCCAGTGTAACATCGGCTCGCGGGCGAGAGCAGGAGATTCGAGAGCGACGCGGTAAGCGGAACGTTGTCCCCTTTATCCGTCCAGGAGTTTCTGGAGCGGCGGTCAGACGGGGCATCGGAGCAACCAAGCCTCGCCGATTATCCTGTTGCGCCGAAGCTGGTTCCCCACTTGCGCGACCCATTCTGATTCCGAAAGTGCGCACCTAACCTTGATTTCGACAGACAGCGATTTCGAATTTCTTGCGAGGCAAATCCCCGGCGCCAAAGTTCTTCATCCTCGCTCCTGCGATTATCCAACTGCCGTTAGGGCCGAGGTACTTCGGCGCAATGCAATCCGCATCGCAGAACTGCTGCTACTTCCGGGAAGGCGTCACTGATCTACGACCTGAGATTCTTGGCCAGGAGAAACAGAATTTATTGCCGAAGCGACAACAGGGGCGGCAACCTCGACTCGCCACTTTTGCATCTGCGCCAGTTGATATCTCACGGACAGGAAATCAGCAATCAAGGGAATGAAAACCAGCGCCGGGCCGAGCGATTCCGAAAACCCGATTTCGGAAGCCGCGCTGCGGCGCGCTCTCCTCAAGCAAAGGAACGCGCCCGGTGAAACGCCAGCGAATCCCGTAGAGTCTCCTCCAGCGGCCGAATCCTGATACCGAGATCCATTTGCTCCGGCGAAGGCTGCATGGGCAGCACGTCGGCGATCAGGGGAATGAAACCCAGAGCCGGCGGCGGCGCGATTCCGAAGGTCTTGCAAGCGGCCTCAGCCCAGAATGCGGCGGCCGAAACCGCATGGCCATCGAGCGGCAACGGCGGAGGCGACGGCAATCCTGCCAGCCTTGCGGTCAGGACGGCAAGCTGCGGCAAGCCGATGTTGTGTCCGGCCAGCGGAATGGGGCGTCCGAAAAGCTCCCGGGCCAACGCCCGGTCAATCGCGTCCGCGACATCGCGAACATCGATGACGCACATGGGCTGATCGATCACCATCGGAAGTCTGCGCTCCAGCACCAGACGCACGAAGCTGCCTTCCACGGCCCGGAATTCCCAGGGTCCCAGAAAGGCGGCAGGGTTCACAATCACCGCCGGCAGTCCCTCGCGCGCAGCCGCGATTACGGTTCGCTCCATCGCAGCCTTGGCTTCAAAATAAGGGGAGATGGACCGGCGCCAGACCGCCGCCGCCGAGCCCTGTGGAGCCTCCCGCCGCGGAAGCGTCGTGCAGGAACTCACGTAGGCCAACCGCAGATGGTGGCGGCGCGCGGCGTCGATCACAAGTTCCGTTCGCTTCACCGCCGCATCGACTTCGCAGCGCCATTGCCGAGTACCGGGGACGCCCAGGCCGAGCGGATACGGGGCCGCTGCATCCACCAGGAGGTCGTGGCCCTCCGCCAGTTCCGGCAGCGACCGGAATCCTCCGTCGATCTGGACAATCTTCACGGGGAGGCCATCGAAGCCTTCCGGATGGGCGCGCCGCGTCGCCGCCGTCACCTGGTCCCCGTTCTTCAGAGCACGCCGCACCACGGCCTGGCCGATGTGTCCGGTGGCGCCCAGAACCAATACGCGTGCGGGGCGATTTGCCATTTTCGGTTTCAGATGAGAACCAGCTTACAATGGTACACTCCTCAAGAAGACGCCTTGACTGCACCCTATCCTTGCGGATTTATCGGCGACGGCATAACCCGCGGCGTGGCGCTGGCGCTGCCGTCTTCGATCGTGCGCGCCTTTCTTCCTGCCGGTCTTGAGCTCGGCGAACAGCGTGTCACCCCGCCAGGTACGCACCCGCTGGTCTTCCTCTTTCACTCATTTTCCCACTGCCAGTTTTCCTTCCCGACATTGCTTCCCAGCATGAACTTCCATGAGCAGACCGTCGGAGTTCCCTTCACATTTGTGCGGTCGGTCGGTCCCTATTACTTCATGCCGAAACTGTATCTCGATGACCGCTGGGTCCTGATGGTCGGACGGACCTGGTGGGGTTTCGACAAGGAACTGGCAATCGTGAACGCGGACGACGCCCAGTATACCGTCACCAGCCTGGCGGGACGGCCGTTGGTGTCGCTTGCAGGAAGCAGCGGCGATGAGTATCGGCCGATCGCCCTTTATCCCGAGTTTGAGCCCGTCCGCCAGATGCTGAGCCAACCCCTGATTTCAGAGTCCCGACTCGCGGCTGGGCCGTCCTTCACTCTGACTGATTTCGACAGGCGATGGAATCTTGCGAGGGTGCGGCCGTTGCGCGCTGTACTCGATGTAGGCTCGTCGTATCTGCGGGGATTGGATGCGGGACATTACCCGTCGAGCGAGCTCGGCTCTTTCGAGCTATCGGCCCCATGGTGGCTGAGCTTCCCTTATCCGCCGCCGCTCGCCTCCAGACAGGCGTCTAGTTTCACGCTATGATGACGCCTGAAGGAGAGTTATGACGACATCCAATCCTTTCGGCTTCTTCAATGCCGGCGGCAACGGCATTATTCGCGGCGTGACGCTCCCGATCGATAAGAGCCTGGTCCTCGATTTCCTGCCGGCGGGCCTCGAGCTTGGCGAGCAGAACGTAACCGTGGCGGGCAAGCACCCGGTGCTTTTTCTTTTCAGTGAAATGTCCAATGTGCGGATGTCGATCCCGACCCTTCTGTCACCCCTGAATTATCACGAACATCGAGTCTGCGTTCCGTTTACCTACATCTCAAAGGATTCCGTCACGCCGGGAACTCCCGGGCCGTATTGTTTCATTCCGAAGGTTTATCTCGATAGTTTGTGGGCGGATTTAGGCAGCCTTCTCTTCTGGGGTTCCCTAAAAGAAATGGCCCACTTCGCGGTCTCGGCCCAGCGTTATATGGTCTCCAGCGGACCGGGCCACAATCTGACTTCGCTGACGTGGCGGATCGAAGCCGCAAATGGCTACCTGCCGGTTGCGGGATATCCGAATTTTAAACTCGTGCGCCAGATGCTAAGCCAGCCCATGATTTCCTCTGGACCGGTCTTCCTGATCCACGATTTCGACAAAGCCTGGGACTTCGCCCTGGTGCGGCCGCTGTGGACGGTGCTGCAACCAGAGGCGGTATATGTGCAGGGTTGCGAGGTTGGAGGCAGCGAGTCGGCGGGGATCGATTCCTCGCCGCTGGGCGCATATGAGCTCAGGGTGCCCTGGC
Source organism: Bryobacteraceae bacterium (assembly GCA_036489835.1). GTDB lineage: Bacteria > Acidobacteriota > Terriglobia > Bryobacterales > Bryobacteraceae > Palsa-187. Next base: position 69,372 of record DASXEY010000068.1, on the reverse strand, counting down.
GGCTCAGCACTCCCTACCCTCCGCTCTTCTCCTTCCGGCAGCCGTCCCTTTTAGGGCAATCGTGGTATAGTTGACGCTTCGCATCCCTTGATCCGCATGACGTACCGAAATAACTCGGCCGCCATGAACCTGAGCGGCGATAGCACGATGCGGGGGATTCTTATCCCCCTGGAGATGGCCCGCGTTCAGGCGTTGCTGCCTCACGGGCTCAAGCTGGGCAAGCAGACATTGACCCCTGCGGGGACGCATCCGGTGATGCTGTTCTTCAACGATATTTTCCGGGGACATTTGTCGATTCCTACGCTGATTCCCAACCTGACTTATCACGAATTTCATATCGGAATTCCGTTCACCTACCTTGCCGGCAACGGGCCTTACTATTACATGGCAAGGCTCTACCTTGACCAGTTGCTGCCCATCCTGGGAGGTCGTTTTTTCTGGGGTCTTCCCAAAGAAATGGCCTCGATCACCGTTTCGGCGGGCACTGTTTTCCAGACCGCGGCTTACACTTACACGGTAACCAGCCCTGCCGGATACCCGGTTGCCTCGCTAAGCTGGCAAATGACCGTGTCCGATTTCCAGGTCCCGACAAAAGCGGCGTACTTTAGCCCGATCCTGCAAATACTGAGTCAGACCCTCGTCTCCCGGCTACCGGCCGCTGTCGGACCGATTTACATCCTGTCCGATTTCGATAAGATGTGGACGGCGCCAACCGCCCGGGTGGGGTCGATCTCAACGCGAATCCTCATGGATGGGGAGCTTATGATCCCCAACCCCGTCCCCGGTCAGCCGGCTCCCGAGTGGATCCAAGGCCTCGCCTCCGGCAACCTCTTCGGCGCCTTTGAGCTGCGGGTACCCTGGCGGCTCAGCCTGCCCTATCCGCCGCAGTCACGATCGTCTGTTTTCGCGCAATCATGGTATAGTTGACGCTTCGCCGGTCAAATCGCGCACATGCAGTGTTCCATATGCAGTACGGAGAATTCCGCGCGAGTTAAGTTTTGTGCCGAGTGCGGCGCGCCGATAGGCATCCCGTGCCCGGACTGCGCCTTCCGGAATAGCAGCGACGCGTCAGTCTGCGGAGGCTGCAATCGTGTTCTCGATTCCGCGCAGACGCCCAGCGCGGAGCGGCGTCAGCTCACGGTCTTCTTCGCCGACATCGCAGGCTCGACCACTCTGGCTGAAACTCTCGACCCCGAAGATCTGGGCGAGCTCTACAGCCAATATCAGGCCATTTGCGCCGAGATCGTCCAGCGCTACGAAGGCCATCTGGCGCAGTACCTGGGCGATGGTGTTCTGGCCTATTTCGGTTATCCCGCGGCGCATGAAGACGACGCGGCGCGCGCGGTCCGCAGCGGTCTGGAGATCCTGGGACGCATCGGGAACATCAGTGTCGGCGGAAAAAGCCCGCGTGTGCGCATCGGTATTCATACCGGACTGGTGGTTGTCGGCGGCGTGGGCGGAGGCGGAGTGGGGGGTGGCGTTCGCCGCGAACAGCTTGCCCTGGGTGAGGCTCCCAATATCGCCGCGCGCCTTCAGTCCGAAGCGCTGCCCGACACCATCGTGATCAGCGACGCGACACGCAGACTCCTGGCCGGCCAATTCGCTCTCGAAGATCTCGGCTCACGAACGCTAAAAGGTCTTTCGCGGCCGCTGAAGATCTTCCATGTACTCGGCAAAAGCGAGGCGACCAGCCGCTTCCAGGCAATGAAAACCGAGCTCGGCCTGACGCCCTTCGTGGGGCGTGAGCGCGAGGTGCAGTTGATTCGCGCCGCCTGGGCGGAAGCCGCCGAAGGCCGCGGCCGGACCCTGCTGCTGCGCGGCGAGGCCGGCATCGGAAAGTCGCGGCTGCTGGAAACGGCGGAGCAAATCGCGGTGAGCTGGCTGCATGAAGTCTTCGAAGCCGAGTGCTCGCCTTATCAGAGGAACAGTCCACTGCATCCGATCGTGGAGATGCTTGAGCGCCGCATCGGAATCGAGAAAGACATGCCCGCCGGGGCCCGCCTGGATCTGGTGGAGCATTTCGCGGCAGGGCGCGGAGTCAAACTGGAAGAAGCCATGCCCGCGCTGGCGGGTTTACTTTCGATTCCCACGCTGGACCGCTATCCCGAAATTGAGGTGCCTCCCGCGAAGCGGCGTCAATGGACGATTGAAGTGGTGGCGGAACTGCTGCTTCATTCGGTGGATGGCTCGCCGGTGCTGCTGCTTTTCGAGGATCTGCATTGGGCCGATCCTTCGACGCTCGACTTGTTGCGCGAAATGGTGGCGCGGCAGACAAATCTTCCCGTGCTGGTGGTGTGCACGGCCCGCCCCGAATCCGCGGCATTTGTGGATCAACCGAATTGTCTGGAAATCGAAGTCGAATCTCTGCCGCCGGAAGACACTCGTGCTCTGGTGGCTCGGGTCGCCGGTCCTAAGCCGCTGCCGTTGGCGTTGCTGGAGGAAGTGGTGGCGCGCACCGGCGGAATTCCTCTGTTCGTGGAAGCCGTGACACGAACGGTGATTGAAGCCGGCATCCTGCGCGAACTGGACGACAGATACGAACTGACGGGTCCGCTGCCGGCGGGCTTGATTCCCGCAACTGTGCAGGATTCTTTGATGGGACGGATTGACCGTCTGGGGCCGGATCGCCCGGTGGCGCAACTGGCTGCCACCATCGGCCGCGAATCCAGCTTCGAATTGCTTCAAGCGGTGCTGGGCAAGCCGACCGAATCCCTGGCTCAGGCGCTGAGACATCTGGTGGAGCTGGAACTCGTCGCCGAGAGCGGCGCGCCTCCGGCGGCAACGTATACGTTCAAGCACGCGCTGATTCAGGACGCCGCCTACGAGTCTCTGCTGCGCAAGACCCGCCAGGAGTTTCACGGCAAGATCGCCGAAGTACTGACGCGACGCTTCCCCGAAATGGCGGAAACGAAACCGGAGCTGCTCGCGCGCCACTTCGAAGGCGCGGGCCGGGCCGGCGAAGCCATCGCCGGATGGATGAAGGCTGGTCACCAGGCGCAGCAGCGTTTGGCCTTGCGCGAGTGCGTTGCGTATCTGCAGAAGGCATTGTCGCTGCTCGAAACTCTTCCAGAGGACGACACCGGCCGCCTTCAGTCCGAAATGGAGGCGCAGTTGGCGCTGGGCCAGGCTTTGACAGCGACGTTCGGGTGGGCCTCGCGGGAAGTGGAAACCACATTCCTCCGGGCATCCGATCTGTGCAGAAATTTAAACAACAGCAGTGGTCTTCTGCAGGCGCTGAACGCACTGTCGTCCATGCATTTTCTGCGCGGGAACATTCCCCAGTCGTTCGAAACGGCGAAGACGGTTTTGGATATGGCGGTCAAGTCGGGGGATCCCGTGCTTGAGATTTCGGCCCGCAACCTGATCAGTTACCCGGCCTATTATCTGGGCGACTTTGCGCAGGCATGCGAGCATGCGGATGCGGCCCTCGCGCTTTATACTCCGGCGCGGGAGCGGGAAGTGGTCGCCCGGCTCCATCTTCCGTCCTCGTACGCATGCGCTCACATCCGCTCAATGGGCCTCTGGTTTCTGGGATATCCGGAACAGGCGGAGAGGGCGCGGCTTGAATCGTGGGCTATGATCGAGGAGCTGAACATCCCCGCGTGCACGACTTTTGCGCTCGGCTACATGCTCCATTCGCACTACCTGCATCGCGATCATGTCGTTATCGCAAAGATGGCGGAGCAAGCTTACGCGCTTTCAGCCGAGGGAGGCTTCCTTTTTTGGGCCGCCCAGGCACGCATTTTCCGAGGGTGGGCACAGGCCATGAGTGGAGATGCGGAGGCTGGGATCGCGGATATGAATGCCGCGCTCGAAAGCTATCGTCTCACCGGCACTGGTCTCTTGACTCCCCAATGGTGCTTTATGATGGCGGAAGCGCAGTTGCGCGCCGGGCGGACAGCGGAGGCGCTCGCGGAGCTGTCCAGGGGGCTGAAGCACGCGACCGAATATGGCGAACATGCGCATGAACCGGAGCTGCATCGTCTCACGGGCGAGATCCGCTTCATGCAGGGAGACCTCGCTGCGGCCGAGCAAAGCCTTCGCCGCGCGATCGAGGTGGCGCAGGCGTGCCAAACGAAAATGCTGGAGCTGCGCGCGGCCGTCTCGCTCGCAAGACTACTGAGCAAATACGGGCGGCTCGCCGAGGCTCACGCGCTGCTGAATCCATTGAACGAGTGGTTCCAGGAAGGGCACGGCACGCCGGAGCTCCGCGAGTCGCGGGCGATCCTCGAGTCCCTTGGCCGGTCGGCTCAGAACGCCTAGCCGGCAAAGGGCCGGTCGCGGCCTCAAAGCCCGAAAGCAACGGCTCGCTCGTGGCCGCGACCCAGGCTCCGTTTTGTGGGCTGTTCCTTAGGAGCCCGCAAAGGGGCGGTCGCGGCCCTCAATTCCCGAGCAATAGCTCGCTCGTGGCTGCGACCCAGGCTCCGTTTTGCGGGCTGTTTCTTAGGAGCTGGCAAAGGGTCGGTCGCGGCTCTCAACTCCCGAAAGCAACAGCTCGCTCGCGGCGACCCATGCTCCGTTTTGCGCACTGTTCCTTAGGAGCCGGCAAAGGGCCGGACGCGGCCTTCAAATTCCCGAAAGTAACAGCTCGGCTCGTGGGCGCGACCCATGCTCCGTTTTGGGGCTGTTCCTCAGGAGCCCGCAAAGGGCCGGTCGCGGCCCTCAATTCCCGAGCAATAGCTCGCTCGTGGCTGCGACCTAGGCTCCGTTTTGTGGGCTGTTCCTTAGGAGCCCGCAAAGGGCCGGTCGCGGCCTCAAAGCCCGAAAGCAACAACTCGCTCGCGGCGACCCAGGCTCCGTTTTGCGCATAACGAGCCGGCAAAGGGCCGGTCGCGGCCTCAAAGCCCGAAAGCAACAACTCGCTCGTGGCCGCGACCCAGGCTTCGTTTTGCGCACTGTTCCTAACGAGCCCGCAAAGGGCCGGTCGCGGCCTCAAAGCCCGAAAGCAACGGCTCGCTCGTGGCGACCCAGGCTCTGTTTTGTGGGTGTTCCGAACGAGCCCGCAAAGGGCCGGTCGCGGCCTTCAATGCCCGAAAGCAACAACTCGCTCGTGGCCGCGACCCAGGCTTCGTTTTGTGGGCTATCGGTCGCCGCCCTCAAATTCCCGAAAGCAACAACTTGCTCGTGGCCGCGACCCAGGCTCCGTTTTGCGGGCTGTTTGTTAGCTTGCGAGATGCCATGCGTTCGCATGCGGGTGCTCAGAGTAACCAGGAAACCGCTTTTGCGTGAATACACGTGAATTGTGTTTCTCGTAAGAGTTTAATTTCGGATCGGTGTTCATCCGCGTTCATCCGGGCTAACTTTGTTCTGGGATTTCAAAATGCCAGACGAAGCGCCAGGCTGACTTGGCGCGCGGGATACGCCGATGTAAAAGACAGCGGTTGGCTAAGCTGCGAAACCGAGGATGGCGAAAATCCCCTGACATTGAACGGACCATTTTCCAGCGTGCCTCCGCCGGGAAGAGGATAATTCGGGTCTGCCGGGAAATTATTGTTTACTACCGCGAAATTGGTGCGGTTCAGGAGATTTTGCGATTGCGCAATGACGTCCAGGCGCGGCCCTCCTTCCCGCCGGATCAGTGTTTTCGATATCCTCAGATCCCAACTGAAAAAATCCGCCCCAATCCCGTTGTTGCGTCCTTCAAACCAGGGGCGAGCATTGGCGTTGTGTCCGATCGTTCCATTGATAAGTGCCGGCACAAGCAGCGTGAAGGGAATACCGCTCCTGGCATAAAAGATCGGTGAAACGGTCACATTTGCCAGGAGCTTCGATAAAATCCCGCCACCGGAGTGAAATGGTGTTGTATATACGCCGCTGGCAACGAAATTGTGAGTGATATTGAAATCTGACAGCGCCCGATCCAGGTTCAAAAGGTCCGGCCGGAATGGAGTGCTCAAGGAGCTGAAGTCGCTGGTGTCGTCAATCGAGCGGCTCAATGTGTAATTCACCTGGAATTGCAATCCTGCTCCGAATCTTCGGGTGAGGGAGAAGGTGCCCCCGTTGTAGAGGCCTGTCCCGCTGGAGGAAAATGCGTTGTTCTGGAAGATGGAACTGTTGGGCTCGCCCACTGTGAAGCCGGGTCTTGGCGAATACTGAGGTCCGGCGAATGGATCGATGGGAGCTGAGGTGTCGCGGACGAAATTGGCTTCCAGCACCTGTTCGATGTGGACGCTGCGATACATGAGATATCCCACCTCGATAGATAAATTATGGGCGATCTGGCGTTCGACACTCAGACTGGCTTGAATTGTGTATGCGGGCTTGAAATTGGGCGCCATCGTGTAAATGAAATTCCCGAAAGCGGCGGGGCCGGGCGGTCCGATCGTGACACCCAGCGATGCGAGTTGGGCGCTGGTCAGCGGAGGATTCGGTTCCGCTGTTGTCGCGTTCGCCGATTGAAGGGCCCAGGCGGAAAAGATAGAAGGGAACGGAGGCGACGGAAGACCGGCCACCAGCGCGTTCTGATTAACGTATTTGCCGCTGACGCCCAGAATGTTCGCGTAGAACGGAATCATGAATGTGTTGGGCGCGACGAAAAGTCCTGCCCCTGCGCGGACCACAGTCTTCTGATCCGCGGTGGGCACCCACGCGATTCCGAGACGCGGAGTAAACCACGCGCTGGAAGGTACCGGGGAGGGGTCATGATTGTAGTCGAACCGGATTCCATAATCGAGTGTCAGCCTCGGCAACACTTTCCAGGAATCCTGCGCATAAAGCCCCACGGTTTGGGCCCAGGCGGACCATTGCGAATTGGAATTGGGATTCGCCTGCAACAGCAGCGTGGGCGTGCCCGCCAGAAGCGACTGCACCGCAGTCAGGTTGGTTGAAGACGGCCCGGCTGCCTGATAGCCCTGGCTCAGGTTGTAGCTTGCCAGCGCCGAAGCGGCCGAGGAGCCCTCCGCCGCGGCAACGATGTTGAGAATCGAAAAAGTTCCGTCGAGGAACTCCCACTCGCCTCCGAACCAGAGCTTTTCCCGCACGCTGTAATCGTCGGGACGCCAGGAGCCTCCGAATTTGAATCGGTGATTTCCCTTGGCCCAGGACAGCGCGTCGTCAAACTGGAAGCGTCTGAAATGCGCATCATAAGGATAGGAGAACGGAGTCCCCAACTCAATCTGATTCCCGAGATCGATCTCCGACCCGTTCGGTGAAGGCGCCTGAACTGAGGCTGTGTTGCTTGGCACCGCTTGGGCTCTGAGTATGTTCACCAGGTTCGAGCTAGCCACGTGGGTCCAGGACCCCGTCAGCGTATAATCGGTTTGAAATTCAGACCCGGAATAGGGCGGCGGCGGCGTCACGCTGTCGGTTTCACGCATCCACGAGAAGCGCAGCGACAGGCTGTCTTTCGCGCCCGCGACATAATCCAAGTGGGTCACCCAGTTGAAATACCTGCCGCGCGGCGTGCTGAAGCCGGGAAGGCCGCGCACGCCTGAGCCGACAGGGCTGGCCGGAATACCATCGAAGGTCCCGTCGTTCGCCGTCACCAGGGCTTTCAGAATCGGATCGCTGAATGGATTCCCGAATATCGGCGAAGTCAGCAGGCCGGAGCCGAGCGTGCTGAGCGGGCTGCCCGAATTGGCCAGTTGAGTGAGATAGCAAAGCTGGGTGACCTGCTGGTTCGTCTGCTGGTTCGGGCACGTGCCGTTGGCCGGATTATATCCATTGGCCTGCGACGAGATCCCCTGAAACTCGCTTTCCCCCGCAATGTTCTGCACGGTGGATGAATCCAGTTTTTGATATTCCGGGGCGCTGAAGAAAAAAAGGCGATTTTTCCGGATTGGGCCGCCGAGGGTGGCGCTGAAAATGGCGCTCTGCTCGAAGGGCTTGCCAACCGGCGCGGTCAGCTTATTGAAAAAATTTTCGGCATCCGTGGCCCGATCATGAAAATACCCCGCCGCGCTGCCATGGAATTGATTGGTCCCGCTCTTCGTGACCATATTGATTGCGGTCCCGATGGTAAATCCGAATTCGGCTTCGAAGGAGCTGCGGTTGACCTGGAATTCCTGGATGGAATCGATGGGCACGTGCGTTTCCCGCTGCGTGCCCGAGCCGTAATCATCCTCGCCCCCGTCGATGGTCACCAGGTTGCTCCGCCCGTTGCTTCCGCCGATGGAGAAACCGGAGGAGAGGAAACCGGTGCCGACCCCGGGATTTTGCAGGGTCGGGGTGAAGGAATTGATTACGCCGGGAAGGGTGTAGATGGACTCAACGAAATTCCTGGTGACGTTGGGAAAATTTTCGCTCTGAACATCCGTAATAATGTTCGCCTGCTGCGTCTGGTCGGGCTGCACAAGAGGGATTCCGGCGGTGACCTCGACGGTGCTGGATTCGGAGCCGACGGTCATGTGAATGTCATAGGTTGCGAGCTGCCCGACCGTGAGAACCACCTCGCGCGCAACGCTCCTGGCGAAGCCTTTCCCCTCAGCTTCGACGCGGTACGTGCCCGGCATCAGCGCTGGAATGAGATATCCCTCTTTGGTGCTTACCGCACTTCTGGCAGCCCCGGTGGCGGTATTCAGAACCGTGACCTTCGCGTCCGCGACGACACGATCCTGCGGATCGAAGACCGTCCCCCGCAGAGTCGCGGTCGCGTAGTCCACCTGGGCAAGGGAGATTGCGCCGGCCCACGAGAGTGCGGCGATAATGACAAACCATCTTCGCGCCGTCAAGGGCACTCACTTCCTCCTGCATTGTCGCTTGTTTCCGGAAAGGCTTAATTATGTGGGATTTGAAGCGATAGCGCAAGCGCGCCAAATTGCTTCCTCGGCGGCCGGCCAATGGTGACGAGAGTATGTGGGCGGCTGTGGGGCGTGCGATCCTGCCGCTCGCCGGACTCTTGCGCCCTGCCAAATGGCAGGCGGCAAGATCGCTTGCCCCACGCGTTTTTAAGGGAAGCCGAGGAGTCCAGGTATAATCGGAGGCTCAGTGGTCGGCTCAACAATCTCACACTACAGGATCGCCCGGAAGCTGGGGGAAGGCGGGATGGGCGTGGTGTATGAGGCGGAGGATTTGAAACTGGGGCGCCGCGTGGCCTTGAAGTTTCTCAGCCCCCACCTGGTGGCGAACGATCAAAACCGGCAGCGCTTTTTGCGCGAAGCACGTTCTGCCGCCGCGCTCAATCACCCCAATATCTGCACGGTCTATGAAGTGGATGAGGCGGAGGGCCAACTGTTCATCGCGATGGAATATTGCGAGGGTCAGTCGCTCCGGGAATTGAGGCTGAAAGGTCCATTGGATCTGTCCGCAGCGATTTCGATCGTCCGCCAGGTCGCCGACGCGCTGGCTGAGGCGCATCTGCGGCACATCGTGCACCGCGACGTGAAAAGCTCCAACATCATCGTGGATGCCAAGAACCGCGCGCGGCTGCTGGATTTTGGCTTGGCGAGCCTGGGCAACTCGGGCGAGACGACGCTGACCATGGCGTTCATGGGCACGCTGGCATACATGGCTCCGGAGCGGTTCGAATTGCGGGTGAACGATGCCCGCGGCGATATCTGGGCTCTGGGCGTGGTGCTCTACGAGGTCATCGCAGGCCGGATGCCGTTTAGCGGCGATCATGCCGACCTGATGCGTTCGATTCTGGACGATTATCCGCCGCGGATTTCTTCCCTGCGCGCGGGCGTGCCCGCCGAAGTGGACGAGATTGTCGATAAAGCGCTGGAGAAGGATCCGGCCGAGCGCTATCAGAACGCGCAGGACATGGCCGCGGATCTCACTGTGGTGCAGAGGGAGGCGCGGCACGAACTACCGGCCGGCACATTCGATTCGATCCCCGCGGTGACGGTGGCCGGTTTCTCCGCAACGCAAACACTCACGGAGAACCAGCGCGTGCACGCGGTGGCCGTGCTGCCGTTCGTCAACATGAGCCACAACCTGGAAGACGATTTCCTGAGCGACGGCCTCAGCGAGGAGATCACGAATGCACTCACGCAGGTGCGCGGCCTGCGAGTGGTTTCCCGCGCTTCCACGTTCCAATTCAGGTCGCCTTCGCTCGATTTGCGCGAGGTGGGACGCCAGCTTCGCGTGGGCGCGCTGGTGATGGGCAGCGTGCGGCGGCAAGCCGAGCGGGTGCGCGTGACAGCGCAACTGGTGAAGGCGTCCAACGGTTACCAGCTCTGGTCCCAACGTTTCGACTGCGAAGCAAAGGCGGTCTTCGATGTGGAAGACCAGCTTACAACAGCCATTGTCGAGCGCCTGCGGGAATGGCTGGGCACGGATCTCGAAGCCGCGCGCCTACGCGGCACGACGAGCAATTTTGGGGCGCATGAGCTGTACTTGAGAGGCCGCCACGCTTTCAACCTGCAAACGCCTTCGGGGGTGACGGACGCTTTGCGCTTTTTCTCCCAGGCTCTGGAGCTTGCGCCCCGCTATGCGCTGGCGCACGTGGGCATGGCGGATTGCTACGCCTTGCAGGGTTGGTACGGGATTGAGCCTCCGGCGAAGGTGATGCCGCAGGCCAAGGCGTCGCTCGAAACGGCGGTCGCCATCGAGGACGCTCTGCCCGCGGCGTGGTGTTTGCGGGCCGCAATCACGGCCGGCTTCGACTGGGATTGGGAACACGCGCGCGCGCAGTTTCAGAAGGCGTTTTCTTTAGGACCTTCCACGTCAGATCTGCATTTTCATCACGCGCTGGACTTCCTGACTCCACTGGGGCGTCTGGACGAGGCGCTGGAGGAGATGAAACTGGCGCTTGAAGTGGATCCCGCGGCGCCGCTGTTGAGCACGGCGGTGGGCGGATGCCTGTACCGTTTGCGGCGCTATCCCGCGGCGATCACCCAGTTGCAGTCGACTCTTGCGTTGGCCCCTGATTTTTATCATGCGTATTGGACCATGGGACGCGTTTACGAATCCCAAGGATTCTTTGTGGAAGCGATCGGGTGCTTCGAGCGGGCTCTGGCCGGCAGTGGCGACAATCCCGCCGTGTTGGCAGACGCGGGTCACTGCCGCGGCGGGATGGGAGATGTGGAGGGCGCGCGCCGGATTCAGAGGCAGGTCGCCGGAACGCCTCTGGCGCTGGCGATCGTGCATCTAGGCCTCGGCGAGACGGAGCAAGCGCTGGGACATCTGAAGGCTGCGGTGGACCAGCGCTCGCGCGGGTTGATCTGGCTCGGGGTGGACCCGCGGTTCGACGGCGTTCGCGGCGAACCGGTCTTTCGCCAGGTAATGGCGTCGATTGGGTTGGGTGGTCTTGAGTAAAGGCACTGCGCCCGATACAGCCTGAGACGCCAAAAAGGAACCAAACAAGAATACTTCGAAGAGCTGAAAATCGCCCGCGCGCTGGCGCTTGAGGTCCTGGACAATCAGACGCCGGTCTTCGGTCTGCGCTGTCTAACCGGTCAGATCTTGAACCAGGTTGCGACCGTCTTCGTCCATTCGAGCAAGAAAGTCTTGCTGGCTTCGCGGTTGTGCCACCAGCCGTCCGGGGAGAAATTTTCGTCCGGGGCGGCGACGACGATGAAGGTGAGATCGGGCGCGGCGGCCCGGAAGTCGACTCCGGCGCGGCGGGTGTGATAGAGGCTGGTGACCAGCAGGACCCGGTGGGCTCCCAGGCTGCGAAACTCGATTGCGGCGGCGGCGGCTTCTTCGCGAGTGGAGTGGGCCTGGTTGGGGAAGCGCACGAACTCGCTTTCGGGATAGCCGGCCTTCACGGCGAAGGGGATGGCGAGATCGCACTCGTAATAACCGTAATTGCCGGCAGGGCCGCTGACGACCACACGCGGGACGTAGCCTTCGCGGGCGAGCTCCGCGCCTTTTAGAATCCTGCGGCCGCCGGCGTCGCCCGCCAGAACGAACGCAAGATCGGCTTTTTCAGGCGGACCCGATTGATCGAGGTAAGCGGCCAGGGCTGTCAGAATGCGCGCGTGGAATAGAATCGCCAGCAAGACCGCGGTGATGATCGTGACGGCGACGATCAGCCGCGGACGGGAGCGATTATTCTTCGTCGGCGTCGCGGCGCTCCAGGTGGCCGACGGATTTCAGACGCTGAAACATGCGCTCGACCTCATCCTCGTCTTCCGGCCTGAGCAGGGGGTAGCGGGGAGGGGCGATCTGCGGGGGCGCGGCGGCTGGAGGCTCACCCCAGAATTGGCGGTAGGGCACGCCATCGAGGAGGGCTTCGCGGGAATTGCGGCGGAGGTGTCGCAGGAGACTGGCGGAAGAATCGAAGTCGCCGGGGTGAATCAGCAGCACGCGGCGTTCTTCGCTCAAGGTGAGGTAGATCATGAGGGGCACGTTCCAGCCGGTTTGATCCAGGCGTCGGATTTCGGTCCAGGGGATTTGCCGGGGTCCCATGCGCAAGTGTGTTTCATGAATCTCGATGGGGCGGAGGAAAGCCAGAAGGAACAGCACGACGGCGGGGACGGCGAAGAGTAGCGCAGCGATCCAGGAGGGACTGAGCGCCGTGCCGAGAGCGCCCAAGCCGCGCGGAACCCAGGGGGCAACGTCCAGAAGCGAGCTAGGATCCCAGCGCAGAGCCGACCAGACGGAGAGCGCTGCTCCGCTGGCGGCCACGATCGCCATGACGAGATAGCGGCGGGAGGGAGTAAAGCGCGCGACCGGACTGCTCACAATTCCAGACTACCATCCCTTTGTGCGGATGGGGGCGGATGGTTGGCGGGTTTGAAGGGGCACACTTCGGCTGTACATCGTCTACGCGATGGGCCTCATTCGCGAACGAGACCCACCGCGGATGGAAAGGTTCCTCGAATCACGATTCCACCAGCTTGTTAGACCGGCGAAACCGCTACGATTTCCTTCGTCAAGAGAACCGATTCTCCCTCCGGCTTGCTACGTACCGCTCACCGGATTCATCACAGACGACGTTGGCTGGCCAGCCCGTTAACGTCCTTCTGGCTCAAGCATGCTGCACGAATGTGCGGGCGGAGGTGGGTGAAAGCGCGAAGTTGTTGAGAGTACTGGAAAAGAAAATTTGTCCTGGAGCGGGGATCGATCTACTGCTGTTACTTAGAAGTGCTTGACACATGGTGAGGCATCGCATAGTATCTTCCTAGATCCGCTAGGGGTCTGCCTGTATGCCGAAGCCGCTGGAGTTATTGCAGGGCACTCTGGATATGCTGATTCTCAAGGCGGTCTCTCTGGGACGGCTGCATGGCTACGGGGTTTTGCTGCGTATTCAACAGATTTCGGGGAATCGTTTGGAGATTCTGCAAGGGTCGCTTTATCCGGCGCTGTACCGGCTGGAACGCCAGGGACTCATCGAGAGCGAATGGGGCGAGTCCGAAAAGAAGCGCAAGGCGAAGTGGTACACGCTTACGCCGGAGGGCCGCAAGGCTCTTCACGCCGAGACCAAGAACTGGAATTCGATGGCCGAGGTCATCGCTGGGATTCTTAACACTGCTCCTGAAAAGCCATGAACCGTTCACGTCTGGAGCGGAAGAAGGCCCGCGTCGAGTTGGGAGCTCTGGAGGCTGAGAAGGACGAATGCCGCGAGGCGCTGCGGCGATTCCGTTGTCCGGGATTGAGGGGGGGGCCGGGGAATGCGAAGTAGATGGATGATCTTGCTGGCGGTGACTGCGTTGGCTCAGGAGCCCCAAGCGCCTCCTGCGGCTCCGACATTTCGCGCCGGAACCAAGCTGGTGCAGGTGGATGTGGTGGTGCGGGGCAAGAAGGGTCCTGTGGTGGGGCTGACCAAGGGCGACTTCACTCCTGAAAAGCCATGAACCGTTCACGTCTGGAGCGGAAGAAGGCACACGTCGAGTTGGGCGCTCTGGAGGCTGAGAAGGACGAATGCCGCGAGGCGCTGCGGCGATTCCGTTGTCCGGGATTGAGGGGAGGGCCGGGGAATGCGAAGTAGATGGATGATCTTGCTGGCGGTAACTGCGTTGGCTCAGGAGCCCCAGGCACCTCCCGCGGCTCCGACATTTCGCGCCGGAACCAAGCTGGTGCAGGTGGATGTGGTGGTGCGGGACAAAAAGGGTCCAGTGGCAGGATTGACCAAGGGAGACTTCACCGTTCTGGATGATGGAAAACCGCAGGAGATCGCGGTGTTCTCGGTGAAATCGTTTTCCGCCAAACCGGCGCAGCGCGCTGAGCGGACGGCGATGCCGCTTCCTCCCGGGGCGGTTTCGAACCGGCTGGAGCTTGGCGGAACGCCAGCCACCGAGACGATCATCCTGGTGGATCAAAAGAATACGCAGCGGACCGACCAGGCTTACGCGATTCAGCGCATCGCCAAGTTTATCGAGAAACGGCACAAGGGCGACCAGATCGGGATTTATTCTTTCGGGAAGGACGGGATGCAGGCGGTTCAGGAACTCACGGACGATGAGGCGCTATTGAGCCGAGCCGTGAATCGCGTTGCGCCGCAGGACCCGAACTACAGGTCGCCGGACACTACCGGAATGACGGGGAGGGCGGCCGTTGAATACGAGCTCGCGATGATCGAGGAGCGAGTGGCGGACACCAAGCATGTGCTGGAGGCGAGCGCCCGCCATCTGGCGAAGGTTCCGGGGCGCAAGAATCTGATCTGGATTACGGCCGGCTTCCCTTTGATCATTGTGCTTCAGGATCGCGTTGTCGATTTCACTCCGGACATGCTGGAGGCTGCGCGGGCGCTCAACGACGCTAACGTAGCGCTTTACGCGGTGGATGCGCGCGGGCTGATTGCCGGAAGCCTGCCTGGGACTGACGCGGGGCCAATGATGAAGGGGCCGGGTATCGGCCAGCCGCCAATTCCACTGACGCCCGGAGGGATGGGGCCGGGAGGCCTGACGGCGGCCGGCCTGGATACGATGAACATACTCGCGGGGCGGACGGGAGGCAAAGCTTACTACGCGGACAACGGCATCGAAGACTCGATTCAAACGGCAGTGGAAGATGCCGAGCTCACCTATACGCTGGGATTTTATCCTCCGCAGGGGTCGAAGGATCGGGATGTGCACAATCTGAAGGTGAAGGTGGCCAGACCCGGAGTCAGCGTGCGCTATCGCGAGAATTATTCCTCGGATGAGAAGCTGGCCTCTGTGAATGTTCGTCCGACGATGGAGCAGCTGCTGAAGGATCCTCTGGATGCTGCGCAGGTTGGGCTTTTCGCCGAGACCACTGCCGATCCGGCGCATCCGGGTTCCTACAAAGTGCGGGTTTCGGTGGACCTGCACGATGTGAAGCTGGAGCGGCAGGATGCGAAGTGGACGGGAGCGGTGGATGTTTCGTTCTTCGTGGAGGGATCGAAGGCGGCGCAGACGATTCCGGAGAGGATCTCGATTCCGGCGGAGCAGCTTGCCGCGAGTCTGGAGAAGCCGTTGGTGGTGGAGAATTCGATTGCTCTGGGAGGACGGGATGGAATCCTGCGGATTGCGGCCCAGGATGAAGCGACAGGGGCTGCGGGATCTATTCGGATTCATTTGGAAAAAAAGTGATCCGAGATTGGTTTAGAGTGGTCAGAGCACATGCCCCACAAGCTATCAAATTTATTGAATCCCGTCCCCAGCGATCTTGCGATTGCTCAGGCGGCTACTCCGGTCCCGATTGATCGCATCGCGCACGAGGCCGGCATTCTACCCGATGAACTGGAGTTGTACGGGAAGAATAAGGCCAAAGTACATCTGTCGATTCGCGACCGGCTGAAGGATGCGCCGAACGGGAAATATGTTGTCGTGACGGCGATCACTCCCACGCCGCTGGGCGAGGGCAAGACTACAACAACGGTCGGGCTGAGCCAAGCGCTCGGCGCGCATCTTGGGAAGAAGGTTTTCACTTGCATTCGGCAGCCTAGCCAGGGTCCGACGTTCGGGATCAAAGGCGGCGCGGCCGGCGGAGGCTACAGCCAGATCATTCCCATGGAGGAGTTCAATCTGCATTTAACCGGCGATATTCATGCCATCACGGCGGCGAATAATTTGCTGGCGGCGGCGCTGGATGCTCGCATGTTTCATGAGCGGGCTCAGAAGGACGATCAGATTTTGTTTGACCGGCTGTGTCCTGTGGCGAAGGACGGGAGCCGCAAATTTTCTTTGGTGATGCTGCGGCGGCTGAAGAAGCTGGGAATCCACAAAGCCGATCCGAACGATTTGACGCCGGAGGAGCGCGCCCGCTTTGCTCGGCTGGATGTCGATCCGGACAGCATCACTTGGCGGCGGGTTGTGGATACGAACGATCGCATGCTGCGGCAGATCACGATTGGCCAGGGTCCTGAGGAGAAGGGTGCGGAGCGCGTGACTGGCTTCGATATGACGGTGGCCAGCGAGATCATGGCGATTCTGGCGCTGACTACTTCGCTTGGCGATATGCGGGAGCGGCTGGGACGCATTGTGATCGGGAGCGATCGCTCGGGTGAGCCTGTGACGGCTGACGATTTGGGAGTGGGCGGAGCTTTGGCGGTGCTGATGAAGGACGCCATTCTGCCGAATCTGATGCAGACTCTGGAAGAGACTCCGGCGTTCGTGCATGCGGGGCCGTTCGCGAATATCGCGCACGGGAATTCGTCGATTGTGGCGGATCAGATTGCGCTGAAGCTGGCGGGCTCCGATGGCTACGTGCTGACCGAAGCTGGTTTCGGCGCAGACATGGGCATGGAGAAATTCTTCAACATCAAGTGCCGCTATAGCGGGCTGACTCCGGACTGCGTGGTGCTGGTGGCGACGATTCGCGCACTGAAGATGCATGGAGGCGGGCCGAAGGTGGTTGCGGGACAGCCGCTGGCTCACGCGTATCTGGAAGAGAATCTCGAATTGCTGGAGAAGGGGTGCGGCAATCTGGCGAAGATGATTTCGAATGCACGGGCGTTCGGGGTTCCGGTGGTGGTGGCGGTGAATCGGTTTAAGACCGATACTCCGGCGGAGATCGAATTGGTCCGGCGCTTGGCGATTGAAGCGGGGGCGGAGGACGCTGCGGTTGCCGACAACTGGGCGCAGGGAGGCGCGGGTGCGGCGGATCTGGGTCGCGCGGTGGTGAAGGCTTGCGATAAGCCGAGCCAATTCAAATTCCTTTATCCGCTGGAGATGAGCATCAAGGACAAGATCGAGACGATTGTTCGCGAGATGTATGGAGGGTCGGGCGTGACGTATTCGCCGGAGGCGGAGCAGAAGATCGCTCTGTATACGAAGCAGGGGTTTTCGAAGCTGCCGATCTGCATGGCGAAGACGCACTTGAGCTTGAGCCATGATCCGAATCTGAAGGGCGCGCCGACGGGGTTCGTGGTGCCGGTGCGGGATGTACGGGCTAGCGTGGGCGCGGGGTTCCTGTATCCTCTGCTGGGTACGATGAGCACGATGCCGGGGCTGTCTACGAGGCCGGGATATTTCGATATCGATCTTGATCCGGAGACTGGGCGAATTATCGGGTTGTCGTAGGCCGTGGGTTCGATTTGGACGGAGCCGCTGGAGACGTTGTATGTGGGCTTGGCTGCGGCCAAGCCTTCGCCGGCGGGGGTGACGGCGGCGGCGGTTAGCGCCCGCTTGGGGATGGGGCTGCTGATTAAGACTCTTGAGATTACGGCTCGGCGGGATGAGGCGGTTCGCGGATTGATTGAGGCGGCTCGCGGGTATTCGGCGATTCTGGCGGAAGCTGCTGATGAGGATATTTCAGGCTCGCCGGAGCGGAAGCGGATTGAGATTCCGATGAAGGCTGCTCGGGCGGCTGCGGCGGGGTTGGATTTGTGTTCAGAAGCCGCGGGGCTGGTGCGGGGGGCGTTGGCGGCGGATGTTGGGGTCGCGGGGATGATGCTTGGGTCGGCGGTGCGGGCGATTGTTTTGTGTGTGGATTCGAATGCTGGTGATTTTCAGGCGGAGGAGCGGCGGGAGTTGGTGGGGCTTGCGGGGGCTCGGGTGGAGAGTATTATTGGGCAGGTCTCGAAGGCATGAAGTTGCTTTTTCTAGTTGCGGCTTCGCTTGGCACGAATATCATGGACGGCCAGGCGATAAAGGATCCCGTCGAGTCGAACCCCGTGTTGGTCTCCTCCCGTGCTCAGCTGATTGCTTCCCCGGAGCAGGGGAGCGTAAGAATTGGAGATCCCATAATTCTCCACTACCGTCTCAAGAATGTATCCTCCGGGATGATTCCTCTGGTGTATAACGACTTCAGCAACGACTCCTGGTTGATGGTGACCGACGCCTCTGGGACGGAGCTTCCCCGCACGAAGGAAGGCGACAGATTGCGGCAGCCGTCGACAGGTTTGACAGCTGACGTTGTAGGCTCCCTCGGTCCTACAGTAGAAGATGCCGACCGAATCATTGACGTGAGCAAACTTCATCAGTTGGACCGGCCTGGGAAATATTTCGTTCGCATCGCCAGACGGATGGGCCTCCCGCCTGGCGTGCCGTTTCCCAAGTATCCCGAGATACACGACACCTCGAAGGCGCCGCTCGAAGAGGCTGTCTCCGAGCTGATTCCGTTCACGATCGTTCCGTGATTCCCGTGAAGCGGCTTGAAATTCTTCTGGCGCTCACCGTCGGTTGTGGCAACGATCTTCTGCAAGGGCTCGGGACCGGCTCGGCGCCGGTTCTGTGGACCGGCTTCTACGCGGCTCCAATTGCAGGCCGAGATGAAGCCGGGCACTCTCAAGTTGGACACGCCTGTGGTTCTCAATTTTCGGCTCAAGAACACCTCTTCGGTGACAATGACGGCCGGCAGGGTGGGCGAGGAAATCGATTACGATCTGACCGTCACTGACATGCAGGGCGGGGAACTGCCTCGGACACCTCGTGGCGAGAGGCTTCTTCGTGGAGAATATGCCGGGATTCGCGGCGACGGCATTGACCTCAAGCCGGGCGAGGAGACCGAGGAGAGCGTGAACATTGCGAACATTTACCAGTTCACCCAGCCGGGAACATATCTTGTTCGTGCGATGCGGCATTTCATTCTCGGCACCGTAGACGAAATCCGAGCGCATGCGCGGACGATAGAGAAGGCGGCGGTTTCCAACGTGGTTCAGTTCACGATCACGCCGTGATCAAGCTCGCTGATAGCGGGCAGTGAAGTGGAAGGCGCTGCCTTTGCCGGGTTCGCTCTCTACCCAGATGCGGCCGCCCATCAGGCCTACCAGCTCGGAGCAGATCGCTAATCCTAAACCGGTGCCGCCGTAGCGGCGGGTGCTGGAGCCGTCGGCTTGCACGAAGGGGTCGAAGATGCTGTCGTGGCGGCCGGAGGGGATGCCGATGCCGGTGTCCGTCACGGTGAGGTGAAGCAGCACCGCGTCTTCAGACGAGCACTCCTCCACTATGGCGACTGCAACTTTACCTATGGAGGTGAACTTAATGGCGTTGCTGATCAGGTTGGATAAGACTCGCCCGAGGCTGGAGGAATCGCCCACAACTGTTTCGGGCACGCCTGCTCCTAGAAAATGGGTCAATTCCAGACCCTTGTGACGGGCCGCCGGAGCCAGTGCGGCGACGGCTTCGCCAATGGCTTGGTGCAAGTTGAATTCGTCGCGCGCGAGAGTCACATTGCCGGCGTCGAGTTTAGAGAAATCCAGAATATCGTCGATCAGGGTCAGCAGCACTTCGGCTGAGTCCTTGGCGATTTGCAGAAATTCGCGCTGCTCACTGGTGAGATCTGAATCGAGCACGAGGCCGGTCATGCCCAGGATGGCGTTCATGGGGGTCCGGATTTCATGGCTCATGTTGGCCAGGAACGCGCTTTTCAAGCGAGCCATGCCCTCGGCCTTGGTCTTGGCGGCTTGAAGCTGCTCGTTCGCGGCCTGCAACTCGGCGGTGCGCTTGGCGACGGCTTCTTCTAGCGAATCCCGATCCTGCTGGAGTTGCCGGTCGCGTTCGGAAAGGCGGGCGTTTTCCTCTTCCAGCACTTTCGTGGCGATGGCGCTGCTCATGAGCTCACCGATGCAGGAAATTGCGGAAGTCTCGTCCATGGAATGCGCGTGCCGGTCCAGGTGATGGACGTTGACGACGCCGATGGTCTCGCCCTTGTGCAGCAAAGGCACGCAGAGAAAGGCTTCGTAGGTGTCTTCGATGAGCGTGGGAACGGCCTTGAAGCGGGGGTCGAGAGCGGCGCCGGAACTGATCGCGACGAGCGTGCGATGGTCGGCGACCCAGCCCGTGATGCCCTCGCCCAACTTCAAGCGGACGTCGCCGGAGGTGCGGCGATGCGGAAGCTGGGAGGCTCGCAAAACGAGTTCGCCCGATTCCGGCTCCAAGAGATAAATCAGGCAGGCGTCGCAACTGCAAATCTGCGCGGTCAGACCGACAATCTGGCCGAGCATCTCGTCTAAGGAAAGCTCGGAGTTTACGATGCGGCTGACGCGACGTAAAAAAGTTATATACGAGCCGCTTGGTTGCACATCGAGGGCCACGGTCTCAGCGTAAGTCTACGCGCTATGTTGATCCAATCAAAAGTTTCTATCGGCTCAATTACTTCCACTAGCCGGTACTGCATACCAGGGCAGGCTATAATCGGTCGAAAGAAGCCACTCGTCTCCGGGTTTGAGGAGGGTGTCGGCGGCCGAGTGCCGCGGGGGAATATACAAAACCGTTCATGCCGATACGCGTCGCTCTTCACCATCGAACGATTTACCATTACGACCGGCTGGTGCATCTGTCTCCGCAGGTGATTCGGCTGAGGCCCGCGCCGCATTGCAGGACTCCGGTAACGGCGTATTCGTTGAAGGTGGAGCCGAAGCCGCATTTTTTGAACTGGCAGCAGGATCCCCAGAGCAATTTTCTGGCTCGGGTGGTTTTTCCCGATCGCGTAAGGCATTTTTCGGTGGAGGTGGATCTGGTCGCGGAGATGACCGTGATCAATCCCTTCGATTTCTTCCTGGAGCCTTACGCGGAAGAGTTCCCGTTCAAATACGATGAAACGCTGGCGCATGAACTGGCGCCTTTCCTGAAGACTTTGCCGCTGGGACCGAAACTGGCCGCGTACCTGAAGACGATTGATTTGAAGCCTCGGCGTTCGATGGATTTTCTGGTGGCGTTGAATCAGCGCTTGCAGGGCGAGGTCGGGTACACGATCCGCATGGAACCGGGGGTGCAAACCTGCGAAGAGACGCTGACGCTGAAGACCGGCTCCTGCCGCGATTCGGCGTGGCTTTTGGTGGAGATTTTCCGGCATCTGGGGCTGGCGGCGCGGTTTGTTTCGGGCTACCTGATCCAGTTGAAACCGGACGTCAAGCCTCTGGATGGAGCGGCGGCGGGCGCATCGCAGGACTTCACGGATCTGCATGCATGGACGGAAGTGTATTTGCCGGGGGCGGGATGGATTGGCCTCGATCCGACTTCCGGGTTGCTGGCTGGGGAGGGGCACATCCCGCTTTCGGCGACGCCGGAGCCGGCGTCGGCTGCTCCGATTTCAGGCGGTGTGGACGAATGCGAGGTGCAGTTCACGCACGAGATGTCGGTGACGCGGATTCACGAAGATCCTCGCGTGACGCTGCCGTATACCGATGCGCAATGGAATACCATCGAGGCGCTGGGCCGCAAGGTGGACAAGGATATTTGCGCGAGCGATATTCGCCTGACCATGGGCGGGGAGCCAACGTTCGTCTCTATTGATGATATGGACGGCGCGGAGTGGAATACGGCGGCGATGGGTCCGCAAAAGCGGGTGTTGGCGGAGCGTTTGCTGGAACGGCTGAGGAATCGTCTTGCGCCCGGCGGGTTGCTGCATTACGGGCAAGGGAAATGGTATCCGGGCGAGCCGTTGCCTCGCTGGGCTCTGGCGTGTTACTGGCGCGCCGACGGGATTCCGTTGTGGCACGATCGCGCGCTGCTCTGCCGCGAGGGCGAGACTTACAAATTCGAGGCGTTGGATGCGCAGAAGTTCGCGCAGGCGCTGGCTCGGCGATTGGGCGTGGACCCGGATTATATTAACGAGGCTTTCGAAGATCCGCTGTACTATTTGCAGCGCGAGAGGCAGCTTCCGGTGAATGTGGATCCGCTGGACAATCATCTGGAGGATGCGCAGGAGCGGGAGCGAATCCGGAAAGTTTTCGAGCGCGGCTTGAATACTCCGGTGGGCATGGTGCTGCCGATCGAGCGCAACCCGAATCGCAGCGGGCCAAGGTGGCAAACCGGATTGTGGATGCTGCGCGGGCAGAGGCTGTTGCTGGTGCCGGGCGATTCGCCGCTGGGATTGCGGCTGCCGTTGGCCAGCTTGCCGTGGGTGGCGGCGGGGGACGCTCCGCAATCGTTTCCGGTGGACCCGATGGTGAATGGGGGTGCGCTGCCGGTGCCCCCTCGGCACCCTCCGCGGGATGTGCCGGTGCTGCAATCGCGAAAACAGCCGGAGCGCGATAAGAAGCCGGAGCTGGGGGAATCGGCTCCGTGGGTGGTGCGGACGGCGCTGGGGGTGGAGCCTCGGCAGGGACGGCTGTATGTGTTCATGCCTCCGATGGTGAACGCCGAAGACTATATCGACTTATTGGCGGCGGTCGAGGACACGGCCGCGTATTTGAAGATGCCGGTGGTGATCGAAGGCTATGCGCCTCCCCATGATCCGCGTCTAAAGCACATCAAGGTAACTCCCGATCCGGGAGTTATCGAGGTGAATATTCATCCTTCAGGAACGTGGCCGGAATTGGTGGACACCATTACGTCTCTCTATGAAGACGCGCGGCAATCGCGATTGGGGACGGAGAAGTTCATGTTGGACGGCCGGCATACAGGCACGGGCGGCGGGAATCACTTCGTGTTTGGCGGGCCGACAGCTTCCGATAGTCCGTTCCTGCGGCGTCCGGATTTGCTGCGCAGCATGATCGGATACTGGCTGAATCATCCGTCGTTGTCGTACGCCTTTTCGGGGATGTTTATTGGGCCTACCAGCCAGGCTCCGCGCGTGGATGAGACGCGGCAGGATAATTTGTACGAGCTGGAAATCGCGTTCAGTTTGATTCCTCCGCCGGAGCAGGGGCCGGTTCCTTCCTGGCTGGTGGATCGAATTTTCCGCCACATTCTGGTGGATGTGACCGGCAACACGCATCGCGCGGAGTTCTGTATCGATAAGCTGTATTCGCCGGATTCTTCGACGGGGCGCCTGGGTCTGCTGGAGCTGCGCGGATTTGAAATGCCTCCGCACGCGCGCATGAGCCTGACGCAGCAATTGCTGGTGCGGGCGCTGATTTCGTGGTTCTGGAAGCAACCGTATCAGGCGCAACCGGTTCGTTGGGGAACGCGCCTGCATGACCAGTTCATGCTGCCGCACTTTATCGCGAAAGACTTTCGCGAAGTGCTGGACGATTTGAATCGCTTTGGATATCCGTTTCAGATGGACTGGTTCGCTCCGCATTTCGAGTTTCGCTATCCGGTGTTCGGACACGCGCATCATGCCGGCGTCGATATTGAGATTCGCCAAGCCACGGAGCCCTGGTACGTGTTGGGCGAAGAAGGCAGCCCGGGCGGGACGTCGCGGTATGTGGATTCCTCGGTGGAGCGGGTGCAGGTGCGGGTGCAGGGGCTGGAGAGCAGCCGTTACGCGATTGCCTGCAACGGCCGCCGCGTTCCGCTGCATGCTACGGGGACGCAGGGCGAATGGGTTGCGGGAGTGCGGTATCGCGCGTGGCAGCCTCCGTCGTGTCTGCATCCGACCATTCCGGTGCATACGCCGTTGGTTTTCGACGTCGTGGATTTGTGGACCGGCCGGAGCGTGGGCGGGTGTTCATATCATGTGGCGCATCCGGGCGGGCGCAATTTCGCGACGTTTCCGGTGAATGCGAATGAAGCCGAGGCTCGGCGGACATCGCGGTTCTTTCCGTTTGGGCATACTCCGGGAGCGATGGCGGCTCCTGTGGCGGAGGAGAATCCCGATTTTCCTCTGACTCTGGATTTGCGGAGGGCTGCGCCGCATCGATGAAATCGGACTCTGATTGTTCGCTCGGATGCGGGACCGCTCCCTTTGGCCGCGGCTCTGTGAGTGGCTTTGAGGATGGGGCTGAGGGAGTCAACATGGGCCTGCGGCCCACCAATGGTGATGAAGAGCATGCGGACGGCGGTGGGGTGGGCGATCTCGTCGCCCGCCTGCCTCACAGGGTTTTTCAGGGGAGCGGTAACGGTTGCCTGTTACAGCGACGTGAGTTTAGATAGATGAAAAGCACTGGCACATCGCCGCCATCTCAAGCGGACCCGTCGCAACTGGATGCGGCGTGGAGCTACGAGGCCTATCCCGGCTTTCACGATGAAGTGCTGGGCGCGGGCAAGGTGCGGCCGCACTGGATGGCCCTTACCGAGGCTCTGACTTCGATGGGTCACGCGGGGTTGGCCAAACGCTGGCAGCAAGGCCAGCGGATGATCCACGACAACGGGATCACCTACAACGTCTATGGCGACCCTTTGACGACGGCGCGGCCGTGGCCTCTCGACCCCATTCCGCTGGTGATGGAGCAGACCGAATGGAAGAACATCGAGGCCGCCATCATCCAGCGCGCGATGTTGTTCAATGCGGTGTTGAAGGATTTGTACGGACCGCAGGAGCTGTTGCGGGAAAACCGCCTGCCTCCGGAACTGGTGTTTCCGAATCCTGCGTTCTTGCGGCCCTGCTGGGGCATTGAGCCTGCGGGCGGCACGTATCTGCACATGTATTCGGCGGATCTGGCGCGGTCGCCGGACGGGCAATGGTGGGTGCTGTCGGATCGCACGCAAACGCCTTCGGGCGCGGGCTACGCGCTTGAAAATCGACTGGTGACGACGCGGGTGCTGCCGGACGTTTTTCAAAGCGCGCACGTTCGGCGACTGGCGAATTTCTTTCAGGCGTATCGCGACGCTTTGCAGCGGCTGGTTCCGGCGCAGCGCGAAAATCCGCGCATTGTGCTGCTGACGCCGGGTCCTTATAACGAGACGTA
Source organism: Bryobacteraceae bacterium (assembly GCA_036489835.1). GTDB lineage: Bacteria > Acidobacteriota > Terriglobia > Bryobacterales > Bryobacteraceae > Palsa-187. Next base: position 44,627 of record DASXEY010000068.1, on the reverse strand, counting down.
CTTTGAGCATGCGTTTCTGGCTCGCTATCTGGGATACACGCTAGTCGAAGGCGGCGATTTGACGGTGCGCGACTGCCGCGTGTTCTTGAAAACGCTGGGCGGGCTGCTGCCGGTTGATGTGATCGTTCGTCGACAGGACGAGCAGTTCTGCGATCCTCTGGAGCTGCGCGGCGATTCCATGCTGGGCGTGCCAGGATTGGTGCAGGCGGTGCGCATGGGCAACGTTTCCATCGCCAATGCGCTCGGCTCTGGGCTCGCGGAATCGCCAGCATACGCGGCGTTCCTGCCGGGGTTATGCAAGCATCTTTTAGATGAAGACCTCAAACTGCCTACCGTGGCGACGTGGTGGTGCGGGCAAGAGGAGCCGCTGAAGTATGTGCTCGATCACCTGGATACCCTGGTGCTCAAACCCACGTTTCCCGGCGCGCGCATTGAACCGATCTTCGGCGCGCGGCTGAGCGGCGAGGAAAAGAAGGCGGTGCTCGACAAGGTGCGGGCCCATCCGGATCGCTACGTGGCTCAGGAACAAGTTGCGCTTTCGACGGTGCCGGTGTGGGAGGACAGCCGCATCGGGCCTCGCCACCTGGTGCTGCGCGTGTATGCTGTGCCGTCCGAAAACAGCTACGTGGTGATGCCGGGCGGACTGACGCGCATTTCCAATTCGCTCGACAACATGGTGGTGTCGATGCAGAGCGGCGGAGGCAGCAAGGACACGTGGGTGCTGGGCGATGCTCCCGCGCCTCCGTTTACTTTGCTCCGTCCCGCGACGCATCCGCTGGAAGTCAGCCGGGCGACCTTCGATTTGCCCAGCCGCGTGGCCGATAATCTGTTCTGGCTGGGGCGCTATACGGATCGCATGGAGTCGCTGGTGCGCCTGACGCGGGCGATTCTGGCGCGCTTCCAGGAGGGCGACGCCGCGCGGACGGCTGGGTTGAATGCGGGGCTTGAGATTCTGGCAGAGCTCGGCCATCTGCCGGAGCGCGAGACGCCCGTGACGCCGGAGCGCGAAGTGCTGGCGATGATTTACGACCCGGCCGCGGCGAACGGAATCGTGAGCGGAATTCATCGGGTGCGGCGTGTAGCGTGGCTACTGCGGGATCGGATTTCGGTGGATGCTTGGCTGATTCTGAATCAATTGGATCAGCAGTTTTCGCTGGCGGCTCCGGCGGAGGCGTTCCGCGTCAGTGCTGCGCAAGACCGGCTGAATCAGGTGATTATCACGCTGTCGGCGTTTTCCGGAATCGTGATGGAAAGCATGACGCGCGGCGATGGATGGCGTTTCCTCGACATCGGACGGCGATTGGAGCGCGCCACGCAGATGACCGATATGCTGCGCCACGGCTTGCAGACCGAGTCGCCGGCGCTGGGCGTGCTGGAGGCGATTCTGGAGATTGCGGACAGTTCCATCACGTACCGTTCGCGCTATCTGACGTCTTTGCAAACCGACCTGGTGCTGGATCTGCTGCTTGCCGACGAGGCCAATCCTCGGTCGGTTGCATTCCAGTTGGCGCGTTTGAAGGAGCATGTGGATCAGCTTCCGAATAGCCAGATTTCGATTCGGCGTCCGCAGGAGGCCAGGCAGGCTCTGGCGCTTTTGACAGCCGTTCAGCTTGCCGATGTCCGGGAGTTGGGGCGGACGGAAGATGCCGCGGCGGCCGCGGCTCGCGATGCGCTGCTGGACCGGCTGGCGGCGGATTTGAGCACGCTTTCGGAAACCATTTCGCGGGCGTATTTTACGCATGCGGCGCAATCGCGGCAGCTGGCGGCGCCGTGATGAACACATGAAACTGCTGACGACTCATATCACGCGCTACTGGTACAGCGATCCGGTTTCGCTATGCCACACCGAGGTCTATCTGATGCCGCGCGCCCGCAAGATTCAAACCGTACTGGATCATGAGCTGACCATCGTGCCGGCGCCGGAGACGATGTATCCTCGCGAGGATTATTTCGGCAATCCGGTGACGTTCTTTTCCATTTATGAGCGGCACAGGGAGTTGATTATTACATCGCGCGGGTTGGTGGAGCTGGCTCCAGCGCCTCCGCCGAATCTGGATTTGTCGCCGCCGTGGGAAGAGGTGCGTGAGGAAGCGGCACGGCGAACGTCGCCCGATTCTTTTGACGCTTCCCAGTTTCTTTACGAATCGCCGCATATCAAGATCGGCGGGGCGTTGGCTGAATACGCGGCGAAGTCGTTCGCGCCCGGGCGGCACTTTCTGGATGGCGTGAACGATTTGTCGTCGCGGATTTATAAGGATTTTAAGTACGATCCGCGGGCGACTACCGTGACTACGCCCGTCAACGAAGTGCTGGTCTCGAAGCGAGGAGTTTGCCAGGACTTCGCGCATCTGATGATCGCGTGTCTGCGGTCGCTGAAGCTGCCGGCCCGGTATGTCAGCGGATATGTGCGAACGGGACATAAATTCGTGGGCGGGGACGCGTCGCATGCTTGGGTCTCGGCGTGGTGCCCGATGTTCGGGTGGCAGGATTTCGATCCTACCAACAACGTGATGCCGCAGGATGGGCACGTGACCTTAGCGTGGGGACGGGACTACTCGGATGTGTCGCCGGTAAAGGGCGTGGCGCTGGGCGGGGGCGAGCAGGTGATCAGTGTGTCAGTAGATGTATCGGCGCAGGGGCTGGATTCGGCTGTGTAGGCCCGAAGCGTACCGTTCGGGTTTGGTCCAATCACGTTTGTTATCCCATATGGAGGAGGATCGCGCTTCGCAGCGCCGCGTATCATTACGCTTGCGCTTGGGAGGCAAAGGCGATGGTGCGCGCCGCTCCTCGGCCATGATCAGATCAGGGCGAAGCCTTGGCGGATTTGGCCTCCGGCTTGTTCCCAGCCGTAGAGGGCCAAGGCCGAGATCAGGTCCCAGTTGCCGGAGGGAAATTGACTCAGGTAGGCGGCTTTCAATTCGGGCTCGACGTCTTCGAACTTTTTGCCGGCGAAGCGCTGGCTTCGGGCCATGTGGAAGCCGAATTCGTAGGCGGGGGCGGCATCCTTGTAGGGCACTCCCATGTCGACGTGATTGGTCCCGAAATTCCGGCGGAAATCGGCTTCGTGGTCGGATACGGAACCGAGGGGCTTTTCGACAGGGGGCGGGTGTGCGAAATCGTTACGCGGTGGGCCGATCATGCATGACCGGGCCCACCGGGGTGGAAAACGTGAGTAACTGCGATTGTTCGTAGACAAGTTTTGGAGGGCAACGCTGCCTCTCGAAAAAGAACAGCGCTGTCCGACGGAGCAAGCTAACCTCAATCTCCTCACACTCTCAAAGGATTCGAATCCTTATCCTGTCCCGCTCCCTCCGGTTCGACGGAAGCGGCAAGCCCACGTTTAGCGCGGGCGCGGAATTCACCAGTACAACGATCTGCTCGGCCGAGCACTGTACCTACGACTGAAGGATAACGGCAGGCTTGCGCGGCGCTGGGGAGAATAAGTGCGAAGTGGTTGTCAGGATTCGAGAAGTAGTTTTGCAATTGTTTGAAATGAGCGGCGCAACCTGTATAATTTTGCATACGAATGGGCTTCGGGAAATTGAAATTCAGCGCGCTGCCGTTGTTCTTTGGGTGCTGCAAGAGCCTGGTTGAGAAAGCGCCTGAGATTGTCTCGCATCTTGCCGAGTCTGGAGGCGAGGCAGCGGCTGGTGGGGCCGCCGCGGTTGCAGCGACTGCGTTCGTCGCGCCTGCGGCGTTGGCTGCTGCGATTTTCATTCCGCCGGTAATTGAGCATGTTCGCGAGAGGTATCGCGACAAGGCCAAGGCGGAGGCCCTGCTGGAGCTTTATCGCGAATCTCTGGGCAAGGCTTTGGCGAATTGTGAAGGGGGTCTGGCTGGACGGGCTGAGGTTACTGACGATGACCGGGCTCTTTTGAAACTGTGGTGCGAGGGGCTGGGGGTTTCCGCGAAGACGGATCCGATGTGGGCCAGCGTCGCCGAGGAGGATGTGCCGGACGACGTTATCCGATTGATCGGCGTCGAGGTTCGCGATGCGGCCAGCTACTGGCCCTTGCTGCGGGCGCAACTGGAACGCTGGAGCGATTGGTTTCGCTACCGGGCTTCTCCGGCGCACAGTCCTTTGGGGATGAGCGTTCCGCGCGAGAGACTGGTGCTGTCTTCGTACCTGGAAGGCTACCTGGCTGTGAATCTTACCTCGGCGTTGTTTGAGGAGTTCAAGCCTGAGCTTACGAGTCCGGGTCACCAAGCCGACTTCAACCAGGTTCTGCTGAAGATTGTTGCGGAGCTGCATGAGCCGTTGGACCCGCTCCGCGCGCTTGAAAGTTTTAAGACGGCCGACCAGGCGGGCAATGCCCTCCAATTGCTGACCGCGAGCTTTCGGGCGATTCCGTTCACTGGGCGACGCGCGGATATGGACGCGCTGATGGAATGGCTGCGCGGGCCTGAGGCGGTGTCGTTCCGTACGATTGTGGGGCGCGGAGGAAGCGGCAAGACGCGGCTGGCGTTTGAGCTTCTGGAACGGCTTCACGAGGAGTGGCCGGGCACCTGGTATGCGGGATTTCTGCCCAAGCAGAGGGCCATGGAGGCTCTGACGAACGGGAACTTCCGGCGCTGGCGCGAGCGCCGGCCGACGCTGGTGATCATCGATTATGCCGCGGCGTGCTCCGAGCATTTGGCCAAGAACGTGATTCCCGAGCTGGAGGAGCAGGATCGCTGGCCCTTGCGCTTCCTGCTGCTGGAGCGAGGGGCCGACAGGGAGCAGGGGTGGTACGCGACGGTGCGGCGCGCGGGTGGGGCGAATGCTCCGAGCCTTTTCCCGGTGGAACCTCAGGCGATGAACCGGCTGGAAGCGGGCGAGCGTGTGGGATTGTTTCGGGACGCGCTGTCCATGATCCGGAGCTATGAATCGGGCAGAGGGGGCAAGTCGCGGCCGGTGTTGACTCTTCCTTCCGAGGCGGAACTGGAGCGGAGGTTGTCCGATGAACGGATGAGCGATCCTTTGGCTATCACGATGGCCGCTTTGGTTGCTTTTGAAACTGGCCAGACTTCGGCGCTGGGATTGAATCGATCGGAGTTGGCTTTGCAGGTGGCGGATTTGCACGAGATTCCGCGGCTGGAACGGCTCGCCGGCGACGCTGGCAGGAAGCAGTTGCTATGGCACATGGCGGCTTTCGTGACGTTGACGGGTGCGCTGACGCACGACGAACTGCGCGCGGCGTGTGAACGGGAGCAGACGGCGCTGGAGGGGGGATCTTCTGCGTGGAGCGTCAGTCACCTGATGGAGGTTCTGTCCAACAGTGCGATTCCGGTGAGTGAGCGGAGCGAGGAGGGCTTTGTTGTGGAGCCGGTGACTCCCGATATCGTTGGGGAGGCTCTGGTGTTGAAGGCGCTGTCGAGTCACCGTATTGACGAGACGATACTGCGGGCGGCGGGCGTCAAGGCGGGTGGTACGACGCGCACGCTGGTGCGGATGGTTCAGGATTTTGATGGCACGGAGAGAGGCTTTGGGCTCGGGTTGCTGACGGGGATGCTGCGGCGGAAGGCCGGTGAGCTTTCGGAGGCTGACTTCTGGCAGATTCACACGGCGTTGCCGGATGAGACCGTGGCGATGAGGGAAGCCAATCGAGACTTTTATCGCTCCGTCGCATCCGCCACGGCTCCGGTTGACGCTGCTGTTCCGGGTCTAGTGTATCTGGAGGCGTTGGAGTGGTGGGCCGTGTCGGAGAGCGGTTTGGGACATCGGGAAGAGGCTCTGCGGTTAATACAAAGGTGCATGGAGTGGCGCAGACGGCTGGCGGCGCAGGATGTCGCCTTCTTGCCGGGTTTGGCTGGCTCGCTGAATAATCTCGCGAATCGGCAAAGCGCGATGGGGCAGCGGGAAGCCGCTCTCGCCTCGATTCAGGAAGCTGTCCAGGTACGCCGCCAACTTGTCGCAGACCAGCCCGATGCGTTCTTGCCGAATTTGGCTGCATCGCTGAACAATCTCTCGGCTTTTCAAAGTGAGATGGGGCAGCGCGAAGCCGCTCTGGTTTCGATTCAGGAAGCTGTTCGGCACTATCGTGAACTCGCCGCCTCCCAACCTGATGCGTTCTTGCCCAATTTGGCGGGGTCGCTGAACAATCTCGCCAATCGGCAAAGCGGCGTGGGGCAACGCGAGGCTGCCTTGGCTTCGATTCAGGAAGCTGTTCGGATTCGCCGCCAACTTGCCGCAGCGCAGCCTGATGCGTTCTTGCCGGATTTGGCGGGGTCGCTGAATAACCTCTCCAATCGGCAAAGCGATATGGGGCAGCGCGAAGGCGCTCTGGCTTCGATTCAGGAAGCTGTTCAGATTCGCCGTGCACTCGCCGCCTCTCAACCTGATGCGTTCTTGCCGAGTTTGGCGATGTCGCTGAACAATCTCTCCAATCGGCAAAGCGAAATTGGGCAGCGCGAGGCTGCGCTTGCATCGATTCAGGAGGCGGTTCAGATCTGCCGCCAACTCGCCTCGACGCAGCCCGACGCCTTCTTGCCTGACTTGGCGATGTCGCTGAATAACCTCTCCAATCGGCAAAGCGACATGGGGCAGCGCGAAGCTGCGCTGGCTTCGATTCAGGAAGCTGTTCAGATCCGCCGCCAACTTGCCGCAGTGCGACCCGATGCGTTCTTGCCGAATTTGGCGATGTCGCTGAATAACCTCTCCAATCGGCAAAGTGAGATGGGGCAGCGCGAGGCCGCTCTGGCTTCGATTCAGGAGGCCGTTCAGATCCGCCGCCAACTTGCTGCGGCGCGGCCCGATGCGTTCTTGCCGGATTTGGCTGCGTCGCTGAACAATCTCTCGGCTTGTCAAAGTGAGATGGGGCAGGGCGAAGCCGCTCTGGCGTCGATTCAGGAGGCCGTTCAGCACTACCGCCGACTCGCCGCAGTGCGACCCGACGCGTTCTTGCCCAACTTGGGGGCAGCGCTGAACAATTTCGCTCTTCGGCAAAGCGAGATGGGCCAGCGCGAGTCCGCTCTGGCTTCGATTCAGGAGTCGGTCCAGATCCGCCGCCAACTCGCCGCGGCGCAGCCTAATGCGTTCTTGCCGGATTTGGTCAAGTCGCTTTGGACTTGGGGGCTTGTGTTGAAGAATGAGGAAGGAATTGAGAAGTTCGCGGAAGGAATCCGGCTGATTACGCCCTTCGCTCAGAAACTGCCGCAGGCTTATCTGCCCTTGGCTCAGGCCGTCGCGCAGGCCTATATCGAAGCTTGCGAGGCTGCGGGGGTTGAACCCGATGACGCGCTGTTGGGGCCCATCGCCGAACTGATAGAGCAACAGGAATCGCCGAACCCGGGGGCGTAGCCTCAGCATTCGGAACGACAGGCGAAACCGCCTCTCCCCACCCACGCAACGTTAACGCTTTCGAAGCCGGATGGACGGTGTGCGCCTTCCTCTAGATGAAGGCGAAGCCTTGGCGGATTTGGCCTCCGGCTTGTTCCCAGCCGTAGAGGGCCAGGCTCGAGATCAGGTCCCAGTTGCCGGAGGGGAATTGACTCAGGTAGGCGGCTTTCAATTCGGGCTCGACGTCTTCGAATTTCTTGCCGGCGAAGCGCTGGCTTCGGGCCATGTGGAAGCCGAATTCGTAGGCGGGGGCGGCATCCTTGTAGGGCACTCCCATGTCGACGTGATTGGTCCCGAAGTTCCGGCGGAAATCGGCTTCGTGGTCGGATACGGAACCGAGGGGCTTTTCAATCGGGGGCGGCGATTCGCGGGTGTAACTGATGTCTTCGGCTCCGGTACGCTCCAGGATGGCCTGGGCGGCGTTGCGCCATTCCGAGTCGGAGCAATGGACGGAGATGAGAATGTGGCCGCTTTGAATGCGGCCTTCGTATTGTTTGGCCTCGTATTCGGGCGTGCCCGCGCCGACCAACGCTCCTGCGATGCCGCCGACGGTTCCTCCCACTCCCATGCCTCCCAGGAATGCCATCAAAGGCCCGGCGGCGATGAATGGTCCGATGCCTGGAATCGCCAAAGTTCCAGCCGCGGCGAGCCAACCCAGCGCGCCGCCTAACAACGCTCCTGAGCTCGCGCCTGCTACTGCGCCTTCGGGAGCTTTGGACGATTTGTCCACGACCAAGTCCCGGTCGCCTGGGCTTGCGGGCATCAGCACCGAGATGTCGGTGGCGCGGAATCCCGATTCGCGCAGAGCATCAACGGCTCTGCCTGCTTGCCCTTCCTGCCGGTAGATACCGAATACCGCGGTATTGTTTGCCATTTTATTTGCCCCCCTGTCGCTGAAAAACCCGGTTCCTTTGGTCGCGGCCCGGACGTCCCTACTTAAGCGATGCTTTCGGATTGCTCCGTGTTTCGCGGGGCGGGGTGGGTGATCTCCTGAACATGGTCGAGGGCTTGCGCCAGGGAGGTGGACAGACGCTCAGGCGGAGTGCGCTCGAAGCGGGCTTGGGCTTTTTTGAGATCGCCGCTGAAACCCCACACGCAAACCACTACCTTGAGTTTTGGGAAGCGCTCCCGGATCTGTTTGCACATGGCTCGGGCCGGCGCGAACGCGTACGGAGGCAGCGACGAGATGCAGACGACATCGCTTTCTTCCGGTTTGAGCAGAGCGATCAGTTCATGGGCGGGAGGGCCCCCGATAGGGAAGGCCAGCGCGGCGTGCCCCTTTTGTTCCAGGAGTTGAGCCAGCAGCGAGGCTGTGATTTCATCGGCGCGATCGTGGGCCGGAATGCAGATGATTCTGGATAAGTGCTCCAGTGCGGGAGCATCGGGGGCATCGGAGGCGGCTTGCGATTGTTCCCCGGAAAACTCGGCAATCATTTCGCTGATGCTGAGAAAGAAGAACTCTTCGCGGGCGGCGTCGATGGCTCCTTTGTGGCGGTCCTGCTCGGCCATGCTTAAGGCCGGGATGAGGAGGGAGTCGTAGAGATCCACCAAAGCCTTTCCTTTTGCGTACTCGCCAACGATGCTCTGGGCTTCCATCTGATCCATTGCCAGCAAGCGCTGGTAGAGCTGAGCTTCGGCCGCGAGGACCGCTTCATCGCCCAGCAGGACATGCAGGAAAGAAAACTGTGGGAGGTAGCGGCCGAGAACCACGACGCAAACCGTGAGAGGCGTGGACAGGATCAAGCCGGCGGGTCCCCAGAGGACGGTCCAGAAGACGGCGGTTACCAGCAGCGCGAGGGACGAGATTCCTACGTGCGCGCCATAGAGCCAGGGCTCGACAAAGTTGGCGATGATCGTTTCAAGGCTGGCGACCAGAAGGAACACGAGCAGGGGGCGGAGCCATCCGTCGAAGACGGCCAGCGAGAGCGCCAGAGGGAGGGTCGCGGCGACGGTGGTTCCTACATACGGAATGATTCGGAGAATGGCGGCGAGGGCTCCCCAAAGCAGCGGATAAGGGACGCCGATGAGGTACAGGCCGAATCCGAAGAGAGCTCCAAAGGTGGCGTTGACCAGGAACTGCATGAGCAGGTAGCGGCTGACGCGCTTGGCCGCGTCGTCGAGCGCCTGGGTCATCAGGTTCAACTGGCCGAGGCCGGCGAGGCTGAGAAGACGGTTCCTGAGATCTTCTCGCTTGAGGAGCATGAAGATCGCAAAAATGACGACGATTCCGGCGCGTCCCAGAGGCGCGAGAATGGGCTCGCCGATGTCGCGAAGGGTGGTCCATTCGCTGACGGGAGGCTGAACCACTTGAACCGGCGTGGGCGCGGGGCTGGTGTTTGGCGCGGGCAGGGCCTGTTTCTTATTGCGGGGCTGCGGAGGCGCGGGCGGGGTGGGTGAACCGAGACCGCTAAGCTCACCCATGATCTGCTTCAGGCTGTCGGCGGCGCGGGCAAGCTGACCGGTGGCGGGGATGTGGAAGGCCTCAATCTTGGCGTCGATGTTCTCCTGATATTGGGGCAACTGGTTGAAGACGTCAACCAGCTGATTGGCGATGACCCAGGCGATGCCGGAGGCAATGGCCATGGAAATCAGGACGGTGGTGAAGACGGAGGCGATGCGGCCGATGCGCAGCTTCTCCAACTGAGCCACAAGGGGCGTGAGTAGAAATGTCAGCGTGAGCGCGAAGGCGAAGGGGATCAAAACCTCGCGAGCGAAGTACAGCACAGCGATGGTTCCAAACAGCACGATGGCGCCGGCGCCGCTGCCGGGCTGGGGCCGTGTTTCGATCCCGGCTGGGGGCGGGTTGTGCTTCATGCGAGACTTCTCGGGAGGATGCACTTACGAATGCATCCTTGGGGAGATCAGGTCTTCGTGCAAAAGATCTTTGGCATGGAAAAGGTCTTTGGCCAAGCGGCGGCGGGCGAGCGCTTCTCTCAAAGTTCGGAGCTATCTTCTTCTATTTCGCCCAGGTCGGGCTTGCGGTCTTCAATCTGGCGATCCTCTTCGGCCCATTCGGAGGGAAGGTCTTCGATGGGCTCGGAGGGATCTTCGTCGTCTACACCAGGGATTCGGTTTGGTCGAGTCATATTTAGTCACCCTTGGAGCGGACACGCCGCTCCGTATCTAATTCTCTCTGATTTGTGTCGGGGGTGATTCGTTACAGGTCTTTGACAGGTCGCGGGTCGGGGTGAGGGGCTACTGACGGTCGCCGGAGAAGACACGCGGGGCGCCGCTCAGAAAGCAGCAATCTTGCTACCATTTTCCTGACCGGCGTTACGTAACGGGTTACGGTTCGGGATGATACGAACGATACGCCACTAAGGGGCTGAAACGCCTTCATGAACACGATGACCCGCGCGGCGTCATCGCCGAGCACGCCGGGAAGCTCCGCGATATTCTCGCCAGGCTCGACGCTGTACCAGCCGCAGCCGATATGGGCTTGCCGGGTTTAAGGGTGCACCCGCTCAAGGGTCGAGAAACAGGTCTTTGGGCGGTGACGGTTCGCGCAAACTGGCGGGTGATTTTCCGCTTTGCCGACCATGACGCCTTCGACGTTGATTACGTGGACTACCACTGAAAAGGAGACTGAACCATGCCGATGAAGAACCCACCCCACCCCGGAGGCTTTATACTCCGTCAGTGCATTGAACCTTTGGGCTTGAGCATTACGGCCGCCGCCGCCGCTCTTGGCGTCACGCGCACCACGCTATCTGAACTGGTGAACCAAAAGCGTGGCATATCGCCGGAGATGGCGGTGCGGCTGTCCAAGGTGTTCGGCGGCAGCGCCGAAAGCTGGCTTATCCAGCAGGCGCAGTACGACCTTGCGCAAGTTCACGCCGACCGGCTGAAACTGAAACGGCTGGAACTGGTTTAGCCGGGGCGTCCAAAGGGTCTTTTTTGAGACTGCGCGTCCGCCTTTTGGGAGCGGCTTCAATGGTGTGCGAGGCTACGCAGCGATTGTTAACCGGCCATTCGTCTGCCCTGTGCGAACGACTATCGCGAGCCGGCGCGGGAAGGGCAACCTCTGCTTGGCTTCATCATTGGATTTCTGCTGTTCCTGCTCGGGCTGTTTCTGTTGTACGGCTCAGTGGCATACCAATCCAGTAGCCCGTCGCGCGCTAGCCCCAAATAGGGTCCTTTGTGCAACGGCTGTTTCAATGCTCGACGAGTTAGCGGTTAACCGTCAAACGCTTCCGCACCGGTAGAATCGATTTGACGCAGTCGAAAATGGTGAAGCGACTTACAGAATTGTTTGAGCGCCTCGCCGCGGAGCTTCCGCCCGGGACAGCTTCAATGAACGTCTACGACGTACAGGGCGGCCAAGGGACAGTTGTGGAGCTGAGGCCAGCTAATCCGGCATGTGCGGATTTTGGTGTCCATACGGCCAGCTGCCGGGAGGCTCGGGCGACGCCGGACCACGGCGGGGGCGATTCGTTACGGGCCTTTGACATGTCGCGAAAGCGCGTTACGCGCATTAGGACATCAGACGGCAGCCCGACTCGATGGTCACGGCAGCCCGAGCAAATCCACGTTGTAGCCATCAATCTGACACGGTCCGGAAGCTATGATGGGCCGTGGCCATTGAACGTTCGGAATTAGACCGGTTACAGCAGCTTTACAAGGAGGCGGTGGAACAATGGGTCCTCGCTATTCGGGAAGAAGAGGCGCTAGCTACGCCGGATCACTCCATTGCCGCCTGGGAAAAGTGGGAGCAAGCTGGCTTCAAGGCGCAGGATGCCGGAGAGCGGGCAACCGAGGCCAAGGAAGGCTACAAGGCTGGGCTCCGACTTCTGGATTACGATATCTCCTAGGTAACAGCCCGCAAAACGGAGCCTGGGCCCTTTGCGGGCTCCTAAGTAACAGCCCGCAAAACGGAGCCTGGGCCCTTTGCGGGCTCCTAAGTAACAGCCCGCAAAACGGCGCCTGGTCGCGGCCACGAGCAGGTCTGTTCCTTTTGGGAATTGAGGGCCGCCGCGACCGGCTCTTTGCGGGCTAGCTACGCGATATTTAGCGCGCGGCATTTGGCGCGAGACTCCTGCATAATATAGAGCATGAAGTGGCGCCTGCCGGTCCTTCTTCTCCTTCTAGCCGTTTCGGCTTTCGGCGCGACTTTGCGCCTGTATCTGAAAGACGGCAGCTTTCAAGTTGTCCACGAATACCAGGTGATCGAGGACCGGGTGCAATACCGGAGCGCCGAACGCAGCGTCTGGGAAGAGATTCCTGTAGACCTGGTGGATCTGGACCGCACCAAGAAGGAAGCGGCGGAGCACGAGGCTGAGTTGGCCAAGGAAGCGAAAGAAGACGCCGAGGAACTGGCGGCGATCCGTGCGCAACGCCGCGAGGCGGCTTCCGTGCCCGACGATTCGGGCGCCTACTACGTCCGCGACGAAATGCTGGAGCCGTTGAAGCAGCCCGACGTGACCTTGGTGACGGACAAAGGCCGGTCGGTCCTGAGGGGCTTTTCTACGATTGTGGGGGTTCTGTTCGGACACGCTTATCCTCCTGTTCCGCTGACGTCCGGAAAAAGTACGGCGGAGGTGGAAGGGGCCGCGGCGACGTTCCGCGTTACGGAAGACCGGCCGGAATTTTATTTGCGGCTGACGGGGCTGGACGGACTCGCGATCGTCAAGCTGACGCCCAAGGGGAATGCGAGGGTGGTCGAAACGATCTGGATTGCCGGGGTCACGAATGAGCTGGAAGCGAAGCGCGAGACGGTGCCGACTTTTACCCGGCAGGTGGGCGATCTGCTGTACAAGATTTGGCCGGAGCAGCCGCTGCCTCCGGGCGAATATGCGGTGGTGGAGTTCCGGGACGGCGAAGGGACTCTGCTGGTCTGGGATTTCGGCGTGGGCGATTTGTAGTAGCGTCTCCAGCAATAAGAATCTCTGATTGCAACTATCCAATTTTTTGTCTTGACCCGGCCGGTATTCGCTGCCATGCTAATTTATGCCCGTCCGTTATGAAATAGGCAACCCGCGCGGCGAGATCAGCCTGCATGTGTTGCTGCGCTTGACGGCCATGGACGTCTGCTGCGGCCCTCCCTTCTGATCCACGTTTTTCCCGCTGCTTTTGAAGATTGAAGCGACAAGAAGGACTGGTCCACATGAAGCCTCGTTCGATTTCTCATTCCACATTCATTCTGGCGGCAGCTTTGTCCGCTTTCCCGCTGTTTGCGCAGACTGCAGCGCCAAAGATTACCACTCCTAAGGAGCAGCTCGGGTTCAATATTGGCGACGACTACATGGTCGCCAACTACACCGAGCTCGAAGCCTATTGGAAGAAGCTTGCCACCGAGTCTGACCGCATGAAGCTGGTCAATATGGGCAAGACCGAAGAGGGCCGTGACCAGTTGATGGCGGTGATTTCGTCGCCGGCGAATATCAAGAATCTGGATCATTACAAGCAGATCAACGCGCGCCTGGCGCACGCCGAAGGGGTTACCGAGGAGCAGGCGCATCAGCTTGCGAGCGAAGGCAAGGCCGTGATCTGGGTGGACGGCGGGTTGCATGCCAGTGAATCGGTCGGATCCCAGCAGCTGATGGAGATGGTCTACCAGATGGTCAGCCGCACCGATCCTGAGACCATGCGGTTCCTCAACGACACGATTCTGCTGTGCGTGCAGGCGAATCCGGACGGGCAGGAGCTGATCGCGAATTGGTACATGCGCGGCTCAGAGAAGCCGGATGCGCCGCTGAAGTTCCCAGTGGAATCGCGAAACATGGGCAACCTTCCGCGTCTGTGGGCAAAGTACATCGGCCATGATGACAATCGCGACTTCTACATGTCCAACATGAAGGAGAGCACGAACATCAACCACCAGTTGTTCCTGGAATGGTTCCCGGAGATCATGTACAACCATCACCAGACCGGGCCGGCCGGCGCGGTGATTTTCATGCCTCCGTTCCGCGATCCGTTCAATTACAACTTCGATCCTCTGGTGCCGTTGGGAATTGAAATGGTGGGCACGGCGATGCACAGCCGGCTGGTGGCGGAAGGCAAGGGCGGCAGCGCGATGCGCAGCGGCGCCAATTACTCCACCTGGTGGAACGGCGGATTGCGCACCATTACTTACTTCCACAATATGATCGGCATCCTGACGGAGATTATCGGCGGACCTGCGCCGATGAATATCGCGGTGGTTCCCAGCAAGCAGTTGCCGCAGGGGGATTGGCCCATGCCGATTACGCCGGGTCCGTGGCACTATCGCCAGTCGATCGATTACGAGATCACCAACAACCGAGCCATTCTGGATCTGGCGTCGCGGTATAAGGATACGTTCCTGTTTAACATCTGGCGCATGGGGATGAACTCCATTGAGCGCGGCAGCAAAGACACGTGGACTGTTACGCCCAAGCGCATCGAAGCTCTGCAAGCGGCGGCGACTGCCGGGAATCCGCAGGCAGCGGCGGGCGGCGGCGGACGGAATCGTGGAGGCGCGGCGGCAGCAGCCGTAACTCCGATCCCGGCGGAACCCACGGCTGCTGGCGGGGATACAGCTCCTGCTGGCGGTGGCGGAGGCGGCGGAGGTGGTGGCGGTGGCGGTGGACGCGGCGGCAACGTTTCCATGGAGCTTTACAACACGGTTTTGCACGCTCCCAAGATGCGCGATCCGCGTGGATACATTCTTCCGTCCGATCAGCCTGATTTTGCCAATGCGACTGAGTTCATGAACGCGCTGCTGAAGAACGGGATCGATTGCTTGAAGGCGACCGCGGCATTCCAGGTGGCGGGCAAGAGCTATCCGGCGGGTTCCTATGTTGTCAAAACCGCGCAGGCGTTTCGCCCGCATGTGATGGACATGTTCGAGCCGCAGGATCATCCCAACGACTTCGCGTATCCGGGCGGGCCGCCCAACCGGCCTTATGACATCACGGGTTGGACTCTGGCGCTGCAGATGGGCGTGAAGTTCGACCGCATTCAGGACGGCTTTGATGGTCCGTTCCAAAAGATTACGGGACTGCTGCCGCCGCCCGCGAGTTCTATCAGCGGTCCGGCCAGCCCGGCGGGCTATCTGATCAGCCATGAGATCAACAATTCTTTCATTCTGATCAATCGCGTGCTGAAGGCCGGCGGGCAGGTCTACTGGCTGAAGAAAGAACAAACCGTAAACGGCCGGGACATCGGGGCGGGGGCGATTTGGATCCCTGCGTCCGCGACGGTGCGGCCGGTGCTGGACAAGGCCGCGAAGGATCTGGGCATTCCGGTGTATGCGCTGGCGAAGGCTCCGGCGGGTGATGCGCTGAAGGTGAATCCGATCCGCATCGGCCTCTACGATTCTTACGGCGGGAGCATGCCGTCGGGCTGGACCCGGTGGCTGTTTGAGCAGTACGAGATGCCGTTCCAGGTGGTTTATCCGACGACGCTCGACGCGGGCAATTTAAAGGATAAGTTCGACGTGCTGGTTTTCGTGTCAGGCGAGCTGAACGTTCAGGCCCTGGGCGGCGCTGCTGCCGGCGGCGGACGCGGGGGACGCGGCGGCGGTGGTGGGGGTGGTGGACGCGGCGGCGGTGGACGTGGCGGGCGTGGCGGCGCGAATGCCGCCGCAGAGCCGGCGGTGGACGAGTATGCCGAAATGCGCGGCCGCATTACGGCCGAGACGACTCTTCCGCAACTGAAGAAATTCGTGGAGCTGGGAGGAACGATCGTCACCATCGGCAGCAGCACCAACGCGGCGGCGGCGGCTTTCAACCTGCCGGTGAAGAATTACCTGACTGAGATGGGACCCGATGGCCGGGAGCGCAATCTTTCGAACGAGAAGTTCTACGTTCCGGGATCGCTGCTGAAGATGAACGTCGATAACACCAACCCGCTGGCATACGGGATGCCCAAGCAGGTGGACGTGTTCTTCGAAAACAGCCCGGTCTTCAAACTGGAGCCTACAGTGGAAATGCAGAAGACCTCGCCGGTGGGCTGGTTCTCCGGCAAGAATTTGCTGGATAGCGGATGGGTTTGGGGCCAGCAATATCTCGATGGCGGAACAGCGGTTGCTGAAGCTACGGTGGGCGAAGGCAAAGTGGTTCTACTGGGGCCTGAGGTGAACTTCCGCGATCAGCCGCACGGTACTTACAAGCTGTTGTTTAACGGTTTGTATTACGGGAACACGAAGGCGACGACGCTGCAGTAGATTTACTCTGATGCCGGTGGATGGCGCTGTTCGAGGATTGGCGTATGGAATTGCCTCAGCAGTTCTTGCGCTTCTGCAAAGCGATCGCGCGGCACTCGGATGCCGACAACTTTACGAAGCAGCCCGTCGATCTCCTGCATGAATGTAGATATCTGGCCGGTTAAGAGGACGGGGATTCCAGAGTCTTCGAGCAGACCTTTTGCCATTGCGAGCTGGATCTGATCGTTGGTTTCCAGAACCATAACCAAGTCGTTGTCCATAAGAACAGGCTACTCCAAATCTGGAAGTTTTAATTACCGCTCCTTATAGTCGCGGCTCTGTGAGCAGTGCAGCCCGGTGGCCGAAGTTCTGGGATATAATTACCCCACGAATGAGGAAACGAGAATGACACCGCAACCTGCAGGCGGCACGGGCCGCAGGCCTCTTACGCATTTGGTCGGGATGAAGCGCAGCGCCACGCAGGCATTCGGCCGGCTTGCCCAAGAGAATGCGCCGGCCGATCGTCCGCCTATCCAGGACTTCGACACTACCGATGTGTGGCCCTGGATCACGAATTGGATCAAGGCGACGTTTCACACCGACGTCACTCAAAGGCATCCGTTCAACACCTATCCGGCTACTGGAGAACAAGGGCACTACGATCTGTCGGGGTTGTTGGCGCCGGATGGTTCCATCCGAATCGCGCTGGCGGGCGATTGGGGCACGGGCACGGATGTTGCCCAGCAGGTGGCCGACTCCATGGGCAGCGTCAATCCGGAGCTTACAATTCATCTTGGCGATGTATATTACGTTGGACTCGAAAACGAGGTCGAGCAAAACTGTCTGGGAATGAATTCGGGGTCCTATCAGGGAGTCACATGGAAATGGGGAACTAAGGGGAGCCTTGCGTTGAATGGCAACCATGAGATGTATTCGGGCGGGTTTGCTTATTTTGACGACTTCCTCCCTAAGCTGGGAATACCGACTTCGCAGGACAAGCAGCAGCTTGCGAGCTATTTCTGCCTGGAGACTCCGGTGTGGCGGATTTTGGCGGTCGATACCGGATATAACTCGGATGTCGCCGGCGGGAATTGCTCGCTAGAGCAGGCTAATCTGGATTGGTTGAAGAACGTGATCAACCCTGCGGGAAACCGGAAGCCGACGGTGTTGCTCTCCCATCACCAATGGTTCAGCGGTTTCGGCGATGGGGATTATGATAAGCCCGCGGATCAGATTGCTCCGTTTTTGCAAAATCAGGAAATTGTCTGGCTGTGGGGTCACGAACA
This sequence comes from Bryobacteraceae bacterium, assembly GCA_036489835.1. GTDB lineage: Bacteria > Acidobacteriota > Terriglobia > Bryobacterales > Bryobacteraceae > Palsa-187. The sequence goes on along the minus strand of DASXEY010000068.1, from coordinate 26,920 downwards.
CCGTCTGGCGATTTACTACAAATACAAAGGGCCTGACAATCATCTGACTGCATATGGACGATGCCTGGGCCACGGAGGCATGCCCATCGAGATGCCGGCCACGGATCCAACTGAGGATCCCGCCAAGCATACGGAATATTGGGATGGAGCGATTGCGCAATATCCAAATAGATTCCAGACCCTGCCCGATAAAACCGTTATTGGCACAAATGGCTATGCCCAAATGGTAATTCAGGGTCCCACTCTGACTTTGGAATATCTGGATGCCGACGGGACTTCGGTGCTTAAAGAAAGCTTTGTGCCGGGCGGCGGCGCGGCGTGGGATGGCACTCTGGTGCGGACGGTACTGAACGATCCGCAAATTCTAAATAAGATTGAATGGGCGGACTGAGGAGAGCAAGGCTCCCATGCAACAGTTGAAGCCCGTGGATGTCGTAATTGCCGGAGGCGGTTTCGTCGGCTTGACCCTGGCGAAGGAAATCACGGCTCGGACATCGCTATCGGTTGTGGTTCTGGAGCGCGGCCAGCCTCGCAAGATGTCCGACTACGCGACGGGCATGGACGAGCTGGATTACACGATGCGCTTCCGCATGATGCAGAATCTGGCGGAGGAAACGGCTACGCATCGGCATTCGGCGCGCGCCAGCGCTGTGCCCATTCGGCAATATGGATCGTTCCACCCGGGAACGGGAGTAGGAGGCGCGGGCGAGCACTGGGCGGGGATCTCCTATCGTTTTTATCCGGAGGCTTTTCGTTTGGCGACTTTCCTGCGCGAGAAATTCGGGCAGGGACTCTCGGGCGATCTCAATGTTCAAGATTGGGGCGTCACCTATGAAGCCCTGGAACCTTATTACTGGCGCGCCGAGCAATTGATCGGAGTCGGCGGCAAGGCCGGTAATTTGCAAGGTAAGAAGATCGATGGCGGCAATGTGTTTGAGGGTCCGCGCTCGCATGAGTATCCGAATCCTCCGCATAAGGTAACGTACGTCTGCTCGGTTTTCGAGAAGGCCGCGCGGGATCTCGGCTATCATCCGTATCCTGTGCCCACGGCTACTTTGAGCCGGGCGTATACCAATCCCGATGGCATCTTGCGGTCGGGGTGCGCATATTGCGGCTACTGCGTTCGCTATGGATGCATGATCGGCGCAAAGGCGCAGCCTACCAACATACTGATGCCGGTTCTGGCGAAGCACAAGAACTTTTCGCTGCGCACCGGATGTTCCGTGCGGCGCGTGGTGCATCGTGATGGCAAGGCCGAAGGCGTCACGTATCTGGACGCGGACGGCGTGGAGACGATGCAGCCGGCTTCCATCGTAATTGTGGCTTCGTGGACGTTGAATAATTCCCGGCTGCTGCTGCTCTCCAAAGTGGGCGAACCTTACGATCCCGCCACGGGGAAGGGAACCCTGGGCAGGAATCTTACGCATCAGGTTTCACAATCCACTCGCGTGTTTCTGGACAAACCGCTGAACGCGTTCATGGGCGCGGGAGGGCTGGGAATCGGTATCAGCGATTTCGATGGCAAGGAGGGGTTGGATGCCTCGCCCGGCGTTCTTCGCGGCGGAAATATCCGCTTGATGAGCACGGGCGAGGGTCCGATCGCTTCGTTCGGGATGATTCCGCCTGGTGAAACTCAATCGGACTGGGGATCGGATTTCAAGAAAGCGGCGCTCAGGTGGCATGACCGCGTGGCGTCGATCTCGACGGAAGCCGAGCACATGGCGTACCGGCAGAATTTTCTGGACCTGGATCCGACGTACACGGACAATCACGGCGATCCGCTGATCCGTATGACGCTGGATTGGACCGAGCATGAACGGGCGCAGGGCGCGATGCTTACGAAGGTCCACGCGCAACTGGCCAAGGCGATGAACGGGCGGGCTTCGCCGTCCAATTCGCGCCAACTGGAGCGCTACACGGTTACGCAGTATCAGAGCACGCATGTGAATGGCGGCGTGATCATGGGAAGCTCGCCGGATCGAAGCGTGGTAAATCCCTGGCTGCAGCATTGGCAGGTGCCGAACCTGTGGGTGGCGGGAGGCTCGGCGTTTCCTCAGAATGGTTCTGGAAATCCAACGCTCACGATTCTGGCGCTGACGCTTCGCGCAGCGGATGGGATTATCGATCGGTATGTGAAGCGTCCTGGGGGTCTGGCGTGAAACGGCGCGAATTTCTGACGATGCCAGTTGGAAGTTTGGGCGGGGTTCTGCTGTATACCTTGGCGGGCGAGGCGGTGCGTTTACCCGCGCAGACTCAGGCTGGCGAAATTCGTGTTCCGCTGCGATTCTTTACTGCCGCGGAGGCTCGCGTAGTGCAGGCGGCGTGTGAACGGATCTTTCCACACGATGCCAATGGACCGGGCGCGACCGAAGCGGGCGTGGTGATTTATATCGACCGGCAGCTCGCAGGGCCTTACGGGAGTGACAAGTATCGCTTTACACAAGGGCCTTTTGTTGATTCTGTACCGGAACATGGTTATCAGGGCAAGCAGAGCCCTGGTGAGATTTATCGCGAGGGTATAAAGCAGCTTGCGAATTTCACCGAGTTGCCGGCGGAGCAGCAGGATCAGCGGCTGCGGGCGATGGAGACTTCAATGTTTTTCCGGATGCTGCGGCAGCACACCATCGAAGGGATGTTCAGCGATCCGATGCATGGCGGCAACGCCAACCTGATCGGATGGCAGCTTGTCGGGTATCCGGGACCGTTGATGAGTTATCGCGATGAGATCGATAAGGTCCATGGCGAGGCTTGGGTTCGCAAGCCCGTGAGCCTGGCTCAGGTGGTGGGGCGGCCTGTTTCCGGATGGGAAGATGAGAAGGAACCCAAATGAAGAAATTGACCTCAGTGTTCATCGTGATTCTCAGCGGGGCGACGGTGTTTGCGCAGCAAGCTCCGAATCCGAATGCCGATCCCGAGACGGTTCCGCTGTGGGAGAAAGGCGCACCGGGCGCGCTTGGTTCCGCGGACGAAGATCGTCCGACCCTCACGATTTTTCGCGCCGCAGGAGCCGGCGGCACATCGGTGATCGTCGCGCCGGGCGGAGGTTACGCGCACTTGTCGATGGATAAAGAGGGCCGGCAAGTGGCCTCCTGGTTCAACGCCATGGGTGTGACGGCCTTTGTTTTGAAGTACCGGCTGGGCCCTCGCTATCATCACCCGATCGAATTGGGAGACGCCCAGCGAGCCATCCGGCAGGTGCGCTTCCACGCCAAAGAATTGGGGATTGCTCCGGACCGGATCGGCATGATGGGTTTTTCGGCCGGCGGACATCTTGCGTCAACGGCCGGGACCCACTTCGATGACGGCGATCCCAACGCCTCCGATCCGATTGACCGCATGAGCAGCCGTCCGGATTTTCTGATCCTGGCGTACGCGGTGATTTCCTTCGATCCGGCGATTGCGCATCGCGGGTCGGAACAGATGCTGTTGGGCGATAATCCGGACCCGAAGTTGGTTCAGGAGTTGTCGAATGAGCTTCAAGTGACGGCCAAGACTCCGCCGACGTTCCTGTTCAGCACGAATGCGGATACCACGGTTCCTGCCGAGAATACTGTGCGATTTTATCTTGCGCTACGCAAGGCCAAGGTTCAGGCCGAGATGCATATTTTCCAGAACGGTCCGCACGGAGTGGGGCTGGATTTGGCAGACCCGGCGCTGAGTCAATGGCCGACGCTGCTGACGAATTGGCTCAGGGGGCGGGGTTTGTTGACGAAGTAGCGGCGACGATCTTGGCGCCATCCTGGGCTTCGCCCGGAGCCGCCAGAATAGTCGTGCCCTCGGCGACGCCTTGAACGATCTCGACGCGGTCTCCGTAATCGCGGCCGATGGTGACCTTTTGAAGGTGTACGACGCCGTCCGAATTTACAGCTGCCACCTGCGCACCATCCGTGCGGACGATCAGCGCTGACGCCGGCACAACAAGCGGCGGGTTTATCGCGGCGTTGCCCAGATCGACTTCGGCGTACATGCCGGGGAACAGAGCGCCGTCGGCGTTCGGCACGCCCACTTCGACCAGCATGGTGCGGCTGGCTGGATCGAGTGCGTTGGCCATATGCGTGACCTTGCCAAGGAAGTGGCGGCCGGGGAAATTGGAGAGCGTCAACCGGGCGCCTTGACCCAGGTGGATTGAGCCGGCGTTATCCTGCGGGACGTTCACGTAGGTGCGAAGGGTCTCGGTCTGCGCGATGCGGTACAGCAGAGTGCTGCCGGAGCTGACCAACGCGCCGACATCCACATTGCGCAGAATGACGACGCCATCGAAGGGAGCCTTCACCACACGATAGCCCTGGACCTCCTGGAGACGGGCGACGTTGGCTTGGCTCGCGGTCACATTGCTGCGCTGCGCCAGTACCGCTTTTTCGAGCGCTTGCACGTTGGCGTTTTGTGAAACCAGTTGGGCTTGAAATTGGTCGTTGTCCTGCCGCGAGACCACTCCCTGGGCAGTAAGAGCCTGCCAGCGTTCGGCGGTGACTTGCGCCAGGTTGCGAGCGGATTTTCCTTGCTCCAAACTGGCCTGGGCCTGTTCGAGCGAAGCTTGGGCTTGCGCCACCGCTGCTTCGGCCTGATGGAGTTGATGATCCAGCTCAGGCGCATCGATCTCGGCCAATGGCTGTCCAGCTTTGACGCGATCGCCGAGGTCTACAAGCCGGCTTTTTAGATAACCGTCGGCACGCGCGAGAATGGGGGCTTCGGTTACGGCCTGGAGAGTTCCAGGGAGAGTGAGTTCGCTATGAGTGGAAGACCGACCCACCTGGATGACTTCCATGCGCGGGAGTTCGGTTTGCTGCTGCTGAGTCTCAGCGCGCACCAAAGCATCGCGTCTCTGAAGCGGAATATATCCGGCGAAGAAGGCTCCGATCAGGAGCGCTGCCAGGCCCAACAGGAGCACGGAAATCGTGATCGGCGAGGGCTTCCATTGAATTGCGGGCGGACCGGAGTGGACCTCCCGCTGCTCGCGAAGCTGGCGCTCCAGTTCGTCGACGCGGCGGCGTAATTGTTCTTCGGCCGATTCGCTGCTCATCGTGGTGCGAGTTCCAGTGTCTCAGCGTCTTCTTCCTGCTCCAGGCGGCGCTCCCGATCGATGGGAGGCTTGGTGCGCAAATAAGTGTAGAAAATCGGCACGACGAACAGGGTGGTCACCGTCGCGCCCAGGAGCCCGCCGATTACCGCCCGGCCGAGCGGGGCATTTTGTTCGCCGCCCTCACCCATGGCGAGAGCCATCGGGAGCATCCCCAGGATCATCGCGGTTGCCGTCATCAGCACTGGACGCAGACGAGCATAGCCGGCGGAGAGCATGGCATCGCGGGCGAGCGGAATGCTGGCCCTTTCGTCGTTCGCGAAGGTAACCATTAGAATGCTGTTGGCCGTAGCGACGCCGACGCACATGATGGAGCCCATTAGCGAAGGGACGCTCAGCGTGGTCCCGGTGACAAACAGGATCCAGAGGATTCCCGCAATCGCCCCCGGCAGCGCGGTCAGAATGATAAAGGGGTCGAGCCAGGATTGGAAATTTACGGCCATCAAAAGATAGACGAGCACCACCGCGAAGGCCATCCCCAGGCCGAGCCGGACGAAGGACGCCTGCATGGTCTCATACTCGCCGCGCAGGCTGAAGGTTGTCCCGCGCGGCAGGCTTGCCTGTTCCTCTTTCATGATGCTTTCGACGTCGCGGCCTACGCTTCCCAGGTCGCGGCGATCGACGTTAGCGTATACGTCGAAGACGGGCGCAACGTTGTAGTGATTCACAATGACGGGGCCGTAGCTGCGCTGCACGTCCACTAAATTCGAGAGAAGCTGAGCGCCAGGCGGCATTGCTCCGGGGTTGCCGTAGGCCTGGGATGCGCCGCTGGGCGAGGTCCCGATGGAAGCGTCTCCGGAGGCGGCCACGCCCGCCAGCGAACCGGGCGTGGTCATATTCAGCGCGCTGGTTCCCGCTGTGATGGGCGTGCGCAGCAACTGATCCAGCGAATCGATGCGGTATTGCGAGGTCTGCACACCCACGTTGTAGGTGATTCCGTTGACCGGGTTCATCCAAAAATTCGGGGCCACTTGATTGGTGCCGCTGAGGGAGATCAGCATGCTGGCGCTGACGTCGCGCTGGGTCAGGCCCAATTGCCCGGCCTTGACGCGATCCACATTCAGATTCAGCTGGGGTTGACGAAATACCTGGTGGATGTGGACATCGGCCGCGCCTGGGATGCGGGCGATCCGGTCGCGCAGTTTGCGCGCGATCTTGTAGCTATTGGCGCTATCGCGGCCCCCCACTATCTGCAAGTCGATGGGCGCGGGCAGCCCGAAATTCAGAATCTGATTGGTGATGTTGGCGGGTTCGAAGAAGAACACCATGTCGGGGAATCGCTGCGCCAGGCGCTTGCGCAGCAGGACCTCATAATCCCGCACCGGCCCGTGTTTTTCGCGATTCAGCGAAATTAGAAACTCTCCGTCGGTGGCCGCGATGTTCGGTACGTCGCCCTGGGCGAGACTGGCCCACGCGTTCGGAATCCCGATGTTATCCAGAATTGTGTCGATTTCATTGGCGGGCAGGGCATTGCGAATTTCCTGCTCAACTTCGGCGAAGCGAACTTCAGTCTGTTCGATGCGTGTACCGGGAACGTTGCGCGCGTGGAGCCGCAACTGGCCGGCGTCGACGTCGGGGAAGAAGTCCTGGCCAACTAAGCGCACCAGGAAGAAGGAGCCGAACGAGAGGGCGAGAAAGAGAATCAGAACAGGCGCGCGATGACGCAGCGAAAAATCGAGCAGACCGAGGTAGCGATACCGCAGGCGCTCGAACAGTACGTTCACGCCGCGATGGACGGTCCAGAGCATGCCCCTGCCTCCGTGGCCGCCTTGCTGATAGATCCGGGCCTCGGATCCCAACAGTTGGTGAACCATGGTGGGAATCAGCGTTCGAGAAAGCAGATACGACGCCATCATCGCGAATACTACTGCCAGGGCAAGCGGTCCGAACAGATATCGAGCCGTGCCTACTAACAGAAGCACGGGAACGAACACGATACAAATGGATAATGTCGAGACCAGCGTGGGAACAGCGATTTGCGATGCGCCATCGAGCACCGCGCGCACCAGGGGTTTTCGCATGCCGAGGTTGCGATGAGTGTTTTCGATTTCCACTGTTGCATCGTCAACCAGGATGCCGACGGCCAGCGCCAGGCCTCCCAGCGTCATCACGTTGATGGTTTCGCCCAGCAGGCTCAGGATGCAAATGGAGGTCAGGATCGAAAGCGGGATGGAGATGCACACGATCAGAGTGCTGCGCCAACTGCCAAGGAAGAGCAGAATTACCGTGCCGGTGAGCAGCGCGGCGATCAGCGTTTCGCGCACCACGCCTCCGACGGCGGCTCGGACAAACAGGGATTGATCCCCGAACACGGACAATTTCAACGCGGGAGGAATCGTGGCCATCACCTTGGGAAGCGCTTCCTTCACTGCGTTGACGATGGCGAGCGTTGAGGTTTTCCCGGTGCGCGTCACGGTGAGCAAGACGCCTCGCGAGCCGTTGGTGCGAACGATGTTCTGCTGCGGCGAGAAGCCGTCGCGGACCGTGGCCACATCCTTCATATAGATGGTTGCGCCGTTGACAGTCTTGATGGGCAGATTGTTGAATTCCGATACAACCGGCGGACTGCCGTTGATCAGGATTGGGTATTCCGTCTTCCCGATTTTCGCAGTGCCCGCCGGCAGGATCAGATTTTGAAGACTCAGCGCATTCGAGACGTCGCTGGGCGAAAGCTGTTTCGCGTAGAGCTCCTGAAGATTCAAGTCCACCATGATCTGGCGATTCTTGCCTCCGAAGGGATAGCTGACGGCTGCGCCCTGGACCGTAGCCAGAGGCGTTCGGATGAAGTTTTGCGCCTGGTCGAAGACCTGTTCCTCGGAAAGCGTTTTACTACTTAACCCGAGCTGCAAAATGGGAACGCTGGCGGCATCGTATTTCAGAACCTGCGGCGGAAACGTTCCAGGAGGCATGTTGCGAACCTGCACCTGGCACTGCGTCACGATCTGGGCTAGCGCCAGATCCACTTGAACGTTGGCGTGAAAATAGACACGGACCGCCGAAACACTCTGGTAGGACTGGGACTCGATGTGTTCGATATCGTTGACGTTCGCCGTCAGGGCGCGCTCAAAATTCGTGACAATACGGTTCTCCATCTCCTCCGGCGAGAGTCCGCTGTACTGCCATACGATGCTGACGATGGGAATGTCGATGTAGGGGAAGATGTCGACGGGCGTGGTGGCAATTGCGAATCCGCCAAGGATGGCGATCAGCACCGCCATTACGGCGAAGGTGTAGGGACGCCGTAGTGCTAACCTGACAATCCACATAGACTTAGTCCCTGTTTTGCGGAACGGGGCGAACGCTTACCATCGTAACATCGGCCTGCGGAGTACGCCCGAATAGGGCTTTCGCCCGAGGGTGTTTCCGCTGAGACCAGCGTAAATTTGAAGCATGGCGGCCCAGGCATGACTGCGTTCCTCGCTGTGTTGTTTCTGGCGGTTTCCGTCCGGCAGGACCAAGCGGCCCTGCGAAGCGGCTGCGATACGGGCTCAGAGACGATCGCGAGTCTGCCTGCAGGCACGGACGTGACCATCAAGTTTGTGCTCTCCGGAGACGCGACGCCGTGCTATAAAATCGCGGCTATTGTTGGAGGCAAGGAAGTGGGCGGTTATCTAGCCGCCAGCGCTCTCGAAGGCCTGGACGATTTCCAGCGCGGCTTGCGCGACGCGACCTGGATTGGCGCCACTCAGGTGATGAGCGTCGTCCGTCCTCCAGCGGCGTCCGGGAAAGTGGCAGTCAATCCCCTGGCGTCCCCCTTAGCCAATCAGGCGGCAGATCTGCTCGAATCGGGCCGGCCTGAGAAGGCCTTGGAGCTGATCGAGCCCGCCGCGCGCAGCGGCAAGGATCCGGGATTGTTGGCACTGGCCGGCGCAGCCGCGTGGCGCGCGGACGACACCGGGAAGGCGCTGGGATACTGGCGTGAGTCGCTGGATTTGCAGCCGAATCCGGCGCTGGAAAGCCTGTACAAACGCGTCGAGAAGGAGAACAAGAACGATCAAAGCTCGGAGCGCTTGTATGGAGTCCGAATCGCGCTGCGTTATGAAGCGGGAGCCATTAGCGCCGACACGGCGCACCAGATGGTGGCGCTGCTGGATCAGGAATTCGGACGAATCTCCGGGGAATTAGGGTGTGTGGCAGAGGAACGAATTGTAGCGATTGCACAGAGCCCGGAGGCGTACCGCAAGACCACCGATGCGGCGGAGTGGAGCGGCGGTCAATACGATGGGCGGATTCGCGTGCCCATAGCGCCACCTTCTGGAACTGCCTTGGGCTCTGGCCAGGCGCTCGATGCCGCGGCTCGGCGGGCGCTGGCGCATGAGATCGCGCATGCTTGTCTGACGCTGACCGGGCGTTGGCCGGCGTGGCTCCAGGAAGGATTGGCGCAGAGGCTTTCCGGCGATACCGTTTCCCCGCAATTGCGGGCCAAACTGGAGCAGTGGTCGAAAGAGGGCAGACTGCCCAAGCTGGCAAACCTGGGACAAGATTGGTCGCGCCTGGATACCGATCATGCGATTGCCGCTTACGGACTGTCGCTGGAGGCCATCGACGCGTTCTACGCAGCTTACGGGGCTGAAGGCATTCGCGATCTATTGCATAGTCCAGATCGGTTAGGGGCTATTACGGCGGATCTCGAAAAGCGCTTGGGGTTATAGCATCGGCTCGATCAGGCGGCGGGAAAAAACACGCGGACTGCGTCAAAGCTGATATGCATCAGAATGCAGATCAGCAGGTTGCGCCGCCAGAGATAAAGCAGCGTGATAACCAGCCCCACCAAGCCCGGATACAGTAAGGCGAGCGACCAGCCGTAACCCGAGTAGGCGTGGGCAAGTCCGAATGCCAACACGGATAAAGCTCCAGCGATCCATCGACTACTCAAAAGCTCGCCGGTTTCTCAATGAGGAAGCCGCGATACATGAATTCCTCCGAAATGCCGGCGACGATGGCGCCGCCAAGACCAAGCCCGAAGGGGATATCGTCTGCATCGGTTGCGGCGCTCGACGCAGAGGCGCTGAAGTGCTGCACCACTGGCGTTGCGATGAAAACCAACGAGACGGCCCAAAACATGGCCAGGAACATTGCGCCAAAGTCCTGCCAGCCGAAACATCGGATTCCGAAAAAGCTCAACCGGCGCTTTTGAATCCCGAACGCCAGGAGAGCTAGAGCGCCCACTACAAATAGCTTGACGACGATCGCCAAGAGATCTGAAGAGATTTCGAAGCGGTCATTCGCGATCCGGTAGATGAACTGGAAATCGACGAAGGGAAAAACCAGTATCAGCGTGATTCCGGCAATACTAGTGATTTGCCTGGGCGGTTTGGGAGTGGCTACTTCTGAGCGTTGTCCTGAGCTTTGTCTTGATCCTTGGCGGGATCTTTGACCAGGCCACCAGTGATGCCCTCCGCCTGGTAGCCGAATTGGATCTTGCGGACCTTGGCGACCTCGGCGGGCGTCGCGGTCTTCTGATCGACGCTCGCGCCGGAGCAGGTGAATCCTCTTGATGTCCATTCGGAGGTGGTGTGTCGGATGCCGCGCTCCTGCATCAGCCGGCTCATTAATTTTACAGGTTCCTCATGAATGATAACGGCGTTATTGGGCAGGAACGTTCCCACGCCCAGGTGATCGTTCTTCTTGCTCAGATCGTGGGCGGCCAAACCGGCGCCTTGGTCGATCAGGTATTGAACGATGGGCATGTCGCCCGCATTCGCCGCCGCCATCAGGGGCGTGATGCCGAAATTGTCTGCGGCGTTTACGTCTTCGCCGACCTGCACCAGCAGCTTAACCACTTCCAATCTTTCGGCGGCCGATCTCCCCTTGCTACCGCCGCTGATAAGACCGGTTCCCGCGGCTGCCATGAGCGTTGTCTGCCGGTCCTTGGAGACGATATGCGGATCGGCTCCGCGGGCGAGCAGCAGCTTCACTACTTCAAGATCGCCCGAGAATGCCGCGCGCATTAACGCGGTGGCACACGCGATTTGCGGTAATCCATCGCGCGGGGGCGCCCCGGGCGTGTTATTTACCAGAGCATTCGGGTTCGCCCCGGCGTCGAGCAGCTTCATGATCAGAAGCAGTGGATCGGTGGCCGCCATCCACGGGAAATTCGGCGGCGTTTCCATATTGCGGCGATCCACTGCCCAGAACAGAGGCGTGAACCCCTGGGCGTCGGCATGATTTACTTGGGCGTGATTGTCGATCAGAAGCGAGGCGAGCTCGTAATTGCCATTAAAGATGGCCATGCTGAGAACGTCCTTCCCGTCGCCAGCGATGGCATTCACGTCGGCGCCGGCAACGATCAAAATGCGTCCCGATTCCACGTCGCCTTCGCGCGCGGCAAACATTAAGGGCGTCAGCGAGCCGCTGGCGTGCTCTTCGGCGCTCTGATCGGGCTTGGAATCGACTGGCGAGATCCCTTCAAAACCGCGTCCGGTGGCCGACGGCACGAATTTTGAACGGGCATTGACGTCCGCCCCATGCTCGATCAGCATCTTGACCACCGGCGGGTGAAGCTCAGACACGGCCCACATCAAGGCTGTCGTGCCGCCCCAGGTTTCTCTTCGGTTGACCTGCGCGCCAGGCTTGCCGTCTATGGGTTCCAGCAGCAGCTTGACTGCCTCGGTTCTGCCTGTGCGGGAGGCCATCATCAGCGCGGTGTCGCCGTACTCGGTCAACGGCGCGTTGGGGTCCGCGCCGGCCTTGATTAGTTTTTCAAGCATGGCCGCGTTGCCGTTTACGCTTGCCAGAAGCAGCGGCGTGGCGCCGTCGCGATTCGCCGCCGACACATTTGCGCCGGCTCGGATCAGGAGTTCGGCGGTATGGAGATCGTCCTCGCGCACCGCCCAATGGAGCGCGGTGGTGCCATCGTTTTGCGGCGCATTCACGTTCGCTTTTTGCCGCATCAGGGAGCGCACGGCGTCTCTATTTCCGCGCATGGCCGCGTCCGCGATGTTGCTTGGGGATGCGCACAAAGGCTTGGGGGCTGAAAGCGATGCCACCACGCTGCACCCGCGTTTCATGCCCCGATTGATCTCCTCGGCCGTCTTCCCCAGGTTTTAGGTTTTGAGGACCACAGGTGAACTGCTGGAATTTTCCAGGGCGAGGGTTTGGGCCTCGGCCGCTGCACGCGGGCGGAGGCATCACCGGGGCGAAGCTTACGCACCACTTTTTTCCATAACTCGGGGCGATCGCCGACCGCGGTCAGATCCAGCTTCTCAGTCGAGAGATTCGCGGTTTTCCTCCCTGCGTCTTGGGCTGCGGCGGGCGTGGCTGGCGTCGTCGCAGAAGGAGTTTGGCCCGCCGCTGGGATATGCAAGATAACACTCGCGAGTAGCGCCAAGCCACAGAAGATCAGAGGTTTCTTCATGGGAGCCATGCGATGCAGCTTATGAATATGAACACGAGATCCAGATCAGAACAAGATTCCGGCGGTGACTCACCATGGTTTTAGCTCGTTGTATCCGGTGTCTCTCCGCTCTAACTTCATGCTGGAATGGAAGTTTTATGCCTCCCCTTGAAACCGGACTGTTTTTCGCATAGCCTAAAGAGCGTTAAATCCAGCACTCCGTTATGCCGCTACCACCCGTTACAAGCGCTGCCGAAGAGCAGGTCCATCGCATCCTGCGGAGCGATACTTTTCGGAGTGCCGAAGCGCTTCGGAGACTCTTGCGTTTCCTGGCTGATCGCTTGGCGGCTGGGGATGCGGATCAGTTGAAAGAATATTCCGTAGGAGTCGACGGGCTCGGGAAGCCCGCTGATTACGATCCCAGGCAGGATTCGACGGTCCGAATCCAGGTCGGCAGGCTGCGTCATAAGCTCGCTGAGTTTTACCGGTCAGAAGGTTTGAGCGATCCGTATGTTATCGAGATTCCGAAGGGGCACTTCAAGCTGAGCGTGACGCCTCGGCCGGTCCAGGCGGAAGCTCCGGCGCGTAGGCCGGCGCACCGCTTCTTGATCGGAGGGTTGGCCGCTGGACTCATTGTTGCGATTGCGTGGGCGGCTGTTGCCTCCTTGCAGCTTCGGCGCGAAGAGCAGGACGCCGCTGTTTTCCGTTCGCTTTGGACGCCCGGTTTGGAGCAGTTGTGGGAACCGTTTCTCTCCTCGCAGCGCCCGGTGATCCTGGCGATTGAAGATCCGCCGTTCGTGCAATTTGAGGGGTATGGCGTGTATCGCGAGATGGGTCTGAATAACTGGGCGGACATCGAGAAGTCCGCGCGAATCGCCCAAATCCGCAAGCTCCTGGGTAATCCGGAGATGACGCCGAGCTACTATTATGCGCCGGTGGGGGAAGTCAGCGCCGCATTTCTGCTGGGCCGGTTCCTGGGTCCGCGCGTTCCTGCGTTATCGCTCTCAGTGGTACGGGATTTATCCTGGCAACAGCTGGCCAGCCACAATGTGATTTATGTGGGCGCGGCGGTCTTCTTCACCAAGCGATTCGCGGATTTGCCGGCGGCAATCGACTTGGACTTCGACTTCGGGAAAGGCGTCAAGAATGCCCATCCTGGGCCGGGTGAGGGGGCGCTTTATCCCGAGGATCTCCAGAATGCGACGGAGAGCGGCGAATTGTATGCGATCGTTACGCATGTTCCGGGGCCTTCGGGAACGGGCGACGTCACCAGTTTTACCAGCATGCGGACGCCTAGCCGATTAGGCGCGGTGCAGTGGTTCACGGATGCCTCGCACGCCAGCGAATTAGTGGCGAAGATGAAGAACGCTGCGGGCCAGATGCCCCGCTACTACCAGGTGCTGCTGCAGGTGAAGTTCAAGGACAGCGTGCCGACGCAGACAACCTACGTACTGCATCACGACCTCAGCGGAGCGGGGCTTTCGCCGAAGCCCTCCCAATAGATCGCTACTTTTTCTTCTTTTTGGGCTTCTCGGGCATGTGATCCTCGAAATGCTCATGCAGGTCTATGTGATCCTGGTGCTGCTTTTCTTTACGGACGACGGCAGCGCGTTGGTGGGCAGCTTTGAGGTTGGCTTGCCTGGAACTTTCCGAGCTCACGGAGCTTAGTGAGATCAACTGCTCCAGATCCTTTTTGTTACAAACGGGGCATTTCGCGGGAGGGGTTGAGGAGAGGACCAAGTACTCAAAACGGTGTCCACATTTCCGGCACTCGTATTCATAGATTGGCATGAGCGAAGTTTATCGCCTCCGCTTACCCGCCAGCAACAACGTGTTTTTGTGTTAGATTCACCAGATATGAAGGTCATCGCCGCTGTTTTGCTCTTCGCCGCCGGGGCGTTTGCCCAGAAGATCGACATGCAATTCGATCAGGGTGTGGATTTCTCAAAGTTCAAAACGTTCGCAATCCGCGAAGGCGTGCTGAACAGCAAGAACCCCGCGCTCAACGGCGAACTGATCCGCAAGCGGATCAACGCGGACATCGAAAAGTATCTGAGCGCCAGGGGACTGGAATTCGCCGGGAGCGGAAAGACGGATCTTAATGTTCGGTACACGCTGGGCGCGGCGCGGAAGGCCGAGGTGGAAGCGTATCCGGCGCGCTGGTGGGGAACGCGGCTGGTGCGGGTGCCTTATACCGAAGGAACTCTGGTGATCAATCTCCGCGATCCCAAGACGCAGTCGCTGGTGTGGCGGGCGATCGCGCAGGAAGAGAAGGACAACGCGACGCAGGTCGAGGCGAAGCTCGATGACATGGTGAAGAAGTCGTTCGAAAAGTACCCGCCGAAACCCAAATAAAGCTGCATGCAGGTTACGGATATAATCAAACGAGTTCCTTTTGAAGGAGGGATTATGAGGTTGGGTGCTCTTGTAGCGGGATTTTTGTTCGTCGCTGTTTCGGCGTTTGCCGCCGGTGTGGATGGCAAGTGGAGCGGGTCGGTGACCACCCCAGGCGGAGATTTTCCGGTGGCGTTCACGTTCAAGGCGGACGGCGCGAAGCTGACCGGCAGCATGCAGGGGATGGATGGCATGGATATCGTCATCAAGGACGGGAAAATAGATGGCGAGAAGATAGCCTTTTCCGTGACCCTCGATTTCGGCGGGATGCCGTTCATGCTGACCTATACTGGAGTGGTTTCCAGCGACCAGATCAAGCTTTCGGGAGACGCGGGCGGGATGCCGTTCGAGTTCGTCGTCAAGAAGGCCCAATAGCCGGCTCGATTGGCGCGATCACGCCGCGTGCGTAAGAGGATCGATCGCAGAATCCGGAAGCGCCTCAGGCGCGTGCGGCGCCAATATTCAGAGTTGGTCACTGCGGTCGAGAGACTCGAGCGCGCCGGGATCGATTTAAGCGCGGCATTACGTGCGGTTTCGCTCGACGCCGAGTCCGGTTGGCTCATCCGAGGATTGGCGGCGCGCCTCTTCGCCATAGCCGACGGGAAAGAGGCGGTCGGTTGTCTCATCAGGCTCTTCTTTGCCCAGACGGAAAAGCTCGAGCTGTGGGAAACCGCGCTGACGATCGAATGGTTCGGCGACCGTGCCGCTATTCGTTCGTTGATCCCCGCGCTTCAGGATGATAATCCGCATCGGCGTCAGGCGGCGGCTCGGGCGCTCGGCTGGATTCCATACGCCGGGGGACGCGCGGCGAGGGCCCTGGTTCAGGTGCTCCTCGATAGAGCACAGCCGTCGGCGGTGCGGGCGGAAGCGGCGGAGTCGCTCGCGTATCTGCATTATCCCCCCTCGATTCCAGCCTTGATATCGGTTCTCGATGAGGCGGATGTCCGGCTGCGATTCTGGGCCGTTTTTTCGCTTGGCGCGCAAACGGATCGCCCGCAAGCCGTGGAAGCCCTAGAACGAATGCTGACCGACGAGGGGCTTCCAGATGACGGATGGTGGGCGGTTGGAAGAGAGGCCCTGGCGATGTTGGCCCACTTGGGAGACAAATATCAGGCATCGCTGGAGCGAGGCCTAAGGCAGGTCCTCGCCGATCCGAACGCTTCCCCGGAAGACCGCCGATGGGCCAAATTTTACGACGACCATTCGACTCCGGGGAGCTATACAATAGACGAGACATGATTAGCCCCAGCGCAGCGTTGTACCTGACCGCGATGTTATTTCAAGCGGGCCCGCCTCCCGGCTCGGCCCCGATTATCGACAATGAGCGCACCACCGTGTGGGACACTTCCGCCCCACATGCCTGCGCGCACGACTGCGTGGCGATCGCTTTGGCCGATGGCAAGGCGGTCTTCGGGCATAAAGGCGCTAAGTCGCCTTCCGGCGGCCGAACCGTGGTCATCGAGCTGAAGGATTTCAAGGCCGCCCCGCCCTCCAACAAAACCGCCTATCCGAATGCTTTTCCTAGGCCGGGATCGAAGAAGCTGATCGAGAACGACCGCGTGATCGTGTGGGATTACACATGGACCACAGGCGTGGCGACGCCCATGCACTATCACGATAAGGACGTTGTGGTGACGTACCTGAAAGATGGTGCGTTAAAATCGACAACGCCTTCGGGCGATGCCACCGTTAACGAATACAAGTTCGGGACGGTGAAATACAATCCTCGCGATCGGACGCACACGGAAACCCTTGTGAAGGGAAGTGAGCGCGCGATTATCGTGGAGTTTAAGTAATGAAGGTCGGCGTTTTTACCGCACTGCTGTCGCAGTTGCCTCTCGCGGAAGTTCTGAAGAAGCTTGCGGCGCATGATATCTCGACGGTCGAGCTGGGCACGGGCAATTATCCCGGCGATGCTCACTGCAAGCTGGAGATGCTGACCGATCGCACCGCGCTCAACACCTTCAAGCAGACGCTGGCGGATCACGGCTTCTCCATCAGCGCGCTAAGCTGCCACGGCAATCCTCTGCATCCTGACCGCGATCGAGCCAGGCATGATCAGGAAGTCAGCCGCAAAACCATTCGGCTGGCGGAAAAGCTGGGAGTGTCCGTGATGGTCGATTTTTCAGGCTGCCCCGGCGATTCCCCGAATGCCAAGCATCCCAACTGGGTGACGTGTCCCTGGCCTCCGGATTATCTCGAGGTTCTGAAGTGGCAATGGGACAAGGTCGTCGAGCCGTACTGGATCAAGCAGGCGAAGTTCGCGGCCGATCACGGCGTGAAGATCGCAATTGAGATGCATCCTGGGTTCGTGGTGTATAGTCCGGAAACGATGCTCCGCTTGCGTCAGATCGCGGGGCCGTCGATCGGTTGCAATTACGATCCCAGCCACATGTTCTGGCAGGGCATCGAACCTATTGCCGCGATTCGGCTGCTTCGAGACGCCATCTTCCATGTCCATGCCAAAGACACGCAAATCTACGACCGGAATCTTCCGCTGACTGGAGTGCTCGATACCAAGCCATATACGGACGAGCGCAATCGTGCGTGGATTTTCCGGACTTGCGGCTACGGGCACGGCGAAGGGTGGTGGCGCGAATTCGTTTCCACTCTGCGGATGTTCGGCTACGATTCCGTCCTCTCCATCGAGCATGAGGATAGCCTGTTGTCGGCCGAGGAAGGCTTGAGCCGCGCCGCCGCGTTCCTGAATCAGATCGTTCCCCGCCAGCAGCCGTCGGCGGCGTGGTGGGTTTAATGCGGGCCGTAATATGATGCGAGCCGCGGTAGTCGGAAGCGGGTTTATGGGCCGCGTGCATACCGAAGCGCTGCGACGATTGGGCACAGTGGAGGTGGTGAGCATCCACGGGCGTGATGAAGCTGCGTTTCGCAAGATGCTGGCCGATCCCTCTGTGAATGCCGTCCACATCTGCACGCCCAACGCCGTGCATTTTCCGATGGCCAAGGCTGCGCTTGAAGCCGGCAAACACGTACTATGCGAAAAGCCCCTGGCGGTGTCGAGCGCTGAAGCCTCGGCTCTAGCCGCATTGGCGCACGGGAAGCGGCTGCGCAATTGTACCTGTCACAATCTGCGGTATTACCCGATGGTGCAGCAGATGCGACGTATGCGCGAGGCCGGCGATTTGGGCGAAATTCTTGTCGCGCAAGGAACCTACTCGCAGGATTGGCTGCTCTACGAGACGGATTGGAACTGGCGCATCGATCCGGGCGAAAGCGGCCCTTCGCGGGCGATGGCGGATATCGGATCGCATTGGTGCGATATGGCGGAGCACGTCACCGGCCTGCGTATCACCTCGCTGTGCGCCGATTTGCAGACGTTTCATAAGACGCGCAAGCGGCCTCGCGGGGATATAGAAACCTTTGCGGGGAAAACGCTCGCCCCGGAAGAATACGATCTCACCGCCATCGAAACTGAAGATTTTGGTGCGGTGATGTTTCGGATGGGCGACCGGACTCGCGGTGCGTTCACGGCCAGCCAGGTTTCGGCGGGCCGCAAGAACTGCTTGAATATAGAAGTGTTCGGAAGCAAGAGCTCGGTGGCGTGGAATCAGGAGCGTCCGGATGAATTGTGGATCGGCAATCGCAACACCAACAATCAGGTGATCATCAAGGACCCTTCCTTAATGAAGGAGGCCGCGCGATCCTACGCGGATCTCCCCGGCGGCCATAGCGAAGGTTATGACGACACCTTCAAGCAAGTGTTCCGCCGCTTCTATCGATCGATCGAAGACGCGACTGAAGACGCCGCCTCCGAGCCGGAATATCCGCAGTTCGCCGACGGCCTGCGCCAGTTGGTGATTCTGGAAGCGGAGCTCGCAAGTAGCCGCGGTCATAAGTGGATGGATGTGGGCCAGATGGACGTGCCTGCGTGAGCGCTCCCGCGATCACCGAAACGGCGGTCTTTAACAAGACTCGCTTGTTCGTCGTCAGCAGCCTGGCGATCTGCACCGCGGGCATCGCCAACGCCATCCGCGCCGATACCGCGGCCGATCTTCAGCGAGTCTTTCTCGATCCGATCGACAAGGCGCATTCGGCCGAGATGATCGCGAGCGTGCTGGGCGTCCCGTTCCTGGGATTCGCAATCACCATCGCCGTCAGCAGCCCTTTGCTGGACGTGATCGGCATGGGATTTTTGCTGCCGCTGGCGGGCATCCTGATGTCGCTGGGAATGCTGACCATGGCATTCGCGGGCAACATCGCCTCCGGTGCGCAGGTCTACGACGTCCTGTGGATGGGCGCGGTGGTCGCGGGTGTTGGCTGGGGCTTGGTGGAAACCGTGATGAATCCGCTGATCGCCGCGCTCTATCCCGACGACAAAACCGCCAAGCTGAACGCGGCGCACGCATGGTGGCCGGGAGGGCTGGTCATCGGAGGATTGTTGGGCGTCGGAATGTCGAACGCGGGCCTGGGATGGCAGCCGAAGCTGGTCCTGGTGCTGCTGCCGGCTGCGGCGATGGTCATCCTTTCGCTAGGCGTGAGGTTCCCGCCGACCGAACGTGCAGCCGCCGGAGTCTCGGCTGGAGACATGTTCCGCGAGCTTCTGAATCCGATGTTTTTCGTGCTGTTCTGTTCCATGTTCCTGACTGCTGCATCCGAGCTTGCGCCGGGGGCGTGGGTGGATCTGGCGTTGAGCCGCACGGTGCACATGCCGGGCATTCTCCTGCTGGTCTACGTCAGCGGACTAATGTTTCTGATGCGCCACTTCGCCGGGCCGCTGGGGCATATTCTTTCGCCGATCGGCGTGCTGTGGGTCTCGTGCTTTCTGGCATCGCTGGGGCTGGTGATGCTGAGCTTCGCTTCTTCGCCGATAACGGGCCTGCTCGCGGCTACAGTTTGGGGAACGGGCGTGTGCTACATGTGGCCCACAATGCTTGCGGCTGCCTCAGAACGCTTTCCGCGCGGAGGCGCCCTGCTAATGGGATTGATGGGAACGGCCGGAACATTATCCATCCAGTTTGTTCTTCCGCGCATGGGCGCGATTTTCGATAAAAAGAAGATCGAAGTGGCGGGCGGGGAAGCGGCGTTTAACGCTCTGACGCCGGGTCCCACGCTCGATCATGCGCTTGGCCTCGCGGCGCAGACGTCGTTCCGCGCGGTCGCGGTTCTGCCCGCAATTTTGCTGATCGTGTTCGGGGCGATCTGGCTGTACGATCGCTCCCATGGTGGGTTTCGCGCGAAGAAATTGTAGAACGGGTTGTGGACAAGGAGAGGGCACGATGCGAACTTTGTTTCCCTTACTGTTGATTGGTTCCCTGAGCGCCGTGGGCGCGTGGGGTCAGCTTGTGGAGGAGTTCAATCCGCCTCGCGGCAACTGCTGCCTGCCTGCCAGCGCGCAGACGCTGGCGAATCAGCTTCTGGATTGGAACCAGCTCGGGCGCTATCACGCCGCGAATGAAGCTTTGAAGAAGCAGCCCGCCGATCCCAAACGCGTCGTATTCATGGGCGATTCCATCACCGACATCTGGAAGCTGGCGGATCAGTTTCCCGGCAAGCCATATGTCGATCGAGGCATCAGCGGACAGACCACTCCGCAAATGCTGGTGCGCATGTATCCCGACGTGATCGACCTGAAGCCGGCAGCGGTGGCGATTCTCGCGGGCACCAACGACATCGCGCACAACACCGGACCGGAGACGGCGGCCATGATCGAGGAAAACATCCAGGCCATGACCGATATCGCGCAGGCTCACGGGATCAAGGTGATCTTGTGCTCGGTGACGCCGATCAGCGATTACACGCGTCCGCAAGGGCGCGGCGGTGCAGCCGCCGACCCCAACGCACGCACCATGCAGAGCGTGCAGCGCCCACCCGCCGACATTCTCAAGCTCAATGCGTGGATGAAGGATTATGCCGCGAAGGTGCACGCAGTGTATGCGGACTACTTCGCCGCACTGGTGGACGACAAGGGAATGTTGAAGGATGGCTTCTCCGCGGACGGCCTGCATCCCAATCAGAAGGGCTTCGATCTGATGGCCCCGGTGATTGAGGCGGCGATTCAAAAAGCTTTGCAGTAAAAAGCGCTGCAATAAAAAGGCGCTGCAATAGTAGACTTGAAAATATGAAGCAGATCGCTTGGCTGGCCCTTGCCGTGGGCAGCGTGGCTGTGGCGCAGACGCCTTGGAAGTTCGCCGTCTCCGGCGACTCGCGCAATTGCGGCGACATCGTGATGCCCGCTATTGCCAAGGGAGTCCGTCAGAGCGGAGCGGAATTCTACTGGCACCTGGGCGATTTTCGGGCGATTTACACCTTCGATGAAGACCTGGTTCCTCCGCCCCAGCTCGGCTTGCCCCCGAGGCCGTTCAGCATCAGCCAGTATGAAAGCGGCGCTTGGCCGGACTTCATCGCTCGCCAGCTCGGGCCGTTTGGCGATTTCCCAGTCTTTTTGACACCTGGCAACCACGAAAATATTCCGCCCGCAACCCACGACCAGTATCTGGCTCAGTTCGCGGATTGGCTGGAAACGCCTCTTTTACGGGGGCAAAGGCTCAAGGACGATCCTAAAGATCACAAGCTGCACTCGTACTTTCACTGGATCCGGGGCAATGTTGATTTCATCGCGCTGGATAACGCTTCCGCGGACCAGTTCGACGCCGCTCAGATGGAATGGATTCGCGCCGCCATCAAGCGCGACGAGGCCTCGGACCAGATCCGCACCATCGTAGTGGGCATGCATGAGGCGTTTCCAGACAGCTTAAGTGACAGCCATAGCATGAGCGAATCGGCGCAGGGTCAACGGAGCGGGCGAGAAGTTTACGAAGCTCTGCTGCACGCCCAGAATTCTGCTCATAAACACGTCTATGCTTTCGCCAGCCACTCGCATTACTTCCTGGCGGATATATTTCATACCGACGCTTTGAAGGGCAAGGTGCTGCCGGGCTGGATCGTGGGTACGGCGGGTGCGGTTCGCTACGCCCTGCCGTCCGGGGTCAAGTCCGGTTCCAACGCCATGACCGGCGTCTACGGTTTCATGGCCGTGACGGTTGCGGCGGATGGGTCCATCTCGACTTCGTTCCAGCCACTCAATCTGGACGATTTAAGGAAGGCCAACCCGGGCGTGCCTGAGCCTCTGGTTCGCTGGTGCTTCGAACAGAACAAGCAGTATTAGCCCGGAGGCCTGGTGGCAGACTGTGGTCGCTAAAATAACCGTCGAGGTTCCGGAGGTCGTTGCCCTGCGTCTTGAAGCCCTTGCGGGAACTGCAGGCAAAACTGTGGAGGAATTGGCGCGGGAAGGCATTGAAACATTGGCGGGATCGAACAAATCCAGACGAGCCATTTTGAAGGTTCGCCGGACGGCGGCCCGAGACGCTGGCACGACGTATTCGCTCGCTGATCTCGGGTGGCTGGATGGGTACGCCGACCAAACCGTCGACGGAGTGCTTTCGTTCGAGGGAACCGAGGATCCTTACCACATACTGGCCACGATTGAGCAGGCGATCCAGCACAAGTGGGAAGCGGAGGGCCTGCTCAAGATGACCGGAGTCATGCTGGTGATAATGTCGGTGATGGCTTTGTCGCGGGAAGTGAATAATGGCGGCTATGCTCAATTCTTTATTAACTCTTCGTGCCGCTTCGCTTCGAGAATTGTGGGCGACCTGGTTAGAATCGGCTGTCCTGAGATCGCCGACATCACTCAGCAAGCGTTGGACTCGCTTGAGATACCGAAGTTAACCGAACCCGCGATCGAGGCCGCCCTAAAAGTGGTGAACGTGAAACGGAAAAGGACGCTCGACCGGTGCGATATCCTGTTTTACGAACAGACTGGGCTTTCGGAGGGTTTACTCGCCTACGTCAAAAAGCATCGGGAAGGAATTCAAATCGCCTGAGTAATGGCCTGCAAAACGGAGCCTGGGTCGCGGCCACGGGCGAAGATGTCGCTTTCGGGAATAAGAGTTGCGACCGGCATTTTGCGAGAGGTTGCCCGGGCTGGCGCGGCAATGGAAAACAGGCCGCGCCGGCCGGTAAAGGAAGGTCCGCGACTCTTAATTCGACACTGCGGGAAGCTTTGAAGGATCCCCGGTGTTGAGGCAGGAGGGATGTCCGAATCCACTCGCGCTGTTTCCGGTGCCGCCGGCCGGGTTGGCCGTGATGTCCAGGATGATGTTGTCGGGATGGGTGGCGTCCTTATTGAACAGGCTCGCGGGGCCTGGGATGACCGTGCCCAGATGATCCAGGCCCAGCAGGTTCCGCGTCCGCCAAGCGATGAAATGGTCGGAGCAAGACGTGTCGCCGCTCACCCCAACCGCGCCCACCAGTACATGGCCGGGCCCGTACAGAGCCAAGCCGCCTCCGAAGACGTTCACGCCCCCGATCCGGTTGCCCACCATGGGATCCTGCGGAGTGCCGTAATACGCTGCCTGCGGCGCATAGGCGACCGCGGGATTGACAGGGTTGCTTTCCTGCAAGCCGAACAGGCTTCCTCCGGGCTGAACCGCCGAGTAAAGGTTCGCCGTGGAGAGCGCCAAAGCCCCGCCCGATCCGTTACTGGCGGCGCTGGCGTCCAGACTGAAGTCGTTCGCTGTATTCGCCTTCTGTGCGGCGATAACCCGGCTCCCCAGCCACTGCGATCCAACGGCGGAACCGGAGTAGGCAACCGCGCAAACGATGCCATTGCGATCCACGATGGTGCCCCACATCTGATTATTCAGACCGCTGGTTTCTGTAGCTACCGCTTGAACCAAGGCATTTTTCAGCGCCAGATAGCTGGGTAGTCCCTGGCAACCCAAATCGGTGCCGCCGTCGTTGTTATTGTTGACCTGAGCAAGGCCAGGAAAGGCGCAGGCAATGCCAGCAAGCGCCGTAAACGCAAAACGAGTCAAATGATTTTTCATTGATAATCCTCCTTGGTCTAAAAAGACCGTGAGCCGCAGTATATCAGAGGCATTGACGCCTTCGCCTGATTTCTATCAGGCTAGTGACGCGAGCCCCACACATCGTTACAAGGATGGTCCGTTTTGACTCTGCCACGAGGGCGCCGCGGCGAGCCCTCCGTCGGACCAGCGGGATATGGGGGATAATTGGACGGTTCTCAGGCGCCGGTCGTACAGTCTACGCTTACGCGCTTCCGCAGGAGGCTTTTCATGAAGACTGCAGTATTGCTCATCACCGCGGGTGTTGGTTTGGTCATCGCTGCGGATCCCACGGCTCCTGTGTATTGGAGTTCCGGGCAAACCAAGGACCTCGACAAGCAGGCCGCATCGCGGTTGAACAAGGAAAGCGGGCTCGGCACGTCGCGCCTGATGGACTCGGCGTTCATCCTGTACAGGGAAGGGAACTCGATGGCGGAGATTCACACCAAGCAAGCCGATTTCATCGTGGCACGCGAAGGCGAATGCACCATGCTGGTGGGCGGCAAGATCGTCGATGGAAAACCAAGCGGGCAGGATGAGATTCGCGGAGCCTCAATCGAGGGAGGTACGAAGTTCCCGATGGCGGCCGGCGATACTCTGTACGTTCCCGCCAACACCGCGCATCAATTTGTGATCCAGCCGGGAAAGCACTTCACGGCGACGATCATCAAGATCACGCCCAAAACGTAATTACGCTGTGGCGAGCTTACGAAGCCGGGCCGTCAAGCGGCTCTTGTAGCGCGCGGCGGTGTTCTTCTTAATGATGCCCCACTTCGCGGAACGGTCGATCATGGAAAAGGTCTTCGATGACAAGGCGGCTGCGCCGGTGGCATCTTTGGATTCGAGCAAACGGCGCATTGCGCGGATCTGGTGCCGCAAGCGGGTCTTGCGCGTGCGGTTGACATCGGTCCGCCGCTCAGCGGTGCGCACCCGCTTTAGTGAGGAAATTGTATTAGCCATGCAAGTTTAATGGTAACGTAGGTTCGCGATTGGGGTCAAACCAGGACGCGTTTTTCTTCGGCTCAGGCGGCTTTGGAATCCGGTATTGGGTGACGCCGATGGTCTGTTGCGGCTTGCCGTCTTCGTCGGTAATGTAGACGTACCCGCCGGCAATCGCGACTTTGACGTGCAGCCCTTCAGTGACAGCAAGACGCGTCGGTGACTCGACCACATATCGCTCCAGCGTGGTCTCAAGCGTGTACTGATAATAGGGCCCGGAGTTGTCGATCTTAATCACGGCGGCTTCGGTGAAGCTCCACCTACGCGGCCCCTGTTGAGCCAGCAGGCCACTTACAAACAAGGAAGAGAGAAAAATTGCCCTGACCATCGCCCCGCAATATCGCGTTTACGCTATGTCAACGCCCATCGAGCGGGCCGTGCCTTTCACCTGGTTCATCGCGCCTTCCAGGTCAAAGCTGTTGAGATCGGGCATCTTGATCTTGGCGATCTCCTCCACCTGTTTCAGTGTGATTTTACCCACGCGATTCTTATTCGGCTCGGCCGAACCCTTGGCTAGATTGACCGCGCGCTTAATCAGTACCGGCACCGGCGGAGTCTTGGTGATGAAGGTAAAGGATCGGTCCGAGTAGATCGTAATCACAACCGGAATGATCAGGCCTTCCTGGTCCTTGGCCGAAGTCTTGGCGTTGAATGCCTTGCAAAACTCCATGATATTGACGCCCTGGGGTCCCAGAGCGGTGCCCACCGGAGGCGCCGGGGTGGCCTTTCCAGCCGGAATCTGCAATTTCACCATGGCGTTTACTTTTTTGGCCATAACCTGTCTCCTCTATCTTCTTCGTTGGCGTAAATCTATGTGTTAAACTTTTTCGACCTGCAGGAAATCCAGCTCCACTGGAGTGGCGCGGCCGAAAATGGTCACCAGCACGCGCAGAGTGTTGCGCTCCGGATTGACCTCGTCCACCTTGCCCGAGAAGTTATTGAACGGCCCATCGATGATGCGGACGTTCTCACCCTTCTCGAAGCTGAGCTTGGGCCGCGGCCGGTCGGCCGAGCTGGCTTGGCGGTACAGAATCGAATTCACTTCGTCGGCGGTCAGCGGCACGGGCGAAGTTCCACCGCCCACGAAACCCGTCACGCGAGGAGTGGCTTTCACCGCGTGCCACAACTCGTCGTTCATTTCCATTTCCACCAGTACGTAGCCCGGATACAGCATCCGCTTGCTGGTGACTTTCTTGCCCGCCCGAAGCTCGACTACCTCTTCGGTCGGAATCAGCACTTGCCCGATTTGGTGCGCGAACCCAAAGGCCTCGGCGCGGCTGCGCAGAGAATCGGCCACCTTCTGCTCGAAGCCGGAGTAGGTGTGGATGATGTACCAGTGGCGCGGAGCGCCTTCCGTTACGGGCGCTTCGGTGGGCTCGGTGACAGCCTCAGGCTCGGCGGCTTCAACAGCCGCTCCAGATGTATTTTCGTCGGGAAGCATTTCGTCGGACATTGTATAGGCCTCCCTTAGCGCGAGAACGCTTTGAAGATCTTCTGAATTCCGGCGTCGACCAGCGAGTCGACCACCATAAAATATGCCGCAAACGCGAAAACAGAAACGATAACCACGATGGTGGTAGCGCGCACCTGTTTCCAGGGGGGCCACGTCACACGCTTCATTTCCAGATGAAGCTCGTCGAAGTAATCCTTGAGCTCCGCGGGCCAGCCGCTGGCCTTCTGCGTCAGACTTTGTTCTTCAGCCATGCTCTAACTCTTTCTGCTGGGAACCAGCGAAAACGCTGGAAAACCAGCGCGACTCGTGGAAAATCAGCGCCACTCGCGCCTAAGCCGCCGGAGGCGGTGGCAGGGGCGGAGGGATTCGAACCCCCACTCGCGGTTTTGGAGACCGCTGGTCTGCCGTTAAACCTACGCCCCTATTGACAACTCCATTTACAGTGTACCCCTTAGGAGGCTGGCGTGCCGCAGCCCCATTGAGACGCCTGTGTTATTTGATCTCTTTGTGCGGATGATGCTTGCGGCAGAACGGGCAGAACTTGCTCAGCTCCAAACGCTCCGTCATGGTCTTCTTGTTCTTCATGCTGGTGTAGTTCTTGCGCTTACACTCGGTGCACTGTAATGTGATCTGTTCTCTCGCCATGCTGGTTTCCTTACTCGATAATCTCCGCTACCGTGCCCGCGCCGACGGTTCTGCCGCCTTCGCGAATCGCGAACCGCAATCCCTTATCCATCGCGACCGGTGTGATCAGCTCGATTTCCAGGCTCACGTTGTCGCCCGGCATCACCATCTCC
>DASXEY010000060.1:0-3251 GCA_036489835.1 Bryobacteraceae bacterium | reverse complement strand
GTCGGATTCTTTCTGCTGTTCAAGAATATTCAGCCGGCGATGCCCGACAGTGCGCCCTGGAAGCTGGTAAGAAACATATCGCAGAGAAGCTATGGCATGTACCTTGCGCACATCATCGTGCTCAACGCGGTTTATGCTCTGCTGAACGGGCGCCTGGACAACCCGGTTCTCAAAATCTTCACGATCGCTATCGTGGCCTTCTTGGGGACGTATGCGTTGATCTCCTTAATCGCGCTGCTTCCGAAGAGTAAGTGGATCGTCGGCTGATCGGCAGCGAACGAGCCTTCTTCCGCTTGAATGCCGCGCCTAGCACCCAGAGCAGCGGTTCACAACCCGAGGCAGTACCGAAACTTTGAAGATTGGGACGATCCCAAGCGCTGAAGGCAAGCTAGTTAAAGCGGGGAACCTCCAGTGTATGGGCGGAGACCTGGACGCACTGGATCGTTGTACGGGCAGAGACGACTGTCGCACTCCGTCCGACACAAGGCAGCCGGTACTGTGTCGATCCTGCGTGGAGCAGAATTGGCGTGCAGATTCAACACCCTCGATTTGAGCTGTTCCAGTGCAATGACGAGAAGCGCGTTTATGAGGACTAGCGAGGCGCGTCTTCGGTCCTGGTGGCACGTGCGCGGAACAGTCCATCGCCAATCAGTGGGCGAACCGAACCGGTTCTCGGCTCATTAGCCACGTAAAAGAGCGTTCGTCGAAACAGAAGCCGAGTTTTTTTGAATCGCGATACGTGTTGAAACACTCATATACGTCTTGTAACGCTCAATGCTTGCCGGAAACCCGGGAGCGCAAAGGAGAATCAAAAATGAACGTCGTACTCTATGGAGCCACTGGGAACTCAGGCCAACGTATTTTGAAGGAACTCACCAATCGCGGGCATCATGTTACGGCGGTCGCCCGTGATACCTCGAAGATCCCCCCGACCGTAAAAGCCGTCAAGGACGACTTGAGCAGCGTAGAGGCGATCGCCTCCATCATCGCCGGTGCGGATGTTGTAGTCAGCGCCTACGCTCCCCCTCAAGACAATACCGACGCACTGCTCGGCGTCACCGAGCGGCAGATCGCCGCAGTGAAGAAAGCTGGCACGGCGCGCTTGATCGTCGTCGGAGGTGCCGGACTGCTTGAGGTTGCGCCCGGGGTCACACTTATTGCCTCGGGTTATTTGCCCGAAGCGTACCTCCCCATAGCTAAGTCACATGAAAAGGCTCTCGGCGTCCTCAAAGCGTCTGACATCAACTGGACCTACTTCAGCCCTGCCGGTTACTTCGAGGCGGGCGAGCGAACGGGCAAGTTCCGGCTGGGCACTATCAACCTGATTGCCAACGAGAAGGGGGACAGCCGCGTTTCCTTTGAGGACTACGCCGTCGCCTTGGTAGATGAGATCGAGAGACCGGCTCATGAGCATGGCCAGTTGTCCATCGGCTACTAAGTGTAAGGTCACACTTCTGCTTGTGTTCGATTCGAGTGAGACTGCTTTGACTTCGGTTCGGTGTCGCAACCCGTCAGCAGCCTCGCTCGCCTGTGAGCGGGATCCTCAACTTTGGATGTAGCTCTGAAAGAATGACTTATGGCGACCACCAGCAAATCTCCTTTGGCCGTAACGCTGAAGCAGAACCGGCCTTTTGTCTCTTTGCAGCAGGAAGCATTCCTGAGCATCCTACGCACAGCCGCGGAGCTGTCAAACACTGCCGACAAATTGCTGCGCCAATTCGACATCACCCAGCAGCAGTACAATGTTCTTCGCATTCTGCGGGGAGCTGGGACGGAGGGTCTTTGCAGGAACGAGATCTCTGCGCGCATGGTAGCAAGTGCGCCAGATATGTCTCGCCTGTTGGACCGCATGGAGAAGTCCGGTTGGATCACTCGAGAAAGGGCTGAGGATGATCGGAGGCAGGTGTCGACCTTCATCACCGATTCAGGCAAGAAGCTGCTCAAGATCATCGAGGGTCCAGTTCACGAACGGACTCATCGACTACTTGAAGGTGTAAAGTCCACCGATCTCAAAATGCTGGTCGACGTGTTGGCACAAATCAGAAGCCGTCGTGCCGAACTCTCCTGAAAGAACAACCGAACAGGAACATTGGACTCATCTGCATGGAGAAATCGCCTTTCTCTCGGGCGATCTGCGTCGGCTGGAACAAGCGGCGCAGGCGGGGCGGCAAAGAGTGTGCATGTGGCGATTGTGCGTCTGCCGCAGGTGAATGACACGCCAAGCAGGGGCTAGTGTCGAGGGTGTGATTCAGATTGCGCGCGAGAAGGATGTTTCGGCGTATGTGGGCGATGGCGCGAACCGCTGGGCCGCAGCTCCGCTGAAAGATGTCGCGCACCTCTATCGTCTGGCGGTAGAAAAGACGGGCCCGGGCGGGACGACCTATCACGCTGTGCACGAAGAGGGCGTGTCGCTGCGGGATATCGCGGAGACGATCGGCAAGGGTCTGAAGGTGCCGCTGGTTTCGATTCCTGCTGACAACGCCGGCGAGCAGCTCTTGTAGGTGCCGGGATTCGCAAGTTCCATCCACGGGCCTGGTCGCGGACACTGTTACAGGATTCCTTGTTGCGCAGCTTGATACAGAGTGGGAACCCTAGGCTGGAAGCCGAGGCTGCCAAGCCGTGATCCGTCCATGCGGCCCATCCACGAATCGGTCAAGGGCTCCGCTGACTGCTCGATGGGGGAGCCGATAAGGCTGGCCATATCGTAGAGGGTGGACGGCGTCGTCAGCAGATGTTGACGATGTGCCCGTCCATTGCCCCAGCCAGAGCAAGTTCGACCGCGCCTGCAACGCCTCGCTGGTGAACGAGTCTGAAAGGCTTCGCGGGGTGCCACCTGACCTCGCGACGATCGGCGGTACCGAGGCCAGATGTCCGTCCCGTCGCCGTAGACAAAGCCGAGACGGAGGATACTCCAGTTTGAGTCCGCTATTGCGGAGTTCGTTCTCCGCAGCGATCTTGCTTGCCGGATACGCGATCTTGGGATTGGTCGCATCATCTTCGAGGCCGGAATTGGGATGCGTCCGCATCGTAGACCACAGCAGGAAGTGCGGCTGGCACCGGTGTGTGCACCGTTGCCAGCCAATCGAGTTTAAAATTTCACAAGGAAGGCCCCAGTGATCCGGTTTTCGCTGTTGCGAAGATCGGGACTCCAGCCAGGCACCACAGATCCTGGAGCTCCGGTGTTTCCTCCAGGCGGAGTGACACCTCCCGGGCCGGCAAAGTATGGTACGTTCGCTGCGCGGTGGTTGTAC
>DASXEY010000056.1:0-21508 GCA_036489835.1 Bryobacteraceae bacterium | reverse complement strand
GAAGACGACCAAGGATTCAAGATCACAGCGCCCACCGAGCCTTAAGCCGGCTCTGAGCCGGGAGCCCTTCAGGCGGCTTTAGCCGCAAACCGACTTTCAGTCGGAACAGGAATCTACCGGCTTTAGCCGGTAGTCTTTAATCGATTTTCATGGCTTACCTACCCACACGCTATTTGTAGTGACCGGGACTATAAATGGACCGGGTGTTTTTATGCCTTTTTCATGGGTTTAGCTCCACACTCGGGTCATGCTTCCCCGAACCGCGCCGAGGGTCTTCCTTGCGCTGGCGATTTTGTCCGTCGTGGGCCAAGCGGGCGCCCAACCTATCCCCAGAGCTGCGAATTTCCGCACGGGCACCCGAATGGTGCTGGTCCCCGTCACCGTCACGGATCATTACGGGAAGACGATCACCGGCCTCCAGGCGAAAGATTTCAAGCTCTTCGACGATCAGGCTCCGCAGCAGATTGTGTCCTTCGGCACCCAGGATGCCCCGTGTTCGGCCGGTCTGGTTTTAGACATCAGCGGTAGCATGCAGAGCACTCTCGGCGTGGTCAAGGAAGGCGCGCAGGCTTTCGTCCGGGAGGCCAATCAGGAAGATGAGTTTCTTCTTCTGACCGTATCAACGCAGCCTGCGGCCAGTCCCAGCTTCACCGCCGACGCAGGGAACGTCGAAGAAAGCATCGCCCTCATCCGCCCGGGCGGATTCACCGCGCTGATCGACACGGTCCATCTGGGGCTGACTCAAATGCGGAGAGGCCGGAATCCACAACGCGCGCTGATCGTGGTTTCGGACGGGATGGACAACCATAGCAGGTATTCAAAGGCCGAACTACTGCGGGACGCGCTTGAGGCCGACGTTCAGATTTACACCATCATCGTCGATAATGGGGCTGGTGGAGTAACGCCGAATTCGGTTCCGTTTCGTCCCAGCATGATTGCGAAGCCCGGCGATCAGGGGGTAGCGCGCCAGGGCCCCATGCTTCTCGAAGAACTTGCGGAAAAAACCGGCGGGCTTTCCTTCCATGTGCGCAGCGCCGCGGAGGCAAAAGAAGGCATGGCGAAAATTGGCCAAGCTCTCCGCAACGAATACGTCATTGGATATCAGCCCGCCGAGTCTGAAACATCCGGAAAGCTGCACCGGATTCACGTCAAATCGACTGTGCCGAAGGTGACGGTTCACGCGCGCAGCGGATACTACGCGCCTTAGCCGCCAGTCGCTACGGTTTCTTTTCTACGTTGTTGCCGAAAAGGAAGCCCGCTTCCAACACGGCCCGGGACTGGTTATTCTGCGGGCCCTTTGTGCCGCTGCCTCCGAAGGCATCGCCCTTGGTGGCGCTCATCGCGTCAACATACGCAAATTCTCCACGCAGGAAGAAACCACCGGTTTGATACGTGGGCGTTATGGTGAAGGACTGCGCCGAACTGCCCGGACCGTAAAGCAGATTCACGGAATCCTTGGCGGCGCTGCCCGAGCTGGAAATGTACTCCCAGCGTAGCGGCAGCGAGAAGCCATGTTTGAAGCCGTAATTGAACAGGATCGCGCCGGAGGTGGTGGACGCGCCATTCACAATTCCGAGCTTCGCGTTGGTCGGCACACTGGTGTATTGGAAATAGGGCTGAACGATCACGGGGCCCTTCGTGAACGTGTAGATGACGTTGTAGATGGCGCCGTCGTTCTGCACAGGGGTTGTCAGGCTGTCAAATTTTGTCTGACCCAGGTTCCCGCCGCCTACGAACGACAAGGCGTTCGGCCCGTTGGTGTAGGCCAGCGATCCGGTCAGCCAAGTGTAGCGGTCGGAGTAGAAACCATCGGTCCAAGCCAGCGAGGCTGCAAATTTGCCCATGGTCTGATTGACCTGGATTCCGCGAGTGATGACGTTTTCCTGGTTCCACAAGAGGCCGCGTTCGATGTTCATGTTTTCGAAGCTGAACGTATATTCAGCGCCGAACATGGTTGGCAGGGCGCCGATCTGAATGGATGTATTCTTCCCCGGCTGCAGCTTGACGAAAGCGACGGGGAGGGGACCAAAGAGATCGGTGGTGGTTTTGTCGGTGGAAAGGTAAGGAACACCCAGATCCGGAAGATTGTAAGCGCCTGCCTGAAGGTAGAACTGGAACCAGCCGTCGGTCTTTTGAAGGAAGACCTGACCGTTACTTAAGTCCCTCTGCGCGCTGTTGTCGCCGGGGACGTGATTGTTTTGCACCAGGCCAAATCCGCTGATGATGCCGTTGACGGAAAGATCGCCGAAAAATCCGGCGCCGAAGACCGCTGGCGGAACATTTGCCAATGGGCCGGTGATGGCAGGTGTGGAAAGCGCGGTCGGAGCTGCCGGAGCTGCTGGAGCCGCCGGCGTGGCGGCTGCGGGAGCGGGAGCGGGCGTCTGTCCATACGCGGACAGCCCCACAAGAAAGAGACCACTAACGGAGAGTCTTTTTTTGAACATATGCGAGAAAACCCCTTTGGAATGTATTATTTGAAAGCTATCGCAGGTGGGTTCTTGAACCCCGGAAATGAAGACGAGGATGGAGCTTTCCCTTGCCTTCGGGTTCTGAAATAGCGTCTAATTTTTTTCTTGGCTTAAGCGTTCGCGGCGAGCCACGTGGCGCCGCTCGATGGTCAACAACCGTTGGAACCTATGGTAATCGCATTAGCACTTGTCTGTTAATCGAAAGTTTCGATATAGTGTATTAGTTTATTTGCTTTACCGGAAGCAAGATGGATGTGGTACGGTAAGGCTTCTGAAGGGGGGGGCCGCCATGACGGCGCTTGCGACGGAACATGTCCGGGAGCTTGCGGCGCGCAAGTCCGGGGCCTACGAGTTGCTTTTAGCTCTGGAAGAGAATCCCCACGCAGACGAATCCTGCTTCCGCAGCCTGGCGCTGATCGTGGACTGGATTGCGTCTCACCCCATCTCGCTTGAGGGCGGCACGCTGGACGACCTTCGCCTGTTTGTGAGATCGCAGACGCAGGATTTGGCGTCCACGCTGCCGGTTCTGGCGCTGGCGCTTTCGGAAGCGGCCAATCCCGGGCGCATGCGGGTTTTGCTTACGGGCTACGCGAACTGGCTGCGCGAGATATCCGGCCTCGCGCGTCCTCACTTCCTGGGGATCTTGCCGAACATCGCAGCCAATCTCGACGAGCTGGAAGGCGGAGGGTTGGAGAAGTTGATCGCTTGCCTGAACGCTTGCAGCTGCGCGGAAGACTGTGAGTTGCTGGCCGAATGCGTCGGCAGGTACCAGGAAACCTCCGGGAGCATTCTGCTGGCCGCCGCTGAGATTGCGGGCTTGGCGATCCGGACGGATTCCCGGCCGCTGGTTCAGAAGTTAATGATCGCCGTGACTCCCGAGGCGATGGTGGATTCCAAGGCTGCGCGCGAGTTGCTTCCCGCGCTGGCGCGGCTCAAGACGGCAGGGGGCAAATGGACGGGAAGTGAGCCGGGAAGGCACGAATTGGTTTGGAAAGGGGCCATTAGTGTGTGCGTGGAGGTAGCCGCGATCAATCACTCGAGCGCGCTCCATCTAGCCCGGCATTTGAGGGAAGCTTTGGCTAAACTGACGGTCGAGCGCCAACTCGCGTACTTGAACTCGTTTCAGGGTCTGATCGAAGCTGCCGGGACTTCGCTCCTCGGATACGGCACTACGCAACTGCCGGCGCTCTTTCAAGAGGTCGGGGATGAGCGGGCACTCCAGTTCGTCGCGCAAGGTATCGCCATCGCGCGCCGCTACGGAAGAGTCGCCGCCGAAGAGTTCTTCGAGCAAAGAAGTGGTGCCTCGCGCCAGGCTCTCCCGGCGGGCTGAATGCCAGTCCCGCCAGCCTTCCTATTCCCGCCAGCCCTCCTATTGATGATGCGTGGGAAAGGTTTAGGCCATCACGGGGATTTCGACTGGGGCTGACACAGGGACAGCGGGAAGAGGAAACACCACTCGACGCGGACGCTCCGGCCTCATTGCTTCGGTTGGCGGGATAACCTGCAGGTAACCGAGTGCGACGGCATGCCGCCTCCACTCGCTTACGATCTGCCAGATGTGCTGGCGCGTGCAGCGGTAACGCTTGGCGATCCTGTCGCAGCTCCAGCCCAGCACAAAGTACAACAGCACCACGTGGGTTTGCAGCCTGCCCTCGGCGTGTTTGATGAACACCGGAATCTGGCTCGGGAAGCTGACCTGGTTGGAGCGGATCGCCTCCTGGAGCTGATCCAGCCGCAGTTGGTTTAAATTAAGGCTTAGATCCACACCTTCCCCCTCGCTTCAGAAAAGCAAACTGTAGTTTGCGCTCAGAAGCATGAAAAAGGCATAAAAGGAAATGCTCAATCGAATCTATCCTATTGGAAATGGGATAGATTGATTGTTTACACTTCTTCGAGTTGAGGCACGGACGGAGCTTCCTGCTCGCTGGGATTGCGAAAACGGTAGCCCACCCAAGGCTCGGTCAGAATATAGTCGGGCTTCGCAGGGTCGTTCTCGATCTTCTTACGCAGCATGCGGACATAGGAACGCAGATACTCCAGCTCATTGCCGTATTCGGGGCCCCACACCGACCGAAGCAGGCGCACGTGGGTCAAGGGCGCGCCTTGATTCTGCATCATGAACGCGAGCAGATCGAACTCCTTGGGGGAGAGATGTACCTGCGTTCCCGACCGCCACAGCAGCCGGCGATGCAGATCCAGCGTCAGCGAGCCGCACTGAAGAACCGGAAGCTCCTGAGTTTCAAGCGCGCGGGTGCGCCGCAAAACAGCCCGCAGACGCGCGATCAATTCGCGCAAGCGGAAAGGCTTGGTGATGTAATCGTCCGCGCCCGCCTCCAGGGCCTGGACCTTGTCGTCTTCCAGGTCGCGCACGGTAACCATCACGATGCCGGCGCGGGGTGAAAGATCCCGGATGCGGCGGCAGGCTTCCACGCCGCCGATGCCGGGCATATTGATATCCAGCAACACCAGGTCGAAGGTCTTATGCTGCGCTACTCCCAAGGCTTCCTCGCCGCTGCGGGCTTCTTCAACGTTGAAGCCGCCCGCGCTTAAGGATGTGCGCAGCACTTTGCGGAGCGACGGTTCGTCGTCCACAATCAGGACACTACACTGTTGCGAAACTATCATGGTTCAGGCTCGCTTTTCGCCCGAGGTAGGGCGAGATAAAATGTCACACCTTCATTGAGACGTTCAATGTCCAGGTCGAGCATGCCGCCGTGGGCAAGCGCGATCTTTCGTGCTACGTACAACCCCAGTCCGGAGCCGGACGTGAAGCGGCGGGCTTCCTCGCCGCGGTAAAACCGTTCGAAAATGCGTTGCTGTTCGCTCTCCGCGATAGAGCTGCCGCTATTGGCGACGCGGATAAACACCATATTCCCACGCGATTCCATCGCCACCGTGATCTCGGAGCCGGGCAGGGAATACTTGCTCGCGTTATCCAGCAACTGATTCAACGCCAGGCGCAAAAGCTCCGGGTCGGCCAAGGCTTCGATCGATTCACCCTGCCGTGTCCAGGTGATGCGCCGGTCCGATGGCAGGCGCTTGTACTGCTCCACGATATCGGACACCACCGCGGCAACGTCGGTGACTTCCATCTGCGGACGCACTTCCTCGCGGTCCAGGCGCGCCACGCGCAGTAATCGAGAGGTGAGGTTTCCCAGGCGCGTGGCCTCGGATTCGACTGTCTCGGTCATCTCCAATTGCTCCGCGCGCAGGGAGCCGGTTTCCCGAATTCCTCCCGCCGCGGCAAGAATTGTCGCTAAAGGAGTCTTGAATTCATGCGCCAGTGCGTCCAGAATCGCGGACCGGTACACCTCTGTCTGCGCCGCCGCGGCCGACTCGCTGGCTTTCTGAAACGCGCGTGTTCGCTCCTGCGAAGCTGCCGCCAGGGAAATTAACGGACCTGCGGTAAGCGCGGGATCCTCCAGCCCTTCAAATCCCATGGCGCCGGTTGTTTTTCCGCCTACTCGCAAACACCGCACCGACACGTGAGTAACGGGATCGTCGGAATCCTGCTCCTGAAGAAATGCCGCGCGGGTGCGCTCCGGCAAATGGCTGCGCGACCGTCCCAGGGTGTGCAACTCAGCTTTTTCCGCATCGAAAATGCACACGGCCCGCGTTCCGAACACCCCCGCAAACGGCTGGAGCAGTCTTTCGCCCACGGCCATCTCCGGCTCGAGTGCCAGAAGCTGCTGTGCTAAGTGATACAAACGATCTATCCGATCCTTTTGCAGCTCGGAAACCCTCGCTTCCGTGCGAATTCTGGAAACCAGTTTGGTGATGACGAGCGAGGTCACCAGGAAGGAAATTAACGCAACCAGGTTCAGCGGCCCCGTTACCGCGAAAGAAAAAACCGGGGTAACGAAGAAGTAATCCAAGCATCCGACAGCGAGGACGGATACAACCGCCGACGAAAGAAAATCACCCGTTAGCGACTGCGATACGACCGCCAGCAAATATAATGGGCTGGCAGTGGCGAGGTCGAGGCGCAGCAGCCAAAAACTGACGGCCGTCAGCAACGCCACGGCGCAAGCGCCGAGGAGTGCCCTTCTAAGGGTATGCCGCACGAAGCGACTGACAAACCGCCAAAGGAGTTGTATATCGTTATCTTAGCGCCACCTCCATAACGACGGCCACCGTTCGAGGCAGCCCTTCTTGATGAACAATGCGTTGGCATACACTGACTCACTCAAACGATACAGGACGATTCATGAAAAAGGCATAAAAGAAAAATCATATTTATGTCTTTTTCATGCTCCCTCTTTCACTCCGCTTTGTAAAAACGCCGCCAGCCTGCATGAAAGAAATTCCGAGAGCATGAAAATCGGCGTCTCCGGTCTTGGCAAAGTGGACGATACTCCGCGGCCTGCCTGGCCCCGGCCGCGTGACAGAACCCCGCGAATTCCGGACACGGCAGCGCGAACTTGCCGGGCAGCCCTTGAGCCTGTGGATATCTTCCTGTGCAAACGCTGACGGTGCAAACATGTTGCT
This sequence comes from Bryobacteraceae bacterium, assembly GCA_036489835.1. Taxonomy (GTDB): domain Bacteria; phylum Acidobacteriota; class Terriglobia; order Bryobacterales; family Bryobacteraceae; genus Palsa-187. Next base: position 14,552 of record DASXEY010000056.1, on the reverse strand, counting down.
GGAAATCTGAAAAAGGCCCCTCAGCGCACGTTCCCGAGGGTGCGGGCCTCTTCATGGATCATGCACGGTATTTATATACGGTATAAAGCTCATACAAAATTTCTTTCACGAATCCGTCATTGTTTTTATGACTTTTTTATGTGACCCCCGGCATACTAGGTCAACAAGCAAGCCGTTGGGGGCGTCAGTTTTGAGGTTCGCCGCCCAACTCATGTCGTAAAAGCCCGTACCCCAGTCTGGTCCGGCTCCTTAACATCCCCTAAATCGTAGAGTCGGCGGACACTCTTGAAGGCCCCGGCTACAACTCAACAAGGAAGGAAGCAGATATGCGTACCAACATGTGTACGAGAAGCCGAAGTGTTCTCATAGCCGGGTTGCTAGCGGGACTGGCCAGCCAGGTCGGACTGCAGACCGCGAAGGCGCAACAGGCGACGGAGCCGACTGCGGCCAAAGCGGGTAACGACACGGCGCCCGCAACTCCAACTGCTGCACCCACCCCGGATGCTCCTGCGGATCCCCAGGCTCCAGCCACGCCGGCTGCGCCGCCGGCAGCTCCTCCCCCAGTCGACTTGGACACCCCGTTTGCGTTCGCCGACTTCACCTGGATGATGGCCAATCCACGCAATCACGACGAAGTCCTGGATGGGAAGTACTTTTCAGGCGAGTTCAGAGTCGACACCAATTACATGTACGACTACAACCACCCCATCGATCACACTCTCGATGAAACCACCGAGGGCGAACGGACGGGGGAGTTTATTATCCAGGCTTTGGGCGTGGGCGGCGATTTTCACGCCGGAAACATGCAAGGCCGTATTCTGACTCAGTTCGGGGCCGTCTCCACCGCGGTGCCCCGCAATGACGCCAGCTACAGCCTGGGCCAATGGGACCTTGGAGACGCTTACCGGTACCTGACCGAGATGTACGCCGGATACCACATCAACTACAAGCACGGCCTCAACATTCAGGTCGGCGACTTCCTTTCCTTCATCGGTCTGTTCAGTTACTACAGCTTCGATAACTGGATGTATCAGCCGTCTTACGTGTCGTCGAATACGCCGTGGTTCTTCACCGGAATGCGGGCGCAGTTTTTCCCCACCAACAAATTGAAGATCGAGCCTTGGCTCATCAACGGCTGGCAGAGTTACGCCAAGTACAACGGCAGAGAAGCTTTAGGAGGCCAGATCCTGTACCGCCCCACTGAGAATTGGGACTTCGTGTGGAACACCTACACGCTGGGACGCGATACTTTGGGCAACCCCTATCGCTCCCGCTATCACGCTGACTGGAGCCAGGAATGGAAGTATTACGAGAATCCCACGAAGTTCATGCACCGCATGGCAATGACCGCGACGGAAGACTTCGGTTGCGAAACCGGAGGCGGCGTGGTCTGTACCCATGGCAACGTCAACGGCCGCCCGCCCGCGCAAAACTTCACTGGCATCATGGCCTATAACCGCTGGTGGTTCGATAAGGAGAGGTTTGCTTTCCAGATCGGCGGCGGCGTGGTGGACAACCCCGGACGCTATCTGGCTCTGCTTCCGCCGATCAACGGCGCGAATGCCACCACCGGGTCACCCTATTTCCCGGAGGCTCCAGGCTTGCAGTTTAGAGGCTACGATTTCCAGATCGGCGCCGACTACATGCCCAGCCAATGGGTGACGTGGAAGGTCGAGTTCACGCAGCGCGGGGCCCAGCAACCGCTGTTCGCGGGCCCCGGCGGCATGACTCCTCCCGGCGGTAACAACGGCTCGCCGCAATTCTACGCCTGCAATGACGGCTCGTCGGCAGGAACCGCGACGCTGTCGAAAGGCACCTGCGCGAGCGACGGCGGCGTCTGGCAGCCGGACCTGGTCAAGCAGGAGCGCCGTTGGATTTTCGCCTTGATGGTCAAGTTGTAAGCAGTGGTGAAGTTATAAGTGACGATCAAGTTGTAAGAAATGGTCAAGCTGTAAATTTGATGGCTTTTCAAACCTCGTGGCTGAGTCTACCCCAAAAAGGGTCTCGGCCACGAGCCTTTTATACGGGAGGTTGATTCAGTCCATGAAGACAATTCTGAAATCTCTGATTATTCCTGCCTCGGTGGCGCTGTTGATGGCGGCGTCTCCGTCCTGGAAGAGCAAACAGATGGAGCAGTGGAGCGAGCAGGATGCCAAGCTGATCCTCACCGACTCGCCGTGGGTACGGAAGGTGACTCCGGCTTTGATGCCGCCGCTCAACGAGGATCAACGCCGGCAGGGCGGCCAAATGGGCGGAGGCGAAGGCATCGGGATGGTGGCTTTCTCTCCGGCGACTCTGACTGGTGTGGGGGCCACATCGACAGCCGGGAAGCGCAGGCCCGCCAAGGTAGCGACTCTAGAAATCCGTTGGGAAAGCGCCCGGGCCGTGCGCTCCGCGGAGCTGAAAGCGCATGAAGAGGATGCTCCGGTCGTGGCGCAGGGCGCCTATGCAATCGCGCTCTACGACGTGCCTGGTATCGATGTGAATCAGACGGCGCTGCCTTTCCAGTTGAAGAAGGATGCGTTCCTGAAGTGCGAGGGCAAGAAGGATCTCCGCGCTTCCCGCGTGGATCTGCTGCCTCAGGAGGGTGGCCTCGCCACCATCGTTTTCATGTTCCCGCGATCCCAGGAGTTCAGCATCGAGGACCGGCGCATTACGTTCATCGCCCAGCTTGGACGGCTGTCGGTGGCGCAGTACTTCTACACGGCGGAAATGCAGATCCAGGGCAAACTTGAGCTTTAGGGTTCTTGCTGCATATTCCGACGAAGAAAATCATCGTTCCGGGGGCAGCGCGACAATTTCCCCGGCCTTGGGAATGGATGGATGAGTTTGAGCCCGAATCGGCAGGCAACAATATTTCGTTTCAGATGGTTACAATCGCCCCGCTCGCCAGGCTGGCTCACTGCGCTCGGCGGCGCAACTTGATCGCGCTGACCTCGGAATGGAAAATCGCGGAAGCTCGGAATCCGCTCTTGCTCCTTTAAGCTAACATTCCGCCTGAAAACGGCCCTGTCGAACCTCGGCGCGAGTTTACCGAGGCTCAAATCCTTTTGAAACTCAGTCTAAGGGCGTTCTTCACGATATTCATATGAAGCATGAAGTCTATAGAAAGTTTCTTTTATAAAAGAAACCAACTTTTATGCCTTTTTGATGCACCGCCTCGCATACTGGGCGTTAATGTGGCCGTCGGGGGTTTGACCTTTTTTAAAGCCTTACCCACCCATCCCGTCGCAGAAGCTCAACCCCTGTCTGGTCATGCTTCCTGGCAACCCCTGAACCGCAATGTTAGCGGACTGTTCTAGAAGCACCGGCCACTACTCAACCAGGAAGGAAGCAACGTATGCGTATGGAGAGGCGAGGTGTTTTCATTTCCGGGTTCCTCGCGCCGGGGCTTACATGAGAACGATACTGCTGGTCGTGGCGGCGGCAGGCCTCGGACTCCTGTCTGAGGCTCAAACAGTTTCAAACGTGGCGGTGCAGACGTCCTCCCAAACAGTCGCATCCTCGAAGGTCGATGCCCGGGTTCCGGCGCCCGCGGACCCCGCGCCAACCCCAACTCCAGCAGCATCGCCAGGGGACGTCGTACCACCGGCTCCCGCGGCGAGCCCTGCCCCGGTGGCCGCCGTCCAGGAGCCTCAACCCCTCACGGGCGGTTTCTTTTCCAGGCTGTACAAAGCCTATTCCAACGACTGGACCACGACGTCGACCGATTCCGGTCCCGCGCCCGCATTCCGCGGCTACCCCGCGCCGGAGTCAGACCCTCCGTTTCCTTTCACAGTCTGGCCCTACGGCGGGAGCGTGGTCCTCGGCCAGCCTTTTGTTCAATCCGGGCCGCTGATGGAGGCCATCTGGAGCGGTTCTAACGGAGACGCATGGAAAAAGAGCGGCATCCAGATCTACGGATGGTTGAACGGCGGGTTCAATGTCAGCACGTCCAAGGAGGGTGGCTATTCGAACTACCCTGCTACTTATGCGGAGCGTGGAAATTCCGTGCAGATGGACCAGGAAGTCCTCTACATTGAGCGGCAGCCGGACACGGTGCAGACCGATCATATTGATTGGGGTTTCCGTATCGCCCCTATTTACGGCCTGGATTACCGGTTCACCACCGCCAAGGGGATCTTCAGCAACCAGCTTCTGGGAAAAGATAAGGAAAATGGTTTCGACATCCCCATGGCCTACTTCGATCTGTACCTTCCGCATGTGGCGGACGGCATGAATATCCGCGTGGGCCGGTATGTCTCGCTGCCGGACATCGAAGCACAGCTTGCGCCCAACAACTACACGTACAGCCACTCGCTCACCTACTCCTTCGACTGCTACACCCAAAGCGGCATCAATACCACGACCATGCTGAACAAGCATTTCCTGTTTCAGGTCGGTTTATCATCCGGTTGCGATGCCGCTCCCTGGACCACGGACGCCCAAGCCACTGTGAATGCCTGCCTCGGTTATTACACTCACGGCGGCGGCGATAACATCTACCTCTGCGCCAACTCGATCAACAATAATAAATACGCTTACAATAACCTTGGCGCTTATTATCTGACCTGGTATCACAAATTCAACGAACGCTGGCACACCGACACGGAGACCTGGTATCAATACGAAAAAGATACTCCCAATGTCAACAACCCAGCCGGACAGAAACTTCTGGAAAATGGGGCAAACGGCGCGTTTTGCCGTCAGGCCTACCAGGCCACCTGCTATGCGCCGGAGTGGGCGATCGTGAATTACGTCGAAGAGAAGCTGGGTCCTAAGGACTATTTGAGCTTCCGTACAGAGTTCTTCGACGATCTTGTAGGCCAGCGCACCGGCTTCAAGACTCGCTATGACGAGCATTTGATCGGCTGGGGCCACTGGGTGGGAAGCTCAGTGCTGTTCCGCCCGGAGCTGCGGTTCGATCATGCCTTTGACGCGGCTCCCTACGACAATGGCACCCGTCACAGCCAGTTAATGTTCGCCTGCGACGCGATTTTCTTTTTCTAAGAAACCGGTGGGGCAGAAACCGGTGGGGCAGGCGGTTTCGCCCGTCGTTCCGGGTCCGCGCCTACCAGAAGTAAGTATTCAGCGCCACGAACGCCGCCACGATCACGCCGGCCCAAAACAACGGACGCTGGATCAGTGGGACTGAGCCTTCACTCGGGATCTCAGTGCAGCCGTAAACCAACCCCACCAGTTCCGCATCCGGCTTAGGCCGGCTCATATAGCTGACCACTACCGTGACGACCACGCAAATGATCCAGGACCACAGCGCCCGATACATGTTCTCGGCCATATCCTTGGCGTGCGAGGAAAGCGCAACGATGGATAACGCGGAAGGGTCCGCTTTGACCCACGCCCACATGCCGATGGAGGAAACCGTGCCCGCCAGCAAACCCCAGAATCCGCCCGCGGGAGTGGCGCGCTTCCACAACATCCCCAGAATCACGGTGCCGAACAACGGCGCGATGAAGAAGCTGAACAGGGCCTGCACGTAATCCATGATGCTCTGGAACTGCATCACCAGGTACGCCGTGCCGATGCTCACCAGCACGCCGACGATGGTGCACCAGCGGCCCATGCGGACGTAGTGCGCGTCGGCTGCATCGCGGTTCATGAAGGCTCGGTAGATATCGTAGGTCCACACTGTGGCGAAAGCGCTGACGTTGCCCGCCATTCCGGACATGAACCCCGCGATGAGAGCCGTGATCCCCAGCCCCAGCAAACCCGGTCCGCAGTAACGCGCCAGCATCAGCGGGAGCACTTCGTTGTAGCTGTGTCCTCCGGAAGCGACAGCCTGGGCTTCTCCCGTAAGCTTAATCGGCAGCACAGCCAGCGCCAGCAACCCGGGAAGAATGACGATAAACGGCACCAGCATCTTGAATCCCGCTCCGATGATCGGCGCCATCTTCGCCGAGCGCAAATCCTTGGCGGCCAGGATTCGCTGCACGACCAGGAAATCGGTGGTCCAGTAACCGAAAGAGATGATCGCGCCTAGTCCGAACACGATGCCGGTCCAGTGAATTCCCATCGGGTTATCTTGAAATGCCCCGAGCGTGCTCCAGAGGTGCGTGTAATCCTGACCTGCGTATTCGTGTGCGATGCGGTCCTTCAGTGCGGACCATCCTCCGGTTTCTACTAAACCCAGGATCGGAATCACCAGCGCGCCCAGCCAGATCAGCATGAACTGCAAAACCTCGTTGAAGATGGCCGATCGCAGCCCGCCCAGCGCCACGTATACCGCCACGGTCAGCGACGAAGCCCAGATGCTGAAATGAATATCCCATCCCAGCACGACTTTCAGCACGATGGCCATCGAATACATATTGATGCCGCTCATCAATACGGTCATAAATCCGAACGAGACGGCCGCCAGTCCGCGGCTGGCTTCGCCGAAGCGTAATTGCAGATAGCCCGGAACGGAGTGAGTCTTGGAGATGTAATAAAACGGCATCATCACCAGGCCCAGAAACAACATCGCGGGAATGGCGCCAATCCAATACCAGTGCGCCGCCAGAATGCCATATTGATAGGAAGCGGCGGCCCAGCCCATCAGCTCCAACGCGCCGAGGTTGGCGGAAACAAAACTCAACCCCGCGATCCAGGCCGTCATCTCACGCCCGGCAAGAAAGAATCCTTCGCCAGTATCGGCTTGTCCTTTTAAATAGAAACCAATCGCCAGGCAGAAGACGAAGTAAACGACGATGATGGCGATATCGACCCCGCTCAGGGTCAGAAGGGTATTCGTGGCGGCGGCCATGGGATAACGGAGTCTATCATAGTGGACGGCGCGCCTAGGCGGCGAGGCACTCTGGCCTCGTCCTCGGTACCATCCGTCTGTCGCCGCGACGGCCCACGCCTCCCAAAAAAATCAAGGTTCATGCGCTGCTGAACCTGCCGCCCGGAATGGACGGAATTGCGCCGGCGCCCGAGGACCTATTTCCGGAAACGGCGTTTCCCAGCAGGAATCCGTTGCCGTTTCAGGACGCCGGCGTGCAGCGACCGACTCCGAGCACTCCCCGCGTAGCGTAACTCACCCGGAGTGGTGTAACGAGAACGCCGTTCTTAGAGAACTTCGAGTCGATGACTCACGGGATGCTGTTGGCCTTTGCTAGCGAAGCTGGCGGGGGGATCGTAACCCCAAAGGGCAAGAAGTTTCTGGTGTGGTTCGTGACCGCCCAGAACCAGGCGGCGCTTCCGGCGTACCAGAACCGGCTCATCGGTGACGAGCTGCACTGCGACGGAGATACGGGACACCGCACGGACGAACGAATTGCCAGAACCAAAGAGAGCGGCGAGGCGAGTCTCAACACAAGACCAATTGTGCGAAACGGCAGGGGCTTTGAAGGGACTATCCCCTCAGCCGCCTCATTCCATCTCAACGTCGCGAAAGATCGATTTTGAACGGAGTATCCGCCGCACAAAAAAGCCCCCTGCTCGCGCCGGGGGCTTTGTTCAGTTCGCGAATCAGGTGCTTATCGCCTTACCGTAATGCTGGTTTCAGTATCCGACGGGCCAAACTGATCCATGCCAATGCCCTTGGGGGCGGTGGGGATTACCAGTTTCACCCAGACGGCATCCGGACCCTTGAAATACGAAGTCTCGGTCGCCTTGCGCAGAGCGTCGATACTGTCCTGCTGCTTCCCGGAGGTCGCGTTGGCGAAACCCGGCAGCTCGAACACGACCCATGAGTCTTTGGCCATTTCGCTCAAGCTGATAGCAACTTCCGGTCTTTCGGTCTTCACAAGGATCTCGGTACCGGCGCGCACAGTGCTCTGATTGGCCGTGATCTTGAAGTCCTTGCCATTGCGGCTCAGGGTAATCGGAGCAGCCGACCCCGCAGCACCCGCCGGCGCAGCACCAGCACCTCGCCCAGGACCAGCACCTCGCCCGGGAGCAGCACCTCGCCCGGGAGCCGCCGCCCCAGCAGGACCAGCACCCCGCGCAGCACCAGCACCCCGCAAAGCGACATCCTTCAGCGCAAGACCGAGACCGCTTGTGGCTCCGCCGCCCCTCCTGATGCTGAACTGAAGGCGTCCGATATCACCCTTGCACACGGAGGCGTTCCAGGTGGGATGAATCTCGCAAGTATCGTCCGTGGCGACGCTGTCGTTCTCGCCGTCGTTGAGCAGAACATAGGAATCAGGGATGCCGGTCGTCGAGCCGTCCAGATCGTGGATCGCCGCGGTCCGGTAGGCCGAACCACTCCGGTTGTCACTGTCGAACCTGGGGTCGATCTTCGGGAAATACACGGGCTTCGCATTGATATATTTCGCACTCTTGACGGTGTTTTCGGTGGTAACCCCGGCGCCCGTATACAACAGCCAGGAAAGCGCGCCTGATCCGCGCTGTTTGTTGTCCTGGAAATTCACGAATGTCGTGTTGACGATGTCATGGCGATAGTCGTAGTACTCGTAGGCGCGGATCGGGAAATCTGGAATATTGCGTTTCGGCAAGCTGCGGCCGTAGGCCTTTTCTTCGGGCGTTACGGGGTTGCCGATGTTGTCGGTTTCGCCCACGAAAAGCGAATCAACCACCAGTGAGGTAAATTTGTCAGCGCCGAAGGAACCCGTTGAACTCGTGAACCCAATGGCATTGTCCGCCGCCTTGAAGTTCTTGTAGACGTGCAGCTCGCCGCGGCTCCAGGAGCCGCCATTGCGGTTCTTGTAAGCGGTGAGATCCTGGAGGAGCGATTCCACGCTCTTGCTGTTGTCGTCAGCGGGGTTTTCCTTGGCAACGTGCGAGGGGCCGGCCAACCCGAAGACGCCTTCCAGATTGATGTTCCGGTCCAGCATGAATCCGTCGTAGTTGGAGTGGGCAACGTTGCCCCTGAATTCCGCCATCCTGGTTCGACGCGGCCAGGTGGTTTTGCTGATCTCCGTGCCAACGAACTTCCCTTGCGGGTGTTCCGGCAACGACCACCAGAAGCCATTCTCATCGGAACCCGCTGCCACGTTGTCGATGAAGGCATTGTCCGGATTGGTGATCCAGTAAGCCGTCACCGTGTTGTCCGAAGGCAGCAGGGTGTCCTTGCCGGACATGCTGTCCGCCCTGTAGGTCGCGCGATTCAGCGAATTACTTCCCATGTTCTCTCCGTTTGCGGCGAGATTGGTCGGCGCGCAGGCCTTGGAGGTATGGCACTTGACCTGGATCGCCAGGTTGTGCACGAACTGGTTCCCGTGCTCCGCGCCGTCTTCGAGGAAGAAGCAGTGACCGACGGTGTTGTAGGTCACGTTGTTCTCCACGTGCAGGAAGTTCGTGCCATGCACGGTCACGCAGCGGTTGTAGGTGTCGTGGATCGACGCGTTCTTGATGTACTGTCCCTGGGCGTCGCCCACCAGATGCCAGTGGATCGGATAGCGGGCGAGAGTCATGTTCTGGCCCATGCGATTGAATTCGACGCCCTCGACAAACATCTTGCTTCCAACCATCGCCATGACGTGACCGCCGTAGAAGGACTGTTCCGCGTCGGCCGATGCCTGCAGCTTGATATTGCGCGTCAGCATCGCGACTTCGCCGCGTTCATCCACGTCGAAGGTGATCTTGCCGAAGTGCATGTAGTCGAGCTTCTTGTCGAGCGTGATTGTGTTGCCCCCGTTCGTGTTGGCATGGACGGCGGAAATCACTCGGCGCTCGGCCTGGCGGGGATCGAAGTCCGTCGACGCGAGCACAATCTCTTCGCCGGCTTTCCAGTCTGCAGCGCTCAGGACCTCGATCGAGGTGCTGCCCGCTTCGGCGGTCTTGGCCAGCTTGGTCCAGGTGCTCTTTTCCGAACCGTGCAGGTTCAGCGTTCCGCCCATCAGCATGATGCCGCGGTCCACGCGATCCGTCGTTCCACCGACGCCACTGATATCTTCGCCTTTGACGTTGTCGGTCAGGGTGATGGTCGCCTTCTTGGTGTGGGGTTTGGCCTCGGTGCCGATTTCGAGTTCCCCGTGCACCATGATCCACTCGGTGGTCAGTTCGAGATCTTTGTCATCGGCGAAGCTCAACTTGCCTTCGATCGTCAAACCGTGCAGCGGCATCGGGCTGACGTCCATGACGACGTTCATGTCCTTAGTAATGGTGACCAGGGCGTCTTTGGCCGGCACCTTCTTATCAGGCCACGTGGCTGCGTCTGACCAGCGCTTCGCGCCAGCCGCGGGAGAGCCTTTTTGTTGCCCCTGAACAACGGCATATCCGCCAAGACCTAAATAGGCTGGGACCAGCAACGAAAGCAGCAAGAGAGAACGTTTTTGCATCGTCATATCTCCGTGATCGGTCGTGTTGCGCTACTTTCTCCCGCGAGGGTCGAAGGACGGGTAGCCAGGGACAATTTTACACCTATCTTTCGCTGAACGGCGGCCGTGCTCGTGACCAGCCGAAGGCGGTAGCCGAGGTTAAGGCCATCGCCGCGACGGTGCGTCACCAAAGCCAAGAAGTGGAACATCTCCGATGTGCTTGCGGGTTCGAACGGCTTCGCTCTTCGGACTCCGCAAGGATGGGAGTTGACCGCGCCGGGACGGGACCGCCTTCGGGGGCTACTGGGAATCGTCGCCTCGCCAGTCACGGGCGCCCGCCGGCAGAAACCATTAAGGCTGCGATGGACCGAGCCAGAGCAACGCATGCTGTCCCTGCGACGCTTCAATCCCAAGCATAAGCACGCTCCATTGCCTGGCGAAAAGCGTTAGGCCTAAGCCGGAATCCAACCGGAAGTGTATCAGTCTCGATCCCGTGATCTGAGAAGCGCCTGAGCACCCCAACGGACCATGAGATGAAGTTCATCTGATATTGCCAGTGCCAATTCTTCGTACCGCCGGTTCAAGATCGCGGTTGGGCTCTCTTTGGATCGAAGGCAGGTACCACAGGCAGCGTGTAGCACGAACGGATACTGAGACAAGGTCTCATAGAAACGCTCATTCCACTCCCGGCAATGATCATATGACGCCTTTTCGTACTCCCGGCGTTCTAGTCGCGCCTGCTCAACAATGGCAGCATCGTCACCCTCCGCCTCAACGATGGCGGTCAGGAAGAGTTCATGATCCCTGCGTTTAGTTCCGACTTCCATCGCCTCGCAGCATCGCGGGTATTGGAGTTCCTGCCCGAACGAACCCATTCCAAAACGGCCACAAGATTTGCCGGGCTCCTTCCAGACCCCAATCCCCTTCAGCGGAGACCGTTGGCGTTCCGCTCTGGTGTATGCCTCGACCGTCGCGCGGCTTATCCCCTCAGGGCTGATTTCGATGTCAAACACGACTGAACATGGCGAGGCAGTCAGGCCGAGCGACAAAAGCTTGTCGAGAATCGCTGGCTGCTCTTCGTGGCTCATGTAACTTAGAAACGCGAACGGGCGCATTCCGGCGGCGACCGTCAATAGGGCCAGCCGGTCGTGTGCTTCCAACCCGCCACCGCCCGCGAGCCACAAATCTCTAATTGCGCGGTAGATCCCACGAGCCTGCTCCAGATCCTGAGGCATTTTTTAGGTTAAGGCTGAGCAGGCGCGATTTGGAGAAGATCAAGTGTGGGCGTGGCTATTTTGCGGCATGGCATTTCATCATATTGCATGCCGTCGAGCTTCCGACCGCTCTTCTTCTTGTTGACTCCTCCCCACTGTTTAAAGAAGAACGGAACTTTGCTGATCGAACACTGATCGCGGATGGACGATACCCATTCCTTCTTCATGGCACGGGAACCCGGCCCCGACTCCCCGCCGACGATGACCCAATCTATACCTGTCAGATCCAAGCTCGGGAGAGGCCCTAGCAGGGGCTCAATGGACAAGAACTTAATCGCCGCTCCAGTCTGCCTGAGATGATCGATTCGGAATTGGTAATCTTCATTTTCAACGCTGACACCCATCCAGATGTTCTCGGCCCAAGGAAGGTGTGGACTGAGGTCGCGTAATCGTTCGGAGCGCTTCGTAAGCACCTGGAACTGATGTCGTGAAGCGTCTCGCATCGTCCCGAACACGTCTTGGATAAAGCCAAGCGGCACCTTGTCTTGGAATAGGTCGCTCATCGAATTCACGAAGACGATCTGTGGTTTCTTCCAGTGTAACGGGGCGTCCAACAAATGCCTATGCAACGTCAGTTGAAATCCGTTCCGATAGTTTCGTTGTCCCATTGCCTTCAGACGTGCCGACATGCGCTCCGCGTAGCAGAACTTGCATCCGGGGCTGATCTTTGTACAGCCAGTCAGGGGATTCCAGGTGGACTCCGTCCACTCAATCGAAGACTTGGTAGCCATTGCGTACTCCTTCGTATTAGGTCGGAAATGTAAGCCGCGTATTCTCGGGCAAAGTTCGTTTTGTTCCGCCAGTCTGCATACGGCGATTTAAAGCCGGAGGATCAACGTCAACGCGAAATTCTTCCTCGAGCCTCAACACAGCGTCACGATAGTTTGAGTCGGTAAATTGCTGCTGAGCCTCCTCGTCGAGCAGCTGCTGAAAGTTCACTGTACGACCCGCAAAAACCTGCAAGAGCCGGTCGCAAACCTCATCCAGTGGTGAGAACAGCAGCCCAGTTTGGGGAGTCTGCTCGTCTCTTGGATCGTAATCCCAAGAGGCGATCCCATCGATGACCTCAGAACTGAACTTGTGCATGATGTTCTTCATAATTCGAGCACCTTTCGGGTGCTTCGACGCAAACACGAGGTGGTGACTCGTCCCCCCACCTTCCCCGCTTCTAAACGCAAAGACAATTGGGATACCCCCGGCCTCCTTGATCGCGGTTCGAATGGCCTCCAGTACTGCCTTCTCACGCGCTCGCGGATTCAGCGACGCGATCTCCCGTCGCAAAGCTTGCGCTCGATCCGATTCAAAAAATTCATCCACTGACTCGTCCATCACGGGATAGCTCAACTTCATGTTCACGCGGCGATAGTTGAAGAAGAATAGGCAATCATTCCCGAAGCCCTGTAAAGCGTTTGAGATCAACCGCAGAGACAGCCCTTTATAGCCGCATGGGTCCGCCAGTATGAACGTCGGGATCGAGAACTGATGGCTCGCAAGCCTCTTGTCGATTACTCGCTTGGTGATGCGCGGGGTATGTGTGAGCGCGCCAAGTCCGTCGACATCTTTTAGGTTCTTATCCAACTCCCTAGCGAGGTCGCCATCCCCCTCGTTGAACCAGAGCTTGACGCACTGCCGAAGCCGTTCGTCCTGCACTACTCGTTCCGCGACCAATAGTGGAATTGACTTGTCCCCGCTCTTGTATTTGCCGGGTCCTGCAAATAGATCTGCGTATCCGACAGCGCGGTCTCTGGCTAAGACGTTCGCCCATGCGAGGAAGTAATCGACGACGATCCGTTGCTTGATTTGCGACGATGCACGGGGACGGTCGAAGAATCCCTCTTCGACTCCAAGTTCGCTATGCTTGGCCATCCAACCTCCTGCAAAGATATTTCTTGCTTTCCTTGCAAGATACATGATATCGCGAAAATGTTTTAGAGCTATCCCGATCGTTGAGCCGACAAGATGCTCGTGTGCCGCCAGGTGTGGCGAACCTGCCAGCATTGCCGGTTCCAGCGTAGACATCGGCTTGGCGGAGCCTCCTTTGTTGACACGGCGTCCACACCGTCTGAATCGCCTTCTTGATAACCTGCGCTTAGCAAGGAAGGTAAAATCCGTTTCCGCGCGGCCCGACCATGCGGGCATCCTCAAAGCCAGGGGTGGTACCATTCTCGGGCACACCGGCCAAAACGGCGGTTAAAGCTCGCTGCCTTCAACCGTCGTATTTTCTTGATTGCGAATTAGAATAAGTGGTCGGGGCGAGAAGGATTCGACCTCCGGCCTCCTGGTCCCGAACCCATGTGACCTGACCGTTCGCCAGTTCAACGAGGCGTGACGCAGCTCCTCCAGCCTCATTCCATCTCAACGTCGCGAAAGATCGATTTTGAACGGACGATCCGCCGCAAAAAAGCCCCCGGCTTGCACCGAGGGCTTCGTTCCGTTCGCGAAAAACGTACTTATCTGCCGACCGCGATACTGGCTTGCAGATCCGTTGGACGAACAATCGGCAAGGGAGGCTTGGTCACGACCAGTTTGACCCAGAGGGCATCCCCGCCCCTGAAATAAGACGTCGCGTTCGCCTTGCGCAATGCGTCCATGCTAGGCTGTTCCGCTCCGGAGGCTGCTTTGGTGAAACCCGGCAACTCAAACATGACCCATGACCCCTGGTCCATTTCGGCCAGACTGAGAGAGACTTGCTGTCTTTCGGTCTTTACCAGGATCTCGGTGCCGGCACGCACAGTGCTCTGGTTGCCGGTGATGTGAAATTCCTTGCCATTTCGAACAAGCGCGATGGGTGCCTGCGGAGCAGGACGAGCGGCCGGAGCGGGACTAGCAGCTGGAGCGGAACTAGCAGCTGGAGCCGAACCGGCGGCTGGACGATTTCCACCGATCGTAGAGAGAAAAGCGAACCGGGCGGTCCGAGTTTCGATATTGGCTGTGGCTGGAAGTTCTCCTCTACTGTCCGAGAGATTCAGGCGACCGACATCACCCGTGCACACAGAGGCGTTCCAGGTGGGATGAATCGCACAGCTGTCGTCAGTGACGACGCTGTCGTTCTCGCCGTCGTTGAGCATGATGTGGG
>DASXEY010000055.1:0-68751 GCA_036489835.1 Bryobacteraceae bacterium | reverse complement strand
GAAGACGACCAAGGATTCAAGATCACAGCGCCCACCGAGCCTTAAGCCGGCTCTGAGCCGGGAGCCCTTCAGGCGGCTTTAGCCGCAAACCGACTTTCAGTCGGAACAGGAATCTACCGGCTTTAGCCGGTAGTCTTTAATGATCGTAATGTCGTGGGTTCGAGCACAAGACGGGAACCGAATTAGGTGGCATTCGGTAGATATCCTAAGGATCAGAAAATGGCGCGAGTGTGAATTCGCGGCAGGAAGGCCAAGCAGCCTACACGACTTCTTTTCCGCCCATGGGGTATGCAAGGACTGCTGTGGCCACGGCGCCATTGAAAGAGGCTACAGCAAGCCAACCCTAGATGAGCTTAGCTCGGGTCGTGCGGAGCCCGGCGAAGACCTCCCGCTATATAACGTCTGCCAGACCTGCGGGGGTAGCGGCAAACTCGCGCCTCCCCAGAGCCGCTAGGCTGGGGCGAGGAGCCCCAGCCGACAACTGACACGAAAATCGCGCGCACTACTTCTGCGCCGCGCAGCTAAAATTCTCAGCCGCGTCAATACTCCCGGAACCCTTGTAAACCGCCACCATCGGGTACATGCAAATCGGCCGAGTGCGAGTTGTCTTCCCACCCTCGGCGTGCCCGCCGATCAGCATCTCCGGAGCCTTCCCCTTTTCCACCCAATCGACCGCTGCCGAAAGCCAATCCACGTTGCCGCACCCCGGCCCGCCGCCGCAATGGAACATTCCCGGCACGGGAAAAAATCGATAGAAATCCTTGGTCTCCTTCTCGCCCATCGTCTTCATCGCGGCCTCATAGTAATTCACCGACATTTTTGGGCTGACGCCTGGATCGGCCCAGCCGTGATAATGTACGATCTTCCCGCCGCGCATCTTCACCGCCGTCAAATCCGGAATCGTGGCGTCGATGCGCAACGCGACGGCGCTCATGCGCTGCGGGTCGGTGTCGAAATTGTAACTGTGGTAATCCCAACTCGCGCCCGGAGCAGGATCGAAGGCCATGAACTGCATGAACGTATTCGCAAGGTTGAAGCTGTTCGCGAGTGACCCATCCCAACCGCTGCGAGGCTGTGCCGCTCCGCGTCCTCCCGCAGCCGTCGCAAACGCCTCGCCGCCCGGAGGCATGCCCGGGAAAAGCTGCTTGCCTTTCGAATCGCGAGGCCCATCGTAAACTTTCTTGAGCGCGGCAATCTGCGCAGCCGTAAAGCAATCCGCCCTGTCTTCATTCCCCGAGCAATGCGCCAGATCCTTGCCCGGATCGAAATCGCATTTCAGAGGATTCTCAATCAGCCCATCCTTCAATCCATCCAGCGCGTCGCATTTATCGTAAACACCCTTGGCCAGCGCCGGCAGTTTCTCGGTAGCGATCTTCCCCGGACCATCTCCGATAGCCTGATAATTCCAGATCGCCTTCATCTGCAAACCGCTCAGGAACAGCACCGGTGCGCCCACCACGTAGCCGTCAAAATCTTCCGGATAGCGCTGCGCCTCCATCAACCCCTGGCGCCCTCCCGTCGAGCACCCCACCCAATACGAATACCGCGGATCCGCGCCATAATAAGCGCGAATCACTTTCTTGGCCAGCAGAGCGGTCTCATGCACCGCCAGATAACCGTGGTCGATCACCTTGCGGGCGGCGTTGGGATTATTCGGACCCGGATACGCGAAGGTTGCCCCGGGCTCCTTCATCGCATCGTGGCCCGTATCGGTGGAGGTCGCCGCATAACCGTCGCGCACCGCCCCATCCACATTGCCAATCGTGCCGGCCCAGCCACCGTTGCCGATCATCTGGAAGCGATTGTTCCAATCGGTAGGCAGCTTGAGAGCGAACCTGGCTTCCGGCCAAATAACCCCGCGAATATCGCAATGCTCCCGGAGATTTGCGGTCGCGGCAACCAGCTTCGCGGATTCGATTTTGACATCCGCGCCGAACGGCATCGCGGCCAGATCATCGCATTTCTTCACGGGGGCAGCGAAGGCCGAAGCCGAAACCAGCGCAAAAACCGACAGAGTTTTATAGCTCGCCATATTGAGTCATCATATCCCTTCTGCTATTCTCTGAGCGTGCTGGCTTCATCCCCGCCCTTGCCGGATCGGCTTTCCGGCCTAAAACCAACCGCCGTCAACGCGATCCTAGCCGAGGTGCGTGAATACCAGTCGCAGGCCCAAGCCAAACCGCTGGTCTCGCTCATGCGCGGCGAGCCGGACTTGAAGACGCCCGAACACATCGTCGAAGCCTGCACGCGAGCCCTGCGTAGCGGCCGCACCTCTTACCCCGACAACCGAGGCGAGGCGCTATTCCGCGAAGCCGTAGCGTTGAAGTTGCATCGCGACAACGGTCTGCGTTTCGATCCCTCAACCGAGATTCTGGCGACCACCGGAGCAACCTTCGGTATTTATGCCGCATTGATGGTTCTGATCGAAGAGGGCGGGGAAGTGCTGCTGCCTGATCCCATCTACGATGCCTATCAATCGCCCATCCGTCTGGCCGGAGGGCGTATAAAATCCGTTGCCTCGCGTATCACGGGTGGAAGATTCACGATCGATGAAGACGCGCTTGAAGCCGCATGGTCGCCCGCCTCGCGCGTGCTGATTCTCAATACACCGTGGAATCCTGTGGGCACGGTACTCAATCGCGAAGAGCTGTCCGCAATCGCCCGCTTCTGCGAACGCCGCAACGTCGCCCTGATCAGCGACGAAATCTACGAGACCATCACCTACGGCAACCATCGCCATCTTTCGCCGCTAGCCGTTGCGCCCAACTTGCGTGAGCGCTCGATCCTGGTCAACAGCCTCTCGAAGACCTACGCGATGACCGGATGGCGCGTCGGATATTGTGCCGGCCCCGCTCCGTTGATCGGCGCGATGCTGCTGGTCCTGGCTCAATCCAGCCGCGGTCCCGCGACATTTATTCAGGACGCCGCAGCGGCCGCGCTCTCCGGCCCTCAGGACTGCGTATCAAAGATGCGCGAAGAATATTCGCAGCGGCGGGAACAAGTTCTGGCGCGGCTATCTGACATCCCCAAGGTCGCCATGCTACCGCCCGAAGGCGGCTTCTTCGCCATGGCCGATGTTCGCGAATTGAATCTGCCCTCGAACGAAATCCGCCAGCGCCTGATGCGGGACCATGGCGTCGTCGTAGTCCACGGCGGGGCCTACGGGCCCGGAGGCGAAGGCACCCTGCGAGTCTCCTTTGCCAGCGGCGGAGACACACTGGCTCGCGGCCTGGATCGGTTGCACGAAGGTCTTTTGGCGTGCAGTTAGCCATCGACGCAACCGCGCTGAAAGCTGAACTGGAGCGCAATATCTCCGGCGAAGTCCGCTTCGACGCCGTCTCCCGAGCCCTCTATTCCACCGACGCCAGCGTCTATCAGATCAAACCCATCGGAGTCGCCATCCCCAAAACGCGCGGCGACATCATCCGCATCGTCGAAATCTGCCGCCGCTTCCACTGCCCCATCACCATGCGCGGAGGCGGGACGTCCCAAGCCGGGCAAGCTATCGGCGAAGGTCTGCAAGTCGACATCTCGAAATATTACAACCGCGTCCTGGAAGTGAACGCGGAGGAGCGCTGGGCTCGCGTTGAACCCGGCATCGTCCTGGACGAGCTCAACGCGCACCTCGCGCCGCTGAAACTGCGCTTCGCGCCGGACATCTCTACCGCCAGCCGAGCCACCATCGGCGGCATGATAGCGAACAATTCCGCGGGCGCACGCAGCGTCCTCTACGGCAAGACCATCGATCACGTTCTGGAGCAAACCGTCGTCCTCTCCGACGGCACTATAGCCGAGTTCCGCGAAACCGCGCGCACCGCGATTCCTACAGGTGCATCGCTCGAAGCCTCGCTCTATTCCACAGTGCTGCGCCTAGCGTCGGAACACGCCTCCGAAATCGACCGCTGTTTTCCCAAAGTCCTGCGCCGCGTCGGCGGCTACAATCTCGACGAATTCACGGACCCGTCCAAACCAGTGAACTTGGCGAAGCTCATGGTGGGTTCCGAGGGAACCCTTGGCGCGGTTCTCGAAGCCAAGCTGAAACTGGTTCCGCTGCCGAAGGCAAAAGCTGTAATGGTGATCTCCTTCGCGGATCTTCTGGAGTCGCTGGCGGCCGCGCCGGTCATCCTGAAGCACAACCCCTCGGCGATCGAGGTGATGGATAAATCCATCCTCGATTACACCCGCCAAAACGAGAATTTGAACAACATTCGCAACGCCTTCATCGAAGGCGATCCTGCATCCATCCTCTGCGTCGAATTCTACGGCGATCGCCCCGAAGATCTTCCGCCGCGCCTCACCGCCCTCGAAGCCGACCTCCGCGCACACGGATTGGGCGAACGTTATCGGACCGAAACCACCCCCGCCCAAGCCCAAATCTGGAGCCTGCGCGAAGCCGCTCTCGGCCTCTCCACCGCGATGAAGGAGGACGCGAAATCGATCTCCTTCGTCGAAGACACAGCCGTCGCGCCCGAACGCTTGAGCGAATTCATCGGCCGCTTCCTCAGCCTCCTGCACGGCTATGGCACCACGGCCGGCATCTACGCGCATGCCTCGGTCGGCTGTCTGCACGTCCGGCCCGTGGTCAATATGAAGACCGAAGCGGGCGTGCGCATGTTCGAAGCCATCGCCAACGACGTCGCCAAACTGGTCCTCGAATTCGGAGGCGCACTTTCCGGCGAACATGGCGACGGCTTGGTGCGCAGCCCCTTCATGAAGCAGATGTTCGGCGAGACGCTGTACGAAGCCTTCCGCGAGGTAAAGCAAACCGCCGATCCGCAGGGCATTTTCAACCCGGGCAAAATCGTGGACGCTCCGCCGATCACATCGAACCTCCGTTTCGGCACGAAGTACACGACGCTTCAGTCTCAGGCCCAGCCCCAATCGAATTCGCATTTCGATTTCACTGCCTACGGAGGGCTCGGCGGCGCAGTGGAAATGTGCAGCGGCGTCGGCGCATGCCGCAAGAAACTCGCAGGCACAATGTGTCCTTCTTATATGGCCACGCGCGACGAAGCCCACACCACCAGAGGCCGAGCCAACGTCCTGCGCCTGGCCATGAGCGGCCAACTGGGCGACGCCGGCCTGGCGGACAAAGGCGTCTTCGAAGTTCTGGATCTCTGTCTCGAATGCCGAGCCTGTAAATCCGAGTGTCCCGTCGGCGTCGACATGGCCGCATTCAAGAGCGAATTTTTATCCCAATACTGGGAGCGCCACGGTACGCCTCTGCGCACCAAGCTCCTCGGTCACATCGCCGATCTCTCGGTATGGGGCAGCCGCTTCGCGCCGCTCTCCAACTGGGCGTCGCTGCCCGCGCGATTCTTCCTGAAGCGCACGCCCCCGAAATGGAAGCACCGCACCTTCGAACAATGGTGGAAGCAGAGGCCGCCAAGCAAACCGTCGGATCGCGCCTGCTACGTATTTAACGATACGTTTCTCAATCACTATCACCCTGAAATCGGAATCGCAGCGGTAGAAGTACTGGAGCGCGCAGGCTTCAGCGTCAACGTCATTAAACCGGGTTGCTGCGGACGGCCTCTGATCTCGCAAGGCCTACTCGCAGAAGCACGCGAAAAGGCAGCGACGCTCGCCGAAGCCCTGCACCCCATCGCGGCGCGCAGCGAAATGATTCTGTTCCTGGAGCCAAGCTGTCTGTCCTCTCTCAAGGAAGACCTGCCATCGCTACTCCGCGGTGATCAGCAGCAGAAAGCCAGGGAAGTGGCCAAAGCCTGCGTGCTGTTCGAAGAATTTGCCGCAAAGCTCGACCTGCCTTTGCGCCAGGGCCCATCGAAAATCCTGGTCCACGGACACTGCCATCAAAAATCAATGGGCCTCCTGCCGGCAACCATGAAGCTGCTCTCGCGAGTTCCTGGAGCCTCGGTCATCGACCTTGACGCGGGCTGTTGCGGCATGGCGGGATCGTTCGGCTACAGCCGGGATCATTACGATGTCTCCGTCAGCATCGCGAATCGCAAGCTGCTTCCGGCCGTGCGAGAGATGAAACCCGGCGATGTCCTGGTCGCGCCCGGAACATCCTGCCGCCAGCAGGTGAAGGATCTGGGAGGCAAGATCGCCCTGCATCCCGCTCAGCTTGTTCGCGAACTCCTTGAATACGATCGGGTGAAGTGATAAGCTCCCTTGCATGAATCGTTATTTCAGCGTGCTCCTGGCCGTGCCCGCCTTCGCAGCATCGGTTCACATCTATCAGACCAACAGCGCCGGCGACCATGTGGATGTCATCGACGCAGCCACCAACAAAGTCGTCCTAAAGGTGGAAGGGATCGAAGTCCCGCATGGCGTTGCCTTCTCGCCCGATGGAAAGCGCGCCTACATCACATGCGAATCGGAGAGCACTCTGTGGGCCACCGACACCAAGACCGGCAAGCTGATCGCCAAGGCGACGCTCAGCGGCCATCCCAATAATCTTTCCGTTTCGAACGACGGCAAGTACGCATTCGTCGGGATCGCCGTCGCGCCCGGAGCGGTGGACGCCATCGACACGGCGACAATGAAGATCGCGAAAACTATTCCCGTGAAAGGCGCGGTGCACAACACCTACGTCACGCCCGACGGCAAGTTCGTGGTCGCCGGTTCGGTGGCCGGGAAAATGATCACGGTCATCGACGAAAAGACGCTGACGCCGGTGTGGGAACTGCCCACGGATCAAGGCGTCCGTCCAATTGCCATGGAGAAGGCGGCCGACGGATCCACCAGCCGCCTCTTCGTGCAGCTTTCTAATGTTCACGGCTTCGATGTGGTGGACTTCAAGACGCACAAAGTCACCCAGCGCATTACTCTTCCGGATCAGCCCGTGAACGGCAAGGCCGAATCAGGAGCGCCGTCGCACGGCATGGCCGTTTCGCCTGACGGCAAAACTCTATGGGTGAACAGCTCCATCGCGAGCGGAATTTTCGAATATTCGCTGCCCGATCTGAAGCTGCTCGGCTATGTGAAGACCGACAAGGTTCCGGACTGGGTCACTTTCACTCCCGACGGCAAAACCGTTTACATAGCCGATTCAGGAGTGAACATGGTCTCGGCCGTGGACGTAGCCTCGCGCAAAGAAATCGCCAAAATTCCGGTTGGCGAAGTGCCGAAGCGCAACGGCACCGTCGTGGTTCCGTAGAGGCTGTGACGTGCGAATCGGACTCTTCACGCCGATCTAAGCGGCTCGGACTATTCGCGATCCATCACGCGCAAACGGCGGAAGCGGGCAAAGAGTCGACGGACCAGTTCCCCAACGAAGCACCCGACTCCGGCGATAGCGAGATACACAGCAAGGACACATATCCAATGCCGCCATGCGAGTTTCGTCCACTTTCGAACAGGAGCGGATAAGCCACCAACGCAACAGCGGTAAAAATTATGAGCAGGCCAATCTTTACAGGGACGGGGAACGGCGCCTTCGAGACCTTCTCCTCGCCAAAGCGGCCGCGGGTGAGGAACTCCTCTTGCTCCTCAGGTGAACGCATGTTGATCCCCTACCCCACACGCGGCAACCCGTACCTGACAACGACAGCCGGGACTGACCGTCTAACCCGGCGCGCCCTATCTCGCCTCGCGCACCCAAGCCTCAATAACCTTCCAATCCGGATCGTCCTTCGACTCGAACTGATGCCCGCCGCCATGAAAATCATCCCCGCCGGCTTCCGGCGCCAGCGGATGATTCAGCAGACGGCTCTTCGCAGGATCGCCAGGAACCACCAAATGCGACACCGATTCGAAATTCAAGCGCGACTGGCTTTCGGTCCAAGCGGTCGCTCCAGGCTCCAGAGGCTGAAGCTTGAAATTGCTGGCGCTAGCCTCATGACACGCCACACAGCGCGCGTGATTCGGACGCTTCTTCAGGAAAATCGGTTCGACACGCTCGCGATAAATTTCAAAACTCAAGGACTGCGCTGACCCGATCATTCCGCCCAGCGCCACCCACAGAACCACCTTCGCTCCGTTCATGAATCACCTCAAGCAAACGCCACGTGCTTACTCGCGTCCACCTTCGCGTAAATCAGCGCGCCCACCACGCTCAGGCCCGCAACCACCAGCAGAGGCATGTTCCAGCCCGACGCCTTCACCATGTACGGCACGCCCAGCGATAAAAGCGCGCCTCCGATGTTACCGCAACTGTTCATCACCGCGGCGGCCGAGCCCGCGTAATCGCCGGCGATATCCAGTGGAATCGCCCAGGACACCGACACCGTCACCTCAAACCCGGCAAACGCGATCCAATTAAAGTACACGCATGTCTTGGGATCGTGAGTCAGCGTCGATAACAAAAGCCCCGCCGCGCCGATCGCGAATCCCATCACCCCCACCACACGTCTGGACAGCTTCACGTTCCCGGTGACCCGCAGAGCGATATCGGTGAGCCATCCGCCCGCAATGTTGCCGATGGCCGCGGCAATCCACGACACGCTGGTGAAGCCCCCCATCTCCCTCGCAGTGAATCCGCGAGCTTCCTGCAAGTACGTCGGAAACCAATCCGTATACCACGCCAGCGAACACTGGTAGCACGCGTACATCGCCGAAATCTCCCAGACCACGGGGCTCGCCAGAATCCGGCCCCACGGCACCGCGCTGCCCACCGCCTTTCGCGGACCTCCGCTAGCCTCGTGCAGCTTCTTGAGCTCCGCCGCGTTCACGCTCGAATGCTCCTCCGGCGTGTCGCGATAGTAAAAATACCAAGCCGCCGACCACAACAATCCCAATCCGCCGAACGCGACAATCGGCACGCGCCACCCATAGCGCATCAGCAGGAACACCGTCACGGGTCCGGCGATCGCTCCTCCAATTCGCGACCCCGCGTGCGTCACCCCTTGCGCGAAGCCGCGTTCGCCGGGCAGGATCCATCGCGAAAGCGATCGAGTAGCAATCGGAAACGCCCCCGCCTCGCCCGCGCCGAAAATGAAGCGGATCGCCACCAGGGACGCCGCATTCCAGCCCGCCGCCGTTAGCGAGGTGAATACGCTCCACCAGGTCACGATCATTGTCAGCGCGCGGCGGGGCCCGATCCAATCCCCGAGCCATCCGCCCGGGACCTGAAATATCGCGTAGCTCCAGCGGAATATCGAAAAGATCGTCCCCATCTGGACCAGCGAAAGGCCGAGTTCCTTGCGCATTTCCGGCGCGGCCGTTGAGAAGACCGTGCGATCCATATACGTGATCATGTACGCGGCCACGGTCAGGGCCAGAACGACGTGCCGCGCGTGCGTGGGACGGGAGCCGGCAGGGGTAGCGATGTGCGGTGCAGGCATGTGAGAACTGAGTGATGATAGCAGACCCGGCGCTACTTCAACGGCCGCGTCGACACCTTATCCTCAGTTGGAAAATCCGACGGCATCCGCACCGTCACCTTGCCCGTGGCGGCCCACTCCGTGCCGCGCTCCAGCATCGTCTGGAATCCCACGCCGGTCATGCCCTCAGGCTTGCGCCCCAGTAGCGAATGAAACACGCGGCCCTTCCCATACGCGCTGACGATCAGCACCGGCTCATCGCGGCCAGTGCCGCCCCGTTCCGCATCGGAGTGCGCGGTCGCCAGCAGGATCATGTTCTTACCGGGCCCTCGCAGATTGCCCGCCAGCGTGTCAGTCGAATGCATCCAGATCAGAGGCACTCCCTTGGTTACCGGGTGTTCCGTGTTGCGAATCGTGATGGCGAAGGGCTGATCCGGATGCGGAGCCTTCCCCGCCGGTCCCGGAGTATCCGCATCGAACGCCATATTTCCTTCGTGATAAAACCAGATCGGTCCGGCGCTCTTATCGCGATTCGGCGCGCCGCTCACCCCCAGCATCATGTTGAACTCGGTCCATTCCGGGAAGGCTGCATCCGCGGCAGGCAGCGCCACCAACCCTCCGCCCGCTTGCAGATACTTGTCGAGCGCCGCGATCGTCTCCAGCGGCCATGTGTCGCCGCCGTAGTTCAACACCACCACTTTGTACTTGTCGAAGGCCGGTAGAAAAGCCGCGCCTTTGGCCGGCGACGTGAGCACGTCCACTTGAAAGACGCCCGAAGCTTCCAGGATGGATTTCACCGCTGCAGTCTGGGGTTGCCATTCCGGCCCATCGATCAGAAGCGCGTGTATGGACGCGCCCGATGCCAGCCCTATCGCGATGGCCGCGAGCAAGGCGGCCCGCATCGCTCTCATCTCGCTCTCATTCTCCGCCCCTCAGGATAGCGCAAGGTAGCTGCGCCGGAGAGGACGGCCGTTTTCCGCCAGCAGACGGTCCGTTGTGGGGTCGCCGGGCCACGCCAATCCAGCGCCTTCCGCCAGCGGTGCTTTCTCGAAAAAGAATGCTGGTGCGTCTATCATCTCCGTGTGGCCTGGTTAGGCCTGGGAAGTGTCACTCGCGCTGGGCGATGATCTGGCGTGCCGCATTGACGACAATTCCGCCATCTTCACGGCGGCTCGCAATTCGCGACAGCGATGTCTCAAGTGCGGCAATCTCGTCGGAATCGAAGGTTCGGCGGGCATACTCGTCATCTCGCCAGGTGCGAAGGTTAGCCACATGCAGCTCGGCCATGTCACCCGCCGGCTTTTCCAGAAGACGCCGCTCGCTCTCCACCAGGCGCCACCCCGACCCAGCGAATCCGCTTTCCAAAACGGCGCCAACGTGGAGCGTTTGACCATGATGCCGCTGCAGTTCTTCGAGACGCCGGTAGTAGAGCTGCAGCGCCGGGTGACTGGCCTCCAGCGATTCCGTCTCGTGAACCATGAGCAATCCCCCCGGTGCCGCTGCGCCCGCCCACGCGGTAAGGACTTCCCCCAGGGAACGAAGATGTGTCAGCAGGAACCGGCAGAACATGACATCCGGAGCCTCGATCGGAAACGGAACGCGGACGATGTCATGGACCTTGAACTGAAGGTCGTCCCCATGCCGCGTCCGCGCCTCCTCTACGAACACCGGGGAGGCATCCAGCCCGACTGTTCGGCGTGGCTCCAGCGCATCTTGAAGCAGCCGAGTGGACCAACCGGGGCCGCAGCCGAGATCCACAGCCAGCCGCGGCGCGTTTATGCCGCTCCGCCGCAGCAATTGCCGCGATTCCGGTTCGTACACTTCGGCCAGCCGGCGCAATCGCGCACTGGCGCGCAGGTTATCGCCGAACGTATATTTGTTGGCGGCTGCTTCCTGCGATTTTCCTTCCATGCAGCCATTGTCACCCAAAAGGGAACCGTGAGCCGCGCGTTGTGGCACATGTCGCCGGGGTGTCAAGGTCGACGGCAAAAAGTCGACGGCAAAAAGCGCCCGCAAGGCAAACGTGTCTTTCCCCGCCGGCGAGCTCCCAACAGCGTTACCCTAGAAGTGCGGTTTCGCCTTTATGCCGCTTTCTTCTTTCGATCCCCTGGTCCGCGAATGGTTCGAGGCTCGCTTCGCCGCGATCACCGAGCCTCAGAAGCTCGGCTGGCCCGAAATCCGCGCCGGCAACGACGTCCTGATTTCCGCCCCCACCGGAGCCGGAAAAACGCTATCGGCATTTCTAACCGCCATTGACGACCTGGTGCGCCAGGCCCGCCTGGGCGAGTTGCCGAATCAAACCCAGGTCATCTACGTTTCCCCGCTCAAAGCCCTCAGCAACGACATTCACAAGAACCTCGACATCCCGCTTCAAGGCGTAGCGGCGCTCGCCAAAGCCCAAGGAATTCCGCTCGCGGAAATCCGCACCGCCGTCCGCACCGGAGACACGCCCGCCTCCGAACGCCAGAAGATGCGGAAGCACGCGCCGCACATCCTGGTGACCACGCCGGAGTCTCTGTTCATCCTTCTCACCGCCGAAGGCCCGCGCAAAATGCTGGCGTCGGCGCACACCCTGATCGTCGACGAAATCCACGCCGTGGCCGATGACAAGCGCGGCTCGCACCTGGCACTCTCCATCGCGCGTCTGGAGCTTCTCACCGGAAAGCCGCTCCAGAAGATCGGCCTCTCCGCCACGGTCAGTCCCATTGAGGAAGTAGCCCAATTCCTGAGCCCCAAAGCCAAGATCGTTCAGGTCGGCCGCAAGCGCGCTCTCGACCTCGCCGTCGAAGTCCCTCGCGACGAATTAGGCGTAGTGGCCAGCACCGAAATGTGGGGCGAGATTTACGATCGAATCGCCACCCTGGCGCTGGAACACCGCACCACCCTGGTCTTCGTCAACACTCGCAAGTTGTCCGAACGTGTCGCCTACAATCTGGCAGAGCGCCTGGGCAAAGAAGCCGTCCTGCCGCATCACGGAAGCCTCTCGCGCCGCCTGCGACTTGACGCCGAAGAAAAGCTCAAAGCCGGCCAATTGCGAGTCGTAGTCGCAACCGCCTCTCTTGAATTGGGTATCGATATCGGCACGGTCGATCTGGTTTGCCAGATTGCCTCGCCCCGCTCGATCGCCGTCGGATTGCAGCGCGTCGGCCGAGCCGGCCACTGGGTAGGCGCTCTACCCAAGGGCCGTTTCTTTGCAACTACGCGCGACGATCTGGTCGAATGCGCCGCGCTGGTTCGTGCCATCCGCGCCGCCGATCTTGACCGCCTGGAGATCCCCAGCGCGCCTCTGGACATTCTGGCGCAGCAGATCGCAGCCGCCGCGGCCTGCGACGATTTTGCCGAAGACGATCTCTACGCCCTGGTCCGCCGAGCCTACCCGTATCGCAATCTGGCTCGCAAAGCGTTCGAAGAAGTTCTGGAGATGCTCTCCGAAGGCATCGTCACCACGCGAGGCCGCCGCGCCGCCCTGCTCCATCGCGACCAAGTCAATCACCGCGTGCGCGCCCGCCGCGGCACTCGCCTGATGGCCATTACCAACGGCGGAGCGATTCCCGACACCGCGCAGTATCAGGTGATCGCGCAGCCGGAGGAAACGGTGGTCGGCTCGGTCGATGAGGATTTCGCAGTTGAAAGCCTGGTGGGCGACATCTTCATGCTGGGCAATATGTCCTGGCGAATTCGCCGGGTCGAGCCCGGCCGCATTCGCGTGGAGGACGCCCACGGCGCAGCTCCCACCATCCCCTTCTGGCGCGGCGAAGCCCCCGGCCGCACGCGTGAGCTTTCGCTCGAAGTCTCGCAACTACGCGAAGACATCGTGGCTGCCAACGATCCCGTCGCGCTGCTCGAAAACGAATGCATGCTGGACCGCCGAGGCGCGGAGCAAGCCGCCCTCTACGTCCGCGCCGGCTACACAGCTCTAGGCGCGCTCCCGACGCAAGACACCGTCATCGCCGAACGCTTCTTCGACGAAGCCGGAGGCATGCAGTTCGTGTTGCACGCGCCCTTCGGCTCGCGCATCAACCGGGCCTGGGGCCTCGCTCTGCGCAAGCGTTTCTGCCGGACCTTCAACTTCGAATTGCAAGCCGCCGCCACCGACAATGGCCTGGTTCTCTCGCTCAGCGATCAGCATTCTTTCCCGCTCGATCTTGTGTTCACCTTCCTCAACACGGGAACCGTGGAACACGTCCTGACCCAGGCCATGTTCGACTCGCCCATGTTCGGGGCGCGCTGGAAATGGAACGCCGCACGAGCGCTAGCGGTCCCGCGTTTCGCCGGAGGACGCAAGGTCCCACCGCCCATCCAGCGCATCCGCGCCGATGATCTGCTAGCCGCCGTATTCCCGGATCAAGTCGCGTGCGCCGAAAACCTGACCGGCGAAATCCGCATTCCGGACCATCCTCTGGTGAACGAAACCATCGACAACTGTCTGCACGAAGCCATGGATCTGGATGGCCTGAAGGAAATCCTGGAGCGCATGGCCGCCGGCACGCTCAAAACCATCGCCATCGACACCCGAGAGCCATCGCCTTTCTGCTACGAAATTCTAAATTCGAACCCCTACGCCTTCCTCGACGACGCGCCTTTAGAAGAACGCCGCACGCGAGCCGTGCAGTTGCGGCGCACGCTCGGCCCCGAAGACGCCGCTGGCCTGGGGGCGCTCGACCCCGAAGCCATCGCGCAAGTCGCCGCCGAGTCCTGGCCCGTCGTTCGCGACGCGGACGAACTCCACGACGCGCTGCTCACGCTGATCGTGCTTCCGCCGGTTCCCGAGTGGCGCGAGCTCTATCAACAATTGACCGTCGCCGGCCGAGCCCGAACCATCGAACGCGGAGGCCGCGCGTTTTGGACCGCAACCGAACGCGTCGAGCTCGCGCTCAACGCAGGCACCGAAGCCACCAGCGTTCTTCGCGGCTGGATGGATTCCATCGGCCCTGCGCGTGCGAGCGAGCTCGCCGGCCGCCTCGCGCTGCCGCTTGATGTCGTCGAGTCCGCGCTGGCGCAGCTCGAAAACGAAGGCCAAATCCTGCGCGGCAATTTTAGCCCGCATGAAGGGCCGAAAGACGAGCGCACAGCCCAGCCGGGCGTTGTGCGCGATCAACAAGACGAAATCCAATTCTGTCATCGCCGCATTCTGGCCCGCATTCACCGCATGACCCTCGGTCGGCTGCGCCGCGAAATCGAGCCCGTCAACGCCGCCCAATTCATGCAGTTCCTGTGCCGCTGGCAGCATGTCGGCCGAGGCTCCCAGCTTCACGGCGTCGACGGATTATTCCAAGTGATGCGCCAGCTTCAGGGCTATGAAATTTCGGCCGCCGCATGGGAAGCTTCGGTGCTGCCGTCGCGCCTCGCTCTCTACGATCCCGAATGGCTCGACCGGTTGTGCCTCTCCGGCGAAATTCAGTGGGGCCGGCTCTCTCCGCATCCGCCTTCGCTCGATACCGGCGAGGTGCGCCGCGTGCGCCCGACGCGCGTCGCTCCCATCGCATTCTTCCTGCGAGAAGACGCCGCGTCTCTGCTGCCTCCGGCCACGCAAATGCCCTTGCTCTCCCACGCCGCGCGCGACATCCTCACCGCCATCCAAGCCCGCGGAGCCCTGTTCTTCGAAGAGATCTTGCGCGCCACCGGACGCCTTGCGAGTGAAATTGAAGACGGCCTCTGGGAACTCGTCGCCGCCGGCTTCGTCACCGCGGACGGCTTCGAAAACCTGCGAGCCTTGATCGATCCCAAGCGCCGCCGAGGCGAAGGGCGGGGCCGAACATCCCGGCCGCGCCACGCCGCAGGCCGCTGGGCGCTGCTCGGAAGCCCGACGCCCGAAGGCAAGGGCGAAATCAATCTCGAATTCCTGGCGACCCAATTTCTGAACCGCTGGGGAGTGGTCTTCCGCGACCTCATCGTTCGCGAAACGTTAGCTCCGCCATGGCGCGATCTACTTACCGTTTATCGCCGCATGGAAGCGCGCGGCGAGCTCCGCGGAGGCCGCTTCGTCTCCGGCTTCGTCGGCGAGCAATTCGCGCGGCCCGAAGCTCTGGACCTGCTGCGCCACATCCGCCGCACCGCCGCGTCCGGCGAAGAAATTTGGATCGCCCACACCGATCCACTGAACCTGACCGGAGTGATCCTGCCCGGCCCTCGCACCGGAACGCTGACGCAAGGCTCGCTGAGGCTGATCGATGGCGTGGCTCAGGAAGAGCCCGCGAATTCATTGATGGAAGGCGCCGCTTTAGCCGTCTAGCACTTCTTCTTACGCGGTCCTTGTTTTGCACAGCAGGCGGCTGACAATCAGCACCGCCACAACCGCAATCGCTTCAATCACGTAGTTTGCAGTCTGCGAAAGACGCAGCGTCCCCGCCACGAAGCTATCCGTGAGCATCATCTCCGACCCCACCTGCCCCAGAATCGCCGAGCCCAGATACAGCGTCCAAGGATACCGGTTCATCATCATCACAAACAGATTGCTGGAGAGTACCAGGAAAGGAATACTGAGGCCCAGGCCAAACAGGATCAGAAGCATGTTGCCATGCGAAGCCCCCGCAATCGCCAAAACATTATCGGTGGACATTGTCAGATCGGCGAAAACGATGTACCAGACGGCTCGCCAGATGTGCCCCGGCGGAGCCGCTTCTTGTTCGGGCCCGTCTGCGTCGACGAACACCTTCACCGCGACCCACAGCACGAACGCTCCGCCCGCCAGCTTGATGTAAGGAACATCCAGCAGCTTCACGGCGGCAATCGTGATCAAAGCCCGCAACACCACCGCGGCCGCGGCTCCCAGCGCCGACCCGATGCGCCGCTGCCGCGCCGGGAGCGACCGCACCGCCAGAGCGATCACCAGCGCATTGTCCCCGGCCAGCGTCAGGTCGATCAGGACAATTTTGAATACATCGATGAAAAATCCGGGAGCGACCGTCACAGCGGAATATTTCCGTGTTTCTTCCGCGGCATCGTATCCTTCTTCGTCTCCAGCATCCGCAGCGCCTGAATCACGCGAGGCCTGGTCTGCCGCGGCTCAATGACGTCGTCCACGAAGCCATGCTCGGCCGAAATAAACGGACTGGCGAAGCGCTCGCGAAACTCGTCGATCTTGGCTTGCCTCACCGCTTCCTGTTCTTCCGGCTTGGCCGCCGCGATCTCGCGCCGGTACACGATGTTGACGGCCCCTTCCGGCCCCATCACCGCGATCTCCGCCGTGGGCCACGCCAGGTTCACATCCGTGCGCAAATGTTTTGAACCCATCACGCAATACGCCCCGCCATAAGCCTTGCGAGTAATGACCGTGATCTTCGGCGCCGTCGCCTCCGCATACGCGTACAGCAGCTTGGCCCCATGACGGATGATCCCTCCGAACTCCTGTGCAGTGCCCGGCAGAAATCCCGGCACATCCACAAAGGTCAAAATCGGAATCTGAAATGCATCGCAGAAACGCACAAAACGCGCGCCTTTAACGGAAGAATCAATATCCAGACACCCCGCCAGAAACGCCGGTTGATTCGCCACGATCCCGACGGACCGCCCATCCATGCGCGCGAACCCGATCACGATATTCTTCGCCCAATGCTCCTGCACTTCGAAGAACGTCTCTACATCCGCGACATGCCGGATCACATTCTTCATGTCGTAAGGAACGTTCGAAGCGTCCGGAACCAGCGTGTCCAGTGCAGCATCCTGCCGATCCGGCGAATCGTTTGAAACCGCCCGAGGGCACCCGTCCAGATTATTCTGCGGCAAGTAGCTCATCAGCTCGCGAATCATGCGCAGGCATTCCGCGTCGTCCGCGGCCTTGAAATGCGCAACACCACTGACCGAATTGTGCGTGGTCGCGCCGCCCAACTCTTCCTTAGTGACGTCCTCATGCGTCACCGTCTTCAGCACCTCCGGACCGGTGATGAACATGTAGCTGGTGCGATCCACCATGAACGTGAAATCAGTGATCGCGGGGGAATACACCGCGCCGCCGGCGCACGGTCCCATGATCGCGGAGATCTGCGGAACCACTCCGCTCGAAAGCGTATTGCGAAGGAAGATGTCGGCGTAGCCTCCCAGCGAAAGCACGCCTTCCTGAATCCGCGCGCCTCCGGAATCGTTCAAACCGATGACCGGCGCTCCAGTCTTCAGCGCAAGATCCATGATCTTGACGATCTTCTTTGCATTCGCCTCGGACAAAGACCCGCCGAAAACCGTGAAATCCTGGGCAAAAACATACGCCGGCCGGCCATGAATCGAACCCCAGCCGGTGACGAATCCATCGCCGTCGATGACTTGGTCCTGCATCCCAAAGTCGCGCGAGTGGTGCCGCACCAGCTTGTCCATCTCCTCGAACGTGCCCTCGTCCAACAGCAGGTCGATGCGCTCCCGCGCGGAAAGCTTGCCCTCCTGATGCTGTTTCGCTCGGCGCTCCTCGCCGCCCCCTGCTTCAGCCGCTGCGTGGCGGCGGCGAAGTTCCTCCATTCGTTCCGGCATACGAAGATCCAGGGTAGCGCGAAAGCGCGATCATAGTGGTGTACGCGATTCGCCTCCGAGGTAACCCAATCTGCCCCCACTCCGTCCCATGACTGTGCCCCGACTGCTGGCGGCCGCACTTGTTTGCGGAGCCATGGCCTGCGCCGTGCTTCTGGCCCAGAGCCCCAAACCATCGACGAATAAATCGCCCGCGAATAACGACGCCACCATCCATGCCAACGTGCACCTGGTGCTGGCGCCGGTTACTGTTACCGACGCGAAGGGTAAATTCGTCGACGGGCTCCAAGCCGACGATTTCGTGCTTTATGACGACGGCCTTCCGCAGCGCCAGCTTCAGGTCGATAGCTCCGACACGGTCCTCGCGCCCGTCGCCCTGGTGGTGGCGATCCAGGCGAGCTGGATTTCGCAGCCGGCCCTCGAAAAAATCCACAAAATCGGAGGCATGCTTCAGCCGTTGATCTCCGGGGAAAAGGGGCAGATCGCGGTCCTATCGTACGACTATGAGATCCACACCCTTCAGGATTTCACTCGGGATTCGAACAAAGTCAGCGGAGCGTTCGAATCTGTTGAAGGCCGAACCATCAAAACCGGAATCATGCTG
This sequence comes from Bryobacteraceae bacterium, assembly GCA_036489835.1. GTDB lineage: Bacteria > Acidobacteriota > Terriglobia > Bryobacterales > Bryobacteraceae > Palsa-187. Next base: position 50,466 of record DASXEY010000055.1, on the reverse strand, counting down.
GACGCTGTGATGGAGGGAGTCAAGATGCTGCAGAAGACGCCGGAAAGCTACCGGCGCATGATGCTGATCATCGGGGAATCGCGCGACCGCGGCAGCAAAACCAAGCTGGATCAGGCGGTCGAAGCCGCCCAGCGCGCCAGCGTCACCATGTATCCTCTCACCTATTCGGCGCAAGCGACCGCGTGGACGGCCAAGCCTCAAGACGATCCGTCCCTGCCCATCGATCCCGATTATTCGGGAGCCATCGTCGAAGCGCTACGCCTGACCACGCGCAACGCTGCCGACGAATTCGCCAAGTGGACCGGGGGCAGGCATCTTTCCTTCACCCGCCTGGAAGGTTTGCAGGACGCCGTTCAGCGCCTCAGTGCGGAGGTTCACAGTCAATATCTGCTGAGCTTCGCGCCGGAGGAAACCGGCAATAAAGGATTGCATCGCCTGATCGTGCAAGTGCGCGGGCACAAGGGCGCGCAGGTTCGCGCCCGTCCTGGCTATTGGCCTTAGAGCTATTGGCCTTAGAAGCCGGCACAGGGCCGGAGCGGCCCTCCATACGGGAGAGGAACGCGCCAACTCCGCCGCCCCAGGCTCCGTTGTGCCGGCGAGTTCCTCAAAAGGCCACTGGCCTTAATGAGCCACTGGCCCTAAGCGCTGAGGGTTATTTCGCGGCAGTCGTCGCGTCGCGCGGAACCGTCTTCCCGTAAACTTCAATCCAGCCGACGTCGGAATATCCGCCATTGCCGTGGCCGCTTCCGGGCGAGAGATCGGCGAATCCCACGCCGTCCACCTTGCTCAGATCCACTTTGTCCAGCACCGTTCCTTTGGTCTGCACCGTGGGGCCGTCGAATTTCATCCAGTGCACTTCGGACAAAAAGAATTCGCTCTCTTTATAGTCCACCAAACTCGAATCCACATGGTCTCCAACCAGCAGTGTTCCATCGGCCAGCTTCAACACCGGCCGGACTTCATGGAACCCGGACACCTTTGTGAACCACCGGATTTTCGCCTTGCCCGTCAGATCCAAAAGGTTGTCTTTATCGCTGAGGGTCAACGCGCAGGCCGTCGCGCACAACCCGGTCCAGATGTGAGGCACGCCGCCTTCGGCCGTGATCCCGAAATCTTCTTTGCCGGTGCCGTACAAGGTGATTTTCAGAGCCGGGTTTACCACCGCGTCCTGAGTCACCGGCACGTTGCCTTCGCCGTTCTTCCAGGTTTCCTTGAGAACCAGCGTCGCCGGCTGAGGCGCGGGACCCCTGCCACCGCCGCGTCCGCCGCCTCGACCGCCCCCTCCTCCACCCGCAGGTGCTTGAGCAAACGTGATCGCCGCCGTGCCCGCTAACATCAAAACAAAAATCTGTCGCTTCATAAAAACCTCCCTTTTTCTCGATGTTCAAACAATGTTCAAAATATCTAGTGCTCTGCCTGCTGATCCGCCGTTACCGAACGGACCACCACGTCGGTCGTTTTGGTAAGCGGCTGTGTGCCCGCCTTCGCGCCGTTCACCTGAAGTACGTAAGCCGCGATGTTCACCGACACCGCATCGTTTTCAGGAGGTACGCGGCCCGCGACGGGACTGTGTGCGCCTTCGGGCGGGAATGCGCCGACGGCCTCCCAGATTCGCTGTGTGAGTTGGGCTGCGGTGTGCGATCCCCATTTGTTCATGAAATCCTTGCCCGCCAGCGGAGGAACAATTCCGCTAGCCATGTCCTGATAGGAGGCGGGCAGGGAACTTACTGGAGGCAGTTCGCCGGGATCGCCCTTTCGCCCCTGCAATGTCAGTGTGTGGCATTTTCCGCAGGTGCTCTCGTACGCCTTGCGGCCCGCTTCGGCCTGAGCCGAAGTGAAGACGCCGGATGTGGCGGGTTGTTGCCCGGCCACGAACATTCCCGAGCCGAGAACGGATGCAGCCAGCGCCAGCGACTTGTACTTCATCGAAAATACCTCAGGCACATTATACAGGTTTGAGCCGCCGAGGCTAACAATCCCGCAAAGGGACGCCCCTCAACTTCCGAAAATAACGGCTCGGTTCCTGGCCGCGACCCAGGCTCCGGTTTGCGGGCTGTTACTTGGACGAGCCTTACTCAATCGCCCCATTCCTTCCCGCAATTGACTACAATAATCCCAGCCATGTCCCCAACCATGTCAAGGTTACTTACGCAACGTTTCACCCGCCGGCGGGCACTCCAGGTATTCGGCATCGGCGCTGCAACCGCCGCACTCCCCAGGCATGCGTCCGCGCAGGAGCCGGTATTTCCCAAAGGCGCAGTCATCCGAACCGTCCTCAAAGACTATGCGCCCGAGGAATTGGCGGGCGGAGCAACGCTGTTTCATGAGCACCTGCAGCTCGGCGCCGATTTCAATGCGAGGTTTGCGGCCGCGAATGCGGCAGTCCGGGCCGCGAACGGTTTGCCCGCGGCGCCCGCGCGTGGCGCGGCTGGCGGCGGAGGCAGAGGTGGAGGCGCGAAAGGCACAGCCCCGGGCGCCGGGCGCGGAACTCCGCCTCCGGATATCATGCACAACGTCGACCTGATGACTGAGGAAGTCGCCAAGGTCAAAGCCGCGGGCATCGCTTGTATTGTTGACGCCGGGCATGAGGATTCGGGACGCGACATCAACTTCATTCGCGAAGTCTCCATGAAGTCCGGAGTCCCCGTCGTTGCCGGCGGAGGCTTCTATACGCAGCCGTGGTATCCCAAAGAGATTTCCACGATGACCGAAGAGCAGATCGTCAAGGCGCTGATCAAGCAGGCCGACGACAACACTCTGGGGGTCTTCGGCGAAATCGGTTCGTGGGACGAAATGACTGCGGATGAGCGCAAGGTGTTTCGAGCCGTCGGCAAGGCGCATGCCGCCACCAACCTCTCGATCTTCACGCATACCGGAATTCCAGGCAAAGCGGCCATCGAACAGCTCGACATCCTTGAGGATGCGGGCGTCAAACCGGATCGAATCGTCATCGGCCACCTCGGAAATCTTGTGGACCCGAATGTGGCTGTGCATAAATCCATCTGCCGGCGCGGTGCGTTCGTCGGCTTCGATCGTCAGGGCGGAGGCGGCGATGCTCAGGTAGTCCCCATGGTCATGGCGCTGATCGACGCAGGTTTCGCAGCCAACTTGATGTTCTCCGCCGACGCCTCCAGCGGCTACTCCAAGACGGTCACAGTGTTTTTGCCGAAGCTGAAAGCCGCCGGCGTTAGTGACCAGGTGCTGCACGGCATCATGGTGGACAATCCGCGCCGGTTCCTTGCATTCGTTCCGAAGCGGCCCCGGAAAAAATAACACGCCCGCGTTCGGGAGGCGCTCTGCCGAAGCTGAACGCCGCCGGCGTCAGCGATCAGGTGCTGGACGCAATCCTGGTCAACAACCTATGCGCGCGTCGAGGAGGAGCTTTGCTGCTTCGATGCGCGCCATGCTTCGGTTCGGGACTTGATGTAAGCCTTGTAGTCGCTACTGGTTTTTAGCGGCGGGGGTGTGTGGTGCGTGCCGCCCTGCGCGTCGGGAACCGGAAGCTGGGACACCAGCTCCGCATGCACCTGCTCCAGATGCGACGGAGCTTCCAGGTTCAGATCCGCCGCGGCCTTCGCCACCGGCACAACCACTCCCTTCAGCGGATCGTCCGTGCGCGGCTTCGTCAGAGTCAGCACGTCGCCCACGCCGCTGGCCGCGGCATCGCGAGCCGTGAGCGCCGGCACATTCCAGCGAGTTTCAATGGTCTTCAAAATGGACGTGTGATCCAGCGGCATTGCCCCGGCGGCCACCCGGAACACTGTCCCCGCTGCGATCAGCGGCGACACCAGCACCGCCGGAACGCGCGGCCCGAAGCGAGTAAAATCGAACCCGTACTCGCCCACCGACTTGTCCGGAGGCACGGCGCCCGAAGGCGGCGGCACGTGATCGTAGCAGCCTCCATGCTCGTCATACGTGACGATCAGCAGCGTCTGATTCCAGGCGGGACCATTTCGCAGCGCATAGTACACGTCGTGAATCAGTTGCTCGCCCAGCGCGACATTGTAATTCGGATGCTGGCTGTTTCCGCTCGCGCCCCAGCTCGGCTCCAGAAAGGTGTAAGCCGGCAGGGTGCCCTTCGCCGCTGCGGTTGTGAAATCCGTGAACTGCCCGAAATTACTGTCGGGCGCGCTGGTTGTATCGGCAAAATCCAAGCGCGTCAGCGGAGGAGCGTCGTAGCCATAAATACCCCAGCTTACGTTTTTGTTGGAGAGCGCGCCGAAAATTGTCGGGCACGTAAACTTTTTGGTGTTGTCGTCCATGTGGCCTTGCGATGTTGCCGCGCTCACGAAGGCCCGGTTCGGAAGCGTCTCGGTCGGTGCAGAGCAGAACCAGTGATCGCAAACCGCGAACCCGCGAGCAAGCCCGGAAAGCACGGGCAGCATGGTTGGAGGAAACACGCCCATGATGTCCTTCGCCGTGGTTCCCGCAAGGACTTGGTTTTTTTCCTTCGACTCCCATCCCAGCGTATAGATGAAATCGGAAACGAAGCCTTGATTGGTCGCCACCGGCGGCGCCGGAGCCGTGGTGACGCCGAAAAGCTGAGAGTTCGTGGCCGAATAGCCCTCGCCCGGGTCAGCGCCCGGCATGAAATACGCATTGGCCTCCGTCGGCGTAATCGCGAATACCGGAACCGCCGCCCCGCCAGCGCCGGGGTTTGACTCTTTCCCCGTCAGCCCCTCGAAGGGCTGACCCGTCGGCGAGACATTCCCGCTCGCCGAATACAAAAACCCTAGCATGTGGTCGAAAGAGCGGTTCTCCAGCATCAGGACAACGATGTGGTTGATCGAGGAAAGCTGGTTCGTGGACATGGGGCGATTTCTCCAGGTATCACTATACCGCCAGGCTGTTAATCTTTGGTTACGTCGAACCGGAACAAGGCCCTGAGACTCACGTTCATTCACCTGAATTCACGGCTGAATTGGTTTTCCGCAGCCGGTGGGCTGCAGGTTGAGAACATCCTTTGGATGCCTCTATGCGTTTGTTTGACGTGGGCGATCCTTGGCTTGCGCCGGCTCTGGAGTTGATGTAGCCTGATTCTATTGTCGAGCTCCTTTCGGCGAGAATTAGCGACCACATTTGACGAACGGACCATGTTCAAGATCAACTTTCTCGTGGCTTTCGTGCTTACGGTCGTCAGTTATGTGATCTTCGGCCGGATTCAATACCAAGCGCCCCTGAGTGCAATGGAAACGACCGTGATCTATGCATTCTGGTTCGGGGTCTCGGCCTTCGCCTTATGGATCTTCCGGCGGCATCGGGAGAAGCCATGAATATTCACCGGCGGCGTCTCCGGCGCCCGTGGGTGAGTGTGACCGCGGCTGGCGTATGGCTGCTGGCAGCCGGAGTCGCGTTCGGTCCCCGCTTGTGGTCGCTGGCGGTGACAACGACCGGAGCGAACCAGCCGCGCGCTGCCGGGCAGATCTTCCAGAATTTCCAAACAAAACAAAAAAAGGGCACCCTCCCCGATCAAGTACAACCACGTATTACAGGCCGGGCATTCCTGCTCGGGGACCAGGCGGAGGATCCCGGATACGGCTTATACAGTTATGTTCTGCTGGGAGCAGAACCCACAACCGACGCCACCAGAGAACTCTTCACCGCGATAATTCGCGAATACTTGGCCCTTCCAGAGATCGTTCAGTTTCAGGGCGTATCCAAAGGTCAATTAAACGTTACGCTTGTGCCCTTGAATCAGAGGCCCGCTCAAGTCGAGCCGAAGACCGTTTTAGAGGCCTACCGTTACGCCAGAGCCCAGAAGCTGATGGCGAAGATTCCCAACGGTCCTCACGTAGATGGCCCGTACATAATTTCGAAAGATGTTCCGCTAACAAAAATCCAGGGACAGATCTCCCCGCCGTATCTGTACCAGGACCTCTCTGGAATCGATCCAAGGATCGTGGTTCTCTGGGTACGGGAGTTCGTCAACCAATCCTCACAGCGGGACTATTGGAGAAAGCGAGATGGACCGCATGCCGCCCTGGAATTGCGGACGGCGGTTGCGAGCCTTGCCGCCGCCGTCGACACAACAGGGAAATCCGCTCAGCAGTGGCAGACAATCCTCGCGAATCTGCTCGCATGGAAGCCCTGAGAAACGGCGCACCGCCAGCTCGTGAGCCGCTTCAGGGAGCACAGCCAAGACCGCGCGTCAGTTAGCCCTTGGGGAGCCACATCAGCAGCGCGCCGAACAATACCAGCAGCCCCGCGAATTCGAGAAACGCGCCCATGTCCGGAGCCGGTGCGGGATCTTTTTTCCAGAAAATCCGGTACGCCGCGCCCAGCACTAAAAGAATGAACATTCCGGACCCGGTCAGATACCAAAGCAGCCCCGCCAGCGCCAGCCAGAGCAGCCTCTGCTGCTGATCCAGCGCCCGAAAACCGCGGCCTCCGTCGAGCATCCAGACCGGCGTCAGATTGAACAGATTGATGAACGCGCCCGTGCGCGCAATCGCCGGCCAGACGCTTGCCGGGTAAACCACAGCCATGGCAGCGCAAGCGATCGCCGCGCCCGCCCCCCACAAGGGGCCGGCCAGTCCGATGCGCGCGTCCTCCGCCACGTTCGCGGGACTCTGATACAAACTGACGAACGCTCCTAGGCCGGGAATGAACATGGGAGCGCTGGCGCGCATCCCATAATGCCGCAGCATCCACACATGTCCCATCTCGTGAATGTAGATGCTGATGACGAATCCTGCGGCGAACTTCCATCCGTAGATTGACCAGTACACGCCGAAGAACGCCAGCATCGACAGCAGCGTCTTCAACTGCAACAGCCCGCTCAGCAGGAATTTGAACTTCAGCAGCAGCGCCCCTAATGCGCCCAAAGGTCCCAAACGCTTGACCCATTCGGGCTGCGGTTTTTTTTCAGCCTGCGCCGGCGCAGATACCGATGGTGCAGGCGCTGGGGCGAACCTGGCGCGAATGGCCGCGTCGTAGGCCCCAACCTTCTTGCGTATCGATGCCGCCTGAGCGGATTCCGGAGGCAGCAGCGCCAGAGCCTGTCTCCACAGCTCCAACCCGCCCATGGAATCCCCGGAAACCTCGCGGATGTGCGCCTGACGAGCCAGCTCTTCCAGCTCCGCCGCATGCGCCAAATGACGGCAGGCGGGGCAAATCAGGGCTTGCGGTGGGATCGCCGATCCACAGGATCCGCAGAAGGGAGGCGATTGAACCGGCACGTCCCCAGTATACTGACTCACGGAATGCACCCCCTTATGGGATGCGGCTTCATAAGATTCGACCCTCGGGATTCAGCTTCAACTTCTGGCCGCGCCAAACCACCGTATTTCCGAACAGTCCCGCGCCCCACACCGCTGCGCCGAATAAATCCCGCACAGGGATCAGGAACCAGAACAGCAACACATCCCGGCTGCGCATCACCATCCATCCGGATTCAATCGCCATCAGCATCCGCGCCGCCAACACAGCGAGTGCGAGGCTCCATTCGCCCGTGCAGGCTAAGGCCAGCGCCCACACGGTGGCGAAGGTTGCGGGCAAACCCAGATAACCCGAAAACTTCGAGACCCGAATGGTTCGGGCCCAGCGCACCTGGTGCATCCACACATCCCGCCACGTTCCTCCAAAATGCGTCGCCACGGTGACATCGCTCAGCACGCACTTCAATCCCAGCCCATGCAATCGTGCGCCAAGCTGATAATCGTCGGCGAGGTAATCGGAGATCGCCTCGAACCCGCCGATGCGTTCCAGGTCCGCACGCCGGAAGGCCAGCGTCGACCCCATGGCGAATTCCTCCACGCCCACCAGCCTCGCGACCAGCGCCGATGGCGCGAAATCGGTCGAGACTCCCAGCCCTTCAAATCGTCCGGCAAACGTCGATCCTTCCGGCCGGTACAGGCATGTCACCAGACCCACTTTCGGATCGGTGAGAGGCTCGGTCACTCGCTCCAGATAATCCGGCTCCACGCGGATGTCGGCGTCGTTCACCAGCAGGATGGGATATTTCGCCTCACGCGCCAGATCCATCAGCACTCCCACTTTTTGGTTGGGAGTGAGCGTGCGGCACTCGATCACGCGGACTTGAGGAAACTCCCGCAGCACGGCCACTGCAGGGTCATCCAGCGAGCGCACTCCGCACAAAACTTCGTATTCGCCGTGCAGTTTGGTATGCGATTCGATGGCCGCGCGAAAGCCTGGATCCAGTCCGCGCACCGCTTTCAGGATCGAAACCGCTCTCGTGGTTTGCGAGCCGCGACCGCGTGGGGACCTTCGAAAACGAAGGCATCCCACGATAGCGAGCACCTGGTATCCCGCCGCAATCGCCCCAACGATTTCAAGAATCACAAGGCAAGAAGAGCGACGCCGCCGGCAACCAGAGCCGCGCCCACCCAGCGCTTGGCGTCCACGCGTTCCCGCAGCAAATAGCGCGCCAGGATCGTGTCGAAGACAAAACTCGCCGCCGAGGCAGGCACGGCGAAGCTCAAATCGGCTGTGGAAACCAGCGTCATGAAAGCGAAGAACGAGATCGCCATGCACACGATCGCCAGGATAAGATACTTCTTCAACGCCAGCGCTGCGACGACTCGTCCCAGCCCGCCTTCGCTAAAACGGATTTCGCCGTGCCGCTTCATCTCCAGGCTCTGCAGAGTGTCGCCAGCGACGGTGCCGGCCACGATCAGCGCGACCAGTGCCCACTGACTCACGAGCTTTCTCCGGCGATTGAGCCCACTCCGGGCGAGGTTCGGGATTCCGTCATGCCCACTAACGCGGTGCCAGCGACGATCAACAGCGTGCCAGACCAGCGCGACATGCTGATCTGTTCCTTTAATACGACGCTTCCAATGACGGCGGTGATGATGTAGCCGATAGCGGTCAGCGGCAGAACGTAGCTCAAATCCGCCCAGCTAAGCAGGGCCATGCGGGAGAGCAGCCAGATAATCAGCAGCACGATCCCCAGGGCCACGTGCGGACTGAAGATCGCTGCCACATAATCCCAAGGCGATCCCAGAACCCTGTGCTTCATGCCTAGCGTGAGAAATAAATTCCCCAGCGGCTGACTGACAATCACCAGCGCCAGGAAGATCCTTGTCTTCCACAGCAACCGCTCGTCGGTCTGCATCAGGCCTCAGACCCGAGCCTTAAACCGAAGCCCGTTCTTTCGCAGCCTCACTGGCATTATGCAAAGCCGCCTCTTTGATGGAGGGATCGATGCCGTCGGCCTTGAAGTCCGCGACGTACTTCTTGCGCTTCTGCCGCAGGCTCAGGAAGCTCTTGGCTTCCTTGTACAGCCGCTTGCGATCGTTGCTGTCGAACATGGCCTTGCGCACGATGCGCCATGCGGCCTTGGGGCGGAAATAATATTCGCCGTAAAAGCGCTCCACCCAATCCACCATTTCGGCGCGGTCCAGAATGCCGGGGTAAACCACGTTGGGCAACTGATGACCTTGCGTGTCCGCCATGTTGATCTGCACCAAGCCCTTTTCCTGGGCGTATTGATAAAACTCCGTACCGGGGTAAGCATGGGCGATGGACACCTGGATGGTTTCGACATCCAGCTTTTTGGCGAAATCGATAGACTTGCGAATGGTTTCGCGCGTCTCGCCAGGCATACCGATAATGAAGTCGCCGTGAATGGTCAGGCCCAGCTTGTGCGCGTTCTCGGTGAACCGCTTGGCCATGTCGATGGTGGCGCCCTTCTTCATGGTCTTGAGGATTTCCTGGTCGCCGGATTCGTAGCCCACGATCAGCAGCCGAGCGCCGGCCTCTTTCATCGCCTTCAGCGTTTCGTAATCGGTGGTGACGCGGGAGGTGCAGGACCAGGTGAAATCCATCTTCCGCAGCTCTTTGCACACTTCCAGCGTTCGAGCCTTGCGGTAATTGAACGTGTCATCGTCGAAGAAGATTTCCTTCAGGCCCGGGAAATTATCCAGCGAAAATTGCACTTCGTTGGCGATGTCCGTGGCGGAGCGCAATCTCCAACGATGCCCGGAATGCGTCTGGGGCCATAGGCAGAACGTGCACATGGCCGGGCAACCGCGCGTGGTGTAGAAAGAAAGATAGGGATTCAGCAAAAACGGAACATTGTATTTGCGGAAATCCAGATCGCGCTTGTAGACTTTGGTCACCCAGGGAAGCTCGTCCAGATTCTCGATGGATGGCCCCTCGGGATTGTGGATGTTCTTGCCGTCCTTGCGGTAGCTGACGCCCGGGAGTTCACTGAGCGGCACGCCCTTGGCGTAGTTGGCGATCTGGTAATCGAACTCGCGCCGCACGATGAAATCGATAGCCTTGGTGGCGTTGAGAACCTTGTCCGGCTCGATGGTGACGGGCGGTCCCACGAAACAAACCTGCATCTTGGGATTGGCGTCCTTCATCATGTCCGCGATCTTCACGTCGACATGAAAGCCGGGCGAAGAGGTAAACAGAACCAGCAATTCGAAATTCTTGGCCTGGGCCACCGTCTCTTCAATGCTGACGCCGTGCGGCGGAGCGTCCAGCACCTTGCTGTCTTCCAGCATTCCAGCCGGGTAGCACAGCCACACCGGATACCAATACGACTCGATTTCTCGCGTGGACGGCCAGCGCGAGCCCGCGCCGCCGTCGAAACCCTGGAAAGAGGGAGGATTCAGAAATAAGGTTCTCATTTAGTAAGTGTGTGTTCCCGTTCTCTTGAGCACTGGTTTTAGGGGCCTTCTGCGATCTCTTTCAAGTCGTCCTCACCCGCTGGAGCGACGTTGCTAAATTGGACGTTCAGATCCGCTGGCCCAGCCAAGTGCACGTCCACGTGGCATTCGATGTGGGATGGCCACGCCACCCCATTCTTAAGCTGGAATTCGTTCACAAACTCGACCTTCTTCAGCCAGATTGAAGGGTTCTTCACCAAAGTGCCGGACTCCCTCAAAGGCATCCCCGTGGCGGCGTCGAGCCACAACTCGCCCTTGAATAATCCGACCACTTTTTTCTTCGGCTTCAGCTCAAAAATGTAGATCCGGCTGTCGCCCTGGGTCATGATCGTCTTCCGCCGGAAGTGGTAATTCTCCGGAGTGATGGCGATCGAGGCATTATCGGAACTATCCGTTTTCAGTTCCAGGTACCGGGCAATCACTTCCGTCTCCACAGTGTGGTCGCCCACAAACTCACCGAGCCTCTTATAGGTGATTTCACCCAACCGCGGGATAATCTTCAGCACCCTGAGCTTCCCCTGCTCCTTCAGCTTGGGAAGCTGGGCGACAATGTCGACTTCCATTTTCGTGCCGCGAAACGCATCCTGTTGAACCTTAGTCGCGGTTAAGAACTTATTTACGATTGGGTTGCTGGCGTCGTCCGTCTCAAACGCCTGCCCCTCGTTGCCTAAGGACATCGCGAGAAAAATGGTTGCGAGGATGACTCCTGTTAGCCGCAAAGCGAGTGCCCTGGTGCGCCCCTCCGGCGCATCCCTTCTAGGCTCTATTGTACCAAATCCCCCCCAAGGGGGTACCAGAAAACGGGGGAGCCTGCGCCGGCGGTCGATTGCCATGCCATCTCATCAAACCAAAGGCGTTTCCCGTCGGTGGAGACGCTCACCAAGCCGTCCAGATCGGTGCGCAGAACGATCGCATGCCGGTCTTCCAGGCGCTTTATGACATCTGGATGAGGATGCCCGAAGGAGTTCTCGTATCCCGCTGAAATAATGGCGATTTCTGGCGAGACGGCATCCAGAAAGGGCGGAATGCTGGAGGTCTTGGAGCCGTGGTGGCCCACCTTGAGCACGTCCGCATGCTCCGCCAAGCCTTCGCCCAAAAGCGCCGCCTCCATCGGCTTTTCCATGTCGCCGGTGAGCAGGAAAGATCGCGAGCCGAAGCTCACCCGGAATGCCAGTGAATCGTTGTTCCCCAGTTTTGCCGCAGTGTAATCCTCGGGGGGAGACACGATCTGGATGGTGGCTCCGGAGAACTCGAATGGCGGCCCGAGTCGCCGGTCCAACACCCGGATTCCCAGCTTCCGGGCAAGTTCTTCCAGGCGCTCCGGAGGGTTCGCGCCGACCCACAATTCCTTGGGCCGGAAGTTCTCGAGGATCGCCGGCAAGCCTCCAATGTGATCTTCATGGGCGTGCGTGGCCACCACTACATCCAGTGTCTTGATCCCTCGGGTCCACAAGTACGGCGAAACGACGTCTTCCCCGATATCCAGATTGGATTTACGAGGAGTCCCAAACTGGAGCAAGCCTCCGCCATCCACCAGCATGCGGGCGCCTCCCGGAAACATCAGCAGCAGGCTGTCGCCTTGGCCCACGTCGATGGAGGTGAGTTCCAGCTGGTGCGGCAGTGCTTGGGCCGGCCAGGGATGCCAGACCAACAGGACGAATAGGCCGAGGACGATGGTCCCCGCCGGGACCCAGAGCATGCGGCGTCGCGGAAGTGCGGCCAGCAAAATCAGCGAAATCGCCAGGGCCATCGCCAGCCAGACCGGCGGATCGGGAACCCGCCAGGACGGCTCGATCGCAGCATGCCAGGCGGCTATTTTAGCCGAAAGGTGCAGGAGCCATCCCGCTAGGGCGGCAATCCAGGTTGAATGTGTGAACACGGCCGCGAATCCGAGGGGCACGACGGCTTCGAGCAGAGGACCAATCAGAAGGTTGGCTGTTAAACCTGTAAATGACACGCGATGGAAATATTCGGCCATGGGAAGCGCCAACCCGATCTGGATCACACTGGAAATCACGGCCATTTCCAGCATGAAGAAAGCCAGCCGCGCGAGCATTCCTACAATCTCTTCGGCCCATCGCTGCGGCACACGCGCCCACAGCGTAAGAATTTCGGCAACGAGCCGAAATTCCAGGCGAGCCTGCGCGACGTGCGGGGCCAGGTGAACGTCGCGCTCGACATCGTTGAGCGCGCGCATGCCGCGGGCCAGCGGAATAATTCGCGGCTGAAGCAGCGGCGCGGCCAGTGCGCCGATTGCGGCCACCGAGAGGAACGAGAGTTGGAAGCTGGCGTCGAACAACGCCGCTGGATCCCATGCCAAGTAAATCAAGGCGACTGCCGCGAGAAGATTCATGACCCGCGTCCGCCGGAAAAGGAAGCGGGCGATCAGGAACAAGCTGAAGCCTCCGGCGGCTCGAACGACTGGGGCGGAGAATCCTGAGACCAATGCGTAGAGCCACGCGGCGGCAGCGGTCATCGCCAGCGCGGGGAGCTCAGGAACGGCGCACATCCGCAGCAGGAACAGCAGCACTCCGGCGAGCACGGTGACGTGGATGCCGGAAATCACCAGAGCGTGAAAGGTTCCGGTGCGGCGGAAATCTTCGGTCCACACGCGGACCAGGCTGGAGGATTCTCCGATCAGAATCGCCTCCATCATTCCGGTGTTGTAGGAATCGCCGGCGTAGAGCTGGTCCAGCCTTTCGAGCGCGGCTGTCCGCAACGCGAAGACCACGCCCATGAATCGGGAACCGCAGCGGCCTGGCAGGATCGTGGCCTGAGAAGCACGCGGACTCATTGAAACGGTCCAGAAGATGTTCTGGCGCGCTAAATACGCCGTGTAATCGAAGCCTCCGGGGTTATTGAAATTGTGTGGGCTGCGGACGCGGGCTTCGATTTCGACCAGCTGCCCGTAAGTTAGTTTCTGAAGAACGGCGGGATCGTCTTCGAGGGGGAGGCTTACTCGGGCCCGGGCTTTGTCGGCTAGTTCGAGCGTGAATTGCTCGCGGCCGGGGGAAAAGACGGTGGGCTCGACTACGCAGCCGTCGAGTAAGACAGTTTCGCGGAATCCAGCATCGATTTCGGGGGGCGGCGGGGGTTGGTGCAGGGCTAGGTCCAGGGTTCCTGCAAATACTAGCGCCAGGAGGATGCACGCGTTGCGGAGGCGCTTGAGTCCATCTCCCCTGGAAAACACTGTGGGGCAGGCGATCTTGTCGCGTGCCCCACGGCCTCCCGCATCACTGTTTGTGGGCCGCAGGACCGTCGGAAGGGCGGGCGGCTGCGCGGCCCGGGCGCAGATGGCCAGGAACAGGAACGCTGCGATTGGCCATGCGGACTGGCGCACCGAAAACGGCAGGCCTTGACCCAGCAGGATTCCCGCTACGACGGCAGCCAGAGGCGGGATGAGGGGATCGCGGTTGGGCGCCATCCCCCCTAGTTATTTTCGGGGCGGGAAAATCTCAGCCCTTGCGGCCGATGATTCCGATTTCCTTTTTCGGAAGCTGGTCGATCATGGCGCGGGAAATGCCGGGGAAGTTGGTCTGGAGGATCGAAACCGGGTTACCGCCGAGCCAGTTGGTGAGCGAGATCTCTTGATACTCGCCGCTGTTGAACAGGATCAGAATCTCGGTGGGTTCGTTGCCCAATTGCTCCACGTAGTGTCCGTAGCCTTGCTTGATGAAAGCCACCTGGCCGGGAGCAAATTCCTCGGTCTTGGTGCGGCCGTGCGAGCCGAAAATGCGCACGCGCGAACGGCCCTTCAGAATGTACTGCCATTCGTCGGCATGCGGATGCCAGTGCATCTCGCGCAGAGCGCCGGGTTGCAGGGTCATCTTGACCGCGGTGAGAGTGGTCTGGATGGGGAACTCTTTCGAGGAGACCAGGTGCTCGGTGCCGCCGGGGAAGGTTCTGGCCGGGCTGGCATCCATGCGGTATTTGTGATTACTCTGCCCGGGCTCGATATCCGCGTTGCGGTAGGGCTCCAGGGTCGCGGGCGGGACGATGCCGGGCCCGATATAGAGTTCCTTTTTGGGGAACTGCGCGAACGCGGCGGCAGGCAGGTTCAGATTCCTGGCGAGGACGTCAGGAGGCGTGTTATTGATCCAGTCGGTGATGCTGAACGTGCCGAACTCGGAGAAGTGGCCGTTGTCGAAAACCAGCAGGAAGTGGCACGCGGTCAGGGCCTGCAAAACATGGCCGTGGCCTCGCGGGAAGTACCAGGTGTCGCCCACGCCGAAATCGGCGACGTCGGCTTGTCCTTCGGGAGTGATGACGGTGGCGCGGCACTTTCCTTCGATCATGTACGCCCATTCGGCGGCGAGCGAATGCCAGTGCAACTCGCGGATGGCTCCGGCTTCAAGCCGCATGGAGACGCCGGCGATGCTCTGGGAAACCGGGAACTCCTCGACTGTGGCTTCTTTGGCGGAGCCGCCGGGTCCGACCCAATGGGTCTGTTTTTCGAGGTCGTATTTGAAGTCTTCGAGATCCTCGATCTTCTTGCCTTCCTGAGGGGGCGCGGCGCTGGCGCGTTCGGTTGTGAGGGCGGCGGCTACGCCGAGGGAGGTCAATGAAACGGCGTCAAAAACCTTGCGGCGAGTCCAACCTTGCGACTCTAGTTTGATTTCCTTTGTTTCGTCCGACATGGGCACACTCCTGGAAATCATTAGTATACATCCCGGCGGCGAATCTTTCCGCTCGGATTGGAGCGTCGAGCCGCGGGCTAGAGACCGGGCGGGTGGGGCGAGTCCAGAATCAAATCATAAAAAACTTCCCGCGTGCATTTGCCGGTCTTCCCGTCCCGGGTGCAGCAGTAATAGCATCCGAATATTCCGCAAAGACTGAAGCACGCCTCCCCCTCGTCGGCGATCTCCTTCGCTTGGCCAAGGAAGGCCTTCACTGGCATCGGCTTGAATTTACCGGCAGGACGCCGTCCGGCCCGCTTGAGTGCCATCTTCACCAGTGCGGCAAGCTCTGGATGTGGGGGCTTCATGTCCTTGCACTCGTCCATATCGAGCCGGACGACCTTGCCAGCTTCGATCACCGCGCGCACATAGCGCTCGCAACAGCTGGTCTTGTAGAATCCAACTTCTATCGTGGCTTTCGCCGCGCGGCTCAGGGCCTCGACGTCCAGGTACTCCAGTGACGGCAATAAGTGGAGCTCCGCGAACGTAACTTTTACCTTGGTTGTGGTCTTGAATTCAAAGGACCGCGTGCTTGTCTTCTTGGATTTTGCCATGATTTCCTTTTGGAAGGGACAACGAATGGTAACAGAAGACACTTCTGGTGTGCGCCGTCTACGCGATGGGCCTCATTCGCGAACGAGACCCACCGCGGATGGAAAGGCTCCTCGAAAAACGATTAAGCCGGCGTGTTAAACCAACGAAACCGTCACGATTTCCTTCGTCAAGAGAACCGATTCTCCCTCCGGCTTGCTACGTACCGCTCACCGGATTCATCACAGACGACGTTGCCTGGCCAGGCTGTGCACGTCCTTCTGGCTCAAGGATGCCGCGGGAGTTTGGGCGCGGGAGCGTGTGAAAGCGCGAAGTGATTGAACGGATTGGCGAAACAAATTTGTTGGAGCGCCGTGATTGCTTCAGGCATAGACGGCTTTGGTGAAATCGGTCAGCATTCCAGCTCCCTGAGGATCGAGGAAGGGGAAAAACTGCATCATGATCACGGCGCAGATGGTGCGGCGCGGGTCGATCCAGTAGAAGCTGTTCTCGACGCCAGCCCACATCAGGGTGCCGGGCGGGCGGCCCTCCGGCGAGGTCATGGTGTTGAGCAGGAACCCGTAGGTGTATTTGTTGCCGGGGCCGACATCGAGGTCCTCGGTGACGCTTCGGTCGGTGGTCTTAAGCCTTTGGATGGGGATCGCTCCGATCTGGTTGACCGACATCAGCTCGACCGTTTTGGGGCGCAGGATTTCTTCTTTATTGGGGCCGTGACCTTTGCGCAGGATCATTTGCGTGAAGCGGATGTAATCGGCGGCGGTCGAAAATAAACCGCCTCCTCCGTTGTAAGCGGTGGGCGGCGCCGGCTGCGTGCGCGGGTCCTCTTTGAGTTTGCCGTCGGGCTGACGGCGATAGGAACTCACCAGGCGGTCGAAATTCTCGGGTTTCACCAGAAACGAAGTGCTCCTCATGCCCAGAGGCTGGAGGATGTTGTTCTGGAAATACTGCTCCAGGGTCAGGCCGCTGATCTTCTCCACCAGCTTTCCGGCCCAATCCACGCTGGGTCCGTAATGCCATTTTGTTCCAGGCTCGAAGACAAGGGGAATGAGCGGGGCGACGGTTCGGGGCGTCAGTCCGGCGACTTTGATGTACTGGGCGAGCATCGGGTTCCAGGTGGAATAGGCACAGCCGGAGGTGTGCGTCAGCAGGTGGCGCAGGGCGATCGGCGTTTTTGCGGGCCGCAGCATGGGCTTCCCGGAGGCATTGAAACCTTCGAGCACCTCGAGCTTTGCCAGCTCCGGCAGGTGCTTCGACACGGGCTCATCGAGCGTCACCTTGCCTTGTTCCACCAGTTGCAGAGCGGCCGTGGTGGTGATGGCCTTGGTCATGGAAGCGATGCGGAAGATGCTGTCGATCTGGGCGTTGACGGAGCTTGCCGAATCGCGCTTGCCGAAGACTCCGCTATAGGTGACGTGATCGGCGTTGGCGACGATTGCGGTTGCGGCGGGAATGCCGCGTTTCTGGAGGCTGGATCGAAGGATGTCGTCCAGCTTTGTCGTATCGATGCCCGTTGCGGCGCCCAGCTTTCGCGTAGAGGCGGCAAGCGCGAGTGCGGCCGCGCCAAATTGCCTGCGGGTGATTGAAGTCATGCGTTGCTCCTGTGTCTCAGGACTCGATTCCACCACATTATAAAGCCGGTGATGAAGAGCGTGACTGGAAGAAGGCCCAGCGCGACCCACACGGCCTTGGTTTTATTACCGGCGAAATTGCCGAAATGGAGGTAATAAATCCAGCGCAAGAAAGTGTCGCCTTTGCTGTAGTGCGGGATGAAACGGCGGCGCCTGCCTGGGCCGCCGGGGCCTTTGGTGGGAGGAGGCGGAAGAAAGATGGCGGGTTCGTCGACGAGTACGAAGACCGGGTTTGGAACTGGCGTTTTCAGTTCGGCCTCGGGAGGCTTGTAGAATTCGAGGGGCGCGACGCGGTTGACCGCTTTTTGAAACGGCTCCGGGAAAACCAGGTAGATGCCGGTGACGGCCCACATGAAGACCAGGGCGAAGGTCCAGAAACCGATTACGCTGTGCAGCTCCCAATTTATGCGCTTCCAATTGGCTTTGGGATTGAAGATCAGGCTGTAGCGCCACTTGCTGAGGCCGGGCCACCAGAGGGCGGCTCCAGTGGCGCAGAGCAGTGTGAGGAAGATGGATCCGACGCCATTCACGATGCGTCCGGTTGGGCCGGCAAGCAGGTTGGTGTGGAAGTCGGAGAACCAGGCCACGATGCTGATGCCCAGGGGCACGGAGCGGCCCATGTCTTCGCCGGAATAGGGATTGAACAGGCGCTGCTGTTTGCTGGAGCCCTTTTCCAGCCAGATCTCGGTGGCTTGATCGGGGCGCTTGGATTCGAACAGGAACGTGATTCCATAGCCGGGATAATCGCGATGGGCGATTTCCCGGAGTTGGTCGCCCGTCAGCCTTTGGGGTTGCGGGGTGACATTGCGGGGGCTGTCGCCCAGGGCTTTGAAGATTTCATTGCGGAAGACGATGGCGCTGCCGCTGACGCTGATGAGGACGACATAGAGGCCTAATCCGATGCCGGTCCAGAGGTGGATCTGGAACAGGGCCTTGCGGAGCCAGACGCCTTGGGGGCGGCGCAGCCATTGTTGCCAGAAGCCTTGTACGGGGCCGGGGCGGGAAGGCTTCTGAATTTCCATGCCAACTATCATATGAGAGAACAGCCGGTTGTGGCTGCGGCGTACGAGGTACCGCTCCTTCCCAGCCGCGGCGCAGAGTGGGAGCTTCTGGATGGCCGGCATTCGGAAGCGATTGAGGGGATACTGTGACGGGACGGACGTTTCGCGCGCCGGGGCGCGTGAACCTGATTGGCGAGCACACCGATTATAACGACGGCTTGGTGATGCCGGCGGCTATCGACTTCGCAACGTATGTGGACGTCAGCGCGCGTGCCGACCGACGGCTGGCGGTGCATTCGGAGAATTATTCCGAGACCGTCGAATTCGATCTCGACGATCCCGAGCCTCGGGCTCGCGGCCACTGGAGCGATTATGTTCTCGGCGTGGCTAAAATGCTCGACGCCAACGGGGCGGATCTGCGGATTCGCAGCGATGTGCCGATGGGCGCGGGGCTGAGCTCGTCTGCGGCGCTTGAGGTTGCTGTCGCGCTGGCGTTGCTACGGTCGGATATGGACCGCACGGCTCTGGCTAAACTTTGCCAGCGCGCGGAGAACGAATTTGTGGGGGTCCGGTGCGGGATTATGGATCAATTCAGCGCTTGCCATGCCCGGGCTGGGAACGCTTTGATGCTGGATTGCCGGACTCTGGAGCATCGTTTCGTTCCGCTGCCGGCAGGCGTCACGCTGGTTATCGCCAACACGATGGTGCGGCATTCGCTGGCCGCGGGCGAATACAATCGCCGGCGAGCGGAGTGCGAGGAGGGTTCGGCTCATTTCGGACGGTCCCTGCGCGATGTGACGATTGCCGAATTGGAGCGCGAAGGTCGCGGACTTTCGGACCTCGTGTACAGGAGATGCAGGCACGTGATTTCGGAGAATGCCCGTGTGATCGCGGCTGCGGCGGCTCTGGAAGGCGGCGACTTGCTGAACTTCGGGGAGTTGATGTATCAGTCGCATCGCAGTCTTCGCGACGACTTCGAAGTGAGCTGCGCGGAGCTGGATACGTTGGTCGAGATCGCGGCGGCTGTGCCGGGTGTGGTTGGATCGAGAATGACGGGAGGCGGCTTCGGCGGCTGCACGATCAGTTTAGTTCGAGATGAACACGTGGATGCGTTTCGTGCTGCGGCGGGGCGTGTCTCTGCGGTGTATGTGTCCGGCGCGGCTGAGGGCGCTTCGGAATTGTGATTGCACGTTTTCAAGACGGACGGCGTCTGGGTTGATAGTAAGGAGAGCGGCACGAATGGAGAACGGCGGCTACACGAAAACGATCGGAATCATCATCGCTGGTTTGCTTGCTTCCGCGATGTTCGGACAGGCGCCCGCGCTGCAGAATCGCGAGTTCCATCTGGTCCACGCCACCACCGTCCAGGACCTGCAGGAACTTGCGAACGGGGTTCGGGTGCTGAGCGAGGTTCGAGATATGTCCACCGATAACGCACAAATGTCGCTTGAAGTACGCGGCACCGCAGAGCAGATTGGGCTGGTGGAATGGCTGGTGAAGCAACTGGACCAGCCGGTTGGCGGGGAGGTTCCAGGGTCGCCCGAATATAAAGGACTATCGGACACCGACGAAAACAAGAACGCGATTACCGACGGGGTTGCACGGATTTTCTATTTCCCGCTGGATTCGACGACGCAGGAGTTTCAGGAAACTGCGAACGCGATTCGCACTATCACCGAGACTCGGAGGGTAGCAACTTATAACGCCGGAAAAGCCATGATGGTGCGTGGCACGCCCGCGCAGATAGGTATGGTGGAGTGGCTGGCTCAAGCGATGAATAAGCCAGATTCACCGGGTGGCGAATACCGCGTTGGAGAGGATGACGTGATGCGCGTGCTGGCGGTGGCGAATGCCGCTTCCACACAGGATTTTCAGGAGATCGCCAATACCGCACGCGCCATCGCCGAGATTCGGCGGGTGGCCACCGTCAATACGCCGCATGCGATTTTGATTCGCAGCACACCGAATCAGATGGCCATGGCGCAATGGCTGGTGACAGAGTTGGACAAACCCGGAGGTGTGCAGCGGGGGCAGGCTTCGAGCGAATTTAACACACCCGGGTCGGCCGACGATCAGATCGGAGTGTTGTATGTAGCCAATGCAAGGTCCGTGGATTTCCAGGACGTCAGCAATGCGATTCGCACAGGCGCTCAGATTCGGCTCTTGATCGCAGACACTGCGCGACGCGCTGTGGCGGTGCGGGGCACCGCGAGCCAGATCGCCCTGGCGGAGAGGCTGGTTCACGATCTGGATGTGCCGTCCAAGTAATGCAGCTCGCTAGCCGAGCGCAGCCGCTCCGCCGCGGCTTCGGCGGTGATGTCGCGCTGAGGCATGGCTAGCATTTCGTAGCCCACCAGGAACTTCCGCACCGTCGCCGAACGCAGCAGGGGCGGATAGAAATGGGCGTGCAGGTGGAAGCCTTCGTGCGATCCTTCATTGCAGGGGCGCTGGTGAAACCCCGCGCTGTAGGGGAACGGGGCCGCGAATAAATTGTCGTAGCGCGTTGAGAGGCGCTGCAGTGCGCCGGCGAGATCGTCGCGTTCCGCGGGGGTGAACTGCTCGATCGCACCGGTGTGCCGTTTGCCGATCACAATCGTCTCGAAGGGCCACACCGCCCAAAACGGCACCAGGACGGCGAAACTGGGGTTGTCGAAGATCAGGCGCTCGCTGGCGTGCTCGACTGCGAGGTAATCGCACAGCAGGCAGCGGCCATGGTCGCGCAGGTATTGCTGTTGCGATTCCTGCTCCTTCGCAAGCTCATTGGGAATGGATTGGTTGGCCCAGATCTGGCAATGCGGATGCGGATTGCTGGCTCCCATGCCGGAGCCTCGATTTTCAAAGATCGTGACCGCGTTGATGAACGGCAATGCGGACAGACGCGCGGATTCCTCGCACCAGGCGTCGACGACGGCGCGGATCTCGCGAGGGTGCATGCGGCCTAGCGTCAGGTCGTGACGCGGCGAGTAGCAGACGACTCGGGAGACGCCAAGTTCGGACTTGGCGACCAGGAGGGGGCTTGGCTGATCCGGCGGATCGGCCTGAAATCCCGGGAGCAGGGCGGGGAAGTCGTTATCGAAGGCGAAAGTCCCGGTGTAGGACGGATTGCGCTGGCCGTTGCTGCGCGGATTGCCCGGGCACAAATAACAAGCCGGATCGTACGGGGTTGAAAGATCGCGCGGGGACGCTTCAACCTCGCCTAACCAAGGCCTGCGGGTGCGCTGCGGCGAGACCAGTACCCATTCACGGGTGAGTGGATTCAAGCGCCGATGCGGGTATTGGTCCCAGGATGACAAACCGGTCTTTCTCGAAAGCGCAAAAGGGAGTGCGAAGCGAAAGGCTTTCCTTTGCGCTTCGAGGAACGCGCGAGAGCGGAGTGTGGCGCGATTGGTTTCTGGTTCGATTCGGAGGTGCGGGCCGCACCCTTTACGCCTAGGCTCTCTTTGTTCACCGCTCGCGTGCGGGAGACGTGGAAAGACGATTTTGGGCCACGGATGAGTTCGTATTGGTGTCCATCTGTGGCCCAGGCCGGCTTTAGTTATCGTCGTACTTGGGCGGCTTGATGCGGCCTTCGTACAGAGCCTTGTTATTCTCTTCGCAGGAATATTCCATGATGTGCTGCTCCGGGTGCAGCACAAACTGGCGGTTGGCTGCGTCGTCAACGATCTTCCAATCCTGGGTATAGGTTTTGGGATCGTGGATCTGCATGGTGTAGATGACGTGGCCGAGGTCGGTGCGATTCCACTTCTCGGTCAGCACCAGCTGGTCGCTATGCGGATGGCCATTGGTGTCGAGCCTGGTCTTGCCGTTGAAGTTGGTGGTTTCGATCACCAGGGTGTCGCCCTCAAAGTGTCCCACCGAATCGCCGAACCATGTAGCACTGTCCTTGCTGTGCGGGCGGCCGTCGATCGGGAACAGGTGAAACCAGGTGTTCTGCTCGAACAAGTAGACCATGAAATTCCCGTCCTGCATGACCTGGAGCGGATCGGGAGAATTGATGGAGCGCATCAGGCCGAAAGGCAGGCAGGCGCCGGTGTAATCGCCGTTATCGGGGCTGTAGGTTTTCCAGTTGTTGGCGCCCCAGGCGGTATAAGGAAGCAGTCTTGCGCCGCCGCCTCCACGGCCTCCACGGCCGGCGGGGGCGGCATTGGGGTCCGGCGGAGGTGCTGCCGTGCCGCGGGCGTTGCGATCCTCAAGGGGGAAGGGCTTGCCCTCCAAGTCCGTGGCGAACTGGCTCATGTCGGGAGTATAGGGCCGCGCCCAGTAGCCGCTGAAGTCTACCTTGCCGTCGGCTTTCCGGGGCGTGGGACCCGCGGGAGGCTGATAGCCGCCGCCCTTGGCTCCGCCTTTTGCGCCGCCTCTGGCGCCGGGTGCGGTCCCCTTCGCGCCTGCTTTGGCAGCGTCCTGACCGGCGAGCGGCGTTAGCGGCAGGAACAAAAGTCCACCGGTGACCACCGCCGCGGTAATCGTCGCGGCCACAAACGATCCGTACGTCCGAGCTTTCACGTTAAATCTCCTCTGCCCCTTGGCGAGACACACGCTTCATTTTCCGGCAATCCGTGACGGGCGTCCGCGAGCCGGGGCCATTTGAAAGTCTATTGCTTCGGCTGCGCGTCCGGGTTGGACGAGCCGGCGAAAACCGTTCTGCCGTCGGCAAATTTCACGGAGCTCGCATTGCACGTTTTCGAAGCGTCCTTGGCGAGCGTTCCGTTGATGCTGATAAGGTCGCCCTTCTTCAGGTCGTTCTTGGTCCAGCCGTTCCTGGTCAGGCTATTGGGCGCGCCGCCCTCGCACTGCCAGGATGCCACCGCTCCGGTCTTGTCGTCCTTCACATCGATATAAATCCAGATGTGCGGGTTCATCCAATCGACCTTGGTCACGGTTCCTTGCAATGCGACCGGCTTGGAGTTATCGAACTCCGCCGAGAAGGAATGGTGCGCAAACATTGAGGCCGCCGAAAGCAACCCCAGAGCAAATACGGCAAGTCTTGCTTTCATCGAAATCCTCCCAGAGCTTTCCTTAAAAAAAATGCTACTGCTTTCGGGGCGTATCACTGCTTAGGGGCATCGGGATTGGACGATCCCGCAAAAACTGTTCTGCCGTCGGCGAACTTCACCGAACTCGCGTTGCAGGTTTTGGATGCGTCCTTGGCCAGCGTGCCACTAATGCTGATGGTGTCGCCCTTCTTTAGATCGTTCTTGGTCCAGCCGTTGCGCGACAGCGTATTGGGCGGGCCGCCTTCGCACTGCCAGGACGCCACGGCTCCCGTCTTGTCGTCCTTCACGTCCAGATAAATCCAGATGTGCGGATTCATCCAATCGACCTTGGTCACCGTGCCCTGGAGGGCCACCGGCTTGGAGTTATCGAACTCCGCCGAAAAGGAGTGATGCGCCAGCGCCGGAAGCGCCGCCGCCAGCAAGGCCACCGGGAGAACAGCCGAAAAGCCAGCAAGTTTTGATTTCATTTGGACCCTCTTCCCCTATTGTCGAATAGACTTGGACCGCCGCGACGTTAATTCTGCGGGCCGCCGTCGGCCGCCGAACGCGCGCCAACCACTTTACCATCCGCCAGAGTCACGGTGCGGGCATTCGCCATGTGCGCTCCGTCCTTTGCGCGCGAGCCTTCCACAGTGATCACGTCCCCTATGTTCAGCGAGTGGCGAGTCCAGCCCTGCCGTCCCAGAACATTGGGGCTGGCCAATTCCAGGTTCCAATTGGTCACGTTTCCGCTTTCGTCCTTCACATCGACGTAAAAACGGGCGTGCGGATTGGTCCATTCGAACTTGGTCACAACGCCCTTCAGCGTGACCGGTTGCTTCGCGTCGTATTCGGCCCCGAAAGAATGGTGCGCAAACACCGGAAGTGCGGGGACGATCAACCCAAGTCCCGCCGCTAGAACAGCCCACTTAGCTCTCATCGCGTAGCCTCCAAAGATAATTATGGTCGGGGAAACACGCCGCCCCAGTTCGAGTATGGCGCAGTCCGATTTTCGGTTTATAATTTATCAGCTTGTATGCAAGGTGTCAAGGCCGCGAATCGTCCGAGGACTGCGGGGACCTCGGCGAGGCTGCTAGGGCACGAAGATCGCATAGGCCAAATAAAACACAGCCGCTCCGACTCCGAAGAACATCAAGCCCGCCATCCGGTGTTTATGCAGGAAAAAGAGGATCAGGAACCCGGTCAAGGCAACGCAGATCATAAAGACCGCGGCGGCGTCCACCATGGCGGCCCATTTGGTTCCGGTGTCGCGGGCTTTGTGCAGGTCGTTGACCACGGCCACGAAGCCCATGCGGTTCTCGGTCATCTGGTAGCTGCCCGTATCGCGGTCGATGAAAGCATTCGCCTGATATCCGGGGCCCTTAAAGGAAACCTGGCACTGAGCGTCGTCGATATTGAACTCGGCGAGGGCGGCCTTGATGCCGTGATTGCGGCGCAGAAACTCGACAATCTCAAGCTTGGCGACGTCTTTCGGGTCGGCGGTCTTCACCCACTTGAGATCCAGATTGCCGGTGTACTCAAGGGTTCTCTGCTGTCCGCTAAACCAATCCTGGTGGTTCAGGGTGAGGCCGGTGACGGCGAAAAACAAAACGATGCTGAAGCTCAGCATCGAAAGATACAGGTGCAGCCAGCGCGAGATGGAAGCCAGTTTGCGCTGCCAGAGCGGTTTGTGGACGACTCTAGGGGGTACGGGCGATCTTGCGGTAATCAAGGGACGCTGAGGCAACCTCCGTACTTCCTTTAAGTGGAATCGTTTGCGGGACGCCGGAGAAATCCATCTCCTGATGCAGCAGCACGTAACCGCCGTGCTCGCGGGCGGCTTCGATGTACACTGTATACTTCCCCGCCTTCACCAGTTTTCCGGCATCGTCTTTGCCGTCCCATTTCAGCGTATACTTGCCTGCCGGACGTGTGGCGCTCGAAATCGAATGGGCCAAAGCAGGAGCTCCGGCCAGGGACCTCAGGTGCTCCGCGTGATTCCAGGCGCGCAGCTCGGGCAAAAATTGATCTTTGTTGTACCACAGCGCCAGGGTGCGGACTGGAAATTTGTCCTGGTCCTCGATCCAGACGGCCAAATAAGGGCGTCTGGCGCGGGCGTCGCGTTGCGCGAGTTCCACGGACACTGCCAGCTCCAGGGAAGGATCCCAGGCGCCCGTGCCAGCGCTCGGCGTGCGCGCCACCTGCAGGAGTGGGCCATTTGCGCGGGTTGCCAGGGCGCTCGCCAGCAGAATGGAGACCGGCCCGGCGGAAGCCTGCTGGGTTTCTGTTGTCGCGGCTTCATGTGTTGATCCGGCTTCGAGAGCGCTCCAACCGCCGCTCCGGATCTGGCGGCCATCGGCCAGCACCAGAAGGAACTCGGCGCCCGGAATAGACGCGGCCAGCGTGCGGCTCTGCTCAGGCGTCAGAACCGAGAATGCTGTCGCCATCGCACCGGCGTCGGACGGATCGCGAGCCACGACGGTGGAGCTGATGACAGCTTCCGCAGGCATCCCAGTTCGTGGATCGACGATGTGCGAATAGTGTTTTCCGCCGATCTCGACTCCGCGGCGGTAGTTTCCGCTGGTGGCGACGGTGCCGTCATGGATTGCCAGCGTTGCGATGGGCGGGCTATTCTCCGCGGCGGCTTTGGGATCGGCGATATCGACGGGTTCGGTCCAATTGCCCCGAACCACCAGATCCCCCCCGATATTGACCACCACGGCGTCAACGCCGGTGCGGGCGAGCGCGGCATCGGCGGCGTGGCCGGCGATGTAGCTCTTCGTGAATGAGCTCAGCACCAGCGGCGCATTACTCAGGTGTGTGGCGGTGTGCGCCTTGGGGTCGAGCCGCCAATGCGCCTGGCGGACTAAATTGACCGCTGCCGCGATTTCGGAAGCCGACGGCGCGCGCTGCTGCTGCTCAGCTGCTTTCCAAACTCGCGTGACCACCTCGGCCGAGGCGTCGAGCGCTCCTCCGGTGCGCTCGCGCCACTGGTCGAAAAGCCCGAGTACTTCGAACAGCTCGGGCGAGACCCGCACCGGCTGCATGAAGGTGCGGGACCAACGGCTAAACTCGCTGTCGCTATCCCAGGAACTGAGAATTTTCGATTGCCGGTCGATTTCGTTGAGGACGGCCGCCTCGGCAGCCTCGGCGTCAGGCTGCGAGGCAGCTCCGATCTTCAGTTCGAGGGAGGTGCCGAGAATCCGCTCGTAATTGAAGACGTATAAGCGCTGGCGCGCCAAGGTGAAGGACTTCCCTCCCGGGCACAAGATCATGAAAAATACGCTGGCGGCCAGCAGGAAGGAGGTCTTCATGAGAATCGGCTATTTCAGACGGTGCTCCGGATCGCAGTCTCCGCGCGACACTACAACAGACGCGCCTTCCGCCTCCGCAAGTTTCTTTATTTCGTCTGGTGTCACGACACCATCTTTGTTCTTGTCGGCGCGATCAAAGATAGGCTGCATCCGCTCCGGCACTTCGCTTCGGGTGAGCTTGCCGTCGTGATTGACGTCGAAAGCCATCAGGGTCTTGACCATGTCGTTCGAGTAGTCGCCCTCCCAAATCACAAACTTGGCGATCGATGCGGCGTCCGCATCGGTCATGTGCGAGCTGGGCATGGCCTCCATCCGGTTCACCATGTGGGTCCAATCCTGAGCCGAGGATTCGGACTTGGTCGGATGCTGGTTCAGCGAATGGCACAGGCCGCACTTTTCCCGGAACATGTGGTATCCGGCCTGGACCTCGGGAGCCATTTCCGAGGTGCTGAGTTTCAGCTCCGCGATGTCCTGGTTGTAGGCTTGGGCGGGACACGGTTTGTCTCTATCTTCGCTGGCGATCACGGCCTGGTCTCCGCTCTGCCCCCGCAAGGCGGCGGCCCAACCAATCCATACGAATGGGATTAAAAACAAACCTGCGAATATTTTTATCCTTGCATTTGGTTTAGGCATGGGTATTCTCCAGAACTAGAAATTAAATAAGACGTCGGCTTCATAAGTCGCGCTGCTGCTCCCGATCTGCAGGATGGGATCCCGTCCCGTGAGGTAGGAATATCCCAGACGCCCGATGACGGTTCCCGACCTGACCAGACTTCGGTTCAATGCGGCGCTCCATTGATGCATGGATTGGGCCCCGGGGCCTCCGGTGACGCGCTGCTCCAGAAGGTCGTAGCGGCCCGACAAGGCGGTTAGCTGGTTGACGTAATAGTTCAGCTCGCCGTAGTAGTCGTTGGCGCGGAAGTAGCTTCCGGTCATGCCGGGCAGCGGCTGATAATCGTCCTTGGTGAGCATATAGCCGGCCATAACGTCGACTTTATTGGCGATCAGGTAGTTGGCGAAAGCGCCCACCCTGCGGATGGCCCCGCGATAGGTGGACTGGTTGGCTGCTCCCGCGTTCTGAATCGTGTCGACTTTGCCGTAATAATCCAGAAAAGTAATGCCGCTTTCAGGCGCAAACCACCAGTCGGCGTCAAACCATACGTCTTTCGAGTTCTTATCCGAAAGCCCCAGAATCTCGCTGCCGTCGGCGTTATCCCCGTTTGTAACCTTGACCGTCGCGGCCAGGATGTTCTTGTAGTTGTCCGACGCCCAGGTGAGTCCGCCATCGATCCCGACCGGAGACTGGTCCAGAACGAAGTTATTCGCGCTGGGGCTTTCAAACATCAGGGGCGAGGAGAGATTCAGACTGTAGACTTGGGCCGCCCGGGTGCCTTCGCCGATCTGGAGATGTTCCCGGCCTCCGGCCAGGTACCAACTGGTCTTGGCGTTTCCGCCGGTATACCCGAAGTACGCATTCGTGAGCGTGGGGTTAATGCTGCCGTTGGTGATGATGTCGAGCTCGGCCAGGTAGAAGAAATTCGTATCCGGAACCCAGCCGCCAAAGTAGTTATTCCATATGTTTACCTGAAACGCAGAAGACGATGTCGGAGCGGCGCCATCCTGCGTGTTCCGCGTGGCCATGAAAGCGAAGTCGGCCACCGCGACGGAAACGTTGTCTGTAACGGTCCACTGCGGCTCCTTCTTGACCAGATCGGAAATCGAGGGCGCCTGCTGGCCCTTCATGAGAGCGGGCGGAAGATGGTAGCCCAGCCTCTTGAACATCCACCCCATTTGATTGAGTTGGGGAGCTATGGTGTGGCATGCCGAGCACTTCAAATTGTAGCGGCGCGAATACATCGGCATCGCCTCGGCCTTCGGGGTGAGGGTGAAGATGCCCGACCCGAGAGCAACAAACATCAACGAACGCGACCAGTACTGTCTCATACAATAGCTATCGAAGCTCTCCTTTTCTTGACGTCTTGTACTGAAAACCCGAACAACGAAAATGAAGGTTCCAATACCTACGGACCACTTGGGTCCGGCCGAATGTTTTTGGGGAGCTAAGCGAGCGGAGGAGGGCGCTGGTAGCGCCACGCGGAGTAAGACGACCCGGTTTGATTGGAATCCGTAACCGCCGTTGCCGCCGCAACCTGCGGCAGTTCCTCCTGGACTTGGACCGCCGCCGGAGTGGATAAGGGACCGGGCGGAACAAATTTGCTAAGCTGCTGGCACCCAGTACCGCAGTTTGGCAAGGCCTTCCAGGTGGGTCCATCGGCAGGCACGGCGCAATGATGCTTTCCATCGCGGCGGCAGCATGCCGGCAGACTGGCGTCCGGATCTGTAGCGAATACCGCTGGGCTGATCAGCGAAAAGCTGAAGAAGGCCGACAGCAGGATTGCCGACAACCGATACATTCTAAGGATTGTACAACCCTTGCCAAGCTTTGCAAATAGATAAAAGATGGGGGAACGATGCAGGCCTGCCGATCAGCATATATTCTTCCTCAATTAATGCCCACTTACAGCATAATTCGAGGCTCATCGCGGCTGGCCAGAAGATATCCGCAGGCGAGGCTCTACAAGCGTATCGTCGATGCTTTCTAACCGCCTTGTAATTAGTAGCTTACGTTCTTTTACGGAGGAAGATGGAAGCGTCCCTGCTCGCGAAAAAAGTGTTTGATTCTAAACGCCGGGGTCGAGTACAATCGTACCATTCTCGGCCTAGGACTTGAGAATATGCTTGGGATTTACGGAGGAACATATAGATGAAAAGTTTTAATTTTGGACGGATCGCCGGGTACGCCGCCGTCCTGGTTACGCCGGTTGTCTTTTTGAGCATCGGTATGCCGGTCGCGCATGCCGGCACGATCATCCTGGAAGGCAGCGATGCGGTTGGCTTCCATTGCCCGGGCGGCAATGCCAGCGCCTGCACCTATACAGCGCAGTTATGGGAAGCGATTGATGGGGCCTCGGATCTGCCGATTGCGGTGTTCGGCACCAACGATGAGGGTACTCCGACGACGAGCGAGGGGGCGACGGTGCAAAGCGGTCCCGACATGGGCGACCCGATAACCATTACGAATGAGGGCGAGGTCGGTGTAGGAACGGTCGGGCCTCTTAGTGGTTTTGCCGCTCTTTATTTTCTCGCGGGCAACGGATGTTGCTCCGAGGACGATAGCTTGATTACCGGCGACGGAGCCACAACGGCTGCCAATGAAGCGGCGGTGATGGCCTATCTAGCCGGCGGAGGCACGGTGGTAATCGAGAATTACACGGGTGGCACCGCTTGGAACTTCGCCATTGACCCAGGCGCTCCGTCGACAAACCTCAACAATTTCGTCGCCGGCATCGACGGCGGTCAATCGAGCTCCCTGAGCTGTGACGATGGTGAAACGGTTACCGCAACGGGTATTGCGAACGGATTTACCCAGCCGGGCGTCATGAACTGCTGGACCCACCAAGCCTACGATATGTCCGCCTTCGCCCCGTTGGGATTTACTGAGAGCTTCTTTAATTCCCCCGCGGATGGCGGTTATACCGGTACGGGGCCGTATTCCAGCCTGCTTTCGGACGGGAACACCCTGAGTGCTCCTCCTACGGGTACTCCAGAACCGGCTTCGATGCTCTTGATGGGTTCCGGGCTCGCGGCTCTCGGTTTCGTGGCGCGCCGCCGGAGCGGCCGAAAGGCATAGCTTATGCAAGTCTAGTATTTGTATAGAGATGGCTGGCGGGTGGGGTTTTCCTCTGCCCGCCTTTTCTCTTTGAGTACGACGTTTGAAAACCTTGGCTCTACCCTGCCGTTAGTACTATTTGAAAAAAAATACTTGTAAGCAAAGCGGTAGTCGGGGTACAATCCTCCTATTCTCTGAGAAGACAGGGAACATGTCAGGAGTACGGAGGAGTTCTACATGAAGAAGGGTTTCAGTTTTCAGCGGATCATGCAATCCGCTGTGGTTTTGGCCGCCCCAGCTGCGTTCTTAATGTGTATGCCCGCAGCCCAGGCCGGCACGATCATTCTTGAAGGTAGCGATGCAATCGGCTTCCATTGCCCGGGCGGCAATGCGTCGGCTTGCACGTATGAAAGCCAGACGTGGGATGCGCTGTCAGGCGGAAGCAAGACCGATCCGATCGCCATCATCGGCCAGGATGATAGTGGAACAACGGGCGATGTTGGTATTCAAGCTGGCTCCAACACATTCGGCATGACGCTGGATCAATTTGCCACCCTTGCCGGAGCAGGCACGCTTAGCCAGTATGCGGCCATCTATTTCCTCGCTGGGGACGGATGCTGCACGGAGAACGATTCCTTGATTCCCGTCGGGGAAGATGCCGCAGTTCTGGCATACCTCGCTGGGGGCGGTACGGTGATGATCGAGAATTACATCGGCGGCGAGGCTTGGAACTTTGCCATCGACCCGGGCGCTCCCTCGACAAACCTGAACGCGTTCGTCGCCGGCGTCGGCGGCGGTCAATCCAGCTCACTGAGCTGCGATGACGGCGAGACGGTCACAGCGACGGGTATTGCGAACGGATTTACACAGCCGTCCGTGATGAGCTGCTGGACCCACCAGGCATACGACGAATCCGTCTTCACTCCTCTCGGCTTTACCAAGAGCTTCTTCAATTCTCCCGCGGATGGCGGCTACACCGGGACCGGCCCGTATTCCAGCCTGCTGTCGGATGGCAACACCTTGACCGGTGGTCCGACCGGTACGCCGGAACCGGCCTCCATGCTGCTGATGGGTGGCGGACTCGCAGCCCTCGGCTTCATGGCGCGCCGCCGGGCCAGCCGGAAGTCGTAACTGTCGATAGATCCTTTTAGATTTAAATTGACGGCGGGTAGAGGATTTCCCTCTGCCCGCCGTTTTTTAATTGCACCGGACTTCCAGATCCGGGGGTGCGGAAGGGGTTCTACCAGCTGCGACGGGTTGCCGGGCTCGCAGCTCTGGTCTCCATGTCGCGAGCCCGGTAACCCTGCGCAGCCTGAGCGGAGCCTCCCTGGAGGCATCGGGTCCGGCGTTTCCGGGCGAAACGCCGCCATTGCCAGCAGCTAGAACACGACGCTGTTCACGAAGAACGATCCGCAGTAGAAGTCGACCGCCGTGGTTGCGGCCGAGGTCGGCAGATACTCAGCCACGACAGCCTTCGGAAACGGGATCAGCGTCACCATCATCAGCGGTAGTCCGTTGGCGAACAGGGATGATGATGAATCCAGATGATCAGGATCGAAAAGAAGCTGGTGACGAAGCTCAGGTGGCTAGCCGCAAAGGGCCGGTCGCGGTCCTCAATTCCCGAAAGTAACAGCTCGGCTCGTGGCCGCGACCCAGGCTCCGTTTTGCGGGCTGTTACCTAGAAGCTGGTGACGAAGCTCAGGTAGCTAGCCCGCAAAGGGCCGGTCCCGGCCCTCAATTCCCGAAAGTAACAGCTCGGCTCGTGGCCGCGACCCAGGCTCCGTTTTGCGGGCTGTTACTTAGAAGCTAGCCCGCAAAGGGCCGGTCCCGGCCCTCAATTCCCGAAAGTAACAGCTCGGCTCGTGGCCGCGACCCAGGCTCCGTTTTGCGGCCTGTTACTTAGAAGCTGGGCCATTGCTGCGCCATGGTGTCGCGTAGGACTTCGGCGGTCGGCTCCGGCGCGCCGCGGCCGGCGCTTTCCGGGCTAGCAGTGTGATGGCGATGGCGAAGACGCGCCGCTGAAGGCTTCCAGACGGCTGGTGATTTCTCCATCCGGCCCATGATCGCTGAGGGGATCGCCGACCCGCTATCCTGAAATCGACAGCTCTTTTAGGTAACAGCCCGCAAACCGGAGCGCGGCGGCCGCCTTACTTGTTTGCAGTGAGGGTGCCGCCGCACCCTTTGCGGGCTAGATAGACAACTATGCCTTTTTCCTCCATCCCCGAGGCCATTGAAGAAATTCGCGCCGGCCGCATGCTGGTTGTGGTCGACGACGAAGATCGCGAAAACGAGGGCGACCTGACCCTGGCGGCCGAATTCGCCACGCCCGAGGCGATCAACTTCATGGCCGTCCACGGCCGCGGCCTGATCTGCCTGGCGCTGGCGCCGGAGCGCTGCGACTCGCTGCATCTGCCGCTGGTCTCGCCCATGAACACCTCGCGCTTCGGCACCGCGTTCTGCGAATCGATCGACGCGGCCGAAGGCGTCACCACCGGCATCTCCGCGGCCGACCGGGCCCACACGATTCGCACTGCCATCCGGCCCGGTTGCCGTCCCCGGGATCTGGCTCGGCCGGGCCACGTTTTTCCGCTGCGGGCCCGTGAAGGCGGCGTGCTGGTTCGCGCAGGGCAGACGGAAGCCGCCGTCGATCTGTCGCGGCTTGCCAAGCTGGAACCGGGCGGAGTGATCTGCGAAATCATGAATGCGGATGGCACCATGGCGCGAGTCCCGCAGTTGCTGGCGTTCTGCGAACAGCACGGTCTCAAGATGATTTCGGTGGCCAGCCTGATCCGCTACCGGCATCGTACGGAGCGGTTTCTGGAGCGCCGCGGCGAGGGTTGCCTGCACACCGAGTTTGGCGATTTCAAGACCATCGCGTTCGTCAGCACCATCGACGGCGAGCAGCATATCGCCCTGGTGCGCGGCGACGTGGCCGGCCGCGAGAATGTGCTGGTGCGCATGCACGCGCGCTGCGTGGCGGGCGACGTTTTCGGCTCGACCGAATGCGATTGCCACGCGGCTTTGCGGGCTTCGCTCGAAAGGATCGCCGAGGAGGGCCGCGGCGTGCTTGTGTACATTCACGAAACCGGCCTGGGTGAGCGTAAACATTCGCCCGGCGGCGAAACGCGCCCGATTCATGAGAGTGGCATCGGTGCGCAGATCCTCGCGGACTTGGGACTGACTACGGTGCGTCTGCTGACGAACCATCCCCGCAAAGTGTTCGGCGTCGATGCGTTCGGGATCGAGATCACGGGCTCGGTGGCCCTGGCGAGGGAGCCGGGCTCTTAGAACTGGCCGAGCAGCTGCACCAGGAAATTCGGCAGCTCTTTGCCCGCAAGCACGCTCTTGTCGGACAGTTCGACTTTGAGATTGTCAGTGGCGCGGCGGAGAATCTCGCGCGTGAACTCTTCGTTGTTCTTGATGTGCTTCTCGCTCTTGCCGCGCTTGATGCGATAAAGCGGCGGTTGCGCCACGAAGATATGCCCGCGCTTGATCAGCTCCTGCATATGCCGGAAGAAGAACGTCAGCAGCAACGTGCGGATGTGCGATCCGTCCACATCCGCGTCGGTCATGATGATGATCTTGCCGTAACGCAGCTTGGCCGGATCGAAATCGTCCTTGCCGATGCCCGTGCCGATCGCCGTGATCATGCACCGGAGCTGGCCGAGCTCTTCCTTCGATCGCGGCTCTGCATACGCCAAACGGCAAACTCTCGAATGTTGCGTTGAGGTGAAT
Organism: Bryobacteraceae bacterium; assembly: GCA_036489835.1. Classification (GTDB taxonomy): domain Bacteria; phylum Acidobacteriota; class Terriglobia; order Bryobacterales; family Bryobacteraceae; genus Palsa-187. The sequence goes on along the minus strand of DASXEY010000055.1, from coordinate 16,277 downwards.
CGGCACGGGTTGTCCACGTGTTTCCTCCAGAGGAATGGTCGTGCAAACTTTTCACTTCGGACATCGTTGAATTTCCTTGTCCTCGCAGATCGGCAGCGGTATAGTTAACTTTCCACCAAGTACGATCATCCTGCATATGACAACCACAAAACGAAATCTCTTGAGCTGTGCTTTCGCGCTGACAGTTGTTTTCTCCGCTCCTGCCGCGCACGCAGCTACTTTGTACTACACCCTCACGGGAGTTGGCACTGGCACAATTACCGGGAGTCCCGTCTCAGGTATGTTCACCATAACTTACACCGAGGACACTGCGTCGATCACAAGCCCGGACGTTGGATATTACGAGTACAGCGGAATTTCCGGCACTTTCAGTGAAGGCGCCTACACGGCAACCCTCACTGACACGACACTTGAGGTGAACGGTAATCCGAGCACCGGCATGGGAAACTACGAAGACGTTTTCCTCTTCAATAGCGACTATGGAAGCTCGATCGGAATCAGCACGGATCCGGTTTTGCTGGGTTATACGCTAGCAACCCCGATCACCACGGGTGTGGTGACGGGCGGCCAAGTCGGCGCCGCCCAAGACGCTGCTGGTTTCTCCACGGCCAGCGGAGATGTCATAGAGTTCACCAGTTTGACCTCCCTAGATTTTACTGCCAGCACGGCAGTACCCGAGCCTTCCAGTCTGGCTCTGCTTGCCATCGGAGTTTTTGCATTCGGCCTCCTCCACGTCTCCGCGCGGAGAGCCCGCGTCTGACGTTGCGTGTCCTCCGTTGCGCTCTGTGGCCAGCCCGCACAGGGCCGATCGCGGCCTTCAATTCCCGCAAGGAACAGCTCCGCTCATGGCCGCGCCCCAGGCTCTGTTTTGAGGGCCGCTTCGGAGCAAACGATTCTTCTCACACCGATGAACTAATCCGCCCAATATAAGCGCCGCGAGCGAACCCGCAACCCGGGGCGATTCGGCACCGTGATTTCGATTTGATGCAGCCCGGCCGCGTCTCCACGCTGCGGGAAGCTCAAGATGTACTGGCTGTAGACTTCCGCTCCCAGCCGCTCGATTGCATCCTCGATCCCGCGCTCTCTTAAGAACGGAAAATCCGATCCCCCCGAAGCCAGAGCCATCGCCCGCACAGGATTCTCCGTTGCCAGCCTCGCGAGCTGGTTGAAAAACATCTCGTTCAGCTCACCCTGATCCGGGAAATCCTCCGGCTTCGAAATCCAGCTCATGGCATAAGACGAGTAATGCGCTCCGAAGACCTGGATGCCTTCGCGCTCCACCGCTTCCATGGCTTGCTGGAACTTCGTTTCGCTGCCCTGATCGTGGCCTTCGGACATCAGCAACAGCACTCGCCGTCCGGGGCGCTGCCGCATGCGGTCCGCCACCTGAGCGATCGCATCGAACATCCGTGCGCCCGCCGGACGTGCGGCTGTGAGACTCTTGACCGCGCCGTTAATTTTGCCGGAATCCCGCGTGAAGTCCTGGAGCCACGTGATCTCCTTGTCGAAGGTCACCACCGCGGCCTGGCCTCTGGCTCCCGTCACCAACGGCTGAATCATGTTGCCGATTTGCCGGATCTTTTGAAGCGCCAGCTTGGAGGTTCCCGACGATTGAATGGCGATCGCCAGCGAGATCGGCGGCAAACCCGAAATGAAATCGTCCATGGTGGCTTGCTGCGGAATGCCGTTATCCAGAACCCTGAAGTCCCCGAGCGTAAGATCGACCACCGTTTTGCCGTCCTTGCCGGTGACAACCACGGGCACTTGCACAACCTTGGCTTGTGACTGGAACGTACGCGGATGTTCCTGCGCGACGTCCTGCGCGACGTCCTGCGGCATGATCGCGCCGACACATAGCAGTAGGCAAGCAGCCATGCGTTTCATTTGAAGAAATTCCTGATCAGGAACATCGCATTCGCCGGCCGCTCCGCGAGACGCCGCATGAAATATGGATACCACGCCGTTCCATAGGGCACGTAGACGCGCACGCGATAGCCCTCGCCCGCCAGCCGCCTTTGCAAGTCGCGGCGGATGCCGTAGAGCATTTGAAACTCGAATTTATCCGTGCCGATTCCGCGCTCCCTCCGGTAGCGCTGAGCCTCGTTCTGAATATCCTCGTCATGCGTGGCGATCGCCGGATACGTTCCGTGATCCAGCAGCGTCTTCATCAGCTTCAAATAATTCCGGTCGACGTCCTTCTTATCCGCGTACGCAGCGCTGTCGGGTTCATGATAGGCCCCCTTGCACAGACGCACCGGAATGCCCAGTTGATTCATGCGATCGATGTCGGCCGCGCTGCGGTAGAGATACGCCTGAATCACCGCGCGAATGCAGCCGCATTCGTCCGCCAGCCGCTCCACGGTCTTGAGCGTTCGCTCGGTGTAGGCCGTCGATTCCATGTCGATCTCGATGCGCGTGCCGGCGGGCTTGGCGCGGCGCACCAGGGCGCGGACGTTTTCAGTACACGCGTCCTCGGAGTAGTCGAGCCCCATCTGCGTCAGCTTGACGGAGATTGTCGAGGTCAATCCGCGCGCCGCAATCTGATCCAGAGCTTCGAGGTAGAAATCGCGAGACGCCGCGGCTTCGTCAAGCGAGTTTACGTTTTCGCCCAGATGATCGAGTGATGAGAGAATGCCTTCGCTCTGAAGCTGCGCGCAAACGGCCAGTTCATCTTCCAGAGTCTCGCCGGCCACGAAGCGGCGGGTTAGTTTGCGGGAGGATTCGGCGGTCTCCATCCACTTCCGAAGCCATCCCTGGCGTGACAGGAAGAGAAAGAAGTCGCGCACGCCGCTCTCTTACGCCGCTCTCTTAAGGTTGAATGGTGGCCCTGAGGACTTCCACGGTGCTGGGAGTCTTCGCCTTCAAATCCTGCTCCGCCGTGACAAACACATCGAAGTTCCTCAGCGGAGTCACGGTTTCGAAGGAGGCTTCCAGGTTTTTGTTTACCTTCAACTGGCCTTGATTTTCGGGGTTTCCATCGCGTTCCCGGAACCAGATCACGTAAACGGTGGCGGGCGGCGTCAGATTCTCAGCGTTGGCCAGGTGCTGAATCTTCATCTTGAGTTTGGTATTGCCGTTGTTGTCTTTGCTGACGTCAATATCGCCCCGTGCGCCGGGAACGATGGACGCGGCCGCCATCGGGTAGTTCTTGGCGTACGCCACCGCGCAGAACAGCGCGACTGTCAGACAGATTGTGTAAAGCTTTCGCATCCCTTACCTCGTGATTATGTTCGCACAAAGTCATCTGGCGGCAGAATGCAGCGAAGCATGCAAAATTTGCGGGCGTCAGAAATGATGCGTGAACAGGGCAATGAGGAGGATGAACGGAATGGGTACGCCTATGAGATAGAGCAGAATCGAACGCATGTTTGATCTCCTGAATTAGCGGCTTAGAGGGGCTTCACGTGATCGCGCTGTCGTCCGCCGATGGTTGCGGCATAACTCGCGCTGAACGCGCCCATTAAGAGGGCCAGAAAGAACCAGAGGAGCAGATGCGCGGTGGTTTTGCGCGCGGCATCCTCGGTTTGGCGGGCGTCCGCGATCACATCGGAAACTCGTTTGTCTGCTTCGGATGCCGTCATACCGGTTTTCGCGGCGACGAGGCCCGCCAAATAAGACTGGTCCGCCGCTGGAACTTCCTTGTGTCTCAAGGCGTTGTCCAGAATGGGCCATGCTTCAGCCTGCGCAGCGGTATCGCTACTATCCGAGGCATTTTGCGCCACCGGACGATTGGAGCGAAACAGCATGTCGACATAGTACGGGTTGGGATTGAGCGCGCCGGTAACCGCAGGCGCACTGACCGCAGCACTGCCAACCATGGATGCGGCTCCGGTTGCAAGGAAGGTTACGCTGATGATCAGCGCCACCGCCCACGCCAGAAATCCATTCGCTGTATCCCGGAAATATACTTCATCTGTGTGGATCACGGCCCACTTGGTGCGAAGCCTCCCGGTGAGATAGCCGCCCATCGCCGAAGCGATGATCTCGATGGCGATCAACCACACGATCGCAACGTCGCCCACGGCCGACGGCGATGCGCCGGAGTTCGACCAGGGCGAAACGGCGGACAATCCGAGCCCCGCGCCCAAGGCCAGAAGAATGAAATAGAGCGCGGCGGCTACGAAAGCTCCTCCGATTACCGCGCCCCAGGCTACGCCTGAGGAGCTGGCTTCTGCATTCCGGTCAGGCCTCTCCGGACGCGCGTCTTTCTCGGATTGCATTCTCTCTGATTGGATTTCAAGGAAGTTAGCTGCGGCTACGTTGCTTTCCATCGGGACGTTCCTTCCTCGAAATAGAGAGCACGTTGGCAGCCAACCGCTAACGCAACGGTGTGATCTTGCGGATTCGATAGACGCAAAAGGGCGCGAGTTCTTCAAGACTGTGGTCGCAAATGATCTTGAGGTCGGCCGCCTCCGCGGGATCGCCGAAAAGCCCGAAGCTATTGATGCGCGTCGCGCAGCGACTTCGAATCACGGCCATCTTCTCTTCGGAAAATCCGCCGTTGCTCAGGGCGCTGAATAAGAATCGATCGGCAACATCGTATCCAAGCGACTCGGTTTGGTACTGGCTTGGAGCGGACTCCTGCACGACGACCCCTCCCATTTGCCGCGTCCAGTAGCCTGCGGATTGCGGATCGGGTACCACTGCAATTTCAATCACAACCGGAGTCTCCCCGGGAAACGCCGCGAACACCGCTGCTGCGCTTGGCCAAAGGTTCAGAAAGTTGTCGTTTGTAGTCTCCGAGGTTGGCGCGGGCCAGACCATCGGGTCTACAGAGAGCGGCCATGGGACCTCCGGCCGGATGAGATACTGCGATCTTCGATCCTGATCCCACGCTACGAAAGTGCGATCGTCAAGCGCGTGGCGGGCGTCGAAACCAAGGACGATCGCCCCATCCGGTTCGCCTGACGTTTTCATTTGATCGGTTCCACTCTCCGGCGCTCCGCCGCGGCAGCGGGCAACTCGCGCGGAACAGTGTCGATGCGCTGCGGCTCCGGCACTTCAGCCGAGCCTCCCACACCCAGCTCGCGCATCCGCCGCAACGAAGGCTCGAGACGCGATTCCCAGGAACGGGCGGAGCGGTTGTAGGACTCCACCGCTTTGGCCAGCTCGCGCCCCGATGCCGCGTAGCTTTCGGCAAAAATGCGCATGCGATCGTAGAACTCGGAAGCGATGCGCCGCAATTCGTCCGCGTTTTTCGCCAGCCGCTCCTGCCGCCATCCGTACGCGATGCCCTTCAGCACGCTGACCAGGGTCACGGGCGTGGCGATTAAAACCCGCTTCGCCAGCGCACGATCCAGCAGCTCCGGATCGCGCTCCAGTGCGGCGCTCAGGAAATGATCGCCGGGCAGGAACAGCACCACCATCTCCGGCGCGGTCTCGAAACCGCCCCAGTATTCGCGTCCGCTCAACTGGACTACGTGCCTGGACAACTGCTGCGCATGCCGGTCGAGGGCAATCCTGCGGGAAGCGTCGTCGGGCGCGGCCTCCGCATCGAGATAGGCCGATAGCGGAGCTTTCGCGTCCACCGGAAGAGTGCGGCCTCCGGGCAGCTTCACGATCATGTCGGGCCTGCTTCCGTTGACCGTTTCCTGCTCGGCGAAATCGCAGTACGGGACCATGCCGGCCAGCTCAGCCACGCGGCGGAGCGTCAGCTCGCCCCAGCGTCCACGCGTATTGGGTGAGCGCAACGCCTGCGACAGGGCCACGGTTTCCTTGCTCAGCGAAGTGAGATGATGCTCCAGGCCGCCCAGGCTGTGCTGGCGCTGGAGTTCGAACTCGCGGATCTGGCCTTCCAGGCGGGCGAGAGCCTCCGCCAGCGGACGGGCGGCATCCTCGGTTTCTTGAATAGGGGCCGGACGATTCCGCAGCCACAGGCCCGCCAGAGCCGCGCCTAACGCCAGCGCCAAAACAATCCCGGTGATATATGTTGCGGCGGGCATGGGATGTCTCCACCAGTTTGGCACACCCTTCGGTAGCTGTCGGAGTTTCTTAAGGCCTCGACTAAGGTCACGGCTAAAGCTCCACCCAGACCCCGCCGATTACCCCATTGGGACCACGGGTCCGATAGTTCTATGTCCGTGCTCGTAGCCAGGCAAGTAAAGGGAGTAGATCCGAACGCATGAAACGAGTTAAATCGCTGTCGTTGTTGATGTTACTTGCTTCAGGCGGAATCTTCGCCCAGACCATCGGCGTGACGGTTGGGTTGTCGCAACCGGGCCCGGTTTTCTATGTAGACGGACAACTGTACGGAACTACACAAGTCTTCCTGTGGCCTGAGGGCAGCAAACATGTTCTGCAGTTCCCCTTCAGCGAGATCCTGGGGACCTCGCTGCCGTATCAGCAAAGCGCCGGTGTCTGCGCAACGGTGACCCCTTGCCCCAGCACGATTGAATGGACCTTCGGAGGGTGGGCTGACAACCTGGGACTGCTGGCCCAGGCCGGCTCAGCGGTGCAAACCATTACAGTGTTTCCTGGACTGACCTCTGTTATCGGCACCGTGACCGAGGCGGTACAGCTTGCAATGACGTACCCTTCCGGCACGGGCAGCGGCGCTACGAATACGAACTGTTCAGGCGCCCCCGGAACGCCCACACCCGTTAACGGCGGGGCGACCCCGTCCGGATGGGGTTTGGTATATATCAACGGCACTTGCTTCTCGGATTCAACCACGGCGTTCCTTCCCATTGGGCTGGTCAACCTGAACGCGTATCCTTTTCCGGGTTATGGTTTTGTTGGTTTTGAGTATGGGGGAAATCCACCTGACCCATTTCTCTTCCAATACAACCTCACCGAGCCCATCGCTATTGTGCCGGTTTTTTCGCCAGCCAAGCGGGTCTCCTTCCGCACCAGTCCGCTGGGCCTGCAAGTGATCGTGGACCATACCACGATCATTACTCCGACGACGCTGCCAACCCCGCCGACCAGCAGCGGAGTGCCGGACGGAAGCAACACCTGCAACCCCAACTACAACGCGATTCCGCCCAACACGACAACCGGCGTCACGCCCTTGTGCATCGGGGACTATGATTTTCTGCCCGGGTCCATGCACACGGTGGCCGCGCCTCCGGCGCAGCAGGATAATAGCGGGGCGTATTGGGTATTGGGCTCCTACACCGACACCGCGGGCCAATCCCTGACGCAGAACAGCACCTATACCACCAACGCTGCCACGAATGTACCGGACCTGGTCACAGCCGTATTCATCCCGGGCATGCAGACCGCGATCCTCACCAATCCCGCTGGGCTCAAGCTTTCGGTGGACGGCACCTCCGCATTGCCGAACTACAACTTCATCTGGGGGCAGGGAACCACGCACACCATCAGCGCGCCGGCCACCCAAGTGGATTCGAGCGGACGCACCTGGCAATTCGCGAATTGGTCCAACGGAGGCTCGGCCACCCAGACGATCACGGTTCCCACCAGCACCACCGTGGGCACGGGCTTCTCCGTTACCGCTAATTACACTCTGTTGGGCCAGGTGCAGGTCACCAGTTCGCCCGCGGGTCTGACGTTCAGCGTGGGCGGTAGCTCCTGCACCACGCCCTGCTCCGTGAATCAGGCCAGCGGCACGCAACTTGCGATCAGCATTCCTTCTTCGATTCCCCAAACGCCAACCTCGCGATTGGATTTCGATTCCTGGTCCGGCGGCATCACCTCCAACTCCACCACGCTTTCGGTGACGCTCACGCAGGCGGCGACGGTTTACACGGCGAACTATCACACGTCCTATCTGCTTAGTGCGGTGTCCAATCCTGCCAATGACGCCACCTTTAAATTGTCGCCGGCGTCGCCCGATGGATTTTTCCCCAACGGGACACAGATCACCGTGACGCCGGTGCCGAATACCGGATATAAATTTGCAGGCTGGGGTGGCGATCTTTCCGGCACTTTGACTCCGGGGAATCTGACCATGAATATGCCGCACTCCGTGGTGGCCAATCTTCAGTCGACTCCCACGATCGCGCCGGCGGGCATCGTCAATGCCGCGGGCGCCACGCCGGACGGCACGGTGGCCCCCGGCTCGATTATCTCCATCTATGGCACGAATCTCGCCGGAGCGCTGCAGGTGGGACCGGCGGACCCGCTCGCGCAAACGATCGGCAACGTTACTGTTACCGTGAACAACATACTGATGCCGCTGATGTTCGTTTCCCCAGGACAGATCAACGCGCAGGTTCCGACCGAGCTCGGCCCCGGAACCTACACCCTCACGGTAAATTGGCTGGGGCAGGCGCCGGTGTCGGGAACCTTCACGGTGAGCCGCGACGCCCCTGGGGTCTTCGTCGAATCGAACGTCCAGAATATTTCGCTGGCCGCGGCATTGCATCAGGACGGTTCTTTGATCAGCTTGGCGAGTCCAGCCAAGCGCAATGAGATCGTCAGCCTGTATGGAACTGGTTTCGGACCGCTGAGTCAGCAGGTGGGCGACGGATACGCCGCGCCCAATAGTCCGCTGATCACCGTTGCCGATACGACCACTATCAACGCAGGGGGCGTTTCGGTTCCAGCCACTTGGGCGGGCTCAGCCCCTGGCTTGGTCGGCGTCAATATCGTGCAGTTCCAGATTGTGAGCTCTATTCCCTCGGCGACGAACATAAATGTGGTCGTCACCGTGGGAGGCAAGCCCAGCGCCACGGTTGAGCTCCCGGTTCAATAGTTGGGCCTCCATGCATCCGCATGCGGCAGAAAAGAACGGGTATTTTTCGTCGGCCACTGGCGAGCCGAAGGTGACGCTCTCTCCTGTCATTGCCCGGAAAAGGCTGCTCACCGAGCCGTGACCGCGGGGCGATCTTGCCGCCCGCCTGCCGCTTGCCGCTGGATGGCAGGCGACAAGATTGCCTGCTCCACGGGCTTCGCGTTCCATCAGTAAGAAATAACTCGTTGTTTATTCGCAGCTTAGCGGTTCGCCGCAGCCAAGAAGAAACGCACCCTCAGTTATCTTCGGTCTCAGGGGAGGCCAGCACATGCGGATCGCTTTACTCATTTGTGGGCTGTTGTTCTGGGCCGTCGACGCTGCGGCTCAGGATATATGCGAGGCTGTCAATCCGGCGCCGCCGTGTGTCGGCGCCGTCGCGCCCGGCGACACGCAAATCTCGGTGCACGCCGCAACCGGAGCAACCAATGGAGCAATCGGTATATCGGTAAAACTCACCCGCGCCGGCGGCGCGGAATCGATGACGATCCCCGCGGCTCCCACTGGGACTGGCCTTTACGCCGCAGGCGTAACTCCGGCCCTGGATGCCAACGACATGATCGCGGTTCAAGTGGCCAGTTCCACGCAACCCGCCATCACCCTGGGGCCGATTTTCGTTCCGGCCGCCAACACCTCCACTCTTTACGTTCTGGGACTGGTCGGAATCAATGCCACCGGCGCCAGTTCTTCCGGAGCCAGCCAGCAATACTTTGCCGAGTTCGACATGATCGCGCCTTGGAATTGCCGCGACGGTCAGGTCGCTCATGCGCTTCAGCACAAATGCTGGCTGTGGCTGAATCCGCGGATCGCCAGCGTTCCCTCGGCCAGTTCCACGGCGCTGACCACTCTCGGATCGTCGGCGTCTTCGCTTGCCGGAGGCCTCACCAGTAAAACTGCCGGTCAAATCGCCCAAACCATGGAGTTCCAGGGAGGGGTTGAGTTTTACCTCAGGAGCCCCTGGGAAGGCGCGCAATTCGGGCGGAATCACAGTTGGGACCGAACGGCGATTTCCTTCATCGCCGGCGGGGGCGTGGTGACTCCCTTCAGCCCCGCCTCAAGTGCGCCCGAGTTCGCCTTGAACGCCAACGCCGCCCAGCAGTTCAATCAGAATCCCACACTGGCGTCGCTCTATCCGCAACTGGCTTCGGCCTTGTGCAACTACGGATTCACGGGTGCCAACTGCTCCAAGACTCCGGCTTCGGCAGGCCCGTCCATTGTGGCGTTTGTGCCGCCCGCCCGGTCGCGATTTTATCGCGATTTCTATGCTGGAATCCGCTTGCGGACGTTCTTCCTCAAGGGCGCCTGCCCCGATCCATCGCTCAAGGTATCGGAGCCGGCCTGCAAGCTCGATAACACCTTTCCAGGCTATTTCGATGTGCGTTTCGGCGAAGATGAGACGGTCACGGCAGGGCGTCTGGTCCCTCTGGTCATGACTCTTGCGGCCAGTTATCCGCTGCCCGGAACCAGTGGATCGGTGCGGGTTTTCGGTTCGGTCTATTTGCGGCTGCATGCGAGCCAAAACTCGAACCCGCTGCTACTGCTGCCTTCGGCGAGCTACGCGACGCTCGACCAGCCGTCGGTGGTGGTGCAGCCGGTGGCGCCCTCGGATCAGGATTATTATCGCGTTGGCCTGGGCGTCGACTTGATTCCGCTGATTGCCAAATGGGCGGGGACGAATTAACGGCCGCTAAGAACTAACTAACGCACGAAGAATTGTTCTTTATCGACGCCGGGATCAACCGCGACGTCAAAAAAACCGATCATCATCTCTTCCCAGCTTTGCTCCCCGTAGCGAACCGCCACGGTGGGGTCGGGATTGCGGGGGTTGTTGGCCGAGTTGTCGAACCATGCGACCCATTGCAGGCGCGTGCCCTTCTTCAGCGGAATCGGCGTAGCCAGCTTGTAGGAAAGCTGCCAATAAAAATCGAAGTTGGGCACCTTGAGCAGCGTCTCCGCCGAGCCGTCGTCGCGGATTCTCAGATACTCAAAGGCCTTTCCCCTCAAGTGCATATGTGGAAAAAAGCCCAACAGCAGAGCGTCGTTCGGCAAAGTCCCCGATGCGGTGACTCGATGGTTGGGGTCGCCGGGAGGAATGATGAAGGTTCCGTTGTCCATCTGGAGCGTCAGCACTCGTTTTTGGGGCGGCGATTTGGCGAAGATTACGGCGACCTTGGTCTGATCGGGCGTAGGTTTTCCATTCGGCGTATAGTGAATCTCGAAAACCAGATCGGAGCCGGATTTGATCAGCTTCGCCATGCCCTCGGGAAGCACATCGGCCGAGGCTCCCGGCGTGTAAATCGTTAAAATATCGGATTTTGTGGGCCCATGTGTCCAGGTTTGGCCGGGTTCGCGAATGTAAACGACGATGTGATGGACAACGCTCGGGTTGCTGGGTTTGACTTGCGCGGCGGTGATCCAGCGGTCTCCGTCGAAGCCGGTTGGAACGATAAAGTATTGATATTCCACGGCTCCCTTAGCTGGAACCAGGAACGGCTTGGCTGCGCCCAGGACCGCGTCGGGAGCCGCAGGCAAATTCCAGCCTTGGGGCCAGACGCGCGGTGGAGGCGCTTGCTTCGGATCCCCCTCCGGAGCTCCAGCATCCACCCAGCGAGCGAATACATCGCGCTCAGACGCGCTCAATGACCGGTCGTTTGAGAACTTCCCACAACAGGGGTCGGCAAACCACGGAGGCATCTTTTTGGCCAGCACCTGCGCGCGAATGGATTTCGCCCAAGGCCGGACCTGGCTGTAAGTCAGGAGCGGCATCGGAGCCGCTTCACCCGGGCGATGGCATTCCTGACAGTGGTTCTGAAGAACCGGGAGGATGTCGCGATAGAAAGTAGGCTGTTCGGCAGATGCCACTATGGCGGATGCCAGAAAAACGAAAATGCCCACCCCGGGGGTGAGCATTTTACGTCTCCCTGTTTTTAGGCAGGGTGATGTACATGGGAGAATCAGGCTCAACGGCATCGCAACCGTCAAAACCTGTGTGATTGGAGTTTAGGGTTTGCGGGAAACGAAGTCAAGAAAAAAATCCTGCCTGCGATTGTATACATAACATATGAATATACATACAGTTACACAGATTCCAGATTTTGGATAGGCTGTGGAAAAACTGTTGGAATCCTGTATGCAATCGCGTCGTTTTCGGTGTAACCGCCCGCAACACCGAGGCTTACTTGTTGCTGAGATGGAGCGTGATCATCGGCTCGGGCTCGCCCGTGCTCCAGCCAAGCTTCCTCAAAATCACGCGAAAAGCTCCGAAGCCGATCCCGGCAATCAGGCACATCCCGAGCAAGATTCCGGCCAAAGCGATCACGCTCAGAAGCATTCCGCCGACTTGCTTCGCCTCCACCGGGGGCATCTCATTCATGGTGACATTGGCGTTGTATTTGATCTGCGCCAGGATCCTTTCGGCGGCATCGGGGTCGGGCGGCTGGATCGTGATGGCGACCAAAGATCCCAGGCGCTTGGCCACCGCTCCTGGAATCTTCTCGAACTCCTCGAAGCGCTCGCGAGCCATGTTGGGGGTGGGATATTCGAAGATCAGCAGCTTCAGCGGACCCTTCGACGTCTGGTACTGGCCGAACTGGGCCTCGGCGCCCAAATGAAATGCGGCCACGGAGGGGGCGATACGCGGCTCGAAGCGCTGGAGCGAGACCGGCCCCAGGATGTAGCGTTCGGAGTTCGGAATCAGCCCGGCGGGCGGTAGAGCTTCGTAAAGGAGCGGCAAGGGCGAATTCTCGAAAAGCGGAATCAGACTGTAGATTTGCTTCAGATCGGCCTCGCCCGGACCGCCGCCGGTGAATTGAAACAGGTAGTTGCCGTAGGCGAAGATGACCCCGTCGGAGGTGGAAACGGCCAGATTGCTGACTTTCGAGGGCGTTGCCCCGGGCGGCCGCCGGGCTTCGAACATGGCCATTGCGCCGGTGGAATCGTGAAAACGCCAGGCGGTGGCGATGAAATGCGAGCCGTCTGGCGCTGTGTAGTCGGCCGACTCCGTGGCCTGGATGCCGTACTCGTTATCGAGATCCAGATCAGGCGCCGACATGGTCTTGGGCGCGCTTTTCTTGAAGACGCCGACCTGGTCGGGGAAGATCGCCGCGTGGACAAGCGCGGACGACAAAACGAGTAAGCTCAGGCTCCGCAGCATTTCTTGTACTTCTTTCCGCTGCCGCAAGGGCAAGCGTCGTTACGGCCGGCTTTGGCTTTCGCCAGCACGGGTTTCTTTGCGGTGCTGGATTCCCCGCCGACGAACTGCAATTGATCCAGTTCTTTTTGCTTTTTGCGCTCGATGTGCCGCGTCAGGTCGATGACGGAATTCTGCGCGGCGCTTACTTGCGCCTGGCGCTGGCTGGGCGCAGCCACGGCCACGACGCTCTGCGAATCATCCTCATCTTCTTCAGGCGCGTTCCACAGTTCGGGATAGGGGACGTTTTGAGGAACTTCCTCTTCGGGCACGGCGTCGGCGCGCTGCATAAAGAAGAGATAGCGCGCGGTCTCATCCTCGATACGGTCCATCATGTCCTGGAACATGGTGTAGGATTCCTTCTTGTACTCGATCAGAGGATCCTTCTGGCCGTAGCCGCGCAGCCCGATGCCTTCTTTCAAATGATCCATTGACAGCAAGTGATCCTTCCACTGGTTGTCGATGACGTTGAGCATGATCATGCTCTCGGTGGCGCGCATCAACTCCGCGCCGATCATGTCTTCCTTTTCCTGATACCGCTTGACTAATTGTTCGCGAATGTCCTCTTCCACCTGGCGGCGGTCCAGATTCTGTAACTCATCCGTGTGGATTTTGACGCCGAATTCGGTGAGGAAGTCGGACTCGAGGCCGGCCCAATCCCAATTGCTCGAATGCGTTTTTTCGGAACAGCGCGCCTCCACGTAGGTGGCTGTAATGCCTTCGATGATATCGAGGATGCGCTCCTTCTGCCCCGTGCCTTCGAGCAGCGACCGGCGCATGGAATAGACAGCCTGGCGCTGTTTATTCATGACGTCGTCGTATTCGAGGACGTGTTTGCGGGAGGCGAAGTTCTGCGCCTCGACGGCCTTCTGCGCGGCGGCGATGCGCTTCGAGATCATCTTGCTCTCGATGGGCACATCTTCTTCCATGCCCAGCCGCAGCATCAGCGTCTGCATCTTGGCACCGCCGAAGATGCGCATCAGGTCGTCCTGCAAAGAAAGATAGAAGCGCGCGCTGCCGGGGTCGCCCTGGCGTCCCGCGCGTCCGCGAAGCTGGTTATCGATGCGGCGGGAGTCGTGGCGTTCCGTACCCAGAATATGCAGGCCGCCGAGATCTACAACCTCGTCATGTTCCTTGGCGGTCTCGGCTTTGAACCGTCCGTAGACGCTATCCCATTCCTGGCGCTCCGGCGTGCCCGCGGCGGCGGTTTGGTATGCATCCGGGTCCTTGTTTTCCTTGCGCAGCCGCTCTTTGGCTAAATACTCGGCGTTGCCGCCCAGCAGAATATCCGTTCCGCGGCCGGCCATGTTGGTCGAGACGGTGACCGCGTTCTTGCGGCCGGCTTGGGAAACGATGAAGGCTTCGCGCTCATGATTTTTGGCGTTCAAAATCTCATGGCGAATTCCCATGCGCTTGAGGAGTGCGGATAGCCGCTCCGATTTTTCGACCGACACGGTGCCGACCAGCACCGGCTGCCCCTTCTCATGCAGCTCCTTGATTTCCTTGGCGGCGTTGCGGAACTTTTCTTCCTCGGTGCGATAGACGATGTCGTGATACTCGATGCGGCGCAGAGGCTTGTTGGTAGGGATGATGGTGACGTCGAGCTTGTAGATTTTCTCAAGCTCGGCTGCTTCCGTATCGGCCGTTCCGGTCATGCCTGCCAGCTTCTTATACATGCGGAAATAATTCTGGAAGGTGATGGTGGCCAGGGTCTGATTTTCGCGCTGAATCTTGACGCCTTCCTTGGCCTCGATGGCCTGGTGCAAGCCGTCGGACCAGCGGCGGCCGGGCATTAAGCGTCCGGTGTACTCGTCGACGATGATGACTTCTTCGTCTTTGACGACGTAATCGCGATCGCGCAGATACAGCACGTGCGCGCGCAGCGCCTGCTGCACGTGATGGTTAATCTCCATGTTGAGGGCTTCATAAAGATTGCCCATGCCCAGGAGCTTTTCCATCTTGAGCACGCCCTCTTCGGTGAGCGCAACGCTGCGGGTTTTCTCATCCACCGTATAATCGCCGGTGGTCCATTTCTGGCCGGGCTCCTTGCCCTCGATGACCTCGCCGCGGATGAGATTGGGAATGATGCGGTTGATCTTGTAGTACTTGTCGGTGGACTCTTCGCTGGGGCCGGAGATGATCAGCGGCGTGCGCGCTTCGTCGATCAGGATGGAATCGACCTCGTCGACGATGCCGAAGTGGTGCCCGCGCTGAACGCAATCGGCAATACGGAACTTCATGTTGTCGCGGAGATAATCGAAGCCGTATTCGTTATTGGTGCCGTAGGTGATGTCGCAGTTGTAGCTGGCGCGGCGCTCTTCATCGCTCAGATCGTGCACGATGACGCCGACGGTCAGGCCCAGACCTCTGTAAATCTTGCCCATCCAATCCGAATCCCGGTGGGCCAGATAATCGTTGACCGTAACGACGTGGACGCCCTTGCCCTCCAACGCGTTCAAGTAAACCGGGAGGGTCGCGACCAGCGTTTTGCCTTCGCCGGTCTTCATTTCGGCGACCTTGCCGCGATGCAGCACGATGCCTCCGATAAGCTGGACATCGAAGTGGCGCATGTTGAGGAAGCGGCGGCCGGCCTCGCGCACGATGGCGAAGGCGGGGACAAGAAGATCGTCGAGCGTGGCGCCTTGCGCGAGCTGTTCACGGAAGCGCACGGTCTGCGCGGCGAGTTCTTCGTCGCTCAGCTCCTGAATCTGCGGCTCCATCGCGTTGATGGACGCGATGATCGGACGCATCGCCTTGACTTCGCGGTCGTGCTTGGTGCCAAAAATCTTCGCAAGGATTGTGTCGAGTTCCATAACAATAACCTCCAGACCAACTGTTACCGATTCGGATTTTGCCGGAAAAGGGTTGAGAAGTTGAGGTTTAGCAGCGAAGCAGAAGGCGTTGATGGCGGCGGAAGCCGAAATTGACCGAGGGCCTCCGGGCGATCATCCACAAGGAGTGGCGGAAAGGAGTGGCCGCCAACGCCGCGAACGCGAGCAGGGCATGCGCGGAAGGACGCTCCGGACTCGGCGCGGCCACTGAAAATTCGTTAGCCGGCGTCACCAGCTGGACGACGGATTGAAGAAGACGGGTAAGCGGCCGGCTTCCGCCGGAAACCTGAGGCTCGGCGGACATGGCCGCGAGGAGCGCGGAGAGTCCGATGAGCGGGGCTAGGCTGGCCAGGAGTGTGCGTCTGAAACGCATGGATCTTCTAGCCGGATTTTAGCATATTGACGGGCGGTAGGAGCGATTCAGTCTTGTCTCATACAAGAAGAGCCTGAAGCGGGCTGTGGATTCTCACACAAGATGAGCCTAAAGGAAAAAGTCGGGATGCTGGGGATTGATTCTCCGCATGGACGAAACCAAACCGATCAGCCTGGAGCAGATGCGGGC
>DASXEY010000117.1:0-5773 GCA_036489835.1 Bryobacteraceae bacterium | reverse complement strand
CGGGTTGTTCTGCTGCGTGGACGTGTTCGTCGTGCCGTTGACCGTGTTCACGTAGGTGTACGGGGCGGCCGGGTTCACATAGCCGGGGGCGTTCGGGTCCGTCGGCTTGTTCCACGTCGAGTTGAAGTTGAGCGTCTGCTCGTGTTCCGGCGGGGCGATCACGTAGTTCAGGTTCGCCAGGTTGGCTCCTGAAGCCGAGGAGGCATTGGCGAGGCTGGGCCCGATGTAGGCCAACCATTCGTAGCTGCGGGTCGAGTTCTCCGTATTTGCAGCATTGACAGCGGTCGAGTTATTTGTCGCGTAGTCGGGCGTCGTCGCGTACTCGGCGAACTGGTACGTGAACGAGGTGACCTCATTCTTCTCGTAGAGAGCGGTGACGGTGCTCTTGCCGAGGAGGTACGTAAGCGTCGGGTTGCTGAAGAAGTCCGTCGAGCGGAGTTCAACAACCGGAGTGATGCGCCAGGTATCGCGCGTTGTCGTCGTCACGTAATTGTTGTCCTCACCACCGGAGGTCGCATTCGCGACGTACGGGCGGCCGACGTTCGGGTTTGGCGTACCGTCTGGGTAGGTCTGGTTCACGTCGACGTTGATCGCGTAGTTCTCACCTTCTAGGAACGGCTCGTCGCCCTCCATGTAGGTTTGCTGGTCGTACGCAACTTCGATCGCGAGGCGGTCGTCGAGGAAGCTCTGGTCAATCGTGAGATTGAAGGTCTGCCAGTTCTTCCACTCATGCTTGTTCGGGCCGTCGAGCAGCTTTTTGTAGAAGTTGAAGATCGAGGGGTCCGTGAGGACGACGTCGTTGTAGTACACGCCGCCGGGGATCGTCTTGAATGGCTCGCTGTAGCCCGCCTCGACGTTGTCGTTAACACCTATGAACTGCGCGATATCCGAGAAGGGCGGAACGGCCATAGGGACACCTTGAGTGATGCCAGCGATGGTGCTACTCGGGGAAAGGCCTTGGCTAGCTTCGGCCGCGATCACCTTGATCGGCGTGCCCGTCGGATTGAGGGCGCCGGCTAGGTTGGAGTTGAGCGCTAGTGGTGTCACCTCGAAGTAGTTGATGACGTCGGCCCAGTAAGAGCGGCCCTCTTCAAAGCCGCCAAGCGTGAAGTAATTGTCAGAGAGCGGGCCCTCGGAGCCGCCAGGGACGAGGCCACCAGGCGAAGGATTCGTCGTGCTGAACTGATTATCCGTGATTTTGTTGTAGCCGGGGTTCGTCACGCCGCCGATGGTCAGCGAGCTTGAGAACCAGGGCGTGATCTCGTCCGTCGGCGGGATGTCGCGCGGATTGTCGGAGGTCTGGCTGCCCTTTTCCCAGTTGCCGCGGATGCTCGTGTGCGAGTCCTTGCCGAACAGCTTCGGGTCGAGGCGAAACGCGCCATAGTAGCGGCTGATGTTACAGAATGCCGGCTGCTGCTCGTACTTGCGGTCATCCTGCAGAGCGCCGAGGCGGATCGCCAGGACGCCAGGGATGATCTCCTGGTTCAGCATCACCGAGTCCCGCAGCGAACCGTACTGGTCGAAGCGGTTCGTGATGTTGTAGGAATTGTTGAACGAGGCGCCGTTCGTCGAGACGTTGATGATACCGGCCGGGCTGCCCGTACCGAAGAGGATCGAGTTCGGTCCGCGCTGCAAGTCGACGCGACCCACGTCGAACGAATCCCACGGGACGTCCGTCAGGAAGTAGTCCCTCGTGTTGTCCGCCGTGTCCAGGCCGCGGACGCGTGTCGAGGTGTCGACCGTGTTCTCCTGGACGACCGCGGATCCCGCGACGCCGGAGAAGTTGCCGCGCAGGCCCGCCACCTCCGTGCTCGGCGTGTACACCAGCAGGTCGTTCGCGTTCGTCGCGCCCGTGTCCTGCAGGAACTGTGCCGTCACGACCGAGATCGCCGAGGCGACGTCCTTCAGGTCGGTGCGCACGCGCGTGCCGGCCAGGGTGCTCTCAGCCTGGTAGCTGCCCTTGTCTTCCGATGCGTCCACGACGAAGGGCGAGAGGACCGTCGGCTCCTCCTGGCTCTGGTCCGTTGTCGTCGGGGAACTATTATCTGCAGCGGCCTGGGCGACCGCGATGTTGGGCACTACCGCGAAACCAAGCGCTGTCGTGACCGTGAGGGCACGCAACAGCGCTAGAGTACGATTAGCAGGCATGTTTTGGTGTTTTGGGGCTTATGGGGATGCTTTTAGCCAAACTATTCGGGTTACCGGCCTTGGTTATCGGACTAGACAGCCGAGGTCATACGCCGCGAATGAGAGTGATATCGCGGCTGGCATCGTCCAAGGTAGCCAAGACCCGAGGGAAAGGACCGCCGTCCAGGTGCGCAGTAAAGGCATCGTAAGGCGTTATAGGAATGGGAAGGCAGCTAATGATCTCCTGCTGACCTTCTCGTGACGCGATGATGACCGGGCTGCCGTGTTGCCAATCTTTTGTGATGCGCCAGCCTTTGTCAGTCACGAGGTAAAAGAGATCAATGTGCTCGCGGTCATTGCATTCCTGACTACGTGTCGCGAGATCGGCAGCCCATGTGATGAAGAGATTGGCCACACCTCCGCCAGCGAACTTCAGAATCATCGCCTCGGTGTCGGCACATTTAAGTTCTGGGTGTGCGAGGCGATCAGAAAAGAAGGCAGTTTTCTCAACGGATCGATCCATGAGGAAACAGGCGGCATTAAGATTGTGGATCATCGCGTCCATGAAGGGGCCGCCGTTCTTTGCTGGGTCGGTGGCCCAATTGTTCCACTGCGGGTAGGCGTGGATCCAATCTTGTCTGTACAAGGCAAGGCGGCCGAATCGGCCGGAAATGAAAAGATCCCTGGTGGCCTCGATGAACGGATCACTCGTGCGGCCGTAAATAACACCAACTTTAATACCAGATCGCGAGACGGCAGCGGTAATCTCCTGACAGTCATTGATGGAGGCAGCTAAGGGTTTGGTGGCGATGACATGCTTGCCTGAAGTGGCCGCTTTTAGGAAAAGATCTTTGCGGATCCAAGGCGGGATGAAAAAGGCAATGAGATGTACGGAATTATCTGCGAAGATTGCATTGGGGTCCGCGGCAACGCTGCTACCGAAAAGTTGCCCGAATTTTTGGGCACGCATTGGATCGAGATCGTAAACAGTTGCGACTCTGATGGTCCGTGAGTTCTTCAGGAAGTCGACTTGGCTGCGGAGGAAATCGCCGCAACCCAAAATTGCAATCGGGTGGACGATCATGAGGATGGTTTGGGAACATAGCTTGGATGTCTGGCAGGCGGCATTATCGATATGGAAGCGTGACGATGGCGTCGCGCCCCGCGGTGAGGTAGCGGTCCATGGTGTGGATTAAGTTGGGACAATTTTTCATCGTGCGGCGTCGACCTCAAACTATGCGAGTGTTCGGCGGACGGGCTTGATCTTTAGTTAGAGAATATCATGGAGTGGGCCTTATGGCTTTCATGTCAGGGTTCCCTTCCACCCTGCGGCATATATGTTGTTGGCTTCGCCAATGAACATAAGTTTCATCGTGCATATTTATACTTGCCGGCTAAAAATCGCTCCAGTCGCAGATTGAGATTCTTATTGCGCCATTTGACTATCGAATCGTTTACCCGTATCCCGCTTCCGGCGCTGTTGCGTTTCTCTGAGCGCACGATGCAAGGGCCATATTTCCACCTCACAACGGTGGAATGGGCCCGCAATCGATTACCCGGTTACCATACTCACGATTATCCGGAGATTTTCTGGATAACCCGCGGCGAGTGCGAACATTGTCTCAATGGCGCCCGAAAACACCTGCAAACGGGAACACTCTTCCTGCTACGGGACCGCGACGCTCATCAGCTTTTGCCCTGGCGTGACCAAGGAGTGTTCGGCTTCACCAATCTCTCGCTCGCGCCAACGGCCTACACCAAGCTTTGCCAATCGTACCCCGAGGAAACCCGTCTTTTGTATCCAAAGAATGGGTCTCCTATGCATTGGGTGCTGACCAGATCCGAGATGGAGGAGCTAAACGAAGAGGCGCGCGGATTAGCGATAAAGACGCATAGCATCTTCCATCTCGACAGAATGGTGCTTGGAATCTGGAATCGTGCGCTCCAGCGAACCGTCGATGTTGCACCAGCAGGCGACTTACCTGAGTGGCTGCACAACGCACTGCTCCAAGTGCAGGAACAAGACATCTTCTCTTGCGGTGTTCCCGGCTTTATCAAGGTGGCGGGACGTTGCCACGAGCATGTAAGCCGTGTCTGCCGACAATATCTTGGTAAGACACCCTCACAAATTGTAAACGAGGCGCGTTTGCTTAGCGCAACCCATGCCCTACGCATGACATCTCAGTCGGTCACGGAGATCGCTCTCGATTGTGGATTCGAGAATCCTGCTCAATTTCACCGCCTATTTCGTGCAGCATACCGAACTACTCCGGGTCGGTACCGTCGGGAATAGAGCTGACTGGCAAATCCCATTGCTGGGTCAGATCAGTCGTCCGTGGGCTTGCCTCGATAAAGTGGACACTAATTAGGCGGCCTGAAGGCGGTAAATTAGACGAACTCTTCGAGGATATTCTTCTTTGCCGGGTCCGGGTAGTCCGCGCCGGCAGGCATTCCTCGTGCATGATTGAGAGGATAATTATGAGCACGGCCGTCGGAATCTAGCCAGTGCGGATCAATTGACCGTTTGTCGCTGTAACAGATTGGAAAGCTTGGCACCGCCTTCGCCCATCGTCCGAAGGCGGTGCCTATTTTTTGGCCCAATGCAACGAGGCGCTATAATGCGCTTAGGACCTGTCGAAATAGACTACTGCCCCGCATCGCATACAATTCCTCTCACTTCCGCCGCTTACCACCGACATCAGGAATCTCCTTTCTTTATTATCAAAGCATTGAACGCAGAGGAAATGACCGGACCGCATTTCTTGAGCCACCCGGGGTGAGAGTCTGGGCGGGTTTGAAGTGCCTCCGCTTATCGAGCCAGCGGGAGCGTTAGTTTTTCGCTGGTGGAGGTTGTTTCGGAGAGCGTCCGCATGGCTCGCTGGGCGTATTCTGCCGGAGGCAGATGGCCCAGCGAGCCATGCGGACGGATGGTATTGTAGTCGTGGCGCCAGGACTCAAGTTTTTCCCTAACATCTGGAAGATCGAAGAAGAGGTTTACGTTCAAGCATTCGTCCCGGAGACGACCGTTGAAGCTCTCCACGAAGCCGTTCTCGACTGGCCGGCCTGGCCGTATGAAGTCCAGCTTCACGCCAGTCTGGTAAGCCCAGGCATCCATGGCCCGACTGCAAAACTCGGCGCCGTTGTCCACGGTGATCGCAAGCGGGAGGGAGCGGATATTCAAGGTAATGGAGCAGCGAACGGGGCTTGTCGGCCAATCTTCGGAAAGCATCCTCTGCCTGGCGAAGCTGGTCATCCTCTAGGAACGTTGTCTTTACCTGAAGTCCGGCGTTTGCCTGGGCACATCGGATTTCAAGTGCGGATTTCTCGGCCGCAGCCTCTTCCCTACTCTTGAGGTCCTTGCGTATTCGGACTCCGGCGAGCCATCCGGTAACTCGCCACGATGAGGTGCCTGAAGCGTTTCTAAAACGCGAGATGACGAACGAGTTTTTCTTGGAGGCCATGGAATAGTTGCCACGTCAACTGGCAACTCGGCCTCTCCAAAACTGGTTCTTCGTCAAATATTGTGGGTCCCCGAGGGAACTGGCAATGAGGGGGTGTGAAGCGTGAAACTGATCAACGAGTACTGGGAGTCTTTCGAACGCTGCTGGGCTTGCCGCAGCCGTGGCGCATGATCGCCGTGGAGATC